>NZ_CM145488.1:0-1840000 GCF_055521575.1 Novosphingobium sp. BL-S-24
AGCCGCGCGCCTGATCACCATCAGGGCGACGTGGTCACTTCACATTTACGATCAATGCCCTATATGGATCGTTGCCGGCCTCGGTCGGATATGATGATAAATTGCAGCGTGCAATAGATGCAGCGGACCCGGGGGCGGTACCCGGCGGCTCCACCATCACCCGTTCTCCTGTTGGAGGGCTCCCTGTTGTCGCAGGGGTGATGACGGGGCCGAACTAGGATCGACGTGTGTTGAAAAGCGTTGTTTTCATCCGGGCTGAGTAACCCGTTTCAAGGCTCAAAACTCATAAGTGCCAACGACAACGACGCACTTGCTCTCGCAGCGTAATTCTAGGGGCTAACGCCCTGAAGTTACAAAGCCAGAACACGGTTGGACCCACCGGGTAACAGAAGCGGATTCCAGGGGCCCGGGGTGAGCCTGTCAACAGAATCACCCCACCTTTCTACTCAGCGTTCTTTTCAGGCTGCTTTGCGAAATCGGGTTTCCGGCGATGATTTTTCCGCCGTTTGTCGATCGAGCAGAGCGGCCTTTTCGTATTTGATGCAGTCCAGGATCTTGGCGCCGGCCATGAACACCGATCCGGTGCAGGCGAGGAACAGCAGTTTGCCGCCGAAACCGGGGAATTGTGTGAGATAGACGCTGCCCCGTTCAACCGCCCCGAGAGCCAGGGCGTAGATGATCATGTAGGCTTCCCAATTGGTCTTGATCACAAACAGACGGGCCAATTTGCGAAGCATCATTTTCCCTTCATACCGGATTGGAAGGACGACGTTCGTCACGGCCAGTCGGGCATTGTCACACCGAGCATGCGGTGGATGTAAGGGTTACCGCTCCATTAAGTAAACGCTCGAAAACCGGTCGTCCCGGCTTGCGACAGTCTTGGGAGATTCCCTTGCGATCGGGAACATCAACGTCGCGAGCGTGCAGCGTGCCACACGTTCAATCGTCGCGAAAATCCATGATCGTGTATTCCCGGCGAGTGAATAGCCATCGGCCGTCGATCCTGCCAAGTTCATCGATGTAGCGACCCCGCACCCGCTTGGTCTCGCCGGTAGCGGGATCTTCGAATATCTCCGATGTGTAGGAGATGGCCGTCGCCCGGTCGCCATCGACTCGAATCTCTCCGGGGTGGGCGACGTAGATCATTGGCTTGGCTGCCCCGCCGCCCAAGCCATAGTGCTTCATCGATTCCACCCAGCCCGAAACGATGGCGTCTTTCCCGGTGAAGCCCCCCAGATCGGGAAACTCCGGCAACGCCCAGAAGGCATCGTCGGCCCACGTGGCGGCCCACGTTTCGGCGTCACGGGTCATGACGCCATGGGCATAGGTTTCCATCAGCTCACGGATGAGGATGCGATCTTCGAGGGGGCCGGTAAACGCCATTGCTCTACTCCCTTTACCAGGCGTGCTTTTCGCCGTTCCACTTGTAGAATTCGCCGGTATCTTCCAGCGACCAGCCATCAGTTAGCCGGATGATCGATGAGGCGCTTTCCTGTGGCGTGATGTCGGCACCGGGGCCACTCATGTCCGTCTGAACGTAGCCCGGATGGATCACGCCGACCACGATGCCGCGATCTTTAAGGTCGAATGCAACCGAGCGCATCATGCGGTTCAGACCGCCTTTGGTTGCCGCATAGGACCAGTATCCGCCATAGGGCCAGGTAGAGGCTCCCAGCTGGCTGGAAAAATTGATCACCTTCGATCCATCGTGAAGGCGAGGAAGGAATGCACTGAGAACGCGCAGCGGCCCTTTCAGCATGATCTCTACCGAATTGTCGAAATCGTCCCAGTCGATCCCGTCCAACTGAGGTTCGGCCCGCCCGGCGACGCCTGCCACGTTGTAAAGCACGTCGATCTGATCGGAGCCCGTAGATGCCGCGCCTTCCTTTACCGATGCATTGTTACCCACGTCCATGCGGTGGACGGTGACTTTGCCATTGCTCGCTTGAGCAAGCGCATTCAGGTCAGCTGCCGAATCCGGATCGCGAGCGAGGGCATAGACGCGATCTCCGCGTTCCAGATGTTGCTTCACCAGTTCGAAGGCGATGCCGCGAGCGGCTCCGGTGATTGCGACATTGGCCATGGGCTATCCTTTCCTCGTGATGTTCCGGTCGTGACCGACTCGTTTTAGGGGGTAACTCTGGAAGACGGGTAGGGCCGGGGCACCTGTGACTTTGGAGAGAACGTGCCACCGGCTCGGGAAAGAGTTTAGTTGATGAAACACATGCGGACGGTGCCTTGCCCATAGGCCGAACCGGGAGGGAGTTTCATTGGCATGAGAAACCCTGCGCGAATGTAGCAGGTGGCGGCGATGTAGGAAAATCAGCGCTCGTCGCTCAGCCGCTGCATGGTGCGGGCGGCGAAGTGGCGCAGGCGTTCCAGCCGGTCGCCGGTTCCGAACACGGGCGCGTGCAGCAACATGCCCAGATGAATGGCGCTGGTAAAATCATGGGCGAGCTTCAGGTTCTCCCAATCCTCTTTCCACTGCGGAAAAGCCTCGATCATCTCGCTGGTCCAGACCGCGTCGTAGCGGCGCGCGGCCGGCTCGAAGATCGCGGCCAGTTCGGCATCGGTGCGCGCCGCCAGCGCCAGTTCGACCCACGCGGCATAGTCACGAGTCTGGACAGAGCGCCAGTGGGCATCGACCGCCAGTTCGATCATCGGTTCGTCAGGCTGCCGTCGCCCCACCGCGTCGAAGTAGTCGGCCAGAAATGTCCGCATCCGATGATAGACGACCTGATCGACCACGGCGGACACCAGTTCCATCCGCGTCTGGAAGTGATGATGCATCGTGCCGCGCGATACGGCGCAGGCGGTTGCCACGGCCGCCGTCGTCAGTCCGGGATAGCCGCTCTGTACCAGACAATCGACTGCTGCCGAGATCAGGCGATCGCGCATGAGCGCGCTTTTGCGCTGCTGCCATTTCTCGGGCGGTGCGGCGTGGACTTGCGGCATCAGGGCGGAAAGCATCCTGTCCTGCAAGGTCTGCGCGTTCATCGTCTCTCCCCCCCTGATACCATCTGCCTTCGTAGCCTAGCCAAAGTGGCAGTTTGGCAAGCACGGCGAAGCGTAGCATAAAAAACCGGCAGCCTAGTCGGTTATTTGTGATAGGATGCGCGAACGGACAAGCGAGTGCACGTTGAGAGGCACCCGGTTCGATACGGGAGAGTGTGAAGGCATGGCCGCCACGAACGGATACTTCGACCTGGAAGCGCAAGTGCGCGACCTTGCCGCGCGTCGCGATATTGCGGACGCGGCGGCACGCTATATGCGCGGCCTCGACCGGCTGGACGCGCGGCTGCAGCGCAGCGCCTTCCATGATGACGCGGCTGTCGATTGCGGGCTGATGAAAGGCTCGGCGGACGAATTCGTATCCTTCGCCCAGGGCTTCCTCGGCGACATGGGCGGCACCCACCACATGCTGGGCCAGTCGCGGATCGAGATCGACGGCAATCGCGCGAGCGGCGAATGGTATTTCCAAGCTTGGCATTCCACGCGCGGAGACGATGGAACGCCGCGCGATTTGTTCATTTCCGGCCGTTATCTAGATGAATACGCCTGCCGCGATGGCGACTGGCGGATCGTCAACCGCGTCCTCGTGACGGACTGGGTCAAGGACGATCCAGGCTCGCTCGATTTCTTCGTCGCCAATCCCGGCGCGATCAAGGGCGGACGACGGGGCACTGACCCCAGCCAACTCAACGCCGCACAACTGACTTCGCACTGATGCCCCCACGCACCCAAACAGCTACAGGAACACCGTCATGAACGTGCAGACCACGGTATCGCGCTATTCGCCGGACTTCGACATGCCGGTGCGCGGCGACACCATCACCGCCGACCGGTACATCACCAAGGAGTGGATGGATGGAGAGACCAAGAACCTGTGGCCCAAGGTATGGCACCTGGGCGGCCTGATCGCCGAACTGGAAGAGCCGGGCGACATCATCCGGCACAATTTCGGCAAGGAATCGGTGATTATGGTCCGTCAGGAAGACGGATCGATCAAGGCGTTCTACAACTCCTGCCCGCATCGCGGCAACCGGCTGATCGTGGGCGAGCAGGCCAGCGTGATGCGCATCACCTGCGCCTACCACAGCTGGACCTTCGACCTCGACGGGACCCTAGCCAAAGTGCAGGACCCGGACGATTTTGATGGCGGCACTCCCTGCGGCAAGCTGCATTTGTCCGAACTGCGCTGCGAGACATGGGGTCCCTTCGTGTTCTGGTGCATGGACGATGACGTCGCCCCGCTGCACGAATGGCTGGCCCCGTTCCCCGAGCGGCTGAAAGGCTATGGTATCGAAAACTGGGTGCGCGTGCTCAAGGTGTCGGCGGATTGCGAGTTCAACTGGAAGATCATCCGGGACAACTTCAACGAAAGCTATCACCTTCCCACCATCCACCCGGAACTGGCGACGTTCATCAATGACGGGCTGCCTGACACTTTGTTCGAGATGTACCCGTCCGGGCACAATTCGATGTGGATGAAGGGGCATCAGGCGACCACCCGCGTCGATTATCACACGACCGAAGTGCCTGCCCCGCTGGACGATGTGGCGCGTGCCTGGGACATCGACCCCGAGGAATACAACGGCCGCACCGGCGATTTGCGCCAGGCCGTGATCGAGGCGAAGCGCCGCCTTGGTCCGGGTCGCGGGTTCACCAACTACAATGACATGAGCGACCAGCAGCTGGTGGACTATTTCCATTGCACGCTGTTCCCCAACCTGACTCTGACGATGAGCCCGGAACAGCTGCAGGTCTTGCGCACCGAGCCGCATCCCACCGACCCGGAAAAGTGCGTGTTCCAGCACTGGTGCCTCTATCCGCCGGTCGAGGGCATGGCCGAAGTGATGACGCCGCTGGGCATGTTGCCACTGGAGCATGACGCATTGGTGCGCCACTCGGTATATGGGGACGGTGTTTCGGTGGGCTTCGTGGCCGATCAGGACCTGTCGATCGGGACAACGCAGCAGCAGGGCCTGAACTCACGCGGGTTCAAGGGCTTCCACCTGCCGGGTCAGGAAAAGCGCATCCAGCGCTTCCACGAACTGCTGGACGATTACGTCACGCACGGAAAGACGGTCTGACCGGGATGGCCGTTTGCCCGATCGAGGATCGTTTCGCGATCCAGGACCTGCTCGTGTCCTACGCGCACGCGGTGGACAGCCTGCACGATCTGGACGGGATCTGCGCTGTGTTCGTGGAGGATGCGGTGTTCGATCTGTCGGGCATCGGCTTCCCCAGCCTGAACGGCCATGCGGAAATCCGCAGTTTCTTTGCTGATACCTTCGCCGCGATGTCCGCCCATGCCCATTACCTGACCAACTTTGCGATCACCGCCTACGATGGCGATACCGCGTCGGTCCGGGCCTATGTGCTCGGCATGGGCAAGTACAAGGCGGGCGGCGGCATCACCGTCCACGGGCGCTACTACTTCGATGTGGTGCGCACCACGGACGGGTGGAAAGCCAAACGCTACACGATGGATTTTCTCATTCCGATCGAGGAATAATCTTTCACTCGGCTGGCAGTGTCACCCCGAAGATTTCGCGGCGGGGCCAGCCGTTATCGTCGTAGACCTGCTCGATCCCGGACGCGGAATACATCTGCACGCCAAAGCCGGTGATCTCGAACTGCTCAAGGTGGGCACGCATCTTGGCATACGGTTCGCGCGCGAAATGCAGCAGCAGGGCCTCTTCGCTGTCCCACTCCTCGTAGACCTGGATCAGGCCGGGATCGAGCGGATCGACCGCCCAAGTATAGGCGGTGCAGCCTTCTTCGTCCCGCGCGGCATAGATGTGCGGCGCTCCGGTGGTGATGATCTGGGTGCAGGTCTTGTCGTCGCCCGCGTAACGTAGCCATCCTGCCACGATGATGCGCATTGCCTTGTCCTCTCGCCGATAGTTTCGGGAAGGCTAGGGGCGGGCGCAAGGCGGCGCCGCTGGTACTTTGCACAGGTGTCAGCCGTGGGCGCGGCGGGGCATTTGACGCTGACAGATAGAAACGAAAGGGCGATGATGGCTGGGCGGATCGCGGGTAAGGTGGCGCTGGTCACGGGCGGGGCTTCGGGACTGGGCGATGCGATCGTGCGCCGCTTCGTGGCGGAGGGCGCCTGGGTCGTCATCGCGGATATCGATGCTGCCGCCGGCAATGCCCTTGTCGACGAACTGGGCGGGGGCGCCAGCTTCCTCTCGCTCGACGTGACGCAGGAAGACCAGTGGATCGCTGCGTTCAAGGAAGTCGATGCGCGCCATGGCCGGATCGACGTGCTCGTCAACTGCGCCGGGATCACCACCATCGGTTCGGTGGAGGACCTGACGCTGGATGCCTTCCGCCATGAACTGGACGTCGATCTGGCCGGGGTGTTCCTTGGCTGCAAGCATGTGATTGGCCTGATGAAGAACACCGGCGGATCGGTGATCAACATCGCCTCGATGGCCAGCATCCGCGCGTCTCATTATCTGGCGGCGTACAACGCGGCGAAGGCGGGGGTCACACATATGACCAAGTCGATCGCGCTGCACTACGCCCGGCAGAAGTACGAAATGCGCTGCAATTCGGTGCATCCGGGGGTGATCCACACCCCGATCCTGGACAAAGTGCTCGCCCAGTCGGACGCACCCGAAGCGCTCTATGCCGAATGGGTTGCGGGCCACCCGATCGGCCGCATCGGCCAGCCCGAGGAAATCGCCGCGCTGTGCCTGTACCTCGCCAGCGATGAAAGCTCGTTCGCGACCGGTGCGGAGTTCGTGCTGGACGGCGGCTCGTCGCTCTAGGCGGATCGGGCGATCGGGACCGCTGCGTCTCGTTCGAGCACTTCCTTCCAGAAGCGGACGATGTTTTCCGCGTTGGTGCCCCAGCTGAAACGGCTGACATGTTCGGCGACGTCCGCCTGTGCAGGCGGCGCGGCGAGGATGTCCGACACGGCGGAAGCGATCGCTTCGGGCGTGCGGGCGGCGATGCGACCGGCGCTTTCGTCGCTGACGATCTCGCGCGCGCCGCCGATGTCGGGGATGACGATGGGGGTGCCGCAGGCTAGGCCCTCCACCCATACGTTCGCCAGCCCTTCGCTGGCGGAAGGGAGCACCAGTACATCTGCCGCGCACAGGACATGAGGCAGCAGTTCGTGGTCGATCAGCCCCAGGAACTGAACCCGATCCGCCACGCCCAGCCGCTTGGCCAATGCTTTAAGCCGCGCCTCATCTTCGCCCGCGCCAGCAAGGGCAAGCCGGGCCTCGGGAAGGTGGGTCAGCGCCTCTATCACCAGCGACTGGCTCTTGCGCGGAATCAGCGCGCCCGGCGTGACCAGCAGCGGACCTTCCGACCAGATCTGCAAGTTGGGCATGGCCGAGACCAGCGCGCGGGCCGCGCCGCGTTCGATCGGATGGAACTTCTCTCGATCAAGCCCGGTATAGTGAATGTCGATGCGATCCGCCGGCATTCCCAGCGCGACCATATCGTCCCGCAGCGCGCGGCTCACGGCCAGCATGCCCGCCGCCTGGTTCGCGGCATCGCGCATCTGCTGCAAGGCGCGAGGGCGCTGGCCCCAGAAATGAATGTCCGCCCCGCGTGACTTGATGGTCAGCGGCAAGCCCAGTTCGCGCGCGATGATCGCGGCGGCGGGGCCATCCGGAAAGAAGAACTGCGCATCGACCAGATCGAACGGCGTCCTGGCGTGCAGTCGCCGCACCAGCGGCAGAACGGCCTTGGCGATCCGCCCTGGGTTCGTATCCCCACCCACTTTGGGATACGTGGTGAACTTGGGATAATAGACCCGAAGCCCCACTGCGTCGCTGACGTCGGGAATGTCCTTCAATCGCGCGTAAGGGTCACGCAGGGACAGCGGCCAGGGCGGAATTCCGATGGGGCTGACCACCGTCAGCTGCGCTTCCCCGCGCGCAATCACTGCGCGCATCTGGTTGCCGACAAAGACGCCGAACGATGGCCGGGCGGGGTTGGGAAACAGCGTGGCGATCGAAAGAATATGCAAGTGCTCGTCGCCTACAGTTTGCGGATCAGCAGTTCGGCAACCGCCAGCCAGGCGGGATGTTCCACGCGCACCGGGTCCTGTCCGCTGGCCGGAAGCGAGAGCACGACGGCTTCCGCGTTCGCCTCGATCAGACGCCCGAAGGTGAAGAGGCCGCCCGCACGCGGCGCCAGCACGTCTCGATTGAGCAGCTTTGCGGCGTCGGTGGGCGCGTGCTGGCTCAGCCAGATCTGGTCGCCGGTACGATACTCGCCGTTTGCGGCGTCCACCGAGACCACCAGCCACGGTGCGTCCGTCGACAGATCGTTCGGCGGCACGGCCTCGATGGGCGAACGCAGCGCCTGAGCGCCCTTGCTGCCGAGTGTCGCGACGATGCGGGCAGGCTCGTTCGCTTCGCTTCGCAGCAGCGTTTCCGGTTCTACTCCCAGCGCGGCGGCAATGCGGTTCATCCAGACCAGCGACAGGTTGCGCATGCCGGTTTCAAGCCGCCCGATGGTCTGGGCGGTCGTCTGCGGATCGCATGCCAATGCGACGTCGGCCAGCGTCATGCCTTTTTGCAGGCGGATGTCACGAATGCGATTGATCATTGCCCGTCTCTTCTAACCGATCCGGTTGCGCATTGTGATAGATGCGAGAGTTTGACAAGCTGGCGTTATTACCAAGAAGTGACATTGACTATGCCCCGCAAACCGGGCGATAGACAACGCAACGGGCTTACGCGGACGCCCGTTCAGACGGCATCCGTCCAAGTCCGCTCCACCCGCCGCGATTTGCGGCGCAAGGAGCGTATGGATGAATAGAGAAGCTGCCGGGCTGGACGCAACCGAAACCGGCCCGCCCCCCATCACCCTGATCGGCCTGTTCCTAAAGTTCTGTGGCTTTGGCGCGCTGGCGTTCGGTGGGCCAGTGGCGCAGATCGCGATGCTGCGCCAATCGATGGTCGAGGACGAACGCTGGATCGACAAGGCGCGCTTCAACCGCCTGCTGGCGGTCCTTCAGGTATTGCCCGGACCGGAAGCGCATGAACTGTGCGTGCATCTGGGCATGATCGCGCGGGGCCGGATCGGCGGGTTGCTGGCGGGGTTGGGCTTCATGCTACCCGGCTTCGTGCTGATGCTGGTCGCCGCGTGGGCTTACGTTACCTGGATTTCGGGCGATGTCGGCTTGGCGGGCGTGCTGCTTGGCGTGCAGATCGCGGTGCTCGCCATCATTCTGCGCGCCGTCGTGCGGATCGGGGAGCACATTGTCGAAAACTGGCTGCTGGGAGTGATCGCTTTCGCCAGCTTCGCGGCGACACTGGCTGAGGTTCCATTCTGGATACTGCTGGTGACGGGCGGTGCGATCTACGCACTGGCCCATCGCAAAGGCGTTGCGGCCCTGATCGTCATCGTCGCTGTCATGCTGGCTGTCGCCATCAGGTTGATGACTGCCCCCGCCGAGGCCGTCCACACTATGTCCACCGCGCCGATCACGGTCCTGGCGCTGTTCATCGCGGGCCTAAAAGGCGGATTGCTGACCTTTGGCGGGGCCTATACCGCGATCCCCTATGTCCGCGCTGATACGGTCGGGCGAGGCTGGCTCGCCGATGGCACGTTCCTCGACGGGCTTGCTCTTGCCGGAGTGCTGCCTGCGCCGCTGGTCATCTTCGCAACCTTCGTCGGTTATGTCACCGGTGGTCTGTCGGGCGCGCTCGCAATTACCGCCGGCATGTTCCTGCCCGCCTTCGCCTTCTCTCTCGTATTGTTCGAACGACTTGAGGCGATCGTCGCAAACCCGGCGCTGCACCGCGTGCTGGAAGGGGTCGCGGCGGCCGTCGTCGGCATCATTGGCGCGACGTTCATACAGCTGGCCTACGCCACCGGATCGCGCATCTCCGCACCGATCGCGGCTGTCGTCCTGTTCGCCGTCGCACTTCTTATCGCATGGCGAGTAAAGGGCGCGTGGGTTACGCCTGCCGTGCTCGCCGGCGCTGCCGCCACGGGATGGGCGATCACTCTCTAGGCGGACATTATCCCTCGACCAGTTCCGCCAGTTCCAGCCATCGTTCTTCGGCCGCTTCCTTGTCGGTGCGGGCCTTGGCGATGGCGGCGGTCAGGGACGCGAAGCGGGCCGGGTCGCGGGTGTAGAGCGCCGGGTCCGCCATCGCCTGCTCGTCTGCGGCAATGGCGGCTTCCAGTTCCTCGATCCGCTTGGGCAGCAATTCGTAGTCGCGCTGGTCCTTGTAGGAGAGCTTGGCCTTCTTGGAGGGCATCGGCGGGGGAGGGGGCGCATCGGCCTTCGCCTTTTTCGCCGATCCTGCCGTTCGTTCGCGACGCTTGGCTTCCCAATCCGCATAGCCGCCCGCGATCACGTCGATATGGCCCGACCCATCGAGGCCGAGCGTGACGTTGACGGTGCGGTCCAGAAAGTCACGGTCGTGGCTGACGATCAGCACGGTGCCGTCATAGTCGGAGATGACTTCCTGCAGCAGGTCCAGCGTTTCGAGGTCGAGGTCGTTGGTCGGCTCGTCCAGCACCAGCAGGTTGGAGGTACGGGCGAATTCGCGCGCCAGCAGCAGGCGCGATCGTTCGCCGCCCGACAGCGTCCCCACTTTGGCCTCGACCATGCCGGGATCGAACAGGAAGTCCTTCAGGTAGCCCTGAACATGCTTGCGAACGCCGCGCACGTCGATCCAGTCGCCCCCTTCGGCGATGATGTCGCGGATGCGCTTTTCCGGGCTCATCAGGCTGCGTTGCTGGTCGATCACGGTTTTGTTGAGCGTGTTGGCCAGCGTGATCTTGCCGTCGTCCGGCTCCAGTTCGCCGGTCAGGATCTTGAGCAAGGTGGACTTGCCCGATCCATTCGCGCCCACCACGCCGATCCGGTCACCGCGCTGGATGCGCAGGGAAAAGTCCTTGATGACGGTGCGCTGGGCATCGCCTTCGCCGAACCGCTTGGTGATGCGATCGGCGACGATGACGGACTTGGTCTTGCTGTCATCCGCCATGACCGCCAGCTTGGCGGTGCCCTGCGGCCCCATCATCGATGCGCGCTGCGCCCGCATTTCCCATAGTTTGGCAAGTCGGCCCTGGTTGCGCTTGCGCCGCGCGGTGACGCCGCGTTCCAGCCAGTGCGCCTCGATCTTGAGCTTGGCGTCCAGCTTCTGGGCGGCGCGTTCCTCCTCGGCGTAGACTTCGTTTTCCCACGCTTCGTAGCCGCCGAAGCCGATGTCCTTGCGACGCAGGCCACCCCGGTCCAGCCAGAGCGTGGCGTTGGTCAGGCGGGTGAGGAACGTGCGGTCGTGGCTGATGACCACGAAGGCGCCGTTATAACGTTGCAGCCAGGATTCCAGCCAGTCGATCGCGGCAAGGTCGAGGTGGTTGGTTGGCTCGTCCAGCAGCAGGAGGTCCGGTTCGGACGCCAGCGCGCGGCACAGCGCGGCGCGGCGGCGCTCGCCCCCGCTGGCGCTGTGGGCTTCGCGCGTCAGGTCGATCCCCAACTGGTCGGCAATCGCTTCCACTTCGTGCCGGGGCGGCGCATCGTCGCCGTGAATCGCAAAATCGAGCAGCGTGTCGAACCCGGTAAAGAACGGGTCCTGCTCCAGCGTGATGACCCGCGTACCCGGCTGGACCGAGCGGGTGCCCTTGTCGGCGTCGACCATGCCGGCGATCAGCTTGAGCAGCGTGGTCTTGCCCGCGCCGTTACGCCCGATCAGGGCCAACCGGTCACGCGGGGCGATGTTGATGTCGAGGTCTTTGAAGAGCCAGCCGGACCCCTGGATCAGGCCAAGGCCTTCCCAGCTCAGAATTGGTGCAAGTGCCATGGCTGCGCGCCCTACAGGCGGGGATGGGGGGAGGGCAAGCGGCTTGGCGGTGAGGTATCAGCGCGACCACTGAGGCACGCAGCGCACAGTTGGAACGAAATCGAACCTTTCCGCACTCTTCCAGCAACATTCAGCGCTTGTTCAACGCACGAAGTCTAGGCATCGAAGCTGTGATGAAACGCTATCTCGCTCCGCTTGCCGCCGTGGCCATCGTATCGCTTTCGGCTGGCGCCCTTCCGGTTCACGCCGATACTGGCGGTGAACAGGGGGAGGTTCGTCGCGAGCGCAAGGCGGGGAACATCCTTTCCATCCGCCAGATCGAACAGATCGTCATCCCGCGCATGCCGGGCATGCAGTACCTTGGCCCTGAATACGACGCCGCCGCAATGGCCTATCGCCTGAAGTTCATCCAGAACGGGCGCGTCGGTTTCGTGGACGTGGACGCCCGCACCGGGCGCATCATCGGCCAGAGCAGATAGCGGCCCTCGGGAACCTGTCGGGTTTCCGTCGCTTGACCATGGCGGGCTTTCGTCCCATCTCCACCTCGTTCATATTGGGAGGACGATACATTGCGCATCCTGATCGTCGAGGATGAGCCGACCCTCGGCAACCAGCTCAAGACCACGTTGGAGCAGAACGGCTATGCCGTAGATCTCTCCACCGATGGAGAGGACGGGCACTTTCTCGGCTCGACCGAAGACTACGATGCCGTGATCCTCGACCTCGGCCTGCCGGAGATCGACGGGCTGACCGTGCTGGGCATGTGGCGCCGCGAAGGGCGCACGTTCCCGGTGCTGGTGCTCACTGCGCGCGATAGCTGGTCCGACAAGGTCGCCGGTCTTGACGCCGGGGCCGACGATTATCTTGCCAAGCCGTTCCAGACCGAGGAACTGATCGCCCGCCTCCGCGCGCTGATCCGCCGTGCTTCGGGCAACACGTCCAGCGAACTGACCGCAGGGCCGGTGCGTCTCGATACGCGTTCCGGCCGCGTCACCCTGGCCGGTGAGCCGGTGAAGCTGACGGCGCAGGAATACAAGCTGCTGTCCTACCTCATGCACCACAAGGGAAAGGTGGTCAGCCGTACCGAACTGATCGAACATATCTACGATCAGGATTTCGACCGCGATTCGAACACGATCGAGGTCTTCGTCACGCGCATTCGCAAGAAGCTGGGCGCTGACGTCATCACCACGATCCGCGGCCTTGGCTACAGTCTCGACGACCCCGCACTCCCCGGCCGCGGCTGATCCCCCGGAACCGACAACGCCTGCTCCGATAGACCGAGCAGCGCGTCGGAAGGGGTCCACCGGATCGCTCGCGCGGCGCATGATGCTGATCGCGGCGGGGTGGGTGTCCTTCCTGCTGCTCGCCGGTGGTCTGGCGCTCGATCACACCGTTACCGGCATCGTCACGCGCAACTTCGACGAGCAGCTGGGCTATATGCTGACAGGCATGATCGGATCGGCGGAGATCGGCCCGGATGGAGAGGTGTTCTTCATCCGCCCGCTTGGCGACCAGCGTTTCCTTGAGCCGAACTCCGGCCTGTACTGGCAGATCAGGGCGAAGGGGCATGAGGATTTTCCCTCCCGCTCGCTGTGGGATCGCAGCCTGAAAGTGCCGACGGGTCATTTCGATGCGCAGCCGCACGTCTATGACAGTGATCAGTTCGCTGGCGAACCGCTGCGCGTGATGGAGCGCTCCATCATCCTGCCCGGCAGCGATTCGCAGTGGATGTTCACCGTCGCTGCCAGTCGGCGCGACCTGAATGATCAGATCAAGATGATCCGCTCCATTCTGGTCTACAGCTTCGTGGCGCTCGGGTTTGGGCTGATGCTGATGTCGGGCATGCAGACCTGGTACGGTCTGTTTCCGCTGCGTCATGTCCGCCGTGCGATCCAGAAGCTGCGCACCACGGGCGCGAGCCGCGTGAACGATCCGCTCCCCCGCGAAGTGGAGCCGCTGGTGAATGAGCTGAACGCTCTGCTCGCCCATACCGAGCGGCAGGCGGAGGAAGCGCGCACCCACGCTGGTAATCTGGCCCATGCGCTCAAGACTCCGCTAACGGTGGTGATGAACGCCGCCACCGCGAAAGCGCCGGACCTTGCCGACACTGTCATTCGGGAAGCGGCGGTGATGCGGCGCCAGGTTGATCACCATCTGGCGCGGGCGAGGGCCGTGGGGCGCCGGGCGGTCGGCATGTCGCGCGCGGACGTATGGCCAAGTCTCGAAGCGGTGCTGCGCGCGGTCGAACGCCTGTACGAAAAGGCCCGCTTCGATCTCGATGGTCCTCGCAACGTAATCGTGGCGATGGAAAAGCAGGATCTTGAAGAAATCCTTGGCAACCTCATCGAAAATGCCGCGAAATACGGCGGCGGGAGCGTGTTCGTGACCGTTGATGCGGGCGAACGTGTGCCGGAGTTCTGCGAGATCTGGGTCGAGGACGATGGCCTTGGCATTCCCGAGGAAGAACGCATCCGCATATTCGATCGCGGCGCGCGGTTGGATACCGGCAAGCCTGGCACTGGTCTTGGCCTTGCCATCGTGCGCGATGTGGTTGAAATCTACGGCGGCACCGTTGCGCTTGAAGAAAGCGAGGACCTTGGCGGTCTGCTGGTCAAGCTGCGGTTGCCGCGCATTCCCGCCTGATGCAGGGTGGATCGAGATCAATTTGGGGGTAACCGCATAATCGGCGGTTGCCGTTCGCGTCGGGAATCCTCATCTGGCGCTCTCACATTTCAGGAGTTTTCATGTCCGAGCCTATCAACGTCCCGCTTACTTCGGACGAGATCGAAATGCTGGTCGACGCGCTGGAAGTCGATCTGGAAGGCTATCTTGAATCGGCCAAGGAAGCGCGCGGCAACGGCAACCGTGAGGACGTGAAGACTTTCACCGAGGCGGCCACCCGCATTCAGACCCTCATGGGCCGTCTGCAGGATTTCGTTCAGGAATAACCGGCTAGGCGGGGGCGATCATCGCTTCCCGCTGTCCGCCTTATCGTCGGGGTCACGCCCCGGCCGGTTCAGGCGTCGTGCTTGGCCTGCTGGTGATGGCGGATGACTTCATCGATGATGAAGCGAATGAACTTCTCGCCGAAATCGGGATCGAGGTGGGCGTCCTCCGCCAGGGCGCGCAGGCGCGCGATCTGGCGTTCCTCGCGGCCGGGATCGGACGCGGGAAGGTCGGTCTTCGCCTTGTATTCTCCCACGGCCTTCGTGATCCGAAAACGTTCCGCCAGCATGTGAACCAGCGCGGCATCGATGTTGTCGATGCTGGAGCGAAAGCCCGCCAGAACGGGATCGATGGTGGCTTGTCCTTGGGCGGAAGCTGAAGGCGTGTCCTGGGTCATGGACGCGCCCGCTAGCACGCCTTGCCCTGCTCTTCCAGTCGTCTCGACGGACCATTTGGTGGCAATAGCACTTGCGTTGCCGCGTGCTTGCGCCCAAAGCGCGGGGCGATGAGTGCAGATGTCGTTTCCCTGAAATCGCGCAGGCAACAGCCCTCCCTCGCTCCCATGCTGGCGCTGACCGCTGCCGGCATGAACAGCGTCAACGCCGTCATCCTCGACCGTATGCAAAGCGAGATCCCGCTGATCCCGGCGCTCGCGGGTCATTTGATCTCGGGCGGTGGAAAGCGCATGCGCCCGATGCTGACGGTCGCGGCGGCGCAGTTGTGCGGTTATCAGGGCAACCGCCACTACAAGCTGGCTGCTGCCGTCGAATTCATTCACACCGCCACCCTGCTGCACGATGATGTGGTGGATGGATCGGACATGCGCCGTGGCAAGGCCGCCGCGAACATCGTTTTCGGCAATCCGGCCACCGTCCTCGTCGGCGATTTCCTGTTCAGCCGCGCTTTCGAAGTGATGGTGGAAGACGGCAGCCTAAAGGTGCTGAAAATCCTTTCCAGCGCCAGCTCGATCATTGCGGAGGGCGAGGTCGATCAGCTGGTCGCCCAGCGCAAGATCGAGACGAGCGAGGAACATTACCTCCAGATTATCGGATCCAAGACCGCCGCGCTTTTTGCCGCCGCCACGCGTATCTCTGCAGTCGTCGCTGAACGCAGCGAAGCGGAGGAGCAGGCGCTCGATGCGTTCGGTCGCAATCTGGGCATCGCCTTCCAGCTGGTGGACGATGCGATCGATTACGATTCGGAAAGTTCGGAATCGGGCAAGGACAAGGGCGACGACTTCCGGGAGGGCAAGATGACCCTGCCGGTCATCCTGGCCTACGCACGCGGCAATGCTGAGGAACGCAAGTTCTGGGAAGACGCGATCGCCGGTTTCCGCACCGATGATGATGATCTGGCCCATGCCGTGTCGCTGATCAACCGCCATGGCTGCGTCGAAGCTACGCGGGAGCGGGCGCGTCATTACGCCCAACGCGCCATCGATTCGATCGCCGGATTCCCCGCCGGGGAAGCACGCGCGGCGATGGCCGAGGCGGTGGAATTTGCGGTCGCCCGCCGCTACTGATCGCGCGTTGCGACAACTTGTAACAATGCCGTAATTGCGATGTGAGCGCGGCTCGCTTAAGGGCCGTTTCATGCGCTCCGATGCCGATCGGGCCGGCACGGGGTATCAGCCCGGCTCGCCTCGCCAACGCCTGATCTCTTCCCTGCTTTCGGCAGCGATCATCGTGATCGCGCTGCTGGTGGCGCTCTATCAGACGACGATGGCCCCCCACCGCGACAGGGCGCGCAATCCCGTGACGTTCGATATCGAAGGTCAGGACGCTGACAGTGGCCGGAAGTCACCGGACAAGGCGAAGCAGGCGCCGAAGAAGGAAGAGGACCAGCCCGAACACGAAGAAGTGCGCGTTCGCACGCCTGTTCCTCCGGTCGTCGAGCCGACTCAAGCAGCGGAAAAGCCGGCGTTCTCGTTTCTGAAGGTGTCACGCGCGGATATGGCGGCGGCAGACATCGGCGCGATGAAGAAGTCGGGCAGCGGTTCGCCCAAGGGCGGTGGCGGCAATAGCGGATCGACCTATGGTCCCGGCGAAGGCCCGGGCGGCGCGGTTCTCTACAACGCGGACTGGTACAAGGAGCCGACAGACGCGCAACTTGGCGGGTACCTTCCTGCGCAGGCGCCGCCGCAGGGGTGGGGCATGATCGCGTGCCAGACGATCGAGCGATACCGGGTGGAAAATTGCCAGATTCTTGGAGAATCGCCGCGGGGTTCGGGCTTTGGCCGCGCCGTGCTCAACGCCGCGTGGCAGTTCCAAGTGATACCGCCGCGCATCAACGGGAAGCCACAAGTCGGCGAATGGGTGCGTATTCGTATCGAATACGGTACCCGTCATGCCGACGGATAAAGTTATCCGGTCGCCGCTTTCCATTCCACGGCAAGCGGTTCGGACAGGCGGATCAGCAGTTCGTCTAGCGGCATCGGCTTGGCGATCAGGAACCCCTGAGCCAGCGAGAACCCGGCCAGCCTAGCGCTGACGAGCTGGTTTTCCGTTTCGATCCCTTCGATCACGCATTCAAGCGAAAGCGAGCGCGCCAGATGCCGGATCGCGGTGATCAGGCGGCGACCGGCTGCCTCATTCAGCCGCATTGCGAAACTGCGGTCGATCTTCACCATGTCGAGCGGCAACTGGTGCAGGGACGAAAGACTGGAATACCCGGTGCCGAAATCGTCGAGAGCGATCTTCATCCCGGTCGCGCGCAGGCGCTGGAGAGCCGCATTCGCCTTGTCCAGTTCGGCGATGAGCGAGGACTCGGTGATTTCGATCAACAGCCGCCGCGCATCGCATCCGGACTCCGTAAACCGCGCCAGCAGCGCGTCGATCGTATCGGTATTACCGATATCGTTGCCGGATAGATTGAAGGTGACGCGCAGCGGTTCCGGCAATTGGCCGAGAGCATGAAGCGCCTTGTCGAACAGCGTTAGCGTCACTTCACGCGAACGGCCGATGCGCTCACCGGACCCGATCAGCAGATCGGGCGCGATGTCGCCAAGGCGCGGCGAGTGCCACCGCGCCAGTGCCTCGACCCCGATCGGCTCCAGATCGTGCGTGGACACGATCGGCTGGAACGCCAGCGTCAGCTCTTCCTCGAGGTTCGCTTCCTGCAGCGCCGCATCGATGGCCTGCTCCGTGCGGATAAGGCGTTCGAGGTGCTCAGAGAACAGGACGCACTGCCCGCGCTTATGGTTTTTAGCATGATAGAGTGCGAAATCCGCTCGATCGAACAGCAGATCGGCGACAGTCGCCGTTTCGGGATAGACGGCCAGGCCTGCGGAACAGCCCACCGATACCAGTGAATCGCCGATCCGTGCCGGTTCCCGAATGGCCTGGCACAGGTCATTCGCGATGCGCTCGGCCTTCAGCGAACTGCCCGGCACGATAAGGCCGAACTCGTCCCCGCCCAGGCGTGCGACAATGGTGTCGGGCGGGCATCGGCTCATCATGCGTTCGCCAATAATTTGGAGCAGACGGTCCCCGTGGGCGTGGCCGTGGGTGTCGTTCACCGGTTTGAACCGATCGAGATCGATCAGGCCAACGGTGAACATGTCGTATTCGCCGGACTGGGTAAGCAAGCTTTCCAGCGTGTTGAAGAAGTAGCGGCGGTTGGGCATTCCGGTCAGTTCGTCGGTCTGCGCCAGCTTGGCGTTTTCCTCACCCAGCATTTGGGCCTGACGCCGTTCTACATTCAGGTTGCGCTGAGATGTTTCCAGTCCGGTAAATGATCGGTACGCGTCATGTACCATCTTCAGGATCAAGATCGCCACCAGGGCGATGTTGCACGCGATGGCGACCAGCACTTCCGAACCGTGCCAAAGGGTGTAGCCTAAGAAAGTGCCCAGCACGAGGACGCTGACCAGTGTTGCTGCCGAAGGCAGGAAACTGAGGCAGAACATGCACGCCAGCACAGTCACCGATATGAATACGGCCACGTGCCCGTGCTCGTATGGCCCCCCATGCTGATCAAGCAGAAGCGCCCAGATGGTAAACGCCGGGGCAACCACGGCCGCGAAAATCATCGTCCGGCGCAATCGCTGCTTCGCCGTCGCCTCGTCCAGATCGACGTTCGTGACCGCCTTCATCCATACCAGTGACCTGACAAGCGCCGCGGCGATCAAAATGGTAGGCACCACGTAGACAAGGATGGGCGGAGCCAGGTTACGATGCGTAAACGCCAGCACGGCCGCGTTGATCGCCAGCAAGCCATACATCGGCGGAATATGATCGCGCAGCCGCAGGAACTGCGCGACGCTTAATGGATATTGTCCGGCGCGATGCATCTACGGGTCTGCATGAAATTGACGGGATGGGTGCTTGTACGCATTCCTTAGATTGCCAAGTGTTTAGGAACTGTAGCGATCGCCAGCAGATGGATCCGCTTCGGTTGTATCGGCTACTCGCCGCAATGATGCTTTTCGAGGCTACAGAAGCGGTTTAGGTGCAGCGCGTGTCCACGCTGCCGATCCATGCCGTCCTGCCCGATTTGTTGCAGGCGTTAAACGATACCTCTGGTGCAGTGCTGATTGCACCCCCCGGTGCGGGCAAGACCACCGCACTGGCGCCTGCCTTGCTGGATCAGCCGTGGTGCACCGGCAGTGTCATCCTGCTTTCTCCGCGCCGTGTCGCCGCCCGTGCCGCTGCCGAACGCATGGCGGCCCTGCTGGGCGAAACCGCGGGGGAGACGATCGGCTACATTACGCGCCTCGACGTCAAGCGATCGGCCTGGACCCGGGTGCTGGTGATGACCGAGGCGATTTTCGTCTCCACCATCCTGTCCGATCCTGAACTTGCTGGCGTATCGGCAGTGCTGTTCGACGAGGCGCACGAGCGCCATCTGGACAGCGATCTCGGCCTCGCCCTCGCCATCGAGAGCCGTAGCGTCGTGCGCGAGGATCTGCGGATCGTGGTAATGTCCGCGACGATCGACGGCACCCGGTTCGCGCGGCTGCTGGGGGAAGGCACCCCGGTGATCGAAAGCGCGGGCAAGGCATGGCCGCTCGATCTGCGCTGGCTGGGCCACGCGCCTGAAAAGCGGATCGAGGATGCAACGGCGTCGGCCATCCTGACGGCGTGGCGGGAGCAGACGGGCGATGTACTTGCCTTCCTTCCGGGCGTGCGTGAGATCGACCGGGTGGCCGACCTATTGGCGCAGAAGTTGCCTGCGGCGCTGGTGCTGCCGCTTCACGGTCAATGCGATCCTGCTGCCCAGCGCGCGGCGATCCGGCGTGATCCTGAAGGTCGCAGGCGAGTGGTGCTGGCGACCGCCATCGCCGAAACGTCGCTGACGCTGGATGGCGTATCGGTCGTGGTCGATGCGGGACTGTCAAGGCGCGCGGAATTCGACAAGGCCGCCGGCGTAACGCGCCTCGTCACCCACCGGGCCAGCCGCGCGTCGGCCGCCCAACGCGCTGGCCGTGCTGCGCGTCAGGGACCGGGCACCGCCTATCGTCTCTGGGAAGAAGCCGCGCATGCAGGCCGGGCCGAGTTTGATCCGCCCGAGATGCTGACCAGCGACCTTGCGCCGCTGACGCTCACGCTGGCTCAGTGGGGCGCTGGCGATCCGGCGGAGATGGCCTGGCTCGACCTGCCGCCGCCGCCTGCGCTAGACACCGCGCGCACGATGCTGGCGACGTTGGGCGCGCTCGATAACGGGGGGCGCATCACCGACTTCGGGCGCAAGGTCGCCTCCCTGCCGATGGATCCGGCGCAGGCCGCGATGATCCTGCGGGCATGCGAACTGGGCGCTGGCGACGAAGCCGCGCGGCTGGCGTTGTTGCTGCAGGAGCGGGGCCTGGGCGGGCGCAGCGACGATCTGGCGCAGCGCCTGTCACGCTGGAACACGGATCGATCGCCCCGCGCGCAGGCGTCCCGCAAATTGGCCGATGGCTGGGCGCGTCGGGCGAAGGCGATGGTGCCGGGTGTGCGCGACAGTGGCGAAATGCCGCCGGGTATCCTGCTCGCGCTGGGGCGGCCGGACATGCTCGCGCGGCGGCGCGATGGGTCGGGCGAGACATGGCTGAGCGCCGGGGGCAGGGGATACGTCCTCGATCCCGCATCTCCCCTGGCGGCGCGCGAATGGATGGTCATCGGCGATGCGCAGGGTCAGGCCAAAGGCGCGCGGATTCTCTCGGGCGCCTCGCTGGAGGCAGCGGAGGTGGATGCGTGGCTCGGCGATACGGTAGAGCGCCGAACGGTCCTGCGATGGAATGAAGATGACGCCCGAGTGGAGGCACGGCTGGAACGCCGGATCGGCGCAATCACTCTGGCCAGCGGACCCGACCCGGCGCCTGATCCTGAAGCCATCCGCGCATTCCTGATCGCGCGTATCCGAGCCAACGGGCTGTCGCTGGTGCCAATGGGGCAGGGGGCGCAATCCCTTTTGCGCCGTGCCCGCTATGCCGGGATTGACGCCCTTTCGGACGAAGCGCTCCTTGCCGATCTGGAGGAGTGGCTGGGCCCGCTTCTCACCCGACGCCTCGATGCGCTGGACGGCGGCGCGCTGTCGCAGGCTCTGCGCAACCGGCTGGACTGGGACGCAGCGCAGGCGCTCGACCGACTGGCCCCGCCGGAGTTTCGCAGCCCTGCCGGATCGACCCATGCCATCGATTACGATGACGAGGGCGGCCCTTCGGTAGAGGTGCGGGTGCAGGCGCTGTTCGGTCTCGATCGCCATCCTACTTTCGGGCAACCACCGCAGCCGCTGCTGCTCAAGCTGACCTCTCCTGCCGGTCGCCCGATCCAGACCACGCGCGATCTTCCGGGCTTCTGGCGCGGATCCTGGAAGGATGTGCAGCGAGACATGAAAGGACGCTATCCTCGCCACCGCTGGCCGGACGAGCCGTGGGCGGAAGATCCCAGCCTTAAAACCCGTAACGCGTTCGAAGCGAGCCGACGAAAATGATTCGCGCTTGATTTTCGGCGCGATTCGAGGGCAAGGCCATGGCTTATGAGCGCACGCATCTATCAACGCCCGAAGAACGCCATGCAGTCCGGCAAGGCGCTGCTTGACCACTGGACGCTGGAATTCGTTCCGGCCGAAGCGAAGAAGCCCGATCCGCTGATGGGCTGGGCCGGTTCCGGTGACATGCAGCAGCAGGTCGTGCTGAACTTCCCCACCGTGGAAGAGGCAAAGGCTTATGCCGATCGCTACGGGATCGACGTGACGGTGCATCCCACGCCGCCGCGCCGCCTCAAGATCCAGGCATACGCCGACAACTTCCGGTGATGGTTTTCCGGTCAGGTTTGTAGGCCGCGGGGCTGGACAAACCTGATTGCCGCCGCCATATGCCCGCCCGGGAGTCGGGTGGGCGCTTGCGTCCGCCAACTTGGTCAGGTCCGGAAGGAAGCAGCCACAACGGGTTGCGGTGGGTCACCCGGCTCCTTTATCTCACCATCGCTGGCCTATTCCGCGCTTTTCTCGCGATGGCCGTTCAAGGCTGTGGATGCTGCCGCTTTTTCCCTGACATTCGCCGGCCCAGCCCCTAGTTTGCGCGACGATGGACGATTCACGCGATATGCTCGGCGATACGCCCCCTTGGGACGATAAGGACGACGACGCACCTGACGCTGCCGAACTGGAGGCGGCGGGGCAGCAGTCCATGTTCGGTGCCCCTGCTGATGCCGCGCCCAAAACCCCGGCTGCGGCGTTCACTGCGCCCAAACCTGCGCCCGCCGCACAGCCCTATCGCGTGCTGGCCCGCAAATACCGCCCGCAGACCTTCGCCGAACTGATCGGGCAGGAGGCGATGGTGCAAACCCTCGCCAACGCCATCAAGCGCGATCGCCTTGCCCATGCGTTCCTGATGACCGGGGTGCGCGGGGTGGGCAAGACGTCCACCGCTCGGTTGATCGCCAAGGCACTCAACTGCATCGGGCCGGACGGCAACGGTGGCCCGACGATCGACCCCTGCGGAGTGTGCGAGCCCTGCGTCGCCATCGCTGAGGGTCGGCATATCGACGTGATCGAGATGGACGCTGCCAGCCACACCGGCGTGGACGACGTGCGCGAAATCATCGAAGCGGTGCGCTATTCCGCCGTTTCGGCGCGCTACAAGATCTACATCATCGACGAAGTCCACATGTTGTCACGCAATGCTTTCAACGCCTTGCTCAAGACACTTGAGGAACCGCCTGCTCACGTGAAATTCCTTTTCGCGACGACGGAGGTGGACAAACTTCCGGTAACCGTCCTCTCGCGGTGCCAGCGTTTCGACCTGCGCCGTATTCCTTCGCCGATGCTGGCCGCGCACTTCGCTCACGTCTGTCAGCAGGAAGGCGTGGAGGCCGAGGATGAAGCGCTGTCGATGATCGCGGCTGCGGCGGAAGGGTCGGTGCGCGATGGCCTGTCGATCCTCGATCAGGCCATTGCCCATGCCGATCTCGACGGCGGTGGGCAGGTCAGCGCCGACAAGGTGCGCGACATGCTGGGCCTTTCGGACAAGAGCGTGCAGCGCGGCCTCATCGCGGCCATTCTGGAGGGGCGGGGAACGGATCTTCTCGATGTGGTGGAACGCCAGTACTCGCTGGGCGTCGAACCCATCGCGATCATGCGTGGGCTGATGGACCTGATCCACCGGGTCGCTCTGGCCCAGGTAGCCGGCAACGCGGAGGACGCACACTCGACTGAAGAGCGCGAGGCTATCGAAGGGTGGGCCAAGGCTTTGCGCCCGGGACAGCTTCATCGGCTGTGGCAGTTGCTGCTCAAGGGGCATGACGAGGTAAGGTCGGCCCCCGATCCGCTTGTCGCCGCGCAGATGGCGCTGTTGCGGATCATGCACGCTGCAGACATGCCCGATCCCGGATCGCTGGTACGAAAGATGGAGGAGATCGCCGCGCGCGCTCCTGCCGCACCGGTTGAGGGAACGGGCAGCGATGCGCCTTCCCCGCCACCACCGTCAGCTCATTCCAGTTCGTCTGCTCCCAGCCCGATCGCGCCGCGTTGGGAAGCGCTGGTGGACGATGTGGAGCATGCAGGCGAAATGTCCGCGGCCAACACGATGCGGATGCAGGTTCGTGTGGTTGAACTGGCGCCGGGCATGCTGCGGTACACCCAGCCGCCAGCGTTCCGAGAGGATATTGTCGGGGTTATACGCGCCGGGCTTCAGGCGGCGACCGGCGAACGCTGGCAGGTGGAGCGGGTGGAAGGCGAAGGTGCGCCCACGCTCGTGGAGGTTGCCGAGGTTCGGAAGGCCGCCGATGCCGAGGCGTTACGCGCCTCGCCACTGGTAGAGGCGACACTGGCGGCCTTCCCCGGTGCCGAATTGATTGATGATGAGCGACCAGCCGCGATCGGCGGCGGTCAGCGCAATTGGAGACGTTGAGATGAAATCGATGGAAGAGATGATCCAGGCCGCGCAGCAGGCCGCCGAGACCATCCAGAAGCAGATGAATGAAACGCAGGGCAAGCTTGACCAGATGGAAGTCGAAGGGCTTTCGGGCGGCGGCCTCGTCAAGATCCGCTGCTCCGCCAAGGGCCGGGTCATCGGCGTCGCCATCGACGACAGCCTGATGCAGGCCAGCGAAAAACCGATCCTGGAAGACCTGATCGCCGCTGCTTACAACGATGCTCGCGTAAAGGCGGACTCCGTCGCGAACGAGGAACTGGCCAAGGCGCAGCAGGGCATGGGTTTGCCGCCGGGCTTCAAGCTGCCGTTCTGATCCCGATCCGCAGCGGTCGCGGATGCGAATCCGTGACCGCGATGCGGTTTAAACCGCTTGCGCCTGGCCGCCTGTTTGACCAGCCGATGTCAGTGTCTTGATTTTAACCCGTTGCAGCCCTGCGTGAGGCTCATCCGGCAAAGCCTTGACGATCCAAGCCATTTTGGTGGCATTCGTTCCCTGATCCAGGCGGTACGTCCACAGGCTTTCGCCTGCAACGGATTGCAAGGCGAGGCGAAGACCCCATATCTTCAATGAGAGCCGGGGAGGGCCATGGTCCATCCTTGCGCATGAAGAATGGATACTACCTTGAACCTGCTTCCGCTTTTGCCACTGCGTGACATCGTCGTTTTCCCGGGCATGGTCGTGCCCCTGTTCGTGGGTCGTGAGAAATCCGTCGCCGCGCTCGAAGCCGCGATGGCCGGTGACAAGGACATTTTCCTCCTCGCCCAACTCGATCCGGGCTGTGACGATCCCGACCGCGATGATCTGTATGATACGGGTGTCGTCGCCAGCGTGCTGCAGCTGCTGAAACTGCCGGACGGCACCGTTCGTGTGCTTGTCGAAGGGCAGGACCGCGCACGTCTGGAAACGCTGCGTTCCGAAACGACCGAAGAAGGCGACATGCTTGTGGCGGGCGTGGAAATGCTCGATCCGGTCGAGGCGGAAGGCACCGAAGTCTCGGCGATGATGCGCACGGTCGTCGATCAGTTCGGCGAGTATGCGAAGCTCAACAAGAAGCTGAGCCAGGACGCCGGGGAACAACTGGGCGATATCGAAGATGCGGCGAAGCTGGCCGATACCGTCGCGGCACAGCTTTCCGCAAAAGTATCGGACAAACAGGCCGTCCTGTCGGAAGCCGATCCGCTCAAGCGCCTGGAAATGGTCTACTCCTTCATGGAAGGTGAGCTCGGCGTTCTGCAGGTCGAGCGCAAGATCCGTGGCCGCGTGAAGCGCCAGATGGAGAAGACCCAGCGGGAGTATTACCTCAACGAACAGCTGAAGGCGATCCAGTCCGAACTCGGCGGCGGTGAGGGCGACGAGGCCAACGAACTGCTCGAACTGGCCGACAAGATCGAGAAGACGCGCCTGTCGAAGGAAGCACGCGAAAAGGCGATGGGAGAGCTGAAAAAGCTCAAGTCCATGCAGCCGATGAGCGCCGAAGCGACCGTCATCCGCAACTATCTCGACGTGCTTCTCGGCCTGCCGTGGGGCAAGAAGAGCAAGTTGAAGCGCGATATTTCGACCGCGCAGGAAATCCTCGACGCCGATCACTATGCGCTCGACAAGGTCAAGGACCGGATCATCGAGTATCTGGCGGTTCAGGCGCGTACCAACAAGCTGAAGGGGCCGATCCTGTGCCTCGTCGGCCCGCCGGGCGTTGGCAAGACCTCGCTGGGCAAGTCGATCGCCAAGGCGACGGGGCGTGAATTCATCCGCCAGTCGCTGGGCGGGGTACGCGATGAGGCCGAAATCCGCGGTCACCGTCGGACTTACATCGGCTCGCTGCCGGGCAAGATCGTCACGAACCTCCGCAAGTCCGGGCGGTCGAACCCGCTGTTCCTGTTGGACGAGATCGACAAGCTTGGTCAGGATTTCCGTGGCGACCCGGCATCGGCGCTGCTCGAAGTGCTCGATCCCGAACAGAACGCCAAGTTCCAGGATCACTATCTGGAACTGGATATCGACCTGTCTGACGTGATGTTCGTCTGCACGGCGAACAGCCTGAACCTGCCCCAGCCGCTGCTGGATCGCATGGAGATCATCCGTCTGGAGGGCTACACCGAAGACGAAAAGGTTGAGATCGCTGAGCGCCACCTGATCGAAAAGCAGATCGAGGCGCACGGCCTGAAAAAGGGCGAGTTCACGCTGACGCAGGAAGCGCTTCGCGACCTGATCCGGTATTACACTCGCGAGGCGGGCGTCCGTACGCTCGAACGCGAAGTGGCGCGTCTCGCGCGCAAGTCGCTGCGACAGATCCTGGAAGGCAAAGCGACCGAGATCACGATCACGCCGGACAACCTGTCGGACTTCGCTGGCGTGCGTAAGTTCCGTCACGGCATCGGCGAGGAAGAACATCAGGTTGGTGCGGTGACGGGCCTCGCCTGGACGGAAGTCGGCGGCGAACTGCTGACGATCGAGGCGGTGACGGTACCGGGCAAGGGTCAGATCAAGGCCACCGGCAAGCTCGGCGACGTAATGAACGAGTCGATCCAAACCGCGTTCAGCTTCGTTCGTGCCCGCTCTCCGGCGTACGGCATCAAGCCGAGCGTGTTCAACCGCAAGGACATCCACATCCACCTTCCCGAAGGCGCGGTGCCCAAGGATGGTCCTTCGGCGGGCATCGGCATGGTCACCTCCATCCTGTCGACGCTCACCGGCAGCCCGGTTCGCAAGGACATCGCCATGACGGGTGAAGTCACCTTGCGTGGTCGCGTCCTGCCGATCGGCGGATTGAAGGAAAAGCTGCTGGCCGCCTTGCGCGGGGGTATCACCACGGTGCTGATCCCCGAGGAGAACCGCAAGGATCTGGCCGAGATCCCTGACAACGTGAAGCAGGGGTTGGAGATCATCCCGGTTTCGCACGTCGATGAGGTTCTCGCCAAGGCATTGACCGAACCGCTCTCGGCAATCGAATGGACAGAGGCCGACGAACTGGCCACCGCGCCGCCACCGGCCACCCCTACGGCCAGCGCCACCGCGCACTGATCCTAAGGGTATTCCGGAATTGATGAGGGGCGTCGGATTACCGGCGCCCTTTGTCGCACCTGGCGGGTGGGCGGTGCTTGCCCTCATGCGGCTCTGCCTGTACCCGCCTCCATCATATCGGGCGCCGCCATCGGCGCTGCTGGAAGGATCTTGCCATGGGTTACCGCGTAGTCGTCGTCGGCGCGACCGGGAATGTCGGCCGTGAAATGCTCAACATTCTCGCCGAGCGCGAATTCCCGGCAGACGAGATTGCGGTCGTCGCCTCGTCGCGCTCGATCGGGATCGAGATCGAGTATGGCGACACCAATCGCATGCTCAAGGTCAAGAACCTCGAACATTTCGACTTCGCAGGCTGGGACATCGCGCTGTTCGCCGCCGGTTCCGAGGCGACCAAGGTCTATGCCCCCAAGGCCGCTGCGGCTGGATGCGTGGTGATCGACAATTCCTCGCTTTACCGCATGGACCCCGACGTGCCGCTGATCGTGCCGGAAGTGAACCCGGAAGCGATCGACGGGTACACGGCGCGCAACATCATCGCCAATCCCAACTGCTCGACCGCGCAGATGGTCGTGGCGCTCAAGCCCCTGCACGACAAGGCGACGATCAAGCGCGTCGTCGTATCGACGTACCAGTCGGTATCGGGTGCGGGCAAGACGGGCATGGACGAGCTGTTCGAACAGAGCCGGGCGATCTTCGTCGGCGATTCCGTCGTCCCGCGCAAGTTCACCAAGCAGATTGCCTTCAACGTAATCCCGCACATCGACGTGTTCCTGGACGATGGTTCGACCAAGGAAGAATGGAAGATGGTGGTCGAGACCAAGAAGATCCTCGATCCCAAGATCAAGGTGCAGGCAACCTGCGTGCGCGTTCCGGTATTCGTCGGTCATTCTGAATCGCTGAACATCGAGTTCGAGAACGAGATTTCCGCGACCGAAGCACAGGACATTCTGCGCGAGGCACCGGGTGTGATGCTCGTCGACAAGCGTGAGGACGGCGGATACGTGACCCCGGTAGAAGCCGTGGGCGACGGCGCGACCTACATCAGCCGCGTGCGTGAGGATTCGACGGTCGAGAACGGCCTGGCGCTGTGGTGCGTTTCGGACAACCTGCGCAAGGGCGCGGCGCTCAACGCCGTACAGATCGCCGAATTGTTGGGCCGTCGCCACCTGAAAAAGGGCTGACGGCGAGGCGCGGCTGCCCCCGGCCAAGCATAAGCGAGATTGCCTTGAGTGAAGTGACGACCGAGTTCGTAAAAGGTTTTGGCGGAGCAAGGATGGCGGTGCATCGGCTATCGACCGCACCTGCTGCGCGACCGCTGGTGTTGTTGCATGGCCTGTTCTCCTCCGCCGAGGTCAACTGGATCAAGTACGGTAATGCACAGGTACTTGCGGATGCCGGTTTCGATGTAATCATGCCAGACCTTCGCGCGCATGGGCAAAGCGAGGGACCGCATGACCCGGCCGCTTACCCCTCCGATGTTCTGGTTCAGGACCTAACGGCGGTGATCGATGCTCTCGGGCTGACCGACTATGACCTCGGCGGATTTTCACTTGGTTCGCGGACATCGGTGCGAGGCGTGTTGGCTGGTCTTGCACCACGCAAGCTCGTCCTGGGTGGCATGGGGTTGAGCGGTCTGGCCGGGTGGGCACGGCGCAGCGCGCACTTCGTGGATGCCATCGACCGCTTCGGAACGATCGAGCGCGGCGACAAGGCGTTTGTCGCTCAGGCGTTCATGAAAACCATGAAGATCGACCGGACAGCGGCGCGGCTGCTGCTGGGTTCGGTAGACGATACGTCTCCTGATGCCATCGCTCGCATCACGATGCCGACTTTGTGCGTTTGCGGCGCAGACGATCAGGATAACGGATCGGCCCAGGAACTGGCTGAGGCGCTGCCAACCGGTACGTACGTGGAGACGCCCGGCAATCACATGTCATCGGTCACGTTCAAGGAAATGGGCAGGGCCATCGCCGCGTTCCTCTCCTGACGGCGGGGTAAAACACGACCGTGGGATATTGCCCTGCCACGTGCGGGGTATACTCTTGAACCATTCAAAAAGGTTTGGAGAGGTCTTCCCATGAAATTCGCATCCACCGCCTTGGCGGCGCTGGCAGCAAGCCTGTCGTTCGTCGCGGCGCCAGCGGTTGCCCAGCAGGCCGCTGAGGCGGCTCCCGCCTATCCCACGACGGCAAATGGCGCCGCCCGCTTCGTGGCCGATGCCGAAAAGGATTTGTTCGATTTCTCGATCGACAATAACCGGGCCAACTGGATCAACTACACGTACATCAACGAGGACACCGACGCGCTGGCCGCCAAGTCGAATGGTGAGCTGACCGAAAAGCAGGTGAGATACGCCGTCGAGGCCGCCAGGTTTGCCAAGGTCAGCGGCCTGGATCCCGATGTATCGCGCAAGCTTGGAATTCTGCGCCAGGGCATTGTCCTCCCGGCGCCGAACACGCCGGGCGCGGCGGCGCAGCTGAGCGAGATCACCACGCGCCTGTCCTCGGCGTACGGCAAGGGCAAGGGTACGCTCAACGGCAAGCCGATCAACGGTTCCGATATTGAAGAGCAGATGGGTAATCCTCAGCACACCCCGGCGGAATATGCCGAGATGTGGACCTCCTGGCATGACAATGTCGGCAAGCCCATGCGGGGCGATTACGAGAA
This sequence comes from Novosphingobium sp. BL-S-24, assembly GCF_055521575.1. Lineage (NCBI taxonomy): Bacteria > Pseudomonadati > Pseudomonadota > Alphaproteobacteria > Sphingomonadales > Sphingomonadaceae > Novosphingobium > Novosphingobium sp. BL-S-24. Next base: position 29,789 of record NZ_CM145488.1, read on the forward strand.
AATGGTCGGCATCGCCAACCAGGGCGCGCGTGAGCTGGGCTATGCCGACGTCGGTGCGATGTGGCGTTCTGGCTATGACATGACGCCGGAGCAGTTTTCGGCAGAAACGCAGCGGCTCTGGGAAGAGACGAAGCCCCTGTATATCGCGCTTCATACCTATGTGCGCCGCAAGCTGAACGAGAAGTACGGCGACGCCGTGCAGCCGCGCACCGGGCCGATCCGCGCGGACCTGCTTGGCAATATGTGGGCGCAGGAATGGGGTAACATCTATCCGCTGGTCGCGCCGTCGGGGGCAGGCGATCTTGGCTATGACGTGGGCGAATTGCTGACCGCGCAGAAGAAGACACCGGTGGACATGGTGAAAGCGGGCGAGGGCTTCTATTCCTCGCTGGGCTTCGATCCGTTGCCCGGCACGTTCTGGACCCGCTCGATGATCGTCAAGCCGGCCGATCGCGAAGTGATCTGCCACGCCTCTGCCTGGGATGTCGACAACAAGGACGATATCCGCATAAAGATGTGCACCAAGGTGAACGCGGATGATTTCACTACCATCCATCACGAACTGGGCCACAATTACTATCAGCGCGCCTATAACAAGCAGCCGTTTCTGTACCTGAACGGCGCCAACGACGGTTTTCACGAAGCCATCGGCGATTTCGTCGCCCTGTCGATCACGCCGCAGTATCTGGTTCAGATCGGCCTGCTCGACAAATCGCGGGTGCCCGGCGCGGACAAGGACACCGGGCTGCTGCTGCGGCAGGCGATGGATAAAGTGGCTTTTCTGCCGTTCGGCCTGTTGATCGACCGGTATCGCTGGAACATCTTCGACGGCAAGATTGCTCCGGCTGACTACAACAAGGCGTGGACCCAGATGCGGCTGGAGTATCAGGGGATCGTCCCGCCTTCCGCGCGGCCAGACGATGGCTTCGATCCCGGCGCGAAGTATCACGTGCCGGGCAACACGCCCTACACACGCTACTTCCTGGCGCGCATCCTGCAGTTCCAGTTTTATCAGGCGGCTTGCAAGCAGGCAGGTTGGAAGGGCCCGCTCCACCGTTGCAGCTTTTACGGGGACAAGCAGGTCGGTGCGAAGCTGAACGCGATGCTCGAAATGGGTCAGTCTAAGCCGTGGCCCGAAGCGCTGAAGGTGTTCACCGGATCGAGCAAGATGAGCGCCAAGCCGATGCTGGACTACTTCGCCCCGCTCAAGAAATGGCTCGACGCCCAGAACAAGGGCGAAAAGTCAGGCTGGTAAGCGCGAGATCGGCCGCCGGGCATAAGCCCCGGCGGCTGTCGTCGCGCGGCTCTTAGCGGAAGGGCGGTTCGTTGAACGCGCGCAGTTTGCGAGAGTGCAATCGATCCCCCTGTTCGCGCAGGAGGTCGCAGGTGATGAGGCCGATCTTGAGGTGGCTGGCGATCGCTTCTTCGTAGAAACGATTGGCTTGCCCCGGCAGCTTCAACTCACCATGAAGAGGCTTGTCCGACACGCACAGCAAGGTGCCGTACGGCACCCGAAAGCGGTAGCCCTGCGCGCTGATCGTGGCGCTTTCCATATCGATGCCGATCGCCCGGCTGAGCGAAAAGCGCTTGGCGGAATCTGTGTAACGAAGCTCCCAGTTGCGATCGTCGGTGGTCACGATCGTGCCCGTCCGCATCCGTTTTTTAAGGTTCGCCCCGCCGCCGCCGCTGACGATCTCGGCTGCCTGCGCCAAGGCCTGCTGCACTTCGGCGATGGCGGGCAGCGGGATTTCAGGGGGGAGGACCGGATCGAGCACGTGGTCGTCACGCAAATACGCGTGGGCCAGTACGTAGTCGCCGATCCGCTGGCTTTCGCGCAGACCGCCGCAGTGGCCGATCATCAGCCAGGCTTCAGGTCGCAGAACCGCAAGGTGGTCGGTGATGGTCTTTGCATTGGATGGGCCGACGCCGATGTTGACCAGAGTTATGCCTGAGCGATCCTCGCGAATGAGGTGATAGGCCGGCATCTGGTGGCGACGCCATGCGGTGTCAGACAGGCGCGCGCGGGCATTGTCGACCGGCGCGTCCAGAATGAGACCGCCCGCACCCGACAGGGCGACATAGCCGTCGCTGCCGACTTGCTTACCGGCCCAGTCCACGAATTCATCGACATAGCGGTGATAGTTGGTGAACAGGATGAAGCGCTGGCAGTGTTCCGGGCTGGTGCCGGTATAGTGCGCCAGACGGGCGAGGCTGAAATCCGTGCGCAGGCCGTCAAACAGCGCGAGCGGCTGCGGCTGGTCCTCCCCGAAGATGTGGATGCCGTCGGCGATCTCGTCACCGATCATGGCGAGGTCTGTGCTGGGGAAATGCGCCGCCAGTTCGTGCGGGGTGACCGCGCCGACAGGAACGCCGTCGAGGACGTAGGCGAAGGGAATTTCCTGTGCCGAACGGGTGACCTGGAATTCGACTTCGTACTCCGCCTCGATCAGCGCGAGCTGCTCGGTCAGGTAGTCTGCGAAGAGGTGAGGCTTGGTGACCGTCGTTGCGTACGTGCCGGGCAGTTCCAGTCGGCCGAACGCCCGTGATGCACGCGCAGCGCGCTCGGTGCCGCGATACGTGATGCGCAGATCTGGATAGGTCCAGAGGCGCTGGTCGCGACGATCGTGTGGGGGAAGAGTGCCATGCTCGACAAAGGCGGTGATGTCGGCCTTGAGAGTGGAGACGGCGGCTTCATAAACGCGGACCAATTCCGCGAGCGTTTCTTTCATCATTTGCATGGCGACCTATTACGCAAACCGTCTTTTGACGCAATAGGTGGCATTGAGGGCAAGGATATGACGGTCGCGATCGCTGAGGGGTAGCCAGCTTGGCCACTCCTGACGCCTAAATAGGAAAGCCCCCGCTTCATGACGAAGCGAGGGCTTTTTGATCCTTGGCGAATGCCGAAGGGTAGGCTCAGGCTTGAGCTTCGCCTTCTTCTTCCGCTTCGTCTTCGACCGCGATTTCGCCGGGTTCAGCGTTCGGGTCGTAGGCTTCGGTGAAGCCCGAGACGTCCTGTTCGAACATCGCGGCCATCACGTCCACGCCCTGGTTCTGCAGTTCGGCCTCATCAGGCGAACGAGCGACGTTGACCTTGACGGTAACGACAACTTCAGGGTGCAGCGTTACCTTGACGTCGAAGATGCCGAGCGTCTTGATCGGGCGTTCCAGCACGATCATCTGCTTCGACACGTTCGCGCCTTCGGCGTTCAGTGCGTCGACGATGTCACGCACCGAAACCGAACCGTACAGCTGGCCCGAGTTCGACGAGGCGCGGATCAGAACGACCTGCTTGCCTTCGACGTCGCTCGAGTGCGACTGTGCGGCCGAGCGACGCTCTGCGTTTTCGGCTTCGATCTTGGCGCGGTTGGCCTCGAAGACCTTCTTGTTGCGATCGTTGGCGCGCAGTGCCTTCTTGTTGGGAAGAAGGTAGTTGCGTGCGTAGCCGTCCTTCACCGAGACGACGTCGCCGATGGCGCCGAGCTTCTCGACACGTTCCAGGAGGATGATGTCCATGGGTCAGTCCCTCCTTACTTGACGATGAAGGGCAGGAGGCCGATGTGCCGGGCGCGCTTGATCGCCTGGCTCAGCTCACGCTGCTTCTTGGCGGAAACCGCCGTGATGCGGCTCGGAACGATCTTGCCACGCTCGGACATGAAGCCCTGCAGCAGACGAACGTCCTTGTAATCGATCTTCGGCGCGTTCTTGCCCGAGAACGGGCAGGACTTGCGGCGGCGGAAGAATGCACGTGCCATAGGAATCAGGCTCCTTCACGTTCGCGACGGCGAGTACGCTCGCGATCGCTCTTGCGCATCATCACCGAAGGGCCGTCCTCGTGCTCGTCAACGCGAATGGTCACGTAACGGATCACGTCTTCGTTGATCGACGTCTGACGCTCAAGCTCGGCGACAGCGGCGCCGTTGGCTTCGAGGTTGAGCATCACGAAGTGCGCCTTGCGGTTGCGCTTGATCTTGTATGCGAGATTCTTGAGGCCCCAGGATTCGGTCTTCACGACCTTGCCCTGGTTGGCTTCGACGATCTCGGTTGCGGCGGCGGCAAGTGCGTCGACTTGCGCCTGGCTGAGGTCCTGGCGTGCCAGGAACACGTGCTCATATAGAGCCACGGCAGCTTCCTTTCATCAATCTAACCGATCGCTGGCTTGTCCGCGGGATTGCGGGGCCCCTCCGGCTTTCTTTCGGTTTCCGGCCATTCACGATGGCACGGAAGGCGGCCCAATACGCGATTGTGAGCGGATTGCAAGCGAATGGAGCTTTGACGGGAACAAATTCGCTCCATGCAAAGTTGCGCGGATTGGCATTTTTGTTGCGCATGGGCGTCCGGGCGTTAGCACCGTGCCATTATTTAATAGAAACGAGTCGCCCCATGATAGCTGCTGTCCGTCGTTCTGCCTTATTCTTTATGGCAAGTGTCGCCCTGCCTGCCCTCTTGCCGTCGCCGGTTGCGGCGCAAGCTGCCGTCGATGCCTCCACAAGCAAAGGCGCCACGGCGGAGACGGTGACGACACAACTCCCGCGCAACGTGCGCCCAAGCCATTATGACGTGACGGTCACGCCGGACGCGAAGGCAATGACCTTCACCGGCAAGGTTGCGATCACGGTGGATGTCAAGGACGCGACCAGTTCGATCACGCTGCAGGCCGCTGACCTGAAAATCGCCAAAGCGGCGCTTGCCTCCAAGATGGGGCAGCGCATCGGCGCGCCCAAGATTGCCATCGACGCCAAGGCGCAGACCGCCACTTTCACATTTGCAAAGCCGCTGACGCCGGGAAGCTACGTGCTGTCGATCGATTACGCGGGCAAGATCAACACCCAGGCATTCGGCCTGTTCGCACTGGATTACAAAGCGGCTGACGGCACCCAGAAGCGCGCTTTGTTTACTCAGTTCGAAAATTCCGACGCGCGGCGTTTTATGCCGTCGTGGGACGAGCCGTTCTACAAAGCGACGTTCAGCCTGAAGGCGGTGGTGCCGGATAACGAAGTGGCGGTCGGCAACTTGCCGGTTGAAAGCCGCAAGCCCGCGAGCAAGGGCAAGACGCTCGTAACCTTCGGCACCAGCCCGCGCATGTCCACTTACCTGCTCTTTTTCGGTCTTGGCGAGTTCGAGCGCAAGACCGTGCAGACCGCCGGTACGGAGGTGGGCGTGCTGACCAAGAAGGGCGATCTCGCTCAGGCAGACTATGCACTGGAGTCATCCGCCGCGTTGCTGCCGTGGATGAACGACTACTTCGGGGAAAAGTACCCGCTGCCCAAGATGGACAACATCGCCGCGCCGGGTCGCAGCCAGTTCTTCAGCGCCATGGAAAACTGGGGCGCGATCTTCTACTTCGAAAACGCGATGCTGCTCGATCCCAAGATCGCATCGAACGCGGTTCGCGAACGCATCTTCACGGTCGTTGCGCACGAAATGGCTCACCAGTGGTTCGGCGATCTCGTAACGATGTCGTGGTGGGACGACCTGTGGCTTAACGAGGGCTTTGCGTCGTGGATGGAGAGCCTTGCCACGCAGAAATTCCATCCCGAGTGGCATCCCGAACTGACCGGCGTATCCTCGCGCGAACAGGCGATGAGCCAAGACGCTTATGTAACGACTCATCCGATCATTACGCCGATCAAGACGGTGGAGGAGGCGAGCCAGGCCTTCGACAACATCACCTATTCCAAGGGCGAAGCAGTCATCCGCATGCTGGAGGCTTATGCCGGTTCCGAGCAGTGGCGGGCGGGCGTGCGCACGTACATGGCGCGCTACAAGAACTCGAACACGGTGACCGATGATCTGTGGCGCGAAATGGAAGCCGCCTCGGGCAAGCCGATTGCCCAGATCGCGCATGACTTTACGCTTCAGCCCGGCATTCCGCTGGTGAAGGTGTCGTCGTCCTGTGCTGCGGGTGTCACGCGCCTGACGTTGGAGCAGGGCGAATTCACTCGCGACCGAGCGAACAAGCAGCCGCTCAACTGGCGCGTACCGGTGCGGGCTGCGGGATTTGATGGCAAAGTGACCGACACACTGTTGCAGGGCAAAGGTACGCTGCAGGTCGCGTCGTGCGGGCCGGTGGTCGTAAACGCAGGCCAGTCAGGCTATTATCGGGTGCTGTACGATTCCGCGACGTTTGCAGGCCTCAGCCGCCAGATCGCGAAAGTGCAGCCTGTCGACCAGCTGGGCATCCTGAACGATGCAGTGGCGCTGGGCTATGCCGGGCAGCAGCCGATGGCCGATATGCTCGGTCTGATCAAAGGACTGCCCGTCGATGCCTCACCGCAAGTCATGGAGCGGGCGGCCGATGTCATATCCGGCTTGGCTGAGTACGCAAAGGGCAACGCCAAGCGGGAGGCGGCGCTCGCTCGTTTCGCATCTGCCCGATTGTTGCCCGTGCTTGAGCGCCTGGGTTGGACGCCGAGGCCGAACGAGGCCGTGACCGACGGCGATTTGCGCGGCACCCTGATCGAGACGCTTGGCGATCTGGGTGAACCGGGGGTCGTTGCCGAAGCACGTCGCCGTTTCGCCGCTTCGAAAACAGACCCGAGCGCTATTGACCCTTCGCTGCGCGTATCGATCCTGACGGTGGTCGCGAAGCACGCGGATGCCCAAACATGGGACGCGCTGCACGCGCTCGCGCGTGAGGAAACGTCGGCTCAGGTGAAGACAACGCTGTATTCCCTGCTTGGCCGGGCACGTGATCCGCAACTTGCCGACAAGGCGCTGGCTCTGGCGCTGACAGATGAGCCGGGAGTCACCACGACCCCCGTCATCATCAGCGCTGTGGCTACCGACCAGCCTGGCCGGGCGTTCGATTTCGTCGTCGCCAACAATGCTGCTGTCATGGCCCGTGTCGATAGCTCTGGTGCGACACGATACGTCGCGCGGCTGGCCCAGAACAGCGCCGATCCTGCCATGGTCGGGAAGTTGAAGGCCTATGCCGACGCCAATCTCCCAGCCGACGCACGCCGGCCGGTGAACGAGGCCGTCGCCAAGATCGAGGACCGGATCAAGGTACAGGCGACGCGCATGGGCGAAGTGGACGCATGGCTGGCCAAATCGGGCTATTGATCATGCGACCGAGAGGCAGTGCAATCCTCGCGCCGCCTCTTAATTCGGCCTGTGGATGAAATTGCCGACAACCACCCTTGCATCGGCTCGATTCCCTAGCTAACGCGCAGTCGTCCGGCCAAGTCGATGGGGTCGGGACCGGTACGGCGGGCCTGTAGCTCAGCGGTTAGAGCTGGCCGCTCATAACGGCTAGGTCGCGGGTTCGAATCCTGCCGGGCCCACCAATGCCGGACACGATAGCTTCGGCTGTCGGTTACATCGACGCCCGTGAGGTCGGGGAGTGGCGCAGTCCGGTAGCGCGCCTGCTTTGGGAGCAGGATGTCGCAGGTTCGAATCCTGTCTCCCCGACCAACACGGCTCTCACAGAAATCAGATCCGATGGGCTGCGAAAACGCGTCGCTAGCTGCCGTTTGCGGCGCTCAGAATTTGCGTCACGTTAGCAGGCTTTACGCCCCGCTTTTCCAGATGCGTGAATAGTTTGCGCCACCAATCGTACAATCCGTCCAGATCCTTGCCATTGCGCACATACGGCGTGTGGCCGGGGGCGAGGGAAGGGCTGTGGAATGAGAACACCAGCACGGGAAGGCGCTCATCGATCGCAATGTCCACGCCGCGTAGTGCTTCTGCGGCGGTGATGCCTTCGGGGGTCAGGGGAATACGTTCGAGAAGACCGGCGCGTGCCAGAACGCCACGAACCTGGGGCGTGCGCCACAGGTGCGGATAGATGACGTTCCCCACCTGACGTAGCGGACCCCAATAGACGGTCGTCAAAGGCAGTTCGAGAAGACGCCGCTCCTGATCCACCCAATATGGATGGAGCGGATGCTCCCGATAGTTCGGGCCACCGCTGCCGCTGTAGTCCCAGCGGGCGCGAACCGATGTGTCGATTGCGATCCCGCATTCGCGAAGGATTTCGGCGGTGCGTGGACCGAGTCCATAACGGCCCGCCCGGTAGATACGCGGTGCGACGCCAAACGTGGTGTCGATCTTGTCTCGCAAAGTGCGCAGCTTTTCGCGTTCAAGCTCGAACGGAAGATTGCCGGCGAAACTGTTGAACTCACTTACTTGTTCAGTGAATGGAGGGCTGACCCACGGATGAAGCTGCACACCGATGTCAGCCGCCCCGCGCGCGACGGCATCGCCGATCGCATCGGTCGCCAACGAAGAGCATGCGACGGGCCAGTCGACCAGATACGTGGGCGATACGCCGAAACCTTCGCAGAATTGCTGGAACTTGCGCAAGACGGGAACGGTGACGACACTGTGTTTTTCGCGATCGAGCGGCGCCGACCAGTCGAACTCTTCCTCGGTATCGACGGTCACGATGAAGCGCTGGCCGAATTCCTTGCCGAACGAGGCAAAAGACTGCTTGCCGGGTAGCTCCAGGAGATTGGGTCCGGGCAAGAACTTTCCCTTCCAAGGGTCGCATCCGCCCGTCCGGAAATCGACGGCAGCGGCCCTTGACGCCTTAGTGCGTAAAGGTTGCCGAATTGCTATTGTCTGTGTCAGACCCGGTCAAGGCGGGGAGAGACAAACGCAGGGTGTTGTCCACCCGTTGCAACGTTCCTCCGGCAGCGGTTGCTTCTGCCGAGGCGAGGCGAAGCGTGAAGCCGATGCCGAACATTCCCGCCGCCAATGACTGACCTCGGTCCCCAGCGACCGCTTCGAACAGCGCCGAAGGATCGCGCTCGGCCAGAACGGCGGGGAGAGTAACGGCTATCTCGACGGTATGTTGATCAACTGCCCAGTTGAGCGAGAGAGCTTCTCCCGGGGCAGTAGAGCCGGCCAACGCAGCGAGCAGCCGCCAGACCATACGCTCGACCTCAACCCGTGCGACGCGGACGGGCAAACTGGTGGCGGATGGGTCTGATGCCATCATAAAGCCACTCCGCCGTGGCTCCGTCCAGGCGCGAAGGCGGACCACGGTCTGCGCAAGGACGCGGGCGAGATCGCACTCTCCGTCATCCAGTGGCATCGCGCCGGTTTCCAGCTTTACCAGGCGATCCAGTTCCTCGAACCCCGCGAGGATATGGGCGCAGTCCCCGGCAATCGCTGCGGCCAAAGCGCGATATTCATGGGGTGCGGGGCCGTACAACTGCTGTTGGATGATCTCGGCCGCCACCTGGATGGCGTTGGCTGGCGTGCGCAATTCATGCAGGATCTCACGCATTCGCTCGGCTTCTGAGGTGTCCACGGGGGGAGGGGACTTGACCTGCACGGGAGGGGCAGGGCGGCGAATGCGGCCGCAGTAGCCGGTGAACGATCCGGCCTCGAACCGGGGTGCTGCATCCACCTGCCAGTGGCCGGTGATGGCTGGCGCGCCAGCCAGAGTGAGGCGGATCGCGCAAATCGGAAACCGCTGCCGCATGATGGATGCCAGATCCGCGCCCGCAATCGACCGATCTTGCGCACCCGCCAGGTTGAGGCCGATTATTGACGGAGCGTGCGGTCCGTCCGCCCAGGACACTCGCCCATGAAGGTCGGTCGTGAAATCGATGGACTGGGCGAGGCGAACGGATGCGGGTGCGGTGTCCCCCAACGGCAGGCGAGGAGCCTCTGCGCCGGTCTCGGGAGGTCCCATCGCGGCGCGGGCTTTGCGGAATTCTTCGATACGGCGGACGATCGCGCCGATACCGGCTTCGCTCGCGGCGCTCTCGCCAGCCGTTTTCTGCTGCAGGTCGCGATGATGCTGGGCAGCGCGTGCCCTGGCCCATTCGCTGAGAGAAGTCGGTGGCGGTGAAGAGTCCGCCATGTCGAGCAGTTCCAGCACATCGTTGGAGATGTCCTGATCGAGGCCGATATCGCCGGTGGGCGCATTGAAGGATGGTCGCGCTATGTCGGGAAGCGGGGCTTCAGGGTCCGGCTCGTCAATCGGAACGTCCAGCGCGATAAGTTCGGCACTGGCAGCCGACGGTGGAAGCCCGCGGTCGCGAATGCCCAATCGCTCCAGCAGCGCTTCAATTGGCTCAGGAAGATCGCAGCGATGACGCAATATCCCGCGAGCACGGACTGGAAGGGCGGGGATCAGCGCCAACCAATCATCGTCCGTAAGCTGGGCGGAGCGAATCGCTGCACAAGCCACGTCGGGTTCCGCGTCGGCCAGCCATGCCAGAAGGCGGGAATTGGTGATGGGTTGCAATGGCTGTCTCAGCAGACGGGCGCGATCCACGGGGGAGATCTGGCGCCCCAATTCCTCAAGCCGCGCGAAGCCTGCTTCCACGAGAACGTCCGGTTCTGCGGCGTTTGGAGCCTGTCCAAGAATATCGACAAGCTGCCTGAACTGAATTCGCGCCATCCCATCCCCCGAGGATGGCAGGCGCAAAACAGTAGCAAGGCGATCGTCGAAATGCATTCGGTCTCCGGTGCCTGAATGGCCTGATCGACCATGACAGAACACTCCCTATGCGCTCCCTATGTTTACTATAAGGAAAACAACAGGGTTCACTGCGTAACAAACCCTGTGGACAACGAAAGGGCGCAGTTTCCGGCGTTGCAAAGCGGGACAATTACGCTATGGCCTAATAATATTACGGCGCACTGGCGTTTTCGATGTGTAAGTTGCAGACTGGGAGCGGTAGAACGCTCCCGCCGGGGAAATTTAAATGATCAATCTCGATGAAATCGACCGCCGCTTGCTGGCAGAATTGCAGGAGGAAGGTCGGATCACAAACGTCGAGCTGGCGCAGCGTGTCGGGCTTACAGCTCCACCTTGCCTGCGCCGGGTTCGCAGCCTTGAAGAAGCGGGCGTGATCCAGGGCTATCATGCCGATCTCGATGCATCGAAACTGGGGTTCACGATCACCGTATTCGCGCTGGTCAGCCTGAAAAGCCAGGCGGAAGAGTCGCTCCGCGCGTTCGAAGATCATATGAAAGGTCTGCCCGAAGTGCGTGAATGCCACATGCTCAATGGCGAGATCGATTTCATCATCAAGATCGTCAGTCGTGACCTTCAAAGTTTCCAGGAGTTTCTCACCAGCAAGCTGACGCCTGCACCCAATGTGGATAGCGTCAAGACCTCACTCACGATCCGCACGGCCAAGAGCATGCCTGGCGTACCGATGGGCTGATCGGCGCTAAGGGCCATGAACAAGTCTACACGACGCACCCTGTTGATCGGGCTGGTAGTGGTTCTGCTGGCGACGAATGTGTGGTGGTTTTTCCTGCGTCCGCCGGAACCCCCGATACCCGCTTTTGAATTAGGAAGCACGGGCGGCGTCAGCGTCACGATCAGTCCTGCCGAGGCGGCTCTTGCTCCGCTGTTCGATCCCATTCACGATCGCTGGACCATAAGCGGAAAAGCTGTGGGTGATCTGGAGAGGCGTATGCGTTCTTCCGAAGCCGGGGGCACTCAGCGCATCAAATTCCTCACCGTTCAGCTTTCCTCCAACGCCAATACTGAACAGGCCCGCCGCGCGCTCCTCACATTGGCGCGCCAGCATATCTGTCACGTCGCCTTGATAGATATGGGAGGTAGTCCGCAAGATGATCAACGGATCACCAGCCCCGTCCACCGGATCGTTTCAGTGCGCGACAACGATGGGAACGCGATCGGCTGCGTTTCGCCTCAAAGCCCTGCGGCGGCGTCGAGCGCGAAGACGTAGCTGCTGGAACCGAAGCCGGCGATGGTTCCTTTGGCTGCTTTGCCAACCCATGAGGTGTGGCGAAACTCTTCGCGCAAATGCGGGTTGGAGAGGTGGACTTCGATCACCGGGACTTTGATGGACTTGATCGCATCGTACAGTGCGACTGAGGTGTGGGTATAGGCGCCTGCGTTGAGCAAGACGGCGTGGGCGCCGGTGTCCTCGGCCTCATGCAGCCAGTCCACGAGGTCACCCTCGTGGTTTGACTGCCGCATGTCGATCGCGATCCCTCGCGACCCTGCATGGTCGGTCAGCATTGCGCCGATATCGTCAAGCGATTGCGTTCCGTAAATGTCCGGCTCTCGCTTGCCCAACCTGTTGAGGTTTGGCCCGTTCAAAACCAGAACCAGCTTGTCCGCCATCGTTATATCCCCGTGATCGTCACGCGCAGCTTTAGCGAACAGACTCACCGGCGCAAGCTGACCGTATCACCGCACTGGTGGGATAGGCGGGGGCGGGGATAATGGTCCCTGCCGGCCCTCGCCGCCGCCATTGGAAACTGCGGGTGCCACAGCGGCAACCGGTGGTGATTGTGGAGCCGGCGGAGAGGGGCGATCGTCCTCTGGCTCACTGCTATCCTCGGACGATGCCGCGTCTCCGGCATAGAACGCGGCCAGCGATTGCTGATCCTGCTGCTGGCGAGACGCCTTGAGATTTGCCGCGCGGTCTGCCGCCTGCTGGCTGGCGATTGCCTGCGCTTCGGCGAATTGCTTTTCGGTTTCCTCGCTGCTGGAAGATCCGCAGGCAGACAGTGCCAGCGCAGGCAGCACGATCATGGCAAGCCGAAGCATCCGAATTTCTCCGTCGGTTGATAGTCAGGCATCAGGTTATAGCCTGACATCGTTAGGGATTGATTAGCGATCGCTCCCCCGCGTCTTGCCCTATTGGCGCATTGCCGAGTATCCCAGATAGCCGGTGCCGAACAAAGCATAGAGAGGTTCGGGTATGCCAGCGAGATAGCTGCTCATGCTCTGACCGATCGCATGGGCAGTTTCTGGACTGACCGCGCCGATCAAACCCATCGGCAGCGCCCACAGGATCATGACATAGATGACATAAAGTAAGCTGGGCCGGGCGCGGCTTGTCCACGGATCGGCGGAATTGGCTTCGGCGACGATTGCCGACAGCCTCCCCTTCAACAAATCGAGTTCCTGCGAGGTCTCCAGCCGTAGCAGTTCCAATTTTGCTCGTTCTCGAGCGTCAGGGTCTGGAATGACCTTGTCGATGATGCGCGTGATTGGGCCGAGGAGAGGATCAAGGATCGCCACTGGTTCGCCTTTCAAAGAAATATTTCCCAAACCGATTATAACCAAATAGGTTATTGTAGGAAATCTTCTTGTCTGGCGATCGATCTGCTCAGATCACGGCATCGACCGAGGGGCAGATGCCCTTCTCAATCAGGGCCTCTCGACTTCCCGCAGGATGCCATCCCAAAATGGCCGTACTTTCCGAGGCATCGAACCGGGATCGATGTGCCCGGCACTTCCAATCATGCAAGGTCGACAGATGGCGATTGGGGTGGTGAAGAGCGGTCTTGACCAGGCCACGCGCCAGATCGGCGAGCCAGTATTGCCATGGACTCCTCGGTGAGGCTGCCACTTTTATTCCAGCGCGCTCCGTCATCGCTTGCACATAGTCGCGCGCGGACAACAAAGGGGCGTCGGCAATCAGAAAGCTGCGCCGCTCGATGTCATCTACATACAGGGCACGCACGATTGCATCCGCCGCATCCTCGACCAAGACGAAGGGAAGGTGGTGTCGGCCATCGCCCCAATAGGTCAACCGGTTCCAAGCCGAAAAACGACCGACGCCATAATGGATCGGCGTGCTCCCCGCCCCAATGACAATCCCGAGGCGCAGAATTACAAGCGGCAAGCCCTGATCGCGGGCCAAGGCCATCAGCAGCCGCTCGCAGGTCGCCTTGGAACGGGCATAGTGATTGCGGCGTTCGATGGCGGGATCGACAGGGGTGCTGCCATCGATCGTCATCCCCGGATCGGCTGAGGCGTAGGAATCGATTGAGCCGACATAAATGAAGCGACGAACACCATGCTGCAGAGCCGCCTGCGCGAGCCGGAGTGTCGGTGCTACATCGTTATCAAGATACTCCTGCCAGTTCCGGCCCTCGCCCTTTGCCAGATGAACAACAGCGTCGACCCCGCGAAGACTTGCGTTTAATGTGGCCAGATCGAGGGTGCTACCCTTGACCAGTTCGACGCGTTCATGGCGCATTGCGGAAATCCCGTCGGGATTGCGGGTCAGCACGCGCGACGATCGCCCACCTTCGACCAGTCGCGATACGACATGCTGACCCACAAACCCGGAGCCGCCGATAACGAGTATCGGCTTTGCATCCGCTCCGTCCACCTCGCCCAATCGTTGGTGCCTAGGTTCCTCCTGCACAAGATCAGGCGTCAAGGTCTGCATTTTCCATGTCGCGGGCGATCTCACGCAAGTACAGCTGACCTGGCAACATAATGTCACAATTTGCGGATGGAATTGGCAGAACTCAGGACTGGAAACACCGGCTTGTGCACATCCAACGACGGTATCAGACCACCGCGTAAGGGTTCGCAACATTGCCGATGGATAGCCGCGATTCGCGCGCCTTTGCCGCAGGCGAGAAGGGGTGACCGAGCCACAGATGAATGGAGTAGGCGGGATGTCGACAACTCTATCCCAACGGATACTGGGCCGGCTCGGCGACCGGCCGGCCAAGTTGGCGTTCAACCTGTCCAACACAGCAGTAATGCGCCAGCATCTCGGTCGGCGTTATAGCCAGTTGCTTGACCGACACCGGCCCTCGCTTCCGTCATTAGCCGGCCTTAATCAGGCTATCGTCGATGGCCTGGAGCGCGACGGAGTGTTTATCACGTCGCTTGATGCGTTAGGTTTGCCGGGATCGGCGGAGATGCTTTGCTCGGCACAGGAGGTTGCCAAAGGGTGTGCCGAAGATGCACGGCGCGAAGCACGGCTTGGCCGCGAATTCATTCATGCGCCAGCGTCCTCAATGATGAACTACCCCGAGATTTTCCAGTGGGGGCTGAATGAGCGGATACTCGATATAGCGGAGGCCTACATTGGTCTTCCGGTCGCCTACGACGGGATGACGTTGATCTACACGGTCGCGGACGGAACCGAACTCGGCCCGCGGCAGTGGCATCGCGACCGCGAGGATCGAAAGATGATCAAGGTCGCGGTTTATTGTACGGACGTCACCGACCAGGGTGGCCCATTCGAACTCATCAGCCGGGTCGATCGTTCGCAAGGCGTCGATGATCGCTATCAGTTCGAGTTTGGTACTCATGAGGTTTTGAACAAGCGCCTAGGCCCTGGGTACGAACGGGATATCGTCTCGTGTACGGGCCTTGCCGGAACCGTTGTCTTTGCTGACACAGCCCGGTTCTTTCACCGAGGGGCGCCTACTTTCGACAAGGATCGCGTCGCTCTTTACTACGGCTACTTCGCCAATCGCACGCGACATCCGTACTTTTGTCAGCGTTCAGGGCTTACCCGTCGTGAGATCACCGATCTGGTGGAAGGTATGTCAGCCCGCCAGCGATCCAGCGCTCTTTGGCACAATGCCCTGCCGCCGTGGCTGCGCCTGATCCCGTCAGCGCCGGTATGACGTTCAGCGAAGGATCCCTGACGATGCCTCCTGATGCGCAGTCAAGATCCCCGGCGGTGGGCATCGTGGTGATCGGGCGCAATGAGGGAGAGCGGCTCGGCCCCTGCCTGCGGTCTGCTCTACGGGCGAGACGACGGGTGGTATATGTCGATTCCGGATCGAAAGATGATAGCGTCTCGCTGGCACGCGCTTTGGGTGTCGAAGTGGTGGAACTCGATGCAAGCGCGCCTTTCACAGCGGCACGCGGGCGCAACGCCGGATTTTCGCGCCTGCTAGGGTTGTGGCCGGATACCGCATTTGTCCAATTCATGGACGGCGACTGCGAATTGGATCCGCATTGGATAGACGCCGGGCTGGGCATCTTATGTGATCGCTCCGACGTCGCCGTAACCTTTGGCCGCAGACGTGAACGCTATCCCAACAGAACATTGTTCAACCGCGTCTGCGACATGGAATGGGACGGCGCTACAGGTCCGGCGGAAAGCTGTGGAGGTGATGCATTAATGCGGGTCGACGCGCTTTTGGCGGTGGGGGGATACGACGATGGCCTGATCGCAGCCGAGGACAATGATCTGTGCCACCGCATACGCCGCAGTGGTTGGAGCATTATCCGTATCGCAGATGAAATGACGCTGCATGACGCGGATATGACCACATGGTGGCAATGGTGGCAGCGCAACCGCCGTAGCGGTCATGCCGGAGCCGAAGCATGGTATCGTCGCGGTGCGGAAGATCCGACGCTTTTCAAGCACGTCGTCAGTAATCTACTGTGGGGATTGCCGCCGCTTTGGCTGCTGTGGCCCGTGCTCTGGTGGCGCGTCTATCGTCGATCCGGCGCGATCTACGCTACCCACATTGTTCTGGGAAAAATCCCTCATTGCGTAGGGCAGCTTGGTTTTTGGTGGACGCGACTGCGTGCCCGCAAGATGATGCTCATCGAATACAAGTAATCGATGCGTTCCAGATTGCCGCAACGAGACTGATCTGAACCCGCGAAATATGAGGCAAGGGGCTTCAGGAAAAATTGGTCGGGACGAGAGGATTCGAACCTCCGACCCCCACACCCCCAGTGTGATGCGCTACCAGGCTGCGCTACGTCCCGACCGGAGCGCGGCCTATAGGCAGGTCCGTTCGGATGCGCAAGCGGGCACATGAGAGTTTTTCGCCGCGCGCAGGGAGCAGTTGAACCAACACATTGATGGCCTATCTGTCCACCGCCAAGGATGATGACGCGCTTGGTGCGCGCGTTGCCACGGCTGCGCTTTGTTGCTAACCGCGCGCATTCGGTTGCGTCCGACAGCGGCTTTTTTCCGATGACGCGCACCAGTCGGCTGATTGCCCTGCAAGGCGATCCACCGGTGAGACAGTTACAAAAGGCCCGTTATTCTCATGAACAGCTCGATCATCGCCCAGCTCGCCGCCGCCGCGCCTGCCGGCGCGCCGCCAGCCTGGATCACGTACATGCCTTTCGTGGCCATGGCGCTGATCTTCTGGTTCCTGATCCTGCGTCCGCAGATGAAGCAGCAGAAAGAGCATAAGGCCAAGCTCTCATCCCTGAAAAAGGGTGACGAAGTGCTGACCGGCGGTGGTTTCGTAGGCAAGATCGTCAAGGTTGATGACAATTACGCCGAGGTCGAACTGGCGCAGGGCCTGAAGGTCAAGGCGCTCAAGTCCACCATCGTCGATGTGATCCCGCCCGCCGGCGCCAAGCCCGCGAACGATTGATCCTGCCCGATTTTCCAGGGCACGGCGCAGCGCTTTGCCCCTTTGGAGCGAAACGATAGGCGATGCTTGAATTTCCCACTTGGAAGAAGGCTTGGTACTGGGGACTTACTGCGGTCCTGTGCGCGCTTGCGTTGCCGACCTTGCTATCCTTTACCAATATTCGCTGGCCCGACGCCCTGCCGCATCCCAAGATCAACTTGGGGCTGGATCTTGCTGGCGGTTCGCGCCTGCTGCTCGAAGCGAACCGTAATCAGGTTATCCAGCAGCGGCTTGAAGGTATGGAGGAATCCGTGCGGACCAAGCTGCGAACGGCTACTCCCGCAATCGGCATAGGTGATGTCTCGAGCCGGGGAGGGCGACTGTCTTTCACCGTGCGCGACTCAGGGCAGGTCGACGCCGCTCGCGAAGCGATGCTGCCGTTGACTACCGGAGCCGGTCTCTCCGGGCAGCGTGACTGGGATATCCAGGTCGTGAACGGCAACCAGTTCGTTCTTGCCCCCACGGCTGAAGGCATCGACCTGGCCGTTAGCAACGCTATGGAAACGGCGGTTGAAGTTGTCCGCAAGCGTATTGACGCTTTGGGCACCAAGGAACCTGACATTCGCCGTCTGGGTGGCACGCGTATCGACGTTCAGGTGCCGGGTCTGCAGGATCCGGCGCAGTTGAAGTCTTTGCTGGGCCAAACAGCAAAGCTTGAATTCAAGATGGTCGATGAAACGGCCAATCCGGCCGATCTTGCGCAGGGCATCGTGCCTCCGGGCGACGAAGTGGTTCCCTATGCGGAAGCAGGAACCACCGGTCAGCCGGCCGTTATCGCAGTAAAGCGTCTTGGCGGCATCAAGGGTGACGAACTGACGGACGCCAAGCAGGCGTTCGAACCTCAGTCTAATCAGCCAGTGGTGTCGATCACGTTCAATCAGTCCGGTGGCGAGAAGTTCGCCCGCCTGACTAGCGAGAACGTCGGCAAGCGCTTTGCCATCATTCTTGATGGCAAAGTCCTCTCCGCGCCGAGCATCAACGAGCCGATCCTGGGCGGCAGCGCTCAAATTTCTGGTAGCTTCAGCGTTCAGTCCGCAACTCAGCTGGCAATCGCTCTGCGATCCGGCGCGCTCCCGGTCGACCTGACCGTCGTCGAGGAACGCACCGTCGGACCAGACCTTGGCGCCGATTCAATCCAAAAGGGCATCGTCGCCATGGCGGTCGGTACTGCCCTGCTGATGCTGTTTATTTTCTTCAGCTATGGCCGATTTGGATTTTACGCCAACGTCGCGCTGATCGTGAATCTGACGATGATCCTTGGTGTCATGGCTATTTTCGGCACGACATTGACATTGCCCGGCATCGCGGGCTTCGTGTTGACCATCGGCGCCGCGGTCGATGCGAACGTGCTGATCAATGAACGTATCCGGGAAGAGCGCAATAAGGGCCGACGTGTCGTCCAGTCCGTGGAACTGGGCTACAAGGAAGCCAGCCGCGCGATCTTCGATGCGAATATCACCAACTCCATTGCGGCGGTGCTGATGTTCACGTTCGGCTCCGGTCCGGTCCGGGGATTTGCCGTGGTGCTCATGATCGGCATCGTGACTTCGGTGTTCACTGCCGTGACACTGACGCGGATGTGGGTGGCCGGATGGCTGCGCAAGACCCGTCCCGCTACGATCAATATATAAGAGGAACCGGCGATGAAGCTCCTTAAGCTCGTTCCCGATCACACCAACATTCACTTCCTGAAGTGGCAGTGGCCTTTCTTCATTTCGAACATCGCGGCCATGATCGCATCGGTGGTGCTGGTTTTCACCTATGGCCTGAATTTCGGTGTGGACTTCGAAGGCGGTCAGATGATCCGCGTCACGTTCACGCAGTCGGCGGAAGCCCCGGTGGCGAAGCTGCGTCAATCGGTCGATAAGCTGGGTTTCGGCGAACCGACTATTCAGCCTTTCGGCAAGCCGAACGAAGTATCCATCCGCATGAAGTTGCCGGAAGGCGCGGATAGCCAGCCAGCGCTGGCCGACGCCATGGCCAAGACGATCACCGCGAAAGTCCGGTCCGATTTCAAGGACGCTCGGATCGACGGAGTGGATTCGGTATCGGGCAAGGTTTCCAGCGAACTGTGGAAATCTGGCGGTACGGCGCTGGCCTTGGCAATGATCGCAATCTCGATCTACATCTGGGTGCGGTTTGAGTGGCAGTTCGGTGTGGGCGCGCTGTTTGCTTTGCTACAGGACGTCGTTCTTACGGTCGGCATGTTCGCGCTCACTCAGATGGAGTTCGACCTCAACATCGTTGCGGCGCTGCTGACCCTTATCGGGTATTCGTTGAACGATAAGATCGTGGTCTACGACCGTATTCGCGAGAACCTGAAGAAGCACCGCCGTATGCCGATGGAGCAGTTGCTCGATCTTTCGGTGAACGAAACCCTGGCGCGCACGATCGCCACATCGCTTTCGTTGCTGATCATGCTCGTTGCGCTGCTGGTTCTTGGACCTGACGTGATATTCGGTTTCACAGCGGCGATCACGCTTGGCATCGTCATTGGTACTTACAGTTCCATCTTCATGTCCGCACCAATCCTGATTTGGCTCGGCGTGAAGCCCGATAGCTTCGTTGCCGCCGAGTCTGCCATTGATCGCCAAGACCGTCTCGCGCGCGAAGCCAGCCCGAAGGGCTAAGGGGTATCCTGGTGCAATATAAAAAGGGCGGCCCGAAAGAGCCGCCCTTTTTTACGCGATATCATACTGTTGCCCGCTATTTCGGTCGGGTGAGCACTTTTGCCAAGCTGACAAATTCGTCGACGGAAAGTGTTTCAGCGCGCCGCTGAACATCGATGTCGAGGCTTTCCGCAGCTTCAAGCGCGCCAGGCACACCTTTCAGGCTTTGACGCAACATCTTGCGACGTTGCCCGAATGCCGCCTCGGTCACACGCTCCAGCATTCGCATAGATACGCCTTCGGGTGCGTTGATAGGTTGGACGTGAACGATTGCTGACATCACCTTAGGCGGCGGCGTAAAAGCGCTGCGGTGCACTTTCATCGCCAGCTTCGCGTGACTGCGCCATTGCGCGAGAACCGCAAGGCGCCCGTACGCGGAACTGTCCGGTTCGGCGACGATGCGGCGAGCAACCTCTTCCTGGAACATCAGCGTCAATGAAGCCCACTGTGGGGGCCACGCCTCGCCCGAAAGCCAGCCTATGAACAAAGCTGTTCCGACGTTGTAAGGCAGATTCGCCACGATATGATACGAACCATCGAACAGACCTGCCGCATCGATCTTCAACGCATCGCCTTCGATGACGGTCAGTTGGCCCGGAAAAGCCACATTCAGTTCCGCCAGTGCAGGTAGGCAGCGCCGATCCATTTCGATCGCCGTCACCTTGGCACCGGCCCGCAATAGTGCGCGGGTCAGACCGCCGGGTCCGGGACCGACTTCCAGAACACTCGCTCCGTCCAGTTTTCCGGGTATGGCCGAGATGCGATCGAGCAAATGTTCGTCGAAAAGAAAATTCTGACCGAGCGACTTCGACGCCGACAGGCCATGCCGGGCGATGATTTCGCGCAAAGGCGGCAGCGGGGATTGGGGTTCGGTCGTCATGATGATCGGCGCATCGCGCATTCGCCGGCCATGCGAATTGCTGCGATCAAGGCGCCGGCGCTGGCAAGGTTTTTGCCGGCGATGGCAAATGCCGTTCCGTGGTCTGGGGACGTGCGCACGATGGGAAGACCAAGCGTCACGTTCACGCCCTGATCGAAATCGAGGGCTTTGATCGGGATAAGCGCCTGATCATGATACATGCACAGTGCCACGTCATAATTTGAACGCTCATGAGCCGCGAAAAGGGCATCCGCTGGATGAGGCCCGGTTACTGATAGGCCTTCCAACTTGAGCGCCGCGATTGCCGGCGCGATAATGTCACGCTCCTCGACACCGATGCGACCATCCTCCCCCGCGTGGGGATTAAGACCGGTTATGGCTATTCGAGGCGTCTTTAACCCGAAATCGCTGGAAAGGGCACGGGCGATGATCCGCGCTTTGCTCTGAATGAGATGCTGAGTGATCGATGATGGCACATCGGCAACGGGAATGTGGATTGTAAGCGGGACCGTCCGTAGAGAAGGGCCTGCCAGCATCATTACCGCGTCATCGTGAGCCAACCCGCATGCGTCTGCCAAGAATTCAGTCTGGCCGGGCTGGATAAATCCCGCGAGAGCGAGCCGGGATTTTGCTATAGGGCCGGTGACTAGAGCGCTCGCCTGTCCGCCCCGCGCCAAGTCTGTGGCGACCGTCAGAGAACGGAGCGCTAGATTTGCGCCTTCCAACGTCGGACTACCGAAGGAAGGTAAGCAATCCTCGTTCCCGAATACGGGTAGGGCGGTGTCAAACGTTGTTAGCACGGTGTCGAGATCGAAGACACGTTCTACCGGCAAGTCGATGCCCCGAGTGGCCGCCGCAGCGCGCAGTACGCTTGCACCACCCGCGACGAAAAACGGCGGCAAGGCGAATTCTTCTCTCCGCTTCCAGGCCTCGGCGATCAATTCCGGCGCAACGCCAGCGGGATCGCCAAGCGATATCGCCAAAGGCAACATAACGCCCGGCGCTGCCCTGGCGATCGTCATGTCAGCCTGCCTGTTATCAGTTGTATTCGATGATCGCGTCGCGGCGAAGATCGCGGAGGTAGGTCTGTGCGCGCTTGTTGACGCGATCGTCTTCCAACTGTGACTGTAGCTGTTCGAAACTAGGACCGTCATTTACCTGCGGATCGTCGCGGCCACACAGCATCAGGATGCGAACGCCGTCTTCGAGCGAGCCGAAGGGGGGCAACGTCTCTCCCGGAGACAGCTGCAGGACAGCGTTTTGGATCTGCCCGGGAAGATCGCGTGCCTTGACCTGATCGTTGGTGACGACCTGCGCTCCCAAGCCATTTGCGACCTTGTCAACATCGCCGCAGCCCTTCGCTGCCTTCATCGAGGCAGCAAAGGTCTCTGCGCGCTTGCTCGCCTGTGCTTCAGTAATGCCTTTCTGGAAGGGCAGAGAAATCTGCTTGAGCGAAAGCACGGCATCGCGGGGATCGGAGGTCAGCACCTGGCGCTTGTCGATCAAATAAAGAATGTCAAAGCCGCCCGGCACTTCTACTGGACCGACCAGTTGTCCGGGTTGCATGTCGCGCGCGACGTTCCCGAGTTCGGCCGGCAACTGCGCCAGCCTGACCCACCCAAGATCACCGCCGACCGATGCCGTGGTGGCTTCGGAGTACTGACGGGCATAGGCAACGAAACTGCCTCCCTGGCGAAGCTGCTGGACAATTTTGTTTGCGTTATCGAGAACTTGCTGGCGAGCGTCGGGCGCTGCCGATAGGTAAATTTCGCCCAGGCGGTACTCGTCGGTACCTTTCGCTGCTTTTAGACGCGCAAGGTTTTCGTTCACTTCATCGTCCGAGACGTTGATGAACGGTTGGACATTGCGCTGAAGCAGACGCTGCCACGATAGCTCGCCACGGATCTGGCGTTTGAGCGAATCCGGCGAAGAGCCGACGCGCTTTAGATAAGCGTCCATGGCCCCGACGTTCTGATTGAAATTCTGCTGCGCAACGCGCGCATAAGATTGATCCACTTCGGCATCGCTCACCGCTACGTCGGCGGCCTTGGCTTCCTGGATCTGGAGGGTTTCATCAATCAAGTTGCGAAGAACCTGCAGGCGCAGACGCTTCATTTCCTCTTCGTCGATCTTGCCCTGATTGGCGGCTACGATGAGCGCCAGCCGCTGGTCAACGTCGGTGCCGGTGATGACATCGCCATTCACGACCGCGGTCGCGCGCCGTACATTCGGATTGTCGGTGCCGAACAGCTTCACATTGTCAGGGATCACGATTTCCCCCTGGGGGGCGGACTGCGCACCGGCAGCACCGGCACCGAGCGCGGTCGATATGGCTGCCAGGCTGGCGACGCAAAGAGCAGCGCGCGTGATGAACCTGTTACGATTGACTGCTTGCACCGTGATCAAAATCCCGTTTCCGACCGGCATGGAGCCGTATCCAATAGCGCGCCACCGACCGTTCCAAGCCAGTGGCGCCGCCCTTGCGCTTTTGCCCTGCGGCGGCTTAACTGAAAATGAGCACACCCGATAGCGGCTTTGCCGTCGCCTGCCAATGTTTCGGCCCGGTGACCGACCAGTTCGTTGTCGTAGCCATCACCTCGCCCCGATGTTTTTGAGCGCAAAGCCGAGGGTGAATGAGTTACCCCGCCGGACATCGCCGATGGCCACATAGTCGCGCCGCCATGTTAAAGAAATTTGCAGACAGTCATCTTCATATGCAGCGCCTAGGCGGGTGCGCAGCGGCTGGAAGCCGTTGGATCCGTTATTTGGGTCTTCCGCACGCGAGGTCATGTTGACGACGGCGGATCCGAATAGCGACCAGTAATTGGCGAACGCGATGCGCCCGGCGGCTCGCAATTCTTCCCGGTCCTGAAGATCTTCGATGTCGGCGGAGATATCGCGGTTCAGCTTGGTGTAGCCGACCTCGATATAGCTTCGGGTGTTGCCGACCACGGCATCGAATTCATTGCGGCGGACGGCAAGAGTGTCCTTATCCAGCCGGAAGCGGTGGATGAAATTCACCAGGTCGCGATAACGAACTTCGGTACGGCCAACGATGTCTGACGTCTTGTTGGCAAGGCCGGTTCCGTCGGGCAGCACCGTGGCGCGGTTGCTCAGGCGGACAGATTGACCGACGGTTGTCTTGATCCGCCAGCGCGGTCGTTCGAACTGCCAGTCGAACCCGTACGTGAAGCGAACGCCGTCTTCGATCCGGTCGTAGCCGGGGAAGCGATTGAGCGCGAAGAGGTTGCCGGTGTCGAGTTCTAGCGCTCGGGAGTCCTCGTTTGGTATGTCGAGGTTCTTGAGTTTAGGGCTGGCGACCATCTGGATGCGTGGCGTCAGGACCTGCGTACCGCCCAGGAACTGGCCCACGAAAGGCCACTTCACGTCAACGGCAGCAGTGGCGACGCCGCGCCCCTGCCACCCGCCGGTCCCGCGATAGAGCAATGTAGGCGTGTCGAGGTTCTCGTCCGAGTGATAGACATCACCCCGCACCAGTCCGGTCAGCGTGATTTCCTGGCCCATCCCGGTGAGGCGGCGCAGCGACCACTGGCCGCTTGCGAAGGCCCGCTGCGTATCCTGCCCTGCCGAGCGGGAGATCGCCATGGAGTTCGCCTGCAGTTCAAACAAGCCGCCCAGCAAGGGATCCTGGATGCGGCGGCGATAGTCGATCACCGGCAACGCCACCGGTATTTGCCCTTGCACGCGGCTCGACTGCATCGTCTGGGTGGCGTATCCCGCGAACGAGAAATAGCTGTCCTCATCGATGCGCTCCACTTCAATCATGGAACGCAGACGGTCATCGCGGCTGAGATCGTAGCGGCGCAGGAACGTCCGGTCGGTGGCGCGGCGGATGGAGCCCGTCACGCTCCAGTTGTCGTCCAACTGGAAGCGGCCATTGGCGAAGATGTACCCGCGAAAATCGCGCTGGCTGTCTAGGGCGCCGTTGCCGTCACCTCCGAAGATCGGGATGCGGCTGCTGGCGGTCGCATATCCGGTGATCTGATACGCGCCACGCTCGGTGAGGGCACGATACTCCATCGACGCCATCGGCGCCGCTTTGGTGAAGGCCGAAAGCGTGCCGGTGAGGTCGCGGTTCTCGGCAATCTTCCAGTAGTAGGATTGCGCAAGCTCGAAACCGTTTGACGGGCTGGAGCGAATGTCCGGCATCAAGAACCCAGAGACGGAGCCGCCGTCTGTTCCCACCGTTAGGCCTAGTAGCGGCAATTGGATCAAACCGAACAGTTCGATCCGGGCGTTCTTGAAGCTGACCCGTTTGTTCGTGTCGGAATAGATTACCCGCTTGGCCAGGATGCGCCAGGTCGGCTTTTTCGGACAGCCATCGTCGTCGGTAACGTCGCACCCGGTGTACGCGGCCTGGTTCAGAATTACGTCACCGTTGGCGATCCGCTCACCTTTCAGCGCTGCAAGGCGACCCCCTTCACGCAGGACCAGAAGCAGATTTTCCATCATGCCGGTCTTGAGCTCGTCGGTCAGTTCCAACCGCTCGGTATAGAGCTGGTTGCCATCCTGATCGACCAGACGAACATTGCCGCTGGCAACGATCTGTCCTGAGTTGCGGTCCCATGTCACGGTGTCGGACCGGACGGACTGCACCTGTCCCTTGTCGTCACGACGGCGCAGGACGACGTTTCCGTTTGCCGTCACCCGCTCGTTGTCGGTTGCGTATTCCACATTGTCGGCCTCGAACGCGACCGGCTCCGTATCGCCGGTAGAAGGCGGCGGCGCGGCGGGGGCGCCGGCGATGGGGGCGGTGTCGACCTGGCGCGACAGATCCTGCGCATGGGCAGTTTTTGGCAGCAGGAAAAGGAGCGGAACTGCGGCGATGCCAACGGCCAAAGCGCGCAGCGAAGGGCTTCGCAAGCGGCGGTCCTGGTGTCGGGTCGAGGCTTGCAGTGAGGTCTGCGCGGCTGGGAGCATGGCTTGCCTATCGCACCGGCTGTGCCTAACTGCAATCCAGTGATGCGGTGAAGCGCATAAGAACGATGCTTCATAGCAACAGTTCAGGAGAATCCATGAATATCCAGTTCCTTGGCGCGGCGGCAAATGCCAGTGCTCCCTTGGTCGCCCGGTTCGTAAACAAGGACGCGTTGCCGTCCGACCTGAATCCGGTGCTGGCGGAAGCGGCGAAGCGGGCGCGGTTCGCAGGCAAGGTGGATCAGGTGTTCGACGGATTCGCCGAAGTCGATGGCAAAATCGTACGCGTGGCGCTGGCTGGTCTCGGTGAACCTTCGGCCAAAGACCGCAAGGGCGCGATCGAGCGCGCAGGCGCAAAGGTAGTCGCCCAGTACCTCACCAGCGGCGAAAAGGCCCTGACGCTCGACCTGACCGATGCTGGACTTGACGCAGATGAAGCCGCTGGCCTGCTACTAGGGGCAGTGCTGCGGTCCTGGCGTCATGACGTTTATCGCACCAAGCTCAAGGCCGAGGCCAAGCCCAGCCTGACCGACATAGCCGTGATCGGCGCGCCGGCAGGGACCGAGGCGGCATGGGAAATCGAACAGGCGATTGCGCAGGGCGTTGCTTTTACCCGCGAACTCGTAACGGAACCGGCCAACATCATCTATCCCGAAAGCTTCGTGGAACGCTGCACGGCGTGCATGGAAGGCACGGGGATCACCATCCGCGTGCTGGACGAAAAGGAGATGGCTCAGCTAGGCATGGGTTCCTTGCTGGGCGTGGCGCAGGGTTCGGTTCGCCCCGCACGCATCTTGGTAATGGAATGGCTGGGCGGTACGCCGGGCGAGCAGCCGGTTGCTTTCGTTGGCAAGGGTGTGACGTTCGACACCGGCGGCATCTCGATCAAGCCTGCCGCCGGCATGGAAGACATGAAGTGGGACATGGGTGGAGCCGGAGCCGTCGCTGGCACGATGCTCGCTCTCGGCCTGCGCAAGGCGAAGGCGAATGTCATCGGCGTGTGTGGTCTGGTGGAGAACATGCCGGACGGTAACGCGCAGCGTCCGGGCGATGTCGTTACTTCCATGTCTGGGCAGACCATCGAAGTGATCAACACCGATGCAGAAGGTCGCCTGGTCCTCTGTGATGCCCTTACGTACGTGCAACGCGAGTATAAGCCGGCCAAAATCGTCGATCTGGCAACCCTGACCGGTGCGATCATCCTCAGCCTTGCGCACGAGTACGCGGGCTTGTTCTCCAATAACGATGACCTTGCGCGGCAACTGAACGCGGCGGGCGATGCGTCAGGCGATCTGTTGTGGCGCATGCCGATGGGTCCGACGTACGACAAGCTGATCGATAGCCCGATTGCCGACATCAAGAACGTCGGCCCCCGCTTCGGCGGCTCGATCACTGCGGCGCAGTTCCTGCTGCGTTTCATCGAGAACGATACCCCCTGGGCGCATCTCGACATCGCCGGCACCGTCTGGACCGACAAGGCTGGAGCCACGTGGGACAAAGGCGCAACCGGTTTTGGCGTGCGTCTTCTCGATCGGTTCGTGCGCGACACACTGGAAGGCTGACGCCAATGCCTCGCATGTGGCGCAAAGGGGATTTGCCTCAAAAGATTTGCGCCGCATGCCACCTGCCGTTCAGCTGGCGGAAGAAGTGGGAGCGTGATTGGGACGCGGTACGTTATTGCTCCGACCGCTGCCGCCGCGCAGGTGCCACTCCTCCAAGTTCGGTGCCGACCAAGTGAGGGCGCTATGAGGGTCGATTTCTATCAGTTGAGCCGTGACCCGGCCGAAGCGGCGCTCCCGTTGATCGCGCGCAAGGTCGTCTCTGGCGGCGCTCGTCTGCTTGTCGTCGCCGATGACGCTGAGCAAAGGGAACGGATCTCGCGGAGCTTATGGTCGCTGACGCACGACACATTCCTTGCGCATGGCAATGCCGGGGACGGCAACGAGGATCGACAGCCGATCCTTTTGTCGGACAAGGCGCAGCCTGCAAATGGGGCCACTTTTCTGGCAATCGCGGATGGACGCTGGCGCGAGGGGGAGACGGCTTTCGCCCGCACGTTTTATCTCTTCGATGACGAGAGCGTGCAGGCTGCCCGGCAGGTATGGCGGGAACTGCGAGGCCGGGACGGCGTCGAGCACTTCTATTGGAAGCAGGAAGGCAGTCGCTGGGTTCAGGCTGGCTAAATGGATGAGCAATTGCGCCGCGTCGCGACTTGCTGACGGCGGCAAACCCGGCTAGGGGCGCGCCCAACATCCACCGTTTGTTATTTCTGCAAGGAACAGTCCCATGGCGGTTACCCGCACCTTCTCGATCATCAAGCCCGACGCGACCCGCCGCAACCTGACCGGCGCCGTCACCAAGATGCTCGAGGAAGCCGGCCTGCGCGTCGTTGCTTCGAAGCGCATCCAGATGTCGAAAGAACAGGCGGAAGGGTTCTACGCCGTTCATGCAGAGCGCCCTTTCTTCAACGACCTGGTGTCGTTCATGATCTCCGGCCCGGTCGTGGTCCAGGTGTTGGAAGGGGAAGACGCCGTGAAGCGCAACCGTGACATCATGGGCGCGACGAACCCTGAGAATGCCGACGCCGGAACGATCCGCAAGGAATTGGCCGAATCCATTGAAGCGAACTCGGTGCACGGTTCCGATTCCGAAGAAAATGCCGCGATCGAAATCGCCTACTTCTTCAAGCCGGAAGAAATCGTCGGGTAATTCACCCGGTTAAAGATTCGCAATCTGGAAGAAGATCGCCGGTTTCGGCGGCCTTTTTCTTTTGGCGGGATGAGTAAATACACTTATCGCCCGGGCAGGGGCGCAATCCGCAGGGGCATTGATTCGAATGATAAAAACGATCGTGATCGCCGCAACGCTGTCGTTCTGTGGCGCCGTGCTCGTTTCCCATGCGGCGCACCTAGTCGAACCCAAGCAGGGCATGCTTGTCGCCACTGCAACGACAGCGGAAGTTGCGGACAAGCCCTAAAAAGCTTCTGCATCCTTGAGTGCAGTGGCCAGTTTGCGCGGCGCTATTTCGCGCCACGACCGGGCAATCCATTCTCCAGGGCCGTCCCAGTCCGTATCGCCCAGATCAAGCCGGATGCCGACCCAGCCATCGCCGAAGTAGGCAGGCCGAAAATATCGCTCGGGATCCTGCTCGATCAATTCAGACTGTTCGTCAGCGCCGCTGATCTTGACCAAGAGCGCGATGCGACCATCGCCGTGGTGGTCGGCGCTGAAATAGGCGAACTTTTTTCCCTTGATCACGCCGAAGCAAGCCATGCCGTGGCTGATCGTCTCTTCGACCTGGGGCATGGCAAGAGCCCGACTGCGCACTTGCGCAAGCAGCCATTCCGGCTGTTGCTCTCGCGTGACCAAGTGAGCGAGGCAGCGCGAATAGAGCTGATGCTCAGCTATCAGCACGCGCGCTGCAAGACTGTCCGCCGTATCACCCGGCAAGATCGCGACCGGCGTCTGGCCCAGAACAGGCCCGTCATCGAGTTCGGCCGTGACCAGATGTACGGTCACCCCGCCATGGCTGTCGCCGGCCTCGATTGCCCGGTCGTGCGTGTGCAGGCCTGTGTATTTGGGAAGCAATGACGGATGGATATTCACCATCCTGCCATCCCATTTGCCGACGAACTCAGGCGTCAGAATGCGCATGTAACCAGCGAGCGCGACCCACTGTGCACCGCTTTTTCGGATTGCCGCATCCATGGCGGCGTCGTGATCCGCCCGGTTCATGCCTTTATGGCTCAGGGCAAACGTCGTGACACCCTCGGCTTCGGCCAGACGGAGGCCCTTGGCATCAGGGTCGTTCGCAGCGACGAGGACGATCTCGTAAGGGCAGTCCGCCGCGCGGCTCGCATAGAGCAGCGCGGCCATATTGGTGCCGCTTCCTGAAATCAGGACGGCAACCTTCTGGCGTCGGGCCTTCTCAGCCAAGGTGGACCGCTTCCCATTGTTCGCGGGCTGACCACACTTCAGCTGACCCTTGGACGGTACAGCCCTTTTCTCCCGGCTCGATCGTGCCAATGACGAAAACAGTTTCGCCTGCAGCTTCCAGATCAGCCTTGAGCGGGGCGGCCTCTTCTGCCGACACCGCCAGCACCATGCCGATGCCGCAGTTGAAAGTTCGGGCCATTTCGCCGGGCTCGATATGCCCCTGAGCTTGCAGGAAAGCCATCAGGCGTGGCTGTGGCCAGCTATCGGCATCGATTCGTGCGTGCAGACCCTTTGGCAGTACGCGGGGAATATTTTCCAGCAGACCGCCGCCGGTAATGTGCGCCAGCGCATGGATGCGCCCGGCGCGAATGAAGGGCAGCAGGCTTTTCACATAAATTCGGGTAGGGGCGATCAGCGCGTCAATCAGCAACTGTTCCTGATCGAACAGGGCAGGGCGGTCCAGCCTCCAGCCTTTGTCCGCAGCAAGCCGGCGCACAAGCGAGTATCCATTCGAATGCACACCGGATGACGCCAGACCAAGCAGAACGTCACCCGACGCCACCTTGTCGCCCGTCAGCTGCTCGCCGCGTTCTACCGCGCCAACGCAGAAACCGGCCAGGTCGTAGTCGCCTTCGGCATACATGCCTGGCATTTCCGCGGTTTCGCCGCCGATGAGGGCGCAGCCGGAAATCTTGCAGCCTTCCGCGATGCCAGCGACGACTCGCTCGGCCACCCCGTTCTCAAGCTTCCCGGTGGCGAAGTAATCGAGGAAGAACAGCGGCTCCGCGCCTTGAACGATCAGATCGTTGACGCACATGGCCACCAGATCGATGCCGATATGATCGTGCCGATCGTGGTCGATCGCCAGTTTTACCTTGGTGCCCACGCCGTCGTTGGCGGCGACCAGCAGCGGGTCCTTGTATCCCGCCGCGCGCGGATCGAAAAAGCCACCGAAGCCGCCAAGCTCCGCGTCGGCGCCTGGTCGCGCGGTGGATTTGGCGAGCGGGGCGATGGCCTTGACCAGCGCATTGCCGGCTGCAATCGAGACACCGGCCTGCTCGTAGCTGTAGCTCTTCGGAGAGTTATCGTCGGACATGTTGGCGCGCCTAGCGCTTTGTGACTTGGATTTCCATCGCCGTTTAGGCAAAAGGCCCCCGGTTTCGACAATGGCGATCACGATTTCCCCCGAACATGCGCGGTCTGCCCGCATCAGCCCATCACGGCGGAAGGCATTTGTGCTTGCCAGCGCGGTATTGCTTGCGCTGGCCGGGCTTAAAGCGGTCAGTCTGATCGCACAGGTGGAAGGCGATCGCGGGATCGCGCCGCTTGCCAATTCCGAAGACATTCAGGTCAACGGCATCCAGGTCGATGTCACCGGGAAGACCGGAGCCGAGGCAAGGCTGGCGGGCTGGAAACAGGCGGAAAAGGAAGCCTGGAAGAAGGTTGGTGGGCCTGACATGCCGATCGAATCGATCGATGCGATGGTTTCGTCGGTGGTGATCGGGCAGGAGCAGGTCGGCCCCAGGCGGTATATCGCGACACTTGGCATCATCTTCGACAAAGCCAAAGCGGGCCAGTACGTGGGTTCCGGGTCGGGACTAGGGCCGCGCTCTTCTCCGTTGCTGTTGATTCCCGTGCTACAATCTGGCGGGGTCCGGCAGGTATTCGAGGTTCGCGGGCCGTGGCAGCGGGCCTGGGCGGAATTCCAGACATCGACCAGCCCTATCGACTACGTGCGGCCGACGGGATCGGGAGGCGAATCGCTTATCCTCACGGCGGGTCAGGCGGGGCGCCGAAGCCGTCTCTGGTGGCGCACGGTCCTCGGTCAGTTCAATGCATCTGACGTTCTGATCCCTATCGCTCGTCTTGAACGGCAATGGCCAGGCGGACCGATCAACGGCACTTTTACGGCGCGCTATGGCCCCGACAACAAGTTCCTGGGTAGCTTCACGATGACCGCACCCAGCGAACAGGCGCTGCCCAAGATGCTGGAGCAAGCGGTCCTGCGCGTAGACGGACTGTATCGTGATGCCCTCACGCAAGGTGAACTGCAGCCCGATCCTACTATCAACGCGGGCGGTGCTGCGCTTGATCGCGCGTTCGAGGAATTGCGACAGAAGCTTATGCCTCAGGGAGAAGACCTGCCTGCCGCGCTTCCTTCGCAACCGGCACCGGTCATCCAATCTGAGGACGTAAGCAGTGCGCCAACAGAAACGGTAACGGTACAATTTGCCACGCCTGACGCGGCGGCGGTCGATGCTGCACTGGGCGCAGTTCGTGGTGCCCCCGGAGTACAAGGCGCAGCCACCGTCAGTCTCGCAATCGGTGGGACGTCCGTTATGCGCGTAACCGCCGTGGGAGGAGCGGAACGGCTTTCCGCAACGTTGCGTGGGCAAGGATGGAAGGTCTCCGGTGGCGGCAATGCGCTAAGGATCAGCCGCTAAGGCTGTGCTTTGCCATGAGGCAGATCGCCCTCCCGCTGTCCGCTGCAAGCGATAGCCCGCCACGCATTGTGGTCGGCAACGCGAATGCGGGGGTGGTCGATGCGCTGCTTAAACCTGACAAATGGCCGTTTCATACGGCAATTTTGACGGGGCCGACGCGTTCTGGAAAATCGCTGCTGACTCGATGGTTTTCCCAATCTGGAGCAGGGGATACGATCGACGAGGCGCAGGACGTTGGCGAGGATTTGCTTTTCCACCGCTGGAACCGGGCGCAGGAAACACGTAGACCGCTACTAATCGTGTCCGATCGGCGGTTCTCTTCCATCATGGAGGAAGCCGGCCACGAGCAACCACGCTGGCGCGTTGCTTTGCCGGATCTCGCTTCCCGGCTTGGCGCTGCGCTGGATCTGCAGATTGGAGAGCCGGACGACGATATGCTGGCAGGGCTGATCCAGGTTCATGCCGAGATGCGGGGAGTCGTATTGGACGAATCGGCAACCCGATACCTTGCAGGACGTTGTGAACGTAGCCACTTGAGCGTCGAACGTCTGGTTGCGGCGATCGACCGGCTTAGTCTCGAACGCAAGACCGCGCCGACAATGGCCATCTGGCGCGATGCCTTGATTGAGATTAAGGGCGGCAGCGCGACCTAGAACGTCGATGCATGAGGGCGTTTCCGAAAGCAGTAGTTTGCATTTCGGGCGATTTGATGGGAGTTTCGGGCAATGCTGGGTAATCTTGTCCGCTACCTGGATTCCGTAGTCGCGCGTGACCCTGCGCCACGTTCGCGGTGGGAAGTGATGCTCTATCCCGGCGTCTGGGCGCTGTTCTGGCATCGCATTGCCCATGCCTTGTTCAACGCTGACCTGTTTTTCCTAGCTCGCGCGGTAAATCATTTTTCCCGGTTCCTGACGGCGATCGACATTCACCCCGGCGCGCAGATAGGCCGCAATTTCTTCATTGATCATGGATTTACGGTCATCGGCGAGACGGCGGTGATAGGCAACAATGTCACGATTTATCAATGCGTGACGCTGGGTGGTTCCAATCCTACCAATGGCATTGGCGGGAAACGTCACCCCACGTTGATGGATAACGTCATCGTCGGGTCCGGTGCTCAGATTATCGGGCCGGTCACCATAGGTCAGCGCGCACGGATCGGCGCCAGTGCGGTGGTAACCGAAGACGTTCCGGAAGGCGCCACGATGATCGGCCTTAAGGCCCGCTCGACGCTGGTGAAGGCTGAAACCTATGCCAAGGAATTCATGCCTTACGGTACGCCTTGCAAAGAGCCGTGCGAGCCGGTTGGCGTGCAGCGCGATCAGCGGATCGAAGAACTTGAAGAGCAGGTCGCGCGGCTAACCGCGCAAGTGCAATCCTTGATCGACGCGCAGCACGATGATCGACCGCAAGAGACGGTCCTCAAGGGTATCTGATCCGAATGGCGGCAGGACCTGGCGGCAATACCCCAATCAGCGGCAGCATAATCGCCTTCCCCGGTGGAGGGCCGATGCAGGTCGGGTTCGATCGTCAGGAACTCCAGCGCATTCTCGATTTGTACGGAAGAATGGTAGCTGCTGGTATGTGGCGCGATTACGCGATGGATTTCGCACGAGATTCGGCTAGCTTCAGTGCCTTTCGTCGCGCCGCCGAACGCCCGCAGGCCCGCATCGAGAAACGCCCGGCCCTTCGCGCAAAACAGGGCATGTGGACCCTGTTTGGTGAAGTGGGGCAAGTGTTGAAGCGCGGTCATGATCTGTCGAATGTGCTTAGCCCGCTCGAACGCAAACTTCTGAAAGTGGTTGAGGACTGAGCTTTGAGGACCGCCTGACTTGCCCCGGAGCGCCTCTCGGGTCATAGGCGCATCCAACGAATCTGCGCCGCAATGCGAAAGGCCTATCAGATGAAAGTCCGCGTCCACGTCAGCCTTAAGCCCGGCGTCCTCGATCCCCAGGGCCGTGCGATCCATCATTCGCTTGAAGGCCTCGGCTTTGAGGGTGTCAAAGACGTGCGCGCTGGTCGGCTTTTCGAGTTGGACGTGGACGATAGTGTTTCGGATGAGGCGATCGACGACATGTGCCGCAAACTGCTCGCGAACATGGTGATCGAAAACTACCGTATCGAGAAGGTGGCCGCCTGATGGCCTTCAATTCCGCCGTCATCACCTTCCCCGGCTCCAACTGCGACCGCGATATGGCGGTGGCGCTGGAAAAAGTTTCGGGCAACGCACCGCACCGCGTTTGGCATGGCGACAGCGAATTGCCGCAAGGGCTAGATTTTATCGCCGTTCCTGGCGGGTTTTCTTACGGCGACTACCTGCGCTGCGGGGCAATCGCGTCGCGATCACCCATCATGCGGGCGGTTATCGCCGCAGCAGAGCGGGGTGTGCCGGTGCTGGGCGTGTGCAACGGTTTCCAAGTGCTCACGGAAAGCAGCCTGCTCCCCGGGGCACTGCTGCGTAACTCCGGCCTCAACTTCGTATGCCGCGAGGTCGCGCTGGAAGTGGTCAATGCGCAGTCCCTGTTCACGTCCGGCTATCGAGCGGGCGAGACGATCCGCATCCCCGTCGCCCACCACGATGGCAATTATTTTGCGGACGATACTACGCTGGACCGATTGGAAGGCGAAGGACGCGTGGCGTTCCGTTATGCGGAGGCTGTCAATGGCTCGGCCCGTTCGATTGCTGGCGTGCTGAACGAGGCCGGGAACGTGCTGGGGATGATGCCGCACCCGGAACGTGCTGTCGAGCAAACTCATGGTGGTACCGACGGACGCGGTTTGTTCGAAAGTGCCATTCGCGGGCTGGTCGACGCCTGACCAGTGGCGGCTCTGGCGGAGGGCGACGCACCGTCCGCCAGCCTCCCGCACCGCTTACACGGGTTGTGCTGATCCCATCAGTCGCTTCGCCAGGAGCAGCTTGAACGTACCGAACCCGATCAGGGCGACCGCCGCCGTAGCTGCGTGGAGAAGCCAGAACTGGGTGGTCGGCATCGTCGAAAATAGCGTGCCGATCTTGCCGACTGCCAAATTCGCGCCGAAGAATGCAAGATAATAGATCCCGACGATCGACGCGTTCAGCGCGCGCGGCGCCAGACGAGTGAACAGGGCAAGGCTGACGGGCAGCAAATGCGCGAAGCCTATCGAATTCACCAAATGAAACAGCACTGGCCAGAACAGGCCGATCTTGCCCGATCC
Source organism: Novosphingobium sp. BL-S-24 (assembly GCF_055521575.1). Lineage (NCBI taxonomy): Bacteria > Pseudomonadati > Pseudomonadota > Alphaproteobacteria > Sphingomonadales > Sphingomonadaceae > Novosphingobium > Novosphingobium sp. BL-S-24. The sequence continues at coordinate 64,948 of NZ_CM145488.1, forward strand.
TTGCGTTAGCGCTGCCATATACAGGCACATCGCTCCGCCGATAATGAAGACACAACCGATGATCATCTTACCCAGTTCATCGGGTTCTCGCCCCGTTCGTTTGCCGACCAGTGCCCAGAACGCGGCGACGGCTACCAACATGGAGAAGCTTAGCGTCGCGTCGATCGTGATCATCCAGCTTGTGGGCAGGGTATTGCCCAGGAATGTCAGCTGAAAATGCTGGTCCGCCCAAACGAGGTAGGCGTTGAAAATCTGCTGGTTGGTGAGCAGCGACAAACCCATGATCGGCACAAGTACCAACACGGCGATCAAGCGCAGCCCGTCACCCTGCTCGAACTTTGCGCGGGGGTTGGTATTTTTCGATGACTTCTGCGCATCGGCAGGTAGCCACGGCCGCGCGGCAACGTAGATCAGCAATCCGAGCACCATGACGACACCGGCGCAGCCGAAACCCCAGTGCCATCCTACTTTTTCGCCCAGCGTCCCGGATATCAGCGGAGCTGCGATCACCGAAACGTTGATGAAGATGTAGAAAATCTGGAAGGCCATGGCCCGGCGAATGTCATTGGGCCCGTATAGCTCGCCCACCTGGCTGGCGATGTTGCCCTTAAACAGGCCAACCCCGATAACGAGCGAGCCAAGCGCGAATAGAAACGCCCCTTCGAAAGCCATGAGGAAATGGCCGAGGGACATGACCACCGCGCCCGCCACAAGCGCAGCTCGACGTCCCAACAAAAGGTCTGCCAGCAAACCGCCCAGGATGGGCGTGAGATAGACGAGAGCGGTGTAAAGGCCGAAGATTTCCGAAGCCAGAGGCTGCCCTTGAAGACCGGAGAACAGGTGGGTCCGGATCCACTCCAAACCGATCACGCCTTCCTGCCGACCCGGAACAAGCAGGTACTTTACCATATAAAGTGTAAGCAGCGTCTGCATCGAATAGTACGAAAACCGCTCGCATCCCTCGACGATGCCCAAGTATCCCAGACCCTTTGGATGCCCGAGAAACGCCTTGTCATCCCGAGTGGCGGTATCCGGAAAATCCAGTTCTGGCGTCGCTTCCGCTGCAGTCATCTCATTACCCGTAATAATCTTATCGCGCTACGCAACGGCGGTGCGTCTTGTAGCAATGTCATGACCCATCATCAGGGTCAATTTAAGATCAGAACAGGGAGCTATTCACTCAGGCGGATCGACGTGTCAGTTCATCGTTCAGGAAATCAGCCACGTCGTTCAACGAGACATGCTTGTCCAGATAGGTCTGCCCTATGCCTGTCATGAGAAGGAAGGGCAGGGTGCCCGCATCCATTTTCTTGTCATGCAGCATATGACCAACCAGGGTATCGCCATCGCAATTCAGGCCTAGATCCTGAAGGCTCGCCGGCAAACCCACGTTTGCGATATGGCGGGCTACATGCTCGGCGGTATCAGCGGGCATCATTCCCTTTCGAGCCGAATACCGCGCTGCCAGAACCATGCCCAACGCTACCGCCTCACCATGCAGAAGCATTGTCGAAAAACCGGTCTGCGCTTCCAGCGCATGGCCGAAGGTATGGCCGAGATTGAGAAGGGCCCGTCGCCCTGTGGTTTCAAACTCGTCCTCAGCGACGATCCGCGCCTTTGCCGCCACCGAGTGCGCAATTGCGTACTCGCGCAAGGCAGCGTCGCCTGCGACCATGTCAGCGCCGTGCGCGTCGCACCAATCAAAGAACTCGGGGTCGTCTATGAGGCCATATTTCACCACCTCCGCATAACCCGCGAGCAACTCCCGACGCGGCAAGCTCTCCAGAACCGACAGGTCAGCCAGGACCAGCGACGGTTGATGAAAGGCGCCGGCGAGGTTCTTCCCGGCTGGCGTGTTGATGGCCGTTTTTCCGCCGACGCTTGAATCGACCTGAGCGAGCAGCGTCGTCGGCACTTGAATGAAGTGGCAACCACGTTTCAGCACCGACGCACAAAACCCGGTCAGATCGCCGATAACGCCGCCGCCGAGTCCCACGATATGATCGCCGCGCTCTACTTCCAGCGACAGCAGCCAGTTCACCGTCGCGGCCAACTCATCCCACGACTTTGTCTGCTCCCCGGCAGGAAGTATGCGCCATTGTGGCTCATGTCCGTTGTCGCGCAAATTGGCTTCGATCACATGGCCCCATGCATCATGGACATTGGCATCGGTGATGATCGGCACATCCCGCTTGCGCAGCCGATGTTCGCATTGGGCAGCAAAATCGGTCAGCAGCCCCGAGCCGACGCGAACTTCGTAGGGATGCGAAGCGATATCGACCGGAATTACAGCCATTGCGAGATTCCCTGGAGCACCTTGTTGATCGTCTGGACATGCGGGCCGCTGCCGCTGGTCACGTGTATCGGCGCCTGAGCGTAGTGCACTTCACGCTCCGCCCTCAGGCGACCGAGGATTTCGCGCGGATCGCCGTCGCGTAGCAGTGGGCGGTTCTCTTTGCGAGCAGTGCGTTCGACCAGCGTATCGACATCGCTATCCAGCCATACGGTGATAGTCTGATCGAGGATCAAGGCGCGTGTCTCCGCGTTGCAAAAGGCCCCGCCGCCCGTTGCGATCACGATTCGTCCGCCGTGATCCGTCGCATCGTCGCTAGGCGCGCGTTCGGCAATCAGTCGGGCGATCACGCGTCTTTCGCCATCGCGGAAATAGGCTTCGCCATAGCTGTCGAAAATTTCGGGGATCGTCATCTGGGCCGATTGCTCGATCTCGTCGTCGGCGTCGGCAAAAGCGCAATCCAGAAGGTTGGCCAGCCGTTTCCCGACACTCGATTTGCCGACACCCATCATCCCCACTAGAACGATGGGACGATCGATGCGCCGCGCGAGGGCCGCAATTTCCTGCGCTGAAAACCGGGTTTGTTGAACGTCCATTGCCCCATCGCCTATAGTTGCGCTAGGTCGCAGCGCAAGCATGGTTACGGCTCGGCTGCTGCAGGGCATTGTGAAGGACGGCAAGTGACGACGACAGTGCGCAGGCGCAGACTGGCAGGAGCAATAGCCATTGCCGTGCCGCTCGCCCTTATCGCTTTGGGAGTTGCCGCCTGGAACGATGCCGGAACGCAGCCGGTTACGGACCAGACTATCGAACTGCCCCTGCCCCCCGTTTCGGGAGGCAATTCCTGATGCGGGCGATCCATCTGCTGGCGGGCGCTGCATTGGCGATGACGTCGGTCTGGACCGTTGCTCAGGATGCTCCCGAATCCCTGCTGCCCAAGATGTTCGACGAGCCTGCGCCTGCTCCGTCGCGATCGTCAGCGCCCCGTCCGACGCCAACGCGATCGGCGCCACAACGACCGGCACCGGAACGCAGGGCCCCACAAAGCAGGACAGAGCCTCGCCCTGTTGTAACGCGAGCGCCAGCGGCCGCTCCTTCACCACAGCCCTCCGCCGCTCCCGCACCTGCGGGAGGTGCAATGACGCGCTCGGTGTCAAACCCGGTCGTGCAGGCCATTCCCGCAGCGGGATCGCCAGCAGCATCCGCACTGATCCAGGCACAGGACGACGGGACGCTCAAACGCATCCCGAGCCTGGAAGAGCTCGAACGCATGTCGCCCGAGGATTTCGAGGCCTTGCTGGGCAGCAAGATCGTGATCGACATGCCGCCCCAGGCACGGCGTTCTATTTTTGAGGCCGGTTTGCTGAGTGAGGATGAGGGTGGGCTGCCGCTCGATTCCCTCGCGATCCAGAACGGCAGGCTCATTCAGGTTGCGCTGGCCGGTAACCGGGGCATGTTGGTCTCACGCTGGGGCCATATCCTGCTGCGTCGTGCGCTGGCCTCTCGCTTGCAACCGCCACAAGGGATCAGTGCTGCTGATTTCCTGGCTCTACGTGTGTCGCTTTTGCTGCGCATGGGCGAAATCGACGCTGCGCGCGCGGTGTTGCAAGACATGGACATTGCAGATTACACGCCGGCCTTGGGGAGCGTAGTGCTGGATGTCTACGCCAAGAATGCGGATTTTACGGGCATGTGCCCCATCATGGCAACGCAAGGTTCGCTGCGTGAAGATCCGGAATGGGCGCTTTCCCGAACCATATGCGAAGCATTCAGGGGCAACAGCGTCGCAGCGATTTCCAAGCTCGAGCGCGAGCGAAATCGTGGCAAGCTGGACCAGATCGATGTGCTTCTCGCGCAGAAGTATGCAGGCGCGGCCGGTAAGTCGCGTAGGGCCGTCACGATCGAATGGGACAAGGTCACCGGGCTGACCCCTTGGCGCTACGGTCTGGCAATCGGCGTCGGGCTGGAGCCGCCCGCGTCTTTGATGAAGGATGCCGACCCCTCTTACGATTACGTGACGGCGCTTGCCCCGATGGTAGGTCTGGGGCGTCGTGCAGCGGCGGCGGACCGGGCCGGGGCGGTTGGCGTTCTGTCAAATGCAGCGATGGTCGATCTCTATTCGCAGATCTATGCGGATGGCGACGTCACCGGCGAATGGCAAGACCGCGCCGAATCCTTGCGTGATGCGTATACAAAGGAAGACCCTGCGGCACGCATCGCAGCCATGCAGTCGCTGTGGAACGTTGGCGGGCAGGCCCGTTACGCGCGTCAGGTGCTGACCGCTGCCGCTGCAGCGCGTGTGGCGCCCAATGCGGCTCTGGTGGACAGCGCACCCGCGATCATCGCGTCCATGCTCGCTGCCGGATATGATGCCAATGCGCTGCGATGGTCCACCGTGGTCAGCTCTGGCTCCCCCGGATGGGGCCTGCTTGTCCTGGCGGCTCCGGGACGTGTGACCGGGGTGGAGAGCGGATCGGTCGAAACGTATGTCGATGACGATGACAGCACTGGCAAGCGTCGCTCGGCCTTTCTTGTCGCCGGCCTTGCCGGTCTGGGGCGGCTGGACAATGGCGTGGCCGAACGCGTCGTCGCCGACACCGGGATGAGCCTCGGCGGCAACACGCGTTGGACACAGGCTATCGAAAGCGCCGCGCGGCGGGGCGATGCTGCCAGCGTCGTTCTGCTGGCGGCGTTCGGCATGCAGGGAGACGATTGGCGGCGGATGACCCCGCGCTATCTGTACCACATCGTGTCCGCGCTGCGCGAGGTCGGTCTGGATGCCGAAGCGCGCATGATCGCGGCCGAGGCAGTGGCAAGGGTCTGATCGCATGGCGGGTTCCCCCGCACGCGGCGATCTGACGGAGCGGTTCTTGTCGATGCTTGCGGCAGAGCGGGGGGCGGCAGCGAATACGCTGGCAGCCTATCGTCGCGATCTGGATGCGGCCTCTGATGCGATTGGCGATATTGCCGATGCTGATGTTGGGAATTTGGAGAGCCTTGGGTCGGCGTGGAGCGGGCTTGCTGCATCGAGTTTGGCACGGCGCTGCTCGGCATTGCGACAGTTTTATGGGTTTCTGATAGACGAAGGGTTTCGGGATGATGATCCCTCGGGCGGCCTGCCTCGCCCGCAAATCAGGCGGCCATTGCCCAGACTGCTCAGCCACGAAGATGTTGAGCGGTTTCTAGCCCAAGCTGACGAAGAGGCGGCGGGAGGTAAGCCGGAAGCTATTCGTACGCTGGCTTTGCTCGAATTGCTGTATGGTTCCGGTCTTCGCGCAACTGAGTTGGTGTCCTTGCCTTTGGCAGCCGTGCCACGCGATGCTCCGTTCCTGCATGTGACGGGCAAGGGAGGGCAGCAGCGGATGGTGCCGGTCAGCACCCGGGCTAGCGAGGTGCTCTCAAAATGGCTTGCCGTGCGCTTGGTGAAGCCTGGCAAGGCTGGAGCGCGGTTTCTTTTTCCATCGAGTGGTGCCAGCGGGCACCTTACCCGTGTGCGCTTGTTCCAGTTGTTGCGTGATCTGGCGGCAAGGGCCGGGCTGGATCCGCAGCGAGTATCTCCGCACGTTCTGCGCCATGCCTTCGCGACGCATCTTCTGGAAGGCGGCGCAGATCTGCGGGTGTTGCAGATGCTATTGGGTCATGCGGATATCGCGACAACCCAGATATACACGCATGTGGACAGCAGCCGCCTAGTGGCGCTTGTCAATGCGCGACACCCGCTCGCGGACCGCACCGATCTCGATGCGATGTAGACGGCGGAACAAGGGTTTGGTCACCTCGTTGATCGTAACGGGTTGAACAAGGGCCGTAGCCGAGCAGGCGGCCAAATCCGTTGGGGAAAGGAACATCATGCCAATCAAATCCAAACGCGTTCTGCGCACATCTGGCGCGCTTGGCGTCATCGGTATGGTTCTTGCCATGTCCGGGCCGACGTCGGTTGGTGCGCAGGCTCAGAAGGCCGAGCGGGTCTATGCGATCAGCGCCAGCGACAAGGCGCAAGGGGCCAAAGCACATCCGGAATTGCTGTCGGAATTTGGCGGTGCCGTGACGGGGCCTCAGGCGAGTTACGTCGAGCAGGTGGGCAAGCGTATTGCGGTTCAGTCTGGCTTGTCGAATGCGACCGGGGATTTCACGGTCACCCTGCTGAATTCGCCGGTGAACAATGCGTTCGCCATTCCCGGCGGCTATATCTATGTCACCCGTCAACTGACCGCCCTCATGAATAATGAGGCCGAACTGGCAGGTGTCTTGGGGCACGAAGTCGGGCACGTGGCCGCCCGCCATTCGGCGCAGCGACAGAAAGCTGCGCAGCGAAACCAGATCATCGGCGTGCTGGGCTCGATCCTCTCGGGCGCCCTGCTGGGCGATAATGCGTTCGGCCAGTTGGGGCAGAAGATCTTCACCCAGGGCTCACAGCTTCTGACCCTCAAATTTTCGCGTTCGCAGGAGTTGCAGGCCGACCAGTTGGGCATCACCTACCTCAAGCGTGCTGGATACGATCCCCGGGCAATGGCTTCGGTTCTGGAAAGTCTGGCGCGACAGAATGCTCTGGAAGCCCAGTTGCGAGGCGGCGGTACCGAAACCCCGGAATGGGCATCCACCCACCCGGACCCTGCTTCGCGTGTGCGCACGGCGCTGACTTATGCGGGTAATGCCGCGTCCGGCAACACCAACCGCGATGCTTTTCTTACTCGTATCGATGGGCTGACGTATGGTGACGATCCCAAGCAGGGCGTTGTTGATGGGCAGCGGTTCACTCATCCCGTGCTGAAGTTCGGCTTTGAAGCGCCCACCGGGTTTTTCATGGTGAACGGATCAAACGCCGTCACCGTCAGTGGTTCGTCAGGCAAAGCTCAATTTTCTGGCGGAAAGATGAGCGGCGGACTGGAGTCCTACGTCAATTCGGTCTTCGCGGGACTTACCGAATCTGGTCAGGCGCGCATCACGCCGTCCACGATCGAGAGAACGACCGTCAATGGTATCTCAGCCGCTTACGGCAATGCGCGGGTCCAGAACTCAAGCGGAACCATCGACGTGGTGGTCTTCGCTTATGATTTCGGGAACGGTCAAGCCTATCACTTCGTGTCACTGACGCAAGCGGGGAGGGCGGACGTGTTCACGCCGATGTTCCGTTCGCTGCGCCGCCTGTCCGCAGCGGACGCGGGTAGCGTGAAGCCCAGGGTTATCGACGTTGTGACGGTGAAGGCTGGCGATACGGTGCAATCGCTTGCCGCGAAGATGGCTTATTCCGACGCGAAATTGGACCGGTTCCTGGTTCTAAATGGTCTGCAAGCCGATGCAAAATTAACCGCGGCACAAAGGGTAAAGATCGTCACGTTCTGACAGAACGAAGTGCAAAAAGAGCGGCATGTTTCCATGCCGCTCTTCAGAAAGGTATCCCAGTTCTTTCGGCGATGCGTGATCGCCCAAATGGCTATTAGTTCGTTGCAGACATCGTAGTCTTGGTTTTGTTGAAAGTGCTGGACAGCTGCGAGCCCAGGCCCTGCATGGCAGCGATCGCAGCAACCGCGATCAAAGCTGCGATGAGGCCGTATTCGATAGCGGTGGCGCCCTTTTCATTGCGGCGCAGCTTGGCGAGAAACTTCATGAATGGTCTCCTGATAAAGCAGTCTTGTGTGTACCCGGTCCTCTTCGCTTCAGTCTCTCTGCGGCGCCTTGGACAAGTTGGTTTCTACAGTGCAATCGTTGACAAAGGTTTAAGTGTGTTTTGTCGTTGACGATCAGTGTGTTCGGAATTTCAGGTTTTGCTGATTGCCTCCGAAGACTTGGTCGACACATCGTTCCAGATTTTGACTGTTTGCCCCGCCATGGCCTGTAGAGCAGCGAACATGGCGAGGACGATGAACGCAAGGATCAGACCATACTCAACCGACGAAGTACCGGATTGGCATCGTTTGACTTTAGACAAGATGCCGGGCAGCCGCGTGATCACTGAAATTTCCTTACCGTTCAGCGCTACATCGCATGACCGAGTTAAATTGCGTTTAATTTGGAGGCCAAGCTGAGCATTAAGCCAACGATGACATTTGTGGTCGCCGCGGCCCTTCTGGATGACGACGGACGGGCACTGATGCAGCGCCGACCATTTTCAGCGGCGCATGGAGGCTTGTGGGAGTTTCCCGGCGGCAAGATCGAACCGGGCGAAACAGCCGAGGCTGCGCTGATCCGCGAACTGGGCGAGGAACTGGGCATCGAGGTGCCGCCGTCCGGTCTCGTTCCCGTCACCTTCGCCAGCAACACTATGATCAGGGATGGCGGTGGGACGTCGCTATTGATCCTGCTTTACGCTTGTCGCCACTGGCGGGGCGCTCCCACTGCAATCGAGGCAGCCGAACTTTGCTGGGTTCCAATCGATCAAATCGGAGATCTGCAAATGCCCCCACTGGACTATCCGCTGGCGGAAGGGCTGAAAGCGCATCTGACATAGCACCATAAAAACGTCGCGCAGCACACATAGGCGTTGACCAGACTCGATTCCCTTCCTAAAGGCGCACCTCCAACGCGCCCGTAGCTCAGCTGGATAGAGCATCAGACTACGAATCTGAGGGTCGGACGTTCGAATCGTTCCGGGCGCACCATTCTCCCTTTTGGGGTTTGAATGGATAAGTTGGGTAAATTGATGGCATGTGCGCCCGTAGCTCAGCTGGATAGAGCATCAGACTACGAATCTGAGGGTCGGACGTTCGAATCGTTCCGGGCGCACCACCATCGTTAAAAACCCCGCATGATTGGCGGGGTTTTGTTTTCGAGCCTCAGACATCACGACACACGCATTTGCTAATAAGCGAAACGGCCGGGATACCGACGTTGCATCGGTCCCGACCGTGGCTATGCGTTATCCTACCGGGTAATGGGTGGGATTATTGCCCCGCACCTGGTGTGGCTGCCGCTGCGCCGGTTGCGGCGGCACCGGCATCAGCGCCTGCCTGCGCGGACCCGGCGGCCTGCGTCGCCTTGCTGAAGTCAGCTGCCGTCATGCCAAGAGCAAGCGAACCATCAGCAGCCAGGCCGATGTAGGACTTCTTCAGTGCGGCGGCCGAACCATTGCTGAGCGCCACAGTAACGTTATCGCCTTCGACCTTGGAAACGGTACCAATCACCACGCCGTCGCTGCTCTTGATTGGTGCATCGGCGACCAGTGCAGCATCCTTTGCAGCGCCGTTTTCTGCCTTGGCGCCGTTGACGGCGGATTCCAGTTCGGCCTTGGTCATGCCGATCGTCAGGCCCTTATCCCGCGTGACGAATGCGGTCTTCGGCAGGCCAGCGCGAGCCGTTCCCGTCGAAACAGTCACGATGTCTCCGGCTACGGATTCGACAGATCCAACTTCACCACCCTGAGCGTCATACACTTTAGCGCCAACAGTGGGATTTGCAGGAGCCGTAGCGGCTGCGCCCGCAGCAGGTGCAGCCGGGGTAGTTTGCGCCATTGCTACGGGAGCAATTGCGACCGACGCGATAGCAGCGGCGATTAGGGTCTTCTTCATGGCGTACTCCTTATTGACGGAACTGCGGGAGAACAGTCCGTGACGCGCTTTCCGCGGAGGAAAGCATTGAAAAGCGATCCGACGAAAAGCCGGTATCACTGCTTCTCCTGGACGATCTCTCGGCCGGTTGACCCTTCGCTATTGATCATATGCATGATCGACCTGGGGGCTGAAGCAATTGGCGAACTTAACAATTCGAATGCGCCGTAATCTGAACGGTTGCTCCGATCAGGGGCGAAATGCTCTGTTTGCGCGATAAACCGCAGCAATCTCAGCGCTAGCGGACCAATTTCTGCCGACCTTCGCCCTTTGGTCTGTGATTGCTGAGGTAAGCGAAAGAAAGATAATTCCACGCACTCCGCATCACCGGCAAGACTGGCAACAGGCTCCACTTGCAAGTGACGGCAGAAGCTGGAAAGGCTTCGTATCAGTACGGCATGCGGATTTACTAGGAGCTTTAGGCATGAGCAGTTTGATCGGTCCGGGCGAGGACGATCCACTGGAAGGCGCGCTACGCAAGCCCGACGTGCCCGAGCATGTGCAGGATGCCATCCGCACGCTGATCAAATGGTCTGGTGACGATCCAACCCGTGAGGGGCTGATCGACACGCCCAAACGCGTCGCTCGGGCATGGCTGGAATACTGTCAGGGTTACAACGAAGACCCCGCCATCCATCTCAGCCGTGTTTTCGAGGAAGTGGGCGGTTATGACGAAGTGGTTTTGCTAAAGGACATTCCATTCCAGTCCCATTGCGAGCACCATATGGCACCGATCATCGGCAAGGCGGCCATCGCCTATCTTCCCCGCAATCACGTGGTGGGCATATCGAAGCTGGCCCGCGTTCTGCATGGGTTTGCCCGTCGGCTGCAGATTCAGGAGAGGCTCACCGCTGAAGTGGCGCAATGTATCTGGGAGCATTTGCAACCCCAAGGTGTCGCAGTGGTGATTGAGGCCAACCATGCCTGCATGACTGCAAGGGGTGTTCGCACGCCAGGGGTCGGCATGATCACCAGCCGCATGATGGGGACTTTTCTTGAGGATCAACGGTCCCGCAAGGAAGTATTGAGCCTGATGGGATACTAGGCTCAGCCAACGCACGGCAGGCCGTTCGAACCCATCCGATCGTCATGAATCCCGACAGAAACGAACGAGCCCAAACGTCACCACCTTTCCGGGTGTGGTTGATGGCGCTCGTCCCGGCGGCGATGCTGCTGACCCTACTGCTCCGTGCGGTTTGGGATGTGGACGTTTTCTGGCAGCTAAAGCTTGGCGAACTGATCCTCGCAAAGGGTGGGCCGGTATTTCGCGAACCGTTTGCCGCGCTGCATCTGGGCGAACCGCTGCCTACCGTGGCGTGGGCAGGCCAAGCCATTATGGCAAAAGCCCGGCTGATCGGCGGATGGGATCTGCTTCGAGTTACCGACGCGTTGTGTTGGCTGGGTGGATTTTGGGCAGTAGCAGCTGCCTGTCGCTGCCGTGGAGAGAAAATCGAGGCGGTGACCTACGCGCTCCTCCTCGCATTTCTCGTCGCCTGGCTGACGGCGAGCGTGCGGCCACAAAGTTTCGCGTGCCTGTGCTTTGGATTGCTCTTGGCGATCCGTCGGCTGGAGTTAGGAACTTCGACGACGATTGCGCTGGCAGTTCCGCTGTTCGTGCTATGGCAGAACCTCCATCCTTCGGTGAGTATCGGCGTGGCAGCGATGGGGTTTGCGGCATTGCCGGGATGGGTCGCTTGGTGGCGTGACCGCCGCAAACCGATGCCAGTCGTACCCACCTCGCTGGCTACCGTCGGAGCGCTCGCAATATTCGCCACGCCTGACGGGATTTCCATCCTGCAAACGTCGGCTCTGAATGCAGAGGCAAGCGTCGCTATCGGTGCGAGCGAGTGGCTGCCGCTCTGGATTCCCGCCAATCGTAACCATTCTTTCTCTGTGCTGGCAGTTACGATGCTGACAGCTTGGCTGATCTACCTGAACCCTAAGCGCATCAAGGTCGAGGAAGTAGCCATTGCGGCCGGCCTTCTGTTGTTGACTATTACTGCCTATCGATTCGTACTGTTTTGGTCGGTTGCCATGGTGCCAGTTATCGCGCGGGCCGTTCTTGAGCCGGAAGAAATGCCGCGTTCGGTTAGCGTGCGACATTTTGGGATTTACGCACTTCCAGTATTGGCTGTCATGATAGCGTCGCCTTTGATAGCGCCGACCCGCTTTGCGTCCGCGTTACCCTTAGCGGCTTTGTCCCGCCTGCGCGCAACAGGGGTGACGGGTACGATCTACGGCGATTTTCCATTCGGCGGGGCGATCATTGACGCGGGCTATCCCGATTGGCGGGTCGCATACGACGGCCGCTATTACCGTTACTCCCGGGAAGAATGGCGATACAATGGCGGGATTGAAAACGGGATCGTTCCGCTGGTCGACGTCATCCATAAATGGAATCCAGCCGCTTTCGTACTTGATGAGCGACACAACGCGCCTTTGGCTGAGGAGCTTGCCCTTAGCGGCCGATGGCAATGCATATGGTCTCGCGACGGAATCGTGGTGTACGTTCCACGGGGTACCGCATCCGCCAAAGAATAAGGCAGCCGGTCGCTTTAAGACCGGCTGCCTTGTAAAATTATAGCAAGGTGGTCAGAGTTTTCCGAGCAGATAGTCGGCCGAGCTAACTTCGAACGAGCCGGGCGCTTCCACATTGAGCTGCTCCACGACACCGTCGTTCACGATCATCGAATAGCGTTGGCTGCGGCTTCCCATGCCGAACCCGGAACCATCCATTACCAGGTCGACCGACTTGGCGAAATCGCCATTCCCGTCTGCCAGCAAAGTGATGTCTGCGGCGTCCGATGCCTTGCCCCATGCGCCCATTACGAAGGCGTCGTTGACCGAAGTGCAGGCGATCTCGTCGATCCCCTTGGCTTTTAGCTCGCCGGCTTTCTCGACGAAACCGGGCATGTGCTTGGCCGAACACGTCGGCGTGAACGCGCCGGGCACGGCAAACAGAGCGACTTTCTTGCCCGCGAAATACTCGGACGACTGAACAGGCTCGGGTCCGCTTTCGCCAACCTTGATAAGCTTCACGTCAGGCAGTTTATCTCCAACGGCGATCGTCATGCATTCGTCCTTTCCAGAAGGTGGATAGCGCGCAGCAGATATAAGCCAGGTCCGCGCGTGGGCAACAGCGTTCCAGCAGCGAAATTTTGGGAACGCCATAAAGAGCGAATTGGTCGTTCGCCCGAGCAAAAAAACGATCTCGGCCAACAGTCGTGTTGGAAAGTTTACTTTAAAAATGCTTGTCCCGGAATTCGAAAGACTTGCGCACATCGAGTTCCGTGCTGTTTTGAACTCTGAATGGCAACAAAATGTGACATATCCGATGCAATTTGAATCATTAAAGTTTGATTCAGGATGCCCCTTCAGTCCTGAGTAAATGCAATCGATGTCATGTCGTCCTGCGGGTGAGACTGCGGGGAGATTTTACATGAACTTTGTTTTGCAAGGATGCCGGTACCTATTGGCGATGGGCGCATCAGCGGTCTGTTGCATCGGCTTGGCCGCGCCAGCGCAAGCGGCGCCGGGAGATGCGCAGAAACTGCGCCGGATGGACATCATGCTGATGGTCACTGGGCTGCGGTGCCGGACGACCGACGATAACTTCATCGACGACTACGGCCGCTTCACCAGTGGTCATATGAAAGAACTGAACGAAGCAAACAAAGAACTGCGGGCGGAATTGGCCGCCGAAGCGGGTGAGGCGGGGGCTGATCGTGCGCTTGACCGGATGAGCGTGGTGATGGCCAACGAGTATGGTGGCGGGCATCCGTGGCTGTCTTGCCACGAACTTCGTCAGGCGACGCAGAGCCTAGCCCTTATTGAGGGTCGAGAGACTTTGGTGGAGGCTGCGGGGCAGTTGCTGGATCGCCAGCCAAGGCCATTGCTGGCACTGGCGAACCATTAGGCCTACAATTGGGGTGATCCGCCTGAGGATATAAAGATATCTTTATATTTGCCAGAAGAGGCTCCAAACGCTAGGGACGCGGCATTGCCGGCGCGGCCTCGGGACTGTCCCGTGGCCGCGTTGGCGCGCCAATCATCAGGAGTTTGCGCCCGTGGCCACTGCCTCGATCATCGCCAAAGACTACGCCATCGCCGACCTCTCGCTTGCCGATTACGGCCGCACCGAGATCGCCATCGCCGAAACCGAAATGCCTGGCCTCATGGCTCTGCGCGAAGAATTTGGCGCATCGCAGCCGCTGAAGGGTGCGCGCATCACCGGATCGCTGCACATGACGATCCAGACCGCCGTGCTGATCGAGACGCTGGTCGCGCTCGGCGCGGAAGTGCGCTGGGCCACCTGCAACATCTTTTCCACGCAGGACCATGCCGCGGCTGCGATCGCGGCGCAGGGCATTCCCGTATACGCCATCAAGGGTGAGAGCCTCTCGGACTACTGGGACTACGTCGGCCGCATCTTCGACTGGTCAAGCGACGAAAATCCCGACCTTACTACCAACCTGATCCTCGACGATGGCGGCGACGCCACCATGTTCGCGCTGTGGGGCGCGCGCGTCGAAGCTGGCGAGCCGCTTTTCGAACCTTCGAATGCCGAGGAAATCGAGTTCGTCCGCGCGCTCAATGCCTTCCTCAAGGCCAAGCCGGGCTATCTCTCGCGTTCCGTCAACGCGATCAAAGGTGTGTCAGAGGAAACCACCACCGGCGTTCACCGCCTTTATCACCTCGCCAAGGACGGCAAGCTGCCGTTTCCCGCAATCAACGTGAATGACTCGGTCACAAAGTCCAAGTTTGACAACCTCTACGGCTGCCGTGAATCGCTGGTCGATGCGATCCGCCGCGCGACGGATGTCATGTTGGCGGGCAAAGTCGCTTGTGTTGCGGGCTTCGGCGACGTCGGCAAGGGGTCGGCGGCCTCGCTGCGCAACGGTGGTGCGCGCGTTCTGGTGACCGAGATCGATCCAATCTGCGCGCTGCAGGCCGCGATGGAGGGCTACGAAGTCGTCACCATGGAAGACGCCGTGACGCGTTGCGACATCTTCGTTACCGCCACCGGTAACGAAGCCGTGATCACCGGCGCGCACATGGAGCAGATGAAGGATAAGGCCATCGTCTGCAACATCGGCCACTTCGACAGCGAGATCCAGATCGCCGCTCTCGACAACTATGACTGGAAAGAGGTCAAGCCCGGTACCGACCTCGTCACGTTTCCCGATGGCAAGCAGCTGATCGTGCTGGCCAAGGGTCGGCTGGTCAACCTCGGCTGCGCCACCGGACACCCCAGCTTCGTTATGTCGGCCAGCTTCACCAACCAGACGCTGGCGCAGATCGAGTTGTTCTCGAAAAACGACGAATACGAAAACCGAGTATACGTTCTGCCCAAGCATCTCGACGAAAAGGTAGCGGCGCTGCATCTCGAAAAGCTGGGTGTGAAGCTCACCAAGCTGTCGAAGAAGCAGGCGGACTACATCGGTGTGCCGGAAGCAGGTCCGTTCAAGCCGGATCACTACCGCTACTGATCTCCTTCGCTCGATCCTGATAGGTGAGGGCCGCGTCCATCGGGCGCGGCCTTTTCTCGTTTGGCAGGGCGAAGACGCAGCACGACGCACATATACAACGGATTTCGTGACATCCCCCATTGTCAGCGCGGCGGCTCCGCATCATAGCCTGTCGCGATGGAATTATCCCGCTTCCTGCCTCTCCTGATCGGCCTGCTGCTCGGCACCTGGACAATGGCGGCGGCATGGGCCGTTCTCGTCGCGCGCGCCCGGCAGAAGCGGGCCGAACAGCAACTGCGCTCGGCCCGACGACTGGCCAAGATGGTGGAGGAATCGCCCGCCCTTCCGCTGCTGGTCCGCACGGACGGCCGCATAGAGGCCAGCCCGCGGTTGGCGCAGTGGCTTGGCCTTGATGGCGTTCCGCAGTATCTTTCGGAACTCGACGGCACGGGCAAAGGCATACCCGCTGAAAAGCTGGCGGAATTGACCGAAGCGGTCCGCCGTTGCCAGAAGACTGCCGCACCGTTCCGCATGGTGGCGACGCCGCACGGCTCCAGCCGCAGCCTTGCCCTTCGCGGTCATCTGGCGGACCCGCAAGTATCGCCGGGCGGCGCTGCACTGGTCTGGGTTTTCGACTTCAGTGACAGCGAGACAGAACTCACCCGCTTGCGGGACGAGGCGGCGCGTGCCCGCGGTGATTTCCACGCGTTGGTTTCTCTGATCGAGGCCGCCCCCATGCCGATGTGGTTCCGTCGCCCTGACGGCGAACTGCAACTGGTGAACCACGCCTACGTGGCCGCCGTAGGGGCGCAGAGCGCTGACGCTGTGGTCGCGAAAGGTATCGAACTGATCGAGGCGGTGGACGGCCTCACTCCTGGCCAGGTCGCCTGTCAGGCCATGGACAAGGGGATTCCGATCGAGCGCATCGTCTCCACGACCATCGACGGCCAGCGGCGTGCGCTTCGGGTCAGTGACCTGCCGTTGGGTGAGGATGGCGTGGCCGGTTACGCCGTCGACATCGAAGACCTGGAGGAAATGTCGCGCTCCTTCCGCGCTTTCCGTGAAGCGCAGCGGGCCTTGCTGGATCAGTTGTCTGCCGGTGTCGCGCAATTTGACGCCAAAAAGCGGCTGGCATTTGCCAATCAGCCATTCCAGCGTCTCTTCAAACTGGACGGCCGCATTCTTATCGATCCGCCTGCGTTCGAACGGCTGCTGGATTCGGCTCGAGACGCGAAGCGCGTCCCGGAAGTGCGAGACTTTCCGGCCTGGCGTCGTGAACGCGCTGCGTGGTTCGCGGCGGGCGACACGCAGGAAGAGGCATGGACTTTGGCCGACGGCACTCATTTGCGCATTGTGGCGCAGCCGGTGCCCGACGGTGGATTGCTGCTGATCGTTGAGGACCGGACCGAGCAACTGCGGCTTTCCGCCATGCGCGATACCTTGTTGCGCACGCGAACCGCCACGTTCGACAGTCTTTTCGAGTCGATCGCCGTCTTCGCGCCGGACGGACGGATGCAAATTTGGAACCGCCGGTTTGCGGCGGACTGGGGCCTCGAAAACGAGTTTCTCGACACTCACCCCCATATCGAGAGCTTGCTGAAAAAGATCGCCTCGCGGCTCAAGCGACCGGTTGAAGCGGAGACAGTGGGCAACGTCGTGCGTGCCGCGACGCTGGATCGGGCACAAACCGGGGGTCGTATTGCTCTGGCCGACGGGCGAATGCTTGAATTTGCCGGGGTGCCCCTGCCGGATGGCAATGGGCTGCTGGCCGTCCTCGACATCACCGATTCCCAGAAAGCCGAGGATGCCCTTCGCGAAAGCAACGTGGCACTGATCGAAGCTGACGCGATCAAAACCCGGTTCTTGGCGAACATGAGCAAGGAACTGCGCACGCCGCTTACCTCGATCGGCGGCTTCGCTGAAATGCTCTCGTTGGGCCTGGGTGGCGAACTCAGCGAATCCGGCGCTGATTACGTGAGGTCAATCATCGAAGCGTCGGCCCACCTTGGTGAACATATCGATAGCCTGCTCGATCTGTCGCAGAGCGAAGCCGGGCTTTTGCCCCTAAAGCTGGAAGAGATCGATCCCATGCCTTTCGTGCGCGGCGTGGTGGAGGAGCGGTCGGGCCGATTGCACAAGGCAGGCATCACCCTTGATCTGCAGGCGAACGGACTGATGCGTCCGATCGTAGCGGATCGTCGGCGCCTGGCGCGGGCGATCGGCCACATCGTGGAGAACGCGATTGCCGCATCACCCCGTGGTAGCCGCATCCTCGTGCAATTAGCGCGCCGCCGCGCCTCTTCGGGGAATGGCGATGCCTTACACATTCTTGTGCAAGACGACGGGCCGGGCCTTGATGGCCGGAGCTTGGCCCGTGCGCTCGACGGCATGAAAGTTAGCGCTGATGGCAAGACGGTGGACCGGTTGCAGGGTCTGGGCCTTCCGCTCGCGCGCCAGCTGGTCGAGGCACATGGCGGTTCACTGCGCCTCGCATCCGAACCCGGTAAGGGCACCAGCGCCACCATAGAATTGCCATGACGATCGACCTGCCGGACCTTGCCGCCATGGATCGGCTTGGCCGCTCAATAGCGGGCGTGTTGAGGGCCGGTGATGTCGTCGCGCTGACCGGCGGGCTTGGCGCAGGCAAGACGACGCTGGCTCGATCAATCATTGCCGGTCTTGGTCACGCAGGCGAAGTTCCATCGCCCAGTTTTGCGATTATTGAGCCGTACGATCCTCCTTCGGTGCGGCTGCCTTTGGTCCATGCGGACTTCTACCGACTGAAGCATCCGGACGAAGCGCAGGAAATCGGCCTTGATGATTACCGGGATGGCAGCGCGCTGATCGCCGAATGGCCAGATCACGCCGGTGGGTTTGCGCATGAGCCGGGCTGCCTTTCTATCACGTTGGAAATGGCTGCCACCGGCAGGATCGCCATTGTCGAAGGCGGTGCTGATTGGCTAGGGCGGATGCCGACATGACGTTGACACCGAACACAGCCGAAATCCGGCCGCAGCCCGAAAACCTTGATGCTTTCCTAGCCGCCGCCGGGTGGGGCGGGACGCAAGTGGAACCGCTGCCGGGGGATGCCTCGTTTCGCCGGTACTTCCGTATTCGCAAGGCAAGTGGCGAAACCGCCATGCTGATGGATGCCCCGCCACCGCAGGAAGATCCCGAACCATTCCTGCGCGCCGCCCATTGGCTGGATGATAACGGCATGCGCGCGCCGCATATTCTGGCCGAAAACGCCAGCCGTGGTCTGGTGCTGCTGGAAGACTTCGGCGATGTGCGGATGCGCGACTATCTCGATCAATGGCCTGATGATCAGACCACGGTCTACACCGCCGCTATCGATGCGCTGGCCAAGCTGCATCGCCTGCCGCCGGGACCGTTCCTGCATTACTCGCTGAGCGAGTACCAGCGCGAGGTCCGGCTTTTCATCGACTGGTATTGCACGTCTCAAAACCTTTACGTCGATGTTCCGGGTTTCGTGGCGGCTTGGGAAAAGGTTCTGGGCGGATTGCTCGGGCGTCAGCGTCCGGGGGTGACCGTGCTGCGCGATTACCATGCCGAGAATATCATGCTTCTGGGCAGCCTGGAGAAGCAGGGGCTGCTCGATTTTCAGGACGCGCTGATCGGCCACCCGGCCTATGATCTGGTATCCTTGCTTCAGGATGCCCGGCGCGATGTATCGCCTGAGCTGGAAGCGGCGATGTTCGATCATTACGTGCGCAAGGCGGATGTCGATGCAGACACATTCCTCGCGGACTATGCGCGGCTGGGCGCGCAGCGAAACATCAAGATCGTTGGCATCTTCGTGCGCTTGTGGCGGCGCGACGGGAAACCGCGGTATCTCGATCTTATCCCTCGGGTGTGGGCGCTGATGGAGCGTGATCTTGCGCATCCGGCTCTGGCACCCGTCGCTGCGTGGTTCGATGCCAATATTCCCGCGGCCTTGCGCGATGCGGACGGGGGGGCGTTCGCGCGATGACCATGAAGCCGCTCGCCAGCGATACGGCGATGATCCTGGCCGCAGGGCTGGGCAAGCGCATGCGTCCGTTGACGGCGAGCCAGCCAAAACCGCTGGTTCGCGTGGCCGGAAAGGCACTGATCGATCATGCCTTGGACAAACTCGGCAGCGCGGGCGTGGCGAATGCGGTGGTCAACGCGCACTACATGGCGGACGCTTTGGAGGGGCACCTAAAACTACGTAGGACCACCCCGACAATCGAAATGTCCGACGAACGCGACATTTTGCTGGAAACGGGCGGCGGCATGGTGCGCGCGGCTGCGATGCTGCCCGATCCGTTCTTTTGTCTCAACAGTGACAACATCTGGATCGATGGTCCGAACGATGTGTTCGCCGAACTGTCTCAGGGCTGGGACCCCTCGCGCATGGATGCGTTGGTGATGGTGGTCCCCCATACGCGGGCGCTAAATTATCGCGGTGAGGGCGATTTTCATCTCGATGCGGATGGCAAGGTTTCGCGGCGGCGTCCGGGCCGGGTGGCGCCGTTCATTTACACGGGCATCCAACTGGTGTCCCACCGCCTGCTTCGCGCGGCACCGGAGGGTCCGTTTTCAACCAACGTCCTGTGGAATCGCGCGATCGAGGAAGGGCGGCTTTATGGCATGTCGCACATGGGCCTCTGGTTCGAAGTCGGCGAACCTTCGGCGATCAAGCCGACCGAAGAGTGGATGATGCGTGCCTGAAAAGGCAGGGGCTGATCGTTCCGGCCCGCGCGTCTATTCGATCGCGGCGCATCGTGGATTTGCTGATGCATTGGTTGCTGGGCTGGTCCCCCGCTATTCGCAAGGGGAGCTTGGACTTGCACGGCTGACGTTGCTGCTGCCCAGCCGCCGCACGGTGCGGACCGTGACCGAAGCGTTCGTTCGCCATTCCGGGACCGGGATGCTGCTGCCGCGCATGGCGGTGGTGGGTGACCTCGATCTCGACGAAACGCTAGGCCCCTTGCTCGATCCGCTGGGCGCTGCCGACATTGCCCCTGCCGCCGACCCGACGCGGCGGTGGCTGCGACTGGCGCACTATCTGCGCGAGGTGGAAGGCGACGCTGCAGGCAAAGGCGCTGCCCTGTTGCGGCGGGCCTGGGAAATCGGGCGCACGATGGATCGCCTGATGGCGGAGGGCATCGCGCCGATCGATCTGCTTTCCGACCGGGTCATCGGCATCGTCGGCGAGATGGCCGGACATTGGACGGACAATACGCGCACGTTCCTGATGGTGCAGCAGCACTGGATCGCGGAACTGGCGTCGCGACAGGAGATCGACGCGCCGGATCGCCGCAACCGTCTGTTCGACCATGCGGCGCAGCGGTGGAAAGGCACCCCGCCGCCATACCCCGTGGTCGCTGCCGGTGTCACCGGCGCATCGCCAGCGCTGGCTCGGTTGCTTCGCGTGGTCAGCGAACTGGACAGCGGCAGCGTCGTGCTGCCCGATCTTGACCTGTCACTGGACGCACAAGTGTGGGACGAACTCGGCACGGCGGGGGCCCCGGCGCAGCACGACGATCCGCCGTTCAGCCGGTCCGATGCAGTGACGCACCCGCAGTACCACCTGAAGCTGCTGCTCAACCGGATGGGCGTGGCGCGCGACGAAGTGCGGCCATGGCACCGATCGGGACTGTCGGCCGCGCCGCCCGAACGAAGCCGGGCGATCTCCAACCTTTTCCTGCCGCCGCGCGCGTCGGCGGCCTGGGTCGATCTGCCACCGGAACGACGCCGCCTGGCCGGGGTTCGCCTGATGGAAAGCACACACCCCGGCGAAGAAGCGCAGGCCATCGCCATTCTGATCCGGGAAGCGCTGGAAGTGCCGGAGCGCCGGGTCGCCCTGATTTCGCCCGACCGTGGACTTGCGGCCCGAGTGGTCGGCCATCTGCAACGCTGGGGCATCGATGCCGACGATACCGCCGGGCGTCCCCTGCCGCAGACGGCGGCGGGCAGATTGCTGCTGCTGCTCGCCGAAGTCGTTGCCGAGCAGGGCGCGCCGGTTCCGCTGATCGCGCTGCTCGTCCATCCGCTGGCCGGAGCAGGAGCAGGGCGGCCCGCGTGGCTGGAGAACGCCCGCAAGTTCGACCTTGCCTTGCGTGGTCCACGACCGGGAATAGGTTTGGAAACGCTGACGGCTCGCGCTCAGGATGAAAAGCTGGGGGAATGGTGGGCGCCCATCGCCACGATCCTGTCGCCGTTGTTTGCTCTTTCGGAAAGCGAGCCGCTGGAATCGCTGCTCGGCCTGTTGATCGAAGCAGCGGAAGCCTTGTGCGGAGAAGCCATCTGGACGGGCGCAGACGGGCGCGGCCTCAGCGCGTTCATCGAGGAATTGCGCGCCGCCGCCGGTTCGGCAGGCACGTTGCTGGACCCGCGCGAACTGCCCGCGATGCTGCGTGACGCGATGGACCGGGTCTCGGTGCGTCCGCCATGGGGCGGGCATCCTCGCGTGTCGATCTACGGCCTGCTGGAAGCACGGATGGGCCGTGCCGATCTGCTCGTGTGCGGGGGATTGGTGGAGGGCGTATGGCCCGCCAGTCCATCGCAGGATGCGTTGCTGCCACCTGCCGTTTTGCGAGCGTTGGGAGTGCCTGGCGCCGATTTCCGCATCGGTCTTGCCGCGCATGACCTTGCCGCCGCTCTCGGCGCGCCGGAAGTCGTGCTGAGTTGGGCGCAGCGCGACGAAGGCGGGCCGGTGATCCCGTCGCGCTTCGTGCTTCGCGTCCGGGCCATGCTGGGCGACCAGCTGGACCGTCATCGCGAGGTGGAAGCCATCCGTCTCGCTCGCGCCCTGGACGACGCAGCATCTGTACCCGCCCATCGCCGTCCGCAACCCACGCCGAGCGACGAGCAGCGGCGCGTTGACCTTTCCGTCACCGGGTTGGACCGTCTGCGCGGCGATCCGTACCAGTTCTACGCCAGCTCGATCCTGGGCCTTCGCACCATCGACGGGCTGGATGCCGAGCCGAGCGCGGCCTGGAAGGGCGAGGTTGCTCACCTTATCATGCAGCGCTGGCACGAGGCGGGGGAACCGGCGGCGGGTCTACACGCGATAGCGCAGGACGTGCTCACCGAGCAGAACGCGCACCCCCTGATGCGGGCGCTTTGGTGGCCGCGCCTTTCGGCCGCTTTGGAGACATTCGAAAGCAGGATTCTCGATGCCAAGGCGAAGGGCCGGCAGGTTCTCGCGGTGGAGAAGTGGGGAGACATGCAGCATCGCGGCATTCGCATTCATGGGCGGGCCGACCGGATCGATCGCAAGGAAGACGGCGACATCGCCGTGGTCGATTACAAGACCGGCCAGCCGCCGACCGGGCGGCGTGTGCAGGAGGGCTTTGCGCTGCAGTTGGGTGTCGTCGCGCTGATCGCGGAGGCCGGTGGCTTCGAAGGCATCGACGGAAAGGCCAGCGCGTTCGAATACTGGTCCATGGCGAAGTCCAAGGACGGCACGATGGGCTACGATTTCGAACCCGTTCTGGAGGGCCGCAAGAAATCCGGCATCCCGCGTGAGGATTTCCTGCCCGAAACACGCCGCTTTCTGGACGACGCGCTGGACCGCTGGATACTGGGCACCGAGCCGTTCACGGCACGGCTCAACCCCGAATTGGGCAGCTACGCCGACTATGACCAGCTGATGCGGCTGGACGAATGGATCACCTCTCTGGGCGGTTCATCGCGTGACGAGGAGGGCGCGGCATGAGCGGCCCGGCAAGCGTCCATCCGCTGCACGGCAACCAGATGCTGGCCGTCGATCCGCAGGAAACGGTCTGGCTTTCCGCCTCGGCTGGTACGGGAAAGACGCAGGTTCTGTCGTCGCGCGTGTTGCGTCTGCTTCTGCAGCCGGGGGTTGAGCCGTCGCAAGTGCTGTGCCTTACCTTCACCAAGGCGGGGGCCACCGAAATGGCCGCCCGCATCAATGGTACGCTCGCGGAATGGGTGCGCCTTGAAGATGCCGCGCTGGGGATGCGGCTGGCGGCGATCGGTGCGCAGGCAAGCGACGAGACCAAGGCCCGTGCGCGCACCCTGTTCGCTTCCGTGCTGGATAGTCCGGGCGGGGGCCTGCGGATCGATACGATCCACGCCTTCTCGCAGTGGCTGCTCGCCACGTTCCCGCAGGAAGCGGACCTGATCCCCGGCAGCCGCCCCATGGAAGAACGTGAACGCGAGCTTCTGGCGCGTCAGGTGCTGGGCGATCTGCTGGTCGGGGCGGAAGGCGATCCTCTGGGCGATCCGTCGCTGCTGCTGGCGGTGGAGCAGCTGTCGCTGCGTCATGGCCCGGACGCGGTGATGGAGTTTCTGCTGCGCTGCGCCTCGGCGCGCGGCGCGTGGTTCGGCCCGGGAAGCTGGCAGTCCGGCGACATGCGCGCGAATGTGTTGCGCCTGATCGGGCTGGGCGCTGACGTCGATTGGGATTGGCTGGCACAGCAGTGCGGTGATGCCGCGTTCGATGTGGTTTCGCTACGCCGCTGCATGGACGTGAACCATCAATGGGGCACGAAGACCGGGCTGGCGAGCGTCGATGTCATCAGCGAATGGCTGCTCGGTGACGAGGCCCAGCGCCTTGCCGAGATCGACAAACTGGCGCGCGAGTTCCTGACCCAGAAGAACGAACCCAAGGCGAGCAAGTCTCAGGACAAGATCGACCCGGCCTATGCGGACTATGCGGCGCGGTTAGTGGCCTGCATCACCACGATCCGGTCGATGCGCGCGCTGTTGTCGCTTGCCGATCGGCTGGTGCCGGCGCTGCGGCTGGGCCGGGCGTTTGCGCTGGCGTGGGACGAGGCAAAGCAGCGCGAGGGGCTGATCGATTTCGATGACCAGATCCGCCGTGCCGCCGATCTCCTGAGCAATCGGGCGCAGGCGGACTGGATCCGTTATAAGCTGGACCGGCGCTTCGATCACATCCTGGTGGACGAGGCGCAGGACACCAACGCCGCGCAGTGGGACATCATCTTCGCGATGGCGGGTGAGTTCTGGGCCGGGCTGGGCCAGCACGCCGATCTGATGCGCACGCTGTTCGTCGTCGGCGATTACAAGCAGGCGATCTTCCGCTTTCAGGGGACGAGCCCCGAAAACTTCCGTCGCGCCGCTGAACGCGTGCGGCGGGAGATGGGTGAGGCAGCGCAGAACGCGGAAATGCTGCGCAGCAATCTGGCTCCTCGCAACCTTCTGGAACTGGGGCTGGACCGCTCCTTTCGCACGGCCCAGACAGTCCTTGATTTCGTGGACAAGGCGATTTCGGGTGTCGGCCACATCAATTTCGGCCTCGACGCTCCGCCTGAACGGCACGAAGGGCAGGACCGCCCCGGCTACGTTGCCCTTTGGCAACCCGTCAGCGAGGGCGGGGACATCGACGACGAGGATATCGCCGAAGACGCGGAAGAGGGCACCGCGCCCAACTGGCTGTCCCGCCCGGATCGCCAGATGGCGGAGCGCATTGCTTTGCAGGTTCGCGAATGGCTGGACCTGCAGGGCCCCGGCCTGACGCTGGTCAAAGGCGGGAAGCGACGCGCCGGAGCAGGCGACATCATGGTGCTGGTCCGTCAGCGCAAAGAGCTTGCCGGGCTGATCGTCGCCCGGCTCCATGCTGCCGGAGTGCCGGTCGCGGGCGTCGATCGTCTGCGGCTGGGCGCACCGCTGGCGGTCAAGGATCTGGTCGCGGCACTGCGGTTCGCGGTGCAACCGCTCGATGACCTGAACCTCGCGTCGCTCCTCGTGTCCCCGCTGTTGGGATGGACGCAGGAGCAACTGCTGCAGCATGCCTACCGCCCGCGCCACACGCCGTTGTGGGATCATCTGCGCCGATCGCGCGAAGCGGATGTAGCTTTGGTGATGGAGCAACTGGGCAGTCTGCTGGCCAAGGCTGATTACGATCCGCCGCAGGATTTGCTGCAATGGCTGCTGGTCGGCCCATGGCAGGGCCGCCGCCGCCTCGTCGCGCGGCTGGGGACCGAGGCGAACGATCCGATCGATGAACTGGTCAACGCCGCCAAGGCCTATGTGGTGACGGACACGCCCAGCCTTGCAGGGTTCCTCGCCTGGTTCGATTCGGGTGACGGTGAGCTGAAGCGAGAGGCGGACAACGCCGCCGGGCTGGTACGGGTAATGACCGTCCACGGATCGAAAGGTCTGCAGGCCCCGATCGTCATCCTTGCCGATGCCACCAGCAACCCGGACAATGCGCGCGAACGCGGGCTGGACCTGCCCGATCCGCGAAACGACGCGCGGGTCATTCCCCTGCCGCCGCTGTCGAAGGACGAAAAGCAGGGCCGCATCGCCGATCGGATCGAGGAAGCGCGGGCGGCGGACGAGCAGGAGCATTGGCGCCTGCTCTACGTGGCGATGACCCGCGCGGAAGAAGCGCTGTTCGTCGGCGGTGCGCTGGGCAGTCGCGATCGGCAGGGGCCAAGCCCGAAAAGCTGGTATGCTCGCTTGCGCGAAGTCTTTCCGCCGGAAGCGGAAGTTGCCGACCCGATCTGGGGGGCGAAGTGCGAGCACGGCGCCTTGGCAGCATCGGTGCCTGTCGCCGCCGCATCGCCGCAGTTGCCGTTTCGCGATCCCTTGCCGGCATGGCTGGAACGCGTGCCTCCAGCCGAACCGCGTCCGCCGCGTCCGCTGGCGCCATCGCGGCTCGGGGAAGACGAGGCGCCGGATCCGCCGTTTCCTCAGGGGGCAGGGCGCGATGCCGCGCGGCGCGGTACTCTGATCCACAAATTGCTGGAGCGTCTGCCTGACGTTTCCATAGGCCAGCGTGAAAATGCCGGAGCAGCCTGGCTGGATCGCCATGCAGCGGATATGGAGATGGCCGAGCGTCAGCACCTGCTTGCCAGCGCGCTTGCCGTCCTTTCCAACCCCGAATGGGCCGATCTGTTCTCAGCCGACAGTCTTGCCGAAGTGCCGGTGGCGGCTGTCGTTGGCGGGCAGGTTGTGGCGGGCACGATCGATCGTCTGGTAGTGCAGCCGAACCGGATCAGGCTCGTTGACTACAAAAGCGCGCGGCGCCCACCGCAAACGCTGGAGGATGTGCCGGTTGGCGTCCTGCGGCAAATGGGCGCGTATGCTGCCGCGCTGGAAGCGACGTTTCCGGGCAGGGCGGTTGACGTGGCGCTGCTCTATACAGCTGTCCCGCGTCTGATCGACGTTCCTGCCGACGTGCTCGCGCTGCACAAGCCGGACTTGCCGCCGCGCGAGTAAAGCTTTCCAGCCACGGCGTTGCGTCTGCGGGTTTCGTCCCTAGATTGCGTCCAACCTTTCAAGGAGTTTCTTTCGATGTCCACCATTGCCGTCACCGATGCCAGCTTCGAGGACGACGTCCTCAAGTCCGACAAGCCCGTTCTTGTGGATTTCTGGGCCGACTGGTGCGGTCCGTGCAAGATGATCGCGCCCGCTCTCGAAGAGATCGGTGAGGAACTGGCCGACAAGGTGACGATCGCCAAGATGGACATCATGGCCAACACCGGCATTCCCGCCGAGATCGGCGTGAAGTCCATCCCGCTGCTGGTCCTGTTCAAGGACGGCAAGCAGGTGGCGCAAAAGCTTGGCGCGGCGCCGAAGAACGCGCTCAAGGGCTGGCTCGAAGGCGAACTTTGATCGCCGGGTAACTTCTCTTTTGACTGAAACGGCCCCTGTCGCTTGAAGCGGCGGGGGCTTTTTCGTGGTGGGATGGGGTCAGCCCAGACGGGCGACGATGCCCGCAAACTGATCCCAGAGCGCGGGACTGGATGCGCCGATCAGGTCGCGTCGCTCGTATTCATCCACGCGGTAAGGGCTGCCGTCCGGGCGCGCGGCTTTCCCGCCCGCTTCGTTCAGGAACAGCACCCCGGCGGCGTGATCCCACGGCAGCGTCCGATTGAAGACCGAGATGTCGTTTACGCCCAGCACCAGACGCGGGTACTGCTCGGCCGCGCACCGCGGAATATCGACCAGACGATAGTGCGGGTCGATGTGAGTCCGGACCTTTTCCCGCGCCTGCGCATCGAGAAAAATGGTGGAGATGGCAGCGACAGGCGGCGCTTCGCCGGTGGTTTGAGCACTGACGCGCGTGCCGTCGATCCAAGCGCCGCCGCCGCACGTCGCGCTGCAGAACCGCCCCGTGAGACAGTCCAGAATCCAGCCGCCGAGGATTTCGCCCCGATCGGCCAGCGCGACCAGCACCCCAAACGGCGGCTTGCCCGCCGCGAAATTGTTGGTGCCGTCCAGCGGATCGACGATCCAGCAAAGCCGTTCCCGCAAGCGTTCCATGACGCTGCCATCGGCGTACACGGCTTCTTCACCGACCACCGCAGCCTCCGGCATCAGGGCGGCTAGCCTGTCGGTCAACAGTGCTTCGGCGTCACGGTCGGCCACGGTGACGACATCGTTCACCGCCTTGGTGTCGATCTGGTCAGCGGCCAGCGTCTGATAATGCGGCAGGATCGCGCGATCGCTGGCATCGCGCATGATCGCTTCCACGGATGCGGTGAGTGCGGGGCCGATCACGTCAGCGGGATCATCACTTGGGCAGCGAAGCCCGGCCGCTCTTTCAGTCGGGCATACCAGTCGCTTACGGCGGCGAACTCGGGCTTTTCGAAGGGCAGGCTGAACCAGGTGTAGGCATAGACCCCCATCGGAATGTCGCCGATGCCGAACTGGCTGCCCGAAAGCCACGGCGTCTGGGAAAGGTACTGGTCCATGACGGCGAGGTACTGCGCGCAGCGGCCGACATCACGGGCGATGGCAGCATGGTCCCACTCAGCCTGCGGCGTCCGCGCATGGCTGAGGAAGGGGACGCGCTGCGCGTCGGCATAGGTGAATTGCCAGTCCATCCAGCGATCGGCCAGCGCCCGGTCGATCGGATCGCGCGCGAACCAGCGTTCGCCGCCGTACTCCGCCGCCATGTAGCGCAGGATCGCGTTCGATTCCCATAGCGTGATCTTCCCGTCTTCGATCGTCGGGATCAGGCGATTGGGATTCTTTGCAAGGTATTCGTCGGTGTAGCCGAACTTCCCGCCGATATCGTGCCGCACATACGCAAGGCCCAATTCTTCCGCGAACCAGGCGACTTTCTTGACGTTATGAGAGTTGAGGCGACCCCAGATCGTGAAGGACGGTGCGGCCATCGTCAGCTCCGGTAATCGGCGTTGATCGAGATGTAGCCATGCGTGAGGTCGCAGGTCCACACCGTCGCGCTGCCATCGCCGAGGCCAAGATCGACCTCGATGGTGACCTCCTGACCTTTGAGATGCGCCGCGACGGGCGCTTCGTCATACTCGGGGAGCGGCAATCCCTCTCGCGCGGCCCACGTGCCACCAAAGCCGATGGAGAGCTTGTCGCGATCGGCAGGCTCGCCCGCTTTGCCTACGGCCATGACCACGCGGCCCCAATTGGCATCCTCACCCGCGATCGCCGTCTTGACGAGGGGGGAGTTGGCGACGGCCATGCCGACCTTGCGCGCGCTTTCGTCCGACACGGCGCCGCTCACGCTGACCGCGATGAATTTCTGCGCGCCTTCGCCGTCGCGCACCACGAGATGCGCCAACTGGCGACAGACATCGTGCACCGCTGCGGCAAAGGCATGGGCGCCGGCGCTGTCGAAGGACGCCAATGGCGTATTGCCTGCCTTGCCGGTTGCGAAGGCGAGCACGGTATCGCTGGTCGACGTGTCGGAATCGACCGTGATGCATGAAAACGTGCGCTCGTTCGCGGCGGACAGGCACGCCTGCAGGAACGCTGGTTCCACGGCGGCGTCCGTGAACAGGTAGCCCAGCATCGTCGCCATGTCGGGCGCGATCATGCCCGATCCCTTGATGATCGCGCTGATGGTGACTTTGACGTCGCCGATCATCGCGGTAGCCGTCGCGCCTTTGGGGAACGTGTCTGTCGTCGCGATGGTCTGTGCCGCGTCCTCCCATGAGCAGGGTGCGGCGTCGAGCGCCCTGGCGACGCCTTCACGCGCCTTGTCCTTGGGAAGCGGCACGCCGATCACGCCGGTGGACGACACGAAGACCTCCCGCCGATCACAGCCCAGGTGGTCCGCCACTTGATCCATAATCTGTTCGACCGCCTCTCGCCCGCGGTAGCCGGTGAACGCATTGGAATTGCCGGCATTGACCACCAGCGCCCGCGCGCGCCCAAGCGCCGCATTCTCTCGCCCAAGCTCCACTTCGCTGGAACAACAGATGTTGCGGGTGAAGACGCCCGCCACGGCGGTGCCTTCGTCTAGCGTCACATAGGTAAGATCGCACCGACCCCAATCCTTGTATCCCGCGCGCACGACATGGGGCGTGACCCCCGCGATCGGCGACAGGGAGGGAAAGGGCGAGGCGAGGGGGGAAACGGGGTAGGCCATGGCCGGATTGCCTAGCGTGTGGGCATCCAACGTCAAGCAGCGGAAAGCGCCCGGACAGCCGAATGCACGACGGAATCAAGTGTGTGGTGGACAGGTCGCGCACTCGACCCTATCTGCATCCATCATGGCCCATCGCCTGCTCCTGACCCTGCTTGCCCTGCTGACGGGCCTTGCCGCGCAAATCGGCACGGTGGAAGCGTGCGCGTCGCGGTCGTCGGCGGTGCAGGTGCAGCCGCTGCGGGAGGTCGCTGCGAAAGCTCCGCGTGCGCCGGTGGCGTTGGCGCGATTGCCCGAGCCGGGGCTGCGTAACACGCGACTCCATGCGCCGCCGCGCATTGTTGCGTCGGCCCCGATCGCCGTTGCGACGGTTCTCACAGGAATAGACCGCGCCCGCGAGTAACGCGGGCGACGTGCCATTTCACGCTCGTTCGGCGAGCGTTCGCGTGCTCGGCCTGCGGGTCGAAGCGCGCCAATCCATCTTACGCATTCACGAAAACAGGGATCCACCGCCATGCTCGGCGCACTCGTCAAATCCATCTTCGGCTCGTCCAACGAGCGCTACGTCAAGTCGCTCGACAAGATCGTCGCCCAGATCAACGCTTTCGAGCCGGCGCTGGAGGCCTTTAGCCACGATGAACTGTCCGCCCAAACGCCCAAGTTCCGGGAGATGCTGGCCAATGGTTCGTCGCTCGACGACATTCTGCCGGAAGCGTTCGCCACGGTGCGTGAGGCGTCGAAGCGCGTGTTCGGCATGCGCCACTTCGACGTCCAGCTGATCGGCGGCATCGTCCTTCATCGCGGCGAAATCGCTGAAATGCGTACGGGTGAGGGCAAGACCCTGGTCGCCACCACCGCGACGTACCTGAACGCGCTGGAGGGCAAGGGCGTTCACGTCGTCACCGTGAACGATTACCTCGCTCGCCGCGACGCCGAGCAGATGGGCCGCCTGCATGGCTTGCTGGGTCTGACCATCGGCGTGATCGTGCCCAACCTCAACGAGTTCGAGCGCCGGGAAGCCTATGGCGCCGACATCACGTACGGCACAAACAACGAATTCGGTTTCGACTACCTTCGCGACAACATGAAGCACGAGCGCAGCCAGATGGTGCAGCGCCCCTTCAACTTCGCCGTGGTCGACGAAGTGGACTCGATTCTGATCGACGAAGCGCGCACGCCGCTGATCATCTCCGGCCCGACCGACGACAAGAGCGAGCTGTACGTTCAGGTCGACGTCATCGTGAAGCAGCTGGTGCCCGAGGATTACGAGGCGGACGAAAAGACCAAGAACATCTCGCTAACCGAGGATGGCGTCGAGAAGGCCGAGCGCATGCTCGAGGCCGCCGGGCTTCTGGAAGGTTCGAACCTCTACGACGTCGAGAACACGCAGGTCGTCCATCACCTGGACCAGGCGCTCAAGGCCGTGGTCATGTTCAAGCTCGATACCGACTACATCGTAAAGGACGACAAGGTCGTCATCATCGATGAGTTCACCGGTCGCATGATGGACGGGCGTCGCTGGTCCAACGGCCTGCACCAGGCGGTAGAAGCCAAGGAAGGCGTGCGGATCGAGCCTGAGAACCAGACGCTGGCGTCGATCACGTTCCAGAACTATTTCCGCATGTACCCCAAGCTTTCGGGCATGACCGGCACCGCCGCGACCGAGGCGGGTGAATTCTACGACATTTACAAGATGAACGTCGTCACCATCCCCACCAACGTCCCTGTGATGCGCGTGGATGAGGAAGACGAGTTCTACAAGAACACGCTCGACAAGTTCGCTGCCATCGCCAAGCTGATCCGCGAGAAGTACGAGACCGGGCAGCCGGTGCTGGTCGGCACGGTGTCGATCGAGAAATCGGAACTGCTGTCGGACTTCCTTACCAAGGAAGGCGTCAAGCACTCGGTCCTGAACGCCCGCTTCCACGAGATGGAAGCCCACATCGTGGCGCAGGCGGGCAGTCTGCGCGCCGTCACGATCGCCACCAACATGGCCGGTCGCGGCACCGACATTCAGCTTGGTGGTAACGTCGAGTTCCGGATCGAGGACGAGCTGCGCGACATGCCCGAAGGGCCGGAGCGTGACGCCGCGATCGACAAGATCAAGGCCGAAGTGCGCGAGCAGAAGCGTTTGGTCCTCGAAGCTGGCGGGCTGTGCGTCATCGGCACCGAGCGCCACGAAAGCCGTCGTATCGACAATCAGCTGCGCGGCCGTTCAGGCCGTCAGGGCGATCCGGGCCTGTCCAAGTTCTACCTCTGCCTTGAGGATGACCTGCTTCGCATCTTCGGCCCCGATACGCTGTTCTCCAAGATGATGAACAACAATCTTGCCGACGGCGAGGCGATCGGGTCAAAATGGCTCTCGAAGGCCATCGAAACCGCGCAAAAGAAGGTCGAAGCCCGCAACTACGAAGTCCGCAAGCAGGTCGTCGAATACGATGACGTGATGAACGACCAGCGCAAGGTCATCTACGAACAGCGTGCCGACATCATGGACGCGGACACCGTGGACGATGTGGTGGTCGACATGCGCCATGACACCATCAACGCCCTGGTCGCCGACACCTGCCCGCAAGGCTCCTATCCCGAGCACTGGAAGGTCGAGGAACTGAAGGAGCGGGCCAAGGACATCCTCAACGTCGACGTGCCGATCGAGGCGTGGATCGACGAGGATGGCGTGGAGCCGGAAGACATCGAACAGCGCATCACCGACATGACCGATGCGCAGATGGCCGAGAAAATGGCGCAGGACGATCCCGCGATCTGGCGTCAGGTCGAAAAGTCGATCCTGCTGGACCGCCTTGATCACTATTGGAAAGAACACCTCGCCACGCTGGACGCGCTGCGTCAGGTCGTGTTCCTGCGTGCCTATGCCCAGAAGCAGCCGATCAACGAATACAAGCAGGAAGCGTTCAGCCTGTTCGAGCGGATGCTGGACACGATCCGTGAGGACGTGACGCGCATCATCTCGGTAAGCGAAATCCGCATGCCAGAGCCTGCGATGTTGCCCGAACTGCCGGACTTCCTCACCGGCCATATCGATCCGTTCACCGGTCTCGACAATTCAGACGATGGCGACGGCTCCAGCCGCTATCCCGAGCTGTTCGGCAATCTGGCCGGAAGCCCGGATGGAACGACGCGCGGCTTCACCATGGACGGCCAAGGGGACCCGTCACAGGGCGATCCCTATGCCGGGCTGGCCATCAGCCGCAACGCGCCTTGCCCATGCGGATCGGGCAACAAGTACAAGCACTGCCACGGCGCTCTGGTCTGATCGCGGGGCTGGTCTTGAGGTGACGGGTCCGATGGCCTGTCCGCTACGACCAGTGACGGGGACGGCCTGAAACCGTCCCCGGTCGTGTGCCGTTCCCTCTGCAAAGGAGACGCACATGACCGACACCATCGAGATGATCCATGAGGACGGCCTGCCCGGTCACGAAAGCACTCTGGATCCCAAGCCGGAATGGCAACCGCGCTACCCCGGATCGGGCCGCCTTACTGACAAGGTGGCCATCATTACCGGCGCCGATAGCGGCATCGGCCGCGCGGTGGCAGCCCTCTATGCCCGTGAAGGCGCCGACATCGCCATCGTCTATCTCCTGGAAGATGACGACGCGGCGGAAACCAAGCGCATCGTCGAAAGCGAAGGACGGCGGGCGATCACGATCAGGGCCGATGTAGGATCGCGCTCGATGTGCGACAGCATCGTCGAGCAGACGCTGGCGGCGTTTGGCCGGATCGACATCGTGGTCAACAACGCGGGCGAACAGCATCCCGACAAGGACATCACCGACATCTCCGAAGAGCAGCTTCGGCGCACGTTCCAAACGAACATCTTCGGCATGTTCTTCCTGGTGCAGGCGGCGCGTCCGCATCTCGAGGCAGGGGCGGCCATCGTCAATTGCACGAGCGTGACGATGTACAACGGCAGCAAGGAACTGCTGGATTACAGCTCGACCAAAGGCGCGATTACCGCGTTCACACGCTCGCTCTCGGAAAATCTCATCGAGCACGGCATCCGCGTCAACGCCGTCGCGCCCGGACCGATCTGGACTCCGCTCAATCCCTGCGGCGGGGCGAGCCCGGAAAAGCTGAAGCATTTCGGAGAGGGCACCCCGATCGGGCGGCCCGGCCAGCCGAACGAAGTCGCGCCATCGTTTCTGTTCCTCGCGTGTGAGGACGCCAGCTACATGAGCGGGCAGGTCCTCCATCCCAACGGCGGGATGATCGTGAACGGGTAGCGCGAATTGCCAATGATCGGGCAGGAGGGCGATGGAATCGCCTTGCTGCTCGATCAGATGGTGGGAATCTCTCAAGTCTCTGAGGATCGGCCCGAACAGCGTCGTTAGCGGTGAGGGGCGTTCAGCTTTTATCCGAGTAGTATTGATGCACTGCGGGGCAGGCAGCCAGGATCGACAGCACGATAAGGGGAACCCAATCCGCTAGATGCTCTTTCGTAAGGAAACGCCGCGAAAGGAACGATGATGACCACGCCTCGGACTCACGAAGACAAAGAGCATCAGGACGATAAGCGGCAGGAGCGCCTCAATCCAGGCCAGAACGAGGTAGAGTTCGCGCGCGACCGTCCCGGCGACAAGCCAAAGCAGCCGGATTCGTCGCCCTACACATAATGACGCCTTCAGGCTGATGACCTGCCGCTAATAACGGAATGCCGATCAAATTTGCTGTATGGGGCGCTCAATCACCGAGCGGCTTTGCCTTAATCGGTAAGGCAGTATGAATGAGTGCCGGGTGCAGGCGCATCGGCGAACAATCCCCGCCCTGCCAGGGGCTGCATTTGCCGGTCTATTTGGAAGATGTTGGCTCCCCGAGTAGGATTCGAACCTACGGCCATTCGATTAACAGTCGAATGCTCTACCGCTGAGCTATCGGGGAGCAGCCTGTCAGTGTTACCACCGCCGGGCAGGGGTGCGCCTATAACAGCGCCAGAAAGATTGGCAACCCCGTCTCCATAGAAATTTGCCTTAAACCAAAAAAATTACGCGCGGTGCGGGGCGTGGAAAGCGTCAGCTTCAAACCTGAAACTGCTCGGCAAAAATGCGTTCCTCCAAGGTGAATCCGGGATCGAACAGCAGCGTCAGTTCCTTTTCGGCAGATGCGATGATCCGCACTTTGGCGACGTCGCGCACTTCTTTCTGATCGGCGACGGCCGCGACCGGGCGCTTGTCCGGTTCGCGGATATAGAATTCCACTTCCGCGCTTTCCGGCAGGATTGCGCCTTTCCAGCGGCGAGGGCGGAAGGGGCTTAGGGGCGTCAACGCGAGCATGCGGCAGCCCAGCGGCAAGATTGGTCCGTTGGCGGACAGGTTATAGGCGGTGGAGCCGACCGGGGTCGCCACCAGAATGCCGTCTCCCGCCAGTTCTTCCATGCGCACCCGGCCATTGATGCGCACTTCCAGCTTGGCAGTCTGGCGGGTTTCGCGCAGCAGCGACACTTCATTGATCGCGTAAAAGCTGTGCTCGATCCCGGCGCGGGTGGTCGCGTGCATGCAGAGGGGGCGCACGGGCACCGAATGAGCTTCTGCCACGCGCCGAGCGATGGGCACTTCGTCGTGCGAACCGTTCATCAGGAAGCCGACGGTACCCAGATTCATGCCGTACACCGGCTTCATGAAATCCCAGTCGAGCATTTCGTGCAGGACGTGGAGCAGAAAGCCATCACCGCCCAGGACGACGAGCACGTCCGCTTCTTCCGGAGAGACCCACGAATGCGATTTGCGCAGTGCCACGGCGCCGGCTTGCGCCTTCGCGCTGTCCGACACGATCAGCGCCAGTTTCGCTTCCTTGCTCATCACTTCTCCGTCGGCCTGTTTTTCAGATCAGACCCATTACGGGACTATGCCCGTTGTGAGACGCGGGGCTGTCGAATTTTGAAGGGTTTTGCAAGGGGTTTGGGTTATGGCCGCACCATGGGTTTCAAACGAAGCGATCAGATGGCCGGACGAAGCAAGGGCAGCGCAGCCAGAGGGCTGACCGACCGGCTCACCGGTATCC
This sequence comes from Novosphingobium sp. BL-S-24, assembly GCF_055521575.1. Classification (NCBI taxonomy): domain Bacteria; kingdom Pseudomonadati; phylum Pseudomonadota; class Alphaproteobacteria; order Sphingomonadales; family Sphingomonadaceae; genus Novosphingobium; species Novosphingobium sp. BL-S-24. Next base: position 100,597 of record NZ_CM145488.1, read on the forward strand.
CCGGCATCGATGCCGTGCATGACCGGGTGGCGGCGTGGCGCGCGGATCCCGGATTTGCGCCGCATAAGGCCCATGTCCATGCCATGCTGCTGAGCCTTCGTCGTCTGGACGCCATCAACATGGCCTATGGCGAGGCGGCTGGCGACGGTGCGCTGGAAGAAGTGGCGGCGCGGATCAGCCATTTTGCCGAAGAGGAACTAGACGGGCCATGGTTGCTGGCGAGGGCGGGTGGCGGCAGCTTCCTGCTGGTGGCCAACGAGGCGTGCAGCCGAGAACGCTGGCAACTGGTGGCAGACCAGCTTGCCGACATGATCGCCCGGCCGATCCCGGTCGCATCCGGTATTTTGCGCCTGTCGCCGCGCGTCGCGTTGATCCGCGCCGTTGCGGAGGAAAGTGTTGAATCGATGCTCGACCGGCTGGGTCACGCGCTCAGCGATGCGCACGATCAGCAAGGATCGCGTCTCGCCTGGGCCGATGGCGAAGTGACGCCGCCGGGGCGCACTGCCCAGCAGCTGGAAGCGGATCTGCTCGTCGCCATCGACCGGGACGAGATCGAGGTCCTGTTCCAGCCACAGTTCGATCTGACCGACGATTGCCTGACCGGCGCCGAGGCGCTGGCCCGTTGGAATCATCCCGAACTGGGCAGGATCGGCGCGGGCGCGCTGTTCGCCATCGCCGAGCGCGCCGATCACGTCGGCCCTCTGTCACGGCATATCGCGGCCAAGGCGATGTGGGCGGCGAAGCAGTGGCCGGGGCAATTGCGCCTGTCCATCAACGTCACGGCGGCCGATCTTGCGTTTGGCAGCTACACCCGGCAGATGCTGGATCTGGTACGCGAGAGCGGATTTCCGCCCCGCCGACTGACGCTGGAAGTGACGGAGCAGACGCTGATCGGCGACATCACCTTGGCGGCGCAGACCATGGCGGACTTTTCGGCGCAGGGCATCCGCATCGCGCTGGATGATTTCGGGGCGGGGTTCTGCAACTTCCGCTATCTGAAAGTGCTACCGATCCATTACCTGAAGCTGGACCGCTCGATGATTGATGACATCACGACCGACCGGCGGGACGTTGCCGTGTTGCGTGCGATCGTGGCGATGGCGCGGGCGCTCGACCTTCAGGTCATTGCCGAGGGTATCGAGGATGAAGGGCAACGCCAGGTCGTCGCGCGCGAAGGGTGTGCTTATTTCCAGGGCTTCCTGCGCGCCCAGCCGATGAGCGCGGCGATGTTCGACAAGCTGGCTCGGACGGAATGCCTCAGCGAAGCAGAAGCATCGGCGGCTTAGGATTAAGGGGTTTCACGCGAAGGCGCAAAGAAGGTGTGAGGCGCCGCAGGGTTGTTTCTCTCAGAACTCGATGAGGCAAGCGCGAGGCTTCTGATTGAAGGGCTACGCCGGAGGGGCGGGACCCTCGCGCCTCCGCGTGAAATTCTTCTGCCTCAGCCCTTGCGCGCAACAGCGCTGAGGCCCTTGGTCAATTGAAGCAGGCCGTTCAGGCGGCTCTTCGGGTCACCCCAGGCACGCTGCAGGACCAGCTTGTTGTCCGGCCGCAGCTTGATCGCGCCTTGCAGGCGTTCGGCATACGCGATGAGGCCAGCGGGGTTCGGGAAATTGTCGTTGTGGAAGCTGACCAGCGTACCACGCGGGCCGACATCGATCTTGGAGACATGAGCCTCGATCGCCTGCCGCTTGATCTGGATCAGCTGGACTAGGTTCGCGGTCGGCTGAGGCAGCGGGCCGAAGCGGTCGATCATCTCCGCCGAAAGGGATTCGATTTCCTGCTGGCTGTCCGCATCATTGAGGCGACGGTACAGCGCCATGCGGACGGCCAGGTCTGGCACGTATTCTTCCGGGATCATGATCGGTGCTTCCACCGTGATCTGCGGTGACAGGCCGGTCGTGTCCTTTTCCAGCCCGACCCCGCCCGCACGCGCGGCGAGGATCGCGTCCTCCAGCATCGACTGGTACAGTTCGAACCCGACCTCACGGATGTGGCCGGACTGTTCGTCGCCGAGGAGGTTGCCTGCCCCGCGAATGTCGAGATCGTGGCTGGCGAGCTGGAACCCGGCGCCAAGCGAATCGAGGTCGCCCAGCACTTTGAGCCGCTTTTCGGATACTTCCGAGAGGGCCTGGTTCGGCGGCGTGGTCAGATAGGCATAGGCGCGCAGCTTCGACCGGCCCACGCGGCCGCGAAGCTGGTAAAGCTGCGCCAGGCCGAACCGATCGGCGCGGTGAATGATGATCGTGTTGGCGCGCGGAATGTCGAGGCCGGATTCGACGATCGTCGTCGACAGCAGCACCTCGTACTTGCCCTCGTAAAAGGCGCTCATGCGCTCTTCCACTTCGCCTGCGCTCATCTGGCCGTGGGCGGTGATGCATTTCACCTCGGGAACGTGCTTGTGCAGCCAGTCCTCGACTTCGGGCATGTCGGCGATGCGGGGGACGACGATGAAGCTCTGGCCGCCGCGATGGTGTTCGCGCAGCAGGGCCTCGCGCATCACCATATCGTCCCACTCCATCACGTAGGTGCGCACGGCAAGTCGATCCACCGGCGGGGTCTGGATGGTGGACAGTTCGCGTAGCCCGCTCATCGCCATCTGCAGCGTGCGCGGGATCGGGGTGGCCGTCAGCGTCAGGACATGGACGTCGGCGCGCAGCTGCTTGAGCTTTTCCTTGTGGTTGACGCCGAAGCGCTGCTCCTCATCGACGATGACGAGGCCGAGCCGCTTGAAGCTGACCGATTTCGAGAGGATCGCGTGGGTGCCGCAGACCACGTCCATGGTTCCTTCGGCCAGCCCATCGCGGGTCGCCTTGGCTTCCTTGTCCGGCACCAGACGCGATAGCCGCCCGACGTTGAGAGGGAAGCCGGCGAAACGCTCTGCGAAACCGGAGTAATGCTGGCGAGCGAGGAGCGTGGTTGGTGCCACGACCGCGACTTGCTGCCCGGCCATCGCCGCCACGAATGCGGCGCGCAAGGCGACTTCGGTCTTGCCGAAGCCGACATCGCCGCAGACCAGCCGGTCCATTGGGCGGCCGGACGCGAGATCGTCCAGCGTATCGGAAATTGCCGCGTCCTGATCTTCTGTTTCCTGCCACGGGAAACGATCAACGAACTGGTTGAACGAGGATTCGTCCGCCGCCAGAACCGGCGCTTCCCGCAGGGCGCGCTCGGCGGCGGTCTTCATCAGTTCGCCCGCGATTTCGCGGATGCGTTCCTTCAGCTTGGCGCGGCGGCGCTGCCATGCCTCTCCGCCCAGCTTGTCGAGCGTGACGCCCTCGGCCTCGCTGCCATAGCGGGACAGCACGTCGAGGTTCTCGACCGGGATGTAGAGCTTGTCGCCGCCCGCATACGTCAGCATCACGCAGTCGTGCGGGGATTTGCCGACGGGGATGGACTGCAGGCCTTCGTAGCGCCCGATGCCGTGGTCCATGTGGACGATCAGGTCGCCCGGCGTCAGTGCCGCCAGTTCGGCAAGGAAGGCGTCGGAATCTTTCTTGCGCTTCTTCCGGCGGACCAGGCGATCGCCCAGGATGTCCTGCTCGGTGATGACTTCCAGCGCGTCGTTGGAGAAGCCGGTTTCGAGCGGCAGGACCAGCGCGGCGGAGCGGCCCTGAACGGCAAGGCCGAGCGCTTCCTGCCAGGTTTCGGCCAGGCGCGGTTCCGGGCCCTGCGCTTCGCCGAGGATCGAGGCGAGGCGGGCGCGGCTGCCGGTGGAGTAGGCGGCCAGGATCGCCTTGCGACCCGACTTGCTGATCGCCTGCAAATGCTTGGCGGCCGCTTCATAGGCGTTGTCCCCCCGAGCACGTTCCGGAGCGAAATCGCGGGCATTGCCAAAACCGAAGTCGATGACCTTGGCGCTTTCGGGCTGCGCGAAGGGGTCGGACCGGTGGACCGGGTGATCGGCGATGGCGCGATCGAATTCGTCTTTCGAGAGATAGAGCGAATCGATCGGCAGCGGTCGGTAGGAGCCGGCTTTCTGTCCCGAGGTGTCCAGACGGGCCTTGTGGTAGTCGGCAATGTCGGTGATGCGCTCGTCCGCCGCGCCGACGGCGGCGCTGTCCATCACAATGACGTCATCGCTCGAAAGGTGATCGAACAGCGTAACCAGCCGGTCCTCGAACAGCGGGAGCCAATGCTCCATGCCCGCGAGCCGCCGACCATCGCTGACTGCCTGATACAGGGGGTCGGCGGTGGCATTCGCCCCGAACCGTTCACGATAGCGCGTGCGGAACCGCTTGACGGTGTCATCGTCCAGCAAGGCTTCGCTGGCGGGCAGCAGCAGATGTTCCGGCACGGTGCCGGTGGAGCGCTGCGTCCCCGTATCGAACAGGCGCAGCGTTTCCAGCTCGTCCCCAAAGAAATCGAGGCGGAGGCCGCCATCGAGACCGGACGGCACGATGTCGAAGATCGATCCGCGCACGGCGAACTCGCCCGCGTCGATCGCGGTGTCGCTCCGCTGGTAGCCCTGGCGACGCAGCAGGCCGATCAGGCTTTCGTGTCCCACTTCCATGCCGGGCTTCAGCAGGCGCACCGATTCGCGGATGCGGAATGGAGTCAGGACGCGCTGGAGCAGGGCGTTTGTGGTGGTGACCAGCAACTGCGGGCCGGTGCGCTTGGCCTGCAGCGAATGGAGCGCGGCAAGACGCCGGGCGCTGACCGATAGCGCCGGGCTGGCCCGATCGTACGGCAAACAGTCCCACGCCGGAAATTCGATGACGTCCAGCTCTGGGGCAAAGAATTGCGCGGCGTCCGATACCGCGCGCATCGCCGTCTCGTTGTCGGCGACGAAGACTACGCGGCCCCCGGCGCCATTGACGCCGGCGACGGCACGAGCCAGATCGGCCATGACCAGCGGCTGGCTGCCGCGCGTCACCGATGCCAGGGTCAGTGGCGTCGAGGCGGAAAGGATGCGGGAAAAATCAGGCATATCGGCGAATGGGCGCGAGATATGCGGGGCGGCCGGGAAATACAATCGTCTTGCTGCCAATGTGTCAGTTGTCGGACCGATTTGTGCCGCGCATCAGCAGTTTATCGAATGTGACCGCGCAGATAAAAAGCGCATAGCGGAGAAGGACATGGCGGTGATCGACAGTATGGACGGCAAGCGTGTGCTCGTGACTGGCGCATCGAGCGGGCTGGGGCGGCATTTTGCGCAAGTGCTGGCAAAGGCCGGGGCGCAGGTGGTGCTTGCCGCGCGGCGGATGGACGCTCTGAAATCGCTGGCGGATGAGATTGGGGGGCAGGCGACGTGCGTGGCTCTCGACGTGACGGATGCGGACAGCATTCGCGCGGCGGTGGCGCAGGCGGGGCCTGTCGACGTTCTTGTCAACAACGCGGGAGTATCCAGCGCGCAAGCTGTGCTGGACGCGACCGAAGCGGACTATGCCTACATCATGGATGCCAATTTGCGCGGGGCGTTCTTGGTCGCCACCGAAGCTGCACGCGGGATGCGAGAGCGCGGACAGGGTGGCGCGATCGTCAACATCGCCTCTATTCTCGGTCTTCGGCAAGGCGGGCAGCTCGCCCTCTACGCCATGAGCAAGGCAGGCGTCGTGCAGATGACGAAACAGATGGGCCTGGAACTGGCGCGCTACGACATTCGGGTGAATGCCTTGGCCCCAGGGTATTTCGCCACCGACATGAACCGCGACCATCTGGAGAGCAAGCTGGGCGAGGCGATGGCGAAGCGTATCCCTCAGCGCAGGTTCGGCAACTTCGAGGATCTCGACGGGCCGCTTTTGCTGCTGTGCTCGGATGCCTCGCGCTATATGACGGGTGTGGTGATACCCGTCGATGGCGGTCACGTCATCTCAAGCCTTTAAGGCGCATACCTCAGCGCGGGATCACCACGTAGTCCAGCTTCATCATCCGCTCGACCAGAGGGCCGCGATATTCCTCTGGAATGCTCAACGTACCCAGCGCCCAGCCCATGATGTCGACGTCCTCTTCCTCGATCATTCGTTCGAAGAGATCGATATCCTGCTCGGTCCATTCGGCGTGGAAGCGATCGAAATAGCAGCCGATCATATAGTCGGCCTCGCGAGTGCCACGATGCCAGGCGCGGAATTTCAGGCGGGCGAGGCGGGGTGAAAGCTCGGTCATGCCCGCGCCGATACAATGCGGCGCGGGCATGGGCAAGGCGTCGTCAGTTCGCCAGTACCTTGATCAACTCGGCGCTGGTACGCCCGGTCATCGTCTTGGGCACTTCGCCGATCAGCGCGCCTTTCAGCTCCTTATGATAATGGCGGCGCATCTCACCAAGCGAGCGCGGATCGGCGACCACCACCAGCTGGTCGATATGCTTCGCCAGCACCTGCTGGTTGAGCCACTCCGTCACCGCCGCGACATGGGCGCTTTCGTCCAGTTCATCGCGGCTGCCATCGCCGGTACGCGCCTGATGGCGGGTCGGGCCATCCTGACGGCGCACCCCGGCGCTGAAATTGGTCGCTTCCAGTTCGGGCGCATCCATCGAAGTGAGGCGAGGCTCAGCCGGCATGCCGGAATTGCGATAGAGCTCGAAGTTCTCTCCGTCGACGATCGCCAAAACCGTTCCGTTCGGTATGAGCATGGGCTTCTCCTTTTAGATGCATGCCCGCGTTCCAACGGTACGATGTGGAAGGAAGTTCCGCACCGGCTGGTGAAATGACAGGAAGTCACGCTAAGAGGCACGCATCATGCGGCCCGAAGCGCTCAATCCCCTGTTCGTCGAAACCGAAGCGCTGGACGGCGTCGGCCCCAAGCTGCTGCGCCCGCTGGAGAAGCTGGGCCTGAAGCGCCTTCGCGACATCATCTATCATCTGCCCGATCGTTTCGTGGAACGGCGCGCCGTCGCAAATCTGGACGAGGCGAGCGTGGGCGAGAATGTGATCGTCGCCCTCACCGTGGTGGAGCACAAGTCCCCCGCCGGGCGCGGCCCGTTCCGCGTGCTGGCCCAGGACGCCATCGGCAATATCTGCACGCTCACGTATTTCGGCCGGGCGTCCTACAGCGCGCGAAAGCAGCTGCCCGTGGGGGAGATGCGCTGGGTCGCGGGGCGGATCGACCAATACGGCCAGATGCTCCAGATCGTGCATCCGGAGCATGTGTCGGAAAATGCTTCCGCACCGCTCGGCCAGCTTTGCGAGGCGGTCTATCCTCTGTCCGAAGGGTTGACGCAGGGGCGGATCGGTTCGCTTGTCGCACAGGCGTTGAAGGCCTTGCCGGACCTGCCGGAATGGATTGAGCCGGGCCTAATGGCGAAAGTCGGCTGGCCCGCCTGGCGTGATGCCGTGGTTGAGGCTCACCGCGGCGTTCATGCCCAAGCGCGCGATCGGCTGGCATATGACGAACTGCTGGCCAATGCGCTGGCGCTCATGCTGGTCCGCGAAAGCAACCGATCGCAACGGGGAACGCCGCTCACGGGCGACGGAAGCCTGAGGGCAAAACTTCGCCTGCCGTTCGCGCTGACCGGCGCGCAGACGCGTTCGATCGCCGAGATCGAGGGCGATCTGGCCCAGTCCGCACCGATGCTGCGGCTGCTTCAGGGCGACGTGGGATCGGGCAAGACAGTTGTCGCGCTGTCGTCCATGCTGATCGCGGTGGAGGCGGGCGCACAGGGAGCGTTGCTGGCGCCAACCGAAATTCTCGCGCGCCAGCACTACGACACCCTGTCGCGCATGTTGCAGGGCACGGGAGTGGAGATCGCGCTGCTCACGGGCCGGGACAAAGGCAAGGCGCGCGAGGCGATCCTGATGGGGGTGCTCGACGGGTCGATCCAGATCGTCGTCGGCACGCATGCGATTTTCCAGGACAGCGTGGCCTACCGCAATCTGGCGTTGGTGGTGATCGACGAGCAGCACCGCTTCGGTGTAGGCCAGCGCCTGATGCTGGCGCGCAAGGGGCGCCGCGTGCCGCACACGCTGGCGATGACGGCAACGCCGATCCCTCGCACGCTGACGCTGGCGCAATATGGCGAGATGGAAGTCTCCAAACTGGACGAACTGCCGCCCGGTCGTCAGGCGATCGATACGCGCGTGGTGTCGGTGGAGCGGATGGACGATGTCGCCGGGGCGCTCGCTCGCCATGTCGAAAGCGGGCAGCAGGCGTACTGGGTGTGCCCGATGGTCAACGAGAGCGAGAACGACGACCTCGCCGCCGCCGAGGCTCGTTATGCGGCCCTGAAGGAGCGGTTCGGCGATAGCGTCGCGCTCGTCCATGGACAGCTGCGCCCAGAGGTAAAGGACGCGGCGATGGAACGCTTCGCGCGGGGCGAGGCGAGCCTGCTGGTCGCGACCACGGTGATCGAGGTGGGCGTGGACGTGCCCAACGCGACACTGATGGTGATCGAACAGGCCGAGCGGTTCGGCCTCGCCCAGCTGCACCAGCTGCGCGGCCGGGTCGGGCGCGGCTCAGAGAAATCGACGTGCCTGCTCCTTCGAGGCAACCAGCTATCCGAAACCGCCCGCCAGCGGCTCGCCCTGATGCGCGAGACGCAGGACGGCTTTCGACTGGCGGAGGAAGACCTGCAACTGCGCGGCGGCGGCGAACTTCTGGGCACGCGCCAGTCGGGCGATACCCCGTTCCGCATCGCCACGCTGGAACAGATCACCAAGCTGCTGCCCCTCGCCCACGACGACGCGCGCCTCCTGATAGAACGCGACGGCGGCCTTTCCGGCCCGCGCGGCGAAGCTGCACGCTTGCTCCTCTACCTGTTCGAGCGCGACTGGGGCGTCCAGCTTCTGCGATCGGGTTGAAGCCAGGCGGTGTGGACAAATTCAGGGTACGGGAGTGGCAAGGGTTGGTGGCTAGCTGCCGTTCGGTTGTTCAACCCATGACCGAAACACGCCGACCACATTGCCCAGATCGAGGGGGCCACATGCCGCTTGAAACTTGCCGTCGTTCAATTCGGCAACCCACCAACTACCTGAGCGTCTCCACTCGCTTAAATCGCTAGCAGGCTCACCCACGGATACCTTTTCGAAGGTGCGCCCTTCAAGATTTGTATCTTCCAGATCGATGACGAGCGTCCAACCGGGATTGTCCAACGTGTCGATCTTCACGCCGTAGGAGTGCTCCCAGTCGTCATTACATTCGGCGAGATACCAACGGGCCAGCCAGGTTAGATTGTCGTCGCTCATGACGCCATAATCGACCAGTCGAGGAACGACCGCAATGGGGCGGAACCGGACGATCCAATTTGTCTACGCAGCCTAGTGTTCGGGAAGCGGCTGTTCGGCGAACCCCCACCCTCGCAGATCGCGCGCGCGGTCGATCAGGGTATCGGCGTCACCGATGGAATAGGGGTGGGCGTCCTTCATCGTGTCCAGCTCGTCCCATGAAACAGGGATAGCCACCGGAGCGCCCGCACGCGCCCTTGCGGAATAGGGCAGCACGGCCGTGGCGCCTCGCTGGTTGCGCAGCCAGTCGATGAAGATGCGGCCCTTGCGCTTGGCCTTGCTCATCGTCGCGACGTAGCGGTCCGGCTCCGCAAGACTGAGCGCTTCGGCGAACCTGCGGGAGAAGTCCTTGTGCATGTCCCAATCATGCCCACGCTTCAGCGGCACGACAACATGCACGCCCTTGCCGCCTGACAGCATCGCAAAGCTGATAAGGCCGAGGTCCGACAGCCGTGCCCGGATATCCTTTGCGGCGCGAACACATTCCTTGAAGTCCAGCCCCTCGTCGGGGTCGAGATCGAAGATCATCCGGTCGGGCTGCTCCACCGCGTCCGTCCGGGCGCCCCAGCCGTGAAACTCGAGCGTGCCCATCTGCACGCAAGCGACCAAGCCCGACGCATCGGCCAGATAGAGGTAATCTTCCGACCCGCCGTCCTTCTCCCTAATCGGCACCTGCGAAACATGCGGGCCGAACGAGCCGCTGTCATGCTTCTGGAAAAAACATTTCTTGGCGCGACCCTGCGGACAGCGCACCAGACTGATGGGCCGGTTGGCGGCAAAGGGGAGCATCAACGGCGCGATCTGCGCGTAGTAATTGGCAAGATCGCCCTTGGTCTGGCCGCTCTCGAAGATTTCGCGCTCCCGATTGGTGACCTTCACGTCGATTTCGGTAGTGGGAGCCGGCTGCGCCTTTTCCGGCTTCACCGATTTCGCATCCTTGTCGGCCCGCAGCCCGAGGAAGCTGCCATGCCGCACCCGGCCTTCGGACGTAAGTTCGGCAAAGGCGATCTCGGCGACCAGTTTGGGCGTCACCCAGCTTGCGCCGCGCGCCTCGGTGCGGTCCACCTCCAGCGGCGCCGTCTTGCGGGCCAGCTTTTCGAGCCGGGCCGCCATGTCCTCAAGCCCCTTGCCGTCGAACCCGGTGCCAACCTTGCCCCGGTAGACCAGGGTCTTGCCCTCGTATTGCCCAAGCAGCAGTGAGGAAAACGGCCGACCTTTTGCGCGTGACTTAGACCACCCGACGATCACGAATTCCTGCCGCCGGGTGCACTTCACTTTCACCCAGTTGCGGTTGCGTCGCCCGGAATAGGCAGCGTCGATGCGCTTGGCGATGATCCCTTCCTGACCTGCCGCGCACATCGCCTCGAACAGTTTCTCGCCCGCACCGATCACATGATCGGCCACGAAGACGGGAGGCTGCGCATCGGCTAGCAGCGCTTCCAGCCGCTCCTTGCGTTCGATCTGCGGCATGGCGGTCATGTCCTCGCCATCCAGCTCCAACAGATCGAAGGCGTGAAATTCCAGTGCGTCGGTTTCTTCCTGACTGCCATGGCCGCGCTTGAGAACGGCTTGAAGGCTGGAGAAATCCGGGTTTCCATCGGCATCGCGGGCGATCACTTCGCCGTCGATCAGGCATGGCGGCAGATCCAGCGCAGCGATCTGTACCGCCAGTGGGCTGAACTTGTCGGTCCAGTCCAGCCCGCTGCGGGTGTGCACCGCAACCGTCTCTCCCGACGCCGCAATCAGGGCGCGATAGCCATCGAACTTGATCTCGTGCATCCACAAGTTGCCGGGCGGCACCGCATCCACCAGCGTCGCGAGCTGCAGCGCCCGGAATTTCGGCGGCTTGGCGTCGGCTTTCGACTTGCGAGCAGGCTTGGCCTTCTTGGCATTGCCCGACGCCGCCTTGAGCATGACCTTGGTGAACTCGTCCCCCTTCTTGCCCTCCAGCGAATGGGATCCCGCCTTGTCCGCTTCGATTTCGGCCATCGTACGGCCGGTCAGCACGCTGGTCAGTCCTTGCTCGACCAGTGTATCGCCGCTGCCGGAATGCGCGTCCTTCACCTTTCGCAGCAGCCAGTTTTCCCGCTTCTCTCCGGGCCGGCCTTTCATGCGGACGAGCAGCCACTCGCCCTTCATCCGTTCGCCATCGAGCGTGAAATGGAGGTGTCCCTCATCGAGATCCTTGGCGCTCTTTCCGGCGATGGGAGACCAGGTGCCCCGGTCCCACAGCATCACCGTGCCGCCGCCATATTCGCCTTTGGGGATGCTCCCCTCAAAGCCGCCGTACGTGAGGGGGTGATCTTCGGTGCGTACCGCCAACCGCTTGTCATCCGGATCGACGCTGGGGCCACGGGTCACCGCCCAGGATTTGAGCACGCCATCCACTTCGATCCGAAAGTCCCAATGCAACCGGCGAGCAGCGTGCTTTTGCACCACAAAACTGTTGCCCGCGCCCTTGCCGCGCTTGCCCGATGGCTCCTTGGTCTTTTTGAAGTCCCGCTTGCGATTATACTCGGCGAGCAGGTCTTTTCCGGGATCGGCGGCTTTGGTCACAACGTGATCTCCGGCGTTAGCGCCACCGGTCAGGCGCTCTTTCGCGTCCGCGCCGCAGGCTTTTTGGCCGCTGGTTTGCGCGTGGTTGTTTTGGCAGGTGCCTTGTCGGCATCCTTGGCGGCCGGCTTCTTCCCGGTTTTGCTGCCGCTATCACCAACCGACTTTTTCAGCGCCGCCATCAGGTCGATGACGTTGTTCTTGCTGCCGGACGTATCTCCGGCATCCTCGATAATTCGTTTGTTGCTCTTGGACTTGGCCTTCTTGTCTATCAAGCGGTGGAGGGCATCGACGTAGCGATCGTGAAACTCTGCAGGCTTGAACGGCGCAGTCTTTTTGTCGATCAGCGCCGTTGCCAGATCCAGCAGATCGGCATCCGGTTTAGCGTCTTCTATATCGCGGAAATATCCTTGGGCCTTATGCACTTCGTCGGCATAGCGCAGAACTTCCATGACCAGCCCGCGCCCGCATGCCTTGATGGAGACGAGTTGCTCCCGGCCACGGACCGCCAGTTGCCCCAGGCCCACCTTGCGGCTTTGACGCAGCGCTTCGCGAAGGACAATGTATGCCTCTTCCGCCAGGTCGTCGGCAGGCACCACGAAATACGGCTTTTCATAATAGAGCACGTCGATTTCATCGGCATCGACGAATTGGACGAGTTCCAGGGTCTTACGGCTTTCGATTTTCACCGCTTCGATTTCTTCTTCGTCCAGGAGAACGTAATTGTCCTTCGAGATTTCGAAACCCTTGATGATTTCGTCTCGATCGACCGGCCCTACACCGGAAGCCACCTTTTCGTAACGGATGCGCTTGCCCGTAGGCTCATGAATCTGGTGAAAGGAAATCGCGGCACCAGAACGAGTTGCGGGATAGACCTCTATCGGGATCGAGACGAGCGCCAGACGGATCTGACCCTGCCAATATGCGCGTGCGGCCATGTGCGGTTCCTTCCTCGCACGAACAAGCGGCGGGAAGGGCATGGAGTTCCCACGGGATCAGGTGGTGGTGACCAACATCCTGGCGAGCCCCGCAAGATCATCGGCAAAGCGGCCATGTTCGCGATCCTTGGCCTCCCCTTCGAGCCGAAGAAGATAGCTGGGGTGAGCGGTGAGCCACACGGTCGATCCGTCAGACTGGGGCAGGGCCTGTCCACGTTCGCGACCGATCGATGGTGTTCGACCGATGAGTCCTCGTGCGCTGCTGGCTCCCAGAGCGAGGATTACCTTCGGCTTTATCAAAGCCCGTTCGCTGTCCAGCCACCAACGGCAGATGTCGATTTCGCCTGCAGTAGGTGTCTGGTGGAGACGGCGTTTTCCCCTGGGCGCAAACTTGAAGTGCTTTACGGCGTTCGTCACGTAAGCCGTTGATCTATCTACTCCGGAAACCTTTAGGGCTTGGTCGAGCAGTTGACCGGCAGGGCCAACAAACGGCTTGTTTTCACGTTCCTCGGTGTCTCCCGGCTGCTCCCCCACGATCATCAACTCGGCGTGAGCCGGGCCTTCGCCCATCACCGCGCGGGTGCCGTTACAACCGATGGCGCAACGTCGGCACTGCGCGATCTGGTCGGCCACCGCTTTCAGACTGTTGGGCGATGCTTCTTCGAAAAGGCTGGCACCGGTAGCGATCATGGCAGCTTCCCGCTTATGCGCCCCGGCAATCATATCGGGTATCTGCCGCGCCTCGGGCAGGTTTTTCCAATATCGCCGCGGCATTTCCTTGACCATCATTCCGACTTTCAGCCGCGCGGGATTGAACGTCGAACGGTAATAGCCCAGCCACAGTTCCTCGGTCGCATCCTCCGACGGGGCATCGCCGCGCGCGGCGGGCGGTCCTTCGAACAATGCCATCCCATCCCAGTGGAGCGACAGGCGCGGTGTCAGAATGGACCAGCGCTGGCTGGCGAAGCGGTTGACGAAGAACTCGGCATTGTGCCGTTCGATCCGATAATCCGGTTCGAACCAGGCGATGTAGCGTTCAACCGCTTCGCCATCATCTTCCTCTATTACCGACCGAAAGCGAACGAAGGCGCGCATCTTGTGAATGTCGCGACGGACCTGCTTGGCTAGGCGCTCCAGCGCGATCACATCGGGATCGGCGGCGTCTTCCATCAGCCGAGGGTACTCCTGCAACCGCCATAAAGTCCGATAAAGCAAATCGAGCCGCTGGGGATCGGTGTGCAGGATCACCCGGCGGGCCAGTTCGATGAACGCACGATTTGCCCTGACCTCGCGAACATCCCGGTTCGGCATCGGCATTGAGGAGGGCATTGCGAACAGGTCGTTCGTTCCACCGCCTTCGCTCCACGCCACCGCATCGGGGGCAATCCTTTGGCCAACCAAGCGACGAGCCTCGGTCCGCCAAGCCTCGAAATCGTCGGTTTCGAGAAGGTCGACCGCGATCACCCGAACAGTTCCATCTGCTTGGCGGGGGGCGCCAGGCGCGCGCGCAAATCGACGCGGTCGGTGAGCAGGGTGGGTCGCCAATCCGCCGTGACGATAAACGGACGCAGCTTTTTGATCGAGGTGGTCAAGCGCGCCACGTCTTCCAAGCGCATGGTGCGATACCGTCGCGCCATCAGGATGGCCTGAATTGCCTTGGTGCCGAGACCGGGCACGCGCAGAAGATCCTCGCGCGGGGCACGGTTCACATCGACGGGAAAGCGATCGCGGAACTTGAGCGCCCAGGCCAGCTTGGGGTCGATATCCAACGGCAACATGCCATCGGCATCTGCCGCATCCTGCACTTCGCTCGGCGCAAACCCGTAGAAGCGCATTAGCCAGTCCGATTGATACAGGCGATGTTCGCGGAGTAGCGGGGGCCGCTTGAGAGGGAGCACGGCGCTGGCTTCAGGGATCGGGCTGAAAGCGGAATAATAGACACGGCGCAGTGAAAAGCGATCGTACAGCGTGCTGGCTTTGCCGACGATCTGCGCATCGCTTGCGCCGTCCGCCCCCACGATCATCTGCGTCGATTGCCCTGCCGGGGCGAAACGCGGAGCTTTGGTGAAACGCTTCTGAGCGTCTTTCGCCTCTACGATCGCATCGGAGAGATTGCCCATCGCCCCCTCTATCGTCCCGCCATTCTTGTCAGGCGCTAGACGGGCAAGGCCGGCATCGGTCGGCAGTTCGACGTTGATGGATACTCGGTCTGCCCACAGCCCCGCCTGAGCCACCAGTTCCGGGTCCGCTTCAGGAATGGTCTTTAGGTGGATGTATCCGCGAAAATCATGCTCTTCTCGTAAGATACGAGCGACTTCTATCAGCTGTTCCATCGTGTGATTCGATGATTTGATGATGCCGGAAGACAGGAACAGACCTTCGATGTAGTTGCGGCGATAGAACGACAGCGTGAGGTCCACGACTTCCTGCGGCGTGAAGCGTGCGCGTCGCACGTTCGAGCTTTTGCGATTGATGCAGTAGTGACAATCGAAAATGCAGTGGTTCGTCAGCAGCAGCTTCAGCAGCGAGATACAGCGGCCATCAGGTGCATAGGCATGGCAAATGCCCATGCCTTCCGTCGATCCAATACCTTTGCCATCGCGGCTGTCGCGCTTCGCCGTGCCCGACGATGCGCAGGATGCATCGTATTTGGCGGCGTCGGCCAAAATCGTCAGCCGGTCCATGACGGAAGGTAAAGCCATTCGTTCTAATTATGTTCTTTTTCGTCGGCATACAAGGCGGACGTTCGGCCAAGTCAAAATAAAGCGCCCGACCGCGATGCGGTGGGCGCCGATCAATCAACCGAAACGCCCGGCGGTCTGTTGACCGCCGGGCTGGGACCTACCCGGGGACGGGAAGGTCGTTGTCGGTGTCGCGGTTGCGCTTAGCGCAGGAGCGACAGGACGTTCTGCTGGCTCTGGTTGGCCTGGGCGAGCATCGCGGTCGATGCCTGGCTCAGGATCTGGGCCTTGGCCATCTGGGTCGTTTCGGCCGAGTAGTCGGCGTCTTCGATGCGGCTCTTGGCGTCCGAGAGGTTGGTGACGTTGTTGGTCAGGTTGTTGATCGCCGATTCGAGGCGGTTCTGGCCGGCGCCGAGCGAAGCGCGGGTGGCGTTCACGTCCTTGAGGGCGTTGTCGACCGCGGTCAGCGTCGAGGCGGCCTTGGAGGCGTCGGTCACGTCGAGCGAGGAGGCGGTGAGGTTCGCGCCGTTGATCGCCTTGGAGGTGAGCGTCACCTTTTCACCCGAGTTCGAACCGGTCTGGATGTCGAAGGTGACGTCCGTGCCCGAGGTCGTCGAGATCAGGGTGTTGCCGTTGAACTTGGTCTGCGTGATCGACGAGGTGATCTGCGTGGTCAGCGCGGTGACTTCCTGCTGCATGGCAGCGCGGTCAGAGCTCTGGTAGGTGCCCGATGCCGACTGGATCGCCAGTTCGCGGACGCGCTGCAGCATGTTGCTGACTTCCGAGAGCGAGCCTTCAGCGGTCTGGGCCAGCGATATACCGTCGTTGGCGTTGCGGATGCCCTGGCTCATGCCCTTGATCTGCGAGGTCATCGACGTCGCGATGGCGAGGCCGGCGGCATCGTCCTTGGCCGAGTTGATGCGCTTGCCGGTCGACAGGCGCTCCATCGCCGTGCCCAGCATCTTGTTGGCAGAGTTGGAAGCGTTCGAGGCGCGGATCGCGCTGATGTTCGTGTTGATGACTGACATTGTGTGTTCCCCGGTAAAGCCGTCTACTTGGAAGCGCCGATCTTGGTGCATCCTTCGTATGATGAAGAGAACGACAGTGGCCGGGCACTTTTAAGGGCGCTGTGCTTTCGCTTGATTGCAAAGCAAATCACCCGCATTGCGCGCCTCTATTTCGCATCTGCAACTAAAGGGATTTCGAATGCCATCCGGCCTGGTCGCATTGCTTGATGACGTATCGGTGATTGCCCGTGCGGCAGCCGCCTCGCTTGACGACGTGGGCGCTGGGGTCGCCAAGGCAGGATCCAAGGCGGCAGGCGTGGTGATCGACGATGCGGCGGTGACGCCGGGCTATGTCACCGGGTTCACGCCCGACCGTGAACTGCCGATCATCTGGCAGATCACCAAAGGATCGCTGAAGAACAAGCTGCTGATCCTGTTGCCGATCGCGCTGCTGCTCAGTGCCTTCCTTCCGCAGGCGATCACGCCGATCCTGATGTTGGGCGGTCTCTATCTGGCGTTCGAAGGGGCGGAGAAGGTGGTCGAGAAATTCGGCGGCGCCAAGCATGGTGAGACGCTGGAAGACCCGATCGAGGATGTAGCCGCGTTCGAAAAGTCGCGCATTTCCGGTGCGGTTCGCACCGACCTGATCCTGTCTGCGGAGATCATGGCCATCGCGCTTGCGGAAATCGGCGATACGACGCTGTTCGCGCGCGCTGTCACGCTGGCGCTGGTCGGGATCGTGATCACCCTGATCGTCTATGGCGCCGTCGCCCTGATCGTGAAGATGGACGATGTTGGCCTGCATTTGACGAAGAAGCCGGGCGGCGGCGCGCAGGCCACCGGACGTTTCCTGCTGCGGGCCATGCCGGTCGTGCTGAAGGTTCTGGGCACCGTGGGGACGCTGGCGATGCTGTGGGTCGGCGGCGGGATCATCCTGCACGGGCTTGAGGAACTGGGCATGCCGCAGCCGGCGCATGTCGCACACGATATCCAGCATTTCCTGGAGCACGCTACCGGGCCGTTGGGCGCGATCGCAGGATGGCTGGGTTATGCGGTGGCGTCGGCCATCGTCGGTCTGATTCTGGGAGGTATTGTCGCGGCAGTGGTCCACGTTATCGCCAAGGCACGCGGCAAGGCGCACTAGGCTGCGTGGGCATTATTCAAGGTTAAGCGGAGTGGCAAGGGTTGGTGGAAAGCCGACCTATGCGTGTCAGCTTCCCAATAAATCGATCTTTCAAATCAACAAGTATCAATCGTTATCGCGTTCCATCTTAGTGATTGCGCCCGAACGAGGATCAACGTGGAAATCGTACTTGACGTTGGCTTTCGTAGCTTCGCCTTCCCAATGCCCGTCATCTGCTTCAAGTTTCGTGACGCTATAGCCCTGCTTCAACAGCATGCTCTTCACTTTCTCACCACTGATCCATCCTTTGCCGGGTATATCGGCTAATGCTGGGCTCGAAAAACCGACGATGGCAACAGTAACAACCAGCAACTTTTTGATCATAACTCTCTCCTTCGATTTGGAGAAAGCGTTTAGCCATCCGAGACGTTCCACTATGATTGGACACATCTATCAGGAGCAAGCCCTTCGCTCGGACGGCTCCAATGGGGCGGAGGCTGACATGCATACGTTGAAGGAAGTGCGCTCAATTATGTGAAATGCGCTTGGCAAAATCGAAGGCTTTGCAGTCGCTTGCTGTTGAGCAGGGACCGTTCAGTTCCAAGTATCGCGGCCATTGCGTGGCACCTGTTTTCATTATGATGCTTCCATACCTCTTCTGACGAACGATGAGCGCAGTGCCGTCGAACGGAACGTTCACTCTCTCGCCATGGGGATCAAGAGACTGAGGATAGTCACCTTCGTATATTACAAAATTACCAGCAGAACCTCGGATTTGATATAAGTTGAAGTCGGAATGAGCTTGTCGATTTTCAATCGTCATTCCATCCGGGAGACAAAAGCTATCACCACAAGGCCCTTCAGCGACAACTGAACAAGAGCACAAAAGAGCTAACGGCAACAGAGATTGGCATCGCATTTTTAAATGAGTGGCAGTCTACCAAACCGACTGCAATGGGGCGGAACCGGACAATTGATTAGTCCATGCCACTTATCAGGCATCAAGGCAGCGCGGCAAAGATCTCTTTCGCGAACGCCGTCAGGGTGTCATCGCGCGCGCCCATGATGACGACACGGTCGCCCGCCCGAGCGTTTCGGACGATCCATTCGCCGCATTCGGCGCGCGAGGGAATGTATCGGGCGGTGCCGCCGTGCTGCTTGATCAGGCGGACGATCCGCTCGCTGCCTTCGCTGCGATCCACCGTGCCACCGAAGTAGACCGGATCGCACAGGATCGTCACGTCATCGGGGCCGAGCTTGCTGGCCAGCACTTCGGCCAGTTCGGCGCCCATCTGCCGCAGCGGGCCATAGCCGTGCGGCTGGAAGAACGCGATTACCCGGCCGGGATGGGCCTTCATCGTGTTCAGGGTGGCCGATACCTTGTCGGGGTTGTGGCCGAAATCATCAATCACGGCGATGCCGGAAGGCGACGTCCCTACGATATCGAACCGGCGAGCAAGACCTTCGAACGATGCGAGGGCGGCGACGGCTTCGGCGACCGGCACCCCGGACGCATTGGCGGCGGCGATGGCGGCAAGGGCATTGTAGAGGTTGTGACGGCCCGGGACTTTGAGGGTCAGGGCGTGGCTGCTGCCATCCCGGCGGTCGATCACCGTGGCGTGAAGGGAGGTCGGTTTCTCGACAATGTCGGCCGCGCCGATCTCTGCCGCCGGGGCAGTGACGCCGAAGGTGACGACAGACGTTGCACGGGGGGCGAGCGCGGCGGTCTCGGCATCATCGAGATTGATCGCGGCCACATCGGCGCGGGCGATGAAGTCTCCGAACAGTTGGCGCAGTTCTTCAAGGCTCTTGTGATCGAGGCTGACGTTGCCGAGCACCGCAACTTTCGGGCGATAGAGCCCGATGGAGCCGTCGCTTTCGTCCACTTCGGACACGAACGCATCGCCTTTGCCCACGCGGGCGCTGGCGAACGGGGCATCAGGACCGGCGAAATTCTTCATCACCGCGCCGTTCATGATCGTCGGGTCGCGGCCCGCTTTGGTCATGATCCAGCCGGTCATTCCCGTGACCGTCGATTTGCCGGACGTTCCGCCGATTGCCACGCCGTACGGAGCGGCGTTGAACAGGGTCGCCAGAAGTTGCGCCCGGCTCATGCGCGGGCTGCCGAGTTCGGACGCGCGCACGACTTCGGGCACGGTGTCTTCCACCGCGGCAGAAGCCACAAGCGTTTGGGTGGAGGACGTCAGCCCGCTGCCGTCCTGCGGATGCAGGTCAAAGCCCAATGATTCGAGCCAGGCGAATTTCTCCGGTGTGCGGCCCTGATCGCGGCTGCGATCCGACCCCGCGACGTGCGCGCCATGGCCCTTGAGGATCAGCGCGAGCGGCAGCATGCCTGACCCGCCGATGCCGCAGAAGAACCAGGGGTGGGCGGTAAGGTCGCTTGCGTCTGTCATGGCCCCGGACGTATTTCGCGCCGCGCGCAAACACAACCTTCCTTGCACGCCGCTCGCTCATGCCTGGCCGCCGCGCCGGTGGAAAACGCGGCCTTCGTGCCTTCGCGTGGGGGCAGGGGGCGGGTAGACCTCCTCTATGACCCGCATCGCCGTCTGCGCTCCGTCCACTCCGATCACCCGCGACGATGCCGCGCGGGTCAAGGCGCTTGCCGCCGCCGATTTTCCAGGGGTGGAGATCACGATCCACCAGCAGTGCTTCGCGGTGGACGGTCATTTCGCCGGCAGCGATGAGGAGCGGACGAACGCCTTCCTCGAGTGCGCCAACGACCCCTCGATCGATGCCGTGTGGTTCGCGCGGGGTGGCTACGGTGCGTGTCGCATCGCCGACGATGTGCTGGAAGGATTGACCGACGCCGCGAAGAGCAAGACCTACCTTGGCTATTCCGATGGCGGCTATCTGCTGGGCGCGCTGTACCGTGCACGGATCGGCAGGCCCACCCATGGCCCGATGCTGGCCGATATCCGCCGCGCCCGGGGTGACGATGCGATCCGGCGTGCTCTGGACTACCTGACAGGGCAGAATGGCGGACTGGAACCGACGCTTGCCGACACCACCCGCCCCGTCGTGGCGTTCAACCTCATGACTTTGGCGATGCTCGGCGGTACGCGGCTGATGCCGGGTCTTGCCGGGCACATCGTGATGGTCGAGGAAGTGTCGGAGTATCTCTACGCGGTCGATCGCTTGTTCTTCCACGTCACGGCCCACCTCGGCGGCATTGCCGGACTTCGCCTTGGCAGGGTCAGTGACGTGCCCGAGAACGATCGACCGTTTGGCGCCAATGCTCGGGCAATCGCTGAATACTGGTGCCGCCGTCATTCGATTCCGTTCCTGGGCGCAGCGGACATTGGCCATGATGCCGCCAATAAGATAGTTCCCTTCGGCTGACGCTTGCGCCACGGTCCCGGCGCTCAGAAAAGAACGATGGAGAGTATGATGGCGCCACTGCCGATCCGCCAGATCGCCTATTTCGTGCCCGACGTACGGGCCGCGGCACGCGCCCATTCGGAGACCTTCGGCTCCGGTCCCTATTACGTGGCCGACAACATTGCCCTGACCCGCGCCCTCCATCGCGGGACGGAGCGCCAACTCGACCATTCCAGCGCCTATGGGCAGTGGGGCGAGGTGATGATCGAGTTCTGCCAGCAGAACAATCCCGGCCCCTCGGCCTTCCGCGACCTCTATCCCGAAGGCTCCGGCAAGACCGGCATCCACCACGTCGCCTTGTTCGTGGAAAGCGTGGAGGAGGCGGTCACATCCTTCGCGGCGCAAGGCCACCAGATTGCGCTGGACGCTACGATGACGGACGGCTTCCGCTACGTTTTTGTCGATACCGTGGCAACTTACGGCCACATGCTCGAACTGTACGAACCCAACGCTAACCTTACCGGCTTCTACGGGATGGTCCGCAAACGCGCGGGAGACTTCTCTCGCGGAGTGACCATCGACATCGCTTTGTGAGCGCATTGCAGTAAGCGGGGGCTTGCCCTTGGCAGGCAAGCGCAATAACCCGCCGCGCCACAATCCAATCGACAGTGCCATGCGCTGCACATGAAGGAGCGTCGTCAGATGCGTGCATTCGTTTTCCCGGGACAGGGCAGCCAGAAGGTCGGCATGGGCACCGAACTCGCCGAAGCCAGCGCCACCGCGCGCGAGGTGTTCCAGGAAGTGGATGACGCCCTCGGCCAGCACTTGTTCAAGATCATGATGCAGGGTCCGGAGGATGAGTTGACGCTCACCGCCAACGCCCAACCGGCGATCATGGCGCACGCCATCGCCGTGTTGCGAGTGCTGGAAAAGGAAGGCGGCATCGCTCTTGCCGACAAGGCCGATTTCGTCGCCGGCCACTCCTTGGGCGAATATACCGCCCTGTGCGCAGCGGGCGCGTTCAGCCTTGCCGACACCGCACGCCTTCTCAAGCTGCGCGGCGAATCGATGCAGGCTGCCGTGCCGGTCGGCGTGGGAGCGATGGCCGCGCTGCTGGGCGCCGACATCGAAAAGGCAACCGCGCTCGCCGAAGCTGCCGCCGAGGGACAGGTTTGCACCGTCGCCAACGATAACGATCCCGGCCAGGTCGTCCTTTCCGGTCACCGCGAGGCGATCGAGCGCGCGATTGCCTTAGTCAAGGATCACGGAATCAAGCGGGGCATCGCCCTGCCGGTTTCTGCGCCGTTCCACTGTCCGCTGATGCAACCGGCCGCCGATGCGATGGCCCAGGCGCTGGAGCAGACGCCTCCGAGTGCCTTGCGGATCGCGTTGTTCGCC
Source organism: Novosphingobium sp. BL-S-24 (assembly GCF_055521575.1). Classification (NCBI taxonomy): domain Bacteria; kingdom Pseudomonadati; phylum Pseudomonadota; class Alphaproteobacteria; order Sphingomonadales; family Sphingomonadaceae; genus Novosphingobium; species Novosphingobium sp. BL-S-24. Next base: position 122,791 of record NZ_CM145488.1, read on the forward strand.
AATGTCACCGCCGCTGTCGTCACCGATCCGGCCGACGTGCAACGGTTGCTGGTGGAGCAGGTCACGGGTCGCGTCCGCTGGCGCGAAAGCGCGATCGCGATGCACGCCGCCGGGGTCGAACGCTTCGTGGAAATCGGCGGCAAGGTCGTTGGCCCGATGATCAAGCGATCTGCTGGCGACGTCGACGTCACTTCCGCCTCGACGATGGCGGAGATCGAGGAACTGGCTAAGATCCTCTGAGCCGCCGAAGACGCGTGAAATATGAATACGGAGACTAAGATGTTCGACCTTCACGGAATGACTGCCCTGGTAACCGGCGCCAGCGGGGGGATCGGTTCGGCGGTGGCGCGGGCTTTGGCGGCGCAGGGCGCTCGGTTGGCGATTTCCGGCTCCAATGCCGACAAGTTGCGCGCCTTTCGGGACGAGCTTGACGAGCATAGCCCGCAGCATCTGCAGGAAGTCGATCACGTGTCGATCGCCTGCAACCTGTCGGATTCGGAGCAGGTGGAAAAGCTGGTCCCTGCCGCACTCGAATCGCTTGGCAAGATCGACATTCTGGTGAACAACGCCGGCATCACGCGCGACAATCTCGCGATGCGCATGAAGGATGAGGAGTGGGATCAGGTCATCAAGGTGAACCTGGAATCGACTTTCCGCCTGATGCGATCGGTGACCAAGCCGATGATGAAGGCCCGTTTTGGCCGCATCATCAATGTCACGTCGGTGGTCGGCACCACCGGAAATCCCGGCCAGATGAACTATTGCGCGGCCAAGGGCGGCATCACCGCCATGTCGAAAAGCCTGGCGCAGGAACTCGCGACACGCGGGGTCACCATCAACTGCATCGCTCCCGGGTTCATCCGCACCGCGATGACCGACATCCTGCCGAATGCGCAGAAAGAAGCGCTCAACGCGCGCATCCCGATGGGCCGGATGGGTGAGGGCGAGGAGATCGCCAGCGCGGCGGTATTCCTGGCGAGCAAGGAAGCGGCCTACATCACTGGGCAGACCATTCACGTCAACGGCGGCATGGTGATGATCTGAAGACGGACAGGGGGTAGGGCGTCTTACCCCCCAACCGTCCTCTATCAACGCGGGGCAAGGATCGAAAACGGGCAGAAATACCCGGTTTTATCCCCAGATTCGCCGCATCTGCGCCACATCCGGCTTGCCGCCCGATTGGTGGACGTTAGAGATAGTCGTCCGATTTTGGGGTTTTTGAAGAACCCTAGCCCGATCTAAGGGGGACCGTAGGCTGTCATGAAGGCCACTATCGAACGCTCCACGCTGCTGCGATGCCTGTCGCACGTGCAATCCGTGGTTGAGCGCCGCAATACCATTCCCATTCTCTCCAACGTCCTGATAGAGGCGTCGGCCGGCGGTTCCCTGCGCATCATGGCAACGGACCTCGATCTGCAGGTCGTGGAATCGATGGGGGCCGTTTCGGTCGAAGCAGCCGGGGCGATCACCGTATCCGCGCACCTGCTGTTCGACATCGCGCGCAAGCTGCCGGAAGGTAGCCAGGTCAGCCTGGACGCGGCCGATAATCGCATGGTCGTGAAGGCCGGGCGCAGCCGCTTCCAGTTGCCAACGCTGCCGCGCGACGATTTTCCCGTCATCGCGGAAGGCGAACTGCCGACCAGCTTCGAAATCGCAGCAGCCACGCTGGCCCAGTTGATCGACCGTACCCGGTTCGCGATCTCGACCGAGGAAACGCGCTACTACCTCAACGGCATCTTCTTCCACGTAACGGACGAGGAACTGAAGGCGGCCGCCACCGATGGCCATCGCCTGGCCCGCTTCACCATTGCTCGTCCTGATGGCGCGCAGGGCATGCCCGATGTGATCATACCGCGCAAATGCGTCGGCGAACTGCGCAAGCTGCTCGAAGAATCGCTCGACACCAACGTGTTGGTCGACCTGTCCGCCAGCAAAGTCCGTTTCACTCTTGGCGGTGAAAACGGCGTGGTGCTGACCAGCAAGCTGATCGATGGCACGTTCCCCGATTACACGCGCGTCATTCCCACCGGTAACGACAAGCTGCTGCGCGTCGATCCCAAAAGCTTTTTCCAGGGCGTGGACCGCGTGGCGACGATCGCCACCGAAAAAACCCGCGCGGTGAAGATGGCGCTGGATCAGGACCGCGTGACGCTGTCCGTTACCTCGCCGGATAACGGTACGGCGGCGGAAGAAGTCCCGGCGGAGTACTCGTCCGAAGGGTTCGAGATCGGCTTTAACGCCAACTATCTCAAGGATATTCTCGGCCAGATCGAAGGCGATACGGTGGAGTTGCATCTGGCTGATGCCGCTGCACCCACGCTGATCCGTCAGGATGAGAAAAGCCCGGCGCTCTACGTGCTGATGCCGATGCGCGTCTGACGGCGTTCGACCGATCGGTAACAAAAAGGCCGGGGCTAACGCTCCGGCCTTTTTCGTTTGGGCGGCGATTTTCCTACATCGACCGGGCCTGTTATGATCCCGGCGGGTCGTTCCGTCATGACGGGTCGGGTGGTGCTGAAAAACACCCGCCCGCATGACTTTCATCAACTAAACCCGTCAAACCTTGTGCGAAGCCTCGATCATTTCCTCGACCGCAACAAATTTTTCCCGCGGCGCACCATCCCGCGCATTCGCCATCTCGGCCTCGTCGATTTTCTGCCAATCGGTGAATTTCACCACTTCCAGCCCGCGCTCATCGGCCAAGGCATCGAAGCCGGGGCGGCCAGCCTTTCCGGAATCGCCGGGCATGTCCTGCGCAATCTTTTCGATAATGGCGAAACCGTCCGGCCGGTTCGTCCCGATCGTCCCAGTTGGCCCGCGACGCGCCCACCCGACGCAGTACAGTCCAGGGCTGATCCGCCCTTCGACATTGGCGAAACGGCCACCCTGTTCATCAAACGGAACATCAGGGATTGGTGAAGTCTGATAACCGATGCAGGCGACCACCAGCCCGGCCGGTATACGGTAGGTTTCGCCGGTTCCAACAGCCTTGCCATCGACAAGGCGAGTTCGTTCGACTTCGACGGCTTCGACCGACGTTTCACCGATAATGGCCTTGGGAGCCGCGAAAAAGTCGAACTCTACCGTTATTGCATCTTGGCCAGGACCTGCCGTGATGGCGGCAAAGTTCCGCAGATGAGCTACCGACTTACGCAGTCCGGTATCCAGCGCGGCGTCTTCCGCCACGTCAGGAAGATCGGCGGGATCGACCTCCGGATGAGCGCGCGAAAGTTTTGCCAGTTCGCCCAATTCCTTTGGCGTCATGGCAACCTGATGCGGACCACGTCGTCCCAAAATGACGATCCGCCGTACCGCTGACCCTCTCAGGGATGACAAGGCATGCGCTACAATATCGGATCCGGCGAACTCTGCCTCCGACTTCGCAAGAATTCTGGCCACGTCGAGCGCGACATTCCCATTGCCGACCACGATTGCCGTGTCGTGGCTCAGGTCCGGCTTTAACTGGGCAAATTGCGGATGTCCGTTGTACCAGCCGACAAAAGCCGCCGAGCCGAAGACATTGGGAAGATTTTCGCCGGGAAGGTTCAACTTACGATCATGCGGCGCGCCGGTGGCGAGAATAACGGCGTCATAAAGACTTTCGAGTTCTCTCACCGTAATGTCCCGACCCAGCATGACATTGCCGACGAAGCGCACATTGCCACTGCGGGCAGTCGCTTCATAGCGCTGCGAGACAGCTTTGATGGACTGGTGATCAGGGGCAACACCTGTGCGGATCAGACCAAAAGGGACGGGCAGAGAATCAAATATGTCGACCCTGACGTTCTCGCCCCATTGCTTGAGGGCGGCTTCCGCCGTGTAATAACCAGCAGGACCCGATCCGACGATGGCGATATGGCGCACAGACGTCTCTCCCTTATTTTTACGGCTTTGCAGTTAGCCCAGAACGCCCAGCAAGCATGCCTAGGTCCTCCGAGCAAGTAAAATTGGGACCTGATGGCGCGGTAAGTCACCAAAAGATGACCCGGCATTTAACCGTTTGGAAATGCCGAAAGGGCAATGGTCCGCCGATGGGTATTTCGGATAGCAGCGGCGCGCAGCGGGCAAGGCAGATCAGTGCCGACATAGAAGATTCGTCGCTGACGCCTGCGGCTGGCCCGTCTCTTTTCGTAAGCGGGTTCGCAAGGTTCCGCGCTCAGTCCGATACCAGCGATGTCTTGCATTATTTCACGTCCCTCAGGTGGGTTTGGATGGCACCGACGTTGCTTGTCTGCTCAATACTTATGGGGCTGGTTGCTTGGGGGCTGCCAGATGTGGTCGCCATAGGATGCATGATGGCTGCGATGGCCTTGTGCGCTCCCGCGAAATTCTATGCCGATCACGAGCGCCAGCTTTCTCACGATAGTTGGCAGAGGTACCCGGTGCTGGCCCTCGCGGTGCTGTTCCCAATGGGACTGTTCGGCCTTGGTGCCGCGCGCTGGACAGATATGCATGCCGGTCTCGAATGGGATTCGACTGCTGCCATATTTGTGATTGTCATCCTGATGGCAACGACACTTCTGGAGAACCGTTCGACCTCCATCATTATGGCCACCATCGCCCTGTGGGGCGGTGGGACGATCTATTTCCAATCTATCCCGGCGCTTCTGCTGCTGGCGATCGGCGGCGTGATTGCCTTGTTTCTGGCAATCGGCCAGGCCCGTCTTACGTCGGCTCGAGCCACCGATCATGCTGAACGAGAGCGCCAATACCGGCGCGCCGAACAACTGCTCAACGAGTACGAGCAGACCGGGCAGGGGTGGTTTTGGGAAACCGACCGCGCCGGACGCGTTTCATACGTCTCGGAGCGTATCGCAAAGATGTTGGGCAAGGGTCCATCGGAAGTCGAAGGACGCCCGTTCACCAGCTTGTTCATTCTGGAGGCGCAAGGACAGCAGCGAGAGCGGACGCTCGTTTTCCACCTCAATACCCGCTCCTCTTTTCAGGATCTGGATGTCCGTGCGGCGACCGACGAAGAGGACGAGCGGTGGTGGTCGATATCCGGACGCCCGGTGCTTGATCAGTTCAACAACTTCATGGGCTTTCGCGGATCAGGGACGGATCTCACTGAAAAACGCAAATCCCAGCAGCATGTCACTCAACTGGCTCGATTTGATTCGCTGACCAAGCTGGCCAATCGCTTTCAGATGGGAGAATGGCTGGAAAAAATTCTGACCAGCCCTCGCGTGGAAACACGCGCTTGCGCCGTTCTGTTGCTGGATCTTGATCGGTTCAAGCAAGTCAACGACACCATGGGTCATCCCGCAGGCGACGCATTGCTCAAGCAAGTGGCCGAACGCCTCAGCGGCAGTGTTGGCGATCGAGGAAGGGTAGGGCGACTGGGCGGAGATGAATTCCAGGTGATTCTTCACGGTGTGCAGCAACGCGAAGGATTGGCGCATCTCGCGCGGCGGATCATCGAAAGCTTGTCGCAGCCGTACTCGATCGATGGATCGCGCGTGACGATCGGGGCGTCCTTGGGCATTGCGCTTTGCCCCGATGACGGAACAACGTCTGAAGCATTGATACGCAATGCCGACCTCGCGCTTTACGCGGCGAAAGGCAATGGTCGGGGGCGTCACCATTTCTATGACGAGGATCTTCATTCAGACGCAAGGGAGCGTCAGCAACTTGAGGAGGATCTGCGAGACGCCATCGCCAATGGCTCACTGGAATTGCATTATCAGCCGCAGGTGCGCACGATCGGTGAACGGATCACCGGTTTCGAGGCTCTCCTCCGCTGGAGGCATCCGGTCCATGGGTATCTTTCACCGGCGAGGTTCATACCTGTGGCGGAAGAGAGTGGACTTGTCGCCCAGATTGGCGAATGGGCGTTGCGCACCGCTTGCCGGGATCTGGCGACCTGGCCAGAAGAGGTGCGAGTGGCGGTCAACGTGTCGCCATTGCAGTTTGCCAATCCAGCGCTTCCAGCGATTGTCACCAGCGCGATCGCCGGTGCCGGCATCCAGCCCGGGCGGCTTGAGCTGGAGATCACCGAAAGCGTTTTCCTTAGCGACGACAAGTCCACTGAGGCTATGTTCACTGCCCTTAAACGCGTGGGCGTACGACTGGCGCTGGACGACTTCGGGACTGGTTATTCCTCACTGGGATATTTGAAAAAGGCGCCGTTCGACAAGATAAAGATCGACCAGAGCTTCGTGCGGGGCGCGACGATCGCTGGCAGTCGCAATGGAGCGATCATTTCCTCCATCGTCAGCCTGGCCGAAGCACTCGGAATGGAAACCACCGCCGAGGGTGTGGAGACATTGGACGAGTTGGATCTCGTACGTCAGCTGCGATGCAGTCACATTCAAGGTTACATCTATGATCGGCCGATGACGGTCGATGCCGTTAACACCAAGCTCGCTCAAGGGCTCTCGGCCGTCGCAACGGGGCCACGGTCTGCTCGTGCAGCGCGACAGACCATGTTGCGCAAGGTTGCCCTTGAACATGGGACTCACACTTATCAAGGCACTATCCGCAACATTTCGCTGACGGGAGCAATGATCGAGGGGCTGTGGAACGTGCCAGTCGGTACGGTTTTCGGGGTCCATCTTTCAGAAGGCTATGTTGTGTCGGCGACTTCACAGTGGTGTAAAGAGGATAGAATGGGGGTCGAGTTCGCACAAGCGCTGGAACTCGACGATACCGGAGCAGTGACTTTTGCCAAGCCCCGGATCAAGCGAGACAGGGCGGACCAGGGACTTCTCAGGCGAGTGGGTTAAGTCTTTTTGGGCGATCGTTCGGCCACCTTTCAATCGCGTGCATTTTTCGCATTCTCGTCGCTTTCAGGTCATTCCACCCGACGCGAAAATGCTCTAACGGCGCACCATGACCGAACTCGCGCAGATCCGTAACTTCAGTATCATTGCCCATATCGACCATGGCAAGTCCACATTGGCGGACCGTCTCATCCAGACGACGGGTGGCCTGTCCGAGCGAGAGATGAGCGCTCAGGTCCTCGATAATATGGACATCGAGAAAGAGCGCGGCATCACGATCAAGGCGCAGACAGTGCGCCTGAATTACACGGCTTCCGATGGCCTGACGTACGAACTGAACCTGATGGACACGCCCGGGCACGTCGATTTCGCCTATGAAGTCAGCCGCAGTCTAGCGGCCTGCGAGGGGGCATTGCTCGTGGTTGATGCGGCGCAGGGTGTGGAAGCCCAGACCCTAGCCAACGTGTATCAATCGATCGAGCACGATCACGAGATCGTCCCAGTGATCAACAAGATCGATCTGCCGGCAGCCGAACCGGAAAAAGTTCGCAACGAGATCGAAGAAGTCATCGGTATCGACGCGTCCGAAGCCGTCTTGGCCAGCGCCAAGTCAGGCATCGGTATCGCTGAAGTGCTTGAAGCCATCGTCAAGAAGATCCCGCCTCCAAAGGGTGAGCGTGACAAGCCTTTAAAGGCCATGCTGGTTGATTCCTGGTATGACCCCTACCTCGGCGTGGTCATTCTGGTTCGCGTTATCGATGGCGTGATCAAGAAGGGGTTGAGCGTAAAATTCATGCAGGGTGCGACTGAGCACCTCATTGATCGCGTAGGTTGCTTCACGCCGAAGCGTGTCGATCTGCCTGAACTCGGCCCAGGCGAGATCGGCTTCATCACGGCGCAGATCAAGGAAGTCGAGCAAGCTAAAGTCGGTGATACCATCACTACGGTGAAAGGCGGCGCCACCCAGGCTCTTCCCGGCTACAAGGAAGTGCAGCCCGTTGTTTTCTGCGGCCTGTTTCCCGTGGATGCCAACGACTTTGAAAAGCTTCGGGAGTCCATCGGAAAACTGCGGCTGAACGACGCATCTTTCAGTTTTGAGATGGAATCCAGTGCCGCGCTGGGATTTGGGTTCCGTTGCGGTTTTCTGGGTCTTTTGCATCTGGAGATTATCCAGGAACGCCTGAGCCGTGAATACGATCTTGATCTTATTACGACTGCGCCGTCAGTGGTCTATCGACTGACGATGACGGACGGAACCGTGAAAGAACTCCACAATCCGGCCGACATGCCCGATCCCGTCAAGATCGATTTCATGGAAGAACCGTGGATCAAAGCGGTGATCTATACGCCTGACGAATATCTCGGGTCGATCCTCAAACTATGCCAGGATCGCCGGGGCATTCAAAAGGATCTGACGTATGTGGGCGGTCGTGCGCAAGTCACTTACGACTTGCCACTAAACGAAGTCGTGTTCGATTTTTACGATCGGCTGAAATCCATCAGCCGCGGCTATGCCAGCTTCGATTACGAGCAAACCGGCCTTCGGGAAGGCGATCTCGTCATGATGAACATTCTTGTCAACAACGAACCGGTCGATGCGCTTTCCATGATCGTGCATCGCGGTCAGGCTGAGCCGCGCGGTCGTGGATTGGTGGAACGTCTTAAAGAACTCATCCCCCGGCATATGTTCAAGGTGCCGATTCAGGCCGCGATCGGGGCCAAAGTTATTGCCCGAGAGACGATCAGCGCGATGCGCAAGGATGTTACCGCCAAGTGCTACGGCGGAGACATTAGCCGCAAGAAGAAGCTTCTCGACAAGCAGAAGGAGGGCAAAAAGCGCATGCGTGAATATGGCAATGTGCAGATCCCACAGGAAGCGTTTATCGCTGCGTTAAGGATGGGTGAGGAATAAAGCGCGCTGCGCCGTGCTCAAGTGCTGAGCCACATGCGCAGATAGCACCATTTGCCGGTTAATGTTTAGCAAGGGTACGTGGCCTATGACCAAACCTATGGCCGAAATAGAAAGTAAAAAGCAGGACGAAGCTCGAGCACAACCGTCGAGTATTATTGCTATTTTCCCCCACTTGACGGCGAAGCAGCATCAGGTGCTGCTGTTTGTGTCGGAAAACCGCACGAGCAAGGAAATCGCTTGGGAACTCGGCATTTCCGAAAGCGCCGTAAATCAGCGGATCGAGGGTGTCAGAAATAGGGCCGGATTGCCGCCCCGGGCCGAATTAGCGCGGGCTTATCGGCAGTATTTGGCCACGTTGTAGTCTGCTGGCTAGTTCAAGGCGCACCGGTTTCGGCCTGCGCGTTTAGCCGTGTAAAGCAGAACGTCGGCGGTCGCGATCCACGCTTCGGCGCTTTCTGCTTTTTCGTTTAGGGCAGTGGCTCCGAAGCTGGCCGTGATCGCAATCTCTTGGTCGGCTGCTATCCCGATCTTGCGGGCGGCAATTGCCATCCTGAATCTTTCTGCTGCAGCGAGCGCCTGTTCGGATGACGTTTCCGGGAGCAGCATGGCAAATTCTTCACCGCCCAGCCTGCCGACGATATCCGTAGGCCGAGCCGTCTCTTCGAGGACCACAGCCACCTCTTTCAGTACGGCATCCCCCGCCGGGTGACCCCAAGTATCATTGACTGCCTTGAAATAGTCTATGTCCATCAGCAGCAACGAAGCATCTCGTCCATATCGGCGGCATCGCGCCATTTCCTTTTCAACCTTGTCAATAAAGCCGCGGCGGGTGAGCACTCCAGTCAATTGATCGCGGTCAGCGATCCGCCGCAACTCCATTTCGTTGACGACGATCTGCGCGAAATTGCGGAGAATACCCAATTCCGCCTCGCTAAAGCTTCGAGCTTTCGTGTCGATGGCACACAGTGCTCCCACGTTGTAGCCGTCTGAAGTAGTCAATGGCACGCCAGCGTAACTTCTGATCCTAGGATCACCTCGGACCAGCGGATTGTCCCGAAAACGTGCATCAGCTTCCGCATCTGGTATTACAAAGGCGTCGGGTTGCGCGATGGTATGCGTACAGAAGGATACGTTGCGCGGCGTTTCGGCAGCATCAACGCCGACCCGCGCTTTGAACCACTGTCGTTTTTCATCCAGCAAGGTAACCGTGGAAATCGGTACCCCGAGGACTGTACGGACCAAGTTGACGATATTCTGGAACGGCTCTTCAGGCGGCGTATCCAAGATTTCAAGGCGCCGCAGTGCCGCCAAGCGCGCGGTTTCGTCGGTCAGAGCATCAGCAGCACGCATTCAAGACTCTCGAGTTCCTGGCAGAAGACGAAACCTTGGCGAAAGATAGCCAACGTTTCATCGATATGCGCTCATCCATTAAGGATTTCACAATTGGACTTCAACTTTCGGGAATACCGATAACGACCGAGCAACCATTTGACATGCAGTGAACGACACGGAAGGGTCACGTCGTGCGCACATCAGTGTCGATGTGTCGATCTGTTTTTCGTGGAGACGCCTGTTGATGAATATCGTCGCTGTCCCGACCAAGCCCATTGAAGGCCAGGCGCCCGGTACGTCCGGTTTGCGTAAGAAGGTGAAGATCTTTCAGCAGGACAACTACGCTGAGAATTTCATACAGTCGGTTTTCGATGCAGTCAGGCCGGAGCCGGGAGCGACCCTTGTTATCGGTGGCGATGGACGTTTCCACAATCGTGCGGTGATCCAGCAGGCGATCCGCATGGCCGCAGCCAATGGCTATGGCCGGATTCTGGTCGGGCAGGGCGGCATCCTTTCTACGCCTGCCGCGAGCCATGTTATTCGCAAGCACAAAGCCAGTGGCGGGCTGGTGCTGTCGGCCAGCCACAATCCCGGCGGACCGAATGAAGACTTCGGGATCAAATACAATATCGCCAACGGTGGTCCCGCTCCCGAGGGCGTGACCGACGCCATACTCGCTCGTACCAAGGTAATCGACCGCTGGTTGACGATCGATACACCGGATGTCGATCTTGATGCGATTGGCGAAGTGAGTGTGGGAGATGCGACGGTTCAGATCATAGATCCAGTGGCCGATTATGCCGACCTGATGGAAGAACTGTTCGACTTCGACGCCATTCGCAAGGTTGTTTCGTCCGGCTTTACTATGCGCTTCGATGCGATGAGCGCGGTGACCGGGCCTTATGGTGTTGAGATACTCGAGCGGCGGCTCGGGTTTGCGCCTGGAACGGTGGTCAACGGACAGCCGCTGGAGGATTTCGGCGGCCATCACCCGGACCCCAATCTCATCCATGCCAAGGAACTGTATGATCTGATGATGTCGGAGGATGCGCCTGACATTGGCGCGGCTTCCGATGGGGACGGGGATCGCAATCTCATCATCGGGCGGGGGCGCTTCATCACCCCTTCTGACTCGCTGGCGATGCTGGCCGCCAACATCCAGATCGCCCCCGCCTATCGCGACCGGCTTGCCGGTATCGCCCGTTCCATGCCGACCAGCGCTGCGGCGGATCGCGTGGCCGAGGCATTGGGCGTGCCCTGCTTCGAGACGCCGACGGGGTGGAAGTTCTTCGGCAACCTGCTCGATGCCGGTAAAGTCACCATCTGTGGCGAGGAAAGTGCTGGCACCGGGTCGGACCACGTCCGGGAGAAGGACGGTCTGTGGGCGGTGTTGCTCTGGCTCAATATCCTGGCGGTGCGGGGCATCAGCGTTGACGAACTGGCGAAGGAACACTGGGCGCGGTATGGTCGCAACTACTATGCCCGGCACGATTACGAGGGCATTGCGACCGAAGGCGCCACCGCGCTGATGGAGCAATTGACCGCGCAATTGGCCGATCTTCCCGGCAAGTCGTACGGCGCGCTTACCGTCCAGACGGCGGACAGTTTCTCCTATCTCGACCCGGTCGATGGCGCCGTCAGCGCCAATCAGGGGATCCGCATCCTGTTTGAGGATGGCAGCCGGATCGTGTTCCGGCTTTCCGGGACCGGTACCCAGGGTGCAACTTTGCGGGTGTACCTTGAGCGGTACGAACCGACTTTCGGCAGCCTGGATGCCGATACCGGGGCGATGCTCGAACCGCAGATCGCGGCGGCGGAGGCCATTGCCGGGATCGCGGCGCATACCGGGCGTGCCACGCCGGATGTCATCACCTGAAATTTTTGTCGGCGACGTCGGGGCTTCTGTGTCCGGGCGTCGCTGACCGGTTTAGTTGATGAAATACATTCGCGCGGACCTTTTCGTTAGGGCCGCAGCGGAAGGGATGACACGACGATGCAAGGATCCGCCGGGATCATAGCAGACACCGTCGATGTAGGAAAATCCGGTCGCGGCCCTACTCTGCTCCCTTGCGCGCCGCGTTGAGCGCGTGCAGGCGAGCGGCGGTGGCGGGCTGCTCCAGCAGGTCCTCCAAGGCGGCGTCCAGCCTCCGCCGCCAGTTGGGATGCTCCGTGATCGTGCCCGGCAAGTTGGGTTGCTCACGGAGCGCCAGCAGATCCTCGAGCGGAGCGATCGCCAGATCGCACGGGGTTCGGCCGATGTGCCGCAATGCCGCCTCGACGACCGGGGCCGGATCGTCAGGTGCTGGCCGCGCTGCCTGATCATGTGTCAGCGTAGCCCAGAGCCGCCCGCGCTCCCACGCTCGCTGGTCTTCGGCTTGCGCCCGCGTGGTGCCTTCGGGAAGCCGGTCCAGTGCCTCTGCCCAGTCAAGATCGCGCCCGCTCCACCATCCGGCAACGGTGGGCGTATCGTGTGTGCCGGTCATCGCGACGGCATGGACGTCATAATCCTGCGCGCCGACGAACCCATCGTCTGCCGATCGTTCGAACCACAGGACCCGCATCCCCAGCATCCCTCTCTCAGTGATCGCGGGGCCAAATCCGCCGGGCATCGTGCCAAGGTCTTCAGCCACGATCAGCGCGTTCGCCAGATGCGCCTCCAGTGCCAGCAGTCGGATGAGATCGTCGAACGGATAGCGCAGATAAGCGCCCGCGCTGGATGGCTGGCCTTCCGGCACCACCCACAGCCGGGCCAGCCCGAAAGCGTGGTCGATCCGCAGCGCTCCCGACGTTTTCAGGGCGGCGCGAATGGTGGCGATCCATGGCGCGTAGCCGCTGCGGGCCAGCCCTTGGGGTGAAAAGCCGGTGAGCATCCAGTTCTGCCCGAGCGGTCCCAGCGGGTCGGGCGGCGCACCGATGGTCAGTCGCTGCAGGAGAGTATCCCCCATCGACCACGCATCGGCGCCCCCGGTATGCACGCCGACGGCAAGGTCTGCGACCAGACCGACCGCCATGCCGGCATCTCGCGCCCGCTGCTGCACTTTCGCCAGGCTTTCGCGCGCCAGCCATTGAGTAAAGAGATGAAACGACACGTCCTGCGCGTGATCGCGGGCGAAAGCAGCGACGGCTGGCCCATCGGGGTTGTGATACGCTACAGGCCAGGATTGCCAACCGTCGTGGCCCTGAGCGCGAAAGTGAACGTCCAGAGCATCGAACAATGCCTGGCGGCAAAGGCCCTCACCGTACGGTTCGTTATCGCGCTTGATGCGTGACTTGGTCGGCGTATCCAGCGTGTCGAACAGCGAGCGTAGTTGCGCCATTCGGCGTGGCAACGCGCCTTCCCAATCGATCAGCCCGGTATCGCCGTCCTCCTCTACCGCCGTCAGGGGAGGCAGGTCCACCAGTTCCGGGGCGCCCATCGCGCTGTTCAGGTAGAGCCTGCTGGACGGCGAATAAGGGCTGAAGTCCTTCCCATGGCCCGCAAACAGGGCGTGTACCGGGTTGATCGCCAGAGCATCCGCCCCGCGCTTGGCGAAACATTCCACGGCGTCGGCGAGTTCGGCGAACGTCCCGAATGCCGCTGGTCGCTTGGCTCGCAAGGCCGGGATCTGGACAGCCGGTCCCCAGATGCGACCGTGGGCAAGGCCGGGGTTGGCGGGCCATTTTCGCGGTGCGACGGCCAGCGTGACGGCGTGACCATTGATCGTCAGCTGGTAGTATCCCGGCACTTCGACGGGCGGCAATGTCCAGCCGGGCAAGGCCTGCGCCGGGCCGTCCGGCGCGAGAATCGATGCCGTGGCCAGCGCAGGAGGCAGTACGATCGGCGCGCCCGCATCCGCGACGATCATCACCGGAGGCCTTGCTCGTTCGAGCGCAACGGTTTCCAGGCTCCGAGCGATCTGCGCGTCGGTGTCGGCGGGGTAACCCAGAGCGGTTGCGATGGAGGCCAGCGACGCGTCGCCGACGATCTGCTCGTCACCCTGGGCATTCCACCAGATGCGCATCAGGCCGATGGCGTCTGCCAGATGATGAAGCGGGAACTCGGGCTGGGGCGTCATCGGTGGAGAATTGCTCCGTGGGCAGGGGGATCAGTTGGTCGGAAGGGCTGCATCGTTGAGCGAACTGCGGGCCTGATCGTTCCGAGCGGCCATGGATCGAAATGCCGCCCGCGCATCCCACACGATCAGCCATGCCAGCGCCATAGCGACGAGGCCGTAGCGCCCCCGGAACGGCACGTTGAACAAGGGAATTTGCCCCAGCGCCTGTGGCGGATCGGTCCACGCAGGGATCACCAGGGCCAGCCAGCAGGCCAGGACAACCGGAGTGCGGAGCCAGTGCGGCGTTCGCAGGGTCTGCGCCAGGGCCGCGACGATGACCGGAAAGATCAGCGCGTAGTGATAGCCCCAGGCGTTGGGAGCGGCCACCAGCGAAGCGCAAAGGAGGAGGTTCAGGCTGTCCAGCGGCCGCGTTTCCCGAGTGGCCCACTGGTGAACCATCGCGGCCAGAATGCCGAGCGCCAGCACGACTTTGGATGCCAGTTGGATCGCAGGTGGGATCGGTACGAAATGAAGGATCGGCTGTCCGCCGCCGGCCTGAACGTGCGTCGCCATGCCTGCCAGCGATTGGGCGACGCCGGGCATGGTGTACCCCTGCGCATGGGGGAGCAGGTCGAGGAAATACTGAAAGTAGAGACCGGGAGCGGCCCACAGCAGGGCCACCAGCGCGATGACAGCGCTGGCGATGACGGTGGCGGCGGCGCTTTTCCATTTGCGGCGGGTGAGGAACAGCGCGGGCACGATGCCGGGATAAATCTTGAGCCAGAAGCCGAGCGCAATTGCCAGACCGGCCCGCGCGGGCTTGCCGGTGGCCGCATACCACACGCCCGCCACCGCAGCGCCCATCAGCAGGATGTTGACTTGTCCTGCCGCCAAAGACGTGCCGATCGGGGCGATCGCCAGCGCTCCCATCAGGGCGGCGGTCTTTGCCGCGCGGGGTGCGTCGATCAGGCGCAGGGCCATCCATGACGCCATGGCCAGAACGGCGCAGCACAGGGCGGAGTGAATGAGAAACGCCGCATCGATCGACAGGCGCGAAAGCAGGTGGAAATAGATCAGCGATGGCGGCGGGTAGACGAACCCGCTGACGTATTCGCCGTTGTGGCAGATGTCGTACGGCGTAACGAGGTTGGCGGCCCCACACATATAGGTGCGGAAATCGAGAGTCAGCGCGGCCTTGCCCACGCCTTCACGGAGGACTGCGACGAACTCCAGCACATGGTGCGCGATCAGCAGCAGGCTGAGCAACGACAGGCCGAGCGCCAATACGCCGCCGAAAGATCGTGCTTTGATCATGTCCGCTTGCCCCGTTTACCCTGCTGCCGTGTCGGGCAAACGCTTAGTGCGGGGTAGTTACGTTGGCGTGAAGATGGGCGGAAGGTTTCGTCCACCGCTTTTGCCCGATCTATCCACAGGCCTGGACACAGGGCGGCGCGTTACTTTTCCAGAAGGCGCGGCATGAGTTCCACGAAGTTGCAGGGCCGATTGCGGCTGTCCAGCTGCTCGGCCAGGATACCGTCCCAGCCATCTTTCACCGCGCCGTTCGATCCCGGCAAGGCAAAGATGTACGTTCCGCGCGCCACGACGGCCATGGCCCGGCTTTGCACCGTGGACGTGCCGATGGTCTTGTAGGAGAGCCACCGGAACAGCTCACCAAAGCCGGGGATCTCCCGCGCGCCCAGCTTGCCGAGCGCTTCGGGGGTGACGTCCCGCCCGGTCAGCCCGGTGCCGCCGGTTGAGACAATGGCGTCGACCTCGGGATCGTCGATCCATTCGTTGAACAGTTCGGCGATCCGGTCGGCATCGTCGCGTTCGATCGTGCGACGCACCAGACTATGCCCGGCGTCCGTAACTCGCTGTGCGAGAATATCGCCGGACGTATCGTTCTCCGCCGTGCGCGTATCGGAAACGGTGAGGACGGCGATGTTGATGGGCTTGAACGTCCGGCTCTCGTCAACGGCCACGCAGGATGGCTCCGTTGGCAGCCATGCGCACACCTTGCGATCCGGCAAGGCCCGGGAACGTGGGCCATTGCCCTTGCGCCAGTTCCATCCGGCTCTCGGACGCGCCGCCCGCCTGCCGTTCGTACATCCAGTAGTTGCGCATGACGATGTTCACGTATCCGCGCGTTTCCCAGTACGGCAGTGATTCGATCCACAGCAGCGGATCGCCCTGGCAATTCACCTCGGAATTCCAGCGGCCGACCGGCAGCAGCCCGGCGTTGTAGGCCGCCATCACCTTGGGCAGCAGGCCCTGCGTGGCGGAACTGTTCTGCAACATCTGCAAGTGACGCTGACCAAACGCGAGATTGACCTCAGGCTTGTTGAGATCGTTCGCGTTGCCGGATACGCCCAGCGAGGATGCGTGATCCTGCGCGGCGGCGGGCATGATCTGCATCAGGCCGCGAGCACCGGCCGGGCTGACCACGCTGGCGCGGAACACCGATTCCTGCAGGGCATGGGCATAGACCAGCGCCGGGTCCACTTTCCACCCGCCCACCGGCGTCCACTTCGGCGTCGGGAAGCGCGTGGCCGGCTCCGGCTTGCCACCGTACGGCGCGTTGTAGGCCATCCACAGCTGGGTGCCGGGAAGCCCCAGATCGCGCGCCAGTCGGGTGAGGGGGGCATATTGCGAAGCGCTGCCGATGCGGGCCTGATGCCGCAGCACTTCATCCGCCAGGCTATCCTTGCCGATTTCGGCGAGTTCAACCGCCGCGCGCACATTGGGATTGTCGCGAAGTTGCTGCCAGTCGGCCTGGGTGAAGTCAGCCGCCGCGTGCTGCTGCGGCAGCTTCAAGCCAAGCTGCTCCGCCGCCAGCATGCCATAGAGCGTTTCATCGCGAGCAGCCGCGAGGCGCAGCGCGGCAGAGGCCTGCTCCGGCTTGCGGCAGCGCACCAGCGAGCGGCTTTTCCAATAGTGCGCCGCGCTGGTCAGTTCAGCATTTTCGGATGCCTTGGCCGTCTTGTCGAACGCATCGGCGGCGCCGTCGCAGTCCCCCAGACGCCATGCGGCAAGGCCAGCGGTCCACCACGCCTCGCCAACCCACGGACCATTGCCGAGCGCGGCAAGCTGGGCCATCTGGTAGGCGTTGGCGTCCTGGTTCTCGATGTAGAAGCTCCACGCCACCTTCTGTCGCCACTCCGCCTGAGAGGAGGGGCTCAGGCTGGCATTGATACCGTCCAGCAGCACGCGAGCGCCGACGGGATCGTCGTTCTTGATGCGGTCGTTGATGCCGCTGGCGATCACCGCAGGCATCGTTCCGTCCTCTATCGAGGATGGCCGCACGCGCTTTGACATCGTGGGCAAGCGCGCGAAGGACTGTTCGCTGGGCAGCGAGGGCACGGTATCCGCGCCGCGCTTCAGCGCCAGTCGGCTGATCTGGTCCGCACCGGGCAGTTCGGCGCCCTGTGCCAGCCAGGTCTGCAATTCGGCCAGTTCGATCTTGGGAGAACCGGCGGCAAGGTAGAATTCAGCGCGAGCCTGCTGATGAAGCGGTCCATCGGGGCGCTGCGACAGCAGCAGCTTGACGTTCGTCCAGTCCTTCGCCTCGATCGCGTCGAAAACCTGCTTGTAATAAACCCGATCGTCCTGGCTCAGCAGCGACGGGACGGCAGTGCGATCCGCGCGGGTTCTGAAGTAATCGACCGCCGCGCTGTTGGCAAAAGCCGGAGTGGCCGAAATACACAGAGCGAGCGTGAGGCTTGCCCATTTTCCGGCTCTTGTCATGCGTTTCAAACGTTCTTCCCCGAATTCCTGTGCAACACCATGTTCAGCCCGGATGATCGTGACCTTCTTCGGTCTTCGTCCAATCCAGCCAGGCTTGCCAAAGGACCGGTTTCGCGCGAGGCTGATTAAGCAGTGCGGGCAGTCCCCAGCATGCAAGCATGGGTATCGATCGCCTGTCATGGTTTAAACTTCGTAAAACGGCAGGGCGTTGCGGTAATTCGTGGCCCAATAGCGGTAGGATGTTTCCACCAAGCACTATCATCCGCTTCGGCGACACCATCCAGACGTGATGATTGATAACATTGCCGAATCCGTTTTGCTTCAGCGCGCTCCAATTCACGCCCGGCGTATGGCGGGGTAGCGCGGCGGTCAGGTAGACCTGATCCCGCGACGTTCCGAAAGCCGTGAGTATGGCTTCGAGCAGCTTGCCATGGGTGCCTGAGAGCAGCGTTTGGGTGTCGCCGTCTTCCGGCTCCTCCACCACGATCATCATCTCGGCATCGGGCGGACCCTGCGGCGCGATGCGACCGGCGGTGTCCCCGATCCCCGGCATCGGCGCAGTCAGCCACCACTCATGAAACGCCGCGATGTCGTTGGGCAGGCCTGACCTGTCGAACGGCGAAAGGACGGGCGCTGCTTCGCCCTGCGCAACAGGTGGACCGGACGTGCGACGGTCCGCTTTCGGACCTTTTTCGCTTTCGCTTTCGGGTGGTGCCAGCCATGAAACCGGTTCGTCGACGAAATCGAGATCGACCCCGGCCTCGCGCCACCAGTCCAGCACTGCTGTGATATCTGCCAGAAATTCAGGATTTGACCGATGATCCATCGCGCGGGTCTTGACCTGCCGCGCGAGAGCAATCAAGGCTCATGATGATTTAATCGCTCGACTAAGCCATAAATCGGCGAAACGCCATAAAGGCGACGGGCAAAAACAAACTTGGACGGGGCTTCCATGATTGAACGCGAAGAGATGCCTTATGACGTCGTCGTCGTTGGCGGCGGACCAGCCGGACTGGCAACGGCTATCCGACTCAAACAGGTGGACCCCGAAATCCAGGTCTGCGTGCTGGAGAAGGGCTCTGAAATCGGCGCTCACATCCTGTCGGGTGCGACGATCGATCCCAAGGCGCTGGACGAGCTGCTGCCGACCTGGCGCGACGATGGCTGCCCGCTGGCCGAAACGCCGGTGACGGACAACTGGCACTGGCACCTGACGAAAAAGGGCAAAGTGCCGCTGCCTCACCTGATCCAGCCGCGTTTCATGTCGAACGACGGCAACTACACCGGATCGCTCGGCAACTTGTGCCGTTGGCTGGCCGAACAGGCCGAAGCGCTGGAGATCGAGATTTTCCCCGGCTTCCCGGCTGCCGAAATTCTCTACGACGATAATGGCGCTGTGCTGGGCGTGCAGACCGGCGACATGGGTGTCGACCGCGAAGGCAATGAAAAGGGTGACTATCAGCCGGGCATGAACCTGCTCGGCAAGTACACCGTGTTCTGCGAAGGCGCCCGCGGCCATCTGACCAAGCGGCTTAAGGCAAAGTTCGATCTGGAGGCCAACTGCCAGCCGCAGATCTATGGCCTTGGGATCAAGGAACTGTGGGACATCCCGGCGGACAAGCACGTACCCGGCCGGGTGATCCATACGCAGGGCTGGCCGATGAGCGAAAGCGAAAGCTGGGGCGGTGGCTTCCTGTACCATCAGGCCAACAACCAGGTCGCTCTCGGTTTCGTTACCGCGCTCGATTACAAGAATCCCTACGTCTATCCGTTCGAGGAATTCCAGCGCTGGAAGCAGCACCCGGAAATTCGCGCGATCCTGGAAGGCGGCAAGCGCGTGGCCTACGGCGCGCGCGTGATCAACGAAGGCGGTTGGCAGTCGGTGCCGCAACTGGCGTTCCCCGGTGGCGTGCTGGCGGGCTGCTCCGCCGGCTTCGTGAACGTGCCGCGGATCAAGGGCACGCATACCGCGATGAAGAGCGGGATGCTCGCCGCTGAAGCGATCGCGGCAGCGGTGAAGGCCGGGCGCGAGCATGACACGCTGCAGGAATACGACGATGCGGTGCGTTCCAGCTGGATCGCCAAGGAACTGAAGCTGGTCCAGAATGCCGAGCCGATGGTCGCCAAGTGGGGCACCGAGCTGGGTACCGTCTTCGCTGGCGCTGACATGTGGCTGCGCACGCTGTTCGGTTTCGGTCTGGCCAAGCCGATGAAGCATCACACCGATGCCAGCGAAACGCAGCGCGCGGACCTCTATCGCCCGATCGTCTACCCCAAGCCGGATGGCGTCATCAGCTTCGATCGCCTGACCAGTGTATCGTATTCCTTCACCAATCACGAGGAAGACCAGCCGGTCCATCTCAAGCTGAAGGACCCGACGATCCCGACGGAGATCAACCTGCCGATCTACGCCGGGCCAGAAGCGCGGTATTGCCCGGCGGGCGTCTACGAATTCGTCGATGCCGGCGCGGGTCCGAAGCTGCAGATCAACGCTCAGAACTGCGTCCACTGCAAGACCTGTGACATCAAGGACCCGACGCAGAACATCGAGTGGGTCACGCCGGAAGGCGGCGGCGGGCCCAACTACCCGAATATGTGATGATGATGGGGGGAAGCGATGCGTTTCCCCCCAATCGCTTTTCACGCTGAGGCGAGCATCTTGCTTCGGAGAGTACGCGGCGGCATGGGTCGGCGATGCTGACCGAAACCGCCTACGCCAAGATCAACCTCGCGCTGCATGTCCGCAGACGCCGCGAGGATGGATATCACGAGCTTGAAACCCTGTTCGCGTTCGTCGACGACGGCGACCGCCTCGCTGCCGCTCCCGCAGAAGCCGATCGGCTGACGACGCACGGCGAATTCGCGGGCAGCCTCGACAACCCGTTCGACAACATCGTCGCCAAGGCGCTGGGCGCGCTGCCGCATGGCCAGGGCTGGGCCATCGAACTGGAAAAACGCCTGCCCGTCGCGGCAGGCCTCGGCGGTGGTTCGGCGGACGCGGGCGCGATATTCCGCATGGTTCAGCGAGCACACGATCTGCCGGACGACTGGCGCGAACGGGCCGCCAAGCTGGGCGCGGACGTTCCAGCCTGCGTGCTGTCCACGACGTGCGTGGGGAAAGGCACCGGCACCGAGCTCGTATCCATCGACAACGATCTCGTTGGCATGGCCGTGCTTCTGGTCAACCCGCGCGTGCCGCTACCCACCGGCCCGGTATTCAAGGCGTGGGATGGTATCGACCGGGGTGCGATGCCGGAAGGGACCGTCCGCTCCATCGCGCTTGCGGGACGCAACGATCTGGAAGCACCGGCGATTTCGATCTGCCCGGTGATCGGCGATGTGCTGGCCGCGTTGCACAACGGCTCGCCATTGGTGGCGCGCATGTCCGGTTCAGGTGCGACGTGCTTTGCTCTTTACGAGACCGCTGCCGAGCGTGACGAAGCTGCGGAAACCATTGGTCGCCTGCATGGTGACTGGTGGCAAATGTCGGGACACTTGCGCTAAGGTGCCTGGCGGTATCGTGGGAGGTTAGGTTTGGAAACGGAGTATCATCGGCTGCTGGGCACTCCGCAGGCGGGCGGCGTCCTGATCGTCGCGGACCATGCTTCCAACCGGGTGCCCGAAGGGATCGACCTTGGCATCGACCCCGCCTTACTGAATCTGCACATCGCCATCGACATCGGCGTCGCCGGAATAGCGGAACGCATGGTTGCGCCCGGTACGGCTGCGTGGCTTGGTAACGTCAGCCGCCTGGTGTGCGATTACAATCGCCAATCCGATGTCCCCGGGATGATGCCGGAAGTGAGCGACGGCCACGCGATTCCCGGCAACGTCCTCAGCCCGGAGCAGCGCGATGCGCGGGTGAAGCGCTTTTTCGAGCCGTATCATTCGGGGCTTTCCGATCTGTTGCGTAACACGCGCCCGGCGCTGATCCTGTCGCTGCACAGCTTCACGCCCGCACTGTCGACCAGCAGCGCGCCTCGGCCATGGCAGGTCGGCGTGCTGTACAATGACGACGAACGCGTCGCCCGCATCGCAATTCCCTGGTTGCGCGAACAGGGCCTCGTCGTCGGTGACCAAGAGCCCTATTCCGGAAAGCTTCTCAACGCATCGATGAACCGGCATGCCGAACCCAATGGGATTCCCTACCTCAGCGTGGAAATACGGCAGGACCTCATCAGTGATCGTGTAGGCGAAGAACGGTGGGCGGCGTGCATGTCTGCCTTGTGTTCTGCAGTCTTGGCGCAGTTGGGCTCCCAGGACTTGCCCGCCCAAGCCAAGCAATAAAATTTCGAAAACGGCCGTTGAATTGAAACCTATTGCGCTGTAGGGCCGCTTTCTACCGTCGCACCCGGAGTATGAAGTAATGCCCGTCTATCGCTCGCGCACCTCGACCCATGGCCGCAACATGGCCGGCGCTCGTGGCCTTTGGCGGGCGACGGGCATGAAGGACGGCGATTTCGGCAAGCCGATCATCGCGGTCGTGAACTCCTTCACGCAGTTCGTGCCCGGCCACGTCCATCTGAAAGATCTCGGGCAGCTCGTCGCGCGCGAGATCGAGGCGGCGGGCGGCGTCGCCAAGGAATTCAACACCATCGCTGTCGATGACGGGATCGCCATGGGCCACGACGGCATGCTCTATTCGCTGCCCAGCCGCGACCTGATCGCCGACAGCGTGGAATACATGGTCAACGCCCACTGCGCCGATGCCATGGTCTGCATCTCCAATTGCGACAAGATCACCCCCGGCATGCTGATGGCCGCGATGCGCCTCAACATCCCTGCTGTGTTCGTATCAGGCGGCCCGATGGAAGCCGGCAAGGTCGTTATCAAGGGCAAGGAAAAGGCGCTCGATCTGGTCGACGCCATGGTCGCCGCAGCGGATGAAAGCTACACCGACGAGGAAGTGACCGCGATCGAGCGATCGGCCTGTCCGACATGCGGTTCGTGTTCGGGCATGTTCACCGCCAATTCGATGAACTGTCTGACGGAGGCATTGGGCCTCTCGCTTCCGGGCAATGGATCGACGCTGGCGACGCACGCGGATCGCGAGCGGCTTTTCCTGGAAGCAGGGCGCGTCGTCGTCGATTTATGCCAGAAGTATTACGAACAGGAAGACGAAAGCGTACTGCCGCGCTCGGTTGCCAGCTTCAAGGCGTTCGAGAATGCCATGAGCCTCGACATCGCGATGGGCGGGTCGACCAATACCGTGCTGCACTTGCTGGCTGCCGCCGTGGAAGCGGGGGTGGATTTCACGATGTCGGACATCGACCGCCTGAGCCGTCAGGTGCCCTGCCTGTCTAAAGTCGCGCCGGCCAAGGACGACGTGCACATGGAGGACGTCCACCGGGCCGGCGGCATCATGGCGATCCTGGGCCAGCTTGACCGTGCCGGTCTGCTGCATACGGACCTGCCGACGGTTCATACCAAGACCCTTGGCGAAGCGCTCGATCGCTGGGATATCAGCCGAACCAGTGAGCCTTCCGTTCAGGAGTTCTACAAGGCGGCGCCCGGCGGCGTGCCGACGCAGACGGCGTTCAGCCAGTCCCGCCGTTGGGAAGAGCTTGACCTGGACCGCGAGAATGGCGTGATCCGCAGCAAGGAACATGCCTTCAGCCAGGACGGCGGCTTGGCCGTGCTCTATGGCAACATCGCGCGCGACGGGTGCATCGTGAAGACGGCGGGCGTGGACGATTCCATCCTCAAGTTCACCGGCACCGCACGGGTCTACGAAAGTCAGGACGCGGCCGTGGCAGGTATCCTTGGCGGCCAGGTCGGTGCAGGCGATGTCGTCGTTATCCGCTATGAAGGGCCGCGCGGCGGGCCCGGGATGCAGGAAATGCTCTACCCCACCAGCTACCTGAAATCGAAGGGTCTGGGCAAAGCCTGCGCGCTGTTGACCGACGGGCGTTTCTCGGGCGGCACATCCGGCCTGTCGATCGGCCACGCCTCTCCGGAAGCTGCCGAAGGGGGCGAGATCGGCCTGGTCGAAAATGGCGATACCATCGAGATCGATATTCCCGGTCGCACCATCAACCTGATGGTGTCGGACGAAGTGCTGGCTCATCGCCGTTCGCAGCAGGAAGCACGCGGCGACGATGCCTGGTCGCCGGTGCATCCGCGTCCGCGCAAGATTTCCGCCGCCCTGCAGGCCTACGCCGCCATGACCACCAGCGCCGCGCGCGGTGCGGTGCGCGACGTTACGCAGCTCAAGCGCAAGTAAGGCCACAGGTCTTCCGCGCTTTCCAGTGGTTAAGCGCGGCTGTACCACAAGGTATGTCGATCAGGATTCCTTGTGCGCTCAGTCTTGCGCTGGCGGGCTGTTCATCAAGCAGTGAGCCGCCGCCGATAGCGGAGGGCAGGGAACACATCGCCTGTGCGATCAACGGTGCAGCGGCGCTGAAGCCAGTCTGCGCTGTCGATCGCATCGTTACCGGCGGCGGCCTGTCGCTGATCGTTCGCCACCCCGACGGCGGGTTTCGTCGTTTCGATGTGACGCGGGACGGCAGCGGCCTGGTGACGCGCGACGGCGCGGAGCAGGCCGTGACGAGATTGACCGATGGCCAGTTGGACGTGGCTGTTGGGGCGGATCGCTATCGCTTTCCGGCGTCGGAGAAACGTGATGTCGGCAACTGACCAGATCCTTTCGGTCGCGCAGATGCGTGCGGCGGAGGATCGGCTGATCGCCAAAGGGGCGAGCGTCGATGCGCTGATGCAGATTGCCGGTCGCGGCGCGGCGGACTGGATATGGCGCATGGCCGGGCGAAGCCGTGTTACAGTGGTGTGCGGCCCGGGCAACAATGGCGGCGACGGGTATGTCATCGCACAGGCCATCCGCGAACGGGGTGGAGACGTGGCGGTGATCGCGGTCAGCGAACCCACCACCGACGCGTGCGGCAATGCCCGTCGATTATTCGGTGGCGAGGTGCTCGAAGCAGATGCCGCGCCGCAGGGGGCGGTGCTCGTGGATTGCCTGTTCGGCAGCGGATTGAGCCGACCGCTAAAGGAGGATCACGCGGCGCTGCTGATCAATCTGGCGGCGGGACATGACCGCGTGGTATCGATCGACCTTCCGAGCGGTCTCGATGCCGACACGGGCGAGTATCTGACCCGGGGCCTTCCGGCAGCCGACCTTACTATTGCTTTGGGCGCCTGGAAATTTGCGCATTTCCTGATGCCTTCAAGCGCGCGAATGGGCCGGCAGGTCCTCGTCGACATCGGTGTCGAGCGTGTCGAAGGCGCGGCCACGCAGATCGTTCAACCGGTGATCACCCCGCCAGCGGCGGATGCCCATAAGTACCGGCGCGGCTTGCTCGCCGTCGTTGGCGGCACGATGTCCGGTGCGGCGATTCTGGCATCACGCGCGGCGCAGGGGGCGGGGGCTGGCTACGTGAAGCTGTTCGCCGCCTCCACCAATGCCGCGCATGCCGAACTTGTAGTCGATACCGGACCGTTGGCCCAGGTGCTCCCCGATCGGCGCAACAGTGCGGTGCTGGTCGGCCCTGGTCTGGGCCGCGATGGTGAGGCGGGCGAACGAATGGCGATCGTTTTGGCCCAAGATGCCCTGGCGGTGGTCGATGCCGATGCACTGATGCTGCTGACACCGCATCACCTAGCAACTAGGCAGGCACCGCTGATCGCAACGCCGCACGAGGGGGAACTGGCCGCTTTGGAAACGGCGTTCTGCCTTGATGGGCAGGGCCCACGCACTCGCCGTGCGCTTGAGCTGGCGAAGGCAAGCGGCATGGTGATCGTCGCCAAAGGGCCGGACACGGTCGTCGCCGCGCCCGATGGCAGACTGGCGTGTGCGCGCCGCGCCTCGTCATGGCTCTCCACAGCCGGGACGGGCGATGTTCTGGCAGGGGTGATCGCCAGCCGTCTCGCCACAGGAGCCGAAGCCTTCGCCGCTGCGTGCGAAGGCGTCTGGTTGCATGGGGAGGCAGCGCGGCTCTGCCCGCCGGCATTCACTGCCGGACAACTTGCCGGACAGGTGCCTGCCGCACTGGCCCGCTGCCTTTAGCGGCCTCCTGCCGAGCATGTACGATCGCCCATGACCCTGCTAGGCGCGCGGCATGAACGAATCCGAGGAAATCCTGCGCATCGCTTCCAAGGGCGACGGCGTCACCGCGTCCGGCCGTTTCGCATGGGGCGCGGCGCCCGGCGACAAGCTGCGCATCGACGATACGCTGGAATGGGGGCCGCATCACGTCGAGCCGCCGTGCCCGCATTTCGGGCAATGCGGCGGATGCCAGCTGCAGCAGCTTGATGACGAGACGCTGACGGGATTCGTGGAGAGCCGGGTCGCCAATGCCTCCGCCGCGCAGGATCTGGGCGCGGAGCATCTGGGCGAACCGCACCTTTCTCCGCCGTACAGCCGCCGCCGCGCCTCGCTCCGGGCGGAAAGTTCAGGCGGGCGCGTGGTGATCGGGTATCGCGAGGCGAAGTCCCACCGCATCGTCGAACTGAGCGAGTGCCATGTACTCGTCCCCGAATTCGTGGCGCTGCTCGGCCCGCTGCGCAAGCTGCTGATCACGATGGGCAAGGCGGCGCCTGCCAAAAAGGGCGGTCGCCCCGGCAAGTCTGCCAAGCACGCGACGCCGCGCATGGCTGCCGACATCGAGATGACGCTGGTGGATCAGGGCGTTGACCTTGGCGTCAAGGGCCTGACCGCTGAGGGCCTAGCCGCGACCGAGGCGATGCTGACGTTCGCTCAGGAGCACGGCCTTGCCCGCCTGACGATGGACGGAGGCTATGGCTTCGAAACGGTTTGGGAGCCGGTGCCGGTTACCATCACGCTGGGCGGCGACCGCGTGCCGTTTCCGCCCGGTGCGTTCGTGCAGGCGACGAAGGACGGCGAAGACGCTCTTGTTGCCGCCGCGCGCGAATGGTTGGCGGGTGCCCCGACCGTGGCGGATCTGTTCTCCGGCTTGGGCACGTTCGCCTTCGCTCTGGCCGGGCCGGAAACCAAGGTATACGCCGCAGAGGCTGCCCGCGACATCTCGGCGGCGTGCAAGGCCGGGGCGGACCGCGCTCAGGTGCCGATTTTCTGCGCGCACCGGGACCTGTTTCGCAATCCCCTGCAGCCGGACGAACTGAACAAGTTCGCCGCCGTGGTGCTCGATCCGCCACGGGCGGGTGCCCGCGAACAGGTGGACTGCATCGCAGCATCAACCGTGGCGCGGGTGGTCTATATCAGTTGCAACCCGTCGAGCTGGTCACGTGATGCAGCGCGTCTGGTGGAAGCCGGGTTCCGGCTGGTCGATCTGCGTCCGGTCGGCCAGTTCCGCTGGTCAACTCATGTGGAACTCGCCAGCTATTTCGTGCGCGATTGACGGAGCGCGCTCAGCCGCCAGCCTTGTCCATCATGTCCATGAAGTCGCGCGCGGTGTTGCGGTCAGCTTCGTTATCGAACGCGACGTCGAGGTCGGGCGCGGCGCCGAACATGTACATGAGCGTCCATAGGGCGAAGCGGCGGCCCTTGTCCTTTTCCATGCCGAAGTCGACGCGCATCCGATCGACGCCTGTCTCCAGCGTGGTCGGGGCGATCGTGGACAGGTCGGGGGTGCCGAAATAGCGGCGGAGCTGGTCGTCGAAATCCATGCCATCGCCCTAGCAGACGGCCGTCGAGTTGTCAGGCGTCAGCCTTGTCCCACCCACAGCAACTGCCGCACACCGGATAGGCCACCGCGCCCCACGCGCTGGCGATGAAGCCCACAAAGACGGTCGTCCAGCCGAGCCCCCAGTTCTCCTCCAGCAGGACGTCCAGCAAGGCAGCGCATGTTATCACGATGAACAACGCCTCCATCGCTAGAAACGCGATTTTGCACAATTTCGACTGGCGAACCGCTCGTGTCTTTTCCACGGTTCCTCTCCCGACTCTTTTGATAGTCCTGAAGAAATGATGCTTGAAATTGCAGCGTCAGACAAGATGGCGATCAGTCGGCGCGGGAGAGCACTTTCGCAAAGGCATCAGCGTCCGTGTTGCCGCCCGATAGGACGACGACAGTGCGGTCTGCCAAGTCCACCTTGCCCGCAATCACCGCCGCGAGTGCTGCCGCACCGCCCGGCTCGATCACCAGCCGCAGCCGGGAAAAGGCCAGTCGCTGGGCTTCGCGAACTTCTGCCGGCGTGACGGCAAGGCCAAACGGGCAGCGGGCTTGCAGCACGGCGAAGTTGATGGGCCAGGTGGAGGGCGTCTGAAGCGCATCGCACGCAGTGGCAGGCGCGGCCGAGGAGACAGGCACGATACGTCCCGCTTCGAGACTTGCGCAAACATCATCCCAACCTTCCGGCTCGACCGGGACGATCCGCGCGTCGGGGCAGGCGAGGGCAAGGCCCGCCGTCAGGCCGCCGCCGCCGCAGGGCGCGACGATAAGGTTTGCCGGGCCGCCGGCCTGCGCCGTCATCTGCGCGTCTATCTCAAGTCCGGTGCTGCCCTGGCCCTCGATGACCCACGGATCGGCAAAGGCATGGACAAGCGTAGCGCCGCGTTCGGTGCACAGGCGCTGCGCCACATCGTCGCGATCTTCGCCGCCGGGCCGGTCGTACAGGACAACGTCGGCCCCCAGCGCACGCGTGTTGGCCAGTTTCACCGCCGGGGCATCGATGGGCATCACGATCGTTGCGGGGATGCCCAGCTTTCGGGCGGCCCAGGCCACTCCTTGCGCATGGTTACCGCTGGAGACGCCCACGACGCCGACCTTGCGTTCTTCCTCGCCAAGGTCTGTCAGCCGGTGCCACGCGCCGCGTATCTTGAACGCGCCGACGGGCTGCAGGCTCTCGGCCTTGCACCAGATCGTGCGTCCATCGACATCCAGCGGCAGAAGCGGCGTCGGCGGCAGGATCTGCGCCACTTTGCGCGCGGCGATGGCGACGCCTTCGGCGGTGGGTTCACGCATGGTCGTCATGCCCCGGGGTTAGCCGCCGGGTGCGGGAAAAGGCAAGCTCAGCGTGTAAGGCGGACGATCTGGTAGTATCCCAGCAGCCCGCGCCGGTGTTCCAGCATCAACCCCTGTTCGCGCGCGACATGGGCCGCGGCGTTGCCCAGGTCCAGGCGCGGGGTCACATGGAACAGGGCAAGCCACGCCCAAAGCGCTCGGCGCAAGGGCGAGGGAAGGCCTGCGCCATCCCCGAAATCGACCACGTGCAGCGATCCGCCCGGCGAGAGCACCTTCGCGGCTTGTGCCAGCGCCGCCTCACAGTCCGGCACCATCGAGAGGGTATAGGAAAGGACCACACGGTCGAACTCCTCAGGACCCAGCGTTTTTGCGGGATTGAAGCAAGTGGCATCGCCCAGCGCCAGCGTGCCGGAATGGCCCAGGCGCTTTCGGGCGGTGCGCAGCATTTCGCTGGATATGTCGAGGCCGTGGATGCGTACTCCGCGCCAGTGCCGGGCGATCAGCTGCAGGTTCCGCCCCGTGCCGCAGCCGATCTCCAGCACGGTCATACCCCGGCGCGCGCCGAGTTCCCCGATCAGACGATCGCGACCGAACAGATAATACTTGCGCGTCAGGTCGTAGATCGGCCGCTGCCAGCGATAGACCCGGTTCATCAGGGCTGCGTGGGACATCGTTGCCATGCGATCAGTCCTTCAACACGTAAAGATGGACGCCGCCGTAGATCGACGAACGATCCGCCAGGTTCGCCTCGTGCGATTCCGCCTCGCGATAGATCCAGCGATCGAGGGTCGTCTGCGCCACCCGTCCCGGCAGAAGGGTGGGCGCCGCCGCGGTGCGGAACAGGACGCGCGAGCCGGGCCGCGCCGTGCGTGTGATTTCTTCCCACAGGTCATTTAGCTGCGCGTCGGTCATCCAGTCCTGCGCGTCGAGCAGGACGTAGCGATCGAAACTTGCAGGCTCGCTTTCAGCAAGGACGTGCGTGAAGTTGGCGTGCCGCACGTCGAGCCGATCGAGCGCGGAGCGTACTTTCGGCAGGTTGGCCTCTTGCAGGTAAGGCGGCAGCGGCGCTTCTACCCCCTTGCCGTATCCGCGCGAAAAGGCCTGCCACGCAAAGTAGTTGTCGTTGACCGGAAAGTCGCATGCCAGCTTTTCCAAGCGGGCACGAAGGACCTCCGCCATGGTTTGCCCTCCAGCGAGGGCGTCGTACTGCGCGGGCGGAATCCCGAGGCCGAACAGAGACGCCGGATGCTTGGTCAGCCACCGCACCAGAGGCCGCTCGAACACCGGGGCAAGGCGCTCCTCGAATACGCGGCGCTGTTCTTCCAGCGTGCGCGCGTTGAGTATTTCCGCCGGGTCCACCCGATGCAGGCGGGCGATGACATGGGCGGCACCGATGAACCCGCCGAGCAACCCGTGGCGATAGACACCGCGCGCGAACGCCCCGATCCGTCGACGCCCGACGAGGTCGCGGCCCTCCCAGTACCGGCGCGTCGTATCGTCTAGATGCGGGGCCAGCACATCGCGATAGAGGGCCAGGTTCTCCGGCCGGTCGGCCTCGGCCACGAAGCGCCGCAGGTCTGCGTATTCCAAATGACGCACGGCCGCGTGCTTCAAGCGGTTGAGCGCGATGTGCGCCGTGTTCAGATCGACGACCGTGATGTGCGCGGGATCGGCGGTCAGGTATGACAGCGCATTGCACCCACCGCTGGCGATCGTGATGATGCGGCTGTCGGGCGTGATATTCAGCGCGGTCATGTCCGCCACCGGGTCTTCCCAGATCTGCGCGTAGACCAGCCCCTTGAAAGCAAGCGCGAAAGCCTTGTCCAGCAGGCGCGCCTTGCGGGACGTTTCTTCGCGAACGACAGCGCCTTCGATAAGGCGGGAACGGGAAGTGCTCATGCGCCGGGTTCCTTCGTAGGAGTTGAGGCGCAGATGGTCTGCTCAGGTGACCGGGTGATGACGCGGCGATGGCAGTTTATGACAGGCCAGATATGGCAGGGTCGCGATGAGGGACGTTTCTGCCGCAACGGATGCTCGGCAGTTGAGTTGTCACACAGCGGCCCTATATGCGCGTCTTTCTTTTGATGCCCTCCCGAAGGAGACAGGTTGGTGAGCAAGGTTCTGGTGATCGGCGCGGGCGGCGTCGGATCGGTCGCGGTCCACAAGATGGCGATGAATCCCGACATCTTCAGTGACATTCATCTCGCCAGCCGCACGGTGTCGAAGTGCGAGGCGATTGCGGATTCGGTCAAGCAGCGCACCGGCGTCACCATCGCCACCTACGCGATCGATGCCGACGATGTGGAGGCGACCTCCGCCCTCATTCGCCAGATCCAGCCCAAGCTGGTCGTCAACCTCGCGCTGCCATACCAGGATCTCGCGATCATGGACGCCTGTCTGGCGACGGGCACGCATTACATGGATACCGCGAACTACGAGCCGAAGGACGTCGCCAAGTTCGAGTATCACTGGCAATGGGCCTATCAGGACAAGTTCAAGCAGGCTGGCCTGATGGCGCTGCTGGGGTCCGGTTTCGATCCGGGCGTAACCAGCGTTTTCGCCATGTGGCTCAAGAAGCACAAGCTCAAGACCATCCGTACGCTCGACATTCTGGACTGCAACGGCGGGGATCATGGTCAGGCATTCGCCACCAACTTCAACCCGGAAATCAACATCCGCGAAGTGACCGCTCCCGCACGCCACTGGGAGAATGGGCAGTTCGTGGAAACCCCGGCGATGGGCAGGAAAATCGAATTCGACTTCGAAGCCGTCGGCCCCAAGAACATGTACATGATGTACCACGAGGAGTTGGAAAGCCTTGCCAGGTTCATCCCCGAAATGGAGCGTGCTCGCTTCTGGATGACGTTCGGCGACGCTTATATCCAGCACCTCACTGTGCTTCAGAACGTGGGCATGACGCGCATCGATCCGGTGACGTACAACGGCGTCGAGATCGTGCCGCTCCAGTTCCTCAAGGCTGTCCTGCCAGAGCCTGCCTCGCTTGGCCCGACGACCAAGGGCAAGACCAACATCGGCGATATCGCGACTGGTGAAGCGCTCGATGGTTCTGGCGAAAAGACGTTTTACATCAAGAACATATGCGATCATGAGAACGCCTATGCTGAAACCGGCAACCAGGCAGTAAGCTACACCACCGGCGTTCCGGCGATGATCGGCGCGGCGATGGTGCTGACCGGTGCATGGTCGGGCGAGGGCGTGTTCAACATGGAGCAGTTCGATCCCGATCCCTTCATGGACATGCTGAACAAGCATGGTCTGCCGTGGACCGTGGAAGAACTGGACGGACCTCTCGCGTTCTGATGGCGCATGCCCTGCGCCATCGGGCCGTGGTCGTGCTGGGGGCGCTGATGCTGAGCGCATGCGCTCCAGCCAGCGCTCCGCCAGCACCTAATGCGTATCCGGCCACGCAAGGGCAGCCTTACGCGCGAGACATGAGCGCTGCGGACAAACAAGCCTGCACAGCCAACGGTGGCACGGTCCAGCGGCGCGGCATGATCGGGATGGAGATGTGCGTCCATCCCTTCGCCGATGCGAACAAGACCTGCACGGACACTTCGCAGTGTCAGGGCAAATGCGTGGGCAGTGCCGGATCAAGCTCACCCGATGGTAAGGTATCTGGCCAATGCCAAGCCGATGACCGCCTGTTCGGATGCTATTCTGAAATCAGGAACGGAAAGTCCGCCTATGCCATCTGCGTGGATTGAACGACGATGAACTGGTCCTTTGCTGCCCCTGTCGCGCTGTTGGCCGGGTCCAACCTGTTCATGAACACGGCATGGTACCTGCACCTGAAAGTGCCGGGGAAAGCGCTTTGGGTCGCCATCGCCATGAGCTGGGGCATCGCTTTCTTCGAATACTGCCTGGCGGTGCCGGCCAACCGGATCGGCGCGCAGGTCTACTCTTTGGGCCAGCTCAAGGTCATGCAGGAAGCCTTTTCGCTGATGGGCTTCGTCGCCGTGGCGTGGGTCCTTTTCGGGCAGAAGCCGGGCGTGAACGAGTTGGTCGGTTTCAGCCTCGTCGGGGCAGGGGCATGGTTTATCTTCAAAGGTCCGCTGGGTTGATCCCGGGGCCGTTTCGGGACGCATAGAATGGAAACCAGAGCCGGCGATCCAGGCGCTTTCGCCAAGTTCGACCTTTCGCGGGTAGATAGCCCTTCGTTCGTGGTGGACGCCGCGAAGCTGCGCGAGAACCTGCGCGTCCTTGCCGACATCGGCGAGCGGTCCGGCGCCAAGGTGCTTTCTGCGCTCAAGGCGTTTTCGATGTGGTCTACCGCGCCTATCGTCGGCGAATACCTCGACGGTGTGTGCACCTCGGGCCTTTGGGAAGCGCGACTGGCCTCGGAGTTCTACGATGGGGAAATCGCGACCTACTGCGCCGCTTACAAGGAGGAGGACATGGACGAGATCCTGCGCCTCTCCGACCATGTTATCTTCAACTCACCCGCCCAGATCGAACGGTTCTGGCCATTTGTCGAAATGGCGCGGGCGCGGGGCGAGACGTTCGACATCGGGCTCCGCATCAATCCGCTTCACCCGGAAGGCGAAGTGCCGAAATACGATCCTTCCGCGCCCCATTCCCGGCTCGGCTTCCCGATCGACCAGTTGACGGAGGAGCATGTCGGCCTGATCGACGGTATCCACTTCCACAACTTGTGCGAACAGGATTTCGAGCCGCTCCACCGCACGTGGGATAAGGTTTTCGACTATCTCGAACCGTATTTCGACAACCTTAAATGGATCAATCTTGGCGGCGGGCATCACATTACTCGCGCCGATTACCAGCGCGATGAACTGGTTGAATTCCTTAGCGATATGGCGGAGGATACCGGCGCGCAGATATACATCGAACCGGGCGAGGCGGTGGCGCTGGACGCTGGCATTCTAGTCGGCACGGTGCTCGACGTCGGTTGGAACGGCATGCCGGTCGCGGTGGTGGACATCTCGGCGACGTGCCATATGCCCGATGTGATCGAAGCGCCCTATCGACCGGCGATGCTTGGCGAACTGCCGGTCGATGACGACGATCTGGTCGAGGAAGGGCAGGGCGGTGCAGTTCGGCTCGGCGGGCCATCTTGTCTCGCAGGCGACGTGATCGGCGATTATCGTTTTCCGGAAGCCGTAGAACCCGGCCTTCGTTTCGCGTTCCTCGATCAGGCGCATTATTCGATGGTGAAGACCACGACATTCAACGGGGTGCCGCTGCCGTCGATATGGTTATGGGACTCCGAAACGGATGGGCTCGAGTGCGTGCGACAGTTTTCCTACGAAGATTTCCGGGGGCGCCTGAGCTAAATTTAGACGCCGGGCGCGCCGCTGAGCGTAGGAAACGCCCGGTCAATCCCGGAATTTCGATTCGATTGGAGCCTTGTGCTCATTCGTGGAGTTGGCAGATGTGAAACGACAATGGACGACACCCGCCGTCCGCGTCACATCCGCAAGGACAACAACAATGCAAGTTGCTGATCTGAAACGGCAAAATTGTATGCGTGCACCTCTCCATCATCCTGCCCTGCACCCTATGTGACGTTTTTGTGAAGGGGTCCTGTTTTCACTTGCGATTCATGTCGCGGACCCTATATCCCGCCCCTCGCTGCCCCATGGGGACTTCCAAACCGCAAGGCAGCTCTTGTCGCTAACACACCGTTTGGGGGTCCCTTGAGTTGCACATTCACCTCGACGCACCGGCTGTAGCGCGCGCCTTCGCGCCCGACGAACCCGTTATCCTCAACCGTCCGCATGCGGCGGCTCGGGCTGCGCGATTCTTCGCGACGAAGTTTCCGGGCAAGTCGCTCTATGCCGTTAAGGCGAATCCGTCGCCCGATCTGATCCAGATTCTGTGGGACAACGGGATCACGCACTACGACGTCGCTTCCATCGCGGAAGTCCGGATGGTGCGCGCGACGCTTGCGGATGCGGTCCTGTGCTTCATGCATCCTGTGAAAACCGCGAGCGCCATTCGCGAGGCTTATTTCGAGCACGGCGTGCGGACCTTCAGCCTCGACACGATCGAGGAAGTCGAGAAGATCGTCGCTGCGACGACCGATGGCCATGGAAACCGTGCCCGCGACTTGCGGCTGTGCGTACGCCTGCGCGTGTCGTCCGAATATTCCGAGCTGAGCCTCGCGTCGAAGTTCGGAATCGACCTGGCTGATGCCGGCGAGCTGCTGCAGGCGACCCGTCAGGTGGCGGATTGGCTGGGCGTCTGCTTCCACGTCGGTTCGCAGGCTATGACGCCATTTGCCTATGTGCAGGCATTGGAACGCGCCCGTGCCGCCATCGCTGATGCGGGCGTCGTCATCGACATGATCGACGTCGGAGGCGGGTTTCCGTCGTCCTATCCGGGAATGGAGCCACCGCCGCTCGAAGATTATTTCGCGATCATCCATCGCCACTTCGAAGCCCTGCCGATTGCTTACAACGCCGAGCTGTGGTGCGAACCCGGCCGTGCGCTGTCGGCGGAGTACAATTCGCTGATCGTCAAGGTCGAGAAGCGCCGCGGGAATGAGCTGTACATCAACGATGGTGCTTACGGTGCCTTGTATGATGCCGCCCATGTCGCGTGGAGGTTCCCCGTCAAGGCGATCGCCCGCGAAGGTGAACGGTCGAGCGATCTGCAGGAGTTCTCGTTCTACGGTCCGACCTGCGACGATGCCGATTTCATGGAAGGGCCGTTCCTGCTTCCCACCGATATCAAAGCGGGTGACTGGATCGAAGTCGGCATGCTGGGCGCATATGGTGCCGCCATGCGGACCGCCTTCAACGGTTTCGGCGGTGGCGAGGTCGTCACGGTAGAGGATGAGCCGATGGCCAGCCTCTATCAGGGCCGCAAGGATCCGCGCGTATCGGACAATGTCGTCAGCCTGCGCTGATCGATCTGTATCACTTGTTCGAATGGCCCCCGGAGCTTCGGTTCCGGGGGTTTTTCGTAAGAAGGCAGACGATCTTAACGCATCGACGCTTAAACGCATGAAGCTGACGGGAATGGTGAAGAGGGTTTGTCGATGATTGCGCCTGCACGCCTGCGATTGCTCATGATCTGCATGGCCGTGCTGGCGTTTGCGCCCGTTCTGTTGGCCCCGGTGCCGGGTTTCGTCGATTTGCCTTCTCACATGGCGCGTCACCATGTCCTGGCCAACATCGGGCATGTCCCAGCGCTCGCGCAGCGGTTTGCGGTGGATTGGCAATGGATCGCCAACCTGGGTGTCGATCTGCCCTCGGTCCTGCTGACGCCTCTGTTGGGAAGCGAGCGGGCGACGCTGGCGATCGTTGCGCTGCTTGCGCCGCTGATGGTGGCCGGGATGTTCACGCTGTCAAGCGCCACACATGGCCGCGTCAGTGCCAGCGCTTTTATTGCTCTGCCGTTCGCCATGCATCAGGCATGGATGTGGGGATTCCTCAACTACTGCATGGGGACGGCGCTGGCGATCCTGACCGCCGCTTGGATCTATGCCCGTCGGCGGGAGGCCTGGTGGCAGCAAATGCTGCTGGCGTTTTTCGCGCTCACGGTCTGGACGGCGCACATGGCCAGCTGGGTCATTCTTCTTATCTTGGCGGCAGGCAACGAGTTGGGGGCGTTGAGCCATTGGCGCGATTTGGGCGGAGCTATCCGCCGCAACGTGGTATTGCTGGCCCCCGCCGTGCCTCTACTGCTGTGGCGATCGAGCGCGAGTGGTCCCGGCGCTGCGTTCTCATACGTCGATTTCCTGAACACCAAGGTCGTCGTGTTCGCCAGCGTGCTGCGCGGGACTGACAAGTCGGTAGACCTTGCACTTCTGGCGGCAGTCATTGTTGCCAGCGGCGTGGCGCTGTTGTGGGCCGGCGGCCGACGGCTTGAGCGGCGGCTGCTGATCAGCGGACTGCTATTGACCTTCGCCGCGATCGCCGCGCCCACTACCATCCTGAATGCATGGGGCACGGACTTGCGGACGGCTCCGATCGCTCTGATGGTGCTGGTCCTTTCCATCAGCCCCCCGACGCGAGCCGAGCGGGAGCGGGCGCTGATATTTGTCGGCTTGGCGCTGTTCCTGATCCGAGTTGGCACGGTCGCGCGAGACTGGGTCAGCCATGGGCGCGTTCTGGCCGAGCGGCTGACTATGCTCGATAGTGTTCCGCACGGAGCGACGCTCGGCTACCTCTGGGCCGCGCCGGCTTGCGGATTTCCTTGGCGCCTGCAACCGGACGAAAAACTTGGCAGCTATGCCGTGGTGCGTCGCGACGCTTACGCCAATACGCTGTTCATGGTCGATAACGCGAAGCTCATGACAATCCGCGAGGGAATGCTGGCATCGCGATGGAGCGGGGGCACGCAGGACGTCCCCCGGCTCTGTCCGCAAGACCAGCCTGACCTCACGCTATTGCAGCGCAAGGTCGCCGCGATGCGGTCGGACGGGTTTGACGTTGTCTGGATATCTGGCGTGCCTGCCGATCGGTTGCCGCCGCTGCCGGGCTTCACGGTCGCAAGACGGGCAGGCGGCGACGTTCTACTGCTCAGGCGCTGACGAACAGGTCCTTGTACTGCCTTGGCTGGCTGCGCAGGAACTGCGGCGCGGCCTTCACCTGAGCGCCAAGTGCCGCAGCCGCATGCCAGGGCCAGCGCGGATCATACAGCACCGTGCGCGCGATCGCGATCATGTCCGCGTCTCCAGTGGCGATGATCGCCTCTGCCTGTTCCGGCTCCGTAATCAGGCCGACAGCGATGACCGGGATCGACACGGCCTCCTTGACCTGACGGGCGAGGGGTACCTGATAGTTTGGGCCGACCGGGATCTTCTGGTCCACGGAAAGCCCGCCGGACGACACGTGGATGGCAGCCGCGCCACGGGCTTCCAGCGCCTTAGAGAATGCCACCGTCTGCTCGATGTCCCATCCGCCTTCGGCCCAATCGGTACCGGACAGGCGAACCGAAACCGGTTTGTGGGTTGGGAAAGCAGCGCGAACCGCATCGAACACCTCCAGCGGAAAGCGCATGCGGTTTTCGAGCGATCCGCCGTATTCGTCAGTCCGGTGGTTAGACAGCGGAGAGAGGAACTGGTGCAGCAGATAGCCGTGCGCCGCATGGATCTGCACGGCGTCGATGCCAAGCCGATCGGAGCGGCGGGCGGCCTCGGCGAACGCATCGCGGATGCGCGCCAATCCATCCGTGTCCAAAGCCAGCGGCGGGTTTTCGGTGGCTTCGAACGGCAGGTCCGAAGCGGAGAGCGTCTGCCAGCCGTTGGGGGCGTCGGGAGCAATCTGCGCGCCGCCATCCCAAGGCTTGGCGGTGCTGGCCTTGCGCCCCGCATGAGCCAGCTGGATTGCGATGGGCATATCCGACCATCGACGCACGCTTTTCAGAACATCGGCCATGGCAGCTTCGGTGCTGTCATCCCACAGGCCGACGTCAGCGTAGGAGATGCGCCCTTCCGGCGTCACCGCGCTGGCCTCGATCGTCAGCAGCGAGGCACCGGATTGTGCAAGGTTGCCAAGGTGCATTGCATGCCAGTCGGTCATGCGGCCGTCCTCGGCCGAATACTGGCACATCGGTGCGATGACGATGCGGTTGGCGAGGGTGAGATCACCCAGAGTGATCGGTTCGAAAAGCCTGGCCATCAATGTTCCTTAATCGAATGCGGTATGGCGAGCCGGGAAACCCGGTCTTCGTTATGGCGTGAACGTGGGAATGACGACGGTACGACAAAAGGGCTGCCGCATCGTGCGGAAGCCCTTTTCGATAGCGAATTTTGCAACTGCAGGCGCGGATCGCGTGCGTCGGATTTAGGCCGCCTGTCGCATTTCCAGACGATCCCAGATTTCCGCCAGCGCTTTCGTCAGATCGCGCATCATTTCTTCCGTGTGGGCCGGGCCGGGGGTGAAGCGTAAGCGCTCCGTCCCGCGGGGTACGGTAGGAAAGTTGATCGGCTGCACGTAAGCGCCGTATTCCGCCAGCAGGATATCGCTGATCTGCTTGGTGCGCACTGGATCGCCCACCATCAGCGGTACGATGTGCGTGGTTGAATCCATGACGGGCAACCCGGCATCACGGAACATCTGCTTCATCATCGCGGCAGACCGCTGCTGGCCTTCGCGTTCAGCGCTCGAACTCTTGAGATGACGCACCGATGCGAGAACACCCGCCACGAGGACCGGCGACAAGGATGTGGTGAAGATGAAACCCGGAGCGTAGGAACGGATGCAGTCGATCACTTTCTGATCCGCCGCGATATAGCCGCCCATCACGCCGAACGCCTTGCCCAGCGTCCCTTCGATGATGTTGATGCGATCCGCTGCCTCATCCCGGTCGGTAATGCCGCCGCCGCGCGGGCCGTACATGCCTACCGCGTGAACCTCGTCGATGTAGGTGAGGGCGTTGTACTTATCCGCCAGGTCGCAGATCGCGTGGATTGGCGCGACGTCACCATCCATGGAGTAAACGGATTCGAACGCGATCAGCTTGGGAACGCTTGCGTCGGTTTCACCCAACAGCTCCTCAAGATGCTCAAGATCGTTGTGCCGCCAGACCTTCTTTTCGCAGCCCGAGTTGCGGATGCCGGCGATCATGCTGGCGTGGTTCAATTCGTCGGAAAAGATCACGCAACCGGGCAGCAGCTTGGCGAGCGTCGACAGGGTGGCATCGTTTGACACGTAGCCCGAAGTGAACAGCAGCGCGCCCTGTTTGCCGTGCAGGTCGGCCAGTTCCTGTTCCAACTGGATATGATAGTGCGTGTTGCCGCCGATGTTGCGCGTACCGCCAGAACCCGCGCCGACATCATGCAGCGCCTCTTCCATCGCTTCGATCACTTTGGGATGCTGGCCCATCGCGAGATAATCGTTCGAGCACCAGACCGTGATCGGCTTTGGACCATTATGACCGGCAAAACATCGTGCGTTGGGATAGGCACCCTTGTTACGCAAAATATCGATGAATACGCGGTAGCGGCCCTCGGAATGAAGACGCTCGATCGCCTGGTCGAAAATGTGTTCGTAGTTCACGGTTGAGACTGTGTCCTGCGTTGCCTGTCCAGCCAGCGGTCCGGATAGCTTATCCGGCGGCCAATACCTTATCGCGTCGTTGATTGCCAGTCGCTTATGAGGCACGCCAATATTGATGTCGCCAGCACGAACAGTTCTTCACGGGGCGCATCAAAATCTCTCCACCTCATGCAATCCGTACTGCGCCAGCGTTGCGCGGTACGCGTCGGCCATTTGTGCTGATCCGGTGAATAGCGCCTTGTCATTGTTTTGGCGAGTGTATCGCTGACCGATAGTCAAACGCATGATCTGGCGCGCAATTCCTTCTGCGCCATGCACGAAGTTGACACCGGGGCCGAACGCCGTCGCCAGCTCGTCCTGAACCAACGGGAAGTGCGTGCAAGCGAGAACAACGGTATCGATCCGATCGCCGCCGGGCTGGCTGCGCAAGGCATCGGCGGCCCTCTGGATACTGCGCGGGTCGACCGCTTCGCCGCGAAGCTTGGCTTCGGCGGCCTCGACCAATCCCGGCGCGCCATGGCGAAGCAGGTGTTTGCCGGCGGCGAACTCGTGCTCCAGCCGATCGACATAAGCCTGCCGTATCGTCGCCTCAGTGCCGAGCAGCCCGATCACGCCGGTCCGGGTTATCGCGGCGGCAGGCTTTATGGCTGGGACAGTGCCGACGATAGGGACTTCCAGCACTTCACGCACCATGCCCAGCGCGATCGTGGATGCGGTATTACAGGCGATGCAGACCAGACGCGGTTTGAACCGTTCCGTCATCCGGCCTAGCAACCCCGCAACCCGCGCGGCGATCTGTGCTTCGGTCTTGGTGCCATAGGGAAGGCCGGCCGTATCTGCTGCGTAGATGATAGGTGCGTGTGGCAGGACCTTTCGCACTTCCTCGAGCACAGTGAGGCCGCCCACGCCCGAATCGAACAGCAGCACGGGCGACGACGGATCGATGTCGACCGGCGCTCGATCAGCGGCGCCTGCGATGTGCGGCGCGATCATGGTATCCGATGCCATCGTTTTTCCCTGGACCTTGCCGCCTGTTAACCGCGCAGGCGGGGATAGAGCAACGCAGAATGCGGCAAGCCGTCTTCTGCCCGGCGCGTGATGACGCTAAGGCACCGGATATGGAATGGATTCTCGCAGCTTTGCTTGGCTACGCCCTCGGTTCGGTGCCGTTCGGCCTTATCATCACGCGCCTGTTCGGTGCGGGCGATTTACGGTCGATTGGTTCGGGCAACATCGGGGCCACCAACGTCCTGCGCACAGGGCGCAAGGGGCTCGCGGCGGCCACTCTGCTGCTGGATCTGGCGAAGGGTCTGGCTGCCGTTTTGATCGCGGCGCAGGTATGGCCGGAAGGGGCTGTGGTCGCGGGACTGGGTGCCTTTCTGGGTCACTGCTTCCCCGTGTGGCTGGGCTTCAAGGGCGGCAAGGGCGTGGCGACAACCGCAGGGATCGCCTTCGGCCTCGCCTGGCCGGTCGGTCTGGCTTACGCGCTGACGTGGATAGGGCTGCTGGCCATGGTGCGCATCTCGTCGGTTGCAGGGATGACGGCTGCGGTGGTCGCTCCGATCGTCGCCGCTGTGCTCGGTAAGGGGCAGGCCGCTGTCGTACTGGCGGTCATCGCGGCCCTCGTCCTGTTCCAGCATCGTGAAAACATCGCTCGTCTGCGCGCAGGAACCGAGCCCCGAATCGGCAGCGGCAAGAAGGCATGAGTGCGGCGAAACTAACTGAGACAGGTCTGTCTCAGGAGGAAGCATTCGCCCGGATCAGGTTGCTGCGATCACCCAACGTCGGCCCGGTCACCTATCGCCAGTTGTTTGCCCGGTTCGGAAACGCCGTGGCCGCGATCGAGGCATTGCCGGGGATCGCCGGAAGATCTGGCCGCCCCTATGCCCCCGCGCCCGAACGCCGCATTCATGACGAGATCGCGGCGGTTCGCAGGGCCGGGGCGAAGTACCTTTTTCATGACATGCCGGACTACCCGTCGCTGCTGGCAGAGACCGAAGGCTCGCCGCCGATCCTTACTTTTCGCGGGGACGCCGCGCTCGCTGCTCGCCCATGCGTGGCGATGGTTGGCGCGCGCAACGCCTCCGCCGCCGCCATCCGGCTCGCCCGGGAAATCGCTCATGATCTGGCGGGGCAGGGCTGGACGATCGTCTCCGGGCTGGCGCGCGGCATCGATGGCGCGGCGCATCATGGCGCGTTGGCAGGCGGAGCCACGGTAGGCGTGATCGCCAGCGGCATCGACATCGCCTATCCGCCCGAGCATGCCGCGCTGCAGGAGGAGGTGGCGACGCGTGGCCTGCTGCTGGCCGAACAACCGCCCGGCACGGAGCCACTGGCCCGCCATTTTCCGACCCGCAACCGCATTATCTCGGGTCTGTGCGCCGGAACGCTGGTGGTCGAAGCAGCGCCGCGTTCCGGCTCGCTCATCACCGCTCGTCTGGCGGGCGAAATGGGGCGGGAAGTGATGGCCATCCCCGGCTCCCCGCTCGATCCTCGCTCCCACGGCTGCAACCAGCTGATCCGGGACGGTGCGATCCTGGTCCAGGGGGCCGCTGACGTGGTGGAGCTGTTGTCCGGCTTCGACGGTAGCGTGCGGTCAAGCCTGCGGGAAAGCACCGCTGGGTGGTTGATGCCGTTGGCTGCGGAATACGAGCCTCATGCAGACGGTCCCGCCAATATCGCAACCTTGCTGACCACCGCACCCATCGCCGTGGATGAACTCATCCGCCAATCCGGCGCTGGCACGGCCGCCGTTCAACTGGCGCTGCTGGAACTGGAACTGTCCGGCCAGCTTGTACGCCATGCGGGCGGCAGGGTCAGCCTCAGCTGATGCTTCTGCGCAGTTTTGCAATTTAGTGTTTCTCCATTCGCGCAAAGGGCTTGACGCCCGGCCAAACCCGGACCCACCCTGTACGTGTATGTATGCGTGCGCACACGCGTAGGGGCAGATCGAGTTAATAAATGCAGCTTGTCATCGTTGAATCGCCTGCAAAGGCAAAGACCATCGAAAAGTATCTCGGCAAGGACTACAAGGTCCTGGCCAGCTACGGCCACGTCCGCGATCTGCCGCCCAAGGACGGCTCTGTCCGCCCGGACGAGGAGTTCGCCATGGATTGGGAGCTTTACGGCGACAAGCAGCGGCAGGTCAAAGCCATCACTGATGCCGCCAAGGATGCGGACCGCCTGATCCTCGCCACCGACCCTGATCGCGAAGGGGAGGCAATTTCGTGGCACGTTCGCGAATTACTGGCCAAGCGCAAGGCGCTGCCCAAGGACGTTCAACGCGTCACGTTCAACGCGATCACCAAGGAAACCGTCACCAAGGCGATGACCCAGCCGCGTGAGCTGGATCAGGACCTGATCGACGCATACCTAGCGCGCCGTGCGTTGGATTACCTGTTCGGTTTTACCCTCTCGCCCGTGCTGTGGCGCAAGCTGCCGGGCGCGAAATCGGCGGGTCGCGTGCAGTCCGTTGCGCTGCGTCTTATCGTTGATCGCGAGCGTGAAATCGAAGCGTTTACGGCCCAGGAATACTGGTCCGTTGCTGCGATGATGGCGCACGACGGTACCGATTTCACCGCCAAGCTGGTGACGTTCGACGGTCAGAAGCTCGATCGCCTTAGCCTCGGCGACGAAGGCACCGCATTGCGCGCCAAGGCCGCCGTGGAGCAGGGCGCATTCAAGGTGGAGGCGGTCGAAACCAAACCGCACCGCCGCAACCCGCAGCCCCCGTTCACCACCTCCACCCTTCAGCAGGAGGCATCGCGCAAGCTG
Source organism: Novosphingobium sp. BL-S-24 (assembly GCF_055521575.1). Classification (NCBI taxonomy): domain Bacteria; kingdom Pseudomonadati; phylum Pseudomonadota; class Alphaproteobacteria; order Sphingomonadales; family Sphingomonadaceae; genus Novosphingobium; species Novosphingobium sp. BL-S-24. The sequence goes on from NZ_CM145488.1 coordinate 166,195, forward strand.
GGCTTTTCCGCCAGCCAGACCATGCGCGTCGCGCAGACCCTGTATGAAGCGGGCGCTATCACCTACATGCGTACCGATGGTGTGCAGATGGACCCAAGCGCCATTTCAGCGGCGCGCGCCGCAATCGCCGAACGCTTCTCCGGTCATTATGTCCCTGAAAAGCCACGTCATTACGAAACGAAGGCAAAGAACGCGCAGGAAGCGCATGAAGCCATTCGGCCAACCGACTTCACCAAGGATCGCTACGGGGCGGGTGACGAGGCACGCCTCTATGATCTGATCTTCAAGCGGGCCATGGCGAGCCAGATGGCGTCCGCCGCGCTGGAGCGTACTACCGTCACCCTACGCGACGGCACCGGCCGGAACGAACTGCGTGCGACCGGCACCGTCGTTAAATTCCCAGGTTTCTTGGCCGTTTACGAGGAAGGTCGCGATAACAAGGGGGATGACGATGAAGAGGCAGGCCTGCTGCCCTTCATGAAGGCCGGGGACATGCCGGCCAAGAAGGCTGTGAACGCCGAGCAGCACTTCACCCAGCCGCCCCCGCGCTTTTCGGAAGCAAGCTTGGTCAAGCGGCTTGAAGAACTTGGTATCGGCCGTCCGTCCACGTACGCGGCGACGATCCAGGTCATCAAGGACCGCAACTATGTACGGACTGAGAAAAACCGTTTTTTTGCAGAGGAATCCGGGCGTCTTCTGACATCGTTTCTGGAACGCTTCTTCGAACGTTATGTAGCGTACGACTTTACGGCCGGGATGGAAGACCAGCTTGATGACGTCTCCGGCGGGCGTGAAGTCTGGAAGGATCTCCTCGCAAAGTTCTGGCGTGATTTCAAACCGAAGTCGGATGAGGTGATGGAGAAGAAGCCTTCCGAAGTGACGGAAGCGCTTGACGAATTTCTGTCGGATTACCTCTTTCCGCCTAAAGCGGACGGCAGCGATCCGCGCCTTTGCCCCAAGTGCGAGCAGGGCCGCTTATCGTTGCGGGGAGGGCGGTATGGCGCGTTCGTGGCGTGCTCGAACTACCCCGAGTGCAAATTCACTCGCAAGTTCGCCCAGCCGGGTGGTTCGGCTGATGGCGCTGACGACGAGTCTCTCGGCAAGGACCCGGAAACGGGCCTCGACATCGTCCGCCGTTCAGGCCGCTTCGGGCCGTACATTCAGCTTGGTGAAGGCAAGGAAGCCAAGCGCGCATCGATCCCCAAGGACATCGACGAGCTCAATCTGGAATGGGCAATCAAGCTGTTGAGCCTGCCGCGTAACATCGGTGCTCATCCCGAAACTGGCAAGGATATCACCGCAAGCATAGGACGTTACGGGCCATACCTTGCTCATGATGGGAAGTATGGAAAGCTGCGTTCGACGGTTGAGGTGTTCGATACCGGCATGAACGCAGCGGTGTCTCTGCTGGCGGACGCGGCCAATCGTGGCGGCGCCGCTCGCACCAAGGCAGAGCCGATCAAGGTTCTTGGCGCACATCCCACCACCGGCGGTGAGATCAAGGTGATGGAGGGCCGTTATGGCCCCTATGTTTCGGACGGAACAACCAATGCCACCTTACCGCGCGACGTGAAGCCGGAAGACCTGACGGCAGAGCAGGCTATCGTTCTGATAGACGAGAAGGCTGCCAAGGGTCCGGCCAAAGGCAAGAAAAAGGCCGCGCCCAAAAAAGCAGCGGCCAAGAAAGCGCCTGCCAAGACAGCTGCGAAAAAGGCCCCGGCCAAGAAGGCGCCTGCCAAGAAAGCGGCCAAAGCGGAGGCTGCAGAATGAGCGACAAGGTAGCCAAGCACAAGCAGCCTTGGAAGCCCGAGGAACTCCAGAAGCTTCAGACCCTTGCTGGCAAGGGCAAGGGTCTGAAGGAGATCGCCAAAGCGCTCAATCGCACCGAAGAATCAACGAAGGACGCCGCGCGTCAGCACGGCATGAACATCGCCAAGGCCCGCTGAAAGTTCAGGCAGTCGAAATCGCGGGATTTTAGCGGCGTGGTCCGGTCGCTGGCACCGGCACCGACGGTTTGGGTGCACCTGGTGCTGGCATCGTCGGAGCTTGACCGGGCGCGTTGACTGTAGGTTCGCGAGAAACCGGCGGTCTGACCGGACGTACGCCAGTCTTGATCAATCGGGCGGCGATGGCATCTGCCGTGGCTTCCATTCCGGCCTTGTTGAGATGCCACTGCAGCCCTTCGCGGCCATCGTACCCGGCTGGCGATCCGATCATCCACGGGTCCCGATCGCACGGAGTGCGATTGGCGGAAGCAGTGTGCATGTCGATCACGTTCACGCCATGCCGTTGTACGACGCGCGCGGTGATTTCTGCCAGACGCTTGCCGATTTCGCGAACGATGGCGGCGTCGGTCTCGCTGACCGGAGTGGCGGGGCAGAGCGCGCCGGGTTTCGGCAGCGGAGTGAGGTACTGGACGAACACGATCCGCGCCTGCGGCGCCATCAGTTTAAGGCGACGGGCAATTTCGTTCAATTGCGCTTCGTCACGCACGTAATCTTCTTCGGTAGGAATGCGGACAGCCCCGCACGCGCGGTTCTTGGCGCCGGGCACCGCTACCAGCTTGGCGTTAAAGGCGCACGTCGCTGAGAACAGGTTTCCGATATACGACAGGTCATTGCCGCCGATCGTCACGGTCACGAGCCGCGTTTCAGGCGTGACGCTGATGATCTGCGGCGGGACCTCGCTCCAGGGACCAAGGACATGCTCGGTCGTGGCCCCGGAGCAGGTCCGGTCGATCAGGTCCATCCCGAACCGTTCCGCCAAGAGGGTGGGGTAATTGTTCATGCTCTGGCCGCAGCGGGCGGGCCAGCTTGGCTTGGCCGGCGGCAACTGAGGTCCCGCCGCGAAGGACGAGCCGATGGCGACGTAGCGTTTGCCAACCAGGCTTTCCTCGACCACCAGCGGTCGGACCGCCTCAGCAACGGGTGTAGTAGACGGGACCGAATTACGCTTCGGTTTTTCAGCGCGCGGTGGCTTTGAGCGCGACGCGGTGGTCTCAGGCTTGGGTTGTGCACCGAGCGGCGGGTGCAGCAACAGCGCTGCACATCCCAACGCCACGCCGATCGATGGTCTGAAACCGATGCCCATCACTTCACCCAATCGAGCCTGATTTCTTCGTAGATGTCCTTTGCCTCGGCCCAGTTTTCCTCGACCTTGACGTGGAGGAACAGGTGGACCTTCTGTCCTAGGACTTCGGCCAATTCGTTGCGCGCCGCCTCTCCGATAGCCTTGATCTTCGCGCCTCGCTTGCCGAGCACGATGGCCTTTTGCCCATCGCGGGCCACGACGATCTGCTGGCGGATTTCCACCGAGCCGTCCTTGCGCTGCGTATAGCTTTCGGGGCGAACGGCGGCATCGTACGGCAGCTCCTCATGGAGCTGGCGATAGATCTGCTCGCGCGTAATTTCGCAGGCAAGCAGCCGTTCGCTGGCATCGGACACCTGATCCTCGGGATAGTGCCAAGGTCCTTCGGGCATCAGCTTGGCCAGCCAGGATTTGAGTTGCGGCACGCCGTCACCCGTCAGGGCGGATACGAAAAACACTTCGTCGAAAGGGACTTCGGCGGTGAATTCCTGGGCCAGCTGGAGCAGCTTTTCCTTGGCACTCGCATCGACCTTGTTGAGCACCAGCAGCTTGCGTTCGGGTCGATCTCGCAAGGTTTCCAGCAGCGGCATCAATTCGTGGCGGCGCAGCTTTACGGCATCAACCACCAACAGGATGGCGTCGGCCTCCTGCGCGCCTTCCCAGGCGGCGGCGACCATCGCCCGGTCCAGGCGGCGGCGAGGTTCGAAAATACCGGGCGTATCGGCCAGGATGATCTGCGTTTCCTCCTCCAGTGCGATGCCCAGTAGGCGAGCACGGGTGGTCTGCGCCTTGGCTGAGGTGATGGCCACCTTCTGACCAACCAGCGCGTTCACCAGGGTCGATTTGCCCGCATTGGGCGCGCCGATCACGGCGACGAGACCGCACGATTGGGTCATCCGAACTTCCTCATGAATTCTGCGGCCGCCTGTGTCTCGGCGTCCTGCTTCGAATTGGCGGTGGCCTGCGCCGCGCCAACATTATGTACCGATACCTCAACCGTGAAGCGCGATGCGTGATCGGGCCCGGAACGATCGACCAGCTTGTATTCCGGCATGCGTCGACGATTTCCGGCAGTCCATTCCTGCAAGGCGGACTTGGGATGCTTGCGCTTGCCGGTCTTGCCCTGCAGCACATCACGCCAGAGGCCGAGCACCATGTCGCGCGCCACGTCGAAACCGCGCTCGGTAAAGCAAGCGCCGATCATGGCTTCCATGACGTCGCCCAGAATGTTCTCGGAATCCTCGCCCCCATCGTCGCGGGCCTGCTTGCCCAGGCGGATGTAGCCACCAAGGCCGATTTCGCGGGCGATGGTTGCGCACGTCGTTCGGCTGACAAGCGCGTTCAGCCGCTGCGAAAGGCGGCCTTCGGCTTCGTCGCTATGCCGGAACAGCCAGTCGGCCACCGACAGCCCGAGCACTCGGTCGCCGAGAAATTCAAGACGTTCGTAATTGCGTTTCTCTCCGGTGGACCCGTGAGTCAACGCGGACAGCCAGAGTCCTTCGTCCTCAGGCTCGTAGCCGGCGTGTTCGATCAGAAAGGCGCGTGTGGGCGCATCAAGCACTCAGATAATGCTCCCGATGCGGCTCCACCGCGCGGCGGTGAACCAGGTCCATGGCTTGATCCACTCGGACGAGCCATCGGTGGAGAACATCATGATCGCCGCTTTGCCCACAAGGTTTTCCTGCGGAACGATGCCGATCCCGCCGCCCTCGATGGCCGGGAAACGGCTGTCCATCGAGTTGTCGCGATTGTCACCCATGAGGAACATATGACCTTCAGGCACGATGAACACGCCGGTATCGTCCTGCGGGGTCTGACCCATGTCGAGCACTGTGTATGACTTGCCGCCTGGCAGCGTTTCGCGGAACTGGGGGTAGCGGCACACCGGTTTGTCGCCTTCCAGGCTTTCGAAGCCCGGGCCGCAATCGGTATTGGGGCTGACCGGAACGACGAAGTCCGCAGTCTTTACCTTGGGGATGGCCTTGCCGTTCAGAAATACCTGGCCGCTTTTCATCTGCACTTCATCGCCGGGAAGGCCGATGACGCGCTTGATGTAGTCCACGTCGTTGCCCGGCGGTGCCTTGAAGATCACAACGTCGCCGCGTTCGGGCTGGCTCGCGAAGATCCGCCCGGGGATCAACGGCACGCTGAACGGCAGCGAGTATTTCGAATAGCCATAGGACCACTTGGTGGCGAACAGGTAGTCGCCCGTCAGCAGCCTTGGCAGCATGGACTCGCTGGGGATGTTGAAGGGCGAGATGATGAAGCTGCGCAGGACCAACACGCCCAGCACGAGCCACAGCAGGAAGGAGAAAAAGTTCTCATCCTTCTTGACCGGCGGCGCCGTAGTCTTCGTGGCGGCATCGCCAGCTTCGATTTGCGTATCGCTCATGGATCGAACCCTTGCCCACGGGCGCATGCTCCCGTCAAGAGCGATCCCGACCAAGGTGAGACGACGACCGATAATTGCACAACTCGCGCTTGGTTTTCGCGGTTGCGGAACGCATAAGGCGCGGCAAATCGAATACAGGAGATCCCCGGCATGAGCGACGCGGTCTGGAAGAAGCTTCAGGAACTGGACAAACCGACGTTGAAGGCGTTGTTCGATTCCGACCCGGCCCGTCTGGATACCTTCTCCACGCGTTTCGAACTGGGGGATGAGGAGAGCTCGACCACCATCCACTTCGATTGGTCCAAGACCCACCTCGACGCCCCGCACATCGCAGCGTTCGAGGAACTGGCGACGGCGATGGACTTCGACGCTCGCCGTGCTGCGCTGTTCGCTGGCGACATCGTCAATCCCACCGAGGGGCGCGCTGCCGAGCACACCGCGCAGCGCGGTGTCGGCAAGGCGGAAAGCGTCGAACTTGCGGCTGAATATCACCACCGCATGGCGGCCATCGTCGAAGCGATCCATCGCGGCGCCATGGGTGAGGTGAAGCACCTCATCCACATCGGCATCGGCGGTTCCGCCCTTGGTCCGGCATTGGCCGTCGATGCCCTGGCGCGAGACGGTGCGCTGGTGAAGGTGCATGTCGTCTCGAACATCGACGGATGCGCCCTGGAGCAGACTTTCGAAGGTTGCGATCCGGCGACCACGATGCTGGCAGTTGCGTCCAAGACCTTCACCACGATCGAGACGATGACCAACGCGGAGAGCGCCATTGCGTGGCTGCGGGAAAATGGCGTCGAAGATCCGTATGGCCGTGTCGTCGCGCTGACCGCGTCGCCGGAGAAGGCGATGGAATGGGGTGTCGATGAAACGCGTATCCTGCCGTTCTCAGAGAGCGTCGGAGGGCGGTATTCGCTCTGGTCCTCCATCGGATTTCCCGTTGCCATGGCGCTGGGCTGGCCCGATTTCGCCGAGTTCCTTGCCGGTGCCGCCGCGATGGACGAGCATTTCCGCGATGCAAGCGGGGCCGACAACTTGCCTCTGCGGGCTGCGTTTGCCGATCAGTACTACACGCACCTGCGCGGCTGCCAGACCCGCGCGGTCTTTGCGTATGACGAGCGACTGGCGCTGCTTCCGGACTATCTGCAGCAGCTGGAGATGGAGTCGAACGGCAAGAGCGTGAAAGTCGATGGATCCCCCGTCGATGGCCCTACTGCGCCGATCACCTGGGGCGGTGTCGGCACAGATGCTCAACACGCGGTTTTCCAATTGCTACATCAGGGCACTAATCTGGTGCCGGTGGACTTCATTGCGTCCATCGCGCCGGGGCATGACCTTGCCATGGCGCATCATCGCATTTTGCTGTCGAACTGTTTTGCACAGGGCGCCGCGCTGATGGCTGGAAAGGCGAGTGAGGACCCGGCCCGCGCCTATCCGGGCGATCGCCCGTCCGCAACGATCCTGCTGGACGAGGTCAGCCCGGTAACGTTCGGGGCGCTGGTTGCCTTCCATGAACACCGCACTTTCGCGAATGCCGTGCTGATGGGCATCAATCCGTTCGACCAGTTCGGCGTGGAGCTTGGAAAGGAAATCGCCAAGCAGATCGAGCAGGGCGACACCAAGTTCGATCCATCGACCGAGGCGCTGCTCGCTCTTGCGGGGATCGGCTGAGGCGATAACCGCCGGGGCGCCATGTCCGCCCCGGCTTTACCTTTGGTCAGGCGCGAAATTCAAGGCCTTCGGACCAGTCCGGGCGAGCATCTGACGGCACAGCCGTTGCATTGTCTAGCGGCTGATTAAGCAGACGTGCGAGCAGGCGCTTGCCATCGTCCCAGCTGCCGAGACCCGAGTCCGCGTTGATGTGCCCGGCGTCTCCTGCATCGACGAAATCGCTTCCCCACTGCCTGGCAAGGTGCCGGGCAGTGTCAAACCCGATCCAGGGATCGTTTCGGCTGCCGACGAGGATCGACGGGAAAGGTAGGCTATCTGCAGGGGTGGGGGCAAACGCGGTAAGGCGATCGTCCCTCGGGAAAAAGTCCACCTCCGGCGGGGCGACCAGTAACGCACCCGCAACCGGGCTGGACCAGGCCGGCTGCTCGAACTTGGACCACCACGCGGTTAGAATGCAGCCCAGGCTGTGGGCGACAAGGATTACCGGTCGGCCAGCCCGGTGAATGGCGAGGTTCAGCCGGTTTATCCATGTATTGCGATGAGGCAGGTCCCAGCTGCCCAGATCGACAATCTGGCAATCATCAATTTCTTCCGCCCAGCGGCGCTGCCAGTGGCTGGGGCCGCTTCCATTCAGTCCAGGGACGAGGAGGATGAGCGGATTCTTTTCCGTTGACGAGACATTGAAAGCACGGGCCATCGTTGTTCTCCCATGATCGGTTGCCGCTCACTTCCGAGCTAGCGAATACCGCAATCTATATACTCAACTTAAAAGATTGACAATAGTTCCGTGGCTAAATGAGGTCAGGCCTCGACGAACGGAGACATGAGCGGGCTGCGGCTCCCTGCTGGCAATATCGTGCCCATCAGCCCATATGGCTGGCAACTGATCAGGAAAGCGGCGCGATACCGCCGCGAAGGAGCAACCGCGCATGGCCGACTACGACTACGATCTTTTCACCATCGGCGCCGGTTCGGGAGGGGTAAGGGCCAGTCGCGCATCTGCCGCTCTGGGTGCGCGAGTGGCGGTGGCAGAGGAGTTTCGGGTTGGCGGAACGTGCGTGATCAGAGGCTGTGTGCCCAAAAAGATGCTAGTCTACGGCGCGCACTTCGCCGAAGACTTGGAAGACGCCAAGCATTTTGGCTGGGATGTGGGAGAGTGCAAATTCGATTGGGTCAAGCTGCGCGATAACGTGCTTGGAGATGTCGATCGGTTGAATGGTCTCTATACTCAGACTCTGGAGAACAATAAGGTCGAGATCTTTCACGAACGCGCCACGATCACCGGGCCGAACGAAGTTACGTTGGCGAGCGGTGAAAAAAAGACGGCCAAGCATATCCTGATCGCCACGGGTGCTCGCCCTCATGTCCCCTCATGCCCGGGTCACGAACACGGCATCACGTCGAACGAGGCGTTCCATCTCGATGCGATCCCCAAGCGCGTGCTGATCGCCGGCGCAGGCTATATCGCCAATGAATTTGCGGGCATATTCCATCAGTTCGGGTCAAAGGTCACGTTGATGAATCGGTCTGACCAGTTGCTGCGCGGGTATGACGAATCGCTGCGCGATCGTCTGCTCCAGATCTCGATTACCAAGGGTATCGACTTTCGCTTCAACGCCGGCTTTGAAAAGATCGAGAAGAACGCAGATGGCACCTTGGTTGTTCATATGAGCAATCATGAGCCAATCGAGGTAGATTGCGTTTTGTTCGCCACGGGTCGGGTTCCCAACATCGAAGGGCTGGGCCTTGACGGAGTGGGTGTCGAGCTAAACGATAAGGGCGGCATCAAGGTCGATGAACATTCCCGCACCAATGTGACAAGCGTCTTCGCTGTGGGTGACGTAACAGATCGAGTGCAGCTAACCCCCGTTGCCATTCGCGAAGGGCAGGCGTTTGCCGATACGATCTTTGGTAGCAAGCCCACGACGGTGGACTATTCCTGCATTCCTTCTGCGGTGTTCAGCCACCCCCCGATCGCATCGGTAGGTTTGACCGAGGCCCAGGCCATGCAGCAGTATGGGACGGTAAAGGTCTATACGAGCGACTTTCGACCGATGAAGAACGTCGTCGCTCACCGCAACGAACGATCGCTCTACAAGATGGTTTGCGAAGGCCAGACTGAGCGGGTTCTTGGCATCCACATGATCGGACCGGAGGCGCCAGAAATCATGCAGGCTGCTGCCATCGCGGTGAAGGCCGGTCTGACCAAAGCAGATTTCGATGCCACAGTCGCGATTCACCCAACGATGTCGGAGGAGCTTGTACTATTGAAATAGGCTCTTCGGGGCGCGGGGCCGATGCCAGCGCGATTTATCACGTAATGGTTATCTGCAAATTTTGGACGCGATTATCTTAACCGGGCGATTAAAACGGTTGACCTGAGCTATCGCAAGTGCCTTAGCGGCGTCAGCATTTTTGTGCTGGTACTACTACGGGACAAGGGAATCCGGATGTCAGCAAACATTGCCGAAATGGAAAAGCGCCGGTCGGCGGCCAAGATGGGTGGCGGTCAGAAGCGGATCGATGCTCAGCACGCCAAGGGCAAGCTGACCGCACGCGAACGGCTTGAGGTTCTGCTCGACGAGGACAGCTTCGAAGAGATGGATCTTTACGTCGAGCATGACTGTGTCGATTTCGGTATGCAGGACCAGAAGATTCCCGGCGACGGTGTGGTCACCGGCTCGGGCACCATTAACGGTCGCCTCGTCTACGTGTTTAGCCAGGATTTCACCGTGTTCGGCGGTTCGCTCTCGGCCCGGCACGCGCAAAAGATCTGCAAGGTGATGGACGCCGCGATGCGCGTTGGTGCGCCGGTGATCGGCCTCAACGATTCGGGTGGTGCGCGCATTCAGGAAGGCGTCGCTTCGCTGGGCGGCTATGCCGACGTCTTCCAGCGCAACGTCCTGGCATCGGGGGTAGTGCCGCAGCTGTCGCTGATCATGGGGCCATGCGCGGGCGGCGCGGTGTATTCGCCAGCGATGACCGACTTCATCTTCATGGTGAAGGACAGTTCCTACATGTTCGTGACCGGGCCTGAAGTGGTCAAGACGGTGACAAACGAAGTCGTGACGCAGGAAGAACTGGGCGGCGCGATCACCCACTCCAGCAAGACCAGTGTGTCCGACCTGGCCCTGGAAAACGATATCGAAGCGCTGCTGGCTGCGCGCGATTTCTTCGACTTTCTGCCGTCGTCCAATCGCGACGACGTTCCCGAACGGCCTAGTGCCGATGCGTGGGACCGGTTGGAGCCGAGCCTCGACACGATCATTCCGCCATCGGCTAACCAGCCGTATGATATGCATGAAGTCATCCGCAAGACGGTGGATGAGGGCGAGTTCTTTGAACTGCAGCCGTTGCATGCCGGTAACATCATCATCGGCTTCGGTCGGGTGGAGGGCCGCACGGTGGGGATCGTCGCCAATCAGCCAATGGTGTTGGCTGGCGTTCTCGACATCAACTCATCCAAGAAAGCCGCCCGTTTCGTGCGCTTCTGCGATGCCTTCAACATTCCGCTGATAACGTTCGTCGACGTCCCCGGCTTCCTTCCTGGCACCGATCAGGAGCATAACGGCATCATCAAACACGGTGCCAAGTTGCTGTTCGCCTATGGTGAAGCAACCGTGCCGAAGATAACCGTGATCACGCGCAAGGCCTATGGCGGCGCGTATGATGTCATGAGCTCCAAGCACTTGCGCGGCGATCTGAACTACGCCTGGCCGACTGCGGAAATTGCCGTGATGGGCGCCAAGGGCGCGGTGGAAATCATTTTCCGAGGTCAGGATGCTGATGGCATCGCAGCAAAGACCAAGGAATATGAAGACCGGTTCGCCAATCCGTTCGTAGCGGCGAGCCGGGGCTACATCGATGAGGTGATTTACCCTCATTCGACCCGCAAGCGCATCGCCTTGGGCCTGCGCAAACTGCGGAACAAAAGCGTCGAAAATCCTTGGAAGAAGCACGACAACATCCCGCTGTGATGGGTCGCTGCTACTTGGGATAGTACCGTGATGGAGATCGGAGGCCGAATAGGTCCCGATCGACAAGCAAGGGATTGGAAGTCAGGTCATGGAAGACATCTTCATCGTCAGCGGCGTACGCACTGCAGTGGGCGACTTCGGCGGATCGCTAAAGAGTTTTTCGGCAGCGGAACTCGGCAGCATGGTCGCCACGGAAGCGTTGAAGCGCGCTGGTGTTGAGCCTGAAGCGGTCGAGCACGTGGTTATCGGCCAGGTGATGCCGACCAGCGCTCGCGACCAGATGCTCAGCCGCGTCATCGGCATCAATGCTGGCATTCCGGTTGCCGTGCCCGCTCTCACGCTCAACCGCTTGTGTGGCTCGGGCGTGCAGGCGATCGTGTCCGCCGCGCAAATGATGAAGCTGGGCGAAGCGTCAATAACGCTTGCGGGCGGCGCGGAGTCGATGTCGAACGTACCTTATCACGACCACGGCGTTCGCTGGGGCAAGAAAATGGGCGCCAACACGCAGGAAGACGCGCTGACGCTCGGTCTGTCGGACGCTATCGGCGGCTACCACATGGGCATCACCGCCGAGAACATGGCGACGCGCCATTGCGTCAGTCGTGAAGAGATGGACGGTCTTGCTGTAACCAGCCACGCCCGCGCCGCCCGTGCTATCGCCGAAGGGCGTTTCACGGACCAGATCCTTCCCGTCGAGGTAAAGACGCGCAAGGGTGTAACCGTGTTCGATACCGACGAACATGTCCGCGCCGATACGACTGCCGAAACGCTGGGCAAGATGAAGCCCGCCTTCAAGAAAGACGGATCGGTCACCGCCGGTAACGCCAGCGGAATCAACGACGGGTCCGCAGCCGTAGTTCTGGCGACGGGCTCGGAAGTCGAAAAGCGCGGTCTGCAACCGCTCGCACGCATTGTCGCGTGGGGTCACGCAGGCGTTGATCCCGAGTACATGGGCGAAGGTCCTATCCAGGCAGTGCCGATCGCTCTGAAACGCGCCGGGCTGTCGCTGAACCAAATGGATGTGATCGAAAGCAACGAGGCATTCGCCGCTCAGGCAGCGGCAGTGTCCAAGGCTCTGGGTTTTGACCCCGAGAAGGTCAATCCCAACGGGTCGGGTGTCTCCATCGGTCACCCAGTCGGCGCGACGGGATGCATGCTGACCATCAAATGCGCGTACGAACTGAAGCGCATCGGCGGCAAATACGGCCTTATCACCATGTGCATTGGCGGTGGGCAGGGGATAGCCCTGATCATCGAGAGCGTGGGACAGGCTGCATGAAGCTCGGCCGCCTCAACCACATTGGCGTGGCTACGCCGGACCTCGACGCTTCCATCGCGTTCTACAAGGACGTGATGGGAGCAACCGACGTCACCGAACCGTTCGTCTTGGAAAGTCAGCAGGTTCGCGTCTGTTTCGTGAACACGCCGGGCGAGGGTGGCACCTCCGGGACCCAGATTGAACTGCTGCAACCGACTGTTTCCGATTCCGCCGTGGGCAAATGGCTGGAAAAGAACCCGCTCGGTGGGCAGCATCACATCTGCTACGAAGTGCCCGACATAGCCGAGGCAAAAGCCTGGTTCGAAGGGCAAGGCAAGCGCGTGCTGGGTGAACCGCGCATCGGCGCTCACGGCACCATGATCTTTTTCGTCCATCCCAAGGATATGGGCGGTCAGCTGACCGAGATCATGGAAACGCCCAAGCACGGGCACTGAGTGCAGTAACTTCACGGCAATGGATTTTGGCGAGGCAAGGCGATGACTGACAAACCCACCATCGAGGCATGGCAGGCAGCGGCGACCAAGGAGGTCAAGGGCAAGGACCTCATCTGGGACACGCCCGAAGGCATCGCGGTAAAGCCGCTTTATACCGCCGATGATGTGTCGGTGGACCCGGGCCTTCCCGGTTTCGCGCCGTTTACGCGTGGCGTTCGCGCTTCGATGTACGCGGGCCGCCCGTGGACCATCCGCCAGTACGCTGGTTTCTCGACCGCGGAAGAATCGAACGCCTTCTATCGTCGCAATCTGGCGGCAGGCCAGAAAGGCCTTTCGGTCGCCTTTGACCTCGCCACACACCGTGGTTACGACTCCGATCACCCGCGTGTCGTCGGCGATGTCGGCAAGGCAGGCGTCGCCATCGACTCGGTCGAGGATATGAAGATCCTGTTCGACGGGATTCCGCTCGACAAGATGTCCGTATCGATGACGATGAACGGCGCGGTTATCCCGATCCTGGCTTTCTTCATTGTCGCCGGGGAAGAGCAGGGCGTCGATCGCAAGCTTCTCGACGGGACCATCCAGAACGACATTCTCAAGGAGTTCATGGTCCGCAATACCTACATCTACCCTCCCGAACCTTCGATGCGGATCATCTCGGACATCTTCGGCTATACGAGCCGCGAAATGCCGAAGTTCAACTCGATCTCGATCTCCGGCTATCACATGCAGGAAGCGGGCGCGACGCAGGTTCAGGAACTGGCCTTCACCATCGCCGATGGCGCAGAGTACGTGAAGTACGGCGTGGCATCCGGCCTTGACATCGACAAGTTTGCCGGGCGCCTGTCGTTCTTCTTCGCGATCGGCATGAACTTCTTCATGGAAGTGGCCAAGCTGCGCGCCGCGCGCGTGCTGTGGCACCGGGTGATGACCGAACTGGGCGCCAAGGACGAACGCTCCAAGATGCTGCGCACTCACTGCCAGACATCGGGTGTGTCGCTGCAGGAGCAGGATCCCTATAACAATGTCATCCGCACCACGATCGAGGCGATGGCATCGATGTTGGGCGGCACCCAGTCGCTTCACACCAACGCTTTGGACGAAGCGATCGCTTTGCCGACCGACTTCTCGGCGCGCATTGCTCGCAACACCCAGATCATCATCCAGGAAGAGACCGGCATGTGTAATGTCGTCGATCCGCTGGGTGGGTCCTACTATATCGAATCGCTGACGCACCAGTTGGTCGACCAGGCATGGGAGATCATCGAGCGCGTGCAGGCCGACGGTGGCATGGCCAAAGCGGTTGCCGCCGGGTGGCCCAAAGCGATGATTGAGACGGCAGCTGCCGCTCGCCAGGCGCGTGTCGATCGCGGCGATGACGTGATCGTGGGCGTCAATAAGTACCGCCTCGCTAACGAAGACCTGATCGAGACGCTCGAGGTGGATAACGCCAAAGTTCGCGAAGGTCAGATCGCTCGCATCAACAAGATGAAGGCGGAGCGCGACGAAGCGAAATGCCAAGCTGCATTGAAGGCGCTGAGCGCCGGTGCCGCAGCTTCCGCCAGCATCGAGAACAATCTTCTCGCGCTTGCGGTTGAAGCGGCTCGTGCCCGCGCAACGCTGGGCGAAATTTCGTCCGCCATGGAAGAGAGCTTTGAGCGTTACGGGACCCAGCCGACTCCGGTAAAAGGCGTGTACAGCGCCCCCTACGAAGGCGACAGTCGCTGGCAGCAGGTGCTCGACGGCGTGCAGGCGGTGGAACGCCGTCTGGGTCGCAAGCCTAAATTGCTCGTCGCCAAGATGGGCCAGGACGGTCATGATCGCGGCGCGAACGTCATCGCCTCGGCATTCGGCGACATGGGCTTCGACGTGGTGTCTGGCCCGCTGTTCCAGACGCCCGAGGAAACCGTAGTCCTCGCGCTTGATAATGAGGTCGATGTCGTTGGCGCGTCGAGCCTTGCCGCCGGGCACAAGACGCTGATCCCCGAACTGATCCAGCAGCTGCGCGATGCAGGGCGCAGCGACATCAAGGTTATCGCTGGCGGCGTGATCCCGGCCAAGGACTATGAATACCTGCGCAACTCCGGAGTCCAGGGCATCTACGGCCCGGGCTCAAACGTGGTCGAATGCGCGGCCGACGTGTTGCGCCTTCTGGGGCACAACATGCCTCCGCTCGGGTCCGAACTCCAGGCGGCCGAGTAACCACATGCTGGATCGAAGCTGTCCTTATGCCTATGGCGCCGGTATGGCGCCAATGCTCCATGAGGGCCGCTGAGGAACGACGATGACTGATACTTGCGTAACCGCCCGTACCGACTGGACCCGTGAGGAGATCGCGCAGCTCTTCGACCTGCCGTTTACCGAGTTGGTGTTCCGTGCGGCCGAAGTTCACCGCGCCAGCCATAAGGCGGACGAGGTTCAGCTGTCCACGCTGCTGTCGATCAAGACCGGCGGATGCGTGGAGGACTGCGGTTATTGCTCGCAATCGGTCAAGGCCGACAGCGGGGTGAAAGCGACCAGGCTGATGGAAGTTCAGCAAGTCTTGCAACGTGCCGCGCAGGCGGCGGACCAAGGCTCGACGCGGTTCTGCATGGGCGCGGCCTGGCGCAACCCCAAGGATCGAGACATGCCCGCCATCATCGAGATGGTGAAAGGCGTGCGCGCCATGGGTATGGAAACCTGCATGACGCTGGGCATGCTGACGCCGGAGCAGGCGGACATGTTGAGCGATGCGGGGCTCGATTACTATAATCATAACATCGATACCTCGCCCGAGCGCTATGATCAGGTGATCACCACGCGCACCATGGACGACCGTCTCGACACGCTGTCCAATGTGCGGATGGCGGGGATCAACGTGTGCTCTGGCGGGATCGTCGGCATGGGTGAGACCCGCGCCGATCGCGTGGGTTTCATTCACACGCTTGCTACGTTGCCGGACCATCCCCAGTCGGTGCCGGTGAACGCGCTGGTGCCGGTCAAGGGCACGGTACTGGGCGACATGCTGGCCGATACCCCGCTCGCCAAGATCGACGATGTTGAGTTCGTCCGCACCGTGGCCGTGGCCCGCATCACGATGCCGGGCTCCATGGTGCGCCTTTCGGCAGGGCGCGAGTCCATGTCCGAGATGACCCAGGCGATGTGCTTCATGGCCGGCGCAAACTCGATCTTCACGGGCGACAAGCTGCTCACCGCGCCGAATGCCGGTGACGACAGCGACATGGCGATGTTCGCGCGGCTTGGCCTCAAGCCGATGGCCATCGAAATGACGCCGCAGCAGGTGGAAGCCCAGCGAATGCCCAAGGGATGCGCGAAGCTGGAAGCTGCGGAATAGATTTGAATCAGACGCGGCCCGCGCGGGTCGGCGACGGAAATTTTGGAGGGTACGGGGTTGTTCAAGAAAATCCTCATCGCGAACCGGGGCGAGATCGCCTGCCGCGTCATCAAGACGGCGCGTCGCATGGGTATCCAGACCGTGGCGGTATATTCCGACGCTGATGCCCGTGCGCCGTTCGTGCAGATGGCCGATGAAGCCGTTCATATCGGTCCGGCTCCTGCCGCTCAGTCATACCTGATCGCCGACAAGATCATCGCCGCGTGCAAGCAAACCGGCGCTGAAGCCGTCCACCCCGGCTATGGCTTCCTGTCCGAGCGTACGTCGTTCGCTGAGGCACTCGCAGCCGAGGGAATCGAGTTCATCGGCCCTCCCGTAAACGCCATCGCGGCGATGGGTGACAAGATCGAATCCAAGAAGCTGGCCAAGGAAGCGGGCGTCAACGTCGTTCCCGGCTTCGTCGGAGAGATCGAGGATACCGAGCATGCCGTCCGTATCTCCGGTGAGATCGGGTATCCGGTGATGATGAAGGCCTCTGCTGGCGGCGGCGGCAAAGGCATGCGCCTCGCCTACAGTGAACAGGACGTGCGCGAAGGATTTGAGGCCGTAAAGCGTGAAGGGCTGAATTCCTTCGGCGACGATCGCGTGTTCATTGAGAAATTCATCCTCAATCCGCGTCACATCGAAATCCAGATCCTGGGCGACAAGCACGGCAACATCCTTTACCTGAACGAGCGTGAGTGCTCCATCCAGCGCCGCCACCAGAAGGTCGTCGAAGAAGCGCCATCGCCTTTCGTGACCCCGGCCATGCGCAAGGCGATGGGCGAGCAATGTGTCGCCTTGTCGCGAGCGGTGGGCTACTACTCGGCAGGCACGGTCGAACTCATCGTCTCTGGTGCTGACCCGACCGGCGAGAGCTTCTATTTCCTCGAAATGAACACCCGGCTCCAGGTGGAACACCCGGTTACCGAGGCGATCACTGGAGTTGATCTGGTCGAGCAGATGATCCGCGTGGCTGCTGGCGAGAAGCTGGCGATCACGCAGGATGATGTAAAGATCGATGGCTGGGCCATTGAAAACCGCGTCTATGCAGAAGACCCCTATCGTGGCTTCCTGCCGTCCACGGGACGTCTTGCGCGCTACAATCCGCCGGTCGAGGGCTGGACCGAGGACGAGGATGCCAATGGGCGTCGCGGCGTCGATGGCGTGCGCGTGGACGACGGCGTCTATGAGGGCGGCGAAGTCTCCATGTTCTATGACCCGATGATCGCCAAGCTGATCACCTGGGGCGAAACGCGGGACGAAGCGGCTGATAAGCAGATCGCCGCGCTCGACGCGTTCGAGATCGAGGGGCTGGGCCACAATATCGACTTCGTGTCTGCGATCATGCAACATCCCCGCTTCCGCTCGGGTGAGTTGACGACCGGCTTTATCGCGGAAGAATATCCCGAAGGCTTCCATGGTGCGCCGGCATCGGATGATCTCAAGATCAAGCTGGCTGCCGTCGCCGCGTTCATTGCCACGGCTCGGGCCGACCGGTCACGCCGTGTCGAAGGTCAACTCGGCACCCCGCTCGACCCGCCGGGTGAGTGGACGGTCACGATCGACGGCGCTACCTTTGTGGTTGAACTCGATGAAGACCTGCTGACCGTCAATGGCGAGGAAGTGGAACTCGAACTGGAGTACACTCCCGGTGATCGTTTCGTCGATGCCGAGGTCGATGGCGAAGACCTGACGCTCAAGCTCGAGACCACCCGCACCGGTTTCAAGATGACGACGCGCGGCGCCATTCACAAGGTCGCATGCCTGCCGACCCGGATTGCTCCGCTCACCGATCACATGATCGAAAAGATCCCGCCAGATCTGTCGCGCTTCCTTATCTGTCCGATGCCGGGCTTGCTCGTGGCGCTGCATGTGGGCGAAGGCGATAAGGTCGAAGCCGGACAACCTCTCGCGGTGGTGGAAGCCATGAAGATGGAAAATATCCTACGCGCCGAAAAGTCCGGAACGGTGAAATCGCTGAATGCAAAGGCCGGCGACAGCCTTGCGGTCGATGCTATTATCCTCGAGATGGAATGACGTGCATCTGGACCATGATCCTGACGAGCCGATAGGCGGAACCATCGATTTCGACGAATTCCTGAAGGTCGACATCCGCGTTGGCACCATCGTCGCGGCAGAGGTTCATGAAGGAGCGCGCAAGCCGAGCTATCGTCTCCGCATCGATTTCGGAATGGGTATCGGTGAGAAGAAGAGTGTTGGCCAGGTGGCTGCGCTCTACTCACCCGACCAACTGGTGGGGAGGCAGGTGGCTGCCGTGGTGAACTTTCCGCCCCGCCAGATCGGCAAGGCGGTTTCCGAAGTATTGACGGTCGGATTCGCGGACGAGGAGGGGCGGGTGGTGCTGTTCTCGCCAGACTCTGCGGTACCAAACGGGGCCCGGCTGTTCTAATGACTTCGTTTGCTCAATTGCTGGCTGACGCTGACAGAATAGCAGACGGCATCGAAATCGACGTTCCTGACACGTGGAACCAGGGGCGTACGGCATTTGGCGGCTTTTCCTCAGCTCTTTGCCTGGCCGTCGCGCAGCAGGTCGGAGGGCCGGACCTTCCCGCTTTGCGATCCGGGCAACTGGCGATGATGGCACCAGTGGCTGGACGCGTTCGCGCTACAGCACGGATCGAACGGCAGGGACGGAACGCTACTTGGATATCCGCCCGGATTGACGACGAAAAGGGCTTGGCGTTCAGCGCCAACTTTGTCTTCATGCGCGCCATCGCCAGTTCGTTGTCAGTGAATGACCGAGCACCGCCGTCGGGGTTGATCATACCGGAAAGATCGCATGTGACGTCGTTTCCCTCAGGGACGCCGGCTTTCATCCGGAACCATCTGGATATCTGCGAGGCGTTTCCTCAGGATGGCCAAAAGCCGCTGCCGGATATCTGGCGGTGGGTACGTCTCCGGGACCGGGACGCACTTGATCCATTGGTGGAACTGCTGTTGATCGGCGATGCCTTGCCACCTGCGGTTCTGGCTTTGGGATCGGGTATGATCCCCTTGTCGACGATGCACTGGCAGGTGTCGATCCTGACCGCACTTCCCACTACGAAAGACGGCTGGTGGTTGCTCCGATCAATCAGTGATTACGCTGAGAACGGTTGCTCCAGCCAAGTGGAAGGCATCTGGAACATGGATGGATCCGCGATGATGGCCAGTATGCAATCGGTAGCGCTATTCGCCTGATCGGCGAAGGCACTCAAGCCACGTTGGGTGTCGACAGGCTGCGACGACGGAACAGCGTCTCGACGTGCTCGGCCGACATCGGGCGTCCGAAGAAATATCCCTGGATCTTGCGACACCCAAGTTCGCGGATGACCTCTACCTGTCTTTCGGTCTCCGCGCCTTCTGCCGTTGTCGACATGCCCAGGCTGTCCGCCATAGCGACGACCGCGCGTATGATCGCGAGGCTCTCGGGATTGCCGGTGGCCGCCCCTTGAACGAAGGAGCGATCCACCTTGATCGTCGAAAAGCGTAGCTTGCGCAGATAGCCGAGTGAGGAATAGCCAGTGCCGAAATCATCCAGCGCCACTCCGCAACCCAGCGCCATTATCTGCTCAAGCGCCGTGCGCGCGAGGGTTGCGTCCCGCAGGAATATGCTCTCCGTAACCTCGATCTCGAGGCGGTTCGCAGGCAGGCCGCTGGATGAAAGCGCGCCCACCACGCTCGCTACGAAATGCGCGTCGAGCAGTTGTTCGCCGGACACGTTGACGGCAACCCGGACATGCGTCGGCCAGTTCATGGCCTCTCTGCAGGCTTGACGCAGAACCCATTCACCAATGGGCACAATCAGGCGGGTATCCTCTGCCAGCGGGACAAATTTTGCCGGGCTGATGGATCCATGCTCCACGCTATGCCATCGTAGAAGTGCTTCGAAACTCACGATGCCCTCTGTCTGAGCATCAACTACCGGTTGATAAACCACGTGGAATTCTTCGAGCTCCAAAGCCCGCCGCAGGGCGGATTCCAACTGACGCCGCTCTTCGGCATGAGCATGAAGCGCTGGCTCGTAAACGCGGTGGGTATTACCGCCGAGATCCTTCGCGCGATATAGCGCGAGATCGGCGTTGCGCATTAACGTCTCTACTGTCGAACCATCGGGAGGCCCAATGGCAGAGCCAATGGAGGCTCCCACAAACAGCGTATGATGATCGATATCGTACGGTTGGGACAAGCGACGTATGATGCGGGAGGCCACTTCATCGACGTACTTTGTGTCCGCAGCGTCACGGATCACGATGGCGAATTCATCCCCGCCGAGACGGCCACACAGTTCGTTCGAGGTCATTTCCTCATTCAGGCGTTCAGATACACGGGCAAGCAGTTGATCGCCCACGTGGTGACCCAATGTATCATTCACCGCCTTGAATCGGTCGAGATCGATCATCAAAAATGCGCAACGCGTGCGCCATCGTTCCGCATAGGCCAGCGCGGCAGCCATCGTTTCGGTCAGCATTACGCGGTTGGGCAGGCCCGTCAGCGTATCGTATCGGGCAAGCCAGGCTATCTTGTCCGCGTTTTCGCGTGCTTCCGTCACATCCGATCCGACACCTCGAAAGCCGTCGAATACGCCGTTCTCACTTATCCGCGGTGTACCCGAGAGCTCCCACCAACGCGTCTGGTGCCCGATCGTCACCTGCACGAGAAGGCTGGAAAAGTACTCTCTGCGCTTCAGCCGGTCGGCCAGATCCCGAAGGCTGTCGGCAAAATCTCCTGTTGCCCAAGCCTGCCCGGATATGAGCTGCATCAACGGCAACCCTTCGATGTCGGCAGCGTCGCGATCCAACGCAAAGGCAAAGCGTGGTGAAACGGAACGGACGCGTCGTGATGTATCGATCTGCCAAAGCCAGTCCGCCTGGCCTTCCTGAAACTCACGGAGCAGCAGAGAGACGACTTCGTCCTTCTCGGCCAGGCCTGCCTGTGCGATCTGAGTTCCCAGATAGCGACGGCCACCCTCGATCGCACCAAGCATAACGATGCCAAGAAACAGCAGTGCTATTGTCGCCATCTCATAGCTGGCAGTGAGCGCAAAGCTGACGGCCGCCGCGCCTCCGACAATTATCGAAAAGAGGATCGTGGTTATTGGCATCGCCGGCAACAGGATTACGGACGACACCATCAACATGGCGTGGACGGTCCATATCTGGACACCGTCCCCTGGAGGCTTGACCCATGCGACGGCGAACAGGGGGAGCGCCCAAGTCATTCCACTCGTGACGGGGACGATCATCTGAGCGCGGCGTTCGATAGGCGTCAGATCCCTACGCTCTGCATCAGCGAAAGATCGGTCTACCCGCCAACCGTACCACACGGTGATCCCGACAAGTATGAGCCAAGCACCTATGGCGAGATGATCAGTCTTTCCGACTAGCAGCATGGACGTGGCAAGGGCGGCAGCAGCCTGCATGGCCGTGCGCATGGGCGCGGAACGCCTAAGGGTTGCAAACTGAATTCCGCGCAGTCTCGCCCAGTCTCCGTCAGCCGGATCAGCCAGACCAAGCAGGGCGAGAACTGTCAGCTCCGATGGCAGAGCCTTGGTGGCGGGGGTCCTTGCATTCACTCGCCAAGGGTACCGGCCAAGTATTAGCAGCAGGTTAAGTGGGCCGGCATAGACGTTAGCTATTCCACAGTTACGCTCTTGGCGAGATTTCGGGGCTGATCCACGTCCGTCCCCTTAACGCAGGCGACGTGATACGCCAGCAGTTGGACTGGCACCGCATAGACCAACGGCGCAATAAGTGGGTGGACTTGCGGCATTTCGATTGTCGCAATGCACCCGTCACCTGCTTCGGCGATACCCTGAGCATCGGAAATCAGAACGACCTTTCCGCCACGCGCCCGAACTTCCTGCATGTTGCTGACCGTCTTCTCGAAAAGCGGCCCCGAAGGTGCAAGGACGATCACTGGTACGTTTTCGTCAATCAGCGCAATCGGCCCATGCTTCATCTCGCCTGAGGCATAACCTTCGGCGTGGATGTAGCTGATTTCCTTGAGCTTGAGTGCGCCCTCAAGAGCCAGCGGGAAGTCCGGGCCGCGACCCAGATAAAGAACGTCGCGCGCCGGGGCGATCAGGTGCGCCATGGTCGCGATCTCCTCGTCATGGTTCAGGGCCGCATTCAGGCTGGCCGGCGTTTCGAGCAAGTGCTGAACCACGGCAACTTCGTCCGACCGGTCCATACGACCGCGTTTGACGGCCAAGTGAGCCGCGAGCGCAGCCAGCACTGCCAGCTGGCACGAAAACGCTTTGGTCGATGCGACACCGATTTCGGGGCCGGCATGAGTGGGGAGTAGCAGGTCCGCTTCGCGTGCCATGGTACTGGTCGGGACGTTGACGACAACGGCGATTGTCTGTCCGGCTGCCTTGCAGTGTCGCAATGCGGCCAGCGTGTCGGCGGTCTCGCCAGACTGTGAGATAAAGAGCGCGAGCCCACCATTTTCGAGCACGGGGTCTCGATAGCGGAACTCGGATGCCACATCGATGTCGACTGGCAGACGTGCGAACGTCTCGATCCAATACTTGGCGACCATTCCGGCATAATAGCTGGTGCCACATGCAACGATGGTGATGCGTCGGATGGCGGACAGGTCGAAGTCGATTTGGGGCAGGGCGATCGACTGATCGACCTGGCGAATATAGGACTTCAGGGTCTGGGCGACGACGGTCGGCTGCTCGAAGATTTCCTTCTGCATGAAGTGGCGGTAGTTGCCCTTTTCGATCTCCACCGCGGATGCGCCCGAAGCAACGATCTCACGCTCGACACGGTTGTTCTGAGCATCGTAGATCTGCGCGCCTTCCCGCCTGATGACCACCCAATCACCTTCCTCGAGGTAAGTGATGCGCTGCGTCAACGGCGCGAGAGCCAAGGCATCCGAACCAAGATACGTTTCGCCTTCGCCGTAGCCGACTACCAAAGGCGAGCCGAGCCGTGCCCCGATCAGCATGTCGGGATAACGACGAAACGCGATAGCCAGTGCAAACGCGCCGCGAAGCTGCGGCAGCACCTGCTTGACCGCCTCTTCCGGCTCCATGCCAGCTTCAACTTGTTCCGAAACCAAGTGGGCGACGACTTCCGTATCCGTCTGGCTCTCGAATGTCCGTCCGCGCGATTCGAGGCTTTCGCGAAGCGGCTTAAAGTTCTCGATGATCCCGTTGTGGACCAAGGCGAGTTCGGACGTGGCGTGCGGATGGGCATTGGCAGCGGTGGGTGCGCCGTGCGTGGCCCAGCGGGTGTGCGCGATGCCAGTGAGGCCGGGCGCGGGGTCTCCCTTCAAGACCTCAACCAGGTTTACGAGCTTGCCTTCCGCACGGCGGCGGACCAGGCGGCTTTCGAAAATCGTGCAGACGCCGGCACTGTCGTACCCGCGATATTCCATCCGCTTCAAACCATCGACCAAACGGTCTGCTACGGGTTCCTTGCCGACGATGCCGATAATGCCACACATTGCGGATATGCCTTAGCGAGAGAAAACATAGGGCCGGAGAGCGCCGCTGGTAAACGGTCGCTCGGCTGATTTGGGTGGCGCGATATAGCCGACCACACCCGGCGTCCAGACGATTTGCGTTGAAAAGCGCGCTCGCTTCTCGGTTGCTTCTTCCTTTCGGATCAAAGCGCTTGCGGTGAAGTTGTACGAGCCGCGACGAGGCGGCTTGCCAAACTGCACAGCATCGATACTCTCACACTATTAACGGACACTGTTTGACGATCGGCCTTTCAAGAGGCTTGGCAAAGACCAGCGCGGCAGGATGTTTCGGGAGAGGAAAATTGATGAGCGCACGAATCGCGTATTCCGCCCTGCTTTCCCTGGCCTTTGCAGGGACAGCATATGCCAATCCGTCAGCCGGGGAGGGTGGGGCATCCGTTTCTGCCGCACCAGTGATATTGCTGGCCGCCGCTTTCGATTCCGGTACGCAGAAAGAAGCGACCATCGATACGAGCAAGCAGGTCAAGCAGGCGTTCGATCTCATTCGTCGCGGCAAACAGGCACAGGCCGTACAACTGTTCGATACGGTCATCGCCCGCAGCGAAAGGCGTCTTACCAAAGATACCCGTCCGCGACTCTGTCAGGCAGGGAATGTCGCGGCTCATAGCAGTTCGGTTGCCGTAGATCCGGCGATATGCGAGGCGCATTTCGGCAAGGGTTATGCACTGATCGACCTCGGGCGTGGCGATCTTGCGGAAGCGGAGTTAGGGCGCGCCACCACCATGGCGCCGGGTGACGCCCATTTTGCCAACGAATATGCAGAACTGTTCAAGTCCCGGCGTAACTGGAAGGCAAGCTACGATAATTTCGCCCGGGCCTGGTCGGTTGTAGACAAGTCGACATCCGGACCCGATGCCGCGATTGCTGCGCGCGCCCTTCGCGGCATGGGTTTCAATCAGGCCGCGATGGGGCACTACGATGAGGCTGAAAAACTGTACCGTCAGTCGCTTCAATACGATCCGAAAAGCGTGATTGCTTCTGCGGAATTGGGCAATATCTCCCGACGGAAAGCGATCGGATCGTAAAGTGTTTTACGCTGCTTAACGTGGCAAGGGGTTGGTTATTCAGCCCGCCTTCTCGGCCTTTTTCTTCTTCATGGCATCGTGGAAGCTGTCAGCCCAGCCGGGTTTTACCAGTTGTTCACCCCGCACGAGCCGTAATTCCCCGTCAGCAACGTCCCGCGTAACCGCGCTGCCCGCCGCCACGATTGCGTCGGCGCCGATCTTTATCGGCGCGATCAACGAGCTGTTCGAACCGATAAAGGCACGCTCGCCGATGACGGTTTGATGTTTGAAATAGCCGTCATAGTTGCAGGTGATTGTGCCTGCCCCGATGTTGGCCTTCGCGCCGATTTGCGCATCGCCAAGGTAAGTAAGGTGATTGGCCTTGGCACCTTCGCCCAGAACCGCGTTCTTCATTTCGACGAAATTGCCGACTTTCGATCCCGACTTGAGCACCGCGCCGGGGCGCAGACGCGCGTAAGGCCCTACGGTAACGCCGCTTTCCAGTGTAGCGCCTTCAAGGTGTGAGAATGCGTGAATTACGACTGCATCGGCAACCTTGACGCCAGGGCCGAAAACGACGTTGGGTTCCACCGTTACGTCGCGCCCCAGCTGCGTATCCCACGCGAAGAACACGGTTTCGGGAGCTATCAGCGTCACCCCATCGGCCATTGCCTGTACGCGGCGCTTCTTCTGCCAGCGCTGTTCGGCTTCGGCCAGTTCGCCACGGCTGTTGATGCCGCCCACCTCGTCAGCATCGTCCGTAACGATGACCGCGCAGGCTCGGCCTTCGAGCGTCGCGATATTCACGATATCGACGAGGTAATATTCGCCTTGGGAATTCTCATTGCCGACCTTGGCTAGCAGATCGAACAAGTCGGCAGACTTGATGGCCATCAGGCCTGAATTGCACAACGTGCAAGCCCGCTGTTCTTTGGTCGCATCCTTGTATTCGACCATCATCGCGATGCGGCCGTCCTCGTGGGCCAGAACGCGGCCGTACTGGAGCGGATCTTCCGGTTGGAAACCGAGAACGACAACGGCCGGTTTGTCGTCAGCGTTCAGGCGTTCCACCATCGCCCGCATCGTGTCAGGGCGCACGAAAGGGACGTCCCCGTATAGGATCAGAACGTCACCCTCGAAGTTGGCCAGTTCACTTTGTGCTTGCTGGACCGCGTGGCCCGTTCCAAGTTGAGGGTCCTGAACCGCGATCGACGCTCGTTCGCCGAGGGCCTTTTCCAGTTGATCGCGGCCATGGCCGGCCACCACGACTTGGCGATGAGGGCTCAATTCACCCGCGCTGGCCAGCAAGTGATCAAGCATCGGCCGGCCCGCGATCGGATGCAGCACCTTGTGCAGATCGCTTTTCATGCGCGTCCCCTTACCGGCGGCGAGGACGATGATGGCGAGGGGGGAGCTGGCAGCATTCATGCGAATCTCCTGCCAGCAAATTGTTGCGGTTTCCATATCAAGTCGTCACTGCGATGGGGATGACACCATTTCCATTCACCATCGTCGGATTCGATCTCGACGGAACGCTGCTCGATACCCTGGGCGACCTGGCAAATGCCGTGAACCACGCACTCCATCTGGAGGGGAGGGATATTGTCCCGGTTCAGCAGGTAAAGGGGTTCGTGGGCGGTGGTGCGCGAAAGATGCTGGCCAACGCCCTGGCCGCAACCGGGGGCACGGTGAACGATGCCCGGTTCGAGGAACTGCACACGGCGCTGCTGAAATATTACGAGGCCAACATCGCCGTCGAGACGCGTCTGTTTCCGGGGGGTGAGGAGATGCTCGATGGCCTGGTATCGCGCGGCGTCAGATTGGCGGTGGTGACCAACAAGCTGGAGCGCTTTGCCGTCAGCATCTTCAACCAGATGGGTCTTTCCGACAGGTTCTACACCATCATCGGGGGCGACACTCTTGGCCCGGGGAAAGCCAAGCCCAGACCCGATCTGCTTCAGCTCATGTTGGAGCGTGCCGGTGCCAGCGTCGGCAAAGCGGCTTATGTCGGCGACACCACCTATGATACGCGGGCGGCCGAGGCTGCAGGTCTGCCCTGCGTAGCCGTCCGTTTTGGGTTCAACGACCTTCCTGCGGAGGAACTTGGCGCGGCAGCGGTTATCTCTCATTTCGATGAGTTGGTTCCAACCTTGGAACGCCTGGGGCAAGGGGCGTATTCGGGCTGAAATCTACTTCGGCGTGTCCACACCTTCGGGAAGGACGAGTATCTCGATCGTTTTTTTGGGCTCTAGGTACCTTTGTGCCATGGCCTGCACATCCTTGGCTTTGAGGGCATTCAGTCGCTGGCTGGCCCGCTGGTATCGATCGATGCGATCCGGCTCGGTCTGGGCGCGATCCACCAGCGCCATCCATCCGGCGTTGCTTTTCAACGCGTTGCGGTATGTTTCGATCAGGGGCTGCCGTGCGCGGCTAAGAATATTGTCGTTGACCGGAGCAGCGCGCAAGTCCGCGACAACGTTGTCGATCGCGGTACGGGTCGCCGACACATCGCTGACCGCAACGGAAGCCGTGATGCTGAAGACGCCGTAATCCTTCCACACACGCGACAACGAACTCGATGCGGACGGCGAGTAAGCCTTGCCCAGCGCCTCGCGCAGTTGATCTGTCAGCTCAACGCGCGCGACCCGTTCGAGCAATTCCAGAGTTAGCGCCTCGGCAGGATCGCTGTCATCGCGCGTTGGCCACGTCAGGCGCAGCAGCGCCTGATCCTTGGGGCCGCTGTGCCTGATCACACGCGGGGTACGATCGGTAGTGAACGGTCGCTTCGGCTGGTCGCCATACGAACGGAATGCCTGTTCCCTGGTGGGCAGCGCGCCAAAAGTCCGGGCTACGGAAGCTATCGCCTGATCCTCGTCAATGTCACCGACAATTCCGATCTCCACCGCGCCGTTTTCCAGGCGGTCAGCGACATCCCGGGCGAAACGCTCGTAGGTCAGGCGGCGATAGTCCTCGACGTTTTGCAGACTGAATCGCGAATCCTTGCCCGACAGGATCGCTCCGATCTGCGCCTGCAATGCGCTGGCAGGGGTGGCGCCTGCCTGAGCGAAATAGTTGTTAATCTGCTGGCGGTATTGAACTTCTCCCTCTTCTCGATACCCGGGCGAAGTGATCAGCGCCGTCAGCAATTGAAGCTGCAGTTCGAGATCGCGTGGGGTCGTAGCAACGCGGGAGTCGAAGCTGGCGGGGCCTCTGGCGAAACCGAATCCGACGGTGCGACCAGCGAGGATCGTGTCCAGCTCATCCCGGCTATGACGCTTCAATCCTCCCTCATCCATGTAAGGCGTCAGCTCGGTAGTGAGCGGATCGTTGCGGGTGTTCAGCATATCCCCGCCATCTATCGCGACGCTTACTCGTATCCGGTCTGCTTCAAGGTCGGTCTTTTTCAGGTTGAGCATCACGCCGTTCGCGAAACGGATTTCGCGAATTCCCAAATCGGCGCGGCGGCTATCGCTCACTACCGTGCCAGCCGGCCCGAAGTCAGTATAAGCGAACTGTGCGACATCAGTGTTCGAAGCCCGATCAATCGGGGCTTTCCCCATGGCCTTCCACGCGTCAAGCAGTGCGCCGCTCCCGCCCTCCGGCGCCTGCCTACCCTGGAACCGGATGAGTGGCTTATGAAGCATCAGTGCTTCCCTGTTCATGGCCGACAGAACGGCGTCAGGGGTGATCTGCGGCGCAAAAGCTTCGAAACGATCCTTGGCCGATTGCGGGGTAGAGGGGACCAGCCTGTTACTGACAAGAGCGAGCGCCGCCTGGGCCAGCGCGGCATTGGATCGCGTGTTCGCGGCGCCCGCAGCATTGTTCAGTGCGGTGCGCAGTTGGGCGATCTGCTCATCAACCTCGCTCTGCGTAAAGCCGAAGGTCAGGGCCCTGCGATATTCCCGCCCGGCCGCGTTCAATCCATCCCGCCATTTGCCATCGACCGTATCGACAATGAGCCGGGTTGATCGGGCGACCTCGAACACGTCGCCGGTTCCGAAGCCAGCGCCTCGAAACGGCGGTTCGGGGCTACGCGAAAGCCGTTGCAGTCGACGGTTGACGATTTCGTACCCGATCGATCGCAGCAATTTTTCACGGCGCTGGGCCAGAGTGTCCGGCTCGTCGAGCCATCTGCCGTTGCGCTGCACTGTTACCCTCTCCGACAGGGAAGGGTCCAGATAGACGTCGGCTCGCCCTCGGTCGTTGGCGCGGATCGGTCCGGCATCTGGCCGAGGCCCTGCGGACTGACCCACCCAATCGTTGAAATGGCGCACGATGCCCGCTTCCATAGCGTCCAGATCGAAATCACCGACGACTACGATGGTCACGTTCGCTGGCACATACTCGCGCTGGTAGAACGCACGCAGGGCATCGGCATTCGCTGCGTTCAGGCTCTCGACGGTGCCGATCGGGAATCGCAGCGAATATCGTGAATTGGGATAGAAAAACTTCGTCGCATCCACCGCGTTTCGCAGCGACCACGAATTGCGGTCGCGCATTTCCGACAGCACCACGCCGCGCTCCCGGTCGACTGCAGTTTGGGAGATGGAAAGATTGCTGGCCGTCTCGCGCATCAGCATGAGGGCGGTATCGATCAGGGCGGGATCGCTGCGCGGCAGGTCCAGCTTGTAGAGCGTATGATCGAAACTGGTCGAGGCATTGGTGTCGGCCCCGAATGCCAGACCTTCCCGCTCCAGCAGAGAGATCATCTCCCCTTCCGGCACGCGGTTCGACCCATTGAAGGCCATGTGCTCCAGGAAATGGGCGAAACCCTGCTCGGACTCGTTCTCGTCCAGGGATCCCACCCTGACGTCCATTCGCACGATGCCGGTTCCGGCCGGTGTGGCATTATGCCGGATAATATAGCGCATGCCGTTGGCGAGCCTGCCAAATCGGAACGCGCGGTCGAGCGGAACATCGCTGTGCTCGAACGCCCAGGTCACGTCATCCGGTGCGGTATGTGGAGCCTTTGCAAGGAGCGGCGCGGGCGCCAGCATCAGCACGGATGCGATCAGGTAACCTCTCATCGCGTCTAGGATTGCCTTGGCGGGGCGGGGATAGCAACCCCGCCGCTCAATCGCACTGGGCATGAAAAAGCCCGGCGCGCAGCGCGGCCGGGCGATTTCAACGTTAGAAGCGGCGGCTTATTTGCCGCGCAGCTTGCGGTGCTTTGAAAGGTCCAGCACTTCGCTGGGGCCGTTGTCGTCCTGAAGCAATCCAAGGCGACGGGCCACTTCCTGATAGGCTTCTTCCTCGCCACCAAGGTCCCGCCGGAAGCGGTCCTTGTCGAGCTTTTCGCCCGTGACCATGTCCCACAAGCGGCAGCCGTCCGGGCTGATTTCGTCCGCAAGGATCACGCGGCTATAGTCGCCATCCCAGATCCGGCCGAACTCCAGCTTGAAGTCTACGAGGCGGATGTTGATGGCGGCGAACATGCCCGCCATGAAATCGTTCACGCGGATCGCCATGGCGGCGATGTCCTGCATCTCGTCATGGTTGGCCCAGCCGAAGCAGGCGATGTGCTCTTCAGCGACCAGCGGATCGCCCAGAGCATCGTCCTTGTAGTAATACTCGATCAGCGTGTGGGGCAGCATCTCACCCTCGGGAATGCCGAGGCGCTTGGAGATGGAGCCGGCGGCCACGTTGCGCACCACCACCTCGATCGGAATGATCTCGACCTGGCGGACGAGCTGTTCGCGCATGTTAAGGCGACGGATGAAGTGGTTGGGCACGCCGATGTGATTCAGGCGGGTGAACACATACTCGCTGATGCGATTGTTGATCACGCCCTTGCCCTGGATCGTGCCCTTTTTCTGCGCGTTGAACGCAGTGGCGTCGTCCTTGAAATACTGGATCAGCGTGCCCGGCTCAGGACCTTCGTAAAGGATCTTGGCCTTGCCTTCGTAAATCTGGCGGCGACGGGACATGCGCGTGGTCCTTGAAACGACAAAAGAGCAAACCCCGGTGCGATCGAGCCGTTTTGGCGACTAAATCAACCGGGGCATTCAAGCGCGCATATAATGCAAGCGGGGGTAAAAGCAAACCGGGCTGACTGACCCGGGTTCTATTGCAGGTGATCCAGCAGGCGGCGCAGGATCGAGGGCGATTCCATCGGCTGAATAGGGCCGTAGATCCGGCGGCGGAGCGAGGGGTCGAGCGGCGTCCGAGCGCTCCATATACGGCGCGTTGCGTCGCTGCGGTCATCCGACAAGGCCATGGCTCTGCTCCGTAGTTAACTCCCTCCGGCAAGCGAAATGCATTCGCGGAGCCAAGGTTTCAGAGGGGCACCTAAAACTACATTGGAATGACTTAAAAACGCCGGATGTGTCCCGACACCCCCAAAAGCGGCGGGCCACTGCTCACAGCCAAAACTTCCTTAAGACATTCCCGGTAATGCAATCGAATTCGGCGTAATCCAACAGCGGGCCTGCTTAACCAAATGCGCAAAGCAACCACTCTGATCTCGCGGCTGAGACGTGATGTTCGCGGCAACGTGCTGCCGATTGCGGCGGCGGGCGTGATGGTGGGGCTGGTCATCATCGGTTCGGCAGTTGACCTTAGCCGCAATTACCTTGCCCGCCAGCAATTACAGTCCGCGTGCGACGCCGGAGTGTTGGCGGGTCGACGGACTGTGACCACGAAGAAGTGGGATGCCCCATCGGCAACGGCGGCGACCACCTATTTCAACAACAACTTCGCGCAGAGCACGCTCGGCACTCGATCGACCACTTTTACGCCAACTTCGCCCGATGGCGGGATCACCGTCACCGCTACTGCGACCACGATTCTCGATACCGTGATCATGCAGATTTTCGGATATAAGCAATTCGATATCGCCGTGAATTGCGCCAGTTCGATGGGCGTCGGCAATGCCGATATCATGATGGTGCTCGACACCACCGGATCCATGGACTTCACGCTGTCCGGCGGCCAGAAGCGCATTAGCGCGTTGCAGGACGCTATGCGCAATTTCTATACGACGATGGCGTCCGCCACTGCGAACAGCAACGCACGCATTCGCTACGGCTTCGTCCCATTTAGTTCGACTGTGAATGTCGGTCGCCTGCTGACTGCGCTGGATAGCCGGTACATCGTTGACAACTATAATTACCAATCGCGCAGCTTCGACAACAAAACGCTTAAGATGACGTACCGGCAGATCAATTTCGACACGAGCAAGTTCAAGACTTTCGCATCGACTAACGTCAAGACCGGCGAGCTTGGAACCAACCAGTCGTTCACCTGGAACGGCTGCATTCAGGAACGTGGCACAGTAGCGCAGAGCACTTTCACGTACTCTTCGACCACCAAAAAGATCTCCCCCGCCGGTGCATTGGACCTCGATCTCGATAGCGCGCCGGACCTTAACAACGACGCGACCAAATGGGCGCCGTTGTGGTCCCAGATCACCTATTTGCGCTATGCGCGGAACTTTTGGGGGAACACGTACTACACGACTGACACCACCAACGAAGGCAGCCAGGCGGCCGAGTATTGCCCGGTCGCGGCAAGGCAGCTCGCAACGATGTCGCAGTCCGATTTCAATACATACGTTAACTCACTCGACCCAGTTGGTGGAACATACCTCGACATCGGCATGATCTGGGGTGGTCGAATGCTTTCACCACAGGGCATGTGGAAGAACGTCGTGAACGATGACCCCAAGAATGGCGGCGAGGTTGCGAAACACATTATCTTCATGACCGACGGTGAGATGGAGCCGAATGCGTACATCGCGCAGGCGTGGGGCCTTGAATGGTGGGATCGCCGTGTTACGACGGACGGCAGCACCAACGATGAGGCTCGGCATACGCAGCGGTTCCTCGCAACGTGCGAAGCGATCAAGGACAAGAGCATCCGGGTCTGGGTGGTAGCGTTTACGTCTGCCCTAAGTACAGACCTAAAGACCTGCGCATCGACCAACAGCTCTTTCGTCGCCACCAACGCAACCGAGCTTAACGCGGCTTTTCAGGAAATCGCCAAGCAGGTGGGCGAGTTGAGGATCACGCAATGATCTCGCGCAGAGCTATGCCTCGTCTTTGCAGCAGGGCGGCGCCGCGGTGCCGGATTGCAGAGGATCAGCGCGGTGCGACGATCATCGAGTTCGCCATCGCCGGACCCGTGCTGATCCTGCTGCTGCTCGGCATTTATGATCTGGGCCATACCGCTTACCTGCAGGCGATGCTGAGCGGTGCGGCGCAGCAGGCTGCACGCAACAACACTCTTGAAGGCGCCGACACCACAAAGGCCGACGCTTTCGTTGACAGCATCGTCAAGAACATTGCGCCCGGTGCCGATGTCAAAGGCAAGCGGAGCAGCTACTACGACTTTGCCGACATCAAGCGTCCCGAAAGCTGGCAGGACAAGAACGCCAACGGCAAATGCGACAAGTCCGAGAACTACGTCGATGAGAATGGCAACGGGCAGTGGGACGCGGATATCGGTTCGGACGGTAATGGCGGCGGCAACGACGTCGTCCTCTACACGGTGACAGTGAAATACACGCCGGTGTTCATAAACCCCTTCATCAGCGGATCAGGCGCGCAGCGCACTCTCACCACGAGCGTCGTCAAGAAGAACCAGCCGTTCGAGCGCCAGGACAAGTACGCAACGAAGACGAGAACTTGTCCGTGATGCGCGCCATGTCAGGGAAGCTTGGGCGATTGGCGGCACGGGTTCGGCGCGACGAGCGTGGCCTGTCTTATGTGGAATTCGCGCTGATCCTGCCGGTGCTTCTGATTCTCGGCCTGTACGGAACCGAAGTTGCGCGCATGGCGATGATCAACATGCAGATCGGGCAGATCGCGTCGTCGGTCGCGGACAACGCCTCTCGCCTTGGCCAGACCGACAACAGCGCCATCACCCCTACGGTCACGGAGAGCCAGATCGATTCCGTCATGTCCGGCGCCTTGGTGGAAGGGGCGGGCTATGGCCTGAACACCTACGGCCGCATCATCCTGTCCAGCCTTGAGCGTAACGCGGCTGGCCAGCAGGTCATCCGCTGGCAGCGGTGCCGAGGCAATTTGTCAGTGACGTCCAGGTACGGCCCACAAGGCAGAACGGTCACCGGAATGGGCAGCAGCAACCCACAGGTGATGGCCACTGCCACCACGGCGGTCATGTATGTCGAAGTGTCCTATACCTACCAGCCGCTATTCGGGACGATGTTCGTTGGCAATCCAAGGTTCAGGCGGGAAGCGGCCTTCATGGTCCGCGACGACCGCGACTTGAGTGCGGTATCGGCCGATGTGGCCAGCAAGTCTACCTGCACCTGACCGCTTCGCGCCGCCTCGGGGGTAGTCCGAAGCGGCGCCGGGATCAGCGTTTTGGCTCCAGCCGGATGGCGGTGCCGCCGCCGGGTGCGAGCCATATTTCCATCGTATCGCCCTTGCGCAGCGTGCGGGTATCATAGGCGATGGTGTGGCGCGCTTCGGTCAGGTACGTCGCGCCTTCACCGTCTTTCCAGACGCTGGCCCTGTACGTTTTGCTGGCGTCGAGGAAATCGAACTTGAGCGTCACCGTGCGCGCCGTGGCGTCGTTCACGCCGCCGACGAACCACCGCTGCGAATTGCGATCCTTGCGTGCGAACACCGCATAATCGCCCACTTCACCGGCGATCAGGCGGCTTTCGGACCAGTCGGTCGGGACGGATTCGATGAAGTTCATCTCGCGCGGGTATTTGTCCAGTTGCTCGATGAAATCGGCCGCCATCTGGATCGGCGAATAGAGGGCGAGGTACAGGCCCAGCTGCTTGGCGAGCGTCGAGGCGAGGGGGCCGTTGGACCCTTGAAGGCTGAGGACGCCGGGGGTGAAGTCCATCGGGCCGGACAGCATGCGGGTATAGACCAGCGTCGGTTCATGGTCCGGTCCGTTGGCGAACTCACCCCAGGCATTGTATTCCATGCCGCGTGCGCCTTCGCGCGAAACCCAGTTGGGGTATGTGCGGCGCAGGCCGGTGTCTTTCACCGGTTCGTGAGCGTTGATGGCGATGTGGTGGCGCGCGGCGGCTTCGACGACAGCAAGGTGATGCTCGACCTGGCGCTGGCCGTCGTGCCACTCCATCCGGAGCGGGCCGATGGGCGCGCCCGGCCTGTCGGAATTGGCGATGATCCCGCCATGGTCGGCAACGTACCCGGTCTTGACCACATCCACGCCGACTTTCTCGTACAGCTTGAATGCGTCTTCCATCTGCGCTTCGTAGACCGCGATGTTGCCGCCCGTTTCGTGGTGCCCGATCAGGCGCACGCCTTTCTTGCGGGCATAGCGGGTCACTGCGTCGAGATCGAAGTCAGGCGTCGCCTGGGTGAAGCTGAATTCGTCGCCATGGCCGAACCAGTCGCCGTTCCAGCCCTTGTTCCAGCCTTCGACCAGCACACCACGAAAGCCATGCTTGGCCGCATAGTCGATGTATTGCTTGGTGCGCTCGGTCGTGGCGCCGTGCTTGGGGCCTTCCGCCCAGCTCCAGTCGCCGCGGATCATGCCCCACCAGATGCCGATGTAGCGGGCCGGTTTCACCCAGCTGACATCGCCCAGCTTGTTGGGTTCATTGAGGTTGAGCTCCAGATCGTTCTCGACCAGACCGGCAGCGTCGTCGGCGATGCGGACCGTGCGCCATGGCGTGGCGAACGGAAGGTCGCGCACGACCCGCGCGCCGCGTGACGATGGCGACAGGGTGGTGCGGAACGTCTGGCCCTCGGCCCGCTTGAACCAGTAGCCAGCATAGTCCACCAGCGCCGCTTCGTGGAAAGACAGGTGGGTGCCGTCGTCCAGCTTCATGGTGATAGGCGTGTGGGCGGTGGACACGGCATCGATGGGGGTGCGCTGATAGACCTGCTCGTACCGGTTCCACTCGCCACCCGGAATCCACCATGCGGTGCCCTTGGGAGCGATGGAGAACTCGGTCGTTTCGTCGGCGATCTTCATCGTCTTGAGACCAGGCTGCTCGGGCAACTCGTACCGGAAGCCGACGCCGTTATCGAACAGGCGGAACGTGACGTTCATCAGCCGGTTGCCGTACGTCGGGCCCTGCTGAAAGCGCACAGTGACCTGGTTGTACCGGTCCTTGATGAAGCGTCGCTCTCCCCAGGGCTGTTCCCAGGTGTCATCGCCTTTCGCGGTATCGCTCGACGTTATGGAAAAGCCGCGCGCCATGTTCAGCCCGTCGGTCAGGATGAAGCCGAGCTTGCTGGGCGCGATCAGCAGCTTGCCCTTGCGTGAGAGGGACCAGGTGGGGCGGCTGTCGTTATCGGTCGTCACGGTAAGGACGATGCTGCCGTCAGGGGAAGCGGCGGACACCTGTGGGCGGGCTTCCTGCGCGGACGCGGGCGTGATCAGCGCCAACGGGGCCAGCGCCGACAGGGTCAGGCCGGCGGATGCCAGCAGGTTGAGCGGCTTCATGCCTGTTCTCCTTCGATGATCCATAGTCCGCCCCACGCGGGCAGCACGCTCGGCCGGGCGTCGTTCACGGCGGCCAGCACAGTGCCGACGATCGACACGGCGTCGGGCCAGTCAGCGGGGTGCGGCGCCATGTTGAACGCGGCGATGACGCTGCGGCCTTCGACGGTGCGGCGCAGGACAAGGCGCGTTTCGTCGGCCACCAGCACGTCGCAGTCGCCGCGCCGCAACTGCGCGCTGTCACGACGGAGTTGCAGCAGGCGGCGGGTCAGGTTGAGCAGCGACGAGGGGTCGGCTTCCTGCCGGTCCACCGCACGGGCGAGGTTGTTCTCACTGAGCGGCAGCCATGGGCTGGCGGACGTAAAGCCGCCGTGTTCGTCCTGCGCCATCCACGGCAGCGGAGTGCGAACGCCATCGCGCGAAAGTGTGAGCGGCCAGTTGGCGATGGCTTCCGGGTCGCGCAGCTGATCGAAAGGGATCTCGTCCTGCAGCAGGCCCAATTCCTCGCCCTGAAACAGGATCGGGTTGCCGCGCAGCGAAAGGAGCAGCATCGCCTTCATCCGCGCAAAGGCGTCAATGTCCTCCGCGCTGCACCAGCGGGAGAGGGCGCGCGGGGCGTCGTGATTTTCGAAGGCCCAGCTCGGCCAGCCGGTGCCGGGCTCGTCCGGCCAGAAGTTCAGCGCTGCGGCGATGCGCCTGGGCGTGAGGTTGTCGGCATAGAGGAAGTCGAACCCATAGGCGCTGTCCAGGCGCTCATCCCCCTGCGTAAACGCCTTCATCTCCGCCCCGGCGTTCAGGCCGCCGACTTCGGCCAGCGAATACGTATCGGGGTATGAGGCGATCAGCGCTTGCAGGCGTTCGATGAAGCCGATGATCGCCGGGTGCGACTGATTATAGGTCTGGACCTGGAAATCGTAGGGACGCGTGCGGATGCGGCCATCGTCCGGCGCGGGCGGATTGTCGCGCAGCAGCGGGTCGTGCATCGAATGGTTGAGCGCATCGATGCGGAAACCCGATACGCCCCGGTCTAGCCAGAACCGCGCGACGTTCAGCAAGGCTTCCTGCACGGCCGGATTGTGGCAGTTGAGCTGGGGCTGCTCGGCCAGGAAATTGTGCATGTAATACTGCCCGCGCCGCGCGTCCCACCGCCATGCCGGTCCGCCGAAGATCGACTGCCAGTTGTTAGGCGGGGAGCCATCGGCCTTTGCATCGGCCCACACGTACCAGTCGGCATGCGCCCCGGTGCGGCTGGATCGGCTGTCCACGAACCATGGGTGCCGGTCCGATGTATGGGCGTAGACCTGATCGACGATCACCTTGAGATCGAGCGATCTGGCTCGGGCGATCAGCGCATCGAAGTCTTCCAGTGTCCCGAACATCGGATCGACCGCGCAGTAGTCCGCGATGTCGTACCCGAAGTCAGCCATGGGAGAGGCATAGAACGGCGAGATCCAGATCGCGTCGATACCCAGCCGCGCAACGTGATCGAGCCGCGACGTGATGCCGGGAAGATCGCCGATCCCGTCGCCATTGGAATCGGCGAAGCTGCGCGGATAGATCTGGTAGATCGCCGCGCCGCGCCACCAGGGGGTCGCTTCCGAACGGCGATCCACCGACTTCATCATCGTCACCGTGGACATGCTCACGGCCGGGCCGCGCATACGGCGAAGCCCAGTGCCGGGAGAGTTACAGCAAGGCTACCCGGGGCGCTCGGTGTCGCCGCGCAGTCCGCTCCGGCGAGAGAGGCAAACGCACGTGAAGCCGGATCTACCGACACTTGCGCCGTGACCGGCACTTTCGATGTGTTGAACGCGAGCAAAACTTCCTGCCCCGTCGCGGGATCAAATCGTGATACCGCGAACAAGCCCGCTTTGTCGGAAGCGGTCCGCAGCACCGTCCGGCCGGAGGTCAGCGCCGGTGTGCTTCGCCGCAGCTTCGCCAATGAGGCGATAAAGGTGTACAGCGGGTGCCCGGTGTCGAAGTTGGCCTGTGCCGTTGTCGCGCTGGTGCCGATCAGCTTTTCCGCATTGTAGATCGCGGTTTTCGACGCAAACAGATCCTGGCGGGCAAGCTGGTCGTTGCCTTCGCCCACGAAGCCCTGTTCGTCGCCCGAATAAATCGTCGGCACGCCGCGCAGCGTCAGCAGCAGCGCGTGGGCCAGCTTGTCCCGCGCCAGAAGCTCGTCTGCCGCGATGCCGGGATTGGCCTTCGTCAGGAACATGCCGATGCGACCGGCATCGTGATTGCCAAGGAATGTCGGCAATTGCAGCGCGGCGGACTTGCCGCCTTCGTACAGGGCATCGTCTTCCACCATGCGGCCAAGGTCGTTCGTGCCACCCTTGCCGCTGCTGGCCGTTATTGCCGCGTCCATGAAGGCGAAATCCAGAACCGCCGGAAGCCCGGAATTGCGCGTCCAGGAGGCGAGCAGGGCAGGGTCATAACCCTCCGTGGTGACTTCGCCGAAAATATGGAAGTTGGGGATGCCTTTCGCTTTCGCACGGGCCTGCATGGCCGGCACGAACGACCGCCAGAACTCGGGATTGACGTGCTTGGCGGTATCGATGCGAAAACCATCGATACCGAAGCGGTCGATCCAGTCGCCGTAGATGGCGATCATGCCGGAGACGACGCGAGGATCTTCAGTGGCCAGATCATCCAGCCCCACGAAATCGCCGTACTGGGAGCTTTCACCCTTCCAGTCAGTGTTGCCGCGATTGTGGTAGTAGATCGGATCGTTGAGCCACGCCGGCACCTTCACCCGCCGCTCGGCTTTCGGCACGACGGGAGTGTAGGCAAATGTCGGATCGGTCAGCTTCGCCCAGTTCTCGGCGGAGGAGTTCGCGTCGCCAGCGAACCCGGCGTTGATCGGCGCACCCTTGACGCCGCCTCGGGTCGAGAACGGATAATCGGCCTTTGAGCGATAGGGGTACTGCTGCCCGGCGCCTTGCGTGTACTGGATCACATCGGCCGTGTGGTTGGCGATGATGTCCATGTACACTTTCATGCCGCGTGCGTGGGCGGCATCGACCAGGGTCTTGAAATCGCCGTTCGTGCCAAGGTGCGGATCGACCTGCGTGAAATCGGTGATCCAGTATCCGTGATACCCGGCGCTCTCCTGACCCTTGGGGCCCTGTACCGGCTTGTTCTTGAAGATCGGGCCGACCCATATCGCGCTCGCGCCAAGCCCGTGAATATAGTCCAGCCGCTGGGTCAGACCCTTCAGATCGCCGCCGTGATAGAAAGCCTTGTCCGCAGGATCGAAGCCGGTGGTCAGCTTGCCGCCTTTCAGGCCGCCGCGATCGTTTGACGGATCGCCGTTCTCGAACCGGTCGGGCAGGGCGAAATAGATGACTTCCTGCTCGGGCGTCCGGGCACGCATGTCGTCTTCGGGCGTCGCCATCGCTGCGGTGTGAGACAGCGCAATCGTCAGCGCGGCGAGCGAGGGGAGCAGGCGGTTCATCGGTCAGTTCTCCGCTGTGGCAGACGGTTGGCCCGCACCGGGATAAAAGGCGGAACCGGAGAAGGGGAGGGAGACTTCGCCGGTTCCGCCCGTTCGGCGCCGCAGTGGAGGAGGAGGTTCCTCTGCAGCGCCGGGGGGTAAACTCAGAACTTGTAGGTAAAGCCCGCCAGGAAACGGCGGCCATAACGCTGATAGTCGATGATTTCGCGGCTATCGCCCGGGTTCGTGGTGACGAACGGCTCGTCCGTCAGGTTCTGTCCCTGGATGTAGAGCGACAGACCTTCCAGCGCGGTGCCCGGCTGGAAATCGTAGCCGATCTGCGCGTCGACGATCGTCTCGGCCTTGGCGCGGCGGCGCACGCGGTTGGCGGCAAAGCCTGACACTTCACCCAGGAAGGTGGAGCGATAGCGAACCGATCCGCGAGCGTTGAAGCCCCACTTTTCAAAGTAGGCGGTGCCGTTGGCGACCCACTTGGAATAGCCC
This sequence comes from Novosphingobium sp. BL-S-24, assembly GCF_055521575.1. NCBI lineage: Bacteria > Pseudomonadati > Pseudomonadota > Alphaproteobacteria > Sphingomonadales > Sphingomonadaceae > Novosphingobium > Novosphingobium sp. BL-S-24. Next base: position 206,249 of record NZ_CM145488.1, read on the forward strand.
GGCAGATCGCCGGTGGGGGAATCCGGCGATGCCTGGATCTTGCTCTTGGTGTAGGCGACCGAGCCGGTCACACCGAAACCTTCCAGCGCGCCGAGGAACGTTTCGAACGGCAGCGTTGTCGCCAGTTCGACTCCGTAGAGCTTGCCGCCGTTGCCGTTGACCGGGATCGTATACTGAGCCGTGGGTGACAGGACCACGCCGTTGCCCGGATCCTGCAGCGAGAGGCTGTCGGTCGGAACGGTGGACTGCTGGTTGTAGATGTAGCTCTTCAGGTCCTTCCAGAAGAACTGCGCCGCGATCACTGCCTTGCCGCCGAAGTACTGCTCGAGGGTCAGGTCCAGCGCGTTGGCGCGCCATGGGCGAAGATAGGGGTTTCCGGCCTCTCCGGTTACCTGAGCGACGCCGCCGGTGACGGTGTAATCGAACTTCTCCGAAGCGCGCATGTCATCCAGGCGCGGACGAATGATTTCGCGAGCCGCGGCGAAGCGGACCACCGTTTCGCTGGGGAAGCGCAGCGAGAGGTTCACGCTGGGAAGCACGTCGAGATAATCGACGCTGACGTTACGGCGCACCGCGCCGACATTGGGCGAGCCGTTCGGGTTGGTGCCCAGCAGCACCGCGCTTGCGCCGAGTGAATTCTGATCCGTCCACTGCGCCTGCACGCCGAAGTTGCCGGTCAGGTGCGCCGCACCGATTTCCGCGTCGAGATTGCCCTGGACGTACGCGGTCATCAGGCGTTCGCGGATAGCATAGCTTTTGACCACGACGTCGCCGTATGGGTTCGCCACGCGATTATAGATGCCGTCACGCACCAAGGCGATGGGATCGTAGCTGACGACCGAGCCGAGGCCGAGGTAGTTGAGCTGGGTTTCACCCTTCAGGCGATATTCGGCTGGGATCGTGACGCTGGTCAAACCGTCGGTGTTGGCGGCCAAGCCAAGGAAGTACTCCTCCGGCACCAGTGTCTTGGACCGATTGGTGTAATTCCAGCCGACCTGGAATGAATGCAGAGGCCCGGCTTCGAACTCATGCTCTAGCTCGACGCGGTACTGCCACAGTTCGTCCTTGATCCGGCGATTGTTGTAGTAGCCGTCCTGACCGTTGAGGATGCTTGTGCCATCGACGCCGATCTGCGTTCCGCCCCAGCCTTGCGGCCCGGTCAGCAGGATCGTGTTGTAGTCGCCGTAGTTGAGCGTGGGAGAGAACCGCGCGCCCTTGCCGTTCATCACAAAGTCGATGCTGTCGAGCGCGCCGATCGTGTTGCGACCCGTGCCCGACAGACTCTCGATGTTCAGTTCGTTGCGGTCTGTCTTGGAATAGCTGACGTCGAAGAACGCCTTCCAACCGTCATCGCCTTCCCACTTGGTGTTCCAGCCGAACGAATAGAGTTTGGCGTGACGCTGGAACACGTCATTGCGCACGACGCTCTTCACACCGTTGAACGTACCGGCGGTGACAAGGCCGTTCGTGACAGTGGCGTTGGCGAGCGAAGCTGTGTCCGGATCCCAGAACAGCGGCAGCTCGACACCGCGCTTGACCTGATCGTCCTTGAAATCGGAATAGAAGCCGTCAATCGTCGTCGTCAAGTTGGGTGTCGGGCGCCATTGCAGCGTACCGTTCAGGCCGAGGCGCTTCAGCTTGGTGGACGTGACGTAGGACTTCGAACCGCCGATGACCTTGTTGCCGTCCGGGGTGTCCGCATATCCCCAGGCGTTGAATTCCTGGATCTGGTATGGCTCATCCGTATAGCTCGCGCCCAGCGCGATGCCGAGTGTGTCGTTCGCAAACTGATCGACGTAAAGCGCGTTGGCGCGATAGCCCTTGTCGGTCGACCCGGCGTTCAGCTTGCCGATGTCCGCATAGGAACCGCGTGCCCCGATGGTGACAATCCGCTTGCCCGCATCAAGCGGACGGATCGTGCGCATGTCGACCGTACCGGACAGTCCCTGGCCGACGAGGCTGGCCATCGGCGTCTTGTAGACGTTGACAGAGCTGACGACTTCCGAGGGATACTGATCGTATTCGACGGCGCGGTTGTCGCCCGTCGACGTCTGTTCGCGGCCGTTGAGCAGCGTGGTCGAAAAGTCCGGCGCGAAGCCGCGAATGGCGATGGAATTGGAACGCCCCGATACGCGCTGCGAGGTCAGGCCAGGCAGGCGGGCGATGGATTCCGCGATCGAGGCGTCGGGCAGCTTGCCGATATCCTCGGCCGACAGCGATTCAACGATCTGCTCGGCTGAGCGCTTCTGGTTGATCGCGCTTTGCAGGCTGGCGCGAAAACCAGTGACGATGATGGAATCACCCGATCCATCGGCTGCTGGCTCGGCGGCCGGAGCGGCGTCCTGGGCCTGCGCGGCGGCGGGACAAAGGGCGCTGGCGGCAAGCGCGGCGGCCATGGCGAGGCCGGATACGCGTCCGGCAGCCGAAATATCGTAGCGAAGCGACATTGGTTGGTCCTCTCCTGTCCCAGCCGGAATTGGTAGAATACGGCGACCGGCTTCGCCCCCATGAGAAGTCCGCACATTGCTGACGCGACTCCATTTGACCCGTGCTGATTAGGACGAGACTTCGCTACGCATAATATGGCATACGTATGCTCAAGTGCTGGAAAGCGACGCAGCGTGGCCGTCGCGCCACGTCAGGGTTATCACTTAACCACGCCTTGTCAGTGGCTTGTGCCTCCCGCATGTGCCGCTGTTGTACGATGGCATTAAGGTGGCATCCGGGGCGCGGATGCAGAGCGGGGAGCGCAATGATGGGACGCCGACCTACCGATCGACCCACCAGTTTCGACATCGCCTACCGGGCGGGCGTGTCTCAGCCGACCGTCAGCCGCGCGCTTCGGGGCAGTAAGTCCGTCAGTGCGGAGACGCGTGCCCGGATCGAGGCAATTGCCCGCGAATTGAACTACTCGGTCGACAAGAACGCGTCGTCGCTGCGTTCGCAGCGCTCCAACACGATAGCGCTGCTGTTCTTCGAGGAGCAATCGCCCGAGGATTCGCGGATCAACCCTTTCTTCCTCGAGATGCTGGGCGCGATCACTCGCGAATGTGCGAACCGGGGGCTGGACCTGCTGATCTCGTTCCAGAAGCTGGAGGACGATTGGCACGTCCGGTATCAGGACAGCCACCGCGCCGATGGTCTGATTTTGCTCGGGTATGGAGACTACAAGCTCTACGAAAGCCGTCTGCGTCAACTGGTCGGGCAGGGCACGCATTTCGTGCGCTGGGGTAGCGTCGACGAAGCGAACATCGGCGCTACCGTAGGGTCGGACAACGTCGGCGCGGGCAGAATGGCGGGGGATCATCTGCTGCAGCAAGGGCGCCGCCGCATTGCCTTTCTCGGCCAGGCGGACGGCCACTATCCCGAGTTCGCCGACCGGTATCGGGGACTGTGCGCCGCCCTGGACGAAGCAGGCATCGCGCCTGACCCGGCACTTCAACGCGATGCCGTAAATTTGGACGAGGAGGGCTATGCGGCGACCCGCGCCCTGATCGAAGACGGAGTCCCCTTCGATGCGATCTTCGCGGCGAGTGACGTGCTGGCCGTCGCCGCCATGCGCGCGCTTTTGGGTGCAGGCCTGTCCGTGCCCGGAGATGTTGCTGTCATCGGGTTCGACGATCTGCCCGCGGCCAGCATGACCAATCCGCCGCTGACCACGATCAAGCAGGATCTCAAGCGTGCCGGGGCGATCCTCGTGGAAACGCTGGCGGCTCAGATCGAGGATCGCGCTGCGCCTGCCGGAACGATGGCGGCCCAGCTCATTGTCCGCGGCAGCACGGCGGCCTGAAGCAAGGTTGCGTATTCGTATGCGTGTTGCCGATCGCGGCTCCTCGTGCAAGGCGGACTGAATCGCCGACGCGGCGCAAGCTCGCGAGGATGGGGAAGGAGCACGATGCAGCACGCCACGATCGACGCGAGTCGCGACAAGCCCCGGCAGGGTTGGGCCGGTCTATGGAACATCAGCTTCGGCTTCTTCGGGATCCAGATCGGCTTTGCCCTGCAGAACGCGAACATGAGCCGCGTTTTCCAGTCGCTCGGTTCGGGGATCGACGATCTGCCTGCGCTGTGGATCGCTGCGCCGCTTACCGGCCTGCTGGTGCAGCCGATCGTCGGGCACATATCCGATCGCACATGGCTGGGTCGACTGGGACGGCGGCGGCCGTACTTCCTTGCCGGGGCCGTGCTCGCCACGATCGCGCTCCTGTTGATGCCGGAAAGCGGCGGAGCGGGTGGTGGCCTGTTGATGGCTGCGCTGCTGCTCTGGATGCTCGATGCCAGTCTCAACGTATCGATGGAGCCGTTCCGCGCCTTCGTGGGCGACATGCTGCATAAGGATCAGCACACGGCGGGCTATGCGGTGCAGACCGCCTTCATCGGCGCAGGGGCAGTCGTCGGATCGCTGTTCCCCTTTGCTCTCGAACAGATGGGCATTTCCAACACCGCTCCTGCCGGGCAGATCCCGGACACCGTGCGCTTCAGCTTCTGGGCAGGAGGCGGGGCGCTGCTGGTCGCGGTCCTGTGGACGGTGCTCACCACGCGCGAATACTCGCCTGCAGAGCAGGCCGCTTTTGGTGATGCCGCTGCGGATGATGGTGCCGCCACGATGGCGATGCTGGCGAAGCGTCATCCGGGCAGCGCGGCCCTGTGGATGCTGGGCGGCGTACTGGTGGCGCTGGCGGTATGGTTCTGGTCGCTGGAAAAGGAAGTCTATCTCCTGGCTGCCCTGATGGCGGCATACGGCCTGGCGACGGTAATTGCGATCCGTCTTGCCCGCGCGGGCCGCAGCGCCTCGATGCTCACCGGCATCGTCGGGGACTTTGCGGGAATGCCGCCGCTGATGAAGCGACTGGCGTTCGTGCAGTTCTTCAGCTGGTCTTCACTGTTCATCATGTGGATCAATACGACGCCCGTGGTTGCCCAATACCACTTCGGTTCGGGCGATCCCGCCAGCGTCGCCTATCAGCAGGCTGGCAACTGGGTTGGCGTCCTGTTCTCGGTCTACAACGGAGCAGCGGCAATCGCCGCGCTGGCGTTGCTTCCGCTGCTGTCCGCCAGATGGGGCAAGGCGCGTACGCATGCGGCCTGTCTGCTGGTAGGCGCGTTTGGTTTCGCCGGGTTCCTGCTATTGCGAGATCATCAGGCGCTGTTACTCTGCGAAATCGGGATCGGCATCGCCTGGGCCTCGATCCTTGCGATGCCCTATGCAATCCTCGCCAGCAGTCTGCCGCAGGCCAAGCTTGGCATCTATATGGGCCTGTTCAATGTATTCGTCGTTCTGCCGCAATTGCTGGTGGCGACGGTGATGGGCTCGATCATGAAGGCGTTCTTTCCCGGCGAGCCGATCTGGACGATGGCTTTCGCGGCCGGGACCCTGGTGATCGCGGCGGCGGCCTCGTTACGAATTCAGGAGCGCGCGAGCGATCCGGTCTAGCGTTTACGTCGAAGGCGGATTGATCGGGACGATACGGTCGGCAAGCAATTCCACTTCCGCGCGGTCATGACTGACGTAGAGAATGGGCAGGCGCAGCTTATCCCGGATGCGCTGGATGAGCGAGATGATCTCCGCTTTACGGGCCGGGTCGACCGACGATAGCGGCTCGTCCAGCAGCAGGAAACGCGGATCGGAAAGAAGGGCGCGCCCAATCGCCACGCGCTGTGCCTCGCCGCCGGACAAGGTCGCGGGCATACGATCCAGAAGCGCGCCGATGCCGAGAAGATCAATCGTATGATCCCAGCTGACATGGTCGTTGCCAGCCGAGGCTCTGTCGATCCCGAACCGCAGATTGGCACGCACTGTCTTGTGAGGGAACAGGCGCAAATCCTGAAACACGTAACCGCAGCGGCGAGCTTCCGGGCGCTGGTTGATGCGCTGCTCTTTATCGAACAACACCGTCCCGGCCACCACGATCCGCCCATCATGCGGACGGATCAGCCCTGCCACCGCATCCAGAAGGCTGGTCTTGCCAGCACCTGACGGCCCGAACAGCGCGGTCAGTCCGGCTCCGGCCTCGATCCGGTAGTTCAAATGCACTCTGCCCCGCTTCAGGCGCACATCGATATCAAAGGACATGGCGGCCTCGGCCCTGGCCGCTCCGACGGGCCAGCCATTCCGACAGCACCAGCGCGCCTACGGACAGCAACACGGACAGGGCGGCAAGCCGCGCGACCTGCAAATCGCCTCCCGGCAGTTGCAGCGCGCTATAGATCGCCAGCGGCAGGGTCTGCGTTTCTCCCGGAATGTTGGAGGCAAACGTGATGGTCGCGCCAAACTCGCCGATCGAACGAGCAAAGCCGAGCACCAGCGCGGCGAGGATGCCGTTCAGGCACAGGGGCAACGTGATCGAGGCGAACGTGCGCCATGCCCCTGCGCCCAACGTGCGGGCGGCTGACTCCAGCCGTCGGTCCACGGCCTCCAGCGACAGACGCATCGCCCGTACCATCAGCGGCAGCGCCATGACGCCGGCGGCCAATGCCGCCCCGGTCCAGCGAAACAGGAACGTGATGCCGAACGCTTCCTCGAAAAACGCGCCAACTGGGGCGTTGGGGCTAAACGCCAGCAACAGCAGCCAGCCGGTGACGACGGGCGGCATGACCAGCGGCAGGTGAGCGATGGCGTCGACCAGAATCTTGCCGGGAAAGTGCCATCGAGCCAGTATCCAGGCGATCGCGAATGCAATGGGCAACACGGCAAGCATCGCCACTCCGCTGACTTTGAGCGACAGGACCAACACTTCCCATTCGGACGGCGACAGCGGGGTGAACAAGGAGTTACCTGGTCCTGAAGCCGAAGCGGCGGAATACGGCCTTACCTTCGGTCGAGATCAGGTATCGGCGAAAGCCATCCGCCTCCGGATTTCGCGATGATGCCAGGAGAGCGATGGGATAGCTGATCGGATCATGGCTTGCGGCGGGAAAAACGCCAACAACTCTGACGCCTTTCTCCGCCCGCGCATCCGTCGCATAGACGATACCAAGCGGCGCGGCGCCCCGGCTGACGAGCGCCAGCGCAGCGCGAACATTTTCAGCCGGAGCCAGTTTGCTGCCGACCGTATTCCATACGCCAAGTCGGGTCAGGGCCTGTTTGGCGTAGATGCCGGCGGGCACTCCCGACGGGTCGGCTATGGCCAGACGTCCAGCGCCCAGCGACCGGGCAAGGGGCATGCCCTTGCCGATCTTCAAGCGAGTGGTGTTATTGCGCGGTGCGACAAGAACCAGCGTATTGCCAAGGAACGATGTCCGGGTGCCTCGGCGCAGAAGGCCCTTGGACTGCAGTTGATCCATCCACGGTTCGTCCGCCGATACGAAGATGTCGGCCCGCGCGCCGCCCTCGATCTGACGCGCCAGTGCAGAGGAGCCCGCGAATGAAATGCGGGGGCGCGGGTGGCCTTTCCGTTGCCAACCGTCCGCCGCGGCATTCATCGATTCCTGCAGACTGGCGGCTGCCAACACCAACGGCGCCTGACGCGTGGTGCTCGATTGAGCCTGCAACGGTGCGGCAGACACCCCAAAAGTCACGCACAATGCGATGATGAAATTCAGGCATTTGCGCATGCAGACAGCTCCGGTCAGAATTATATCTGACTGTATATCGGAAGGCGGGCATTGCAAGGACTGGCCCCGCACGGAGGTTGTTATTTCAAGTCTTTCTGGCTGGCCTTGGGGTTATCGAGCAGGCAATCAGTCAGTGCATCGAGATCAACGCCTTGGGCAGCAGCAGCGACATTTGCCTGCAAGGCGCGGTAGTGAGCGAGCACCGTTTCGCCCCGTTCCGTCAACCGGGCGCCACTATCCTTGGACCGGCCCGGGCTGGTCAGGACAAGCGGTTCGTCCCAGCACCTGTTCATGGCATCGACCAGCAGCCAAGCGCGGCGGTAGCTCATCGCCATGTGTCTGCCTGCCGCCGAGATCGACCCGTGTACATTGATGGCATCGAGAAGATCGGCCTTGCCCGGTCCCATCGCAATTTCCTCGCCGCTGAACAGCTGTATTCTGATCTTCAGGGCTTGGGTCATCATCGAAGACTAAGGGCGCGCGTAGAATCGAGCAAGGGAAACGGTGAAGCTACCACTCCTTTCTTAGCCCGCCGCAACATCGACCAACGCAACTATGTTATAAAATATCGTTACTTTATTAAATTTATATCACGCTTCATACAAATTATCCGTTGATCTCGATAAATAGAAGGGTATCATTTCGGTACATGGTAAACGTGACCATGGATTTCGACGTTAATAAACGGGGGATCGCAACACGAAGCCTGGATGGGCATAGCTCGCCGGCTCCTATGGGATAGAGGATTGGAATGATGGTCGCCGACAAAAACATCATCCCGTTCGATCAGTATTCGAGCAGGACCCGCAGTTTCACCAGCCGCATACCCGCCGGCATGGTCTATGCGGCGCAGCGGATGACAAAGCTGGACGAGGATCATGACGGCCGGGGCCTGATTATCGCGATCCTGCTTTGCATGGTGTGCTGGGCCGCGCTTGGATATGCGTTGCTGACCTGATCATTGCCCCGTAACGGGCATTTTAAGGGGTCATCCCAGAAATGCCCGTACGTCCTGCATGAAACGATCGAACTGATCGTGGTGCAGCCAATGCCCGGCATCTTCGTATTCGATGAGCTTCGCGGTCGGAAAGTATTCCATGCGTCCATCGTCAGCCGGGCTTTTGAAGAAGCTCGATTTGCCCCAGAGCAGCAGCGTCGGGCAGGTGATCGCTTCCCAAAGCGACACGATCTCGTCGGCTGAAAGATCTGACGTGATCCAGACGTTCAGATAGTTGTCGAACTTCCAGCTCCACGTTCCATCTTCATTGCGGGTTGCGCCGTGAATGGTGAGGTGGCGTGCCTGATCCTCGCTGAGGAAGCTGTTTTCTTCCTTCATTCGCTGATAGGCATCCCGCAGCGAAGCGTACTTGCGCACCTGTCGGCCGGACGATTTCCGCTTCTCTTCGATCCACGAGCGCAGCCGGTCGCGCGTGTCGCGGCCTTCCGTTTCGCGGCGTGCTGCGGGAGAGAGGCCTAGTCCCTCGATATTCACAAACTTAGCCACTTTCTCAGGATAGAGACCGGCGAAGCGAGTCGTGATCGCACCACCCAGCGAATGGGCGATGATGCTAACCTGATCGTATCCCAGAGTATGAACAAGCTGGGCGAAGTCATAGACGAATGCGTCCATGCCATAATGGCCTTCGGGAGACCATTCGCTGTCCCCGTGCCCGCGAAGGTCAGGACAGATCACATGCCAGTCCCGGCGAAGCTCCTCGGCAACCCAATCCCAGCTGCGGCAGTGATCGCGCCCGCCATGCTGCAGGATGAGCGGCGGCGCATCCGGATTACCCCAGTCTACGTAGTTCAGCCGAAGCCGCTGTGATATGAAACGGTTCGACGTGGGGCCTAGTTGAGTGCTCATCGGGCGGGAATGGCGCGGGGGCACGCAGCCGTCAATCCATCGCTGACGCAAATGCAGTGATGCACAATTTGCGTGGATGAAATAAAACCTTTGACGCCTGAACGCTTGGCAAGAAGGGTATCCAGTCCCTATTTCGCGAGAGATCCTTTACCCCGGAGACCCTACCCGTGGCGACCACGCACAAGACCCGCATGCTTATTATCGGTTCTGGCCCTGCCGGCCTTTCCGCAGCCATTTACGGTGCGCGCGCGGGGATGGAGCCGATCGTAGTGCAGGGCCTGCAGCCCGGCGGGCAGCTGACCATCACTACAGATGTCGAGAATTATCCCGGTTTTCGCGAGGTCATTCAGGGACCGTGGCTGATGCAGGAGATGGAGGCGCAGGCCGTCCATGTTGGCACGCGGATGATGTGGGATACGATAACGTCGGTCGATTTGTCCGGCGATACGTTCATCGCCAAGGGTGACGGCGGTGACCTTTATGAAGGCAACACGTTCATCATCGCTACCGGAGCTCAGGCCCAGTGGCTGGGCGTCCCCGGTGAGCAGGAGCTGTCGGGCAAAGGCGTTTCAGCCTGTGCGACATGCGATGGCTTTTTCTATCGCGGCAAGAAAGTCGTCGTGATCGGCGGCGGCAACACGGCAGTCGAAGAGGCGCTTTACCTGACCAATCACTCCGACGATGTGACTTTGATCCACCGCCGGGATTCGCTGCGTGCCGAGAAGATTCTGCAGGATCGCCTGTTCGCTCACCCCAAGATTTCGGTGCTTTGGAACAAGCGAGTGGATCGGTTCCTGCCCGGTGAAGACGGCGCGCTGCGTGCGCTTGCACTGATCGACACCGAAACCGGTGAGCAGGGTGAAGTGCTGGCCGACGGTGCATTCGTCGCCATCGGTCATGCCCCCGCGACGGAACTGTTCAAGGGGCAGCTGGCGATGGACAAGACCGGCTATCTACTGGTTCAGCCTGGCACTCCCAAGACGGACATCCCTGGCGTGTTCGCGGCCGGAGACGTGTCGGACCACGTCTATCGACAGGCTATCACTGCCGCAGGCATGGGCTGCATGGCGGCGCTTGACGCGGAGCGGTATCTGGCGGCGAAGCACTTCGCCGGAGTGACGGAGACAGTCCAATACTGACGAGGACGGCTAACGGTCAGGCGCTGAGAACATCCAGCGTCTGATCGATCAGCCATTCCTGCGCATCCTGCTCGACGTAGCTGTGCGAAGCTTCAGGGCAGATACGAATACGCGGGTCCGCCTTGTCCCAGTTGGCTAGAAACGCGAGGCCGGTTCTGTCGCGGCCAGCCACCAGGAACCGGATTTCCCCCGAGAAACGCGATATTCCTTGCGCCATCTGCGCAGCCAGTCCGTCCGGTGCGGTGCGGGCAGGGCGGATGGTCGACGCAAGGCTGCGCGCCAACTTCGATACCGAAACTTTGCCTGTCACGAGTCGCTTGATTGCCGCAGGATCGGCAAGGCGGCGGCGGTAATGATCACGCACGACAGCTGCCGGGGCCGGCTCGCTGTCATCCTCGATCGTCCACGGGTTTGACAGGATCAGCGCGTCGAAGCCTGTTCCACTGGATAGCATCAGGGCGCTGGCGGCATCGCAATTGCCGATCGCGACAACGCGGTTAACTTGCGGACATTCGGCTCTGAGTTTCGCGACCGCGGCGGCAATATCCGGTGCGCCAGACCGGAAGCCTCCATTGACGCCTTCGCTATCGCCCACCCCGCGACGATCGAAGCGCAGGACCGGGAAGCCCTTCGCAGCGATCCGGACGGCAAACTTCGCCTGACCGTTCCAGGCGCCTGCCCGCAACTCGTTACCGCCGGAAACCAGCAACAGGCCGGTGCGACCGGGCGCGGTATCCAGCGTTGCGACGATCACGCTTCCGGCGCATTCATAAGCGACATGGCGGCGAGTCATACGTTGATTTCGTCGGCCAGAATGGCGGCCAAAGCACCCGCCTGCTCGGCGTTTTCATCCGGCTCAGCGCGCAGCCAAAGGCCGCTTCCGCCGACGTGCTCCTGGGCGATGGCCGTAGCCGAAGGGTCAGGGAACATCGGATCGAAATGAAGATAGAAATCCGGACCAAGGTCATACCCGGCCAGCGTTATCCCTGTTGCCAAAGCATGCTGCACCAGATGGTCACGATGCTCGTTCAGTCCGGCTTCGCGCGACGATAGAATGCGCGCGCGGATCATCTGACGCAGGATCGAGGACGCTTTGATCGGAGAATAGTGAAACGCCGGAACCCGATCCGGGGTGAACAGGCAGCCACCGCGAATCCCCAGTGAATGCGTGGCCCGGAAATGGCGGGCGGCCGCCGTCATCGCATCGAGCCAGTCGGTGGGATCCTGCCGGACGAGAGGCTGGATACTTTCGTTGCAGCCGGGAAAATCGGGCAGAAAGCTGTCCACTCCCACCGCGTCAAGTCGCCGCATCAGTTCGACCGTGAAACGGCGCATCCGGTTCCCTTCATCGAAAAGGGCCGGCACGATCAGCACCCTGTGCAGGCGCTGATCGTCGAACTGAACCGCGTATTCTTCACAGGTGCCGCCGCCCGGCAGGGGGCAAAGCCAACTTGCGGGAGTCACCATGGGAACATCAGGCGGCGCGCTTGGCCTCGGCAAAGGCAAGCAGCCCTCCGTAGGTTTCCAGCATTTCGCCATCGATTTCGTCGTCATCGATCACGACGTCCAGCCGATCCTCCAGTTCCGTCAGCAGCCCGGCCACGGCCATCGAATCCAGTTCGGGCAGATGGCCGAACAGGCCGGTATCAGCTTCGAATGTATCGGCCTGGCCGGGCTTCAGGCCCAGCACATCGGTAAGGATGCGGCGCAACAGCAGGTCGGTATCGTCTGGCATGGCCCCTCGAAAGCTGTCTTGTTCAACCGGGCGCGCTCTAGCCCTGCTTGATCCGCCCGGCAAGGCCGCGCAGTGCCATCCTCGCGAGTATCGGCCAGTTTGGAGGTGAAAAGGGGCGAAACATATCAAGCCTGTAGCGCGGCCGCTGCTCTTCCATCCAGTCGCGCTTGTACGGATCGTCGCCGGTGCCAAAATCGACCAGACCAACCCTGTCGTTATCGACGACGTGGCGCATCAGGGCCGCTGTCAGCACGGATCCAGGCGAAAGGGGCTTAGCGGCCTCTCTGTGTGCAAGCTTGTGGATAAAAGCGGTAGAACCTTCGACGGTCCACATCTGCGCCGCGATTGCCGGTCTGGTTGGGTCGCTGGCGTCATGGGCAATCGCCAGCCGCAAACGTCCCGCCGCCCCTTCCGCTTCGGCGAAGGTGCGCAGGAATGCCGGCGATCCTTCCTCCGGTTTCCAGCTTTCCGCGTAGATGGATTCGTATTGCTCCCATGCGTTCCCATCAAAATGGGTCAGCACGGTCGACACAATTTTCGAGGACTTGCGTTTGAGGGTCGTGCGAAGTTTGCCGGGTCGGCTTGCCAGATAATGCTCGAACGTCCGTCCGCCGACGACCAGTACGTGATTGGTGTCGCAGACCTCGCGGCGAACCAGCCACCCGGCGGCACGGAATGTGGATTCCAACATCGACGCCGAGCCATCTTCGTCAGGCACGGACGACAAAGTGATGCGTCGGGTACGGGCGGCCAAATCCTTGGCGAGCCCCGAGATTGCTCCTGCATCGCCGCTCTGAATGGGTCTGATACGAAAGGTGTACCAATTGGCCAGCGCGGTCATATGCCGATGGCCGCCCGTCAGCGGCAATACCGCGATCCCGCCCCGGCCATCGCGGGCCACGCCGACGAACGGTGTGATACCGCAATGATCGGCAAGTCCCTGCCACCATTCCAGCCGGTCGAAGGGGGCGTGCTGCCGGGTATCGGACAAGAGCGTCTGCAACTCCGGGTCCGATTGCATTTCTTTAATATCGTGATGATATTCGATCCTGAGCACCAACCTGCTACCTCTCGCCCCCTGAACCAGCGGAGCCTTTCCTTCACATGCCGGGCCGTCCCGAACAGCCGATCCTGCCGCTTGACCATCTGACGTTGCATGGCGCCGATGAAGACGACGCGCTGGTATTGCGCGACGGCGCCTTAAACTGGAAGGACTTAAGATCGCGTGTCGCTCAGCTCGCCGGATGGCTTGCCCAGCAAGTGCCGGAAAAAGGCGCTCGCGTTGCCACTTGGGCCGCCAAAGGTGAACTGACCTGCCTGATGCCTCTCGCGGCGGCGAGAGCGGGGCTGGTCCATGTGCCTATCAATCCCTTGCTCAAGCATGCGCAGGTCGCTCACATTCTTACCGATAGCGGGGCCATCCTGCTGATCGCGAACTCGGCGCGGCTTAAGACATTGGGGTCCGATGACGTGCCTGCGGGCTGCCGATTGCTGTCGGAAGACGAGGCACTGAACGGTGCGGCTCAACTTGGCACCAGCATGTCGCCGTCTGATGCCGATCCTGACCGTCTGGCTGCCATTCTTTATACCAGCGGCTCTACCGGACGTCCCAAGGGCGTGATGCTCAGCCATGCGAACATGTGGCTCGGGGCGCAAAGCGTGGCTTCTTATCTCGAACTGGAACGCGACGATCGGACGTTGGCGGTCCTACCGCTTTCCTTCGATTATGGTCAGAACCAGTTGCTATCTACCTGGTATGCCGGGGGCTGCGTGGTGCCGCTGGATTACCTTATGCCGCGCGATGTTATGAAAGCGGTGGACCGCCATTCCATCACCACGCTGGCAGCGGTTCCGCCCTTGTGGGTGCAGGTTTGTGAACTGGACTGGCCTTCCGAAACGGCGGCAAAGCTGCGGCGCCTGACCAACAGCGGCGGGGCGTTGACCGTGGATCTGGTCCACCGTCTGCGCTCCTTGTTTCCGCAGGCGCGCCTCTTTCCCATGTACGGCCTAACCGAGGCGTTTCGCTCCACCTTTCTGCCGCCCGAAATGGTCGACAGCCACCCGATGTCGATGGGGCGAGAAATCCCCTACGCCGAAGTGCTCGTCATCAACGATTCCGGCGTCATTGCCAACGATGACGAGGAGGGTGAACTCGTTCATTGCGGACCCCTTGTTGCGCAGGGATATTGGCAGGACGCCGAACGAACGGCAGAGCGGTTCAGGCCCGCTCCGCCTCAGTCCCGATACGGCGGGATGGCCGTCTGGTCGGGAGATCGCGTCAGGCGAGACTCGCAAGGACTGCTCTATTTTGTCGGTCGGCGCGATGCCATGATCAAAAGCGCAGGCAACCGCATTTCGCCGCAGGAGGTTGAGGAAGCGGCGCTGGCCACTGGTCTGGTGGCAGAGGCGGTCGCTTTGGGAGTAGCGGACGAGCGGTTGGGACAGGCGGTCCATCTGGTGGTAAGGGCGGCTCCTGATCGGCCCGATGCCGCCGATGAACTGCCCCGTAGACTGATGCAGGACTTGCCCAATTTCATGCAGCCAAAAGTAATCCACTGGCGCGAGACAATGCCGATTGGACCGAACGGAAAACTCGATCGCACTGGGATTGCCGAGCAGATCGCTGCGCAGGTGACGGCGTGAAGCCCCTAGGACCGATACCTGCCGGTTATGATTCAATCAGTGGTGTCCTGGCCGTCGGCGGGCGGCCGGTAACGCAATGGGTGGCGGAAGCGGGGACTACGCCCCTGTTTCTCTATAGCGCTGATCACGTCCGGCGTCGGGTGGCCGATCTGCGTGCCGCGCTGCCGTCTCGCGTTGCGCTTCATTACGCGGTGAAGGCCAACCCTTTCCCTCCGCTGCTGCGATTGATGGCTGGTCTGGTCGATGGCTTCGACATCGCGTCGGGAGGCGAACTCGAAATCGTGTCCGGCTCGGGTATCCCTCTGCAACGCGTCAGCTTCGCCGGTCCAGGCAAGCGTGATGTCGAACTGGAAGCCGCGATCAGGGCGGGGGTAACCCTGAATCTCGAATCCGAAGGCGAGGCTTCTCGCGCGATCGCCATCGCCGAGAAAATTGGCGTCGCGCCCCGGCTTGCCATCCGGGTGAATCCGTCGTTCGATCTTAAGGGATCGGGCATGAAAATGGGCGGCGGAGCCAAACCTTTCGGTGTGGATGCCGAGCGTGTTCCGGCGCTGGTTCGAACGGTGATTGATAGCGGCGCGGAATGGCGCGGCTTCCACATCTTCGCCGGAAGCCAAGCGCTGGACGCCGAGGCCATCGGCGATACGCAGGTGCAAGCGATCGCCCTGGCTGTAGACCTGACGGAACAAAGCGGGGCCCCACTGCCGCACTGCAATCTGGGTGGGGGCCTGGGCATCCCGTATTTCGTTGGCGACACGCCGGTAGACCTCAAGCTGGTGGGAGACCGTCTGAGCGAGCAGATGGATCGCTTGCCCCCCATTTTGCGCGATACTGAATTCTGCATCGAACTGGGTCGCTATCTGGTGGGCGAGGCGGGCGTCTACGTTGCGCGCGTTGTTGACCGGAAAGTCAGCCATGGTGAAGTGTTTCTGGTCACCGACGGTGGTTTGCATCACCAGCTTGCGGCTTCTGGCAATTTCGGCACCGTCGTGCGACGCAACTATCCCTCGGCGATAGCCACGCGCTTCGACCAACCAGTAGACGAGGAAGCGACGATCGTCGGCTGCCTGTGCACTCCGCTAGACAAACTGGCTGACAGGGGCGCCTTTCCCAAGGCGGATGTCGGGGATCTGGTGGCTGTGTTCTGCGCCGGGGCCTACGGTGCCAGCGCCAGCCCCGCGACTTTCCTTGGGCAGGGGCCTGCCGCCGAGATGCTGGTCTGACGCAGGTTAACCATCCAGTACGGTTCGTCCCGATTTGGGACCGCGTCTGAATTAGCCTTGCAAGGCTAACGCATTGTTCACCCTTTCAAGAGATACCGCATAGTGGATTTGCCGGCCTGCGTTTCATGTCCATTCGACATGAGGCGTAAGTCGGCGCAAAATACAGGAACTGTCCATGCCGCATAGCCGCCCCATTCGACTTCTGGCTGCCGCATCGCTCGCCAGCGTCGCCCTTACGGGATGCGCTTCCACGTCTGGGCCGCAGTTGCCACCGGCATCTTTCGTGTCGATGCAGGAAGGTCCGGGCGAAGACTATGTCATCGGGCCGCTGGATCAGCTAACCGTCTTCGTATGGCGCAACCCGGAGCTTGGCGCGAAAGTGCAGGTACGCCCCGATGGACGCATCACCACGCCGCTGATCACGGACATGCCAGCGGTGGGCAAGACCCCCGCGATGCTGGCCCAGGACATTCGTCTGCAACTGTCGCAGTACATCGAAGACCCGCTCGTCTCGGTGATTGTTGATGGGTTCTCCGGCACGTTCAGCCAGCAGATCCGCATCGTCGGCGCGACTGAAAAGCCTGCCTCCATTCCGTATCGTGCCAACATGACGGTACTGGATGCGATGATCGCGGTGGGCGGTCTGTCGGAATATGCATCGGGCAACAAGGCGCGGCTGATCCGTTTCGACAAATCCACCGGTACGCAGAAGGAATATGACCTGCGGCTGGGCGACCTGCTGAAAAAGGGCGACAGCAAGGCTAACGTCATGCTTGCCCCCGGGGATGTCATCATCATTCCCGAGAGCATGTTCTAAAGGGCCGGCTGCAGGATGGACACGCTTTACGAAGAGCTGCTGAGCGCTCTGCACAGCATCTGGCATCGCCGGTGGATCGCCTTGGCGACCGCTTGGGGCATCTGCCTTGCGGGCTGGCTGGTCGTCGCGCTGGTGCCCAACAGCTACGAGAGCCGTGCCCGCATCTTCATCCAGCTGGACGACGCCCTGGCCGAACAGGTCGGCATCGGCGTGGGCGACAAGAAGCGTGATATCGAACGCATCCGGCAAACCCTGACAAGTGCGGTGAACCTTGAAAAGGTCGTCCGGGCCACCCGGCTTGGCGATACGATCGAAAATCCCAAGCAGATGGAAGCCGCCGTCCTGAAACTGGCGACCAACGTGAAAGTGGTGAGCCAGGAGGACAACCTCTTCGAAATTACCGCCGTCGCGAACGACCGTTCATTCTCCAATGCGGAAAATGCCAAGCTGGCGCAGAGCGTGGCGCAGAAGATGATCGACATCTTCCGCGAGGAAAACCTCTCCGGCAATCGCGGCGACATGGTCGAGACACTGGAGTTCGTGAACCAGCAGCTGCAGCTGCGCGAGCGTGAGCTGGAATCGGCGGAAAGCAAGCGCACCGCTTTCGAAGCCCAGCACCCGGAACTGGCACTGGGCGGCGCTGCATTGGTTCAGCGGCTTGAAGCGTCCCGCACCAGCGTTCGCGATATCGAGGCGGATCTTGCAGCCGCACAAAGCGCGCTTGCGGCGATCGATGGCCAGCTTTCCGGCACGCCGCGCACGATCGCGGGCGGTTCGGACGGCGGAGCTCAATCAGCTCTTGCCCGTGCTAATTCCGATCTGGCGGCGATGCGTGCACGCGGGCTGACGGAAAGCCATCCTGACGTCATCGCCGCTCGCAATCAGGTTGCAGCGTTGCGCGGGCCGGCCTCTCAGGAAGCTGCGAATGGCGGCGGGACGATCAACCCGGCGTATAGCTCGCTCCAATCCATCCGGGCAGAGCGGCAGGCCAATGTCCAGGCGCTGCAATCGCGCAAGGCGGCGCTCCAGTCCGATATCGCGTCGATGACCGCGTCGGCCATTCAGGACCCCGAACTCGCTACGCAGGCACAGCGCATCAACCGCGACTATGATGTCTTGCGCCAGCAGTACGACAAGCTCCTGCAGGACCGCGAAGAATTGCGCCTGCGCGGTCAAGTGAAAACCGAACGCGAGTCGGTGAAGTTCGAAGTCGTCGATCCGCCAACGACACCGCGCAGCCCTGTGGCTCCCAATCGTCCGTTGTTGTTGCTCGGCGTCTTGATGGTCGGCGTGGCGGGCGGATGCGCGCTGGCATTTGCCCTCGGCCGGGTTCGCTCCGTATTCGCAACCACCGCCGGTCTGGAACGAGCCACTGGCCTCCCGGTTCTGGGCGCGATATCGCAAAGCCTGACGGACGGGGCGCGGGCACTGCGCAGGAAGCGTCTGAAATACTTCTACGCAAGCTGCGCCGCGCTGGGCGGTCTGTTTGTGGTATTGCTCGCGGCCGAATTCATCCAGCGCGGCATGGTGGCCTGAAGGGTTTCGATATGACCGATCATCGCAAGATCCCTGTCCCCAGGCAGCCCGACGAAGCCCCGGGCGATTCGCTGTTCGAACGGGCGGCGGATCGGTTTGACCTCAACAACTTCCTTGCCAAGCCCCTGCCGCTTCCCTCGCAGCCGTCGGCGATGCGCACTCCGCCACCTGTCCGGCCATCACAACCGGTGCGGCCAACCCCAAATCCGATTGCCGGGCCATCGACAGCGGAAGCGATCCCCGCCGAAGCAGGCCCTCCACCGGCTGTTTTCGGGGGTGAGCTCCACCTGGTCAGCCGCGATCATCTGCGCGATCAGGGGCTGATCGTTCCCGAAGGTGCGGTCACGGAAGTTCTGGAAGAGTTCCGCATCGTCAAGCGTCAGTTGCTCGTCCAAGCAGCCGATCTTCGCCGCCAGAAGGCGGGGCCGATGGCGCAGAGAATACTGGTCAGCTCGCCCCATTCGGGTGAGGGAAAGACCTACTGTGCGCTTAATCTCGCTCTGTCGATCGCGGCGGAAAAAGAGAGCGAGGTGCTTCTTGTGGACGCCGATTTCGCGAAACCGTCGATCCTGTCGGCACTGGGTCTGCCCGGCGGCAAGGGGTTGATGGACGCCCTGATGGACGAGACGATCGACGTGGCGAGCTGCGTCCTGCGCACCGACATTCCGGGCTTGTGCGTATTGCCGGCAGGCGACGCGACCAGCCATGATAGCGAGTATCTTTCCAGTTCACGGACGAGCCGCATCCTCGATCGCCTGACCAACGGCCCGGCCAACCGCATCGTCATCTTTGATTCGCCCCCAGCACTTGCCGCCTCTCCGGCAGCGGAACTGGCGAAGTATGTGGGGCAGACGGTTGTTATCGTGCGGGCTGACCAGACCGGGCGGGGCGCGCTGGATGATGCGATCTCGCTGCTCGGCGCCTGCCCTAACGTGCAGTTGCTGCTGAATGCCGTGCAGTTCAGCCCGAGCGGACGGCGGTTCGGTTCATACTATGGGTACAAGGGATGATCGGAGTGACGCCGCCTTTGCGTCGATTGAAGCGCTACCGAAACGCCGGACTGTCGTCGCTGGCGTTGTGCGCTTGCCTTGCCCTGCCGACCACCGGCTATGCCCAGTCCGGCGGCTATGGCGGAATGGGCGGCGACTCCGCTTCCGGTATCGGCTCGGGATCGGGCGACAAGGCGGGCAAGTCTGATCGTCCCGGCAAGCGGAACGCTCGTGGGCGCGGGCAGGGTGGCAAGCGGGTGGACGTCACCCCCTATATCGAGCTTGACCAGATCGTCACCGCGGAACTCTCCCCCGGCAGCGATGTGCTGACGTATACGCAGGCCGCCGTTGGCGTCGATGCGACCATATCGGGCCGTTACAACGCCGCATCGGTATCAGTTCGGTATGAGCGCCAGTTCGGGTGGGGAAAACGCGCGGCGGATGGTGACGCAATCAGCGGCGTGGCGCGTGGGTACACCACGATCGCTCGCGGACTGACTTTCGAGGCGGGCGGACTGGCTACTCAGGCCAATGTCGAGAACGGCGGCTCAGCACTCGTCGCTGGACCATTGGGCAACGAAGGGCAGACCACGATCTATTCGGTCTATGCCGGGCCTTCGCTGGCGACACGCGTTGGCGATCTGGACGTGTCGGCCAACTATCGCGCCGGTTTTACCAAGGTGGAACAGTCGAACACGTTCCGCGCTGGCCCCGGCACAGCGTCGGCGGACCTGTTCGACAAGAGCGTGGTTCAGGCCGCCGATGTTCAGGCGGGCTTCGCGCCGGGCACCGTGCTGCCGGTGGGTATCGGCGTGGCGGGCAGCGCTTATCAGGAAGACATTTCGAATCTCGACCAACGCGCACGCGACTTACAGGCCCGCGCTCTGGTGACCGTGCCTGTAAGCCGGACGGTTCAGGTGGTCGGGGCGATCGGGTACGAAGATGTCGAGATTTCCAGCCGCGACGCGCTGCGCGATGCCAACGGCATTCCCATCGTTGGGCGCAATGGTCGTTATGTTACCGACAAGTCGGCGCCCCGCGAACTGGCCTATGACGTCAGCGGTCTGATCTGGGACGCCGCGGTCATGTGGCGGCCGAGTCGGCGCACTTCGCTGTCCGCCCATATCGGACGGCGGTACGGATCGACCAGCTATGGCGGCACGCTGGCGTATGCCCCCAACGACCGCAGCAACCTGAGCGTTTCGGTGTACGACAACGTCTCGGGTTTCGGCGGCCAATTGAACCGCACACTCGACAACCTGCCCGATGATTTCGAGGTCGTACGCGATCCGATCACCGGGGACTTGCGCGGCTGTGTGGCCTCGCTGGACGGCGCGAACTGCATTTCCGGCGCGCTCGGATCGCTTCGTTCCGCCACGTTCCGGGGGCGTGGTGTCGCAGCAAGCTATTCCATGCTGATCGGTCGCCTGCGCGCTGGTATCGGCCTCGGCTACGATCGCCGCAAGTTCATCGCGGCTCGGGGCACCATCCTGGCCTCGGCCAATGGCGTGATCGACGAGAATTACTGGCTCGCCGCATATGTCGGCGGAGACCTTGGCCGCGACGCGGGCTGGTCGGCCAATGTCTATGCCAACTGGATCAGCAGCAACGATCCACTTGTCGATGACGTTAACGGATATGGAGCATCGGCGAGTTATTACCGGATGCTCACCCCGCGCCTGCGCGGTACGCTTGCGGTCGGCATCGACGGCGCCACAAGCAACCGCCCGGCGATAGACGACTTGTGGACGGCCTCGGCACTTGCCGGGCTGCGCTACAGCTTCTGAGTTCGAAAGGATTACCCGATGTTCGATGACTTCTACGGGCTCGACGCAAGACCCTTCCAGCTCACGCCCGATCCGGCGTTCTATTTCGAGAGCCTGACTCACCGCAAGGCGCTGTCCTATCTCGGGTATGGCTTGGCGCAGGGCGAAGGATTCGTCGTCATCACCGGTGAAGTCGGCGCGGGCAAATCGACGCTGGTCGCGTACCTGATGGCAACGATCGACCCGGCGCGCATGACCGCCGCCAATGTCGTCACCAGTGCATTGGATGGCGAAGAGATCGTCCATGTCGTTGCCCAGTCGTTCGGAATCCCGGTCGCGGGCCATGACAAGGCATCGGCGCTGGGTGCGTTGGAAGCGTTCCTGCATGATGAGGCCCGCGCTGGGCGGCGCTCCCTGCTGATCGTGGACGAGGCGCAAAATCTCTCGATCAGCGCGCTCGAAGAACTGCGCATGCTGTCCAACTTCCAGCTTGGCGCACAGCCTTTGCTGCAGACGCTGCTGCTGGGGCAGCCGGAGTTTCGTGAGACGCTGCTGGAAAGCAACCAACTGGAACAGCTCCGCCAGCGCGTGATCGCCACGCATCACCTCGGGGCGATGCAGGTGCGCGAAGTGCAGCCGTACATCGAACACCGCCTGACCTGCGTCGGGTGGAAGGGCAACCCCAGCTTCGATCCAGCGATTTTCGCAGAAATCCACGAGGCGACCGGCGGTATTCCGCGCCGCATCAACCAGATCGTCAACCGGCTTCTGCTGCTGGGTGCAGTGGATCGCCGCGAGAATATCGACGGCTCGATGCTGGCGCAGGTGCTCGACGAACTGAGCGATGACGGTGCCCTGGCTCTGGTCAGTGCGCAGGACGAGGTGCGGCCACCGCAGGCAGCACCGACATTCGCCGCCAATCCCTTCACCCCGCCCGAAGCAGTCGCGGGTTCGGCGCAGACGATCAGTTTGGACGACGTCGCCGCCATGATCCAGGAATCGCTGAACGATCGCGATGCCCGGATCGGGGAACTTCAGGCCTCGATCGCCGCACTGACTTCAGCGCTGCATGAACGTGACATCCAAGCCGCTAATCAACCTCAGATCGACCACGAAGGCGCCTTCGCAGCCCTTCGTGCAGAGCTGGCCAACTCTGCCGACCGGGCGGACAAGCTGGAAGCACGTCTGGAGGAACAGGCTCGCACGCTGCGTCACACCCTGACCATGCTGATCGAGTGGATCGAAAGCGGTGAAGGGCAGCGTCACGTTGCCTGACGCCTGAACGGAAAAACGAATCCATGCCAGCCCCCCATCGCGTTGATCAGCCGGTCAATGGCCTGTCCGTCGATGTCGAGGACTGGTTTCAGGTCGGAGCGTTCGAGAAAGTCATCCGCCGTGATGATTGGGACGGCCTTGCCACGCGTGTCGAGCGCAATTGCGACGAGATCCTGCAGCTTTTTTCCGATGCAGGCGTGAAGGGCACATTTTTTACTCTTGGCTGGATTGCTGAAAGGCACCCAGCCGTCATGCGCCGCATTGCCGAGCAAGGGCATGAAATCGCCAGCCATGGGTGGGATCATGAACGCGTGTTCCGGCTGGGTCGCGAGAAGTTCGCCCCGGACATTGCCCGTGCGCGAACGGTTATCGAGGACGTATCTGGTTGCGGCGTGACAGGGTATCGCGCACCCAGTTTTTCGATCGATGCCCGGACGCCCTGGGCGTTCGACGTGCTGGCCGAGCATGGCTATGCCTACAGCTCCAGCGTCGCGCCGGTCGCCCATGACCATTACGGATGGCGAGAAGCGCCACGGTTTGCCTTTCGCCCGCTGGCGGACGCCGCTTTGGTCGAGATACCGGTGACAACCGCCTTGTTCGCGAACCGTAGATTGGCAGCCGGCGGGGGCGGCTTTTTCCGGGTCTTGCCTTATGCATTTTCGCGCTGGGCCATCCGGCAGGTCAATCGTGAAGAAGGTCGCCCGGCGATCTTCTATTTTCATCCTTGGGAAATCGACCCGGATCAGCCCCGCGTCGCGGGTGCGCCCATGCGATCGCGCTTGCGGCATTACACCAATCTTGGCGTGATGAAGAGCAAGCTGGGACGCCTCATTGCCGACTTTCGCTGGGGCCGAATGGACGAACTCGCCGCCGTCGAAGCGGCACGTTTACCGATAGTGGCGGCCAAGGCGGCATGAACGCCCCGTTCGTCCCGGCCATGACGACAGTCCGCTGCCTGGATTTGGCCGATCCCGGAGAGATCGTCCGCATCGAGCGGTTCGTTGCCGGGCATGCGCAGGGCACCGCATTCCACCGGCCATCGTGGTTCGTCTCCGTCGCAAAGTCTACTGGGAATGTCCCGATGGCCCTTGTTCAGGAACGGGCGGGCGACATTGTCGCCTTGCTGCCTTTCGACATCGTTCATTCGCCTATTTTCGGTCGTCTGATCGCCTCTACCGGTTTTGCCGTGGGCGGCGGACTGCTGACGACCGATGACGCCGATCCGGAATCCGTTTTCTCAGCACTGGAAGAACTGGCCCGTCGTCATTCCTGCCCGACCATTGAACTGAGAGGTGGCGTGCTGCCGAAAGCGGGCGCCGGGCCAGCGGGCTGCTGGACGATCAAAAGCCAGTCTCACGCCAACTTCGCAAAACCTCTCGCTGGTGATGACGAAGCCCAGCTTCTTGATATTCCGCGGAAGCAGAGAGCCGAAGTCAGACGCTCGCTGACGACAAACCTCACTGTCGATATTGGCACATCCGAGTGCGATCGGGCAGCCCATTATCAGGTATTCTGCGAAAGCTACCGCAACCTAGGCACACCGGTTTTTCCGCGCGCCTTGCTCGATGCTGTGGTGGACGGGTTCGGCAATGACGCCGATATTCTGACGATACGCCATGAGGGCAAGCCGGTGGCCAGCGTCATCAGCATCTATCATCAAGGTGCGGTCATGCCCTATTGGGGCGGGGGAACGTGGGACGCGCGGCGGTTGCGTGCGAACGACCGGATGTATTACGAATTGATGCTCCACGCTCGGCGTCGGGGCGCAGAAACGTTCGACTTCGGTCGCTCCAAGACGCAAAGCGGGGCCTACCACTTCAAGCGCAACTGGGGCTTCGAGCCGGAGCCGTTGCAGTATGCCACCTGGACGGCTACCGGCGCTGCCGGGCGTGACGCCGATCCAACGAGCGGCAAACTGTCTGTGCAGATCAAGCTGTGGCAACGGCTGCCTTTGGCAGTGGCCAATCGCCTGGGCCCTCTGATTGCGCGCGGCATCGGCTGATGGGCGAAATCCTGTTTTTGTCGCACCGCATCCCGTTTCCACCGGATCGCGGCGACAAGATCCGATCCCATCATGTACTAAAGGCGCTGGCGCGTCTCGCCCCGGTTCACGTCGCGACGTTCACCGACGATGATCAAGACAGCCGCTACGAAGGCGAGCTCGCTTCCCTTGCTGCCAGCTATCGGATGGTTCGCCGGCGCAAGTCGCTTCCTGTGGCCGGGATCGAAGCGCTGGTTCGCGGTCGACCCCTGAGCTTGCCCGCGTTCTATTCCGCCCAACTGGCGGCGTATATCCATCGCGTGCTGGAGACACGGCCGATCGATGTAATATTCGTATTCTCGGGCCAAATGGCGCAATACGTGCCGACAGACTTTTCCGCTCGGGTGGTGGTCGATCTTGTCGATGTCGATTCCGCCAAGTTCGAGGCATACGCCCACAAGAGCAAGGGTTTCCGCGGCTGGATGGAAGCGCGCGAGGGGCGGCTACTGCGAGCTGAGGAAGCGCGCATTTGCAACGCCGCCGACATGACTCTTCTGATCAGCCGAGCTGAAGTAGAGCTTCTGAAATCACGCATTCCGTCCGGGGTGGGTCCCGTCTGCCCGATGGGCAACGGTCTGGACGCTGCATTCTTCGATCCGGGCAGTGTCGAACCCGAACCGCGCATGCAAGAGATCACAGGGCAGCGTATCATCTTTACCGGGCAAATGGACTACGCGCCAAACATTGATGCCGCGCTGCGTGTCATCGATCGAATTCTGCCTCTGGTGCGCAAGGACAATCCCGACGCGACTTTTCATGTTGTCGGCCGCAATCCACCTCCGAAGCTTACGGCTCGTAGCGGCAGGGACGGCGTAACTGTTTGGGGCCGGGTGGATGACATTCGTCCATGGCTGGCGGCGGCCGATGTCGCGCTGGTTCCGCTGGATGTCGCACGCGGGGTACAGAACAAGGTGCTCGAAGCCATGGCTATGGGAAAGCCGGTGGTCTTGTCGCCGGGTGCCGCTACCGGCATCGATGCATTCGACGGCCGCGAATTTGCGGTGCGTGACAGCGACGCCTTGATGGCTCAGGCGATCATCGACCTCCAGCGCGCTCCTGAATTGGCGCGCGACATGAGCAGGCTTGCTCGGGAATGGATCGTGGGGCATGCGAGTTGGGACGCGGCGCTGGCGTCGCTTCCGGAATATCTGGGCTTCAAGGGTGAAAGTGTCGCGCGTGCTCACTGATCAGGCGGACGCTGCATCCTCTTCCCTCCCGGCCAACGCCATCCCCGCTGATTGGCAGAAGCCGCTTATTCACCTCGCGGTCGCATGGTTCATCATCCTGATCGCGTTCTTGTCCGACTGGGCGGCGATGGCGCGCCAGTGGTGGGATATCTCGACGTACAATCATGTGCTGCTGATTCCGCCGATCATCGGCTGGCTGGTCTGGCAACGCTGGCCGCAATTGAAAGGCCTCGCGCCCCGGCCCTGGTGGCCCGGCTTGCTTTTGATGGCGGGTGCGGCGTTCCTATGGTTGCTTGGCGCAATATCGGGACTCGACCTTGCCCGGCAGGCCGGCGCTGTCTCGATGTTCGGGGCATGTGTGCCCCTGCTGCTTGGCCCGAAGGTGAGTGCGGGGCTGTTTTTCCCGCTCTGCTATCTGGTGTTTCTGGTCCCGGTGGGCGAAGAACTTGTCAACGTCCTTCAGATGATCACGGCCAAGATCACGATCGGCCTGACGCATGTCAGCGGCATTCCTGCAGTGATCGACGGCGTGTTCATCGACACTCCCGCCGGCCTTTTCGAAGTGGCAGAAGCCTGTTCCGGGGTAAAATTCCTGATCGCCATGCTGGCTTTCGGCGTGCTCGCCTGCAACATCTGCTTCGTTAGCTGGACGCGGCGGGCGGCCATGCTGATCGCCTGCATCGTCGTCCCTATCCTCGCCAATGGCATTCGCGCCTGGGGCACGATCTACGCTGCGCAAATCTTCGGCATAGAGGCAGCGGCGGGCATCGATCATATCATTTATGGCTGGGTTTTCTTTGCAATCGTCCTTGCGGTAGTCATCGCCTGCGCCTGGCGTTTCTTCGACCGCCCGATCAACGATCCGATGATCGACGCGGGCTTGATCGAGCGCACGCCGTGGCTGACGAAGCTCAGCAGGTTCAGCCTCCCTGCCATGGCAGCCTTTGCCGGGTTGGCACTGATCCTTGCGTCCGTTTGGGGATGGTCCCTCGCAGCAGAGCGATTGCGAGCACCAATGCCCGACCGGATCGACCTTCCGGCGGTGCCGGGCTGGACGCGGGTGGACTATGCGCCGACCGTCTGGTGGGAGCCCCGCGCTGGCGGCGCAAACCACCGACTGCTGGGAAGTTATCAGGATGGTCGTGGGCACAAAGTGGACGTGTTCATCGCACTCTATGCCCGTCAGACCGAAGGGCAGGAGGCAGGCGGCTTCGGGCAAGGCGCATTGATGCCGCAAAGCCCTTGGTCCTGGCAGTCCGCCGGACCGGCGATCGGTCAGGGGAACAGCGAAAGATTGCTGGGTAACGGTCAAGTCGAACGCCTCGCCGTAACCTGGTACCGCAATGGTGACTTGTTCTCCGGCAACAACACCAGGTTGAAGCTGGCCGTGATCGCCGATCAACTGCTGTTTCGCGTTGAACCTACCGCAACCCTGACCCTGTCGGCAGAGGATGCACCGCGCGGTTCGGCCCAGCGCTCGATCATCGCGTTTCAAGCGTCCACTGGTCCGCTCCATAGTTGGCTGGACCGCACGATCGCCGTCAGGTAGCGCGTTGCCATGTGCGGTATTGCCGGAATTTATCACCTTGAAACGCCCAAGCCGGTCGATCCCGCAAGGGTTGAAGCGATGTGCAATGTGATCGCGCACAGAGGTCCGGACGGGCAGGGGGTGTGGACAGCGCCCGGCGTCGGCCTTGGTCACCGGCGGCTCTCGATCATCGATCTTGAAGGATCACCGCAGCCAATGGCTTCGCCGGACGGTCGAGCCATGCTGGTCTTCAACGGCGAGATCTACAATTACCGTGAACTTCGGCAGGAACTGAAGAACGCCGGCGCGATCTTCCGTACGGATGGCGACAGCGAAGTCATTCTGGCTGCCTGGCAACAGTGGGGTGTCGATTGCGTTTCACGGTTGCATGGAATGTTCGCTTTCGCGATCTACGATCTCGAAGCGCGGACCCTGTTTCTCGCGCGCGACCGGCTGGGCGTCAAACCGCTCTTCTATGCCGCCCTGAGTGACGGCAGCATCGCCTTCGGATCCGAACTGAAGGCATTGCTGGCGCACCCATCCCTCCGCCGTGAGGTCGATCCCCTTGCGGTCGAGGACTACCTGACCTGGGGTTATGTGCCCGACGATCGCTCCTTCCTGAAGGGAGTGTGCAAGCTGGCCGCCGGGCACTCCCTGTTGCTTCGCCATGGCAAGCCGCTCCCCCGCCCCACCCAGTGGTGGGACGTTTCCTTCGCAGATCGGCGGAAGGGATCGGTGGCCGATCTTGAAGCCGAATTGCTGCACCTGATGCGTCAGGCGGTGTCATCTCGAATGGTGTCAGACGTTCCGCTGGGGGCATTTCTCTCTGGCGGCGTCGACAGTTCCAGCGTCGTGGCCCTGATGGCTGAAGCGAGCGCGGAGCCGGTAAGGACCTGCTCCATCGGCTTCGAAGTCGCCTCGCTGGATGAGAGCGCCTATGCTTCGCAAATAGCCCAGCGCTTCGGCACCCGGCATGCGGCGCAGACGGTGTCGCCCGATGATTTTGCGGCGATAGACCAACTCGCAGGCATGTTCGACGAGCCCTTCGCTGATGCCTCCGCTTTGCCTACATGGCGCGTCTGCCAATTGGCACGCCAATCGGTAGTTGTTGCCCTCTCTGGCGATGGGGCCGACGAGGCATTCGCCGGTTATCGTCGCCATGTGTTTCAGGTCGGGGAGGACCGGATCAGGGGTATGGTGCCTCAGGCCATCCGAAGGCCTGTTTTTGGAAAGCTGGGCGCGATTTATCCGAAAGCGGATTGGGCACCACGTCCACTGCGGGCCAAATCCACGCTGCTTTCGCTCGCAGGTGATTCGGCACAAGGCTACGCGTGTTCGATGGCGTTCACGACGCCGGAGGCTCGCGCGGCGATTTATTCGGATGAGTTCGTGCGACTCCGAGGCGATTATCGGGCCGAGGATTCGGTTCTCCACCTGATGCGAACCGCCCCTGCCCGCAGCGGGCTGGATCAGGCGCAGTACGCCGATCTCAAGAGATGGTTGCCGGGAGACATCTTGACCAAAGTCGATCGCACGAGTATGGCTGTCGGCCTGGAAGCGCGTGAGCCACTGCTCGATCATCGCCTGATTGAATTTGCGGCTACGCTGCCGAAAGCGATGCGGGTGCGATCGGGGCAAGGTAAGTGGCTGATGAAAAAGGCCATGCGCCGCTACCTTCCGGACCAGATTCTTTACCGTCCAAAACAGGGCTTCGTCACGCCAATTGCTCAATGGTTTCGCGGGCCGCTTGCAGCGACAGCGCGCGACATAGCCAGTGGCGCTGCTCTTGCGCGAACCGGCTGGTTCGATACCCACAGCATGACTCGTGTCGTGGACGAGCACGTCGCGGGTTCATCCGATCACTCCCGACTGCTTTGGCAACTCCTGATGCTTGACAAGGCGTTTACTGGACTTGGTGTCAGTTAACCGAACCACCCCTGGCCAATTTGTGCATTTTCGCACATTCGTACCAAGCGTCGATTAACTAAACCCATTCTTAGGACCTTTCATGTAGCCCGGCTGTGACGAACCGTCATTGCGGAAAAGGCATGAACATTATTGGTCGCCAATACAGGGGTAATCAGCGCGGGATCGTGGCTGCCTATTTCTGCGTGTGCCGATGCCGGGGGGCACTGCACCAATGACGCAATCTTGGGCCACCATGCGCGCGTTTTTGAAAAACCCCCGCGTACGTATCCTGTTCTGGGCAGGGCTGGTGGGCTTGGCCATGGGAATAAGCGAGCTTGGCCTTCCTTTGGAAGACGCCATGCGCAGCTTGCGGTGGATGTCCCGGACCGAGCGATCGAGCGGCGAGATCGTCGTGGTCATGCAGGATGACAGAACACTAGCGGCCTTGGGGTCCAACGAGATATCCCATGGACACGACGCGCAAGTTATCAATCGCCTTTTCGCTAGCGGCGCCAAACGGGTATTTTTCGACCGATCCTTTTCCGTGCCAGGCTCGAAAGAAGAAGATGCGAAGTTCATCGAAGCCCTCAAAGCGCACCCACAAAAGGTTATTCTTGGCGCGGCGTTCGATGGCAGTACGCCGGGGAACTATGCCGGGAAATTCCCCTTAAGGTCATATCTGGAATATGCGGGCGTCGCATCACTCCTCGTCAGGCATCGGGAGTTAAACCTGAATGTCCAACTGCCGGTTGCTTCGGGGAGCCCGATCGGCAAAATCCCTTCGATGTCCGCAGCACTCGCGGATATTGATGGCTCTACGGACCAGCTGTTCTTTCCTGACTTCTCGATCGCGGTGGATGCATACCCCACATTGAGCTATATTGATGTGATGAATGGGCATTTTGCCCCGTCACTGCTCCGGAACAAGGATGTTGTCGTCGCGCCGACCGCGACGGTATTCAATGATATCCACCGAATTCCGGGCCAAAACATCACCGCTCCGGGGGTGTTTTTTCATGCTATTGGTGCCGATACCTTGAGGCGTGGCGTGCCGATCAATCTTGGTTGGGCTCCACTGGTCGCAGTGATTCTGGCTATCATAACGTCTGGGCTGAGACGCGGCAGAGTCCTTGACCCGTTCCGATTGTCGACGATGATAATTGCAATTGGCGTTGCACCATTCGCGTTGGATTACGCTGGCGCACAAGTGGATGTGGTGCCAGCGCTCGCGGTTGCCTTGATAGCCATTGTGCGTATGCGCAACCTCGATCGAGTTGAAGAAGCAGGCGAGACCAATGCCGGCTCTGGACTTCCAAGTGTCCAGGCGCTGCGCAATTCCAGCGATCTGTCCGGACGGATACTCGTAGCCCTCAAAATACGGAACTATGGGGCGATCATAGGCAGCTTCGCCGAGCACGTCGAAGCGCAGCTAGCCAAGGAGATCGTTCGTCGCATCCGGATCAGCGATGAGAACGTGCTCATTTATCACGAAGGTGGGATGTTCGTATGGCTTTCGTCCATCCGTAGCGCTTTCGATGTATTTGAGAACTTGGAAGGCCTTCACCGCATCGTCCAAAACGGCATTCAGGTTGGTGGAATAGACATCGACCTATCTTTCAATTGTGGCATCGACTCGGAATTTGAGCGCCCATTGTCCAGCCGCGTTGCCAGTGCGATGCAAGCCGCCGAAGAAGCAGTTCGCAACGACGAACTGGTCTACCAGCATGACGGTCGCAAGCATGAAGCGCAGTGGGAAATTTCCCTGCTGACGTCACTCGATCGTGCTATAGACAATGGAGAAGTATGGGTTGCGTACCAACCCAAGTTGGAATTGCGATCCAACAGAATTTGCGGTGCTGAAGCGCTCGTTCGGTGGACGCACCCCGAACGTGGCCCAATCAGCCCGGACAAATTCATTCGAATCGCTGAAGAATTCCATCGGATTGAGCGCATAACGCGGTTTGTCATTGATGACGCGGTACGGGTGGCTGTCGAATTGGAGCGCTTGGGGTATGAGATGACTATGTCCGTCAACATATCCGCCCAGCTTCTGAGAAACGTGGGCCTACCCGGAATGATTTCCGAGATCCTGGCTGCACATGGGTTGTCGCCGAACCGCTTGATCCTAGAGATTACCGAGACGGACCGCCTCGACCGGAGTTCGCGGACCTTCCAGATGCTTCAGCGCCTGGTGCAATCAGGGCTTCGGTTATCGATCGATGATTTTGGGACAGGCAACGCAACGATTGATTACCTGCGATACCTTCCGGCCAGCGAGGTGAAGATCGACAAGACGTTTGTGTCGTCGATGGAAACGCGAAAAGAAGATCTCGTGTTGGTGCAGTCGATCACGGAGATGGCTCATTCTCTTGATCGGGTGGTAGTTGCCGAGGGGGTCGAAACGCCAAGGGCACTCGAGTTACTGACGAACATGCAGTGTGATATCGTTCAAGGTTACTATATCAGCCGACCTGTCCCATTTCGGGATTTCGTGGCGTTTCTTAAGGGAAGGCGCGCGCGCCTCATTGGTTAAAAAATAGTTGATGGTTAGTTAACGAGTCGTTAAACGTGTTTTTGACCACAGCGATGTGGTCATTACATGGGGAATGACTATGACCAAGAACATCTGGGGCGGTGGCTGGTGGGGCGGCGGTTACTAATAGTAACCTCGTTTCGCTGATATTCGTCTTTTAGAGATGAATACCCGCAAGAAAAGAAGCGCTTTCCAGAGGCACTCCTGTCTTTTGGAAAGCGCTTTTTCTTTTCTTGTAGCTTCTCGATCGCTTGCTGTTAGCGACAGTAATTGAAATAAAGATGGTCGAATTTTGCGGTCTAGATTGTGCGACTTCCGATTAGCTTCGGTTCAGTCCTCGCCGTGGCCCAAGGCGAGATAGTCCGCGCTCTGCATCTCGTTCAATCTGCTCACTGTCCGATCGAATTCGAAGCGACCGGTGCCCGCGCGATAAAGATCCTCTGGCGCAGCATCCGCCGCGACGATCAGCTTGACCTTATTTTCATACAGCGCGTCAATTAACGTGATAAAGCGCGCCGCCTCGTTCTTGTTATCCGGCCCCATAACAGGGATGCCGACAAGTATGACAGTGTGATAGGCTCGCGCCACAGCCAGATAGTCCGCTGCTCCACGCGCCTCACCACACAAACGCTTGAAACTGAACGCACCCACGCCTTTCAGGCTTTTGGGCACGTGCAAAGTCCTGCCGCCGCCCACATCAAGTTCCGCTGATGGAACGTGATCGCTGTCTTCGGGTGGATAATCGGTCAGCCGGTAGAATGCTTCACGCGCCGCTTCGGTAGCTGTTTCTCCTAAAGGTTGATGCCAGGTTGCCATCCCGCCCAACCGTTCCATGCGATAATCGGTGGGACCATTGAGCGTTAGCACGTCCAATTGATCTTCTATCAGCGCAATGAAAGGCACAAAGTGCTCTCGGTTGAGACCATCCTTGTATAGCTGCGAGGGTGCGCGATTTGAGGTTGTCACGATTGTCACACCTTCATTCACAATTAGGTATGTGAACAGGCGGCTCATGATCATCGCATCGGCGGAATTGTTGACCACCATTTCATCGAACGCCAGGCAACGCGCACTTTTTGCGATGATGGCGGCAACCGGTGGTATCGGGTCGCCGATTTCCTTCACTCGTTCGGCACGGAGAAGGGAGTGCACTTCCAGCATGAAGGCGTGAAAGTGGACCCGCCTTTTCCCCGGTATGTCTAGGGTCTCGACAAACAGGTCCATGAGCATGGACTTGCCCCGCCCGACCCCGCCCCACATGTAGACGCCACGCGGTGACCGGGCCTTCTTACCTAAGAACTTTCCCAGCAAGCCTGTCGATGCCTGAGATTTATAAAGGTCGCGTTGCAGGTGATCAAGCCGCTCCGCTGCCGACGCCTGCTCAGGATCTGCGCGCAGTTCTCCCGTCGCGACCAACGCTTCGTAACGACTGAGCATCGCTGTCATCGCGTGCTCGGTTTGCGAATCGTCCCGACGAAATTGGCGAGCAGATGATCGCCCTGTTCTACCGTCCCCCGCATGAAAACCAGCCGGCGTGTTTCTTTCACGACATGAGAGATGACATCGAGCGGCTTGCCGATTTGGGCCGCTCCTACAAATTGGTTGTGTAGATCGAGTGTAACTGAACCCGCAGCGTTGGCGCCAAGAACGGTGGAGATGGTTGCGAACATGGCGACGTCTATTAGCGCCAAGGTTACTCCACCGTGGACGTTCTCATTTACATTGCTGTGCTTGGCGACAACGTCAATCAAACGAAGGCGGGCGCTTTGTGGGCTTTCTGGGCGAATAATCATCCGCCCCAGTCCTTCGGAATTGAACCTGATGCCTTCGTTCAAGCGCCAAGTATGCCAACCGGGAAATTCCGGGTCAGGCTCATGGATGAAACTACCGCTTGTCACCGACCGCACCCAATCCGTGCGTCAGACCTGTCGCTCTGCCTGCATTTTCTTGATTTCGGCAATTGCACGAGCCGGCGACAAGCCCTTGGGGCACACGTTCGCGCAGTTCATGATCGTGTGGCAGCGATAGAGGCGGAAAGGATCCTCCAACTCGTCCAGCCGCTCGCCGGTCATTTCATCGCGGCTATCGGCGAGCCAGCGGTAGGCCTGAAGAAGAATGGCAGGTCCAAGGAACTTATCGGAATTCCACCAGTAGCTCGGGCAAGAGGTCGAGCAGCAGGCGCACAGGATGCACTCGTAAAGACCGTCTAGCTTTTCACGCTGTTCGGGAGTCTGAAGGCGCTCCTTACCCGATGGCGTAGTCGATACCGTCTGGAGCCACGGCCGGATGGACGCGTACTGCGCGTAGAAATGCGTGAAATCAGGGACAAGATCCTTGATTACATCCATGTGGGGAAGGGGGGTGATCCGAATGTCACCCTTCAGATCCTCGATCGCGGTGGTGCAGGCCAGCCCGTTGGCGCCATTCATGTTCATGGCACACGAACCGCAGATACCTTCGCGGCACGAGCGTCGGAAAGTCAGCGACGGATCGGCTTCGCTCTTCATCTTGATGAGGGCATCGAGCACCATGGGGCCACATTTTTCGAGGTCGATCTCGAATGTATCGTAACGGGGGTTTTCACCGGAGTCCGGATCGTAGCGGTACACGGTGAATTTCTTCACTTTCGTGGCACCTTCGGCCTTGTGGATCTTGCCCTGCTTCTTGATCTTGCTGTTGGCCGGGAGGGTGAAGGTCGCCATGAAGAATCCCTGTGATCTTGCACTGCGGCATAACCGCGACTGATGTTCCCCTCTAACGATTCATCCGCGTAGAGCAAGGGGTGACAATGGCTAGTTGGTACGAACGATAACCGCAACGCTCGCACCAAATGTTGATCGGCCCTAACCAGAGCGCCGGCGTGCAAATCACAAACGCCGCGCGTGATCCCGGACCACGCGCGGCGCTGTTTTGGCTAGCTAGTTGTCAGTTACCGAACGTGCGTTGCCACCAACCACGGCGGGGCGATCCGCCGTCGGACTGACCTTCGTCAGCAGAGGCAGCCTCATCGCTTTGCGCGACGTCCGCCGTTTCGGCCGGTTCGACCGAAGACACGGCAGCTTCACCCGGAGCGGCGGACGCTTCCGCCTTCTTGCGGCGGGTGCGCTTGGGCTTTGCGGGAGCCTCTTCCGCCACCGCGTCGGCGGGTTCCTCCGCCGGGGTTGCATCGACCGCCGCGTCCGCTTTTTTCCGGCGTGGCGCACGCTTCGGTTTAGCGGGCGCTTCCTCGGTCGGCTCAGCGATGATGACGGCAGGGGTTTCGGCTACTGTTTCCGCATCGTCCGCTTTCTTGCGGCGGGTTCGCTTAGGCTTGACGGGGGCGTCTTCCGCTGCCGGTTCGACAGTAGCTTCCGCCACGTCCGCTTTCTTACGGCGAGTGCGCTTGGGCTTGGCCGGGGCCTCTTCGGCTTCGGGCTCGGCAGCGGTCACCGGTTCGGCGACAGCCGCCTTGTCCTCGTGCGGGCTTTCGGCATCCGCGCTTTCGACATCCGAGGTCTCGGCGTTTTCGCCTTCGCTACCGGCCTCACCGTCACCGCGACGACCGCGACGACGGCGGCCACCACGACGGCGACGCTTCCTCGGCGCTTCGTTGCCATCGGCGTCCGTTTCGGCCTCTGCGAAACCGCTCTCGCTCTCGCTTTCGCCTTCGTCCTCTTCGCCATCGATGGAAGCATCTTCGGACGCTTCGCCCTCGGATTCGGCTACCTCGTTGCCGTCTTCGTCACGACGGTCGCGGTTGCGACCCCGGCGACGCTTGCGCCGTTTGCGGCGTCCGGCACCTTCGCCGTCATCACCCTCGGCACGCTCACCGCTCCGGTCGCGCCCCGAAGTGTCCTCATGCTCGAGTTCTTCCTCTTCTTCCTCATCTTCGATGATGAAGTCGTCTTCGACTTCCTCAGCGATCGGATCGAAACGAGGCACGAATTCGTTACGAGGACCGGACGAGATGACGCGCATTTTTGCGCCCTCGTTCTCACCTTCGGGAATGACTTCGACGGTCACGCCATAGCGGTCCTCGATGTCGGCCAGATCAGCGCGCTTGGCGTTGAGCATGTAGACCGCAGCTTCGGTCGACGCGAAGAGCGACACGACGACGCCCTTGCCCTTGGCAGCCTCGTCTTCGATGAGACGAAGCGCCGCGAGGCCAGCCGAGCTGGCGGTGCGGACTAGTCCCGTGCCGTCGCAGTGCGGGCATGACCGCGTCGTCGCTTCGAGAACGCCGGTGCGCAGACGTTGGCGGCTCATTTCCATGAGGCCGAAGCTGGAAATGCGGCCGACCTGGATGCGCGCCCGATCGTTCTTGAGCGCTTCCTTCATGGCTTTTTCGACCTTGCGGACGTTCGAGCCATATTCCATGTCGATGAAGTCGATGACGACCAGACCGGCCATATCGCGTAGTCGGAGCTGGCGGGCGATTTCCTGCGCGGCTTCGAGGTTCGTGGCGACTGCCGTCTGCTCGATACCATGCTCCTTGGTGGCGCGGCCCGAGTTGATGTCGATCGAAACCAGCGCTTCGGTCGGGTTGATGACGATGTAGCCACCAGAACGCAGTTGCACGACAGGGTCGTACATTGCGGTCAGCTGATCCTCGGCACCATAGCGCTGGTACAGCGGCACAGGGTCCGAATACGGCTTAACCTTACGCACATGGCTGGGCATGAGCAGCTTCATGAAATCGCGCGCGGCGCGGTAGCCGTCTTCGCCTTCGACCACGACTTCCTCGATGTCGCGATTGTAGATGTCGCGGATGGCCCGCTTGATCAGATCGCTGTCCGAATGGATGAGCGTGGGCGCGGCTGAACGCAGCGTCACTTCCCGCAGGTCATCCCAGAGGCGCGCGAGATAATCGAAATCACGCTTGATCTCGGTCTTGGTGCGCTGGAGACCTGCTGTACGAACGATGCAACCCATCGAACGCGGCAGTTCGAGTTCGGCGATGATCGACTTCAGGCGCTTGCGATCCGATGCAGAGCTGATCTTGCGGCTGATGCCGCCGCCGTGGCTCGAATTGGGCATGAGCACGCAGTAACGGCCCGCAAGGCTGAGATAGGTAGTCAGCGCCGCTCCCTTGTTGCCGCGTTCTTCTTTGACCACCTGCACCAGCAGCACCTGACGGCGATGGATCACGTCCTGGATCTTGTAGCGGCGGCGCAGCGCCATGCGCTTCGCGCGCAGTTCGTCAGCTTCCTTCGAACGCCCGGAGGAGCGTCCCTGACGGCGACGGCCGCGACCACGGCGATTGCCGCTGTCGCCTTCGCCGTCAGCGGCGTCTTCGGCATGCTCGCCGTCGTCTTCACCGTGGAATGGGTTCTCGACCGACCCGTCTTCGATCGTGGCGACGTGATCCTTTTCGGACGTGTCTACTTCGGTCAGGCCACCGTCGTCGTTGTAGTCTTCCTCGTCCTCTTCATCGCCTTCGGTTGCACGCAGGGCGGCTTCTTCCTCAGCGTGAGCAGCCTCTTCGGCCAGCAACGCCTCGCGATCCTCTTTAGGGATCTGGTAGTAGTCGGGATGGATTTCGCTGAACGCGAGAAATCCGTGGCGATTGCCGCCGAAATCGACGAAGGCTGCCTGGAGCGAAGGCTCCACGCGGGTGACCTTCGCCAGATATATGTTGCCCTTTATCTGCTTTCGTTCAGTCGACTCGAAATCGAATTCTTCAATCCGATTTCCCTTGAGTACCGCCACCCGTGTTTCTTCCGGGTGGCGCGCATCGATGAGCATGCGCGTTGCCATTTGATATTCTCCGTGCGCGTCCACGCCCGGCCGGATCAGCCAGGGGGACGCGAATATGTTCGATGTGTTTGGATGTGCCCAAGTGCGTGCCGATGGCCTGGCCGGTTCCGGCAAGGCCCATCGTTGCGCGCATCATGGAATGGGCGTGTTCGTGCGTTTGCATCTGCCGCTGTTGAAGCGACATTGAGCCGAGGCAATCCAGCGCCTCGTGCGCGGCGAATTTAGGAGCCGCCTGGAAGGCGGCGAGAGCGGCTGCCGTATTTTGGACGGAGCCTGTGTCTGCGAGCGGGAGATCGCGCGGCGTCGTAACGCACGCGGAAAATTGCGACCACACCGCCACGGCCCGTTCGGGCTTCGGCTGGCAGGGCGGCAATTGGCTTCTCATGGCTCGCTTCAACCTGTGAGGTATTCCCGGAAGACGTCCCGGTTCCCTGGACCTTAACCGTGGCTATGCCAGTCCCTGCCCGGCATCATATAGCGATGGTGGTCCGGAATGCGAGGACCGGGAGCACAATGGCGCCGGTTGCACGGGCGTAGCATCCATGTCGCGGGACGGCAAGTTCATTGACCAAATGCGCTTTCGTTGCCCGGCCCATGCTTTCAATCACCGAGAAATCCGTGGGAAAGCGGGGTTGGGGTGGATTGTCGGCGGAGCGATGTCGACTTAGTCATTCCGGTAATGTCGCGCCGAATTCAGCTTATCCTGACAGTCGTGGTGCCGCTCGCGGTGCTGATGACGGCTTTCTGGATAAAGGGCACGTTTCCGGTGCGCGCACGGGCCTACGACTATGTCGTGCGGTTCGACCTGCCGTCCGCAAATACACCCGTGGGGCTGCCGCGGGTCGACGGACCACCTGACGCCAGCCGGCCACTTGTCGTGATAGACCCCGGACATGGTGGCTTCGATCCGGGCGCGGGGCAGGGTGATCTGAAAGAAAAGGCCGTAGCCCTCCAGATAGCGCTTGCGCTGAGAGACAAGTTGCTGGCCCGAGGGGGGCTAAGGGTAGCGCTGACCCGTGACACGGACCGATTCATCGCCTTGGCGGATCGACCTGACATTGCCCGTCGGTTGAACGCCGACTTATTCGTATCGATCCACGCTGACAGCGCGGATAGCGACACGGCTCGCGGGGCCAGCGTCTACGTCCTGTCCGAGACAGGATCGAGCGACGCCGCGAACCTCCTTGCGCAACGGGAGAACGGGGCCGATCGCGTCAATGGGGTTTCGCTTTCTGCGACCAACGCGAACGTAGGTGCGATTCTGCTGGATCTGTCACAGCGCGGCGCTCAAGCCGGTTCGGCGCAGGCCGCCCGCCTGGTCCTTCGCGAGTTGAGTGACAAAGGCCTCGGCCTACATCGCGATCAACCGCAGACGGCAGCACTAGCGGTGCTGAAGGCGCCTGACGTTCCCTCAATCCTGTTCGAAACAGGCTATATCAATAATCCCGAAGACGCGGCGGTGTTGCGGTCCAATAACGGGCAACAGGCCCTGGCCGACGCCGCGGCGGGGGCGATCCGGGCATATTTTGCGCGTAAGCTCGGTGGCTGATCGCAAGCTCTCTGGCCTTGCGCGGAATCACCGTGCTAGAGGGCGGACGCAATGACTGACGCGAACGATCCTGGCGACCAGCCGCCCGAAGACGCGACCCTTCGCATCCGCCGTGAAGCTTCCGGCGGCATCGCTGCCATCGGCAGGGCCTGGCGCGAACGAAAGTGGCTGCGCCGTTTCGGCTATCTTTGCTTGGCGGGGCTGGTCGGCCTTGTCGGGTTCTGGGTGATCCTGACGCGTGATATGCCCGACGCGAACAAACTGCTGGAATATCAGCCGCCGCTACCGACGATGGTCCGCGGGATGGATGGCGAGATCGTCTATTCCTATGCGCGTGAACGCCGTGTCCAGCTTCGCTTCGTAGACTTTCCGCGGCCGATGGTGAATGCCTTCCTGTCGGCAGAGGACAAGACCTTCTGGACCCATGGCGGTGTAGATGTCGGCGGGCTGGCCGGTGCGGTGGTCGATTACGCGTCCAAGTACGGGACCGGGGCAAGAGCCAAGGGCGGATCGACGATTACTCAGCAGGTCGCCAAGAACATCCTGATTGGTGACGAATATTCCGTCACGCGCAAGCTCAAGGAAATGGTGCTCGCGCGGCGGATCGAGGATGTGCTGACCAAGCAGCAGATCCTCGAGTTGTATCTGAACGAAATCCCCCTTGGGCGCCGCTCTTTCGGCGTTCAGGCAGCTGCCCGTGCCTATTTCGATAAGGACGTCGAGGACCTGACGCTCAGCCAGAATGCGTTTCTCGCGATCCTCCCGCGCGCGCCCGAAGTCTACGGACGCCGTAAGAACGAGGATCGCGCGATCGAGCGACGCAATTGGGTGCTGGACCAGATGGTCCGAAACGGTTGGGTGACGTCGCAACAGGCTGCCGCTGCGAAAGCCGAGCCGCTCGGCCTCGTCAGCCAACGAGGCAATGATTACGATCCCGCCAATGGGTATTTCGTTGAGGAAGTCCGACGTCGCCTGATCGGCAAGTATGGCGAGAAAGCCGATGACGGCCCGAACAGCGTTTACGCTGGCGGACTGTGGGTACGGACTTCGCTCGATATCGGCATGCAAACGGCTGTGCGGGATGCGCTGCGTGCAGGCCTGTTGCGTTATCATGCGGGGAAGGGTTGGTCCGGCGCCATCGCGCATCTGAACGACCTTGAAACCTGGCAAACCCAGCTGATCGTCGCCAACAAGACGATCGACTACAAGGATTGGCGGGTCGGGGTCATCCTCGAAACGCCGGGCCGCGCCGGTGGCTCCGGTCGCATTGGTTTCTCCGACGGCAGCATTTCTACGCTTACCAACATCTCCGACAAGGCCAAGATGGGCGACCTCGTCGCGGCGGCTCCGGTATCTGCCGGCACGTGGGCGTTGCGCACCATTCCCGAAATTTCGGGCGGCATGATTGTCGAGGAGCCGGTCAGCGGCCGGATTGTCGCCATGCAGGGCGGGTTTGATTCAGGGCTGGATTCGTTCAATCGCGCCGTGCAGGCCGAACGCCAACCGGGTTCGACGATCAAACCATTCGTCTACGCCACCGCGCTGCAGAACGGCATGACCCCGGCCACGCAAGTGCTCGACGGTACATTTTGCGTATTTCAGGGCGCCAACCTGGGCAACAAGTGCTTCCGCAATTTCGGGGGAGCAGGTGGTTCAGGCAGCCACACCATGCGATGGGGGCTGGAACAGTCGCGCAACCTGATGACCGTCCGGCTCGCGAACGATGTTGGCATGAAGCGCGTGACGCGCACGTTCCATAACGTCGGGATCGGCGATTACCAGAATTACCTGTCTTTCGCGCTGGGGGCCGGTGAAACCACCGTCTCGCGGATGATCAATGCCTACGCAGCGCTGGCCAACAACGGCGTGCAATTCTCCGGCTCGGTCATCGATTATGTGCAGGACCGCAACGGCAAAGTGATCTGGCGCGCCGACAAGAGCCAGTGCGACGGCTGCAACCTCGGTCAATGGGATGGCAAGCCGATGCCGCGCATTCAGCGCAAGGGTAAGCAGGTTCTCGATGCTGCTACCGCTTACCAGGTCGTCCATATGCTCGAAGGCGTAGTGACCCGGGGTACGGCCGAACGCCTGCGTGATCTCAAGCTGCCGATGTTTGGCAAGACCGGGACGACCAACGGTCCGACCGATGTCTGGTTCATGGGCGGCAACCAGGACTATGTCGGCGGCGTATACATGGGCTTTGACTCGCCTCGTTCCATGGGTGGTTATGCCCAGGGTGGCCGAATCGCGGCACCGATCTTCAAGGAAGTCGTAGAGGCAACGCGGGATCGTTGGACGCAAAAGCCTTTCGTCGCCCCGGCCGGCATACGCATGGTCCGCATCGATCGTGTGACCGGTAAGCGGGTTATGGGCGTGGAGCCCAGCGACGAGCCCAAAGCGGCTGTGATCTGGGAAGCGTTCAAGCCTGACACCGAACCTCGGCAATATACGGCGGAAGATGAGTTCACTCGACGCCGTGACTCCTTGGTGGCCCAGATTCGCAATGCTCGGGAAGCTCGCCAGGCAGCCGCCAGCATCAATCATGGCGACACAGGCAATTTCGTGGAGGAGCAGGGCGGGGTATACTAGCCTTTCCCCATGCTTCTTTCCTCATCGCATGATAAATTCAGGTATTTATCCAAGAACATAAGGGAGCTCGCTGATGACGAAACTGCTGCGTTTCAAAGGTAGTGTAGGGTCGATCGTCGCAAGTGCTGCGCTGGCACTGGCCTTCACGCCAAGCGCCAACTTGATTGCCCGCGAAGTAGCATCGCGCGCGCGGCCGCAGGTCGACCAAGCCACACGACCCTATGTACGTCCCGATGTTGCCGCTTATCTAAAGGCCTTTTACGCGAAGCCGCTCCCGCCGCTAACTCGCGAAGCGTTGAAGCAGATCCATGCCCTGCCGCCGGCGGCGGTAGCAGCGATGTCGCAACAGGACTTGCCGGTCGGCAAGTTGGCTGTTGTGAAGGACATCATGATGCCTGGAGGCGAGGGCAGGCAGATTGCCTTACGCCTGTTTGATACCCGAGCGGATCGCGGTCCGGGCCCCGTCGTCGTTTTCTATCATGGGGGCGGGTACGTCCTGGGAAGCATCGATTCTCATGCCGGACTGGCGGCTGAAATTGCCCGGCAATTGGACCTGCCGGTCGTTTCGGTCGAATATCGCCTGGCGCCGGAGCACCCGTGGCCAGCCGCTCCCGACGATGGTGAGGCGGCTGCCCGCTGGATTGCATCGCGCGGAAAAGACCTCGGCCGAGACGTTACTTGCCTGATCCTCAGCGGCGACAGCGCGGGAGGCAATCTGGCTCTGGTCACAGCCGCTGCCTTGCGGGATCGCCCGGCGGATCGGCCCGTCGTGATGCAGATACCGATTTATCCCGTCACCGATTTTGAGAAAATATATCCCTCCAACCGCACTATGGGGCAGGGGTATATGCTGGACGACAAGATGATGGGCAGCTTCACCGAGCTGTACGCTGCTGATCCTAAAAGTGTGCGGTCCTCGCCAATTTCAGGTGAGTTGACTGGATTGCCGCCGACAGTGCTGGTCACAGCATCGCTGGACCCGCTTCGGGATCAGGGCAGAGCGTACGCTGCAAAACTGATACAAGCTGGCGTGCCGACTTCCTATTACGAAGGCCGAGGCCTCATCCACGGGTTTGCTACACTTCGAAAGGCGATCCCGTCCGCGCAGAAAGACACAGTGGCTTTCCTCGAGCTGGCACGGTCGATGCTCGACACGTCGCAAGCCGAGGCGAAGTAGTTGTTGACCCTATCCCACGAAGGCATTTTCGTGCTTTTCCGGCCTGATGTAGATCGAGGTTATCTTGGCCGATAACGCCTTCATCCGCGTTTCAAGTTCCTCGATCAGCGTCTCGGCCTCTCCCATCGGCAGATGATCGGCAAAGTCGGCGCTGATTGCAACGAAGACGGCGGCGGGGCCGGTATGGACAGTCCGGATGTGGTTTACGGATGTTATGGAAGGGTGATCGTCCATGACCGCGCGCAAACCTGCTATGAGGTCAGGGTCCGCAGCTTCGCCAATCAGCAGACCTTTGGATTCCCGCGCAAGCACCACCGCGACGCCTGCCAGAACCAGCCCGATTAGCACCGAAGCAGCGCCGTCCAGGCGGGGATCGTTGAAATATCCACTCGCCCATATGCCCGCCGCCGCGATGAGGAGACCGGCGAGGGCGGCGCTATCTTCGAAGAGGACGACGAACGACGGCGGGTCCTTTGACCGTCGCACGGCTTGCCACCATCCCAATTCTCCCCGCCCCGCGTCGAACTCGCGTACAGCAAGTGCCCAGGATGCTCCTTCCAGCACCATTGCAACCCCTAGCACGATGTAACTCAGGGTGGGATCGACTATGGGGTGCGGATCGCGAATATGGGCGATGCCTTCATAGATGGAAATTCCCGCACCGCCTGCGAATATGAGGATCGCCACCACGAACGCCCAAAAATACAGTTCGCGTCCATAGCCGAACGGATGGGCGGCGTCGGGCGGTTGGTTTCCTTTTTTTTGGCCATAGAGCAACAGGATCTGGTTGCCGCTGTCCACCAAAGAGTGGACGCCTTCTGTTGCCATAGCAGAAGACCCGCTGATGATCGCAGCCACGAATTTGGCAATCGCAATGCCGACGTTCGCGGTTAGCGCACCGTAGAGCACGATGTTTTTGCGGATATGGGCGGCTGTGCTTGAATGCGAGGATGTTGCCATGGCAGGTCAACTGCCGAGTTGCCCGCCCGTTGCTATCTCGTAACGAAGAACCCATTCAATCATGCGCCGTTTAAGCGCCTATCGCTGTGTCGACGCGATCGCCTGATCGCCTCCAAGAACACGATATAGCGTTACCCGGTTCGATGCCTGCTGGCGGCGCACGGCGATTTCCGATCGGCGGGCAGAGTAGAGGCTGCGCTGGGCGTCAAGGTTGTCCAGCGAACTGCTGATGCCGCGACGATATGTCGCCTCGGTCAGCCGTGCCGTGTCCAGCGCCGCATTGGTGAACGCTGAAGCGGATCGCAGGCGCTCGCTGAGCGTGCCCTGATCGGCCAAGGCATCCGAAACCTCGCCGAACGCGGTCTGGATCGCCTTCTCATAGGTGGCGAGGGCTGCATCGCGCTGCGCCCT
The DNA here is from genome assembly GCF_055521575.1 of Novosphingobium sp. BL-S-24. NCBI lineage: Bacteria > Pseudomonadati > Pseudomonadota > Alphaproteobacteria > Sphingomonadales > Sphingomonadaceae > Novosphingobium > Novosphingobium sp. BL-S-24. Next base: position 250,409 of record NZ_CM145488.1, read on the forward strand.
GCTCACGGCCACGTTGGCCGTGCGACCACCAGCATTGAAAATCGACCAACTGCCGTCGGCCCCCAATGTCGTGGTGCGAGAGGCGTTGCTGAAAAGCGAAGACAGCGATGTGCTGGCAAAGCCGAGGAGGGCGCTCAACGAGATGGTAGGGAAGAGTTGTGCGCGGGCAACGCCGATGTCTGCGTTTGCAGCACGCAAACGGTACTCCGCTTCCACCACATCTGGGCGGCGCAGCAGGACTTGCGTGCTGGTGCCCGCGGGGACTTCGGCAAGACTGGCGTTCACTTCATCGATCCCGTCCGGCAGCAGCGCCTGATCGAACTCTGCACCTACCAACAGGCGGATAGCGTTAACATCCTGCGCCATCGCGGTTTTCTGGGTCGCGATGTCTCCCCTTGCGGTTTCGAGAACCTGTTCCGCCTGTCGCAATTCGGTTCGTGCCGCAACACCGCCTTCAAGGCGAGCGGAGGAGAGACGCACGCTGCTGGAGGCATTGTTGGCCGTGGCTTCGGCAATGGTGAGCAGATCGCGGTCCGCCGCGTAGTCCGCCCAAGCCTGCGCCAGGTCGGCGACAAGTCCCAGGCGGACGGTACGGGCGACGGCTTCGGTCGCCAAAGCGGTATCGCGTTGTGATTGCGTCGCGTTGGCCAGCTTCCCGAACAGATCGAGTTCGAAGCTGGAGATGCCGCCGCGAACGGAATACTGCATGCCGTTCAAACCAAACCCGCCGCCGGTTTCCTGGTCGGTGACAGAGCCTGTTATTCCGACAGCCGGGAACTGGTCGGCACGAACCACCCGAACTTGCGCGCGCGCGGCTGCCAGATTGGCCGCAGCGAAGCGCAAGTCGCGGTTATTGGTCAACGCCTGTTCGATCAGCGATTGCAGTCGAGGATCGCGAAAAATATCCTTGTACGAGACGACGGGTAACGATGCTTCGTTTTGGGCGAGATAAGCGTCGCCGACCGGCCAGGAGGTGGAAACCGGCGGGGTGGGCGCCACGTATTTCGGCGCGAGGGAGCACGCAGCAAGGGCGGCAGCAGGCAGGGCCGCCGCGATAAATTTCGCGCTTCGGGTCAGGAACATCATGCCGGATCCTCCGAACGATGGCTGCGATTTTTGAACCTTTCGCGCGCCTTGGCCAAGCCGTCGCGCACGCTGCGACGCACCAGCACGAAGAACAGGGGGATGTAGAAGATCGCCAGCAGCGTGGCTGTTAGCATACCGCCGACAACGGCAGTGCCAATGGCGATACGGCTGTTCGCGCCAGCCCCCGTTGCGAGAGCGAGCGGCAGGACACCGAAGATGAAGGCGAAGCTGGTCATCAGGATCGGGCGAAGCCTGATGCGCGCCGCTTCGATGGCAGCGTCGATGACGCGCTTGCCCTGGCGCTCCGCCTGCTCGGCAAACTCGATCATGAGGATCGCGTTCTTGGCCGCGAGGCCCATGGTCGTCAGCAGGCCGATCTGCAGATAGACGTCGTTTTCCAACCCCCGAAGGGTCACGAACGCGATCGCTCCCAGCAGACCAAGGGGAATGACAAGGATTACTGCAATCGGGATCGACCAACTTTCATAAAGGGCGGCAAGACACAGGAATACCACGAGAAGCGACAGCGCATACAACACTGGACCCTGACCGGATGACAGGCGCTCCTGATAGGACGATCCCGCCCATGCCACGCTCACGCCTGGGATCTGCTTGGCCAACTGCTCCATCAGGTCCATCGCCGTGCCCGAACTGACACCCGGGGCCGGTTCGCCTGAATATTCGAAGGCGGGCAGACCGCTAAATCGCGAGGTCGAACTGGGAGCGGTCGACCAGCTGATGGTCGAAAATGCCGAGAACGGGGACATCTGCCCATTCGACCCACGCACGAACCATTGCTCAAGGTCTTCGGGGCGTGAGCGGAACGGCGCGTCGCCCTGAACAAAAACGCGCTTCACGCGGCCTTTGTCGATGAAGTCGTTGACATAGGAGCCGCCCCACGCGGTCGAGAGCGTGGAGTTCACGTTCGCAGCCGTCAGCCCGTAAGCGGTGAGTGCGCGTATGTTCGTATCGACCTTAAGCGTCGATACGTCCGGCAAGTTGCTCAGGCGTACGCCCTGCAATTGCGGATTGGCATTGGCAGCCGCAAGCAATTTTTCGCGCGCTTCGGCGAACTTCTGCGTGCTCATGCCGCTTGCATTCTGCAGTTCGAGCGTGAAACCGGATGAGCTTCCCAACCCTCTTACAGCGCCAGGGACAAGGACGAACACTTGGGCGTCGCGCAAATTGCGAAACGCCGCTGTCGCCCGTTGGACGATGGCTGATGCACTATCTCGAGCTTCGGAGCGGTCTTTCCAATCGACGAGGTTGATGAACGCCTGGCCGCTATTCTGACCCGCTGCTCCCTGCCCGCCACCGGACAACGTAAACATCCCCTCGACATTCTTTTTCTCGTGAGTGGTGAAATACTTCTCGACCGCCCTCTGTACTTGTTCCGTTCGAGCACGGGGAGTGCCTGCCGGCAGTCGCCATTGGACGATGATGTTGCCCTGGTCCTCGTTGGGCAAGAAGCCCGTGGGCAGGCGCTGGAAGAGGAAGAACGTCGCGATGCAGGTCACCAGAAAGACAAGTAGCCAGCGCCATTTGTGTGCGACCGCCCTTTCGACCTGACGGACGTAAGCGTTGGTGGTCCGCTCGAACGTGCCGTTGAACCAGACGTGGAATTTCTCCCATCCCCGCGCCAGCCAGGGCAAATTACGTTCGATCCAGGTCGGCTTTTGGTCTTCTTCAGCGACCTTGGCCTTGAGCAGAGTGGCCGTGAGCGCGGGGCTGAGGATCAGCGCCACCAACACCGACAAGACCATTGCGGTCACGATGGTAAGCGAAAACTGCCGGTAGATAACGCCCGTGGATCCGCCGAAGAACGCCATCGGCAAGAACACCGCTGACAGCACCAGAGCGATGGCGATCAGTGCGACCTGGATTTCCTCCATCGACTTGATCGTCGCTTCACGCGGCGTCATCCCGGGATTTTCCTCGAGCAGCCGCTCGACGTTTTCGACCACGACGATCGCGTCGTCGACGAGCAGGCCGATAGCGAGCACCAGACCGAAAAGCGTCAGCGTGTTGATGGAAAATCCAGCGAAATAGAACACGGCGAACGTGCCCAGTAGAACCACTGGGACAGCGATCGCCGGGATCAGCGTGGCCCGCCAGCTTTGCAAGAAAACGAACATGACGATCACGACGAGAATGATCGCTTCGAACAGGGCCTTTTGAACTTCCTCAACCGAAAGCTTGATGAAATCCGTCGAATCGCTGCCGTAGATGTATTTCAATCCGTCGGGGAATCCGGCTGCGAACCGCGTGACCTCTGCCTTCACCGCTTCAGCGGTGCCCAAGGCATCCGAACCTGGCGACAGCGAAACTGAAATGCCTGCGCCCGGATGGCCGTTGACGCGGCTGATCGTGCTGTAGTTGTCCGCGCCGATTTCCACGCGAGCGACGTCGCCGATGGTGACGGTCGATCCATCCGTGTTGTTCTTGACAACGATATCGCGGAATTGCTGCTCGGTCTGAAGACGGGCGCCTGCGGTCACGACGGCGTTGATGGCTTGCCCTTCAGGTGATGGCAATCCACCGATTTCGCCGGCGGCAACTTCGGTGTTCTGAGCCTGGATAGCCGATGTTACATCGCTCGGCATCAGTTGGACGGCAGCCAGCTTGCGCGGGTCCAGCCAGATGCGCATGGCGTGCGGCGCACCAAACACGTTGACGTCGCCCACACCCTGCACGCGTGAAAGCGAATCCTGCATATTGGACGTCAGATAGTCTGAAACATCCTGGTTCGATCGAGTGTCGGTCTCGTCGTAGACGGCCACCAGCAACAATTGATCTGCGTTCGATTTGGTGACGGTGACGCCTTGCGCCTGAACCGTTTGTGGCAAGCGCGGCAAGGCCGATTGCACTTTGTTCTGGACCTGAACCTGCGCAATGTCAGGATCGGTGCCCTTCGCGAAAATGACGCTGATCGATGCCTGACCACGGTTGCTGGACGTCGAACTGAAATACAGAAGCCCATCGATGCCAGTCAGCTGCTGCTCGATGATCTGGGTTACCGAATTTTCGATCGTCTGCGCAGAGGCGCCCTGATAGTTCGCCCGGATGTTAACCTGCGTTGGCGCAATATCGGGATATTGCTCGTTCGGCAGGAAATTGAGCGCGCCGATGCCGGCAAGCATGACGATGATCGCCAATACCCAGGCGAAGATCGGACGATCGATGAATATGCGGGACATGCCGGGCTCAGCCGCCCTTCGCCGCGCCGGCCGACGGATCGTCCTTTATCTCACTATCCTTGGGAGGGATCACCTTTTGCGGAGAAGAGCTGGGAACAGGCTTGATTGGAGCGCCCTGGCGCAATCCGTTCAACCCTTGCACGATCACCTTGTCACCCTTTTTGAGACCAGCGGTCACCACCGCATTGGTCCCATAAGTGCGATCTGACGTCACCTTGCGCCGCATGGCCTTATTGTTCGGTCCAACCAGCATTAGATAGGCACTACCATCGAAGTCGCGCTGCACCGCGTTCTGGGGCACCAGTATCGCATTCGGGTCCGACGCCTGATTGAACATGGCGGTCACGAACATGCCAGGCAGGAGGACACCCTCCGGATTCGGGAAGCGGGCGCGCAAGGTGACCGTGCCAGTTTCGGGATCGACGGTGACTTCGGAAAATTGAACAGTGCCCGACTGGGGATAACGCGCGCCTCCGGCAAGTTGCAGCGTGACTTCAGTGCTTCCGGGCTGAACCCCGCCCGATGCCAGACTGCGACGAAGTTCAGTCAGGTCCGCTGCTGACTGCTGCATGTCCACGAACATCGGGTCCATGCGCTGGATTATGGCCAGAGGATCCGCCTGGCTGCTGCTTGCCAGCGCGCCGACAGTGATCAGCGACCGCCCGATACGGCCGCTGATCGGCGCGGGGACTGTCGTGAAACGCAAGTTGATACGCGCAGTATCGAGAGTGGCCGCATTCTGGGCGATCGACGCCTTGGCGACGCGCGATTCCGACAGCGCGTCCGTATAGTCCTGTTTGGCGACTGCCTCCATTTCAGCGAGTGGGCGCAGGCGGTTTGCTTTTACCGAAGCGGCTTCCGCCGTCGCGCGTGCACTGGCGAGGTTGGCTTGGGCCTCGTTCACTGCAGCCCGATACAAACGCGGATCAATCTCGAACAGCGGCTGCCCTTCGTTCACGAAGCTTCCTTCCGTGAAAAGGCGTCGCCGAATGATGCCTGCAACTTGCGGCCGCACTTCGGACGTTTCGAATGCAACGGTCCGTCCGCTCAGCGTCACAGGCAGCGGTACGTTAGTTGCCCCGGCCACAATGTAGCCCACGGTCGGGGCAGGGCGCTGCTGCTCCTTTTTGTCCTTATCGCCCGAGCACGACGACAGGACCGTCAGCCCCAACAAAAGGAGACCTAGGCGAAAATTCTGTTGGGTTCGGAGGACTTTGGGCAGATTGATTTTCAAAGCGCACGCTTTCGTGAGTATTGCCTCGTCCTATCGAAGCAATGCCCGATGCTCGCAAGCACGCATTTCAACCCTGCGACAATTTGTGACCGGCCAAGGTGTCAAAAGTCGTCACGCTGTCGCTGATCGACAGGCCGATAGGTTTGCAACGCAGAAATATGAAAAGAAGTGATGTGCGAGGCGGATCGGGAGACGCCGTTAATTCGAATTTGTTCGCAGCCTGCCGCCTGCCATGAGTGTTTGATGGTCAATGCTCATCGCCGGAAGCACCTCCCCATTCCAGTGGCCCTCGATGTTCGGGATGCGGTTATCAACCCGCTCGATCGTGATGCGGTGACCGTCTTGGGGGCGGATGATTGATTGCCAAAAAGCCGGAGTGGTGATCACGTATTCTGGTTTTCCGGGGGTTAGAGGATACAGGCCTAACGATGCCCATACGTACCATGCTGCCATCCCTCCGGCGTCATCGTCCATGCCATCGGCATAGCCTGCGGGAGCCAAGGCAAAGCTACGCCCTTGCCAAGGGGCGGAGCGCTTGCCGGCATTCGTGTACCAATGGTCGATGGGTCGGTTCAGGATGCTGTCAATCAGCTCGGCAGTTTTCCCGGGCCGCCCAGCCACCGAGAACAGGAATGGCGCCTGGATGTCGGGCTGGTTAGTCATGTTGAACAGTCCCCGGTCGAAGAACCGATCAAGTTCGCGATTGAAGCGCGCTGGCCCAAGCCCTTGGTTTATCACCCAGTCGAGGTCGAACACGGGTGCCCAACGATACTGCCATAACGTGCCCTGATAGAGCCCCCGCGACTTTACGATGTCGAAATCGGGCGTCACTTCTTCAAAGACGCGCTTCCATGTCGTCCGATAGCGGAGAGCTCTCTCGCGTAGCCACGTCGCGAGCGACGTATCGCCGAGATCGTTGGCCAGTTCAGCTGCTGCCCAGGCGTCGTAGGCTGTTTCGATCTGTTGATCTGGCGCTTCGTTGGGCAAGTCGTCTAGTTCCTTCACCATCAAGGGGAGGATCCGGGATGCGTCGAAACCGCCGATGCCCTTTCGGTGAAAATCGAGCAGGGCGACGCCAGCATGTTCCGTGCGCACAGTGATGAAAGGCTCATGCTGCGTGGCCCACTGTGCTTTACCGGCGATGTAAAGTTCCGCCAGCGAGGCGGCAATGTCCGCCGATCGGTGGCGATCGAGCAGTGCTATCAACGGCAACTGCGTGCGATAGTTGTCCCAGACAGCCCAGCCCGCATATCGGTGATGCCCTGCTGGAACGCGATGCAGCGTGCCATCCGAGCGTCGATAGCGACCGTTTTCGTCGTCTATCCTCGCCGGGCTCTGCAGGACGCGGAAAAGGTGGGTGTAAAAGAGCCGGGCGCGCTCGTCGCTTCCAGGGACCTGCACTCGGCCAAGTTCGTGCGCCCATTCCTGCCTGGCTCGTTCCTTGACCTGCTCCAGCGAAAAACGAGCGACGCCGGCTTGCAGGACGTTGCGGGCCGACCTCGTATCGACAACCGAAAGTCCGGTGCGCAGTTCGATGCGGTCTCCTGCAACCACGGGTAGATCGAAGGCAAGGCGCCCCTTGTCTAGCGGCGTGGCTCGGGTGCTCACGGCCTTACCATTGCGGCGCAGCATGCTTGCGAACGAGAGGTGGTAGGTTCCTTTCTCACACACGGTGCCCGCGGACATACTTCCGCGCAGGTCGCCAGCCTCTTGTCGGTCCCATTTTGCATTGTAGCGCCTGGTATAGCTATGACGTGGATTCAGAATGACACGGACGGTGCCGGCATGCGGCATGGTGAAGCGAGAAAGACCCACAGCGCCCACGGCCGCCAGTTCGGCGCGTATGCCTTCGCCATAGCTGACGCCATACCATCCGGGACCGGCTTGTTCGGACGCCTTGTTCATGGTCCAGGGCCCTGTCTCTCCGGCATAGCCGACCGAGACAAGCAGATCCCCGCCGCCGCCACCGCATCCCACGCCGACAGCGCGAGTATGGGAAAAGCCGACCAGTTTGTCGGCGTCGTAGTCATAGCCTGCGTGTTGGGCAGGGACCGTATCCGGAGAGAGTTGAACCATCCCGAAAGGCCCTGTCGCGGCGGGCGTCAACTGACCGTGGTCTCCCGCAGTTCCGACGAAGGGATCGACCATGTCAACGGGCGCGGGCGCCTCTTCGGCCCAGGAGGGGAGGGGTGTCGACAGCAATGCAAGGGACATGGCTAGTGCGGCGGTGCGCAGGTCATCCCGCCCGACAGAGGCGTTGGTAGTCAAGGTGTGTTCCGAAACAGAGAGAGCGGGATCGCCTTACCCATAGCCTCGTAGCCAGCATTGCCGGGATGCAAATGATCTCCGGAATCGTAGGGTCGCAGAACCATCGGCGGGTTCGAGGTATCGCGAATAGCGGCGTCGAAATCGATCACCGCGTCGAATTCGCCACTACGGCGAATCCAGGCGTTGGTCGTCTGACGGATGCCCTCCATCTCACGGGTGAAGGCTTTCCAGCCGAACCCAGGAGTGATCGTCCCGCCGTATATCCGGATGCCTTTCGCATGGGCTGCAGCGATCAGCTTTCTGTATCCGGCAATAAGGTCCTCGGCGACCACGGACGGCTCTCCGTCCAAACTAGCGCGCCAGATGTCATTCACGCCTTCCAGCACGATCAGATGCGTGACGCCTGGGACCGAGGCAACATCGCGCTCGAAACGGTCGATCGCGGCGGTGCCGCGTCCGTCGCGCAGAAGGCGGTTGCCGCTGATACCCATGTTGACGACGCCGCACCGTTTACCCTCGCGCTGATCGACCAGCCTCTTCGACAGAATGCCAGGCCACCCGCGCCAATCCGTTCGCGTACCGCGCGCACCTTCGGTGATCGAGTCGCCCAAGGTCACGATGGTACAAGGGGTGGCGGGACTTTGGACGATCAGTTGCGAGATCAACGGTCGGATATTGACGGCCTCCAGTTTCTCCCCACGAGCATCGATCGTGCCGGGCGCAAAGGCAGCCGGGAAGCCGGCATTTCCGGCGACGGTGGTACTTGGGGCCGAGGTCACGATTTCGACGATCAGATCTTCCCCCGCCCGGACTCCGACGGTTGCCGGATGTGTGTGGAGGATCTTCCCTCCGGCGACCGCCTCGGCGGGATCGAACTTGACGGGGGTGCGGCTCGATCCGTCCATCGCGAAACCGTCTTTCTGTGCAGCGCGGGCGACGGAGATTGTCGCGATGGATAGCGGAATCGCCCCTTCGGGGTTGGTCAGCACCAATCGCAACGCATCGCCAGACTGACTGGGGCGGATGCGGTATCGGTAAGTTCCCGCCGGGTTCTCAGCCCGGACAGTCCGGGTGGCGGGGGACGTGGCGTATCCCCACGCGCCACCCCATTCCTTTGGTGCCGAGGCTGATGCGGGAAGGGCAAGGGATGTGGCAAGTAACGCGGCACTGGCAAGGAGCTTCATGGTCACGATCCTCAGAACTTGAATCGCAGGGCTGCCGAGTAAACCCGACCTTCGAAATAGACGCGGTCGGTAAAATCCTTGCTGCCCCAATAGGCCCTTTGTGGGCGATTCAGCAGGTTGGTTCCGTCGACCGTCACCGAGAGGTTACGGTTGATGTTGTACGTCGCTGATGCGGCCAGCCGTGAAATCGGGTACCAGTTCAGGTTCTTGCTGGGGTCGGTAAGGTTGTAACTGAGCGTGAAGTCGCTGCGCCACGACCATGCCACCTTCGCGCGGAAACGACCGTCGTCGTAAAACAGGCTGGCGTTGTAGCTGTGCCTGGAAATGCCCGCCGTCTGCCCCCTGAACGCGGCAGTGGCTTGGGTTGCAGGAAGGTTCTGTTGCGATTCGATATAGGTGTAGTTCGCCGAGGCGCCGAAGTGGCGCAGCGCGCCGGGTGCAAAATCAAAGAAGGTGTTCACTCCCACTTCCACACCCTTGATGTAGCCATCCCCGGCGTTGACGAACTTTGTCACATTTACAACGCCCAGCGCCCCTGGGATCGTTTCGTCTTCCACTGTAGTCCTGACGATGTAGCCTTTCACGTCGCGATAGAACCCGGCCAGCGACACTGAACCGGTGCGGCCAAAGTAATATTCCAGCGACAAGTCCCAGTTGGTCGAACGCACCGGCTTAAGGTTCGGATTGCCCGCGGTGGCAGTGCCCGTGTAATCACCGGAGGCGGCCTGGACTTGCACCAGGGCAACCGTTGGATTGAGATTGGAGAAATCGGGGCGGCTGAACGTCTTCGTCCAGGCACCGCGCAACTGCAACTCGGGTGTGAAGTGCACGACTGCGCTGATCGCGGGATCGACGTCGAGGTAGTTCTGGCGGCCATTGATCCGCTCGAAGCGGATGATCGTGCCGCCCGTCGTCGGCGTATTCTCGCGGATGCTCTGGGTGCCATTGATCGTGAGCCATGTGTTCACGATGCGCAGCCCTGCCACTCCGTCCACCGGAATGCCGGCTAGTTCGAAGCCATACTTGAACTGGCCATAGGCCGCGAAGCTCTGTTCCTTGCCGTCGAAGGCATTGATCGGATCATAGGCAGGGCGGCCGTTATCCGTGAAGTTGCCGGGCTTCAGCGTGCTGATGAAATTGTTCAGCGCGATCACGTTCGCTTCGCTGTTTAGATACGTCGCGTCGTAGCCGACCCAGCCCGTGGGGATCGCTGCATCATCCCCTTCTGGACGGCGGGATAATACGCTAGGAGTTGCTCCGCCCGGAAACACTGACATAGGCAGTTTCAGGGAATTTAGATCGACCAGGTTGGTTCCCGATCGGTATCGGGCGGTGCGCCGGGCATAGCGAAATCCGGTTTTGATGGAGCGGAAAAATCCAGTGCCGGTGTCCAGGTCCAGATCGGTGCGCCACTGCAATCCCTTACCCGTCTGGCGCTCTCGATTGTCCGAATAGGCACGGACATGAAACTGGTTGATGTCGCCCAAATTTGCCGAGGGGTAGGAATAGGACAGGCCGCCCCACTTGCCATCGCCTTGAAAGGTGACGTCTATCACTGGCGCCTGGTTGAACCCCAACAGGAACAACTGCTGATCGGTCTCGACACGTGAAGTGGTGTAGACCGCACTGGTGGTGAGCGTGGCGATGCCCGATTTGAAATCCGCCCCGAATTCGACCTGGGTGGTATCCAGCAACTGACGCGTATGGTTGGACCGGGCACCAGAGTTGGCGGTCGCGGTGAAGCTGGCGCTTTTGACGATCTTGGTCCCGTCGACCAGCACAACATTGCGCAGCACGGTATTCGCGGCGATGTTGGTCTGAAAGTCGGTATCGGTGTAGGTGTTGTCGTCGGTGACGTTGGTGGCGCGTAGATGCATCCCGAAGTTGTAGGCAGGACGCCACTGGATTTCGCCCGTCAGCACCGGGCGCTCGTAATGGCCCTTGGGATTCTTGGCGAGGATGCCTGTCGGCAAGCTATATCCGGCAGCTGTCGTCTGTGGGCCAAGGCTTTCGCGATACGACTCGTAATAGTCGCGGCGGGTGTAGCTCGCATTGACCATCACACCGATCTCGCCCGCGCCGGTGTCCCAATTGCCAGCGATCAACACGTCGCCGTTGTACATCAGCTTGTCGGCCTGATCGTCGTAGCTTCCGCGTACGGTCCCGGCGACGCTGATGCCTTTCTTGAAATCGAGCGGTTGGCGCAATTGCACGTTCACCGCGCCGCCGATGCCGCCTTCGATCAGATCAGGAGTAAGGGCCTTATAGACTTCGATAGAGCGGATCAGCGTTGCGGAAGACCTGGACGCCGGGCAAGCGCGCGAGCGCTTCGGTTGCGCTGTTGTCCGGCAGCTGGCCAATATCCTCGGCGGCGACGGAATCGACGATGGCGTCCGACTTGCGTTTGATGTCTCGCGCGGTGCTCAGGCTTGCGCGAAAGCCCGTCACGACAATGTCGTTGCTTGCAGAGACATCGCTGGGGACAGCCACACGCGCCTCACTCACCGCCACGCGGCGGAGCACGATGCGGGCGCCATCGTCTGCAGCGATTTCAAGGCCGGTGCCCCCGATCAGCAGGCGTAGCGCCGCGCGCGCATCCATGCGGCCCTTGACCGGGCGGCTGCGCAGATTGTCGAGCCCTTCACCCGGCGCCACGATCTGTACTTGCGCTTGCCGCCCCAAAGAAGCGATGGCACTTGCCAAGGATTGCGCGGGAATGTTGAACTGGCGCTCTTGCGCAAGCGCAGGACTGGCGATGGCGCAGGCGATGACGGCCATTGCGCAGCCGGAAACAAACCTCGAATGCATGTGTAACGATCCCCACCAGCGGCGCGTCTGCCGCTATTATGGGCTAGATGCAGTCCTACGGACGATCCTCCACTGCGATGCGATTTTATTTTGCGGAGAGGATGACGGTATGATCGTCGCTCGTTACGCGAAGGTTATGCGCCAGCGCGGCAGCGCGCGCGAAGCCGCCGGGATCGCTTGTTGAGAAAACGCCTGCGATCTTGAGCTCGGCCACTCGCGGGTCCTCGATCACGATGCGTCTGTCGGAATAGCGCGCATACTGCTTTGCCGCATCGGCCAAGGTAAGGCCGGTCAGATCCATCTCGCCCCGCTGCCACAGACCGAGCCGTTCGATTTCGCTGGCCGAAAGTTGCTCGCGCACGATCGGGCCGCGAACCGGCAGGGCGATGCGGTCTCCGGCTGCGAGCAGGACGGGCGCGGATCCGGCGGCCTGCACTTCCACACGTCCTTCACTCACGATGACGGCCACATCACCGATGTCTGAAAGGTGCACCACGAAACTGGTGCCTACAACCCGGATGCGCACAGCGCCTGCTTCGACGATGAACGGCCGTGCGGCGTCCTTGGCCACGTCGAAGTTGGCCTCGCCCGCTGACATGACGACCCGTCGTTCGCGCGGCCGCATAGCCACCGAAACTTCCGTCCCGGCATTGAGCGTCACGGCGGAACCATCCTGCAGCGCGGTGCGGCGCACTGTGCCCTTGTCCGCCGTCAGCGTCGTATTACCGGTGACGTGGTTCAGCCCCACCGCGACGATCAGAGATGCTGCAATAGCGCCCGCCGCCCCGCCGAGCCACAGCCGTCGGCTGATGGAGCGCGGCGCCGGGACCACTGGCGTTCGGATCGCCGCCCAGGTTTCGTACTCCGGAATCTCGCGGTCGACACCCAGCGCGATCGCACGATCTAAATAGGCGTTGGCAGCCATGGCCCGCGCGAAGGCGCCGGCATGACGTGTATCCGCAGCCACCCAGTCATTGAATTCGGCCTCATCCTGGGAATTCAGCGCCCCTGAATCCATGCGCAATGCCCACTGCGCGGCCCGCTCTTCAAGCGCGTTCACACTGTCGGGACTGTTCACCGTTCTCGCTGTCGTTTCGTTGGTCACGCGGACTAGATGCCGCATTGCGCCCATTTCCGCCACGTCCGATTGAATTCGTCAGCATCGCCAGAGCCTTGACCATATGTTTTTCGACGGTGCTCTCCGCGATGCCAAGGGTTTCGGACACCTGCCGCTGACTAAGCCCGTGAAGCTTGCGCAGAGTGAATACTTCCCGGCATCGATCAGGCAATGCCGTGATCGCAGCGGATACCTGCGACAATTCCTGCCGGTCCGCGACGACCCGTTCGGGGCTGGGCGCGTCCTCGGGAATGTCCAAGGCCTGCGCGTTCATGTGAAAGTCGATCGTTACGATCCTGGCACGTCGCAGGTACTGGAGCACAACTGATTTCGCTACTTCGAACATGTAGGTGCGAGCATTGCGGATGTGGTCGATCCTCTCGATGGAAGCGAGAATCGCGTAGGTCTCCTGGACCACATCATCGACTTCCAGCCCTGCCGACACGGCGCGCGCGCCCAGCCACTGCCGTAGAGCAGATTCGTGCGGGAAGACGTTGCGTCCCAGCCAGGCAGCGCGTTCTCGAGAGAAAGACATCGCCGCAGCGACTATCTGGCGTTGATGACAGTTCCGATACACCCGCGACGATCTGCACAAAAGCTGATCGTCGGATGGAGGATACCGGATGCTCCCGGCATCTAGCCAGTGACCTTCCGTTGGCACTGATTAATGCCTGAGCGCGGACGGTGGTTTTCCTTTTTTTTATGTGGAACAGGTCGATCGATGTTGAAAATCACGAAACGCCTACGCAAGCCATTCTTCGCTTCGCTGGTAGTTCTTCTGGCGACAGCTACTCCCGCGCAGGCATGGACCCGTGCAGGGCACGCCGCCATTGGCTTTGTAGCCGAAGCTAAACTCAAGACCGAGAATCGCGCGGTATGGAACAAGATTTCCGAACTACTCGACGGGGCTGATTTCTACGACGAAGCCGTGGCCGGATGGGCGGACACGGTAAGAGAGACATATCCGAACGTGATCCACACTGTGCGTATTCCGGTGCTGGGAGTAGTTCCCGATGCATCCGATCCGGCCTGCATTGCCAGTCGGCCTCAGACCATCTGTGCGGACAAGTCGATCGCCTACTATGTGGGCGTGCTCAAGAACACCGCCAACACGAAGCAACAGCGGCAGGAAGCGGTGAAATTCCTTCTTCATCTGGTGGGCGATCTGCACCAGCCCCTGCATGGGTCCGAACCGGGTGGAGCACAGAATAAGGTGCTGATCCCCGGCGGTGTGCTGAATGGGGTTGTGAACGGCGTCGCGGAAACCACCGATATTCACTCTGTATGGGACTATGCGATCGTCAAGAAGCACGGTCTTACGGCGGTTCAGTTGGGCCGGGAGCTTTGGGAAGATGCATCACTGACCCCACCTACCGGCCTTTCGCCACGCGATTGGGCCGTGGAAAGCCGCAACCTTGCAAAGAAGTATATTTTCATCGATCCGGTCGTGCCCACCCCGAACGATGTTTATAAGGTCACCGCTTGCGGTGGTCGTAGTGGTATCGCCTGCCCCTCAGCTGCAAAGACGCTGCCTGCTGACTACGAAATTAAGAACTATTATCTCGCGTCGTATCGAATGAAGCAGGCAGGACTTCGGCTTGCGGAGCTTCTGGTGACAACGCTGGGATCTTGAGATCGGAATGAGATTTCCAGCTCGCCGGCGGGCTGGAAGTTTCCTTGCCGAGCCGACATTGGCAGTAAGCGCCCGGTGATCCTTAGAGAGAAGCCGCACGCGGGATCAAAATCTCCTGGTTCCATCCGTTTGACGATCTCTAGCCTGCGTGGATCTTTGCCGGCGTCGTTCTCAATTGGGCGCGCTACCGCTACCTCCTCTAGAGGCTGGACAGCTACAGCGGACTGCGTTGCGCCGTCTGGCGCGGGGGCAGGACAATCTGTTGCCGTCGACCAAGGCCTGGCGATCCAGCATCCTTCAAGCCCGGCCTTGCCCAATTCAATCTCCGCCGATGCCAATCTCGCTCGGTCCCACCGCGTTGGATTGATCCACACGCGCAGAGTACGTTTCGCTTCGTTGTACTGCCACCCGAACGGCGTTGTGCGTTCGCCCACTACCGTCCCTTCGCAGCCAAAAGGCAACACCAAGTCGAAGCGCCTTCCCGCCGCCGATCCTACCGCCTCTGGCAGTGGCCATCATGCACTGGTGGCATCGACTGCATCGGTCACCAGATCGATCAGTCCCGCTCGTTCTAGCGTCGGTAGTGGTGCGATGGCGCTTGGCGAAACCGGTGGCGCAGGGCGAGGCGTTGCAACGCTCGAAATGACCCTTGCAGGCGCAGGAGCCGTGGTGCGACCGATGAAAAAACCACCTCCGCCCATAAGGAGCAGCGCGATGTGAGGATGGCCAGCCCCCCGAATGTCTTTACGCAATAGCTTTGGCTGGTCTTCTCGTAGTGCGGGGGACACCTACGCAGCCCATCAATGTATGAAAAATGGTGCCCGGGGACGGATTCGAACCGCCGACACTGCGATTTTCAGTCGCATGCTCTACCAACTGAGCTACCCGGGCATTGTCTGGCTGGCGGCGTCTTCAGGGAGCAGCCAGCGGTTGGTGGCGGGCCTATGACGAAGCCAGCGCGCCTTGGCAACCCCCTAGTCGCCACAATAATTCAATCATCCTGTGAATTTTCCGGAAAAGCCGGTGCGCCGGGCAGGGCATAGCCATCTTCGAGCCATTGCAGAAGATCGCGGTCCCGGCACCGTTTGGAACACAAAGGCGTGTGCTCCGCCGAGCGAGGCTTGCCGCAGATGGGGCATTTGCGTTCGGATCTGGTCATGACGTCACGGCCTGCGCGAATCCGCCCAGGAGTGCAAGAGCACGATCCTCCTTCCAGCGGATCTCTCTCCCCGTGCGACGGCTGAGTTCTTCCGCCCATGGAGGGGCGACGGCTGCAATCACTGCCGGGTGCGCAGTAAGTAAAAGCGGCCCAGGTGGTGGCACCGCCTCTGCCTGCCTCAAGAGCAGGCGAGCGGCGGCCCCGGGGCGGTCTGCCCGAATCCTGTGGGCGATCGAGGGGCGCTCAAGTCGTGCAACAAGCTGGACGAACCCGAAGCCGTTCATCGCGGTATGCTGATGCGCCCAGTGGCCGAGCGCTGCGGCAAGCGCTTCATCCACCGCACGGCGATCGTCCTTGCCCTCTAGTGTCGGGAAATCGACCCCGATCGACCCGGCGAGGTCGAACCTGCCGATCGCCCGTGCAATTACCGGAACCGCCGCCAGGCACAACGCGCGGGGGGGGAGCGTGCCGTCTATATCGATCAGGGTCATCGCCGGGGTGGGCGAGATGACCAAGGAACCGCCATCGAAGTCGACGATGCCGTCCGATGCTTCGGCGACGATGTCGGGCCACGGGTCCTGGGGGAAACGTCGCACAGTGCGAACGACCGCGCCCCCGGCTTTCAAAATGCTTGCAAGCGTCGGCGCGGGCCGGGGATCCTGATCGGTGAGGCGAGCCTGCGCGCGTTTCAGTCTCCCGGTTTCTGCGATGGCGCCGCGCGTCACAACCACGCGCTGGCGGGATCCTTCGCTCGCAGAGATCGGAAGGCCATCGACCAGCGCTTCCTCGCCGCTATCGAACCGAACGGTCCCGCGCGACGATCCGGCGCGGCGGGAAACGAGGACGGCGTCCGCCACTTCGCCGGCGGCCAACCGGCCCGGCCACTCCAGCCTGGCAGCCAGTACATCGTCCCCGTCGACCAGGATCGCACGGACTTCGCCGATGCCTTCCTCGACGAGCCAATCAGGCAATGGCAAATCCGGCGGCACGCAAAAGCGCACGGGTTTCGAACAAAGGTAGGCCAACGACGCCGGAATGACTGCCGGAGATCGCAGCGATCAGACCTTCTGCACTGCCCTGGATCGCATATCCCCCCGCCTTGCCATGCCATTCCCCGCCAGCGATATAGCCGTCGATCTCGGCTGGATCGAGCCGTTTGAAGCGCACGACCGTTTCGCTGAGCCGTTCACGCAAAGTACCATCCGGGCCGATCAAGGCGATGGCCGAAAGAACCTGATGGCGGCGGCCTGATAGCAGCGATAGACACTCGCGCGCGGTGGCTTCGTCCTCTGCCTTTGGGAGAATGCGACGCCCACAGGCGACGACGGTATCACCCGCCAGTACGCATGCACCCGGGAACTGCGCGGCGAGCGCCTTCTCACGAGCCATGCGCCGGGCATAACCGCGAGGGACCTCGGCAGCGTGCGGCGTTTCGTCGATGTCAGCGGCGTGGATCGCATCAGGCGTGATGCCCAGACGCTGGATCAATTCGCGGCGTCTTGGGCTGGCTGATGCCAGCACGAGTTTGGGAATGGCTTGATCCTTGGAGCTGTGAGCCTGCGGTTGGCCCGGACCAGGATCAGCTGCCAAACTGACCGGGGCCACCGCGGCCGGGCATGAAACGATACGTAAGACGACCCTTGGTAAGATCGTAAGGCGTCAATTCGACCAGAACTTCGTCACCGACCAGCACGCGAATGCGATTCTTGCGCATCTTTCCGGCGGTATGGCCAAGAATCTCATGGCCATTTTCGAGCACTACACGGAACATGGCGTTGGGCAGCAATTCGACCACGCGTCCGCGCATTTCGAGCAGTTCTTCTTTCGCCATTGGCGACCGGGTTCCGTTGTCTGGTGTTGTCGCGCGGCGACATAACCGCGACTCACGCAAAATGGAAGCCTCCGCAATTCATCCAGGCGCAAGATACTTGCGACAAAAAGATACCGCACCGTGCCTTGTCGTCGAGCCGGGAGCCGGGCAATGGAGCGCAAGGGATAGGAACATCAGTTTTACCTTTGGCTTTTCGCGGAGATTGCAGTTGCGTTCCTTACCTTTGATCAGCCTCATCGCCTGTCTCTGCGCGCCCGGCGTCGCTTATGCCGACGAAGCGTCGTCTCCCAAAGTAGAGCGGGAGGACGACGAGCCGCTTGAAGTACAAGGCAACGAAATCGTCGTCACGGCGCCGCGTATCATGGGCCAGATCGACATTCCCCAACAGCCGATAGAAGTATTCACCGAAGACGATATCGCATCCTACGGTGTCGCTTCCATCGAAGAACTGCTCGACGCTATCAGCCCGCAGACGGGCAGCGGACGAGGGCGCGGAGACGGTCGCCCGGTCATGCTGCTCAATGGCCAGCGGATCACCAGCTTTCGTGAGATGCGGAATATCCCGCCCGAGGCCATTCGCCGCATGGAAGTGCTTCCCGAGGAAGTGGCGCTACGCTTCGGCTACGCGCCCAACCAGCGCGTAGTGAACATTATCCTGAAAAGCCAGTTCGCGGCGGTCACTACGTCCAATGAATACAATCGGCCGACGCGCGGCGGCTACGACAATTACGAACTGGAAGGCGGGCTGTTCAGCGTATCGGGGCCGCGGCGCTACAACATCAGCGCCAAGCTCGACCAGACCACCATGCTGACTGAGGCGGAACGCAGCATTGAACAGGATCCGTCCCGCCTGTCCCAAGTCGCTGGCGATCCCAACCCGGCGCAGTATCGCAGCCTTGCCGCCGCCGATTCGGAACTGAACATCGAAGGCACCATGACCCAGGGGCTGGGCGAGAATGGTCTGGCCGGATCGATAACCGCGACGGGTGGTTACACCCGGTCGCAGACGACTAGCCTTGCCGGGCTGGACACCGTGACACTATCCAACGGCGGACAGACCCTGAGCCGCACCTTGCCCGATCCGCTGACCACACGCTCGCTTTCCGATACGTTCGAAGGTGGGCTGGGCTACAGCTCGATGATCGGCGACTGGCAGTTCAGCGCCACCGCCAACGCCACCTATGTAGACAGCAACACGCGTGTCGACCGTCGCCGGGGCGAGGTGCAGACGCAGGATATTCGTGACGCGGTGGCGTCCGGCACGCTTGCCATCGACGGCGCGTTGCCATTCGTGCCCGGCGCGGGAGTGGACATCGCCAAGACCCGGCAGATCACCCTGTCCAACCTCGCGACGATTTCCGGCAAGCCCTTCCGGATGCCGGCGGGCGAGGCCAATCTGACCGTCAAGGCTGGCTACGACTACGATCGCTCCATGAACGAGGATACCCGCAGCCCGCAATTGGGCAGCGTGACGCTGAAGCGAGGGGATGTGCTTGGCGGCGTCAATCTTGCGCTGCCGCTGACCAGCAAGGGCGAGGATTTTCTCGGTGCGGTTGGTGACATTACGTTGAACCTGAGCGGCGGGCTGGACCATCTGTCGGACTTCGGCACGCTCAAGGACTTGAGCGCAGGGATTACCTGGTCGCCCACCGAAACCCTTACGTTCCAGGCGAGCTACATCGTTGACGAGGCGGCTCCCAAACTGACCCAGTTGGCTGCGCCGAACATCCTGACGTACAATGTGCCCGTGTTCGATTTCACGCGCAACAATACGGCGCTGGTCACGGTCACGTCGGGCGGCAATCCGGACTTGCGTAAGGAAACGCAGCGTGACTGGAAGATTTCGGCGCAGTGGAAGCTGCCGTTCCTGCAGCGCTCCAACCTGATCGTCGAATACTTCCGCAACCGCTCCAGCGATGTGACCCAGTCCTTCCCGCTGCTGACGCCCGCCATCGAGGCGGCGTTCCCGGGCCGGGTCACCCGTGACGGTGAGGGCAACCTTATCGCGATCGACCGCCGCGCCGTGACGTTCGATGAAGTGAAAAGTTCGTCCATGCGCTGGGGCATCAACTTGTCGGGCAGCCTTGGCGGCTCATCCGGCTCCGGCTCCGGCGGTGGTTCCGATCGTGGAGAGGGGGGGCGTTCGTCCGCGGCTGCACCCGCAAGCCAGCCGGTCGTCGGAGCGGCCGGGCCGATGCCCTCCGTGCAGACATTCGGCGGACAGACCTCGCCCGGTGCGGCACCGGGATCGGGTCGGACCTTCGACCCCGCGCGGTTTGCTGCCATGCGCCAGCAGCTCTGCGCGCCCGGCGCTGCGGAGCCGGACATCACGCAGCTTCCCGAACGCCTGCGGCAGCGTCTGACCGGACCGGACGGAAAAATCGATCCCGCCAAGCTGGCCCAATTCAAGAGCCGGGCTTGTGCTGCCGACGGCCAGGGTGCTTCCGGTCAGGGTGGGTTTGACCTGCAGCGGTTCGAACGCATCCGCACGGCCCTGTGCGCTGGAGGGAGCGGGCCGCCGGACGTCACCAGCCTGCCCGAACGTCTGCGCCAACGCCTTACCGGCGCCGATGGCAAGATCGACCCGCAACGCCTGTCAGAGATGCGCGCGCGGTTTTGCAGCGTCGATAATCCCGGCGCACCTGCTGGTCAGGTACCGCGAGCACGTGGCGGCGGTGGCAATGATACCAGTCCCGATGGTGATCGGGGTCCCCCGATGGCTGCAGGCGGCACGGACGACTCGGCTCGCGGGCCTGGCGGAACACGCGCGCAAGGCGCAGACACCGGCGGACGCGGATCACGGATGGGCGGAGGTTCGGGTGGAGGCATGGGTGGCCCCGGCGGTCGTGGTCGAGCAAGCCGCTGGAACCTAGCGGTATACCACACATGGCGGTTCACCGACACAGTGCGGATCGCGCCGGGCGTTCCGGTGCTCAACCAGCTGGAAGGCGATGCAATCGGCGCAGGCGGCACGCCTCGTCACGCGATCGAAGCGGAGGGTGGCCTGTTCAAGAACGGGTACGGCCTGCGCCTTAAGGCCGAGTGGGAAGCTCCCGCACGGGTCAACGGGTCTGGCCTGCCGGGAAGCTCCGACTTGCGTTTCGGCAGCACGTTCGATGTAAGCCTGCGCATCTTCGCCGATCTTGGCCGGAACGAGGCGCTGGTCGCCAAGATGCCGTTCCTTAAGGGATCGCGTCTTTCGCTGGTGGCGGACAACCTATTGGATTCACGCCAGCGCGTCACCGACGAGAATGGAGTGGTGCCGATCGCCTATCAGCCTGCCTACCGCAATCCGCAGGGACGGGTGCTGGGCATCGATTTCCGCAAGATGTTCTGAAGACACGCCTTTCAAGGTCTACCGATTTGCCCCGCCATGCCCTATCTGACGGGCATGGCGCGAACACCTGCCGGCACTCCCGATAACCCCCAGGGCACCGAACGCTTCCACGAGGAGCGGGCGACTTATACCGTGCGCGGATCCGAACAGCCCGACCTGCAGGCCGGCGTCGAGGTGATCCGCGATACGGTGCGCACGCTGCCGCCGCGTCCCGGCGTCTATCGCATGCAGGACGCGCGGGGCGACGTGCTCTATGTAGGCAAGGCTCGTGCGCTAAAGAACCGTGTCGCGAACTATACCCAGTGGGAACGGCTTTCCGGGCGACTTCAGCGGATGGTCAGCCAGACCCGCTCCATGACGATCGTCACAACGAACTCGGAAGCCGAAGCGCTCCTGCTGGAAGCGCAGCTGATCAAGCGCTTCCGACCACCGTACAACGTGCTGCTGCGTGACGACAAATCCTTCCCGTTCATTTTACTACGGGCCGATCACGCGTTCCCGCGCATCATGAAGCATCGCGGCGCACGGCGTGCCAAGGGCAATTACTACGGCCCGTTTGCCAGCGCCGGATCGGTGAACACGACGGTGAACGCGCTGCAGAAACTGTTCCTGCTGCGCTCCTGCACGGACAGTTTCTTCAGTCGTCGCGATCGGCCGTGCTTGCTGTATCAGATCAAGCGCTGCTCGGCCCCCTGCGTCGGTCGTATTGATGAGGCCGGGTACAACGAACTGGTTCAGGAAGCGAAGGACTTCCTTGGCGGCAAGTCCAGCGCGGTGCAGCGCAAGATCGAAGTGCAGATGGCGCAGGCAGCGCAGGATCTCGACTTTGAACGGGCTGCGATGTTGCGAGACCGCCTGCGCGCTGCGACATTCATCCAGGGCAGCCAAGCGATCAATTCCGAGGGACTGGACAACGCCGACATCTTCGCGATGGCTAGCAAGGGCGGTCAGGTCGGCGTGCAGGCGTTCTTTATACGGGGCGGGCAGAATTGGGGCCACCGGGCCTTTTTCCCGACCCACACCGAAGGACTGAGCGAGGAGGAAGTGATGCAGAGCTTCCTCGCGCAGTTCTACGAAGAAGTACCACCGGCGCGGTGCATACTGGTGGATCGGGTCTTACCCGAGGCGGACCTTATCAGTGAGGCGCTGCGCGAAGGGGCGGGCGGCAAAGTGGAGATTTCCGTCCCACAGCGCGGCAGTCGCCGCAATCTGGTGGCGCAGGCGACCCGCAACGCTGTCGAAGCGCTGGACCGGCGTCTGGCGGAACGCGGGACGCAGGCCAAGACGATGCGCGAACTGACTGATTTCCTTGAACTCCCGGACGTTCCGCAGCGGATCGAGGTCTACGACAACAGCCACATTCAGGGGACAAAGGCTGTGGGCGCGATGATCGTTGCCGGTCCTGAAGGCTACCTCACCAGCCAGTATCGCAAATTCAACATCAAGACCGCGCAGACCGACGACGATTACGGAATGATGCGCGAAGTCATGACGCGGCGCTTCGGTCGTGTGCAGGAGGAGGACCCCGAGCGGCAGGGCGGCACGTGGCCGGATCTCGTTCTGATCGATGGCGGGAAGGGGCAGATGAATGCAGTCAAGGACGCGCTGGAAGAACTTGGTATCGAAGACGTGCCGCTGATCGCCATCGCTAAAGGCCCGCACCATGGCCGCGATGGGCGGGAGGTATTTCACTTCCCCGATGGGCGGGAAAAGATGCTTCCGGTCAATTCGCCGCTATTGTTCTACCTCCAGCGGTTACGGGACGAAGTTCACCGCTTCGTCATCGGCGCCCACCGGGCCAAGCGGAGCCGGGCTATCAGTGCCAGCCCGCTGGACGAGATCCCGGGCATTGGGCCGGCCCGCAAGCGCGCGTTGTTGCTGCATTTCGGGACCGCCGGAAAAGTGCGCGCCGCCAGCCTGGCCGACCTTCAGCGAGCGCCGGGAGTAAGCGCCGCTGTGGCTCAGACGATCTACGACTTCTATCACCCACGCGGCTGAGCGGCACGAAAGTTACGGCGGGCAGAGCAACCAGAATGGCCGGTATTTGGTTCAAGATTTGGGACCTCAAATGCCACCGGAGAACGCCACGTGAATACCCTTAGCCCGCTTGTCATCATGATCGGCCTGACCGTGGTCATTGCGGTAGCGGCAACGCTCGTCATATTTTCAAGGCGGCGTCATTCGCATGAGTTGCGCGATCGCTATGGCGACGAATACGCGCGGACGGTGCAGCAAGCGGGCGGGGTCCGTAAGGGTGAAGTCATCCTGGAGGAGCGTCAACGCAGGATGGCGGGATTTGACATTCGCCCCCTTGCCCCGGGCCAGCGTGAGGCTTTCATCAGCGACTGGCTGATCGTCCAGGCGATGTTCGTCGATGATCCGGCCGGTGCCGTCAATCGCGCGGACGTGCTGCTGGCGAACGTAATGGTGGCACGCGGCTATCCTGTGGCAGAGTTCGAGCAGCGGCATGACGATCTGTCAGTGGATCATGCCGAAGTGGTCGCTCATTATCGTACGGCGAACACGATCACCAAAAGCCATGCTCGCGGTCAGGCCGGAACGGAGCAGTTGCGCCGTGCGATGATCCACTACCGCACCTTGTTTGACGATCTTGTCAATGAACCTGAGGATTTCAGCCCGGTCATCGAGAACCGCCAGGGCCGTATCTATGATTTGCGCAAGGAAAGCACGCGGCGTCCATAAAGATCAACCGCGGCATGATCAGGCGGGCTTCATGCTCAGTTTAGCCGACATTATGTGCCATCCCTGCGATGGTCCCATGCCGCGGTTGATCTGGCGCAGCGCATAACTACCGACAAAGCGTTGCCGCCGTCCATCATCGAGCACGGCGTCCACCGTTACCGGCACAGTCACGTACAGCGAGCCTGCGCCGCCTTCGACATCGGACACTTTGCCTATTTCAACATGAGTTCGCGCCGTTTGGGCATAGCCCTTGGTGAACTCGTCCAGTGTCTGTTCGGGATTGCCGTCGGGACCCCATAAGGACCACGCCGCGCTGTAATCATGAGCATTAATCCCCGCGTAGAAGCGTTTGACGAGATCGGCAGCCGCTTCCTTGCTGATGGGATCAATGGTGCACTCGGGCGTTTTGGTTGCGTCTTCGCCCAGCAAAGCGCAGCCCCGCGCAATCTCGTTCCTGATCATCGTGCATGAATTTGCGACATTGCACGGCGGGCGAGTTGCGGGCGAAACTGCGCGGCATTGGGTGACCAGCTTTCGAGCTGCCGCTTCCCCGATATCGGCCGAACAAGATATGGTCGCCGGAGTTACCGGGAGGCCGGTGTCCTCGGAAGCCAGGGTGGCGCCGTCGGTTGAACGCGTGCCTGCCTTATCCTCCATTGGCACCGTCTCGGGACCAGCGGTGTTGCTTTGTGTAGCGGACGACTGAGCGGCCGGATCCTGCCCGCCGCATGCGCTCAACAACAGCGCGCTTGCCATCAGGGGAGCGGCGAAATGAAATACCCTTCTCATGCGTCAGAAATCATCCTGGTTACGCCATGCCGATCAGATTATTGCGCTGGCGCAGGTTGTCTGGCTTCGGGCTCCGACTTGTACGCCAGCTCCTTATCAGAGCCCTTCTTGCGGGCGCGCTTGCTGTCCTTCTTCTCCAGCTTTTCCAACGCCTTCATTTCATCGAGACGCGCCTGGACGACAGCTGCCGGGGCGGGCGATGCCGGATAACGGCACCCCTTTGTCGCGCCCACTCCCTTGAGGAATCCCCGCCGTGTCAGGCCTGCCTGAATAGCGGCGTTCACCTTGCGATCCTGGGCATTGGCGCCAGACACTTCGCGAATAAGTCCGCGGAAAGGAATGAACGAGGCGACGACCCATTTGCCAACGCGCCCCGCGCTGATGCGATCTCGTTCGGCTTGAGGAATATCGATGTCAGGACCCAGGATCTCGTCCAATTCCTGAATGGCGCCCGCGATCTGCCGGCATTTTCCAAGCCCGGAAAGATCGTAAGGTTGGGTTGTCGCCTTTACCAGCAGCGTCGGAATTTCATCGTCCCTCCCGACGTTGAGGTCGGTGATCGGGGTCTTCGCAACGTCCATCGCATCAGGATCGCGTGACGTGATCGCCCGATCCTGTTGACGCGCGCTAGCCGGTGTACCCGCCAGCGAGGCGACAATTAGGGCACTCAGCCAATAACGGCGCATCTTGATTTCCTCCTGTGGCCCGGTGCGATATTCGCCCGATCGGACCGCGCCATATGTTCATGTTCCGCCGTCACTCAAAAATGCGGCGTCATCCCTGCGACTTGAACGTGTCACAGGCATCCTCGTTCCCGGTTTCGATGCCGCGCTTCAGCCATTCCATGCGTTGGGCGCTTGACCCGTGCGTGAAGCTTTCGGGCGACACGTCCTGCCCTGATTTGCGCATCAGGGTATCATCGCCAATCGCGCTGGCGGCGGTAAGGCCCTCCTCCATGTCGCCGGGTTCGATGAGTTCGCGGTGCTTGCCGGCCCAGACCCCGGCGTAGCAGTCGGCCTGCAATTCCATTTTTACCTGAAGCGCGTTGGCCTGCGAAGGATTGCGCTGCTGCTCCTGGCGAACCTGTGCGTCCAGGCCAACGAGGTGTTGGACATGGTGCCCATACTCATGCGCGATTACATAGTAGCGAGCAAAATCGCCTTTCGCGCCAAGCTGCTTGTCCATTTGATCGTAAAAGCTGGTGTCGATGTAGATGCCCTGATCGGCAGGGCAGTAGAATGGGCCCATGGCGCTTTGCGCCGCGCCGCAACCGCTGCGTGTTCCTCCCTGATAGAAGTTCAGGGTCGGCTGTTCATATGTGATGTTAGACTTCTGGAAAATGGGCTGCCACGTGCTGTTCAGGGAGTCCAGGGCGTTGCAGGATTCCAACGCGTAGGCGTTCGCTTCGCAAATTTGCGTCGTGTCCTTGCCACCGGCCTGCTGCGATGGCGCGGAGGTCTGCTGCTGGACCCCTTCGATCGTGCCCAGCATCTGCCCCGGATCGATCCCGAATACCAGTGCCCCGATGGCGACGATCACCAGCGTGCCGCAGCCGACTTTGCCGCCACCCCCGCCGGGAAAGCCGCCACCGCTGGACACACGTATATTGCTGGGATTGAACCTGTCGAGCCGCATCGAAATGAGTCCTTCCCTGGGAACGCGATGGCGCCCCTGTTGCCGTTTTGTGTGAATACGCAACAAGGATCGGTGTTCCCTTGCAACGTCGTGTTGCGGCAACGCATCGCTGTCTCGAGACTTTGAGAAAAATGCATGAGAACCAACCGTCGTGGCGGAGATTCTTCAAGCACCTTAAGAATTGTGTCGTATAGAAAAGCGTATGAGGGCAGGCGGTTTGGCAACAGTGCTTTGGGGAAGAAGGGCGGCTGGGCGACTAGGGGTCGCCATTGCCGCGCTGTCGCTGTTGTCGATCGGCGCCACCCCCGCATCGGCCGCTGGCGTCAGCCGTTCCGATCGGGAGATAGAGGCGCGGCTGCGCAGCCATATCGAAACGCTGGCGAGTGATGATTTCGACGGTCGCGAACCGGGGACGGACGGCGAGGCAAAGACGCTTCGTTATCTTGCCAAGCAATGGTTCGACATCGGCATGGTCTCCGGCACGAACGACCCCGGCAATGAATGGTTTGCCCCCGTTTCCGTACTGGAGCGTGAGCCGGAGACGGGCACCGCGCAATTCCTGCGTAAGGGCTTCCGCACGCCCATCGCGCCAAAGGACGTGCTTGTCCTGACGTCCGGTAAACGCAGTATGGTTCGCAATGCGCCTTTGCTGTTCGTGGGGAAGGCGCGCAGCCAGGATTTCTCCCGCACCGAACTGGCGGGGCGGATCGCGGTGGTGCTGGATGGGCAGACGCCGGACAGCGCGCGTCAGAACACTTTGCTCGCGATGGGCGCTTCCGCCGTGCTGACCGTGCTCGACGGAGATCGCAGCCTTGACGATGTCGTCGCCCGACGGCGCAGGGCTGGATACGCGCTATCGGAAGATGCAATGGGCGGCGACCTTGAAGCCTTCGTCGGGCGGCCCACGATGGAAACGCTGCTGAAAGGGACGGCCCATACCTTCGCCTCTCTGGAAGAAGCTGCAGCCAAGCCGGACTTTGTGCCGATCATGCTGGACGTAACCGCCACGCTTGAGGCGACCACCAAAGAGACGACCATCCGCACCCACAACCTCATAGGCAAGTTGCCGGGTCGAAACAGCAAGGCGGGCGCGGTGCTTTTCGTGGCGCACTGGGACCATTTCGGAGAGTGCGGGGAAGCCCCGGCGGAGGATCTCATCTGCAACGGTGCGATCGACAATGCGAGCGGGGTAGCTGCGCTCACCGAAATCGGGCGGCGGCTGTCCCGCCTGCCGCCGATGGACCGCGACATCTATTTTCTGGCGACCACGGGTGAGGAATTAGGCCTTCTGGGCGCGCACGCCTTCGCCGAAGAGCCACCGTTGCCGCTGGAGAGAATCGTCGCGGCGTTCAACATCGATTCGATCGCGATCGCTCCCGCGCGGACGCCGTTTGCCATTGTCGGCCGGGGCATGACTGGGCTGGACGCGGAAATCGCCCGTGTCGCCAAGGCGGAGGGGTTCAAGCTGCGCGAGAACGACGATGCCAACGAATTCGTGAAGCGGCAGGACGGTTGGGCGCTGCTTCAGCACGATATTCCGGCGGTAATGGTCACCACGGCTTATGGTGACATCGACCGAATGCGCGCCTTCTTTGATAGCGATTATCACCGGCCTGGCGATGACCTCAATCGACCGATGGAGCTTGGCGGCGCGGTCGATGATGTGAAGATGCTCACGGCGCTGGGTCGATGGTTTGCCGATACCCGCCGCGTGCCCACCGGCGGTTTGGCGAAGAAACCGGCTAAACGCACGCGGTGATCGGGCAGCACTTCGGCCCCGCTTTGAAATTGATCGCGATGAGGCTCTAGCCGTGATGGCCCCCTTTGATTACATGGGCCGCCACGATTCTCCCCGCAAAGGCATTGGTGGCGCATATGGATATCCAGCTCGGACTCACTTTTGACGACGTACTGCTGCGTCCCGCCAAGTCCGACATTGTCCCTACCCAGGCCGACACGCGCACCATGCTGACGCGCTCGATCGGGTTGAACATTCCCGTGATCTCGTCGGCGATGGATACCGTGACGGAGGCTGACATGGCGATCGTCATGGCGCAGATGGGCGGCCTTGGCGTGCTCCACCGCAACCTCACCATAGAGGAGCAGGTCGCCGCCGTCCGTCAGGTTAAGCGCTTCGAAAGCGGCATGGTCGTCAACCCGATCACAATCGATCCCAACGCCACGCTTGGGGAAGCGCAGGCGCTGATGCTGGCTCACAAGATCAGCGGTATTCCGGTCGTGGAAGCATCGGGCAAGCTGGTGGGCATCCTCACCAACCGGGACGTCCGTTTCGCCGATAACCGCAATCAGCCGGTGCGCGAATTGATGACGCATGACAACCTGGCCACCGTGAAGGTCAACGTGGGCAAGGACGAAGCCCGCCGCCTGCTTCACCAGCGTCGGATCGAAAAGCTGCTGGTGGTTGACGACAGCTTCCACTGCGTGGGCCTCATCACCGTCAAGGACATCGAAAAGGCGGTGACCTACCCGGATGCCACCAAGGACGCAGCAGGCCGCCTTCGCGTCGCCGCTGCAACGACTGTGGGCGACAAGGGGTTCGAACGCACCGAAGCGTTGCTTGCTGCGGAATGCGACGTGGTGGTGATCGACACCGCGCACGGCCATAATCGCGACGTCGCCATTGCTGTAGAGCGGGTCAAGAAGCTGTCGAACTCGGCACAGGTCATCGCCGGCAACATCGCCACGGCCGAGGCCGCTCGCGCCCTGATCGATGCGGGCGCGGACTGCGTGAAAGTGGGCATCGGCCCCGGCTCGATATGCACCACGCGCATCGTGGCCGGTGTAGGCGTGCCGCAGTTGACCGCCGTCATGGAAGCGGCAGAGGAAGCCGAGAAGTCCGGCGTTCCGGTTATTGCCGATGGCGGGCTGCGCACGTCCGGTGACGCGGCCAAGGCGCTTGCCGCCGGTGCATCGACGATCATGGTGGGATCGATGCTCGCCGGAACCGAGGAAGCACCGGGCGAGACGTTCCTGTATCAGGGCCGCGCCTACAAGTCCTATCGCGGCATGGGATCTGTCGGTGCCATGGGCCGTGGCTCGGCGGATCGGTATTTCCAGGGTGACATCAAGGACCAGATGAAGCTGGTGCCCGAAGGCATCGAGGGCCAGGTCGCCTACAAGGGCCCGGCTCGCGACGTCATCCACCAGCTGGTGGGCGGCATCAAGGCAGCTATGGGCTACACCGGGTCCGCGACGATCGAGGATATGCGCCGCAATTCGAAATTCATCCGCATCACTAACGCAGGGCTTCGCGAAAGCCACGTCCATGACGTGACGATCACCCGCGAAGCACCCAACTATCCTACGCGGTAAGTTCTCCGGAGTACCTGCTCGGGGGGGCGGGATACGGGGGGACGCTTTCGTCATGTCGAGGCTCTCGGCATGACGCCTGCTGCGCGCGTGCAAATGGCGATCGATGTGGTCGATCTGGTGATAGAGGCGGCCCGCTCCAACGGCGCGCCCGCTGATCGGCTCATCGCCGACTGGTTCAGGTCCCGCCGCTTCGCAGGCAGTGGCGACCGGCGCGCCGTGCGCGAACTGGCATACCGCGCCATCCGGGTCTGTGGAGAAGTCCCCGAATCCGGTCGTGCGGCCATGCTGCGGGTTGCAGAGCAAGACCCCCAGATCGCGACGTTGTTCGATGGGTCCACCCATGCGCCTGCGCCGATCGCTCCCAACGAGCCGATCGCGAGCGGCGGGGTCGCTCCCGCGTGGCTGGTCCGGCGCCTGGCGGATAGCGATGTAGACGCCGCACAGGGGGAGGCGCTTTTGGGGCGTGCTCCGCTTGACATCCGGGTGAACGCCCTGCGCGCCGGTAATCTGGATATGCCATCAGGGGGAGAGCGGACCGTAGCGGCCAACGGCTGGCGCTATCCACCCGAAACCCGCATCGAACAGACCGCCGCTTATACCAACGGTGTGATCGAGGTGCAGGACACTGGCTCGCAGCTTACGTGCGAAGTGGTGGCTGCTCGGCCCGGCGAGACCGTGATCGATCTGTGCGCCGGGGCAGGGGGCAAGACCCTCGCGCTGGCAGCGGCCATGGACAACACCGGGACCCTGATCGCCTGCGATGCCGACCGAACCCGCCTCTCGCGCCTGCCTCCGCGCGCCGAACGTGCCGGGGCGAGCATCATCGAAACCTTGTTGCTCGATGCGAACCGGGAGATGGAGGCGCTGGCCCCATTCATCGATCGAGCCGATGCAGTGCTGGTCGATGCGCCATGTTCAGGGATTGGCACCTGGCGGCGCAATCCCGAAGCGCGCTGGCGGCTGACCGAAAAGCAGCTTGATCGCTACGTCGCC
Source organism: Novosphingobium sp. BL-S-24 (assembly GCF_055521575.1). NCBI lineage: Bacteria > Pseudomonadati > Pseudomonadota > Alphaproteobacteria > Sphingomonadales > Sphingomonadaceae > Novosphingobium > Novosphingobium sp. BL-S-24. Next base: position 280,716 of record NZ_CM145488.1, read on the forward strand.
ATTCAATCGCGTTTGCTGGATGTCGCCGCGCGACTGGTCCGACAAGGTGGGCGGCTGGTGTTCGTCACCTGCTCACTGCTGGATGCGGAAGGGGCTTCGCAGGCGGCAGGGTTTCTGGCGCGTAACCCGGGATGGCGCGCCGATATCCCTGTGTTGCCGGCTGGCGAGCAGCGCGGACATGGCCTGCGATTATCACCGTATCGTGACGGAACCGATGGGTTTTTCGTCGCACGGTTTGTTCGTCTGTGATAACGAGGGCGCCTATGATGAGGACGAAGACCTCGGCCAAGGACCTGCTGATGCGTTATACGCCTGTTGCTGTTGCCCTATCCCTTCTTGCCGCCATTTCCTCCAGCGCCACCTTTTCCCAAACACCCACACCGATGGACCCGCGCGCTGCAGCGTTGGTGGAGCAAGGGCGCGCGGCGCTCTCCTCCGGCAACGTGGATGGCGCCATCGATGCCTACGAAGCCGCGCTGACGGTGGAACCCGGTAATGTGCCCGTTCTCCTCGGACTGGCCGAAGCCACTCGTCGTCAGGGGATGCAGGGCAAAGCGCTGCACTATTACCGGGTCGCGCTGAACAACGACCCGCGCAACCTGGCCGCCATCGCGGGCGAAGGAGTAGCCCTTGCTGAAAAGGGCGCGACCGAACGTGCCAACCGCAACCTCGCCCGGTTACAGACGCTGTGCGGCAAATCCTGTTCGGAAACAGAAGGTCTGGCTGCTGCAATCGCTCGCGGACCTTCGGCTCGGGTGGTTACCGCTGATGCGGCCCAACCGAAGCCGATGGTTTCCGAAAACTAGAAATTACAGCCTCTAGCGCGGACGGTTAGATCAGGGCGCGAAACTCTTCCAGAACAGCGCGATAGACGCGCTTCTTGAAGGGAACGATCAGGTCGGGCAGCAATTCGGCCTCGACCCACTTCCATTCGCAGAATTCAGGCGGTTGGTGAGCCTTCAGGTCGATGGCGTCATCGCAGCCATCGAACCTAGCGAGATACCAGGTCTGCCGCTGGCCGCGGTATTTGCCCTTCCAGAGTTTGCCGACCAATTCCTCGGGCAGATCGTAGAGCAGTTCCTCCCGCGTATGGGCGAGGATTTTGACGTTGGCTTCGTGAACGCCGGTCTCTTCCCATAGTTCGCGCAAGGCTGCGGCCTTCAGATCCTCGCCATCGTCCACGCCGCCTTGGGGCATCTGCCACCAGTCGCCCTCGCGATTGTCGATTCGCTTGCCGACGAAAACGTGTCCGTCCGCGTTGACGAGCATGACGCCCACGCAGGGGCGATAGGGCAGAGCCGTAAAATCAGTCATTGAAATCAACTATTCCAGACAAAAAGGAGAAGAGTAAATCCGGTGTTATGCCGCGAATTGCGACTATCCCGACAGAATCGCCCGACGGCACGGGCTTGACTGAACAGTATTGTGGCCCACACTCTGGTTCAGGCGCAAATTATAGGTTTGTTTGCTCAACAGAAAACTAATTTGCGACTGGGAAAGATGGTCCGCACTCTCACCGGGGGAAGGACAACCGGCACAGACCGGGCGACAGAGGATCAAGCCATGGCGACTATACCTGCCGAGCATCCATCCACGTCATCGCGAACACCGGAGCTTACCGGCTCACCCGAGGCTGTGGTCGTGCGCTTTGCCGGCGATTCGGGTGACGGCATGCAGTTGACGGGCGGCCAGTTCACCTTGTCGACAGCGCTTGCGGGCAACGACCTGTCGACCTTCCCGGATTTTCCAGCCGAAATCCGCGCCCCGCAAGGGACGCTGTTCGGCGTCTCTGCTTTCCAGATCAACTTCGGGTCCAGCGAAGTCACTACCGCCGGCGACGCGCCGGATGTGCTGGTGGCGATGAACCCCGCAGCGCTCAAAACCAACGTTCAGGCCTTGAAGTCCGGCGGGTTGGTCATTGCAGACAGCGGCGAATTCACCAAGCGCAACCTTGAAAAGGCGAAGTACGAGTCCAGCCCACTGGACGACGACAGTCTGGCCAAGTGGGACGTGCTGGCTTTCGATATCTCGGCCCTGACGCTGGAGGCGGTGAAGCCGTTCGGGCTGGGCAACAAGGAAGCGCTGCGTTGCAAGAACATGTGGACGCTGGGGCTGGCGTTGTGGATGTTCGATCGCGACCGCAAGCCACTGGTCGATTGGCTCAACGCCAAGTTTGCGAAAAACCCGGTTCTGGCAGAGGCCAACATTGCCGCGCTGAACGCCGGCCATGCTTATGGCGAGACGGCGGAATTGGCCGGCCCCTTGCGCAAACTCCACATCGATCCCGTCGAGTCCGAACCGGGCCTTTATCGCACGATTACTGGCGCCGAGGCAGTATCGTTGGGGCTGGTCGCGGGCGCACAACTCGCCGGGCTGCCGATGTTTTTCGGCGGATACCCGATCACCCCGGCGTCCGCGGTGCTGCATCATCTCGTCAAGATGAAGGAATTTGGCGTCACCACCTTTCAAGCGGAAGACGAGATCGCGGCGATATGCGCCGCGATCGGCGCGTCCTACGCCGGAAGTCTTGGTGTCACCTCCTCGTCCGGCCCCGGCCTGGCCTTGAAGGGTGAAGCGATGGGTCTGGCGATCATGACCGAGCTGCCGCTGGTGATCGTCAACTCGCAGCGCGGTGGACCGTCCACCGGATTGCCCACCAAGACCGAGCAATCAGACCTTTACCAAGCGGTGTACGGTCGCAATGGCGACGCCCCTTTGCCAGTGATTGCCGCCCGTTCTCCCGCCGATGCATTCGAGTGCGCGATCGAGGCCTGTCGCGTCGCCGTCCATTACATGACGCCGGTGATCCTGCTGACGGATGGCTACATCGGCAACGCGTCGGAGCCTTGGAAAGTGCCCGATCCCGAGGCGTTCACGCCTTTCCCGGTGCAGTTCCTTGAAACGGGCAACAATCCCAAAGGCGCCGACGATAAAGTGCTTCCGTTCAAGCGGGATGGTCGCGGCGTGCGTCCCTGGATCAAGGCGGGAACGCCGGGCCTGATGCATCGCATCGGCGGTATCGAAAAAGCGATCGACACCGGCAACATCGATTACGCTCCCGATGTGCATCAAGCGCAGACCGATGCCCGCAAAGCCAAGATCGACGGCATCGGCAACGACATTCCTGCGCAGGAAGTGTCTCTCGGCAATCCGGGCGGCAAGCTGGCAGTTGTGGGATGGGGATCGACTTACGGACCCATCCATCAGGCGGTTCGGCGGGCGCGGCGCAAGGGGCTGGACGTCAGCCATGTGCATGTCCGCCACATCTGGCCACTTCCTGCGAACCTTGGCGAACTGCTGGCCGGTTATGACCACGTTCTGGTGCCGGAGATGAACACCGGCCAGTTCAAGACCGTGCTGCGCGATCAGTTCCTGATCAATGCCGTTCCCCTCAGCAAGACCAGCGGGCAACCCTTTGCCATCGCCGAAATCGAGACGGCCATCGCCGCGTTCTTCGATGCGGTGCCGGATAATGAAGGCGGCGAAGTGCCGGTGAACGTCACCCAGCTTCCCGCCCCCGAAATCGAACAGCCGTGAGCAGACGGACGGAGATCCATTCATGAACGACATGACCCCGATCCAGACCACTCTCAAGGACTGGGAAACCGATCAGGAAGTACGCTGGTGTCCCGGCTGTGGCGACTACGCTATTCTCAAGGCGGTTCAGCGGACCCTGCCGATGGTCGGTGCAGACCCCAAGAATACCGTTTTCGTCTCCGGGATTGGCTGCTCCAGTCGCTTCCCATACTACGTTGAAAGCTATGGTTTCCACACGATCCATGGCCGTGCCCCCGCGGTCGCGACGGGGATCAAGCTCGCCAACCCCGAGCTCGACATCTGGTTGGTCACTGGAGATGGGGACGGGATGTCCATCGGTGGCAACCACACGATGCATGTCCTGCGCCGTAATCTGAACTGTCAGATCATGCTGTTCAACAATGAGATCTACGGTCTGACGAAGGGGCAATATTCGCCGACCAGCCGGGTGGGCACGCCGTCACCCACGTCGCCGATCGGGTCGGTGGACCGCCCCGCCAGCCCTTGCGCGTTTGCGCTTGGGGCCGGAGCGCGGTTCGTGGCGCGGGGGTATGATGTGTCCAAGGATCTGCCGGACGTGCTCATCGCCGCCTATCGGCATCCGGGCGCGGCGTTTATCGAAATTTTTCAGAACTGCATCGTCTACAACAAGGATCGGTTCGATGACTTCACCGCCAAGGCAGTCGCGGCGGACAACCAGATCATGTGCCAGGACGGAGAGCCGCTGGTGTTCGCCAAGGGCACGAAGGGCCTCGCACTGGACATCGAAACACTGTCGCTGAAGGTCGTGGAGGTGACGGACGGCGATTGGCAAGCCGCTGGGGTGGCAAGGCACAATGCCCGCAACCGGGGCTTGGCGCATATGCTGATCGAAATGCCGTTCGGGGAGTTTCCGATGGCGCTGGGTGTCATTTACGACGATCCCGCTCCGACGTTCGAGAGTGCGGTCGTGGCCGAACGTGCCAGCCTGATCGCTGGAAAGACCGCCGATCTTGGCAAGCTGCTGTCAAAAGGACAGACATGGACGGTTGACGCCCCGGAAGCAGGGCATCGCCTGATGGAATGACGGTGAAGGTCAGGCGGGGGCTTGCTTTGACGTTCAGCTGATCCAATAAGCCCCACATGCAAGTATCGCCAAAGCATGGATAATCTCACCCACAGCCTGGTCGGTTGGGCGCTGGCTGAAGCGGGGTTGAATAACCGGACTCGCAAGGGGCTGGCCGCTTGCGTGCTGGCAGCGAATATGCCGGACATCGACGTGTTCTTCGGTTGGGCTCCATGGGCACCGCTAGCGATGCATCGCGGATTTACCCATGGACTAGTCGGCGGTGTTTTGCTGATGCCGCCGCTGCTGGCCGGGTTGCTATTGCTGCTCGACCGCTGGCAGTTGTCGCGTGGCGCGATCTTCGCCAGCGGACTCCCCATGCGGTGGGGTTGGTTAGTGGCGCTTTGTTATCTCGGCGCGCTCACCCATCCTTTGCTCGATCTTCAAAATACTTACGCGGTGCAGCTCATGTCTCCCCTGAGCACGCACTGGTTCCATACCGACAGCCTGTTCATAATATCGCCCTGGTTGCTCGCAATCTTGGGTGTCGGGATAGCGCTGGCGCGACGGCGGTATCGCCAGCGGCGTTCAAGCCCCGGCACGCCCGCGATCGCCGCATTGGCTGGCGTCGCAACTTTCATCGCGGCCAACATTACGATATCCGCTTTCGCCTGGACAGCGACTGACGGTCATCCCGACCGCGTTTTTGCCTCTCCCGAACCGTTCGCCTTCTGGCGGAGGGACGTGGTGTGGCGAGTAAACGGCATTCTGTTTAGAGGCCATTTCGATCCGTTTGATAGCGTCAAGGCCATCACTCGCAGCGGGCCACCCGTACCGGACAACATGAGCGATCCGCTGGTCAAACAAGCGATCGCCGCCAGTCCGGAAGCGGCCGATTTTCTCGCTTGGGCTCAGATGCCGTTCGCCCGCGTGAAAAATGAAAGTTGCTCGGCTTATGTCACTTTTGGCGATGCGCGCTACATGGATGGGCGTGCGGCGAACAGCTTTACCGTGAGAGCCACCGTGCCTATTGCGGCGGCGGGCTGCCCGGCTCGCTGAAATCTTCCGCCGCGTCCACGGTGGCCTTGGCCGGGCGATAAAGCAGCGGGCTGGCGAGAAATGCCCAGCCTGCGCCGCCCAGCCATCCGGCGATGACGTCGCTGGGGAAGTGCACTCCCAGCCAGACCCGGCTCCACGCGATGATCAGGCTGATCGCCATCGCACCCAAAATCAGTGTCGCCCGCACCGATCTGCGGCGGCTGAGCGCGGCGAAAGCCAGCGCCATCGCGATGTAGACGACCGCCGAATTAAAGCTGTGTCCACTGGGAAAACTGTTCCCGCCTGCTTCCATCAGGTGCGGCACGATCTCGGGCCGGGGGCGACCCACTAGTGTCTTGAGGGCGCTGTTCACCGCCCAGCCGGATGCAACGGTGAACGCGAACAGCGCCGCTTCTCGTCGCAGGCTCAGGAACAGTAGGGATACCACCGCTGCAATCGCAAAGAGGTTGCGCAGGACGACGCCGCCCAACGCGGTGATGTCGCGCACGGCCTCCAGCATGCGCGGTGATCCCAGCGGCTGCAGGGTATCGTCGCGCCAGAATAGAAGGCCCATCTGGTCGATTGCGTCGGCGTGTTCGGTTCGCACGCTCCACGCCACGAACGCGACCCCCAGCCAGCACACCGCCGCGCTAGCGAACGCCTTGCGCGGGTCGATCCGAAAGCCGCGAACGGGCAGGGTGACGGTTTGAGAAGCTACGACCACGGACAGGGAACGCTCTTATGCAACAGGCGTTGCCCCCGGTAATGAGTTTGATCCTATGACCAGCCCCGTGATCGTGTGGCTAAGGCGCGATCTGCGTCTGGCCGATCAACCTGCCTTCGTCGAAGCGGCGCACACAGGCCCCATCATTCCGGTCTATATCTGCGATGATGAAACACCGAAGCACCGCGCGATGGGCGGGGCGTCGCGGTGGTGGCTGCACCATTCCCTCAAGAGCCTGGATGCGGCCTTGCGCGACAAGGGATCGCGCCTGATCCTGCGCCATGGACGCAGCGACGAGGTTCTGGCCGCCTTGGCGAAGGAAACCGACGCGAGCGAAATTCATGCTCTCCACCACTACGAACCGTGGTGGCGGAACGCGGAAAAGGCAGTGGCCAAGAACCTGAACCTGTGTCTCCATCACGGCAATTATCTGGCGCCGCCCGGGTCGATCACCACAGGGTCCGGGGGCATGTACAAGATCTACACGCCTTTTTGGCGAGCGCTGCGCGAACGCATGCCTCCGCACGAGCCGCACCGCCGGCCGTTCGAGATACCCGCCCCTTCCACATGGCCGAAGTCGGACAAGCTGGAAGACTGGAATCTGCTCCCCGATAAGCCGGATTGGGCCGGGGGCATGCGCGACATGTGGGAGCCGGGAGAGGAGGGTGCAGCCAAACGCCTGCGCGCTTTTGTCAAAGCAGCAGATGCCTATGGCGATGCACGGAACTTGCCGTCTGAGGAAGGCACGTCGATGTTGTCTCCTCACCTGCATTTCGGGGAGATATCGCCATCGCAGGTTTGGCATGCCGTAGCGGACGCGGGTGGATCGGTCGGCACATTCCTCGGTGAAATTGGCTGGCGTGACTACGCTCAGAACGTGATCCTCCAGTATCCCGATTACGGCAGCAAGTATGCCCGCGATCCTTTCGGCGATTTCCCCTGGCGCCAAAGCAAGAAGGATTTGGAAGCCTGGCAGAAGGGGCGCACCGGTTATCCGATCGTCGATGCCGGTATGCGGCAGCTTTGGCACACCGGGTGGATGCATAACCGCGTGCGGATGATAGCCGCCAGCTTCCTGATCAAGCATCTCCTGATCGACTGGCGCGAGGGGGAGCAGTGGTTCTGGGATACTCTGGTTGACGCCGATTACGGCAACAATTCCGTGAACTGGCAATGGACCACAGGGTCGGGCGTCGATTCCAACATGTTCGTGCGTATCATGGCGCCGATCACCCAGTCCGAAAAGTTCGATGCCGCCGCCTATATTCGTGAGTGGGTGCCTGAACTCGCCGACCTCTCGGACGCCGATATTCACGATCCGCCGCCCGACAAACGGCCAAAGGAATATCCGGAGCGCCGCATCGATCACCGTGATGCTCGGGAGCGGGCGCTCGATGCGTTCAAACAAGCCAAGGCTGCCGCTGGAAAAGCCTAGGAAAACGCGTTTCTGCCGATTGCCGACTTTCGCATTTCATCCCATATCGACGCCATGAATGCGCATGTGCCGGGCAGAGGCGGGGAACTTGTCGAAGGGGGACGCGCCATTGGCGTTGGTCCGCAGTGGCTCGCGCGCCTATGGTCGGGCGGGGTTCACCGGATCATCGATAGGATCGATCGCGGACTGGTGCGCGGATCGATCACGGCGACCCTACCCGGCGGCGAAACACGCATGCTTGGCGGGCGACAACCCGGGTTCGACGCTGTCGTCCATCTGAAGAGTTACCGCGCATTGCTGCGTCTGGCCACGTCCGGGTCGGTGGGCTGGTATCAGGCGTGGGAAGCGCACGAATGGGATAGTCCCGACCCGGTGCCGCTATTCGCCCTGTTCATGGACAACGCGGTGGCGCTCGGCAGCGTGGCTCGCGCCCACGGACCTTGGCGGGTGCTGGCGCGTCTGGTGCATGGTCTGAACCGCAACACGCGGGCGGGTTCGCTGCGGAACATTCACGCCCACTACGATCTTGGCAACGATTTCTACACCCAGTGGCTGGGCGATACGATGCTCTATTCCAGCGCGCTGTATGGCGGGCAAGGATCTGCTTCTGAGGAGAGCGATCTGGATCGCGCGCAAGCCGCGAAGGTGGCGGCGATGATCGACCGAATGGCGGTCCAACCCGGTGATCGAGTGCTTGAGATCGGATGTGGATGGGGCACGCTCGCCGCCAGGCTGGCTGAAACCAGGCACGTGCACGTCGATGCGATCAGCCTCTCGGACGAGCAACTGGCCTATGCCCGCGACCGCTGGGACGACGGGACGCGAGGGCTGGAGTTCCGCAAACAGGACTATCGCGATGTTTCAGGCCAGTATGACGCCATTGCCTCTGTCGAGATGGTGGAAGCCGTAGGACAAGCCTACTGGCCCGCCTTCTTCGATTGTCTGGCACAAAACCTGAAGTCCGGGGGCAGGGCGGCGATCCAGTTCATCTCGATTCACGATGACGTGTTCGATCGCTACGCCCGCAGCGCGGACTTCATCCAGACCTTCATCTTCCCCGGCGGGATGCTGGTGAGCGAGGCGCAGTTCCAGGCGCTGGCCGCCGAACGCGGACTGACGTGGGAGGACCGGCAGGGCTTCGGGCAGGACTATGCGCGAACGCTGCGACAATGGCGGACGAACTTCGATCTCGCAGTCGAAGAGGGACGCTTGCCGCAAGGCTTTGACGAACGGTTCGTCCGCCTTTGGCGCTATTACCTGATGTATTGCGAAGGCGGTTTTCTGGGCGGCGGCATCGACGTGGCGCAAGTGACCTTGGTGAAAGTCTAACCCGCGCCCAGCTTGCGCGCGATCCGCCAGGCCAGCGCCTTCGTGCGGTTGGCGGCAGGCCATCGTCCGGGCGGGGACGGCGTGACCCCCAACTTGCGCAGGAAGCCATTGAAAGCGCGTGCATCCGCCTCCGCAAAGCTCCATTCAGAGCGCCAGGTTATGGAGAGCGATACGGATGGCTCCGGCCCGTTCCGCACGAAATGCGGTGCCATCACCGGGACATAGACGGCTTCACCCGCGATCAGCGGGAACTCTCGCCCCCCTGCCAGAAGGTCATCCCGCCAGCGAAGTTCGCGTCCGCCGCCAGTGTGATAGGTTTCGTGCACTTCGTCCGGTGCGTAGGTCTCATCGCCCGCCGGAAATTGGGTCATGACCTTTGATCCGCGAACCTGCATCAGGATGTTGTGCTCAGGATCGAAGTGATACGGCGTTACGCCCCCCGCCGATGTGACGAACACGAAGCCCTGCGTCTTGAGCATCCGTCCGGTACGAGCCTCTATGTCCAGGCGAATCTCGGCGAGCAGGTCGGAAAGGAGAGCGGCGTAGGCGGGGTGCTGCTCGATATTCTTGAGGACCGCCCACGACCGGGTGGTTTCGATGTGGCGGATGGTTTCGCCGATAGGAATACCGGTTGGTTCGGGCTTACCATTGACGCCGATGGGCTGGTCCGCCGCATTGTATTCGATCGATGCAATGGGCAGCGCTTCTGCCAGCGCAGCAAGGGCGTCGAGCTCCAGCAGGGGGTGTACGCCCAGCGCGTGGGTTAGCTTGTGCGGCATTTCGGGGTAACTCGCGGCGAACGTGGCGCGGGCAGATGGAGGAAACACGTCGTTCGATAGCGAAGGGATGGGGACGTTCATGAGGTGGGTCCGGCAGGTTTCTCAGCGGGATTGCGGGCCATTTCTGCACCTACGAAACGGCGGAAAGCGGCCCGCCGCACACCCCCGCCGATCGCGACGGATAGCCTGACGACCGTGCGACGCTCGCGCCAGAGATGGTCGATCATCGGATGGTCCGCACTCGCGCAGCTGTCGGTCCACTCGATGCCCTGCCGCGCCAGCATCTGCAAATTCTCCCGCTGCAGCAAGACGCCGGGGGAAAAGCGCGCGTAGTCCTCATCGAACGCGGTCTTGTACGAATAGGCGCCGGGTGGCGTCAGGAAACTGGCCAGCATCGCGATCGGCCTGCCGTCGAGGGTAAGGGTCAATCGTTCCAATCGGCCAAGCTCGGCCGCTCCTTCAAGGCTCGCGGAGAACATCGCGGCGTTAGCCGGGTCGCAACCCAGCGCCGATCCCGCCTTCCCTTTCCATCCCGATCGTTCGAGCGCGAGGAAAGTATGGCACCAGTCCTCGATGCCTGTTGCATCGGTACGCCGCTCAACCGCAACAGTTCCCTCATCGGCCAATCGATTGGCCTGACGGCGCAGTTCCTTGCGTTTTTTCCCCGACAGCGATGTGTCGAGGTAGGCGTCCGGCGAAAGATCGGACGCGAGCATGGCCCGTTCCTCGGCGTGGACGATCTCGATCTGGCGCCCTGTCGCTCCGGCTACGCCAGCAAGGGCAGTGTGCATGGGGCCGTCCAGCACCATCGCCCGCAAGTGCATGAACATGGCAGCGCCCGGCTCGGCGTCCGCCCAACGCAATACGGCTTTCCAGAAAGGGGCCTCATGGCCCCGCGCGACCAGAGGCACGCCGCAAAACGCGTTGGCGTGCAGCCAGCTTGCGAGATGAGGGATCGGCCAGCGATAGTATCGGCCTGCGCGCACCACAGGCATGAGGCCTGCCAACCGGCCTTCATGCTCATAGCGCAGCATCATCACTCCAGCGGTATCCGGAAGATGACGCAGCGATGGCAGCAGGTACCAGCTTTCGAAAAAGGGATTGGGCTCACTCGCTCGACCCCCCAGGTCATCCCACGCCGCCACTTCGCTTTCCAGCGCGGTCCAGGGTACGCAAGTCAGGCGTCCGGCGATCTCGGCGATAGTGCTGGATGCCACTTGGGCGATTGTCCCGATTGCTGGCGGATTGCCGGTTTGCAATCGAGATAATAGTCATCCATCAAGGAAATGCTAATGAAGCCTGCCCGAGCAGTGCTCGGTCGGACCCGATGCCCCCCGACAAAACGTCAGGAAAGCATCGGCCCCGGCTTGGCAGATCAGCCGGCGGCGAGAGCGGCCAGAAGCAGCAGTGCCACGATATTGGTGATCTTGATCATCGGGTTGACGGCAGGACCGGCGGTATCCTTGTACGGATCGCCGACGGTGTCGCCCGTGACCGCCGCCTTATGGGCGTCCGATCCTTTGCCGCCGTGGTTGCCGTCTTCGATGTACTTCTTGGCGTTGTCCCACGCGCCTCCACCAGAGGTCATGGAAAGCGCCACGAACAGCCCACTGACGATCACGCCCAGCAACAGGGCGCCCAAGGCAGCGAACCCGTTGGCTTGGCCTCCGACCCATCCGATCACGTAGTACACTGCGATCGGGGCCAGCACCGGCAGCAGCGATGGCACGATCATTTCCTTGATTGCGGCCTTGGTGACGAGGTCGACCGTCCGGGCATAGTCCGGCTTCTGCTCGTATGTCATGATGCCCGGCTTTTCGCGGAATTGCGCACGCACGTCGAGCACGACATCGCCAGCCGCGCGGCCTACTGCCGTCATCCCCATCGCGCCGAAGAGATAGGGCAGCAGCGCGCCGAGCAGCAGCCCGACGATGACATACGGGTTTTCAAGGCTGAAATCGACATCCAGCTCAGGGAAGAACTCCCGCAAGTCCGTGGTGTAAGCGGCGAACAGGACCAGCGCGGCAAGCCCCGCCGATCCGATGGCATAGCCCTTCGTCACGGCCTTGGTAGTGTTGCCCACCGCGTCCAGAGCATCGGTCTTTTCGCGAACGGCATCGTCCAGACCGGCCATCTCGGCGATCCCGCCAGCATTGTCGGTGACGGGACCATAGGCATCGAGCGCCACGACCATCCCGGCCACCGCGAGCATGGCAGTCGCCGCATAGGCGATCCCCAGCAGTCCGGCGAGCTGGTAGGCGATGATGATGCCCGCAACGATCACGATCGTCGGCAGCGCGGTCGCCTCAAGGCTGATCGCGAGGCCCTGGATCACGTTGGTGCCGTGGCCGGTTTCCGAAGCCTTGGCGATGGACCGTACCGGACGATAGTTGGTGCCCGTGTAGTATTCGGTGATCCAGATGATCAGGCCGGTGATCACCAGGCCCAGCAGCGCGCACCAGAACAGGTCCATGCCGCTGAACGGAAGGTCGCCGATCGGCGCATCGATGTTGCCCTGCTGCACGAACCAGATGCACCCGTAGATCGCCGGGACGGACAGGACTGCGGTAACGAGGAAGCCCTTGTACATCGCGCCCATGATGTTTGTGCCCGAGCCTAGCCGGACGAAGTAGGTGCCGATGATGGAGGTCACGATGCACACCCCGCCGATGAGCAGCGGCAACGTCATCATTGCGAGGAGATAGGCGCCGAGCCCTTTTACCAGCAGCGCCGTCAGCACCATCGTCGCGCCCACGGTGACGACGTAGGTCTCGAACAAGTCGGCGGCCATGCCTGCGCAGTCGCCGACGTTGTCACCCACGTTGTCGGCGATGACGGCGGGGTTGCGAGGGTCGTCCTCGGGGATTCCGGCTTCCACCTTGCCCACCAGGTCCGCGCCAACGTCAGCCGCCTTGGTGAAGATGCCGCCCCCTAGCCGCGCGAAGATGGAGATGAGGGAGGCGCCGAACGCAAGAGCGGTCAGCGCTTCGACGACGGTGCGGTCCGTTCCGCCAACTTCGTGCCCGGCGATCGCGGTGAGATACCAGAAGAACACTGAAATCGCGAGGAGAGCGAGGCCCGCCACCAGCATGCCGGTGATCGCCCCGGCGCGAAACGCCAAGGTTAGCCCGTCCTGCAATCCGCGCTGCGCGGCGGCCGCCGTGCGAACGTTGGCGCGAACGGATATGTTCATCCCGACGAAGCCTGCCAGTCCAGACAGGATCGCCCCGATCACGAAGCCGCTGGCCGATACCAGCCCGAGAGTAACCGCGATGATGATTGCAACGATCACGCCGACGATGGCGATCGTGGAATATTGTCGTTTCAGATAAGCCTGCGCGCCTTCCTGAATGGCGGCGGAGATTTCCTGCATCTTGGCGTTGCCGGCCGGTGCACTGAGCACCTGTCTCGATGTGATGAAGCCATAGACTATGGCCAATAGTCCCAACACAATTGCGATCGTGATCAAGTTCACTGAACGCCCCCTTCCCAATGGGTTATTGTTATTTCGGCGAGTTTTTCCCGCTCGAAGGCAATAGGGCTATAGACAAGCCATGGGGCTGGCAAGCTGCTTGTCGGAATGGGGGCGCAGTATTGGGGAGTTAACTAAGTCTCTCCTAATACAGCCGAAGGGCAGTACAGTGTCGCGCGTCAGTGCTGGTAGCCCAATCGTTCGGGCAGGGGGAGGGGGCGGCCCTGATGTGAGAGGGCGATGCCGGTGCCTTTGGTAACTTTGCCGATGGCGCTTACCCTGCATCCATAAGCAATGGCGGCATGCTGGATCGCAGCGGTATTCGCGGCGGGCGCGGTGAACAGCAGCTCGTAGTCATCCCCCGCCGTCATGGCCGCAAGGCGGGCGTCTATGCCGCCGCCAGCGAGCGCGAGATGCGCGACCGACAGAGGCACCGCGTCGGCGTCGATCGCAATGCCGCAGTTGCTGGCGGACGCGATCCTGGCTGCATCTACCAGCAGGCCGTCCGACACGTCCATCATGGCGTTGACCAGGGACGCGAGCGCAACCCCCAGTTTTGGATGAGGCGTCGGGCGGCGGTAGCGTTCGATCACGGCGGCAAGATCGTCATGCTCGCCCCGAAGCGTATCGCGGGCGGCCTGCAAGCCCAGTCCAGCATCGCCGATTGCGCCGCTCACCCAGACAGTATCACCGATGCTCGCGGAGGTGCGCGACGGGACGGGACAGCCTTTCGGGCCGGTTCCCAAGGCCGTCAGCGAAAAGCTTCTCGGCGCGCCCTGCGGCATGCGAACGGTGTCCCCGCCGAGCAACGGAATTGCGAAGTGGCGGGAGGCATCGTCCATTCCCGCGAGGAAGGCGCGGTCCCAAGCGTCATCACCAAGCGCGTGAGAATAAAGGCAGCCGACCGGCGTCGCCCCTTTGGCCGACAGGTCGGACACGTTCACCGCGATCAGCTTCCACGCGACGTCCTGCGGCGGGTCAATGGGGAGGTAGTGCACGCCCTCCACCATCGTATCCATGGTCAGGACCAGCGTTTCCGAACCAAAGGGGAGGACTGCAGCGTCATCCGCCAGCGAACGGGCCGCCGGGTCGGTGGCTATCGCGCGCAGAGCCTCGATAAAGGCAAATTCACCGGTCATGCCGCGGTGATGCCCGCCAGCCTCCGCCAAGTCCAGCGCGGCTTAACGAACCGACTTCGCCACCGAATCCAGCACGCCGTTAAGGAACTTTGTTTCCCGCGCGTCGAAAAAGGCATGGGCCACGTCTAGGTACTCGGTGATCACCGCACCGGTAGGGACATCGGCGCGCGCCAGCAGTTCGTAGGCGCCAGCGCGCAGGATCTGCAGCATCGTCTTGTCCAACCGGCCAAGCGACCAACCTTCCGACAACTTCGCTGCCAGTATTTCGTCGATCTCGTCCCGGCGGGCAATGGCGCCTTTGACCACATCGTCGAAGAACGTGACGTCGGCCTTGGCATACTGGTCCTCGTCGATTTCCATGCCCAGGCGATGGCGGTGGAATTCATCGAGCAGGACGGGCAGCAGGGTGCCTTCCATATCGAACTGATAGAGCGCCTGCACGGCGGCGAGACGGGCGGCGGCGCGCGCCTGCTTTATATTCTTTGACATTATTGGCCGAGCCTTACGGATATGGAGCGCGCGTGCGCGGGAAGCCCTTCCGCATCGGCAAGGGCCACGGCAGCGGGGCCGATAACCTCCAACGCCGCCTGGTCGAGCTGGATGAAGCTGGTCCGCTTCATGAAATCAAGGACCGAGAGCCCGGACGAAAACCGCGCCCGGCGTCCGGTCGGCAGGACGTGGTTCGGTCCGGCGACATAGTCGCCTACCGCTTCCGGCGTCAGCCGTCCGAGGAACACCGATCCTGCATGGCGGATGGCACGCATCAGCCGTTCCGGATCCTCAGTCGCGATCTCGACATGTTCGGCCGCCAGCGCATTGGCCAGCGCCGGGGCTTCGTCCAGATTGGCGACAGTGATGATCACGCCGTTTTCGTTCCAGCTGGTGCGCGCGGTTTCCTGCGTCGCAAGGCTGGCAAGTTGCTGCTCCACCGCTTGCGCCACTGCATCGGCGAACGCGGCGTCATCGGTGATCAGGATCGATTGCGATGTGGGATCGTGCTCGGCCTGGCTCAGCAGGTCGGCGGCGATGCGGGTCGCGTCGTTCCGGCCATCGGCGATGACCAGGATCTCGCTTGGCCCCGCGACCATGTCGATGCCGACCACGCCGTAGAGCTGGCGCTTGGCTTCGGCGACCCACGCATTGCCGGGGCCGGTCACCACATCGACGGGCGCTATGCGATCGGTGCCATAGGCCAGCGCGGCGACGGCATGGGCACCGCCCACGCGCCACACCTCGTCCACCCCGGCAAGATGCGCGGCGGCAAGGACCAGCGGATTGACCACACCCTTTGGCGTCGGCGTGACGACCACAAGCCGCTCCACGCCTGCGACTTTCGCAGGGATCGCGTTCATCAGTAGCGACGACGGATACGCCGCGCGACCACCGGGGACGTAAAGCCCCGCCGCGTCTACGGCATTCCATGTCGCCCCAAGGCGCACACCCGCGGCGTCGGTATAGTCGCGATTTTCGGGCAATTGCGCCTGATGATATGCGCCGATGCGCTCTGCCGCGAGTTCCAGCGCGTCTCGTAAGTCTGAATCGAGCGCATCGAATGCCGCGCGGCACTGGTCGGCATCGATCCGCCAGCCGGTGACGTCAAGCTCATGGCCATCGAAGCGAGCGGTGTACTCGGCGAGCGCTGCATCCCCGCGCTGGCGCACGGACTGAAGGATTGCCGCCACGTCCGCCGCGACATCGACCGCGCTTTCCCGGCGGTCCGATACCACGCGGGCGAAGTCCCCGGCGAAACCGGGATCGCTGCTGGAAAGGCGCAGCATCAGGCGGCGACCTGCTCTTGCGAAACCAGCGCGCGAAAGGCCTCGACCAGCGCGGCCACTCGCTCATCGGTCTTGAGAGCGGCGCGATTGACGATAAGCCGCGCCGAAATATCGAGAATACGGCTCGTTTCCACCAGTCCGTTTTCCTGCAGCGTGCGCCCGGTGGAGACGAGATCGACGATCCGGCTCGACAGGCCAAGCGACGGTGCCAGCTCCATCGCGCCGTTCAGCTTCACGACCTCTGCCTGCACGCCCAGCTTTTCGAAATGGCGGCGGGTGAGGTTGGGATACTTGCTGGCGATCCGCAGGTGCGAGGGCAGGGGGCCACCCGTCTCTCCGACAGGTTCCGCAACCGACAACCGGCAGTGCCCGATGTTCAGGTCGACCGGGGCGTAAAGGTCCGAATAGGCGAATTCCTCCACCACATCCGAACCGACGATGCCGACCTGCGCCGCGCCATGGGCCACGAATGTCGCCACATCAAACGCGCGCACCCGGATAAGGCGCATGTCGCTGTTTTCGCACGCGAATGACAGGGCGCGCGACTTCTTGTCGTGAAACTCCGCCTCGGGCACCACGCCGGCATGTGCCATCAGCGGCAGTGCTTCGTCGAGGATACGGCCCTTGGGCACGGCGAAAGTCAGGGGTGTCGGCATGGTGGGCGCATTTAGGCGCGCATGGGGCAAAGGGCAACCATGCAGCGCCGCGAAAACGCGATCCGTTTTATCGAGATGTCGCCGGCCCCGATCCGAGCGGAGCCGACACACCAGTTTACTCGCCCGGCGCGCGTGCCTTTATCGCCACCGCGTGAACCCGATTTCCGGGAATGTCGCCCAGCGCGGCATTGACCATCCGCTGGCGTTGCAGGCGCGAGACGCCCGCGAACTGGTCACTCTCTATCAAGATGGTGAAGTGCGATTCGCCGCTGCCATCATCGCCGGTATGCCCGCTGTGGCTGGCGGAATCATTGACCACGTCAAGCGCGGTGGGTTGGAAGGCTGCGGTCAGCAACTGCCGCATTTCGATTGCAAGTGGTCCGGTCATGGGGTTCCATTTAGGCGATCATTGCCCCATCTAAAAGCCGGTGAGACAGCATAGATTTCATGGCAGGTTTGAATCGACCGGGCGGGAGTGCACCTGGCCGGGTTGCAGGGAAGCGGGCGAATTCCGCGCGCCGGGGGGCCGCCCCTCCGGTTTTGACGGGCCGGGCGACTACCGCTGGTTCTGCCTGGAGCACGTCCGCCAATTCAATTCCGGGTACGATTACTTCGACGGGATGGACACCGAGGAAATCCTGCGCGCGCAGTCTCCGCTGCACGGATGGGAGACTCAGACGCGGGCCTTTCGCCCAGACGCCGGAGTGGACGAATCGCCCCGCTGGACGGATTTTGCCGATCCGCTCGAAGCGATCCATGCCCGTGCCAAGGCGCACATCAATCGCCGCCGCGCGGACATGCGCCCCGAGAACGCACGGTTCACGCCGGGCGAAAGGCGTGCCCTTGAAGCGCTGGGGCTGGACAGTGATGTCGATCGCAAGACCATGCGCCTGAGATACACGCGGCTGCTGCGCCAGTACCACCCCGATCACAACGGCGGCGACCACGGCCATGCTGTCAAACTGCAGGCCGTGGTCGAGGCATACCAACTGTTGCGAAAAGCCGCGGCATTCGCTTGATCGGGCGCCTGATCAAGCGCCCGATCGCGCCGTTCAGCCCGCTTCCTTTTCACAGATCGCCGCAAGCTGCTCCGCGCAGGCGATCCAACCTTCGGTGAACCCCATCTCGTCGTGCTGCTTGCAGGTTTCCTCGGTCCAGTGGCGAGCGGTAGCGGTGTAGCGGGTGCCGTCGCCTTCGGGGGCGATTTCCCAAATTCCGATCATGAACGGGCCTGACGGCTGAAAGTCCTCAACGATGGCGTCGGTCGTAATGAACCGTCGGCCTTCCTCGAACGCGAGATAGATACCGTTCTGAGGCATGACTTCGCCGTCAGGGCCGTACATCGTCAGACGGCAGACGCCGCCCGGTCGGCGATCCTGCACATCCACTTCCGCGCGCCATGGGGTGGGACACCACCATTCGTTCTGGCGGTCCGCCAACACTTCCCAGACTTTCGAAGGCGGGGCGGCGATGTAGCGGGTGATCGACAGTTCGTTGGACATGGAACTCTCCTTGTTGGCGCGTAAGTCAGTCCCTGTCGGGCGCACCTAGTGGGAAATACTCGCGGTATGGCCGGGCCGCTTCGACGCAACGGGACACGGGCGGCAGGCTCAGAAGATGGGTACGCCACTCGCGCAGGCGGGGCAGGGCGTCGGGGATCGGGTGGACCCAGTCGGCATAGAATAGCGACGGCGCAGCCGCGCATTCGATCAAGGTGACACGGCCATCCGACGGATAGTGCTGCAGCCAGCCTTCCAGCCAAGCGTAGCTGCGATCCAGCCTTGACCGCGCCTCGGCAACACGGGCAGCGTCGGGATTATCGGCGTCGCGAATGTATTCGTTCACGACATCCTGCATCGGTGCCATCACGTAGTTGTCGAATACGCGGTCCAGCATGCGTACCATCGTGGCGGTATCAGCGTCCGAGGGGACAAGCATGTCCGGCTCGGCATGGTGGAGCGACAAGTATTCGATGATCGACGTGGCTTCGAACATCAGGACATCCCCGTCGCGCAGCACGGGAAACTTTCCCTGCGGACCGGCTGATTGCACCACAGCGACATTTTCCGGATGGTCCGGATCAGTAATGCGAAAGTCGAATTCAAGATCGGCGGCGTAGAGCGCGATCAACGCTTTCCAGGTATAGGACGAAAACGGATGGCCATAGAGCGCGAGTGTCATGAAGCCTCCTTTGGCCAGCCGCCGTACGGGACCGTCAGCGCTTCGAGCACGTGGCCGTTGGGGTCCTCGAAATAGAGGCCCCTGCCGCCATCGTTGCGGTTGATTTCGTTGGCGCGGGTGCGGGCGGGGTCGGACCAGTATGTAAGCCCGCGCTCGGTCAGGCGGGACAGGATGCCGTCGAACGTCGGCTCATCCACCAGCATCGCGTAATGCTGCGGCGATACCGCGCCTTCCTTGTCGGCAAAGTCCAGCGAAACACCATTGCCCAGCCGCACGACCCGGAAGCGGAACAGGTCCATCGGATCAGGAAGGCCGTAGATCGTCGCGAAGAAATCGGCCGACGCAATCCGGTCCCGGCACCACACGATGGTGTGATTTAGATCAACCGGCACGGTCACTTTCCCCTGCAAAGGCTGCTTCGATCGTCGCCACGTCGATCTTCCGCATGGTCATCATCGCTTCCATCGCGCGTTTGGCGGCAGCGCGGTCGGGGCTGGACAGGGCTTGGGTAAGGATGCGCGGGGTGATCTGCCAAGAGAGGCCCCACTTGTCTCGGCACCAGCCGCACGCGCTTTCCTCGCCTCCGTTCTGGACGATGGCGTTCCAGTAGCGGTCGGTCTCCTCCTGATCATCCGTTGCGACCTGGAAAGAGAACGCCTCGGAAGGGTGGAACTGATTTCCCCCATTCAGGCCCATGCACTCTATCCCCATTACGGTGAATTCGACGACCAGCACGTCGCCCGCCGATCCATCAGGATAGTCCGTAGGCGATCGCACGATCGATTTCACGGCGCTGTCGGGGAAGACGGACGCATAGAATTCAGCGGCATCCTGAGCGTCGCCTGCGTACCACAGGCAGATGCGGTTCTTGATGGGATCACTCATTTCTTGGCATCCTCGATCAGCTTGGCATCCACGGCCTTCGCGGCCTTGTAGCCAGGCCGGGCCTGGCAGCGCTCGGCATAGGCGACGAGCGAGGGGAGGGGCGGCAGGATCCCGAACGTCAGACCCCAATCCACCGAACTGCCCACGTATACATCCGCCATCGTGAACCGATCGCCGCAAACCCAGGTCGTGGCCTGCAGCTTCTCGTCCAAAGCATGCATGGTGCGGTCGAAGCTGCCCCAGCCCGCCATCATTTCCTGATCAGGCTTGGGTTCGAACTTGAGCGCGCGCGAGGTGATGCACTGCTCGATCGGACCGGATGCGAAGAACGTCCAGCGGTAGTAATCCGCCATGTCCGCATCGTTGGGCAACAGGCCCGCTTCCGGGTGCATCTCAGAGAGGTAGAGGCAGATCGCGGCGGCTTCGGTAACGACGCGGTCGCCGCCCTGGGCGTGGTGGACGATGGTCGGCACCTTGGCCATCGGATTGGTGGCGATGAAGTCCTTCGGCTTGTCCTTCCAGTCCACCAGCACCTGCCGGTAGTCCGCGTTGACTTCGTGGAGCGCCCAGCGTGCGATCTGACCGCGCGACATCGGGTTGGTGTAGAATGTGTAGTCGGCCATTCACTCTCTCCCTCAAGGACTCGCTTGGCGGAACATTGCGGGTACAAAGCCGCGCCGTCAATCCATGACGACTAGGCTTGGCGAGGCCCGACCAACCCGAAGAACGCGCCCTGTGGATCAAAGGCATGGACGCTGTACTCGCCGCCCGGGATCTGCTGCGGTTCGCCGTGGAGCTTGCCGCCGCCGCTGGTGATGGCGGCTATGGCTCGGTCGATGTCATCCACGCCGATGTAGTAGGACCAGCCTTCCACCGGCATGACATCCGCCTTGCGCATCACCGCGCCGATGCCGACACCGCCCACCTGCAGGAACCGGTAGTCCCCCAGGGCGCCCATCGGCATCGCGCCCTCCTGCGTCCATCCGAAGTGCCTGGCGTAGAAATCGACGGCGCCATCGTCATCGGGGGTGACCAGCTCGTTCCAGCGGATGGTTTGCGGTTGGTCGACTGTAAAGACGTCGCTGCTGGCATCGGGATTGTCCTCGGGCGGCTGCGGCGTCATCAGATAGAACGTCGCGCCGAAGGGATCGGCAACCATTGCAAAGCGCCCTACGCCGTCGAGTGTCTCGGCCGGCATATGGACTTGGCCTCCATCCGCGACGATCCGCTCCACCGCGGAATCGACGTTGGGCACGTAGATGTAGCCCAACCAACCCGGCTTTGCGCCCTGTCCGATCATCTCGTCGGTAAGGGCAAGCACCCCGCCGGTGTAGCCGCACGGTCCGCCGCCGCCATCGACTCGCTCGATCATGCGGTAGTCCATGCCTTCGCCGGGCATTTCGTTGGCGCCAAACCGCCAGCCCACGACATCGCCGTAGAACGTCCCCGCCGCTTCGGGATCGCTGGTCATCAGTTCATACCAGATGAAGCTGCCTGTCGGATTGGTCATGGCTTATGCTCCCAGGGTAACGACGGGTGTGAATCCGCCGTAGATCATGCGCATTCCATCGAACGGCATCGGGTTGGTTTCCGGGTTCATGCGGGGATCAGACTTCATCAGCTCCTCGATCTTGCCCATCGCCTTGTCGCGGGTTTCCTTGTCGGGCCATTCGATCCAGCTGAAGACGACGGCCTCGTCCTCGTTCGCCTGCACCGCGCGGAAGAAGTCGGTCTGCTTGCCGTGAGGCACATCGTCCTGCCAGCATTCCAGGATGCGAGTGGCTCCTTGTTCCATGAAGATGGAGTCGCCCAGCTCGGCATGCTTGATGAACTTGTCCTTGTTGGCCTTGGGAACGGCCAGCAGGAATCCGTCTACGTAGCTCATGATTCAGGCTCCTTCCTTCTGCTTGGTCGGCTTGTTTTCGGCAAATGGCGCGATTTGGCCTTCCAGCGCGCGACGGAATGCAGTGCGCTGCTCTGCCCGTTCCACATAGGCGGCGAGGGCAGGGTGCCGCGACAGGATTTCCTCTGGAAACGGCCGCAGGATCGATGCCATCGCAATGTCCGCGATCGAGAACGAGCCGGCCAGCCACTCAGACTTGCCCAGCGCGGTTTCCAGCCGCGCGAGCCGCACCGCAATTTCCTCGACCAGCGAGGGGCGACGCTGCTGCGCCCATTCTTCCTTCGCGTTGAATACATCGATCTTGGAAAATTCCATGAGATACGGCTCGATCGAACTGAACGCCGCGAGCATCCAGCTTAGCACCGTGGCCCGTTCCTGCGTGCCCACGGGGGGCAACTGCCCCGCTTTCTCAGCCAGATGGATCAGCGTGGCGCCGCTTTCGAAAATCCGCAGTTCACCGTCCCGCATGAAGGGAACCTGCCCCCACGGCTGATCGGCATAATACCACGCGGGCCGATCGATCGCGCTGATCAGCCGAACCTTGTACGAAAGCCCGAATTCCTCGCACGCCCAGCGCGGTCGCAAGTCGCGGACCTGGCCTTGCGCGAATTTCGGCACCCATTCGAAGGCCGTGATTTCGATCTCGGCGTTGTGATCGATCGGCATCGTCTCTGTCTCCCGAAGTCCGTTCAGACGGTTGTCGGCACTTCCATTTCGCCCGAGGCCGCCGCCGGATCCATCCACATCACTTCCCAGATATGACCGTCGGGGTCGGTGAAGCTGCGACTGGCCATGAAACCATAGTCCTGCGGCGGATTGATGTCGCTCGTGCCCGCGTTGGCTCCGGCGATGTCGGCCAGCTTGTTCACCTCATCACGGCTGTCGCAAGACAGGCAGAGCATCACTTCGCTCGATCCGCTGTCAGGGATCGGGCGGTTCGTGAACGTGCGCCATTTGTCGTGAGTGAGGACCATCACGTAGATTGATTCCGACCAGACCATGCAGGCTGCGGTATCATCGGTAAAGCGCGGCTCGTTGACGAAACCGAGAGAGGAATAGAACGACTTGGCGCGGTCCAGATCGGTGACGGGAAGGTTCACGAACAGCATGCGGGTCATGTGATCTCTCCTGAATATGGGCTTTGGTTGCGAATCGCCTCTTGCACAAACCTGCGACGAGCAGTAACTAAAAGCAACCATGAAGTTACAAAAAGAAACTAAGTCAGCGCAGGCCCTCTCGAAATCCGACCAACCACACGGTCGGTGGTATGGCGATGCCTGTGGTGCTGCGTTCGGAATGGAGCTTATCGGAGAACGATGGGCCTTGCCGATCGTGCGCGAAATGATGCTCGGTCCGCGACGCTTCGGAGAGATACGGGGCGAATTACCCGGTCTGAGCGCCAAGACATTGACCGAACGCCTCGAAACGCTGGAGAAGAATGGCATCGTCCGTCGCGAAACCTTGCCACCACCGGCATCGGCTCAGGTCTATGGACTGACGAGGTGGGGATATGCGCTCGAGCCTGTCATGCAGGAGCTTGGGCGTTGGGCGGTAAGCTCTACGCTCCACGATCCGACATTGCCGATAACCCCGGTGTCGTTGATGCTGTCCATGCGCACGATGATCCGGCCCGAACGGATAGGCGATCTTGCCATCACGATTGGCTTCGATGTGGGTGACAAACATTTCATCGGCAATCTGGGGGCCGGGGAGTTGAACATTCGCACGGCCCAACCGGATGACATGCCGCCGGATATCCGCTTCATCGCGGGGAGCGCTTCGGCCTACCTGCCGGTGTTCTACGGCAAGTGGTCGATCGAGGAGGCGGGAGGCCAGTTGCGGATCGAGGGTGACGAAGGTCTGGCCCAGCGGGTGATCGACCTGTTCAGCCTTCCTGCCAATTTGACCAGCTAAAGCGTTATCATTGCCAAAGCTTATTGCGATGCTGCGCCCCGTCCATTAGGCGGTAGCCTGCAATGACAGAATCCAAGACCATCACCGCCGAAAACCGCGACGCTACCGTGCTCGCTGCCCCCGACATCGAAGTGGACGTTCGTGAAACGTTCGGCATCGATATCGACATGAAGGTGCCCGCCTTTTCGGTGGCGGACGAACGCGTTCCTGACCTAGACGAGACGTACGTGTTCGAACCGGACACCACGTTGGCGATCCTTGCGGGCTTTGCCTACAATCGCCGCGTAATGGTTCAGGGCTATCACGGCACTGGCAAATCCACGCACATCGAACAGGTTGCCGCGCGTCTGAAATGGCCGTGCATCCGCATCAACCTGGACGCCCATATCAGCCGTATCGACCTTATCGGCCGTGACGCGATCGTGCTGCGCAACGGCATGCAGGTGACCGAATTCCGCGAAGGCTTGCTGCCCTGGGCGCTGCAGCATCCGGTCGCTCTGGTATTCGACGAATACGACGCGGGCCGCCCGGACGTGATGTTCGTGATCCAGCGCATCCTGGAAACCGAGGGCAAGCTGACGCTGCTCGATCAGAACCGCGTCATCCGCCCGGACCAGCATTTCCGCATGTTCGCTACCGCCAACACGGTGGGCCTTGGCGATACCTCCGGCCTTTATCACGGCACGCAGCAGATCAACCAGGGCCAGATGGACCGCTGGAACCTGGTCGTCGCGCTGAATTACCTGCCGGCGGACACCGAAACCTCGATCGTGTCCAAGAAAGTGCCGCAGGTCGATGCCGGCACGATCGCCAACATGGTCAAAGTCGCGGACTTCTCGCGCCAGGGCTTCATGAACGGCGATATCTCCACGGTGATGAGCCCGCGTACTGTCATCACCTGGGCACAGAACTCGGCGATCTTCAACGACGTCGGGTTCGCATTCCGCCTCTCGTTCCTCAACAAGTGCGACGAGACGGAGCGGATGCTGGTCGCGGAATACTACCAGCGCGTGTTCGGCAAGGATCTGCCGGAAAGCGTCGTCGGCAAAGCCTGACAGGCTCTATTTGGTAACGTGCTAATGGGCGCGGCTTCCGGTGCGGGAGCCGCGCCCTTTGCATCTGGTCGAACGGTTCCGATGATTTTCCTACATCGCCAGCCGGTGCTATGATGCCTGTGGCTCTTTCTTGCCATCATGCGTGCAGTCCCGGTTTGGCCCTATAAGCATGCCTCGCCCGCATGACTTTCATCAACTAGACCCCTGACAGACAGGTCATTCGTCGGGGTAGGTGGCCCTCACGAAATAAAGTCCATCCGGCGGCGCATTCAGTCCCAGCGCCTGCCGATCCTTCGCTGCCAGTGCGTTGCCGACCTGATCCTCGCTCCACCGGCCCATGCCGACCAGCGCCAGGCATCCGACCATGGAGCGGACCTGATGATGCAGGAAACTGCGCGCCTCCGCCTCGATCAGCACCATTTCACCCTCCCGGCGAACACTCAGCCGATCCAGCGATTTGAGCGGAGACGCAGACTGGCAGTGGGCGGAGCGAAACGTCGTAAAGTCATGCCGCCCCACCAGCGCCTGCGCCGCCCGGTGCATCGCCTCGGCGTCCAGCGGCTTGCCAACCTGCCACGCTTTGCCCCGCTCCAAGGTCAGAGGCGCACGGCGATTGGCAATTCGGTAGATGTAGGACCGCCCAACGCAGGAAAACCGGGCATGCCAGTCATCCGCAACCTCCATGCAATCCAGCACCGCTACAGGATCAGGCCGCAGCAGCGCATTCAGTGCCTCCATCAGCCGGAATGCAGGCAGCGGCTTGGCCACATCGATATGCGCTCGCATCCCGACGGCATGGACCCCCGCATCGGTTCGCCCGGCGGCATGCATAACCACTTTCTCGCCGGTCACCGCATAGGCAGCGTCCTCCACCGCCTGCTGCACCGAAGGCCCATGCGCCTGCCGCTGCAATCCCATGAAAGGACCGCCGTCAAATTCCAGAGTAAGCGCAAAACGGGTCATTCAGGCCACCTGCCTTCAAGCAAGCTTCACACCGGCCGCGATGGGCCGCCCACGCAATAGATCAGCCGCATCCATAACCGGCTTCCCCGCCCGCTGGATGCGTGTCACCCGGATAGCCCCCGAACCGCAGGCCACTGCCAGAGCATCATCAAGCGTAATGCCAGCCTCGCCAGCACCCTCTACAACCGATGCCGAAAGCACCTTGTAACGCTCCCCTTCAAGCTCGAAGAAAGCGCCGGGAGTCGGAGTGAACGCCCGAATTTGCCGCTCCACCTCGCTCGCCGTCTGCTGAAAATCGATCTTCGCCTCGGATTTTTCGATCTTCCGGGCATAGGTCACGCCGTCTTCCGGCTGCCGGACCGCGCGATGGACCGCCAGATCCCGCAAGGTGCCGATGAGCAGCTGCGCCCCTTTTTCCGCGAGTTCGGAAGTCAGTTCCCCGGCAGTCTTAGCCTCGATCGTCGTTCGCAACGTCGCCAGCATCGGGCCTGTGTCCAGCCCGGCCTCCATCTGCATGATGGTGATCCCGGTCGTCGGATCGCCAGCCAGAATAGCACGCTGAATCGGTGCGGCTCCCCTCCAGCGGGGCAATATCGAGGCATGGATGTTGAGACACCCCAACCGCGGCGCATCCAAAACCGCTTGCGGGAGGACCAGCCCATATGCCGCCACCACGGCGATATCGGCCTCGAGCGCTGCGAACGCGTCCTGCTCGTCCGGCCCTTTGAGGGAGATCGGATACCGAACTTCGATCCCCCGTGATTCTGCTTCACGCTGAACAGGGGAGGGGGTCAATTCCTTGCCCCTCCGCCCCCCCGGCCTGGGTGGCTGGGTGTACACCGCAATCACCTCGTGCCCCGCTTCGACGAGAGCAACTAGGGCCGGGACGGCAAAATCCGGCGTTCCCATAAAAATCACGCGCATATGTGGGGAACTCTCCGACGGGCTTTCTAAGGGCGAGGGCAGGCACTATCTCTCGATTCATGGCATCGCAAGAGATAGAGACGTTGACCGCCGCGTTGTCCCGGCTGCCCGGGCTTGGACCGCGCTCGGCACGACGCGCGGTGCTATGGCTGATAAAGCGACGGGAGACCGCGCTGGTGCAATTGGTCGACGCCTTGGGCAGCGTCCGAGAAACGCTGGTGGAATGTGACGTTTGCGGAAACATCGATACCGAGAATCCTTGCGGAATATGCACCGATGCAAGGCGGGATGCGCGCTCCATATGTGTGGTGGAGGAGGTGGCCGATCTCTGGGCGCTCGACCGGGCAAAATTGTTCACCGGCAAGTATCATGTCCTTGGAGGCCGACTGTCGGCATTGGACGGCGTTCGGCCCGAAGATCTGGCGATTGACAGCCTTTTAGGAAGGGTAGCCGGGGGCGGTATTGATGAGGTGCTGCTTGCTACCAATGCCACGCTCGAAGGTCAGACTACTGCACATTACGTAGCAGAACGATTGGAACAGTTTCCCGTCAGAACGACACAGTTGGCACATGGCCTACCCGTCGGCGGAGAATTGGACTATTTGGACGAAGGCACCCTCGCCCAAGCGATCCGGGCCAGACGGCCGCTAGGTTAGAGCGCACCACGTCTTTCGCTTGGATTGACCCTAAGCTGATTCTTGCGAAAATGGGCCAATGTGATTATCTGCTGGCTATGGCTATTCGCGAAATCCTAGAAACGCCCGACCCACGCCTCAAGCAGGTGTCATCTCGGGTAGAGACATTCGACGACGAACTGCGGACCCTCGTCGCAGATATGTTCGAGACTATGTATGATGCTCCTGGCATAGGGTTGGCAGCGATCCAGGTTGGCGTGCCCCTACGCGTACTGGTTATCGATCTTCAGCCGGAAGATCGTGATGCCGAGCCCGAGGTCTGCCATTCCCATGGTGATCATCATCATACTCACCAACCGACAAAGCTCGAACCGCGCATATTTATAAACCCCGAGATTCTTGATCCGTCCGACGATGTCATGGTGTACCAAGAGGGCTGCCTTTCAGTCCCAGAAATCTACGCTGATGTGGAGCGTCCCGCTCGGATAAGGGCGCGTTGGCAAGATCTTGATGGCATTGTGCATGAAGAGGAATTGGACGGTCTTTTCGCCATCTGCCTGCAGCATGAGATGGACCATCTGGAAGGCATTTTGTTCATCGACCATCTGTCACGTTTAAAAAAACAGATGGCGCTCAAAAAGTTGGAAAAGCTTCGCAAGGCTGCCTGAGTTTTGTTAGCGAGATGGAGAACCTAATGCGGGCTTCGAACTAGCGTTCTTCAAACGTTCCTGCTAGTCGAGCGACATGGAACTGTATGTCGCAATCTTGGTCGCTGTGGGATTTGGAACCTTTTTGGGATGGCTAGCTGGGTCCCGCGTGGCTGCTCATTGGCGGACCCAGTCGGAGACTAGGGAAAGAGAAGCCCGAGAAGTAGACGCCAAATTTTTAAGGGCGTTCGCCGACTTGGAAGCGGCACGTGAACGCGCAAGCCGGGCGGACGAATTGTCTGCAACTCTGGACCGATCCCGTCAGGAACATGCTGCCGCGTTGGACTCGCTTCGGAGCGAGCACCAGTCGGTGTTAGAACGGACTAGGATCTCGCTAACAGACGCGCTGAACAACACTCGCACCGAGCATGCGGCGATGCTTGATACGCTCCGGCGCGAACAACGCGAGTTGACGTCAGAACTGGCGACGCTGCGTGAAAAGTCCGCCAATTTCGAAGAGCAGAAACGACTGCTGCTGGAGGCGCAAAATGTGCTCGGCAAGGAATTCGAAAATGCTGGCGCCAAAGTGCTGGAAAGCGCGCAAAATGCATTCCTGAAAAGCGCAGGCGCCCGTTTTGAGCAGAGCGAGAAAAGCAACGCCGAAAGGATTGCAACGTTGCTCGCGCCGGTGGGCCAACGCCTGAAAAGTTATGAAGAGCAAGTTGCTGCACTAGAAGCCAGGCGGATGGATGCCTTCGGCCAATTGAACGGCCAGATTGAAGCATTGCGTGTCGGCCAGGAATTGGTGCGTGCCGAAGCCGTCCGGCTCGGCAATTCGTTGCGTAATGCGCCGAAAGCGCGAGGCCGCTGGGGTGAGCAGCAACTCAAAAATGTACTTGAACAATGCGGGCTGACCGAGCACACAGATTTTCAGACGGAATTGTCCATCAACACTGATGAAGGGCGCCTGCGTCCTGACGCGATAGTCCGTATACCCGGTAACAAGCAGTTGGTGATCGACGCCAAGGTATCATTGAACGCCTATCAAGACGCTTTTGACGCCGAAGACGAAACCATCCGGGCGGCATTTTTCGACGCACATGCCACTTCAATGCGCAACCATATCCAGTCGCTGGGTGCGAAAAGCTATCAGAGCCAATTCGAAAATGCTCCAGACTACGTCATCATGTTCGTTCCCGGTGAGCATTTCATAGCTGCCGCTCTGGAGCATGATTCCAGCCTGTGGGATTATGCCTTCGACCGTCGCGTCCTGTTGGCCAGTCCGACCAACTTGGTGGCCATTGCGCGAACGATCGCTCAGGTCTGGCAACAGGAAGGACTTGCCCGCGAAGCCCGGGAAATCGGCAAGCTCGGCAGCGACCTGTATGATAGTATCGCCAAGACGCAGGACGATCTTGGTAAAGTAGGTACGCACCTTGGGAGGGCAGTGAACAGCTTCAACGATTTTGTCAGGACATACGAAGGTAACGTGATGAGCAGAGCCCGCAGGCTGAGTGATAAGCACATTAAGATTGGAAAGCGGGAAATTTCCGAGGAAGTGACGTTGGTCGAATCTGCCCCCCGATTTGCGGAGGTAAATGTCGCCCGGCTCGACGAGCAAGACTGATATTCAGTCAGATTTTTTAAGATATGCCAAAGCCTCGTAGGCCAGTATTGCGCCGGCCACGGCGGCGTTCAAACTGTCTGCCATCCCGAGCATTGGAATGGTAACACGCAGATCGCACGCTTCTTCATACGCAGGCGGAAGCCCTTGAGACTCGTTTCCTACCATCAGGAAGCAGGGCGATGTGTAATTCGCCTGGCGATAGTCGGTTGGGTCACGCAACGACGCAGCAACTAATTGACCATTGCCGCCACGGAGCCAGATATGGAATTCGTCCCAACGGGCAAGGGCCACTCTTTGAGTAAAAATAGCTCCCATGCTGGCGCGGACTGCCTCCACGGAAAATGGATCCGCGCAATCGTCGAGCAGTATTAACCCGCCAGCCCCGACTGCATCACCAGTGCGTAGCATCGTTCCCAAGTTGCCAGGATCGCGCAACGCCTGCGCAACCAGCCAAATTGGGGCCGAAGTTCTATCTATTTCCGTTAGACTAGTGCCGAACTCTTTGAACACGCCTGCAACAGCCTGAGGGTTTTCCTTCCCGGTGACCTTTGCCAGTATATCCAGATCCATTTCAATCACTTCGCCCCCCGCAATGAGGACAGCTTGTTCAAGTGTTTCCAATAGCGGATGAGGTGCACGGCCAATAGCCATGATAAGAATTTCGGGTAGCAATCCGCACTCGCGAGCGTCGGTCAGCAGGCGCAAGCCTTCCGCTAGAAACCGCCCCTCACGTTTACGGTGCTTCTTATCCCTGAGGGATCGCAGAAACTTCACTAGTGGGTTTGAAAATCCGGTGATCGTTCGCCGTTGAGCGGAATCACGCCAGTCTTGCGAAGACACCTTATTCCTCGCCAAATCCATTGCGAACTAAATCCGTCAGTACCGCCAACGCTGTTTCTGCACCGTCCCCGGTGCATGAAATCTGGATTGTGTCACCCTTGGCAGCACCGAGCATCATCAAACCCAGAATTGAGCCGCCGGCGGCGCTGGTTCCGTCTTTGGAAACGTTTACACTTACCGTCTGCGGTAACTCGGCAACGTGATTGACAAACTTGGCGCTGGCGCGTGCATGCAAACCCCGTTTGTTGACGATCATGACCGTATCAATGACGTCTGTCATGCGTCCTGCCCCAGATATTCGCTCGCTATCGTTATGTAATTCCGACCTGCATCGCGCGCGGCAGACACCGCTTCTTTTACCGGCAGGCTAGCACGCGCCTTTGCTAGCCGGATGAGCATCGGCAGGTTGATACCGGCAATGACTTCCACCTTACCCGCCTGCATCAAGGATATCGCGAGATTTGACGGCGTTCCACCAAACAGATCTGTGAGGATAATTACGCCGAGACCGCTATCGACACGGGCAATAGCCTCGGCGATCTCGGATCGGCGGCGCTCCATGTCATCATTCGGACCGATGCAGATGGTTGATATATCGGTTTGCGTTCCGACTACGTGTTCCATCGCATGTACGAACTCCTCGGCAAGGTTGCCGTGGGTCACCAGAATCAAGCCGATCATGTCGGGAGTGCGCTCCGAAAATCCTGCGGGTGCACCCGGACGATTGTCTCATTTTTCACGCGGCAAGGCTCCTTCAAGAAGATCTGCCGTACGTGAGCCCAGGTTGCGGTGCAGCAATGTGGGCGAAAATCCCGCGCTACGCAAGGCCACAGCGATGTGCTCAGCCGTAAATACGGAACGATGCCGGCCGCCGGTACAGCCGAAAGCTATATGAACGTAAGCCTTGCCCTGCGTCCGGTACTGCGGGAGCAGGAAAAGCAGCAAGTCTTGGATCCGGCTAACAGCGCCATCGAAGGCGGGATCCATCTTAATATGGTTACCGACATCTTCGTTCAGCCCCGTCAATGGACGCAAGTTGATATCCCAATGCGGATTGCTCAGAAATCTCATATCAAAAATCAAATCTGCGATCGGCGGCATACCTCGAGCAAAACCAAAGCTTGATAACGTGACCGTCATTTCACCTGGATCGCTCGACGCAAAACGATCGCGGATAACCGATTGAAGATCGTTGGTGGTGTATTCCGTGGTATCAATCAGGAGATCCGCCCAACCACGCAACGGACTTAGCAACTCCCGTTCGGCGCGAATGCCAGCGGAAACCGGAGTATCGGATGCCAAAGCATGTCTTCTACGCGTCTCGTTATATCGACGTTCCAATTCGCGGCTTGTGCAATCCAAGAACAATGTACTGATGGTCACGTCTATTTGAGAGGCTAGGCGCGTCGCTAAAGAGATAATTAGCTGAGCATCAAACCCCTGCGTACGTGAATCGATCCCGATGGCAATCAATCGCTGCGTAGTTGATGCTGTGTCTGTTTCGGGATGAAGCAGTGGCTCCAAAAGTCGGATCGGCAGATTATCGATGATCTCCCAGCCCAAGTCCTCCAAAGCCCGCAGGGCAGTGGTCTTTCCCGCGCCGAGCATGCCTGTCACCAGCATCACATGCTGCTTTGG
Source organism: Novosphingobium sp. BL-S-24 (assembly GCF_055521575.1). Taxonomy (NCBI): domain Bacteria; kingdom Pseudomonadati; phylum Pseudomonadota; class Alphaproteobacteria; order Sphingomonadales; family Sphingomonadaceae; genus Novosphingobium; species Novosphingobium sp. BL-S-24. Next base: position 312,860 of record NZ_CM145488.1, read on the forward strand.
ACGTGTTGCTTCGGATTTATCGATGCCTGTCGATTGAGTTCCCATATGACTGCGCATTTTGCGCTTCACTGGCAGGAAAGTGAAGCAGATAACTTCGTTGGTCAGGATAACCCATAGTGCGCTAACGCCAGTTCGACCTTGATAGGCAATACGCCAGAATTTGGCCATAGGCGTACCGATGGCAATTGGATCCCGAGAACGCCAATCATCTCAGCAGCATCAATGAAGCGATCAGCATCGCCATCCAATAGCACCAAGAGCGAGACGGGCGCCGCTTCGACATATTTGTATGGTAAAAGTCCGAGGTTCCGAACTTCCATAACTCCTTGAGTTCGCGGGTGAGGGCGCGCGATCAAACGCGATCCAACAACTTCCAGTAACACGGAATCATCGCCCACCAGATCAGCGCCTCTGTCTATCAACGCCATCGCCAAGCTGGATTTGCCGCTTCCTGATGCCCCCTCGATCAGAACTCCACGGCCTAAGAGCGAGACGCATGTCGATTGCCGCGCTCGCCCTGTCATCATCGGACGGGCTCAGATTGCCACGTCGGCAAAGAGATCGTCATCATTGCCCCTTGCTGGCCATCTTTTCGATCACCGGCTGTCAGTGTCCCGTAGTGCGCTTCGACGATGGTCCGGGCAATAGCCAAGCCCAGTCCGCTGTGTCTGCCGAACTCCTCACTTGAAGGACGAAAAGAATGAAATCGTTCGAAAATCTTTTCGCGTGAGGCCGCCGGAATTCCGGGCCCCTGATCGGATATCGCTACGTTGATCCGTCTAGCATCGCAATCCAACCCAATCGAGATGGCTCCATTCGGGGGGGAAAAGGAAACCGCATTATCCAGAAGGTTTTGCAGAACCCGCTCCAAACGCGGCACGTCGCCGGCGACGATCGTTGATTTGCCGGCACTGTTGTCGATGATCGAAACAACGCAAGTTCCGTTGACGCCACGTCGATTTCTTTCTCCGGCTAGGCCAGTCACCAACTCACCAATGTCGAATGGCTCAAACGTGGTGCGGCTGAGTTGCGCATCGATGCGGCTTGCATCCGCGATTTCCGTGACCAAGAAATCGATGCGCCTTACATCATCCTGCGCGATGTTGATAAGCTGTCGTCGTAGGTGGGGCTGATCCACGCGCTCCAAGCTTTCAAGGGCGCTCCGCAAGCTCGTAAGAGGATTTTTCAATTCGTGAGCAACATCTGCCGCAAAACTCTCGACATCGTCAATTCGCTGCCGAAGCGCGCTGCTCATATCCGAGATAGCGCGTGCCAAGAGGCCGATTTCATCACGCCGGTCCGGCAGACGAGGAACAATTACGCTCCTGTCACGCCCCAAACGAACGCGGACAGCAGCGCGAACTAGTTTCCGTAATGGGTCGACTATCGTGCGAGCAAGAAACAGAGAGAGCAGTACCGAAACCCCTAACGCCCCCCCGACGATAAACGCGAGGGTTTGACGCGCCATTCGGACATTCTCGGTGATGTCGCGAGCATTCCGAGTGATCACTATGGATGATCCATCCCTGCCTACCGGCGTGGCCGCTATAATTACCGGTGTTCTGTCGGGAGCGGATTTGTGGCTTATTCTGGTAGTACCACTGGCCAGTGACGCCGCGATTTCTGGCCATGCCGAGGCATTCGCATCCCCTGGGTCATCAAAATGCGGAATGGGCGGAGCGCCCAACATAAAATCCATGCCTCGGTCTAGCATCCTGGCAGCGTCCTGATACCAAGGTTCTGTGGTTGGGTCGATCAGGGCATACGACGCTGGGGCAAGCGCAAAGCTATCACCGACCATGCGACCTTGCGGATCGAACAGGCGTAGACGTAATTTTTGTTCAACTCCGATTCTCGCGATCAGAAACAGACGACCCTCAACGCTTTCGTCAGCTAAAGCGTCCGCGGTAATATCTGCCTCGCTTTCCGCAAGTCGATACCTTTCGGCAAGCAGTTCGCGACGATAGCTGTCGATGTAGAAAAGTGAGCCAGCGAGCAATGCCAAAGCAATAACGTTAACCGCCAAGATACGGGCAGTTAGCGAAATGCTCCAAGAGACCCTTAGTTTTAACTTCCATCCGGCCCGTGGCGTGCCCCGAAGTTCATCAGCCATCGGTAAAAGAATATCCGGCCCCATAAAGGGTGTCTATTGCAGAAAATTCTGGATCAACTGCACGAAACTTGCGGCGGAGACGCTTGATATGACTATCGATGGTTCGGTCATCCACGTACACGTCTTCGCTATAGGCAGCATCCATAAGCTGATTTCTGCTTTTAACTATGCCCGGTCTCGTTGCCAGCGCTTCTAATATAAGGAATTCCGTTACAGTTAGGGATACCAGCTGCTCTTTCCACGCAACTTGATGACGGGCCGGGTCAAGCATCAGATGACCACGCATGACTCGATCCGGCAGGTCAGACGCCGATGATATATCTGGTTCAGCCTTTGCCAGCTCACTTCGCCTTAGTATCGCCCGTATCCTAGCTATCAGCAATCGCTGGCTGAATGGCTTCGCAATGTAATCGTCTGCTCCTAGGGCAAGACCCAACGCTTCATCCGGTTCTTCGTCTTTTGATGTTAAAAAGATTACTGGCAGACGTGATCGTTCTCTGAGTTCCTGCAGCAAGGTAAGACCATTCATGCGCGGCATCTTAATATCAAAAATTGCCAAGTCGGGTGGGTTTTCAAGCAATGCTTTCAAGGCAGTTTCGCCATCCGCGTAGATTCGGGTCAAAAATCCCTCGGCTTGAAGGCTTATCGACAACGTGGCGAGTATGTTCCGATCGTCATCGACCAATGCGATTGAGTACTTCCCTTCAGAAGCTGGCTCATCGGGAACCCGGTACTCGGAAACCTGATTGTCTTCCACAGTAGGGCCCGTGTGCGATTCCGCATCAGCCATTGTGATGGTGGTCCCTTGTGCGATGTCGGACCTGCAGCCGTTAACGGGTCCGCCTCAGAATTACAATCGGATCAAACCAAAGCGAAAATACGACCAAGACTGGCACGCCTATCTGCTTGACGGTTCCAATTATTACCGTTTTGGCCGAAGGGAATACAGCCTTATAGTTACCGGGCCGATTCTTGCGCAAGAATCTCGAGGCGTCGACGGGAATACCCGGATCGACTAGGTGTTTTGGAGGAAATGAATTGACTACTTCGCTTGGCTACCCGCTCGAAAAACAGGGCATTGAGACGAAGGCACAGATCTTCGCTAACCTCGGCACGGCTCCCCTCGTCGAGCAGGCGGTCAAGAACGGCGAAGGCGTACTTTCGGTGGATGGACCGTTTGTCGTAGCGACCGGCAAGCACACTGGACGATCGGCAAAGGACAAATTCATCGTCAAGGACGCCGAGACCGAGGACACCGTTTGGTGGGGCAAGACAAACGTGCCCATGACACCAGAGCATTTCGCCGCGCTCAAGCAGGATTTCCTCGCTGAGCTAGCCACGAAGGATAAGCTGTACGTCGCGGACCTGTTCGGCGGATCGCAGCCCGAGCATCGCGTGAACGTGCGGGTCATCAACGAATTTGCATGGCACAATCTTTTCATCCGCACACTGCTGGTTCGTCCGACGAGCAATGAACTTGCGGATTTTGCGCCAGAATACACGATCATCGATCTTCCCAGCTTCCGCGCCGATCCCGAGCGTCACGGTTCGCGCACCGAGACGGTTGTGGCCGTAAATTTCTCCGAAAAGCTGATCCTCATCGGCGGCACGGCGTATGCCGGCGAGATGAAGAAGTCGGTCTTCGGCATCCTGAATTACCTGTTGCCGATGAAGGGCGTCATGCCGATGCACTGTTCGGCCAATATCGGTCCTGATGGCGACACTGCTGTATTCTTTGGCCTCTCAGGCACCGGTAAAACAACGCTCTCGGCAGATGCAAGCCGTACCCTTATCGGCGATGACGAGCATGGTTGGTCGGATACGGCGGTCTTCAACTTTGAGGGCGGCTGCTACGCGAAGGTGATCCGCCTTTCGGAAGAGGCCGAGCCTGAGATCTATGCCACTACGCGTCGCTTCGGGACGGTGCTTGAGAACGTCGTTATCGATCCTGTGACGCGCAAGATCGACCTGGATGACAACTCTCTGGCGGAGAACAGCCGGGGTTCCTATCCGATCGACTTCATCCCGAACTGCTCGGAAAAGAACCTTGGTCCGGTGCCGCAGAACATCATTTTCCTGACCGCCGATGCGTATGGCGTTCTGCCGCCTATCGCGCGTTTGACGCCGGATCAGGCGATGTACCACTTCCTGTCGGGCTACACCGCGCGTGTCGCGGGGACGGAGATCGGCGTCACCGAGCCTGAAGCGACATTTTCGACCTGCTTCGGCGCGCCGTTCATGCCGCGTCACCCTTCGATCTATGGCAACCTGCTGAAGGAGCGGATCGCCAAGGGCGGCGTGAAGTGCTGGCTGGTCAACACCGGTTGGTCGGGCGGCAAAGCCACGATGGACGGCATCAAGCGCATGCCGATCAAGGCCACGCGCGCTTTGTTGAATGCGGCATTGGATGGCAGCTTGAACGATGCGGAGTTCAAGGAAGATCCGAACTTTGGCTTCGAGGTTCCCGTTGCCGTGGCAGGTGTTGATTCCAAGCTGCTCGACCCACGCGGTGCCTGGGCCGATCCGGCAGAATATGACCGTACGGCGCAGACGCTGGTCAAGCAGTTCATCGACAACTTCGCGCAGTTTGAAGAGCATGTTGATGAAGGCGTACGCAAGGCGGCTCCAATCGCTGCCTGACCTTCATAATATTTTCTGAATGATTGGCTCCGGGGCATCGGCTCCGGAGCCTTTTTTGTTCGGGTCAGGTTTAGTTGAAGAAGTGCATGCGGGGAGGGTGCTTTGCAAAGGGATGCGGCACCCTGCGAATCGATGCTCAGATTTTGACGGACGTAGTGTGACAGCTTTGGCCCATGTAGGAAAATCGCCCACAGCCACCTCCTTTCACCATTGCCCTTTTGTTTCTGTTCAATCGTCCCCATTGTCAGGGCTTCCATCAAGGAGAACGGCAATGGGAATTTTCGACGGCATTCTGGGTAAAGTCAGCGAACACGCGGACATTGCCAATCTGGCGAACAAGCTTGGCCTTGATCAGGGCGTTGCCGAAAAGGCGATCGCTGCCCTTGGTATCGCGCACCAGCAGGAAGGCGACACCGCGCAACTCGCCGCCGAGCGCACCGGGCTTGATGTCGGCACGATCCAGCAGATCATTCAGCAGATCGGTGGCGAAGGTTCGCTGACCCAGTTCGCGAGCGTCATCGCGTCTGAGCCGGGCAAGGTCGCCGGGTTCTTCGACAAGGATGGTGACGGCAGCGTGATCGACGATCTGACCGGCATGGCCAAAGGCCTCTTCGGCAAGAATTGACCGGCACACCCCGGGCCACACGGTCCGGGGTCACCCGATAGATCAGCGCCGTTTCGTGGCGGTGATGTACGCCTCCACATTCTGCGCCAGCACGTCCAGCGGGACGTTGCCGCCATCGACCACCGCCTGATCGAAATCGCGCAAGTCGTACGCTTTGCCCAGCGCCGCCTGTGCCCGTGATCGTTGGCTGACGATCTGCGAATGCCCCATCTTGTAGCCGCAAGCCTGCCCGGGCCAGGAGCAATAGCGGTCTACTTCGTTGGCTACTTCCTCGCGCTTGTTGCCGTTCTTTTCCATGAAGAACCCTACACCCGCTTCCCGCGTCCAGCCCTTGGCATGCAGCCCGGTGTCCACGACCATCCGGCATGCCCGGAAAGCCAGTGACTGCAGATACCCCAGGCGACCGACGGCATCATCGTCATAGGCGCCCAGTTCGTCCGCCAATTGCTCGCCATAGAGCGCCCACCCTTCGGAATAGGCGTTGAACGCCAAAATAGAGCGGATCAGCGGCAGGCGGTTGGCATATTCGCCCTGCCAGACGTGGCCGGGGATGGCCTCGTGGTGCACCAGCGTCGGCAAATCATATTTGCGATGCAGGTCCGTGGAGCGAAGGTTGATCCACATCTTCCCCGGCACCGTACCGTCTTTTGAACCAGCGCCTCCATACGCCGTGGGCGCACCCGGTTCCTCCGAGAGCGGCAGGCGGCGAACTTCGACATTGCCCGGCACCAGTTGACGGAACGCGCGCGGCATCTGCTTTCGGATCCAGTCCACTCGCGTCTGGATGAACGCCAGAATTTCCGCACGTCCCGGATCGCCTTCCGGGAACATGAAGCGCTTGTCGTCTCCCAGCGCGGTCATCCGCTCTCCGACCGTCCCTTTGGTATAACCAAGGCCCTTGAGGATCGGGTCCATGCGGGCGTGGAGCGCGGCGAGTTCTTCCAGCCCGCGCTTGTGGATCTCCTCGGCCGGAACGCGGGTGGTGGTGCTGGCGCGCAAGGCCCAGGAGTAATACTCGGCACCGCCAGGCCGCTCCCGCATACCGGGATCGCTTTTCGCCAGTGTCCGCTGCCGCTTCAATTCCGCCAATTGCCGCTCAAGCGCCGGGACGACTTCGGCGGCCACAATCCGTCGGGCGTCGTTAGCCCACGTTCCCGTCATGCCCTTCGTTCGTCCAGCGATCGAGGTAACCAGGCCGCCGCCATCGGCCCGCGCTTCCGCGATCGTGCTGGTCATCTGGGCAATCGCGCGATCCAGCAGAAAATCGGGAGGAATGAGGCCGTTGTCCGTCGCTGCCTTGATCCGCTCCAGCTCGCCATCAAGCTGGGCATCGAACTGGCCTAACCGGGCGATGTACCCGTCGGCATCCTGCGGAGTCTTTACCGGGTGATCGGCATCGAGGAAGCGCGGCAGATCGAGGTATGCACCCACGTTCTGGATCACGACGTAGGGAGCATTGCGCCATCCGCCCACGGCCACGTCACCGTAAGGCAGGGCAAAGCCGTCGAGCGCGGTGGAAAAGGCGCTTTTGACGACGGCAACGCTGGTTCGCGTCGAGTGATCAAGGCCTTTGGGATTAAGCGCATTGACCGCCGTTAGGCCTTTTCGCAGGTCGGCAGCGTAAGCGTCGCGACCGTCTTGCGATCGGTCTTCCAGCTTTGCGCGCAGACCGGCGTGTTCGCCGACATCGACGCCAAGGGTAGTGGCTGTCTCAGGCACATGATCAAGGAGGGTCCACGCGATGCGATCCAGCGTGGCCGTTGCATCGTTGGCAGGGGTAGAAGCGGCAAAGGCGACGTTTGCCGGCAGGGCGATAGCGGCGGTTCCGGCGGCGAGGAGTTGCAGGGAATTGCGCCGGGACAAAGGGGCGCGCGGATCGAAGGACGTTTCTTGCATTGGCCAGACGATGGCCTTGCCGCTCGATAGTGTCAAACCACCCTCGCGCGACAGCATCGGCTGGGTTAGAGGGCGATCATGGATATCGCTCTCTCGCTCCTGGTGCTGACGGTCATTGCCCTGGTCCTTGGCTCGATCGTGTTGTTCCGGCGCGGCGGCTATCGCAAGCAGGCGCTGCTGATGCTGGTTCTCGCGGCCGTGATGATCGCCAATATCGCCATCTGGACCCTGCCGACATCGGGCGGTCGCTCCTTATCGAGCGAGGCGCAACGAAATCAGGCGCCGAAGTGACCTTCGACGCCTGAATGCTTTAGAGGGGTTGGCCGATTACTTGATCGGGCAATCGGGCGCGAGGCGCATGTCGAGGTAGTTGTCGACCGACTTCATGAGCTCACCCATCTCATTTTCGAAGAAATGGTTGGCGCGCGGAATCTCGTCGTGATGGATGGTGATGTGCTTTTGGGTGCGCAGCTTGTCGACCAGCTTCTGCACTGCGTTGGGCGTCACCACGGTATCGCCGGTTCCCTGCACGATAATGCCGGATGCCGGGCAGGGCGCCAGGAAGCTGAAATCATACATGTTGGCTGGCGGCGCGACGGAGATGAAGCCGCGGATCTCCGGGCGGCGCATCAGAAGCTGCATGCCGATCAGCGCGCCGAACGACGTGCCTGCGATCCAGGTGGTCGAAGCCTCCGGGTGGATGGACTGCACCCAATCAAGAGCGGCTGCCGCATCCGACAATTCGCCGATGCCGTTGTCGAAGCTGCCCTGGCTGCGGCCAACGCCCCGGAAGTTGAAGCGCAGTGTGGCGAACCCGCGCGCGACGAACGTCTTGTACAGGTGCTGGGTGATGCGATCGTTCATCGTGCCGCCCGCCTGCGGATGCGGGTGAAGGATCATCGCCACCGGGGCGCGGGGGCGCGGAGCGGGCTGAAAACGACCTTCGAGACGACCTTCGGGACCGGGAAAGATGACTGCGGGCATGTGCTTTTGCGGCCTGACTTGCTGAAACTGCCGCGCGTCGGAGCGTTGCCGACCATCGCGGGAGTGGAAAAGGGAAGGATCGCTATATAGAAAGATCGCTTACGAAAACAACGCCGCAGGTGACTGCGCCAATCGGGACCGCCACCATCGTCTATCTTGATCACGCCGCCACGACGCCGATGCTGCCTGCCGCGCGCGATGCATGGCTTGCCGGGGCGGCGATCTGGGCCAATCCCTCCAGCCCCCATGCGGCGGGCCGCGCGGCCCGGGCGGCGCTGGAGGACGCGCGGGCGCGGGTGAGATCGGCGCTCGGTTGGGATGGCGAAGTCCTGTTCACTTCAGGCGCAAGCGAGGCGCTGGCTATCGGACTGAGCCGGGCGAAGGCCGAGCGGCGGCTGATCTCCGCCGTAGAGCATGACGCCGTGTTCCGCGCCGCCCCCGATGCCGAGGTGGTGCCGGTGGAGGACGGGACCGTCGATGCGGAAGCGCTGACTCGACTGCTCGCATCTCCGGGAAGGACGGTGACGGCGGTACAGTCGATCAACTCTGAGACCGGGACGATCCTGCTTTGCGATGATGGCGTGGTGAATGCAGTTCGCTCGGCGGGGGGGCTTCTGCTGGCCGACTGCTCGCAATCGGCGGGCAAGGCGGCGCTTCCCGACGCCGATATGATCGTCCTGTCGGCTCACAAACTGGGTGGTCCGATCGGGATCGGGGCGCTGCTGGTGCGCGATTTCGCGATGCTGGAGCCGAGCGGAGGGCAAGAGCGGGGTTACCGGGCGGGGACGGAGAACCTGCCCGCCGCGATGGCTTTTGCGACGGCGCTAGAAAGCGGCGGCGCGGATGCCTGGGCGACCACCGAGGAGCAGCGCCTAGCTTTCGGTGAAAGGCTCGCCGCATCGGGGGAGGTTCTGCGTCCTGGCCGGCAATGCTCCCACATCTTCGCAGTAGCGGCCCTGACAACATCGGCTACCGCGATGCTGATCCGAATGGATGCGATGGGCTTCGCGATATCGGCGGGCAGCGCCTGCTCCTCCGGCACGCTGAAGCCAAGTCGGGTGCTGCAGAGCTTCGGCATAGCGCCCGACCTCGCCAAGCGCACCGTGCGGGTGTCGATCGGGTGGAGCACGACACCGCAGGAACTCGACGATTTCGCCGCCGCCTGGGCGAGCACCGCGGCATGATCTACCTTGATTATCAGGCAACCACGCCCCTTGCTCCCGAGGCGCGCGAGGCGATGCTGCCATGGCTGGGCGGGGCGGAGACTAGCGGTTTCGCCAACCCCCATAGCCCCCACCGCCCCGGCCGCGCTGCTGCTGCGGCAGTGGAGGTCGCCCGCGCTCAAGTCGCCCGACTGCTGCCATCGGGAGGACGCGTCATCTTCACCTCCGGCGCTACCGAGGCGATCAACCTGGCCATGGTCGGCAGCGGCGCGCGCTCCATTGCCGCCAGCGCGATAGAGCATGCCGCCGTGCTGGACACCGCCCGCGCCATTGACCCGTCCTGCTCGATTATCCCGGTCGATGGCGACGGTCTGATCGACCCCGAGATCGCGTTCGGCCGTGGTACCAACCTCGTCGCAGCTATGCAGGTAAACAACGAAATCGGCACGATCCAGCCAGTCGATCGCACCGCCGCGCAGGCGCACGAAGCGGGCGCATTGTTCCTGTGCGATGCCGTCCAGGGCGCAGGCAAGATCGCTCCTCCGTCCGGGGCCGACCTCGTCGCCATCAGCGCGCACAAGCTATACGGACCGAAGGGCATCGGCGCCTTATGGGTGCGCGATGGGCTGGATTTGCAGCCGCTGATCCGGGGCGGGGGGCAGGAGCAGGGCCTGCGTTCCGGTACGCTCAGCCCCATGCTCTGCGCCGGTTTCGGAGCAGCCGCCGCTCTCGCTGTCGAGCGGATGGAAGCCGATTTCTCCCATGTCGAGCAGCTTTGGAGCGTGGCGCGAACGATCCTGTCGCGCTGGCAACTGAACGGGTCGCCAACGCAGCGATGGCACGGAAACCTGAACCTGCGCCTTTCCGGCCTCGACGTCGCGCGGCTGATGTCAGACCTGCGCGGTATCGCGTTTTCGGCTGGATCGGCGTGCGCCAGTGGCTCTGGCAGGCCCAGTCATGTCCTGCGCGCGCTTGGCCTTTCTGATAGGGACGCCAAAAGTTCTATCCGTCTTGGATTTGGTCGATATACTGATCGACGGGAAATAGAGGATGCCTGCGCCCAAATCGAAGCCGCTGCGGCGGCGCAGGGAGTATAACGTGGTTAACGTCCAGTTCGTCAATACAGATGGATCACGGGTGACGGCACAAGCCGAAACCGGCGATCGTTTGCTGGAGGCCGGTCAGAATGCCGGCATGCCACTAGAAGGAACGTGCGAAGGGCAGATGGCCTGTTCCACCTGCCATGTGATCGTTTCGCCGGACTGGTTTGATAAGCTGCCCCCCGCCTCGAACGAGGAGGAGGACATGCTTGACCTCGCCGCCGGGGTGGGGCGCACCAGCCGTCTTTCCTGTCAGATTATGCTGACCGATGAAATGGACGGGCTTGCGGTGCGCATCCCGGGTATCGTCCGCGATATGCAGATCGGCTAAGCCGCCTTATTCGGCGGCGACGGCCTCCTTCACTGCTTCGACAACGGCTTTCGAGAACGCCGGAATATCATCAGGCTTGCGGCTGGTGATCAAATTGCCGTCGATCGCCACTTCCTTGTCGATAACGTCGGCACCCGCATTCCGCAGATCGGTGCGGATCGACGGCCAACTCGTGACGGTTTTTCCTTCGACCACGCCAGCTTCGACCAGCAGCCACGGCCCATGGCAAATGGCGCCGACCGGCTTGCCGGATTCGACGAATGTACGGACTAGCGAGACGGCCGTCTCGTTCATGCGAAGAACGTCCGGGTTGATCTGGCCGCCTGGAAGGACCAGCCCGTCGAAGTCATCGGCGTTTACCTGGTCGAGGGTCTGATCGACCTTTACGTTGTCGCCCCAGTCCTTTTCCTTCCATCCTTTGATCTCGCCACTTTCGGGGCTGGCGATAACCGTTTCGATGCCTGCTTGGTTGAGCGCATCGCGCGGTCCGATGAGTTCGGATTGTTCAAATCCATTGGTCGCGATGATGAGTACGCGCTGACCCATGTGATAATCTCCTGATAAGGGGGTTGTTCAGGGAATGATCGGCGGAAAAGTTAGGTTCCGAAGGTTCCACTCCGGCTATCGTGTTGCTAGTGCGTTCCAGCCATGGTGACCAGGACCGACGACGAATCCGACCCGTTCGACGCCATCGTCGACGCCCCCTTCGACGCTGCGCTGTCGGAGCGTTACCTTGTCTATGCGCTTTCCACGATCACGGCGCGCTCCCTGCCGGATTTGCGCGATGGCCTGAAGCCGGTACATCGCCGACTGCTTTGGGCCATGCGTCAGCTCAAGCTTGATCCGGGCAGTGCTTACAAGAAATCCGCCCGTGTGGTCGGCGATGTCATCGGTAAATACCACCCCCACGGCGATGCATCGGTCTACGACGCGATGGTCCGTCTGGCGCAGGATTTTTCCCTTCGCTACCCGCTGGTCCAGGGGCAGGGGAACTTCGGCAACATCGATGGCGATAACGCGGCGGCATATCGCTATACCGAAGCGCGTCTGACCAAGACCGCGATCCAGCTGATGGCCGGCCTCGATGAAGGCACGGTCGAATTCGTGCCGACGTACAATGGTGAGGAAAGCGAGCCGGAGATTTTCCCCGGCATCTTCCCGAACCTGCTGGCGAACGGGGCCACCGGGATTGCTGTCGGCATGGCGACGTCGATCCCCAGCCATAACGTGGCGGAAATCATCGACGCGACGCTGCTGCTGATCGACAACCCGCAGACCGAGCACGCCCAACTGATGGAAGTCTTCCACGGGCCTGACTTTGCGACAGGCGGCCTGGTGGTGGATAGCCCGGAGGCGATCAGCCACGCCTATGAAACCGGCAGGGGTTCGTTCCGGGTGCGGGGCCGGTTCTCGACCGGGCGCAAGACCGATGGATTGTGGGAAGATACCGGCGTCGAAAAGCTGGGCGCAGGGCAGTGGCAACTGGTCGTCACCGAAATTCCCTACATGCTGGCCAAGGGCAAGCTGATCGAGCAGATCGCCGCACTGATCGGCGATCGCAAGCTGCCCATCCTTGAAGATGTGCGCGACGAGAGCGACGAGGAAATCCGACTCGTTCTGGTGCCAAAGAGCCGGAACGTCGATCCGGAACTGCTCAAAGAAAGCCTTTATCGGCTGACCGACCTCGAAAGCCGGTTCAGTCTCAATCTTAACGTACTGGATTCCCATCGTACGCCCGGCGTGCTGGGCCTTAAACTGCTGCTGCAGGAATGGATCTACAGCCAGATCGACATCCTGTTGAGGCGCACGAACCACCGCCTTGAGAAGATCGCCGCGCGGCTCGAACTGGTCTCCGGTTACATCATCGCTTACCTCAATCTCGATCGCATTATCGAGATCATCCGTACTGAAGATGAACCCAAGCCCGTCATGATCGCGGAGTTCGAACTGACCGACCGTCAGGCCGAGGCGATCCTCAACATGCGCCTCCGCTCGCTGCGCAGGCTTGAAGAGATGGAGCTTCGCAAGGAGCACGCCGAACTCCTGAAAGAGCAGGAAGATCTCAACAAACTGCTCGAAAGCCCCGCTCGCCAGCGTACCCGGATCAAGCGCGATCTAGCCAATTTGCGCAAGGACTATGCCGAGGACACACCGCTCGGACGACGCCGGACAACTATTGCTCAAGCAGCCAAGACCGTGGAGTTCTCCTTCGACGCCATGATCGAGAAAGAGCCGTTGACGGTGATCCTGTCAGCGCGGGGATGGATACGTGCCGCTCGCGGCCACGTGGCGCTCGACGGCGATTTCAAATACAAGGAGGGCGACGGCCCGGCCTTCGCGTTTCACGCCCAGACCACCGACAAAATCCTCATCGCGCTGGATAACGGGCGTTTCTACACATTGGGCGCAGACAAGCTGCCCGGCGCGCGCGGCTTTGGCGAACCGATCAGAACGATGCTGGATATCGATACCGAAGCGCATATCGTGGCGGCCATGCCATATCGGCCGAAGGCGCAGCTTTTGCTGGCCTCCAACATCGGTCGGGGCTTTGCGGCGGAGACCGATGAACTGCTGGCCGAAACCCGCAAGGGGCGCGGCGTGATGACCACGAAGCCGGGGGTCCGGCTTGTAGTAGTGCGCGAAATTCCGCTGGAACATGATCATGTCGCGGTCGTCGGAGACAATCGCAAGCTTGTCATCTTCAGCCTTGAAGAACTGCCGGTGATGAGCAAGGGGCAGGGGGTAACTCTCCAGCGCTATCGCGATGGCGGCATGGCCGATGTCATCACGCTGAAACTGGAAGATGGCCTTTCATGGGCGATGGGAGGCGAGAGCGGTCGCACGCGCACCGAAAAGGACATGGCGCTGTGGAAAGTCGCAAGGGGGGCTGCGGGACGATTGCCTCCAAACGGCTTCCCGCGCGACAATAAATTCCAGAGCTGATCGGCTCAGGTCTCGGTCGTCACTGCCTGCGGGTGATGCGGCACCAGGATCAGCGTTTTGCCCTCGACCCGCCAACTGGCCAAGCGCGACAGCAGGTTCATGCCAATAACGTTGGTATCGCCGATACCGGGCGCGACCACCGCGTCCAGCTGACGCGCGACGACGCTGCCCATGCGCAGTTCGTCGATGGTCGCCAGTTGCGCCTCGACCGTACCGTTGGCCGTGCGCATCAGGACGGATCGGTTGAGCGGATTGGCCTTGAGATCGGCAGCGTGGGCCGTTGCTGGAGAAATCGCCGTCAGGGTCGCCCCGGTATCGACGAGGAAATCGCGCTTCACGCCATTGACCGTTGCCGAGATCCAGAAATGGCCGTCAGCCTGCATCGGCACGCGAGTTTCACCGCCTTCCACGCTTTGCCGCTCGATCCCTAGCTGAGGCAGGGCGAAGTCGGCCCCTGTCGTCAGCCGCGTGACTTGAGCGATCGTCAACAGCATCGCCGCCAACAGTCCCAGATTGCCGATGCCGCGAACGAAGCCGCCGAGCAGCGGCAGCGGCCCGCGCAGCATCCCGCCCACGATGCTGACGATAATGCCTGCCAAAGCGAGCGCCAACAGTGGCTGCCCTGCCAGAAAATTCAGGATTTCAGTCAGTTCCATGGCGATGCTCTATCATGGTTCAGCTTTCGCAATGCTGACTGTCAGGCCGGCTCGGGCGTCAGGATCAGGCGGCTGCCCTCCACCCGCCAACCGCCGAGGCGCGAGAGAAGGTTCATGCCGATCACATTGGTCTCAACTTCCCCGTCAGGTCCAATGGCAACCGGTAGAGCGTTGGCTCGAATACCGCCGAAGCTCAGCATATCGGCTTGCCCCATGCGCGCGACGATCGAGCCGTTGGCGGTTTCAAGGATCACCCCGGTGTCACCTTCCGCAGGACGCAAGCCCGCTCGTCGAGCCACGCGTTGCGATACCCCGGTGTAGGTGGCCCCGGTATCGATCAGGAAATCGACCGGCGTACCGTTGAGCTGGGCCTGGACCCAGAAATGCCCATCAGCCCTCATGGCGATGACGGTTTCCTTGCCGATGATCTCAGCCGGTCGGGTTCGGTTCAGCAACAGAGCCGCATCGGACCTGCCGTTTCGGCTCGCCAGTTCGGTGACGGTCAGCAGCAAAGCCGCCACCAGACCGAGATAAGCCACGTTGCGCAGCGCATGCCCGAGCTGAGGGCGGGTGACAGCGATCATGCCGGCCCCGACCGCAAGGAGAATTGCCGCGATCGTCAGGGCGAGCAAGGGCTGTTCGAACAGGAATGCACCCAGCTCGCCCGCGTTCATGAAGGCCGTTCCGCCGCCAGAATTTCATTCAGCAAAGCATCGGCGCGGTCCGCAGAAGGAAAACCTTCCGCCACCCAGGCATCCTCGACCTGCCGCAGGATTCGTGCCACGTCAGGTCCGGCCGCAACCCCTCGCGCCACGATCTGGCCACCTTTCAACGGAAACTGCGGAACATCCCAACCGTCCAGCAAACGTGTGTCGCCCCTTGCAATCAGCAGGCGATCGAGCGCCGCATCACGGCCTAGACGGTAGGCGAGAGCCCGCGCATCGCCCGGTGCTTCCTGACGAGCGGCGGCGACAGCAAGACGCTTCTTCTGGGCCGCTGAAAGTCGAAATCGAGAGGCCACCTGTTCGGCCAACGCAGGTTGGGAAGGCAAGAGAGCCGCAAGCCGACGGATCGGATCTGGTCCATGCCCTTGTGCTTTTTCTGTTTCGATCAGCGCGGCCAATTCGTTTGGATCTGCTTCTGGCAGCACGACCTGAAGCACGCCCAGTTCCGCCATGCGGCGAAGGGTGGGAGCAGGGTCGGGCAGGGCGAGGAGGTTCGTCATCTCCATCCCGATCCGTTCGCGCGACAGTCCCTTGAGCGTTGCCGCCAGATCAGCACACGCGGACTCCGCCTCGCTATCAGCGGGCACCGATCCAAACCGGGCTTGAAACCGGAAGTAGCGCAGGATCCTCAAGTGATCTTCGCGGATACGTTGTCGTGCGTCGCCGATGAAGCGAACGCGCCGTGCTTTCAAATCATTCAGCCCGCCGAACCAGTCAAAGATCTCGCCACTTCGCGCATCGGCGTAAAGGGCGTTGATCGTGAAATCCCGACGAGCCGCATCCTCGCGCCAATCGCTGGCGAAAGCCACCGTCGCGCGCCGTCCGTCCGTGGATACGTCATGGCGCAGCGTGGTGATTTCAACCGGCCCGCCTTCGAGCACGGCGGTCACCGTCCCGTGGTCTATCCCGGTGGGAACTGTGCGGATACCAGCAGCGGCAGCCTTTTCTATTACCTCCTCAGGTCGAAGGAGAGTTGCCATATCTATGTCCTTGACGGACAGTCCCAGCAACGTGTCCCGCACCGCGCCACCAACATAGCGGGCGTTTTCGACGCCGAGCGTATCGACCAACTCGGCCAGATCGGTCCTGTGCATCCATGGCGCTCTCAGCCGCTCAGCCATGCCAGCTTAGCCTTCCTGCCAGGGTTTCGATGATCATCGCGGTGATTCCCCAGATGACATGATCCTGACGGCCATCGTTCCAGATGATCTCAAGCACGCTGTGGGTACGGTTTTTGAACTGTCTGTCGCGCCGAGTATGATTGGCGGCATCAAGCACGAAATCGACCGGAACTTCGAACCACTGGGCGACTTCCGCCGGATTAGGCCGGATATCGAGGTCGGGCGGCACGACGCCGATCACGGGCGTTATTTCGTATCCGCTGCCCGTTCGATAGATATCCGTTTGCCCCACGACGCGGACGTAGCTGCGACGGATGCCCAGTTCCTCGTTAGCTTCGCGCAAAGCCGCCTCGATCGCTGTTTCGCCTACATCGATGCGACCGCCAGGAAAGGCGATCTGGCCGGGATGAGCACGCATGGTCGAAGGACGATGAAGGAGAAGCATCCCCGGACGCTCTCGCTCAGTAATCGCAATGAGCACGGCTGCCGGAATGAAATGCTCGATCGTTTCGATACGCGGATCGTGCCAAAGCCTTGGTGGCTGCTCAAAGTGCCCTTCTTCGAACAGGCCAGCAACTCGATCGAAAACACTGCTCATAAGGCCGGCTTGGCATTCATGCGGGGATCAGCGAAAATCGCTCTCCACGGCTTTCGACGAACAGCGTCTCAGAGCTGTCCTGAATCGAAATTTCAACCAGTTGCGTGTAAGTGCTGCGATTTAGTCGAGCCCGCGTGCCATGGCGGACGCTGACGTAGATAGCGGGAGTATCGGGGTCGCCCTCTGCCACGATCGGGTGATCGGTGCCGGCGATGACCATGTCGTCGGTATTGAGCCGGAATACCAGCGCACCCTCTTCACGCTTCACGTCAGTGGCCATGAAAGCCGCGTCGTCCACTTCGATGGACAGCTTCTGCGTCGGCGTGACCAGCCAATGCTGACCGGCATCATCTCTGAACAATAGAGATGCGAAAGCGCGCACCATGGCAGGACGTTTGATTTCTCCGCCTTGATGGTACCATCTGCCATCGGCGGCGATCCGCATTTCGCTTTCGCCGGTCTCGGCCGGCGACCATTGATCGACGGGCGGCAATTTGCGCGCGGCGACAAGGTCGGCCACTTGGGCCAGGGTCAGGTTGGCGAGTTCCGGGGGCGGTTCATAAGGCATGGCTATGCGATGCCAGATAGGGCCCCGGACGCCAAGTTCCAGTGTGGACTATTCGTCAGCGTTAGCGAAGCCAGGGTCCAAGGACACCGGATTTCGGCAATACAGCGGGGTTGGCGCAGCGCACGAGCAGACGATGACGCTCGAACGGGCCAGGGACTGCCCATTCACCCGTGTGCTCGTTCGAAAAAGCCCAGAAGCGGCCATAGTATTCCGGATCGCCGATCATCACCTGCGGAAGCGGTGCACGATCGTCGATACCCGCCATACTGGCCGACATAAGCGCCTTGCCATAGCCCATGCCCTGATGTTCCGGCAGAACCGCCACCGGCCCCACCATGATCATCGGATGAGCGCGCTGCGTCTCGTCGTTCAGGGCGACAGGCCAGCACTGGATCGTGCCGACCAGCATCTCGTTCCCGTCCAGCGCGGCAAAGCTCAGGGCGGGCAACCAGTCGGTCCCCTCGCGGACTTTATACGCCGTGCGCTTGTGACGATCCGTCCCGAACGCGGAGTCGAGGAGAGCTTCGACCAGCGCCGGATCGACGTTGTCCAAAGGAATGATGGTGGCTGTATCGGACGCGTTCATGGCGCGCGCCGATACGGGGCCGGGGCCCTAATGTCGATTCAATTCGCCTGTTTGGCGACTGCCGGGGTCAGCTTGAGGAGATGGCCCGAATTGCCTTCCGCTCCATCCTCGATCAGCCAGATCGAACCATCCGTTCCCTGGGTGATATCGCGGATGCGCTTGTCGAATGGGTAGCGGGCTTCTTCCGTGGCTTTATTGCCGTCGATGCGTACGCGGACCAGTCCAGACCCCACCATGGCGGTGATCAGCACCTGTCCCTTCCATTGAGGGAACTGGTTGCCCGTGTAGAAAATGAAATCGCCGGGCGCGATGACCGGGTTCCAGGTGATCGCTGGCTGGGCAAGGTCGGGACGGGTCGAATTGCGCGGGATCGGTTTGCCATCGTAGTGATCGCCGTCCGACACCATTGGCCAGCCGTAATTAGCTCCCGGCTTTACGAGGTTCAGTTCGTCTCCGCCCGCAGGTCCGTGCTCCAGATCCCATAGTTTGCCTTGAGGATCGAATGCCAGTCCCAGGACGTTACGGTGGCCATAGGACCATATCTGATCGGTAGGCGTTCCCTTGCCAGCGAACGGATTGCCGGGGGCGGGGGTGCCGTCAGGGAGCAGGCGAACGATCTTACCAAGGTTGGTCTTCATGTCCTGTGCGGGGGTAAATTTCTGACGCTCCCCGGAACTGACGAATAGGTATTTGCCATCGGGCGAGAATGCGAGGCGATGGGAGAAATGGCCGCGTCCGGTGACCTTGGGTGATTGGCGCCAGATGACTTTCAGATCGAAGAGCTGGCAAGTAAGCGCCTGCGAGCAAACCAGATCGGCTCGTCCAACAACCGCGCCGCGCGTGTCGCTTCCGCCCGCTTCGACCCAGCTGAGGTAAACGACACGCCGATCGAGCTTGGAACTGTTCTGGCCGGGGGCAAAAATGAAATCGCCAAGGCCGCCCTGACCGCCATAATCGACTTTCGGGACGCCGCTGACTTGGCCGATTTTGCCATCGGCGGTGCGGAAGCGGATGGTGCCTTTGCGCTCCGTCACGAAGACAGCGCCGGTGCCTTGATCAAGCGCAAGTGCCCAGGGTTTTTTGAATTGAGCCACGGTTTCCACCTTGAAGGGGGAAGGCCCTTGATGCCACTTGGATGCCTGGTTTTCCCCCGTAGCCGCGCTGCCGCAGCTTGCGAGGGCGACGGCGAGCGGCGATAATGCGAGCAGGAGATTACGTGCGTTCATGCCCAGCCCAATGCTTGCCAGCCTTACCGGTTCCCTCATCATCGGCGTCGATGAAGCCGGGCGCGGCCCGCTTGCCGGGCCAGTGGTGGCGGGGGCGGTTGTCCTATGCAAACCCCGTCCATCGGGACTGGACGATTCCAAGAAACTGTCGCGCATCCGACGGGGAGAACTGGAAGCGGTGATCAAGCGCCGATGCCGGTGGGCCGTCGGCGTCGTTGACGTGGACGAGATCGACCGGCTCAACATTTTCGGCGCGACCATGCTGGCTATGACGCGAGCCGTCCATGCCCTGTGCGAACAGTTGGGCGAGGAGCCCGCCGTGGTGCTGGTGGATGGCAACTTGACCCCGGCAGGTCGCCGCGAGGAATGGCGTTGGCCGGCGCGGCCCATCGTCGGCGGCGATGCGATAGAACCGTGTATCTCTGCCGCGTCCATCATCGCGAAGGAACATCGCGATCGCCTGATGCGCGACCTTGCCGCCGCCCATCCTCATTACGGCTGGGAGCGCAATGCCGGGTATGGAACAGCCGAACATCTCGATGCCCTGAGACGGCATGGAGCCACCCAGCACCATCGGCGCAGTTTCGCCCCGGTCGCTCAGTTGGAAATGCAGCTCTGACCCGAAAAAGTTCGGGGCGAGTCCGTGTGGCCACAGGCACCACATCTTGAGTCCACGCGATTCGCAGACCATCCACATCTTGTGACGGATTCCTTTTGTTCCACTTTCTCGAAGCTGGACGCCCACGGAATTCCTGCGAGTCGCCGCTTGACGGGATATCAGCAATGACTCACTGAGGAGCATATCCACAGTTATTCGGAGCGGTCATGGGGCAGATGCTGGTAAAGGAACGGTTGCGCGCGAAAGCGCCTGCGCCGACGCCCAAAGAACTCTTGCCACTAGGCCAGATCCTGACCGGCGACTGCATTGAAGCGATGCGGACGATACCTGACGCCAGTGTTGACATGGTCTTCGCCGATCCGCCGTATAACCTGCAATTGGGCGGGGACCTTGCGCGTCCCGATGGCAGCCACGTCGATGCGGTGACCAACGACTGGGACAAGTTCGCCAGCTTCGCGACATACGACCAATTTACCCGTGAGTGGCTGGCTGAAGCGCGCCGGGTGCTCAAGCCGGACGGGTCGATCTGGGTGATCGGATCGTATCACAACATCTTCCGCCTTGGTGCGATCATGCAGGACATGGGGTTCTGGATCCTGAACGACATCGTCTGGCGCAAGGCCAATCCGATGCCGAATTTCAAGGGCACGCGTTTCACCAACGCGCATGAGACGCTGATCTGGGCCTCAATGGGCGAGAAGGCGAAATACACCTTCAACTATCGCGCGATGAAAACGCTGAACGACGAGTTGCAGATGCGCTCCGACTGGGTGCTGCCGATCTGCAATGGAGCGGAGCGGTTGAAGAAGGATGGCCGCAAGGTCCACCCGACTCAGAAGCCGGAGGCGCTCCTCTACCGTGTCATGCTGGCGACTACCAATCAGGGCGATGTGGTGCTCGATCCGTTCTTTGGCACTGGAACGACCGGCGCGGTCGCCAAGCGTCTGGGGCGCGACTGGATCGGCTGCGAGCGGGAAAGCGATTACCGCGATGCCGCGCTTGAACGCATCGAAATGGCGCTGCCGCTGGATGAAAGCGCGCTGAAGACCATGCAGTCTAAGCGCACCGCGCCCAAGGTCGCTTTCGGAACGCTGGTGGAAACCGGTTGGATCAAGCCCGGCGCGCAATTGTGGGATAAGAAGCGCCGCTTCGTCGCCACTGTCCGCGCCGACGGCTCCCTTGCTACCGGGGATGTCAATGGTTCCATCCATAGCGTCGGGGCCACGATACAGGGTGCGCCCTCCTGCAACGGCTGGACGTTCTGGAACCTGGAACATGACGGCGAGGTCAAACCGCTCGACGCCATTCGCCAGCTCTACCTGCTCGCCACTGAACCTTAAGAGCAGCCTCTATCCTCAAACAGGGGGGAGCGGGAAACCGCCGGCCATGACCCGCAAGCTCTACATCCGTCCCATCGCCTTCGCCGATAGTCCTCAAAGCGAAGAGGGGGCTGCCGTGCGCCTGGGTGGCGCGATGGTGTGGGCGAGCCGCTTTGCGCTGATCATCCGTGAAAACGGCCGGATCCTTTCGCGGGACCGGGTGTCGGCCGACCAGATGACGTCAGCGCTAAGTCGCCTGCCTGCTAACCTGGGCGCGTCAGGCGAAGCGCAATGGTCCAATCTGCGCAAAACCCATGCTCCTTTGCAATGCGGGGCGAGGACCATTGGTCTCGATCAGCCCCAAGTGATGGGCATCCTCAACATGACGCCGGACAGTTTTTCCGACGGCGGGCAGTTCCTGGACGATGCCAGTGAAGCCTCCGCACACGCCAGCGCGATGCTGGAAGCGGGCGCTGCCATCATTGACGTGGGCGGTGAATCCACTCGTCCGGGCGCTGGTGCGGTTTGGGAAGGGGACGAGATCAAGCGGGTGGTCCCGATGGTATCCCGCCTTTCCACCATGGGCGCTGCCATCAGTCTGGATACCCGTCGCCCTGCCGTGATGGAAGCAGGCCTCAGCGCTGGGGCACATGTCATCAATGACGTTTCGGCGTTGCGCTACGATCCGCGCAGCCTGGACCTTGCTGCCGCATCGGGCGCGCCCGTCATTTTGATGCACGCGCCGGGCAAGCCGGACGATCTTCATTCGCCCGCCGTCTATGACGACGTTGCACTCGGTGTGTTTGATTGGTTGGAAGCGCGACGCGACACCGCGATCGCAGCCGGTATCGCGGCCGATCGAATTCTCCTCGATCCGGGGTTTGGCTTCGGGCTGACGCTGGCTCAGAACTTGGCACTCTTCAACGCACTGCCGATGTTCCATGCATTGGGGCAGCTGCTTGTAGTGGGCGTCAGCCGTAAGCGCATGATTGGCGCTTTGTCAAACGAGGCACCGGCGCACCAGCGGCTGGGCGGCTCAGTCGCTCTCGCGGTGAAAGCGATGGACGCGGGGGCCCATATCCTGCGCGTCCACGATGTGCCGGAGACAGTGCAGGCGATCCGGGTGTGGCGCGGACTGCGTGATGCAGCCCTCACTGACTTCGGCCAATCGCCGGAAAACTGATACAAATCTGCACATCCGCTTAACTGCGGAGCGATGAACACCAGCGGCGAAGGTATGTGATCCGTTGAACATAACGGCATCACATCGCGGTTACGCTTCGCTTCATCCAAACGGTTGAGGCCAATTCTACTTCGCTCCGTTTCATCTCTCGAACTGCCGAGGCAATTCCGCCCGGCATTGGACCGCGAAAGGGGATTGACCCATGAAGCAGACCAAGATCATCGCCGCCTCTGTGCTGGCTTTTGCCGCCATTCCCACCGTCGCTACCGCCATCGTGCCGGTCATGTACGAGGAACAGTTCGCCCGCGCTGAAGAGGACCGGATAATCCAGACTCCGATCGGCGGCGTCGAAACGAAGTACTGGTTTAACTATCGCGCCAACGTGAACGAATCTCAGAAGGAGTTGGCCAGCGATCTGCGCCATGCGACCGATACGGAAGACAAGCGCGATGCCTGGGACGAGTATGGTTCGGAACTGCGCCACGAGCGTGGCACGTATGTGAAGGAAATGGCGAAGCGCGGTTATCGCGTACCCAGCGTCCACATTGAAGGGCTCTAATCGAACACCGCTTCGGCGGGGCGAAGGCCGGGTCGTGCATAGGCATGGCCCGGCCTTCCTGCGTCAGTCGGTCACAACGAATAACCGCCATCGGAAACAAGGCAGGTGCCGGTGATGGTGGCTGCGGCGTCGGACAACAGGAACACGATCTGCTCGGCGATTTCGTCCGCTTTCGCATAGCGTCCTAGCGGCGTGGCCATCTTGCCCATCGCTTCGATCGCCGCCTCTCTGCTGCCGTGCTGGGTAACGAGGTCAGCAAACATCGGAACAGCATCCCAGATCGGCGTATCGACGCCGCCCGGTGCTACGGCATTCACACGGATGCCAAGCGGCGCTCCCTCTTTCGCGGCGACTTTTGCCAGTTGAATGACACCTGCCTTGCTGGCGCCATAGGCCGCAGTCCCCGGCTCAGCCTTCATGCCGCTGACCGAAGCGGTAAGCACGATGCTTCCACCCGACGGATCAGTCTGCATCGATCGCATGGCGTTTTGCAGGGACAAAAGCATCCCATCGAGATTGGTGGATAGAACGCGTCGCCAGTCCGCAAAGTCGATGTCGACGATCGACGCGGCGCTTGCGACCCCGGCATTGAGCACGGCGAGATCGAGCTTAGTGCTGGATTTGCCAATACGCGCCCACAATTCGGGATCGGCAACGTCGCCAGCATGCCGTGTCACAGGGACCGGCACATTCATGGCCTCAAGCGCAGCCGCGTCGATGTCCACCAAAACCAGTTCGCTGACACCGCCCTCAATCAGAAGCGCAACACACGCCGCGCCGATGCCCGAGGCGGCGCCGGTGACGAGGGCACGGCGGCCGGCAAAATCGTACGGCATCATCAACTCCATAGGCTACGTTGCCGATGGAAATGGACGCCTCAGGCGGCGTTGTCGATGCCGAGTTCGCTGAGCTTGCGGTAAAGCGTAGACCGGCCGATCCCCAATCTGCGCGCCACTTCCGTCATGCGACCGCGATAAAGCCCGATGGCGAGACGGATGACGTCGGCCTCGATTTCCTCGAGCGGCCGAAGATGCCCATCCGGGGTGTAAAGCATCACACCGGAGCTTTCCTGCATCGGATTGCTGGCCGTGGATGTACCTGTGCCCAGAATGTTGAGAAGCTGTGGAAAGTCTTCCGCCGTCAAAGCGTCGCTGTCACAGAAAACGGCGGCGCGGAACAGCACGGCCTGCAATTGGCGGACATTGCCGGGCCAGTCATAGGCAGCCAATAGCGCGAGAGCGCCGTCGGTCACGCCCAACTCCCGCAGACCCGGCTGCTCGCCAATGCGGGCAAGGAAGTACCGCGTCAGGGCAGGGAGGTCGCCCGTCCGCTCGCGCAAAGCCGGAAGGTGAACTTTGGTGGCGGACAGGGCTTCGTACAACTCGGGAAGAAACAGCCCCTGACTGACCATGTCGGCCAGCGGCAGGTTGCTGGCCGTGATAATCCGAACATCCACCCGGAATGAATGGCGAGCGCCAATCGGGCGGCAGTCGCCCTTTCGAACTGCCTCCAGCAGCCGCTCCTGAACCGACATCGGCAAGCTGTCGACCTCGTCCAGCGCAAGGGTAGCCCCATCACAATGCTGCAAGGCGCCGATCTGCCGGTCGAACGCTCCGGGGAACGCGCCTTTTTCGTGACCGAAGAGGACGGATTCCAGCGAGTTGGCGGGCATCCCGCTTACGTTGATGATACGCAGCGGCATCCGCGTGCGTGGGCTGGCCGCGTGCATCGCGCGGATGAGCATTTCCTTGCCCGAACCGCTCTCGCCCTCGATCAGCACCGGCGAATGGCCGCGCGCAGCCTTGGCCGCGACAGCCAGAGCCTTACGGAAATTCGGGGACGCGCCGATCATCGATTCGAAGTCGGGGTTCGACGGCATCTTCTCCGTCAGCGGAGCAAGCTCGTCCCGCGGCGCCTCTCGCGTGGTGGCGGACCGCAGCGCGTGCATCAGACGATCGGGTGCCACTGGCTTTACCAGATAGTCCGTGGCGCCCGCACGCATCGCTTCGACGGCCAGGAGCGGGGATGTGCTCGCCGTCAGCATCAGGATCGGCAGCGCGGGTCGCCGCGTTTTCAATTCGGCGATCAGGGCGCAAGCATCGTCACCCGGCACCCACTGGTCCAGAATGATGGCGGAGAGTTGCATCCCTTGCCGGGTGCCAAGAGTCGCAATGGCCGTCTCGGCATCGCGAACGATCAGCGTACGCCATCCTTCCCGAGAGGCGAGCGCCGAGATCAGCCGGCTTTGCGCTGGCTCATCGTCGATAAGCATAAGAAGGCGTTGATCGATGTCCGCCATGGCCGCTGCGTTGCTTCGCCCCCTTTGAATGGATGGTCAGACTTACGATCAATCGGTAAATACGTGATTAAGCCTCAGACAAAGACTGACGATTATGTCAATTCACGTCGGCGAGCTTTCATTACCTGACGCTATTCTTCGCACTTGAGCGCACGCCTTGGCCCGGCTAGAGCGGGTTTTGCAAATGTAATTCTGACAGGGGATGAGATTTCATGGCTTCGGGCAACGACATCAAGGCTGCGACTGCAACGTACAACTCCTTCATCAAGGCGGCGACGTGGGGTACGGCTTTCTGCGTCGTGGTCACGGCGCTTGTCGTCGGCCTCATCGCTTCCTGATCCCGGCTCCCTGAGTTGGCCAGCACCGGGGCACCCGCCGCAGTTCCTCGCATCGCCGTTCTGAAGGAGCGCGCCGCCGGGGAAACCCGCGTGGCGATCAGCGCTGAGACGGTGAAAAAGCTTGGCGCGTTGGGCGCGACGCTCGCGATCGAGAGCGGGGCGGGAAGTTCGGCAAGCATCTCCGACGACGATTATCGCGCCGCCGGGGCTGAAGTTGGCACGGCGGAGGCTTCCGTGGCCGGGGCTGATATCGTGTTTGGCGTGCAGGCTCCCGAACCGGGGGCGCTTTCCGGCGTGAAGCCGGGAGCTATGGTCATCGCGATGTTCGACCCGTTCGGCCGCCGCTCCACTATTGATGCCTATGCCGCCGCCGGGCTGGAAGCGGTTGCCATGGAATTCCTGCCGCGCATCACCCGTGCGCAGTCCATGGACGTGCTGTCGAGCCAGTCGAAC
Source organism: Novosphingobium sp. BL-S-24 (assembly GCF_055521575.1). NCBI lineage: Bacteria > Pseudomonadati > Pseudomonadota > Alphaproteobacteria > Sphingomonadales > Sphingomonadaceae > Novosphingobium > Novosphingobium sp. BL-S-24. The sequence goes on from NZ_CM145488.1 coordinate 338,905, forward strand.
CTTGCTGGCTATAAGGCCGTCCTTGCCGCAGCGAGCGCCTATGGCCGCGCGTTTCCGATGATGATGACGGCGGCCGGCACGATCAGCGCCGCCAAATGCTTCGTTATGGGTGTGGGGGTTGCCGGGCTTCAGGCCATCGCCACTGCGCGCCGCCTTGGTGCGCAAGTGTCGGCGACCGATGTGCGATCGGCTACCAAAGAGCAGATTCAATCGCTGGGCGCTAAACCAATCTTCGTGGAAAATGTCGCGGGGATCGAGGGCGAAGGCTCCGGCGGCTATGCCACAGAAATGAGTGAGGAATACCAGCGCGCTCAGGCGGAACTGGTGTCCAGCCATATCGCCAAGCAGGATATCGTCATCACCACCGCGCTGATCCCGGGACGGGCAGCTCCGCGCTTGGTGACCGACGCCCAGATCGCCACCATGAAGCGCGGCAGCGTGATCTTCGATCTTGCCGCGCCGCAAGGCGGCAATGTGGAAGGTACGATCGCAGACCAGGTGGTCGAACGCCATGGCGTAACAATCATCGGCTATTCGAACACCCCGGCCTACCTACCTGCGGACGCTTCCGCGCTGTATTCCCGTAACTTGCTGAACTTCGTATCTGCGTTCTGGGACAAGGAACGGGGCGGCCCAATCTTGGATGAAGAGATCGGCGATGCCGTTCGCCTGACGCGCGGCGGCCAGGTCGTCAATCCAAGGCTGCTGGGGTGATCCTTCCCCTCGACACACGCCATAGACATTTCACGGACGCGACCCGGCAACGCCTTGACCCAATCGGAGCCATCTGATGGATTTCGTTTCGATCCTCTCGATCTTCGTCATGGCCTGCTTCGTCGGGTATTATGTGGTTTGGTCGGTAACCCCGGCATTGCACACTCCGCTGATGGCAGTGACGAACGCGATTTCCTCGGTGATCATCGTCGGGGCACTGGTCGCAAGTGCCGCTCAGGGTAGCCCCGCCGCCAAATGGCTTGGTCTTGGTGCGGTAGTGTTGGCCAGCGTCAATATCTTCGGAGGCTTCGCCGTCACCGAGCGGATGCTGGCGATGTACAAGAAGAAAGACAAGCCTGCGGCGAAGGGAGGCAAATCCTGATGGAAGCCCCCGCCATTCATGTCGCAATGAACCCGTGGGTCGCCGTCGCCTACCTCGTCGCCGGAATCTGCTTTATCCTCGCGCTCCGCGGGTTGTCTTCGCCCGCCACGAGCCGGGCTGGCAATCGCTATGGCATGATCGGCATGGGCATCGCCGTGGCGACTACGCTGGTGACGCATGAGATCGCCAGCTTGCCTGAAATCCTTGTTGCCATCGCCATCGGTGGCGGTGTCGGCTTCGTGATCGCCCGTCGCATTCAGATGACCGCGATGCCGCAGCTGGTGGCTGCGTTTCACTCGCTCGTCGGCCTGGCTGCCGTGCTCGTCGCCGTCGCTGCCTTTCTCAATCCCGAGGCGTTCGACATTTTGGGCGCAGATGGCAATATCCTGACCGTTAGCCGGGTTGAGATGGCTCTTGGCGCGGCCATCGGCGCCATCACCTTTTCCGGATCGGTCATCGCCTTTGCCAAGTTGAACGGCAACATGAGTGGTTCGCCGATCATGCTTCCCGGTCGGCATGTCATCAACCTTGGCACGTTAATCGCTATCCTGGCGCTGACCGCCGCCTTTGCCGCTTCCGGCGCTGCTGGACCGGGCGAAAATTCCTTGTTCTGGGCTCTGGTCGGCCTGTCGTTCGTGATCGGGTTCCTGTTAATCATCCCGATCGGCGGCGCGGACATGCCGGTCGTCGTCTCCATGCTCAACAGCTATTCGGGCTGGGCGGCGGCGGCGATGGGCTTCACGCTGCACAATACCGCGATGATCATCACCGGTGCGCTGGTCGGATCGTCGGGCGCCATCCTGTCGTACATCATGTGCCGGGCAATGAACCGCAGCTTCCTGTCCGTCATCGCCGGCGGCTTCGGCGCGGAAGCATCTGCGGGCGGCGGCGGTGACGCGAAAGAACAGCGCCCATGGAAGCGCGGCTCTGCCGAAGACGCGGCGTTCCTAATGAAGGAAGCGGAAAGCGTCATCATCATTCCGGGGTACGGCATGGCGGTCGCCCAGGCCCAGCACGTCCTTCGGGAAATGGGCGACCAGCTGAAAAACCACGGCGTCAACGTCAAGTACGCGATCCATCCGGTCGCTGGTCGTATGCCCGGCCATATGAACGTCCTGCTCGCCGAAGCCAACGTGCCATACGATGAAGTCTTCGAACTGGAAGACATCAACGGCGAATTCGCCCAAGCCGATGTCGCGTTCATCATTGGCGCCAACGACGTCGTCAATCCCGCCGCCAAGACGGACAAATCATCACCCATCTACGGAATGCCGGTGTTCGACGTGGACAAGGCAAAAACCATCTTCTTCATCAAGCGGTCCATGGGCGGTCAGGGTTATGCCGGCGTCGATAACGACGTGTTCTACATGGACCAGACCATGATGCTGCTCGCCGACGCAAAGAAAATGGTCGAGGACATTAACAAGGCGCTGGCTGACTAACGTCGTCCGATGCGCCTGATCGGTTCCCTGCTTGTGCTTGCCGTGACGTGCGTGGCGCTGTGGTTCGGCGCCCACTGTTACGCTCAGGCGCGCGTTCATGCCGGTTTTGCCGAAGCGGGGATGACGGATGAAGCCGCAGCCTGCATGGGACGTCGCCTTTCCGAACGGCTGACGCTGCCTCAGCTCTACAAGCTGACCGCTTTGAAAGATCGCGCCAACGGAGCATCTGGCTGGGTGGATGCCGTGGAACAGATGGACGATCCGCGCATCGTCAAGGTGACAAGCACTTCTGCGCTCTTGTGCAGCACAGGTCTTGCCCGCTAGGGCGAGGCCGATTGCCATTCGTCGCACACGCGGAGATCGCGCGCTTGACCCTAGCTCCCTATGCTTCCGATCCGGCTCGCTCGCGCGGTCGCGAATTTCCCATCGAGAATGGCCTGGCTCGCGGTGCACGCAGTCCGTACCAGCGCGACCGCGACCGCATCATCCACTCGATCGCCTTCCGACGACTGCGCTACAAGACGCAGGTGTTCGTCGCCCCCGATGGCGATCACTATCGCGTCCGCCTCACTCACAGCCTGGAAGTCGCGCAGATCGCACGGGTCATCGCGCGTATCCTCGGTCTGGACGAGGACCTGACCGAAGCCTTGGCACTCGCTCATGACATCGGCCACCCCCCGTTCGGCCATGCCGGAGAGGACGCCCTCGATGCCGCCCTTCATAAAGCGGGGGGGTTCGACCATAACGCGCATACGCTGCGCACGCTGATGCGGATCGATAGTCCCTATTGCGAGCATGATGGTCTCAACCTGACATGGGAGACGCTGGAGGGGCTGGCAAAGCATAACGGCCCAGTAACCACTCCCTCTTGGGCACTGGCCGAACTGGATGCGGCCTACAGCCTTGATCTGACCACCCACGCATCGCTCGAAGCGCAAGTCGCGGCGCTGTCTGACGATATTGCCTACGACAATCATGACATCGATGACGGCTTGAGGGCAGGGTTCCTCGATCTGGACGAGGTTCTGGCGCAGCCTTTCGTCGCCAAGCATTGGGCGCAAGTCGAAAGCCGTTACCCTGGTGTGGCTCTGGAGCGGCAGCTTGCGGAACTGATCCGCAGCCAGATCGGGGTGATGGTCAACGATCTGGTCGCTCAGACCACGGCAAATCTCGTCGGCGTGGGAAGCATCGACGACGTGCGCCAGGCAGGTCGAGCGCTCGTAGCGTTCTCGCCTGAAATGGCTGAGGCAGAGCGGGCATTCAAACGCTTCATGTACGACAAGCTTTATCACCATCCCGAACAATTGGAGACGGCTCGGCGGGCACGGGCGGTCTTGGCCGAACTTTACGCCGCCTACTCGCAGGAGCCGGTGCTGATGGAGGAAAGCTGGATTGACCATATGCCTCGCTTCGAGCCGGATCGCAGCCGTCACATCGCGGATTACATTGCAGGCATGACGGACCGTTTCGCCACCGCCCGACATGCGGAAATTTACGGACGCACGCCCGAAGGCCTGAGCAATGTGTAGCGTGTAACCGTGGACGACGCTGCCACTCGGATATGCCTGGTCGGAGCGACCGGACTGGTCGGTTCCGCGCTTATCGCAAAAGCGGTGGGGCATGACGATCTGCGCATCATAGGCGTAGGTCGGCGTGAGGCGATGATCCCAAGCGGTGCGCGGATGGAAATGCTGGTGGGAGAGCCGATCGATTGGCCCGAACTGATAAAGGCCGCCCGCGCCGACGTTCTGATCTCGGCCCTCGGCACTACAATCAGGACGGCAGGAAGCCGCGATCTCTTTAGAGCAATCGATTACGACCTGATCCGGTTCAGCGCCGAGGCTGCGCGAGAAAGCGGTGTGGGCAGGATGATGGTCGTATCTTCGATTGGCGCCGATGTTCTCAGTCGCAATTTCTACCTAAGCGTAAAGGGGGAGACTGAAGCGGCGCTGTCTCGATTGGGTTTCAAGCGCCTTGACATCCTCCGGCCCGGGCTGCTGCGCGGCGAAAGAGCAGAACTTCGGCCCGGGGAGCGGGCGGGGCAGGTCCTCGCACCGCTGATTGATCCATTCCTCCGCAGCGACTTTCGCCGCTACCGGTCCATCTACGCCCACGAAGTAGCCGATGCGATGATCGCGCTAACCAAGCAGCAGCAAGAGGGGCGCTTCGTGCATGAACATGATGCGATGCGACGCCTGGCTGGGGTGGTGCGTCGCGAGGATGCAACACGTCGCGGCTTCGACAAAAGCGCGGAGCTTCCATCACCCGGCGTTGACTTGGCCAGCGGTCTGAACCAAGGCGAGACCACTCGCTGACACGCGCGGGAGAGACTTTTCCGATTCGTCGGGGAAGCGCCGAAGGAGCAACCGCCCCGGAATCTCTCAGGCACAAAGGACCGCGCGGCGTCGACAGCGATACTCTGGAAAGTGCCGTCCGCGTGCTTACGTGGTAGGCCGCCGAAGGTGTAACCCGGCCCGTCCCATTCGGGATGACGCAGGGGAAGCTCTCAGGCTTCCGTGACAGAGGGGGCACCTGATGGTGTACCATGCTGCGCGCGGAGTCATGTCTTGAGCGAATATCCCATTTCCGATGAAGATGACGGCGCGGAAGAACTCGCCCCCCTGAACCTGCCGCTCAACGCCTGGCATCGCGAGCGCGGTGGCCGGATGGTGGATTTCGCTGGCTACATGATGCCGGTTCAGTACGATGGCGCGGGCGGCGGCATCATGGCCGAGCACTTGTGGACCCGCGAAAATGCCGGTCTGTTCGACGTCAGCCACATGGGACAAGTTTTCATAACCAGTGACGAAGGGATGACGCCTGCCGTAGAAGCGGCCTTGGAAGCGGCTCTTCCCATAGATCTGTCCACGTTGAAGACCGGGTCAGTCCGCTACTCCCTGCTGCTTGACGACAACGGAGGAATTCTTGACGATTTGATGGTAACTCGCTGGAACAGCGGATTTTATCTGGTCGTCAATGGGGCAACTAAATGGGATGACATCGGCACTCTGCGCGAATTGCTTCCCGATGCTGTGACGCTCAACCACCTTGACGAGAATGCTCTCCTCGCTTTGCAGGGTCCGAAGGCTTTTGCGGTATTGGATCGTCACGCCAAGGGCGAAACGCCGCTGTCCGCGTTGACGTTCATGAAGGGTGGAGAGTTTACGCTCGCAGGAGTGGACGTCTGGATCAGCCGCTCAGGCTATACCGGAGAAGACGGGTTCGAGATCGCTCTGCCAGCAGAGTCAGCCGAAAAAGTCGCTCAATTGCTATGTGAAGAACCGGAGGTAAAGCCGGTCGGGCTCGGCGCGCGTGACTCCCTTCGCCTGGAGGCTGGCCTTCCATTGTACGGCCATGATCTGTCACCCGAGCAAAGCGTCGTCGATGCAGATTTGAAGTTCGCTGTAAACAAGCGCCGCCGTACGGAAGGCGGCTTTCCGGGCGCTGATCGTGTGCTGCAAGAATTGACCGAAGGCACAGCTCGCAGCCGTATCGGGCTGCTCATCGAAGGCCGCATGGCCGCGCGTGAAGGCGCCAGCGTCGTGAAAGGTGATCAGCAGGTTGGGGTCGTAACTTCGGGTGGTTTCTCACCTACCTTACAGCGACCAATCGCTATGGCGTATATCGATGCCGCTTGCGCTGTAGATGCTACCAAACTTTCTGTTGAGATGCGCGGCAAGAAGCTCGACGCCACGGTCACAACACTTCCTTTCGTCCCGCACCGCTATCACCGCTGAGGAGCCAATCCATGACCCGCTATTTTTCCCAGGATCACGAGTGGATCGAAATTGAAGGCGACATTGGCACGGTCGGTATCACTGACTACGCGCAAGGTCAGTTGGGAGACATCACCTTCGTTGATTTACCGGCAGAAGGGACAACCGTCGGCAAGGGGGACTCCGTGTCCGTCGTTGATTCAGTCAAGGCAGCGTCGGACGTGTACACACCGGTATCGGGTACCATTGCCGAAGTGAACGGCGCTTTGGCCGACGCGCCGGAACTGGTGAACTCTGACCCCGAAACAGGCGGATGGCTGTTTCGCGTCACGCTCACCGACACCGGCGAACTTGGCGCGCTCATGGATGAAGCGGCCTACAAGACCTACGTCGAGAGCCTCTGACGCCCCGCAAGGGCATTGAACGGATCCGATCAGTTGCCTGCCTCAATGCGGCGATCGGCCATCAACAATGCATGTATCGCCGGCAATTTTCGGTCTAAATGAGAGTTTTGTCATGCGCTACCTACCCCTAACCGGGTCCGATCGACAGTCCATGCTCGACACGATCGGCGCTGCCACCGTCGACGAGTTGTTCATCGATGTCCCTCCCGCTGCAAGGCTGGCTGGGCCAATCGAAGGTTTGCCAGCCCATGCCAGCGAGATGGCCGTGGAACGGCACATGGCAGCGCTGGCCGCCAAAAACATCAGTGCCGGATCCGTGCCATTTTTCCTTGGGGCGGGCGCGTATCGCCACCACGTTCCGGCCTCCGTCGATCATCTGATCCAGCGCGGTGAGTTCCTGACCGCCTACACGCCGTATCAACCCGAGATCGCGCAGGGGACGCTGCAGGTCCTGTTCGAGTTCCAGACGCAGGTTGCGCGCCTGTTTGGAACCGACATCGCCAACGCATCGATGTACGATGGGTCGACTGCGTGTTGGGAAGCGATTCTGATGGCGGCTCGCGTAACACGCAAAGGACGGGCCATTCTCTCGGGCGGGCTTCACCCGCATTATGCCGAAGTCGTGCGGACCATGGCGAAGTTCACTCAAGACGACATTGTCAGCCTTTCCGCTGAACTGAGCGCCGAGCCGGACGATGATTCAGTTATCGCTGCCATCGAAAACGACACGTCCTGTGTCGTCGTCCAGTACCCAGATGTTTTTGGGCGCATCCCTGATCTCGATGCCATTGCGCAAGCTGCGCATGCAAAGGGCGCTCTGCTCGTGGTCGTCGTGACTGAGCCGGTGGCGTTGGGACTGATCGAAGCTCCTGGCGCATTGGGAGCTGACATAGTCGTCGGGGAGGGGCAGTCACTAGGGGTCGGTCTCCAGTTCGGCGGCCCTTACCTTGGTTTGTTTGGGTGCCGTGAGAAGTTCGTCCGACAAATGCCCGGTCGTCTTTGTGGTCAGACGGTGGACGCAGACGGCAAGCGAGGCTTCGTGTTGACCCTGTCGACGCGCGAGCAACATATTCGCCGTGAAAAGGCGACTAGCAATATCTGCACAAATTCCGGTCTTTGCGCTTTGGCTTTCAGTATTCACCTGACGCTCCTTGGAGGTGAAGGCTTGGCCCGGCTTGCGAGAGTGAACCATGCCAAGGCCCAGCGGACGTTTGACCGGCTTTCGCAAATCCCAGGGGTATCGGTGCTCAATCGCGCGTATTTCAACGAGGCAACCGTGATCCTTCCACGTGATGCTCGCGACGTAGTTCGCGACTTAGCGGATCGAAAGGTGCTCGGCGGGGTATCGCTGGGAAGGTTGTTCCCGGTCGCCGATGGCTTGCAGAACGGCCTTCTGGTCGCTGCAACCGAAACGACCACGGACGAAGACATCGAAACGTTCGCGGTCGAACTGGAAGCCGTTCTGGAAGGAGCAGCATCATGAGCGAGATCAACGCAAGCGGATGGCGTCCCTCCGTAGGCACGGGTGCAAGTGAGGTAAAGCATCCTACCAATTCAGGCGATTACGGCCTCATGTTGGAAGAAGCCCTCAGCTTTGAATTGGGATCGTTCGACAAGTGTGGTGTCGACTTGGATGAGCCTACTGCGGAACCTGCGGCCGATTTGCGGAGGTTCCTCCGCAAATCGGCCCCGCAGCTTCCTGGTTTAACCGAGCCAGAAACGGTCCGGCATTACACACGGTTGTCTCGCCAGAACTATGCGATCGATCTTGGGCCATTTCCCTTGGGTTCGTGCACGATGAAGCACAATCCACGGTTGAACGAAAAAATGGCTCGTTTGCCTGGATTTGCTGACGTTCATCCGATGCAGCCGCAAAAGACAGTCGAAGGCGCGCTCGAAGTTATTGAGCAGCTGGCGCACTGGCTGATTACGCTCACCGGAATGTCTTCGGTCGCGATGAGCCCGAAGGCAGGTGCGCATGGGGAGCTTTGCGGATTGCTCTGTATTCGCGCCGCGCTCGATGCCCGTGGCGAAAAGCGGGATATCGTGCTTGTTCCCGAAAGCGCTCATGGCACCAATCCCGCCACTGCCGCTTTTGCGGGCTTCAAGGTGGAATCGATACCCGCGACGCCAGAAGGACGCGTTGATCTTGCGGCGCTGAAGGCCAAGCTCGGTCCGAACGTCGCCGGCGTGATGATCACGAACCCTAACACATGCGGTCTTTTTGAGCCGGATATGAAGGAGATCGGGGACGCGGTTCACGCGGCAGGCGGATATGTCTACTGCGATGGCGCCAACTTCAACGCCATTGTCGGCAAAGTTCGTCCGGGCGATCTTGGTGTCGATGCGATGCATATCAACTTGCACAAGACATTCTCCACCCCGCACGGTGGCGGCGGACCGGGGGCAGGGCCTGTCGTTCTCTCAGCAGCGCTTGCACCCTTTGCGCCCCTGCCATTCGTGACCCGAGGAGCCGATGGCGCCATTCATCTGGTCGAAGAAGAAAATGCCAGCGAGGGCCATGATCAGGCGTTCGGCCGCATGGTCGCGTTCCATGGCCAGATGGGCATGTTCACGCGGGCTTTAACTTATATTCTGAGCCATGGTGCCGACGGTCTTCGACAGGTTGCCGAGGATGCCGTTCTCAACGCCAATTACATTCTGCGCTCATGCGAAGACCTGTTGCCGGCCCCATTCGCAAAGAGCGGTCCGTGCATGCATGAAGCATTGTTCAGTGATGCGGGGCTGGCGGACGGCTTTACCACGCTGGATATTGCCAAGGGCCTGATCGATGAGGGCTTCCACCCGATGACCGTGTACTTTCCGCTCGTCGTAAAGGGCGCCATGCTCGTGGAGCCTACCGAAACCGAGAGCAAGGCGGGCCTCGACCGCTTTATTGCCTCGCTGCGCAGTCTGGCCCAACGCGCGAAAGTAGGGGACGAGAGCCTGCATTCTGCACCGCACTATGCCCCACGCCGCCGCCTTGATGAGACGTTGGCTGCTCGTAAACCCATACTTGCATGGCAGGGGAAAGCCGGCGAGCCGGGTACGCCATCTCTCAGCGAGATAGGCGGAAGCTGAAGCCCGTTATAGGGGAGATATGATGCAGGCGGACCACAGCAAGCGGTCCGCCTGAAAAGTCTGGCTTAGTTGATAACCTTTTCGCCAGCCTGACCAACCGACTCAACGTCACGGCCGGCACCCTTGACCGTGTTGCATGCCGAAGCAGAAAAAACGATGCCGCCAGCGACGAGAGCGAGAACGAGCTTCTTGACCATGTTCAAAGTTCCTTTTTGGTGCGGTCCGGGGACGCCCTGTCCGCGCCCCGGTGACAACACGCATAGGCCGCTGCGGTTCCCGTACCCTGTGCGTCAAAATGACCGCAATCAAAGGATGGGCCGTTGCTGTCTCGGAGGCCGTGAAGGGTGGGCTGCTTGGATCATACATAGCAAGGGAGCTCGGGCCTCTTCGCGCGCCACTTCCTGATGGAAGATCATGTTGTAGTTGCGCTGGTCGCGGGTAGTCTTGCCGCTATCGTGGCAGCGATGGCCTGGATCGCCGATCACCGCAGACATAACCGCAAGAAGATCGACAGCGTAGGCTTCATGCCGTGGACCGCGATCTTTTTCTGGTCGCTCATGGCAGCCGTGCTGCTGCTTGGCTGGACGGCGCGGTCAGTCTTTGGGAATTAGTGCCCGCGCCAATGGGTTCGGTCAGAACAGCCAAACCCTATTCCGAATATTTGAACATAAGTGTCGACATTATCTGTGTTTGCAGCGACCCTGAAACAGCTGACAAGACAGTCGGTTCAATTTTCCGGAGACTTATTGATGAAGCGCTTCCTTACTTCCGCCGCCATCGCAAGTTCCCTTTTGCTGCCTGCCCCGATTATAGCTCAGCAGGCCAGTTCCAACGCGACGCAAGTCCAAGCGGGACAGTATGCTATTGATACCGCGCATACGCTGGTTCGGTTTTCTGTCGATCATTTTGGTATCAGCGAATACTTCGGCACGCTCCCCGGCGCATCCGGCACTCTTACGCTCGATCCGAAGAACCTAGCGGCCGCAAAGCTTGACGTCTCCGTCCCGGTGGCGAGCGTCTCGACCACTAACAAAAAGTTGGACGAAGAATTGGTTTCGGCAGACTGGTTCGATGCCGCCAAATATCCCACCGTGCGTTTCGTCTCCACGAAAGTGACGAAGACGGGCGCTAACTCCGCTGACGTAACTGGCAACCTTACGCTGCATGGCGTCACCAAACCCGTGACCTTGAAAGCCAAATTCAAGGCTGGTGCGCTTAACCCGATGAAGAAAGTTTACTCGATCGGATTCAGCGCCAGCGGAGTTATCAAGCGGACCGAATTCGGAGTCAGCAAATACGCGCCGATGGTGAGCGACGAAACCAAGATCGACATCGTGGCTGCATTCGAAAAGCAGGGCAAGTAAGCCACGCCAGCCGAAACATGCAAAAAGCCGGCGCTAATCCCGCCGGCTTTTTCATGTAATTCGTATGCAATCAGCTGCGAAGACGCTCGATCCCTTGAGCAAGGGCGACGTAAAGCTTACCCATATCCGACGATAACAGCGTCACCCCTAGGGCATTCCCGTCGCGGGTGGAGAGAATCTGTCGCAGAATAGCTTCAAAATCATGGATATAACGACTTACATTCACCCGGAAGGCGTCGTCCTTCTCGAAGACTTGCTGGACTGCCTTCGCCTCGCCCGCGTCCAAGAGGCTCACGGCGCGACGAGTGAAAATTCCACGATCTCCGCGAAGATAAGCAGCCCAGGCGGTGTCAGCGATATCAGAAGACAACACCGTGGCGATATCGATCGCGTTTGAGTTCAGCGATTCAACGATAACCGCGAAACGACGCGAGAAATCGTTATCCAATTGCTCTTCGGAACGCACACGTGCTTCCGCAATCCGTGTTTCCAGATTGCCGACAAGTTCGTCCACCTTAGCCATCTGATCACGCAACTGACCAGTCGCCTCGCGCGTCACGCCAGACGAATGGGCGACTGCCTGTTCAAGCTGCCCAGAAATCTCAGCGACCTTCGTGCGCATCGCCTTATCAATGGCCGCCGCACTGTCGCTCGCCAATGTGTCGGCAACGCGCGTGATCCGATCGGCACTGTCTTCCTCAATCGCGGTGACAGCTTCGATCAAGCTGTTGTCCAAGGCTGTGATCGCATCGGAGAGGGCAGTCCCGGCCGTATCGGCCGCCGTCCGCGTGCGTCCGTCGATTTCCGTCACCATGTCGTTCAGGCGGCCGAGCAAGGTCGCATGCTCGCTTGTGCGTTCCGACAATCCGGCTTGTCCTTGTCGGATACTAACGATCAATGCGTCGAGGTTACGGCTCGAGGCATCGATGCGGTTGGCAAGCTCCTCACCGCTCGTTCCCGAATGACGAAGCTGTTCCAACAGCCCGTCAACGCCACCCTGTAGTCGGATGATGCGATCCTCGGAAATCGCCAGCGCTTCGGGAAGGTCATGATGGGTTTGCTTGGAGCTGGCCTGTATCAATTCAAGCAAACGCAGGCTGTCTGCGGTTAGCTTTTCGACATCGCCATCGGTAGCTGACAAGGTGGCACGTGCCGCGGTAAGTCTTTGCGTCAGCGTCGCAAGGCTTGTTTCAAGGCTCTTCTCGGAGTCACCGGTGGCTTGGGCGATCGTCGCAAGGCGGATCTCGTAGCGCGACAGTTCCTCGGTTACCGCCCCCGCACGTTCGGTCAAACCAGTTGCCTGGATGCGATGACGCTCCAGACGCTCCGCTATGGCGCCATCCAGTTCACCAAGCATATGCTCTATGCGAGCAATGGCATGGCGCTCCTGCTCCACCTGACGGGACTGACGCTCCTGCGCCTCCATGGCGAGCCGTTCGGCCCTAAGACCAATGGATTCGTCGATCTCTTGTGCTTCGGCAGCAATGTTCGCAAGACGACCGGCCAGCGCATCAATTGCGGTCTGCTGAACTGCCGCGATCTGCTCGCTCGTAATCATCTGATGGTCCACCAGTTCCGACAGCGAAGTGCGAAGGGCTTCACCCGCGCGATCTTCGGCATCGCGCAACGCCCGCGACACGACATCACTCTCATCCCGGAGCGATGCCAGACGCGCACGCAAAGACGTGATGCTTTCCGCTTCATGATGATCGAGTTGATGGCGGGTCTCTTCGATTTCCAGAGACAGAGCCTTGGCGCGGGTGCGAATGGAGGCGAGCGCTTCCACCTCGTGCTTGTCCAATTGCGTGCGGAAATCATCCCCGCGCCGTGCAAGCTCGGCGAAGCGGGTAGCCGCGATGGCTTCAAGGCTTTCGCACTGTTTCGTGAATCCATCCAGGGTATCGCCCACCTGCTCACGCAGCATGGTTACCTGACGCGTGCTTGCCGCCCCGAACTCATTCAATCTATTGAAGCCGGAGACCATATCCTCAAGCTGGGCGTGAGCGGTCCTGCCGGCGTTAGCGATATTGTTGGTCACGTCTTTGGCCGAACTGGCGATTACGGGAAGCTGGCCGCGCAGTTTTTCCATGTTTTCCAATGCAGCACCGCTCACCGTGCTGATGGTTTCGACCCGGGTGTTGTTTTCTCGTACAAGGGTTTGGAGGTGTTCAGCGTGATGCGACAGTTTCTCCACCGCGATACGGCCAAGCGTTTCCAAGTCCCGTGATTGAGAGGCAACAAATTCCCGGGCCAAACTCAATTCACGATTTACCGTCGTGAGTCGGGTTTCGAGGGTGGCCGACTCTTGTGAAAGTCCACGCGCGATATCGGCAAAGCGGCGGCCTTCCTGAGTACTGTTCCGCAATGCTAGCAGCCAGCAAATGCCAATCAACACGATCGGCATGCACCATTGAGCGACCAATTCCGGCACGTCGGAGAGGGCTACCCCTGCTTCTACCTTGCTGGCCGACGCGACCGCGAAAAGCGCGGTCCACGCCGCTGCAGTTACAACCGCGCCTATCCGTATGGTCCGATGTTGTGATCCGACACCCGATAGCGATTCGCTGTCCGGATCTGGCGCAACCCAAGCATCGTTCCAGCTCTCGGTGCTTTCGGAATTTTGAGTGATCTCAGGCGTGTCCTGATCTGGCACGGAAATTTTCGAGCCGGCTGCATCATCTGCGCCAGCACCGAAAGCGATGATCCTATTTTCCCCAACCATGTCGGCTGAATATCACGACCCACAAAGGTATAAACCCCACTTTAACTCATTGCCCACTATCTTGGAGAAATGGTGTATGAAGCAGGGGCCTTGGAAGTGAACCTCGCTGCAGCCGCAGGAGGTGATCCTGTGCTGATGGCTGAGTTGAGAGGGGCTTTTGTCGAAAGCCTTGCCCGACAAATCGATTTGCTCGAACGCTCACGCTGTGACGGCAACTGGGTGATCGCTGCGATGCGATTGAAGGGCCTTGCCGCGAGTTTTCATTCCGTAAGACTACTAACACTCGCTGATCAGGCCCTCGACGCCGCTCCTGGAGAACCCATGGCGATCCGTAAACTGAAGGCGTTTATGGCAGAGTTTTCGAACGGCTGATTTACTGCGGTTCCGCTTGGCACTGGCGCTTTGCTTGCCTACATCAGGGCAAGTGCTGGAGTTAGAGTTTGCGAATAGCATTGTTGTCCATGACGGAGCCGGCGGGTGCGGGGCAGCCGTTCCCGCGTGCCTTTCTGCGCGTGGCGGGAGCAAGCGTTGCCCAGCATCAACTTGGTCTTGCGATCGCCCTTGAATGTCAGCGGATCATTTGTCTGGCTCGCGGTGTTTCGCCGGAACTCATTTCGTTGCAGCACGATGCTGAAAATGCGGGTATGCAGTTCAATATCGCTACCGTGCCCAGCCAACTGGCTGGCCTCGTAACCGCAACTGACGAGTTGATCTGTATTTCCGAGGGTCTCTTCGCACATCCCGCCCAAGCGCTGGACCTTCTCGAAGGACGCGCTCCGGTCGTACTGGTTCAGCCTATCGAGGGCGCGGTTGCCGCCGGGTTCGAGCGGATCGACATCAACAGAGCCAGCGCCGGCGTGATGAGAGTACCTGGCCAGCTAGTTGAAAGACTGCACGAATTGCCGATCGATTGCGATGTCCTGTCCTCTCTGACACGCATCGCCTTGCAGATCGGTATCGCGATGAGGGAAGTTCCGGCCAGTGCGCTGGCCGGGTCAAGTTGGCGCATGATCCGCAATGAAGCAGAGGCTTACGCGCTAGAAGAGGAGTGGCTGCGACTTCGGCTGTCTGATCTGGGTGCTGCCTCACCGGGAAGGGTAGCTGCCCGTTTTGGTGTATTGAGCTTCGGCACTTCGCTGCTGCATGCGGGCAACGCAAGCAATATGGTCTCATTCGGGGTCCTAGCGGCCTTGGCTATCTCAGCCGGGCTGGGTTGGGCAGGGCTTATCTGGGCAGGTTTCCTTTTCGCTGCGATTGCCTGGATCTTGGTCGAGGGTAGCCGGATGCTTCGCTCGGCCGAACGCCATGCATTGGCGCAGCCGCATCCGGCCATCCCGCGCGCGGACGCAATGGTTTGGCTGGTGGATCTGGTTTTTGCTGGTCTGATCCTTATGGACATGCCGCGCTTCCCCGGCGAACCGGTGCTGGCTTGGCTGTGCATTCCCGCCATGCTGATACTGCTTCTCTTGCTGCTGCCAAAGATGGCGAGCGGCGTTGCATCGGGGTGGGTCACCGACAGGGCCCTGCTGGGTTTGCTGCTCACTATCGCATCGACTTTCGGGCAGATTTTGTTAGCGGTAAGGCTGCTTTCGTTAGCTATCGTGCTCGCAGCACTTTTGCTGCCTGCACATCGAAAAACCTAACTTCGAATTAACCAGATGCACGTTAGTTAGTGAATATGATCGATCACGCCGTCCCTTCGTCGAGCTGGGCAACCCTTGAGGCTACCCTCAGCGCACAGCTCGCGCGCAGCGACGCGGTGGCGGAAAGTGTACCGCCGATCTTGCGACATCTCTTCACGACAGGGGGCATTCAGGCGCTCGACGAAGAAATCCTGGTTCGCGTTCGCGCCATGCTCGGTGATCTCTCTGTCGAGTTGTTAAATTTGCTGGTCGGTGAAACCGATAGGATTCACGCGCATTCGGCTCAAGTGGAAGTTCTGGGCGGGGCCCTGCTGGATAATCCGGAGCTGCTCGCTCACCTCCATGCACTCGCACTGGAGTGGCAATTGACCGAGCGATTGCAAGCTGGGCAATTGATCGATCCGGTCATGCCGCCGTTGGTGAGAAATTTGTGCTGCAACGGATCTTTGCAGTCTCAGGCGTCGGCGTTCATCGCGTCGCAGGCGCAATGGTGTCAGGCCCGGCGGCAAATGAAGCTGCGGCTCTCCGAACTGCCGCCACAGGTGCTAAACGTCGCGCTTTATACCTTGCAAATGCTCGCCGGAGCCGAAACCCATCTGATCGACGGAGCCAATGCGGTCGAAGCCAAAGTGCGCGGCGTTTATCGCAGTGATGCCACGCGGGATGCAATGGTCATGGCGCTGTTCGAGCAGTTGCCGGAACAACGGTCGGCTTTGTCCATAGCCGACTGCGGTGTGGCGATGTTCCTGACGGCTATTTCGGTATTAACCGGCACTCAGAGGGAGGCTGTGGTACCGTCAACGCAGGAAACGCAAGCGCTGCGTCTGGCACTCTTGCTCCGATCCTTGGGTCTCGATGCGCGTGAGATCGGCCGCCAGCTCGATTTGCTTCACCCGAATTTCGTTTCATCAAGCGACCTCGACAATGTCCCGGAACGTGCAGCCCAAGCCATGTTAGCCCGATGGTCTGGAGGCCGGCGCTGATGGGGGAAATGGGTACCGTCATCGCGCACGCCGCCAGCGACGCCGATGATCGCCTGATCGCGGCAGACGAACCGCTCGCAAGTTTGCACATCAACTGCGGCGGGGAATTGCCCGGTGTTATTGCCGTGCCGGAATTGCTCGAACTTGTCCGCCGCGCACGGGTGTCCCGGTTCACCACTGCTCGAACGATATTTGCTCAGGATGGGCAGGATACCATCAGCGCGTGGATAGATGTCGAACCAACCGGCGACGGAGAAGGGTGTGCTATCCGTGTGCGGAACTGGCATGCTTCGCCTGTTGTCCAGGAAGATGGCGCGGTAGCAGAGCGACGCCTCATGGTTGATCGCCATCTGGCTGAGATGTTCGCTTATCTTGGCCCGGCTCAGCAAATCATTGCGGTATCGGCTTTCACATCGGACCTGCAGCCGGTGGCGGCCAGCATGTCGGAAGGCAAAGGCAAGACTTGGACGGAGTTCTTGGCGCCGGAGAACATCATTCATCAGCAGCCTTTGCATTGGCGATTGCTCGACGGATCAAAGGTAGTGGTACCCGGTTCGCAGCGTCACTGGCGCGTGTCGCTGATCCCTCAATCCGTACCTGGTTCCGAGCCCGCCGGGTTTGAATTGCTGCTCATCGCGGATCGGCCTGCGACGCACAATGTCCCGGAACCAATGCCGATCACTCCGCCACCTAGGCGCGACCTGGTCGGGCGCGATCTGGCGCCTGTTCTAAAACATCCGATCGCCCGGATCATCGCCAATGCAGAAACGATCCGCACCCGTCTCGCAGGCCCGCTCCCTGATGCGTATGCAGAATATGCTGGAGAAATCGCCAGTGCGGGAAAGTTGCTACTGGGGTTGTTGGAAGACATGGCTGATCTCGAACTTGTCGAGTCGGAACATTTCTCGACCACACCAGATCCCGTGGACCTGTCGGAAGTCGCCAGACAGGCAGCAGGCATTCTGAGCGTTCGCGCCCGCGACAAGAACATCACCGTCGACCAACCGACATCCGGAGAGACAATGCCCGCGTTGGCCGAATTTCGGCGCGTCCTGCAGATCTTGTTGAACCTGATCGGTAACGCGATCCGCTATTCTCCCGAAAACTCCCGCATCGCCATAACGCTAGAGTCAGTAGGCGATCAGGCGCGCATTCATATCTCGGACGAAGGGCCAGGAATGACAGAGGAGGAACAGGCCAGGGTGTTCGACAAGTTCGAGAGGCTTGGTCGTAGCGGCGATGGCGGCTCTGGGTTGGGCTTGTATATTTCTCGCAGGCTGGCCCGCGCCATGGGCGGTGACTTGACGGTACACAGTGCTGCGGGGTTTGGCGCTCGCTTCACACTGGAAGTTCCTGCGGATCCCGACAGCTAAAGCCGGGTCAGTTTCGGCGAGCCAACCAGACGACGATGCCGCCAACGACTGCTAGAACCGCTCCACGAATTGCCCACGCTCGTTCGCTGAGCATGAAGCTATCCTTTGGCCAAAGAATTACGCCTGTTCCCTGGCCCAGAAATAGCAGGCCGAATGCAATGGCGATAATGCCAAGTATCAGCGCCAAAATTCTTAAAAACAACATACAAGGCGCCCCGTTGTTTGACCCGACAAAACGCAGGATCGGTTGCAGTATGGCGAACTACAGCCAGTCTGCACAGTCCAAACGCAAAAACGCCTCCCGCAATGCGGGAGGCGTTTTTGCTTGTCACCAACGGACGCGGGGGACGAATATCAGCGCTGTTCGACCGGGACGTAGTCACGCTGCGTCGGGCCAGTGTACAACTGCCGAGGGCGGCCGATCTTCTGGCCTGGATCAGAGATCATTTCATTCCACTGCGCGACCCATCCAACCGTACGCGCCAAGGCGAACAGCACGGTGAACATTGTGGTGGGGAACCCGATTGCAGACAGGATGATACCCGAATAGAAATCAACGTTCGGGAACAGCTTCTTGTCTACGAAGTACGGATCATTCAGGGCGATCTCTTCAAGACGCAGAGCAGTTTCGAAGAGTGGATCATCAACCTTGAGCGCATCGAATACTTCGCGCACCGTCGTCTGCATCACCGTCGCGCGCGGATCGTAGTTCTTGTACACACGGTGACCAAAGCCCATCAGACGGAACGGATCGTTCTTGTCCTTAGCCCGCTCGATGTAATGCGGGATCTTATCCGGCGTGCCGATTTCCTTGAGCATGTTGAGCGCGGCTTCATTCGCACCACCATGCGCAGGACCCCATAGGCAGGCAATGCCCGCTGCGATGCACGCAAACGGGTTCGCACCCGACGAGCCGGCCAGGCGAACAGTCGAAGTCGAAGCGTTCTGCTCGTGGTCGGCGTGGAGAATAAAGATGCGATCCATCGCGCGTTCAACGGCGGGGATCACTTCGTATTCTTCTGCCGGAACGCCGAACGTCATGCGCAGGAAATTGCCGGTATAGCTAAGGTCGTTGTCGGGATAGAGGAACGGCTGACCCACTGAGTACTTGTACGCCATCGCTGCGATGGTAGGCATCTTCGCGATAAGTCGATGCGAGCTGATCTTGCGGTGCTCTGGATCCGAAATATCGGTAGAGTCGTGATAAAATGCAGAAAGCGCGCCGACGACACCGCACATAATGGCCATAGGGTGAGCATCACGGCGAAAGCCACGATAGAACGTAGCCAGTTGCTCGTGCAGCATCGTGTGCCGTGTAATCGTATTGGAGAAATTCTCCAGTTCCGAAGCGCTCGGCAGTTCGCCATTGAGGAGCAGGTAGCTGACCTCCATGAACGACGACTTTTCTGCGAGTTGTCCAATGGGATAGCCGCGATGAAGCAATACACCTTCATCGCCGTCGATGTAAGTCAACGCGGACTCACAGCTTGCTGTCGACGTGAAGCCTGGATCGAACGTGAATTTGCCAGTCTGGGCATAGAGCTTCCGGATATCGATGACGTCCGGACCCACACTGCCTTCAAGCACCGGGTATTCGAAATCCGCGCCGCCAGCGCTCAGTTTTGCCTGATCACCCACAGTTAGTTCTCCTTAAGCCTGCGACCCAACTGGATTGTTGGCCTGCGCATAAATCCGCGCAAGGCTTTCTTCCCGGCCGAGCAATAACAGTACGTCGAAAATCCCTGGCGAAGTCGTCTGACCCGTCAAGGCCGCCCGCAAAGGTTGAGCGAGCTTGCCGAGGCCCAATCCGAGGTCCTCAGCCATTGCTTTCAGCGTTGCTTCCAATTTTTCCGACGTCCAGTCTGAAAGATCGGACAGCCGCTGATGAACCGCGGCAAGACGGCTTCGCCCCTCCTCATTGAGCAGCACTGCCGCCTTTTCGGTTATGTCCAAAGGGCGCTTTGCGAAAAGAAAAGCGCATCCTTCCGAAAGTTCGTTCACGTCCTTTGCACGAACCTTCAATACCGGCATCGCGCGTATCAACAGATCGATATCCGCATTCGAACCAGTCGTTATGCTCGGGGCGACCAGACGGGCCAATCGCTCATCATCAGCTTCCCGCAAGTAATGCCCATTCAGGTTCTGAATTTTGGCAAGATCGAAACGAGATGGCGACTTACCGACATCCACCATGTCGAACCATTCAATCGCCTGTTCACGGGAGATGATTTCTTCATCTCCATGACCCCAACCCAGGCGCAGAAGGTAGTTGAATAGGGCCTCAGGAAGAATGCCCAAGTCATCTCGATACGAATCCACGCCGAGCGCACCATGGCGCTTCGATAGTTTGGCCCCGTCTGATCCATGGATAAGCGGAACGTGCCCGTAGAATGGGACATCCCATCCCATAGCTTCGATAATGACTAGCTGGCGGAACGCATTATTCAGGTGATCGTCGCCACGCAGCACATGCGTCACGCCCATGTCGTTGTCGTCGACCACCACAGCCAGCATGTATGTCGGAGTGCCATCACTGCGAAGGATGACGAAATCGTCTATCTCGGCATTTTGGACCGTTACGGACCCTTGGACCAGATCTTCGATCGTCCTTTCGCCATCCCGCGGCGCCTTGATGCGTACGACATATGGTCGATCGCTGGGCCACGAGGACGCGTCCGCATCGCGCCATTCGCTGTCGATACGAAACGGTCGACGTTCTTCCTGCGCCTTCTGGCGACGCTCCGCCAGTTCTTCGGAAGTAAGGTAACACCGATAGGCATAGCCACTTTCCAACAGCGATGCCGCTACCTCTGCATGGCGGTCCGAACGTGCGAACTGGAAAACCGGGTCTTCATCACCTCCAAGTCCAAGCCACGAAAGGCCGTCGAAGATAGCTTCGATCGCCGGCTCGGTCGAGCGCGCGCGATCTGTGTCTTCGATGCGAAGAAGATACTTGCCGCCATGATGGCGAGCATAGAGCCAGTTGAATAGGGCCGTGCGGGCACCGCCGATGTGAAGGAAGCCCGTTGGCGAGGGAGCAAAGCGCGTGACGACGGCCTTAGCACCTGTCGCTTCGCTGCCTGTACTACCGCTTGCCATCAATTCCACCTTGTGTCCTATGCGCACCATGGGAAACCAGGCCGCACCGTCCGAAAACCCGCTCCCGGATCAAGCCGGAGCCGCTGCATTGCAGCATGCGCAATGGAACAGCGGAAGCGGATTGTCGAGGGGTTTGGCGGGCTGCGAGCGATTTCTTTCGCGCGCCGGATTCGATCGTGGGCCGTGGTTAGCGGTAGCGTTCGGGATAGGGATCGTCGTCTGGTTCGGCCTTTCATCCGCCGCCTGGTGGATTTGCTTTTGCGTCACGTGCATATTGGCAATGGGCCTCGGCGCTTGCCTCAACCGCCGGTGCAACTCATACCCTCATGTGCGCCAGGCAGTCTTTGTGTTTCCGTTGATGGCGATGGCCGGATGTCTGGTTATCTGGGCCCGCTCCACCATTGCGGGAGAACCGGCATTGGATCGTCCAATGTCTGGGGTGTTCGTGGGCAAAGTGCTGGATCTTCAAGCGCAACCTGCGAGGGACAGAAACCGGCTGATGCTGGCTGTTCGTGATCCGTCGACCGGTCGTGCGGTTCGTGTCAGGCTCAATGTGCCAAGCGGAATCAATCCGGCTCAGATAGGCATCGGCGACATTATCGAGTTCAAAGGGCGATTGATGCCGCCCGCACCACCCATGTTGCCAGGAGCCTACAACTTCGCCCGGACAGCTTGGTTTTCCGGCATTGCTGCGAGCGGAACGGCCACGGCAATCAAGATACTCACCAGAAATCCTACAAGGAGCGTGGGACTATCGGGAACTCGTCGGGCGCTGACCGACCATATCCGCCGTCGGATTGGAGATGAACGTGCAGGCATTGCCAGTGCTCTGGTGACCGGAGATCGGGGGGGGATTTCGAAAACCGATGATGCGGCGATGCGGGATTCCGGCTTGGCCCACCTCTTATCCGTAAGCGGTTTGCACGTCAGCGCGGTGGTCGGCGCAGTTTACATCCTGTTCTTGCGGCTTCTTGCGCTGATCCCCTGGCTGGCGTTAAGGATCAGGTTGCCTGTTGCGGCAGCCGCTGTGGCCGCATTGGCCGGTATCACCTACACGCTGATTTCGGGTTCGGAGGTACCGACTGTTCGCTCCTGCATAGGCGCAATATTAGTGCTGGCAGCGCTGTCACTGGGCCGTGAACCTCTCTCGCTGCGGATGTTGGCGGTGGCTGCGCTCAGCGTGATGCTGATCTGGCCAGAAGCCGTCACTGGCCCGAGCTTCCAGATGAGCTTCGGTGCGGTTCTAGCTCTGGTTGCGGTAAGCACTGCTGCCCCAATCCGACTGTTTACTCAACCGCGCGACGAAGGGATGGCGATAAAGGCGTTGCGCCAGATAGCGATGCTTTTGCTGACAGGGATCGTTATCGATCTGGCTTTGATGCCGATCGGCCTATTTCATTTTCATCGCGCCGGGATTTACGGCGCGCTGGCTAATGTGCTTGCTATCCCTCTAACGACATTCATTGTCATGCCTTTGCTTGCCGCTGCTCTTATTCTGGATATCGCGGGACTAGGGTCACCAGTATGGTGGATGGCACAGAGTGCGATTGATCTGCTCGTGGCGATCGCGCATTGGTTTGCTTCTCGACCGGGTGCCGTAACTGTGCTGCCTGCAACGGGAAATGCCGCATTTTTGACATTCGCGGCGGGGGGACTTTGGATCGGGCTATGGAATGGGCGCATTCGCTGGATAGGCCTTCCCCCAGCCCTGATCGGTGCAGGCAGTCTGGCCTTTGCTCCACCCCCTGACATACTTGTTTCAGGTGACGGCCGTCATGTTGGACTTGTCGACGAAACAGGCCAAAATCTGTTCCTTCTACGCGACGGCGGTGACGGTTATTCTCGAGACAACATGAAGGAACTCGCCGGGATGGAAGGCGATCCTATAGCGTTGACCGAGTGGCCCGGCGGTGCATGTAATCCCGATTTCTGCGCAATAACAATCAGACGCGGCAATTCCGCCTGGCGGGTCCTAATTTCCCGCGGAAGGAACTCCGTGCCTGAACGATCACTCGCCGCAGCTTGCGATCATGCCGACATCGTCATTTCGGATAGATGGCTACCCCGAAGTTGCAGCCCGACATGGTTGAAAGCGGACCGCAATTTCCTCTCAGAAACCGGCGGAATGACTATCAACTTGTCTAAAAGGAGCTTTCGTACGGTCGCACAGGATCAAGGTCAGCACGGATGGTGGCGTCCAATTGAGCGCAAACTCTATGTACGAACGAACATTCCTACAACGCCCACTATTCCCCAAGGTCCGCTTGCAAGTCAGTGATAACGACGCAGAAGCCCGGCGAGCTTACCTTGAACTTCGACCTCATCCGAACGATAGATCTGCGGCTCATAAGCGGCGTTGGCGGGATCGAGGCGGACCATTCCGTTCTCGCGCCGCAAGTATTTCAACGTAGCTTCCTCACCACGAACCAGCGCAACAATAATCTCTCCGTCACGAGCGGTACTCGTCCGTTTCACGAGCGCAAAATCCCCGTCGAGTATGCCTGCCTCGAGCATTGAATCGCCCGACACTTCAAGAGCATAGTGCTCACCCGAACCAAGCAAAGCAGCAGGAACCGGAAGCATCGACTGCCCCTCCAACGCTTCAATAGGAACGCCAGCAGCAATGCGGCCGTGCAAAGGAATCTCGATGACGTCGTTCGCCGGGCTGGGCGTATCCATTGCCGTCCGCTTATTGGCCGTATGAAGGGCTGAGGCGACAGAAGGCGCGGACGATTTAGCTCCTGCTCCATCGGATTGCCGCAGTACTTCGAGAGCACGAGCACGGTTCGGCAGACGTCGAATGAAGCCGCGTTCTTCCAAAGCCGATATAAGGCGATGAACACCCGATTTCGACTTGAGATCCAGCGCCTCCTTCATCTCTTCGAAGCTTGGCGAAATACCACTTTCTTCCAAGCGCACCTGGATGAACTGGAGCAATTCGTGCTGCTTGCGCGTCAACATGTCGCTGCCTCTTAATTGCCATCCGATATGATCATCGAATAGTGTTCCGCTGTGAACATTGAGGGAACAATTAAGCAACAAAATACAGGGGCGTCAAGCGGAGACCTACAGAATACCGCCGTTGCGGAGCATGAAAACCTGCACATTTTCGCCTTTGCCGGCTGCAGGTGCATGAGCTGCGCGATCAATCAGCACGTTGCATTCAGATAGCGCGTACAACGCGGCACTATCCTGGTTGATAAGGGGCAGCACTTCCTTGCCATCCCACCGCCCCCGCAAGAACTCACGCCTCGACCCGGTTGATCGAACCGACGCTCCTAGCATAGCGGAGACGCTATTCGGAACAGCGACGCTAGCACCGAGTAACTGACGCAACAAGGGGAGCAGGAAGAGGTAGGCAGTCACGAAACTGGAAACGGGATTGCCGGGGAGGCCAAGAATGATTTGCTTCTTCGCCGCGCTTTCACGAGTTGCGACAAGAAGTGGCTTCCCTGGCTTTATAGCCACGCGCCAGAAGTCGATAGTTGCACCCCAGCGTTCCAGCGCAGGGCGCACGAGATCATGGTCGCCCACAGAGGCGCCCCCACTCGTCACGATGATGTCCGCATCCGCCGCGGCTTCGAAGGCGTTCGTCAGGTCGTGCAAAGTGTCTGGGATTGGACCAACCGTTTTCGCATTGATTTGCAGCGGGGCGATAAGCGCGCTTAGCATCGCTCCGTTGCTGGCTGGCATTTTTCCATCAGAAGGATCGCTCGAATCCGCCGATAGTTCATCTCCGCTGTCGATGACGACGACGCGAGGCGGCTTACGCACCGTCAAATGCTTCTGGCCTGCTGCCTTGGCCAAGGCAATCTGGGCGGCACCAATCAACTGTCCCTCAAGCAGGATCTCCTGACCTTCGTGAAAGTCCATTCCTCGACGGCGGATGTGCTTGCCTGGGGGCAGGGGGGCTTCGCCGGTCAAAGCTATGGCGTCTGGTTGCCTCCCGACATCTTCTTGAAGGATGACACAGCCAGCGCCAGAAGGAATGACTGCCCCGGTGGAAATGCGCACCGCCTGGGCGTTCCCGATCGCCCCGTGGAAGGGGTGTCCCGCTGAGCTTTCGCCGACGACCTCCCAAGGTCCCCTGAATCCATCATCTGCCACGGCATAGCCGTCCATGGCAGAAAGATCGAACGTCGGTTGAGTGCGCTTTGCGAGCACCGGTTCTGCCAAATAGCGCCCAATAGCTTGGGGTATCTCGACGTGCTCGATCGCCCCGAGCCTGGCAAGCGCGAGCAGGCGGGCCTGTGCCTCTTCCAGAGGCATCGGGGGAAAATTGCTCACTCGTTCCAATCGTCAGCCCGCCAATGTCCCGATTTGCCTCCGCGCTTTTCGACAAGCCGGACGTCGCCGATCACCATGCCTTTATCCAACGCCTTGGCCATGTCATAGATCGTGATCAAGGCGATGGAGGTAGCTGTGATGGCTTCCATCTCCACCCCAGTCTTGCCAGTAAGGGACGCAGTGCCGGTGACGCGAACCGCATTTTCCTCATATGCAAATTTGATGGTGACCGCGTCGATCATCAGGGGGTGACACATAGGGATAAGATCAGCCGTCTTCTTGGCAGCAAGGATTCCGGCTATCCTAGCAGTTCCAAGTACATCGCCTTTCGGCGCGTCACCTGCGCGAATAGAGGCCAGAGCCTGCGGACTCATGGCAATCCGACCCGACGCCACTGCCACCCGGCGTGTTTCCGGCTTGTCGCCCACATCGACCATGCGCGCAGTGCCGTCAGGGTCGAGATGTGTTAGCCTCTGGGCCATTTGCGGGTATGGTCCTTTATTATCCATGCCGAACTAGACTGGTCATCCACCCGTAAGCAATGCCCGTGTCGCTCGTTCCACATCCGCCTCGCGCATCAGGCTCTCCCCAACAAGAAAAGTTCTCGCACAGGGCGACAGACGCTCAAGGTCTGCGTGGTTGTTAATCCCGCTCTCGCTAACCAGCAGAGTTCCTTCCGGTGCCCGAGGGGCGAGCCTTTCGGTAATGCCGATGTCTGTCACAAACCGCCGCAGATCACGATTGTTCACTCCAATCAACCTTGATCTCAGACGGCTTGCACGTTCCATCTCTGCCTCATCATGAACCTCGACCAAGCAATCCATTCCCCGCTCATGGGCCGCCGCTTCGATCTCCGCCATGAGCATGTCGTCCAAGGCAGCGACGATGATAAGTATGGCATCGGCTCCGATTGCCCGAGCCTCAGCGACCTGCCACGGGTCCACCATGAAGTCCTTACGGATAACCGGCAGCGTACAGGCGGCCCGAGCGTCCATCAGAAAATCCTCGTGACCTTGGAAATAAGAGGCATCCGTCAATACCGAAAGGCAGGCTGCGCCGCCTTTCTCATAAGCAGTGGCGTGCTCGGCCGGGCGAAAATCTGGTCTGATTAAGCCTTTTGAAGGACTGGCCTTTTTGATCTCCGCAATCAAGGCATAACCGTCTGCTGCGCGTTTCCGCAACGCTGCTTCGAAACCACGAGGAGCAGTTTCATGCGCGGCATGGGCGTCAAGATCGTTTATGGTCGCGATACCTTTACGGGCTGCAACTTCCTGCCGCTTCGTATCACAGATTTCGGTTAGCTTATCGGGCATATATTCCTCGTCAGCCGCGTGTTGCCGCAATCCAGCAATCCAGCAAGGCGTTGGCGAGGCCTTTGTCGATCGTCTCCGCGGCTTCTTCTACGCCATCGGCCCAGTTATCGACCTCACCTGCGACCATCAGGGCACCCGCAGCGTTGAACAGCACGGCGTCGCGGTAGGGGCTGTGTTCGCCCAGAAGAAGTTGGCGCAGGGCCTTTGCGTTATGGACCGGGTCTCCGCCACGGATCGCATCCACGGGCGCAACCGAGAGTCCGGCATCCTGAGGGCGTACCCGTCGCATCGATAGCTCGTCACCATTGATATCAGCGACTTCGTTCCCGCCCGCTAAGCTCAATTCATCCAGACCTTCGTCGCCCGAAACGACCATCGAATGATCCGTCCCCAGACGTTGCAGCGCTTCTGCATAGATGGGTACATAGGCGGGTCGGGCGATGCCGATCAATTGGCGGGATACGCGGGCGGGGTTGGCCAGCGGCCCCATCAGATTGAAGATCGTGCGCCGTCCGAGCGCCTTTCTCAAAGGCATCAAACGCCCCAATGAGGGGTGATGACGATTTGCGAAAAGGAAGCCGATGCCGATTTCCGACAGAGTCGATTCGGCTGTCTCGACTGCGCGATCGAGATCAAGCCCCAACGCCTCAAGTGTGTCGGCGGCACCAGACTTTGAACTTGCTGCGCGATTGCCATGCTTGGCAACCGGCACGCCTGCCGCCGCAACGACAAGCGACACCGCCGTTGAAACATTCAACGTATGGAAGCCGTCGCCACCCGTGCCGCAAACGTCGATGGCGTTAGCCGGGGCCTCAACCGCGATCATCCGCAACCGCATTGCGCTAGCTGCGCCTGCGATTTCACTCGCAGTTTCACCTCGCTCGGCCAAGCCAACAAGAAAAGCCGCAATATCGGCTTCAGGAACATCGCCGTCGAGGATCGCGGCGAAGGCATATTCGGCCTCGTCCTCGGCAATCGGGTGGCAGGGATCAGGAAGCTTCATGCAGCCTTCGCGGCGGCGATCACGCGATCGGGCAGGCGAGCTTCGATGCCGCACAACCGCAGGAAATTCGCCAGCATCTCATGGCCATGCTGTGTCGCAATGCTTTCTGGGTGAAATTGCACACCATGGATTGGCAGGCTGACGTGCCGAAACCCCATGACATGCCCGTCGTCGGAGCGAGCATTCACCACCAAAGCATCCGGGATGTTCTCCACGATGAGCGAGTGATAGCGTGCCGCCGTCATGGGTGAAGGAATACCCTGAAAGACGCCTGTGCCATCATGAGTGATCGCAGAGGTTTTTCCGTGCATCAGGCCACCCCGAACGACCTTGCCACCGAAATACTGGCCTATCGATTGGTGTCCAAGACAGACGCCCAGCAAGGGGATGCCCGCCTTCGCCGCGGCTCCCACAAGATCAAGACTGATGCCAGCCTCGTTTGGCGTGCAAGGGCCGGGAGAAACCAGAAAACCTTGCGGTGCCATTTCCATAGCCAGGCTCACGCTCAAGGCATCATTCCGCACGACCTGCACTTCAGCACCCAGTTCCATCACGTAGTGGACCAAGTTCCAGGTGAAGCTGTCATAGTTATCGATAACGAGGATCATCTTTTCGTCCCAGTTTTTCCGCCCATCGCGCTTTTCTCGACCACGATCAAGGGGCCAAGCGGAGGACCGCCATCGACCCTTCCATGGTCAGGGTCCCACAGCGAGGAAACGCTGCCATCAAGGTAGAGGGCGTTGGGGCATTTTAATACGTCCCGGAAGTACCGAGCAAGGCGACCGAACGAGACAGGTTCATCAGAAATGACAAAGTGCGCGGCGCCTTTCGCGTCTACGCCCACGCCGTTGCGCACCTTCAACGATTTGCCATTAGGGTCGATCTTCGGGTGCAGAACTCCGTCGATCACCAGCATTGGCCCAGACTGGGTTCCGAAATCCGGCCGATCCATGACGGTTTTCTGGAACTGGCTGGTGCTTCGGACCTCCCAGTGACCTGCCGCATCACCAAAGAACACGCCGTTGGGAAGCAGGTGGAAATTGCCCCAACCATCGTTCGTGTTCAGAGCGTGGCGCTTTTCGCCAGCTTCAACGTAATAGCCAATGGGTCGTCCATCCGCATCAAACATGCCGCCATTAATTGCGAACGCGACCTGACGACTATTGGACGGGCGATCGACCGCTAGTTGCGACAGACTGCGATAAGGCGCGCCGCCATTTGGACCTAGCACCGCATGAATGGTGTGTCGGCCCGGCACCGCCGTACAATGCGTGAAGCCAGTCCCTTCAAAGGTGGCGCTTTGGCACGGTGGCGGCGGTGGAAGTGGAGGCTCGGGCGCTGCATCGGAAGAGCAGGCAGTCACCAAAACGGCAATGCCTAATGCGATCGCGCATCTGCGAGCGAAATAGTTGGGGCCGCCGCAATGGGACATGCGGCTGCGAGATCGTGCGACCCGGATCAAGGTCAGCATGGTTCAGGTGCTTTACTGCCAGTAAGCCTCACTGGCGGAAGCCCGGTTCCCTGGCGACGCGAACAGCTTCTCTGGCTGCGGCAAAAAGCGCACCGCTCTTGGCCTCGCATTCGCGCTGTTCGTATTCTGGATTGCTGTCTGCAACGATGCCGGCGCCAGCCTGAACGTGCAACACGCCGTCCTTAAGCAAGCCGGTGCGTAGAACAATGCAACTATCCACGGATCCATCAGGTCCAAAATACCCTACGCCACCAGCATAGGGACCTCGCGTTTCCGGCTCGAGCTCAGCGATTATCTGGCAGGCTCTAACTTTTGGAGCGCCAGAGACAGTGCCGGCCGGAAATCCGGCAAGGACGGCATCTATCGCATCGTGATGCGCAGTGTCCAACTCGCCCACTACGTTGGATACGATGTGCATGACGTGGCTGTATCGTTCGATGGTGTAGCTGTCCGTCACTTCCACAGTGCCGGACTGCGCAACACGGCCTACGTCATTGCGACCCAAGTCCAGCAGCATCAGATGCTCGGCCCGTTCCTTCGGATCAGCCAGTAGACTTGCTTCGTTCGCCTTATCCTCGGCCATCGTGACCCCGCGGGGACGTGTCCCGGCTATGGGCCTGATTGTGACCTGGTCGTCGCGAACTCGTACCAAAATTTCCGGGCTCGACCCAACAAGAGCAAAACCAGGCAAATCAAGGAAGTACAGAAATGGCGATGGGTTTACGCGGCGCAACGATCGATAAAGTGCCAGCGGGGGCAATGGAAATTCACAGGTGAAACGCTGCGCCAGGACAACCTGAAAAATGTCGCCTGCCTCGATGTACTCTTTTGCTCGCAGAACCATCGCTTCATAGTCACCGGGTGACATAATCGGCTTTTGCACTGGTTCCAAGACATCGACCGACATTGATGCTCCGGGCGCCGCAGTCGCCAACTTGCGTAATGCTTCATCGATGCGATCGGCGGCGTCGGCTACCATCTGCGTGGGCTTGCCATTGCCCGGCCAGATCGGTGCGACCAAGAACAGTTCGTCTGAAAGTCGGTCAAATATCAGAATCAGCGAAGGCCGCACGAATAGCATATCTGGCACATCGACCGAGCTTTGCGGCGCTCTTGGCAGCTTTTCCACCAATGCCATCGTCTCGTAGCCAAAATAGCCGACCAGACAAGCCAGCGCCTTGGGAAGTTCATCTGGTACGTCGCAGCGACAATCTGAAACTAACGCACGCAGTTCGGAAAGGCTATCGCCACTCAGCGCTTCAAACGCATTCCGATCAGACTGCCAATTGCGATTGATCTCGCAAGATGGACCGTTGGCTCGGAAAACAAGATCCGGATCAAGGCCGATCAGGCTGTAACGCCCACGCGTTTCACCGCCTTCCACCGATTCCAGCAGAAAATCGCCGCGACCCTCAGCGAACAGCTTGAGCGCCGCGCCGACCGGTGTCTCGGTATCGGCAACCAACCGCCGCCAGACAAGCACCGGCTTACCCTGAGCAAGTTGCCCCAACGCGATCGAATGATCTGACTGACGATCCATGGCAGCGCTCCTCACCGCCAAACTCAATTCACCGAAGCCGTACCAGCAAGCTGATCGCGCACGCCTTTGATCGCTGCCGCGTTGCGCTTCACGCCAACGTCCTTACGAACGGCCTTAGCGAAAGCGTCGCCATAAGCCTGACCCAGTTGCTGACCAAGCTCGTTCTGGGTTCCTCTGACCACGTCGTCGGACTCAACCTTGCCCGGTATGACGTCCTTAAGCAGAACGACGAACCAGCCACGGCTTCCTTCGGCCGACTGCACTTTCACCGTACCCTTCGCCATGTGGAACATGAGCGATACCGGCGGAGGAACCTGACGCCCTGCGCGAAGCGCCGCGGCGAGCGTCGGGCGAGACATCCCGACCTGCTGCGGGGGAGGCAATTTCTTTCCTGAAGCAGCCATTACCTGCTCAACCGAGCGCCCCTTGCGAAGGTCTGCCTGCATCCGCAGCGCAGCCGCCTTGGCCGCTTTCGCGCCTGCGTCGATGGACCAGGCGAGCTTAACGTCATCCTTGATCTGAGCGAGCGGCGCAGGAGCGGATTGCGCGATATTGGTTACGTCGAAGATGGCGAACGTCTTGCCTCGTTCGACTTCCGCGACCTGGGGTTGTTCCTGGTCCATCGAAAATGCCGTCGCCAGAACTGGGCGCAGCTGATCGGACACAGTTTCGCCGGGCTTGAGATAGACATTGCCGTCAGCGGTTATCGGCGCGGTCTGCTGGATCTCGCCACCAACCGACTTAGCAACTTCGTTGAGGTTGGCACCATCGGCAAACTGCTGCTCGATTTTCGCCAAAGCATCGGTAAACGCCTTGCGCCGCTTCTCCGTCGCCACTTCGGTAGAAAGTTCGGATTTCACCTCGGTCAGGGTACGCGCGGGCGTCTTCTGCTCAGCGTCGACACGGATGACATGCCACCCCAGGACGCTTTTCTGGGGCGCCGCCAACTGGCCCACCGAGGCCGCAAAAACGGATTTCGCAACTGCCGGCGAGAATTGCGTAGAAAGTTGCTCACTACTGAAAAATTCCAGCGGGGCAGCCGACAATCCTTTTTCGCGGGCTGCCGTTTCGAGCGATTTTCCACCCGAAACTTCCGCCACAATAGCTTTCGCGGCAGCCTCCGTCGGAACGATTAGCTGCGTGATCTTGCGATTGTCCTTCGCCGCGTATGACGCCTTATTAGCCTCGAACCGAGCTGCAATTTCCGTATCAGTCGGACCAGATACAGTTTTGAGCGTGTCCTCGCCCAAAATCGCGTAGCGGATCGTACGGCGTTCCGGACGGATGAATTGACTGGAGTTTGCTTTGTAGAAGGCTGCCAATTCGGCGTCGGTCGGCTGTTGGCCCGGCGCGAACAGCAACGATGGCAGCGCGATGACGGTGCCGATGCGCGATTCGTCAAGCAGCGTTGCGTATCGCCGCGCGGCATACTGCGACATCATCGACCCAACTTGCGTCGGCGCAATCAGTTCACGGGCAACAAGGCTCTCGCGAATGTCATTCCTCAACGATTGCTCCGGAATGCGCTGCTGGGCCAAAGCCTGACGAAATATGTTCTGGTCGAACTTCCCATCGACACCCTGAAAACCGGGGATCTGGGCCAGTTCGCTGTCAACAAGGCGATCGCTGATCTCGATCCCATGCTTCGCCCCAAAAGCGAAGAGCGCCGTCCGGTCGATCAATTCGCCCAGCACTTGCTCCAGCCCGCCCTGGTCGAGCATGACTTTCATGGTGACGCTCGGGTTCTGCTGCTTCACACGCTCCAACGCGCGCTTCGCCCCTTGTTCAAGAGCATCGGCATTGACGCTTTGGCCTCCAACCTTGGCGACCGACGCCCCCGAACTCACGCCTCCCGAAGAGTTGAAACCGGCGATGTCACCGCTCGCGAATGCGATCGCAATGACACCGAGCACCAAAAGGCCAACGATGGCCCCGACCTTGGATTTAAGAAACGAACGAAAGAAATTGAGCATCAACCAGCCGATCAGCGAAAGCCTTGCGCGAAACCGGGGTTTCGCCTGGAAACGGTCGCAGGCTTTAGGGGGCCTTGGCACATCGTGCAATGCCGCTTTGAGCCATCAAGTCTTAAATCCAAAGGCCGCCAGAGAAAGCCTTTATGTCTTCGCAACGCGCTGTCCCGTGCTGTGACAATATGGCGATACCGGTGGGTATCACGCTCGCCATGCACGGATCACTTTTGACAATGCATAGGCTGGTGCCGTAGCTGCGCCCCGATGGCGACGACGTGATTCCCTGTCCGGCCGAAATGGCGGGTGGTGGATTTGCGAGGGGCAACTATCGAACAAAAGTCCCGAATGTCTGCTGGTATCTGATCAAGGGACTGAAATGGCTGCATTGCCTTACATCGTCGGTAACTGGAAAATGAATGGAACGCGCGCGATGCTCAATGAGGCGCGCGCCATCGATCGTTCCGCGGCACGCTTTCCAAAGGTGCAGGTCGCGATCGCACCTCCGTCGACTTTGTTATACCGGACCAGGGATGCGGTTGAACTGATCGGCGTGGGTGGTCAGGACTGCCACGCAAAGGAAAGCGGCGCTTATACGGGTGACGTTTCGGCGCCGATGTTGCGCGATGCGGGCGCGGATTTCACGATAGTCGGCCATTCGGAGCGCCGGGAATACCACAAGGAATCCAATCACGACGTAAAGTTGAAAGCCGAGGCTGCGCTGGGTGCGGGCCTGGGGGTAATCCTTTGCGTAGGTGAGACCGAGGCCCAACGCGATGCTGGCGACGCTGAAACGGTCGTCGGCTCACAACTCGAAGGATCGTCTCCGTCCATCGAGGGCGCTGCAGAGAAGCTTTCTGTTGCGTATGAGCCGGTATGGGCGATCGGCACCGGCCGCGTGCCCTCGGTTGATGATGTAGCGGCCATGCACAAGTCGATTCGCGTCAAGTTGGTTTCGATTTACGGAAGCGCAGGGGCGGACATACGGATCCTTTATGGCGGCTCGGTGAAAGCGGACAATGCTTCCGAATTGCTGTCCATTCCCGACGTCGGCGGCGCGCTGGTAGGTGGAGCTAGCTTGACGGCAGAAAGCTTTCTCGCGATCGTCGGCGCCGCTGCTTCTCTTAGCGAATAACTGAACGAAGAGCAGTCACGGGCAGGTCCAATGCCCGAAGGTAGTGGGGATGCCGGGTTGCGTCCAAGCGCTCCAGCGCCTATCTGCACGGCGAACAAAGCGGGTTTGACCCCGCCATAAGGCTGAAACGACGATGTTCCTTTTTCTCACCGTGGTCCAGGCGCTCGTTGCCGCTCTGCTCGTAGGGGTT
The DNA here is from genome assembly GCF_055521575.1 of Novosphingobium sp. BL-S-24. Lineage (NCBI taxonomy): Bacteria > Pseudomonadati > Pseudomonadota > Alphaproteobacteria > Sphingomonadales > Sphingomonadaceae > Novosphingobium > Novosphingobium sp. BL-S-24. The sequence goes on from NZ_CM145488.1 coordinate 372,734, forward strand.
ATCCTCATGCAGAAGTCAGAAGGGGGCGGCCTCGGCGTTGGGGGTAGCCCTTCAGGACTGATGTCGGCCCGAGGAGCTGCGAATTTCCTAACCAGGGCGACTTCGGTTCTGGCCACGCTGTTCGTCGTTCTCAGCATTCTGTTAGCAGCGATGGCGGTAAACGAAACGACCGGCCGTGACATCGACACTTCTCTCCAACGCAATACTGCGCCAGCAGCGCCAGCCCGTCCGGCCGATCCACTGGCAGGGTCCGCGAATCCCGGTGCAGTTCCCGCTCCTACGCAGGCGCCTTCCGGCGCTACGACCGGTGGCGAGGTTCCTGCCGATCCGCTTTCGGGGGCTGCCAAGCAGTAATCCCGCTCGTTTGGCCGCACGCGGCTAAACGCTTTAGCGCAACCGGAATGCCGTCTGACGCGGTCAGACGGCATTTCCATGTGTTTGACCTGTGGAATGAGGCTCCTGGCGCTTGCCTGAGGGCCCCCATACAATTTAAGGCCCGACTCCCATGGCGCGGCATATTTTCATCACTGGCGGCGTGGTCTCCTCGCTCGGCAAGGGCCTCATGGCGGCAAGCCTCGCGGCTTTGCTTCAGGCGCGGGGATACAAAGTCCGCATCCGCAAGTTCGACCCTTACCTGAACGTTGATCCGGGCACGATGAGCCCGTATCAGCATGGCGAAGTCTATGTGACCGACGACGGCGCGGAGACCGATCTTGATCTGGGTCACTACGAACGGTTCACAGGCGTCTCCGCACGACAGGCGGACAACATCACGTCTGGCCGAATCTATCAGGATATTATCGCCAAGGAACGCCGGGGTGATTACTTGGGCGCGACCGTCCAGGTGATCCCGCACGTGACCGATGCGATCAAGAATTTTGCGCTGACCGAAACAGAAGACCTTGATTTCGTCCTATGCGAGATCGGCGGAACGGTAGGCGATATCGAGGGCCTCCCGTTCGTTGAAGCGATGCGCCAGTTGCGCAATGAACTTGGCCGCGAGCAGACATGCTTCGTGCATGTTACCTTGGTCCCCTACATTGCTGCCGCCGGCGAACTGAAGACAAAGCCGACGCAGCACTCTGTCCGCGAATTGACCGGTCTGGGGATTCAGCCCGACATCCTACTTTGCCGTTGCGATCGTGAGTTACCGGAAAGCGAAAGGCGCAAGATCGCGTTGTTCTGCAATGTCCGCCCGCAAGCCGTTATCCAAGCGCTTGATGCCCCGAATATCTACGCCGTTCCGTTGCAATACCACCGCGAAGGACTGGATGCCGAAGTGCTTCATCATTTCGGAATGGCCGAAGGCGCCAAGGCGCCTGAACTAGCCCGTTGGGACGACATCACTGACCGCTACCAGAACCCGGAAGGCGAAGTGACGATCGGTGTGGTCGGCAAATATGTAGGCCTCCAGGATGCCTACAAATCGCTGAACGAAGCGCTCGTCCATGGCGGTATGGCCAACCGGGTAAAGGTGAATATCCGCTGGATCGATGCCGAAGTCTTTGAACGCGCAGATTCGGAAATCGCAGCAGCGCTCGAACCGATGCATGGGATCCTCGTGCCGGGAGGATTCGGTGAGCGGGGTACCGAAGGCAAGATCGCCTCGGTCCGCTTCGCCCGTGAACGCGGTGTCCCTTTCTTCGGAATCTGCCTTGGCATGCAAATGGCGTGCATCGAAAGTGCGCGTTCGGCCGGGATAGCCAGGGCGGGATCGACGGAGTTCGGTCAGACAGAAGAGCCGGTTGTCGGCATCATCACCGAATGGATGACGAAAGACGGGCTTGAGACAAGGGCTGAGGGCGGCGACCTTGGCGGCACCATGCGCGTCGGTGCCTATCCGGCCAAGCTTTCGTCGAACAGTCATGTCGCTTCGATCTATGGCACCGAGGAAATAAGTGAGCGGCATCGCCATCGCTATGAAGTGAACGGAGCGTACCGCGAAGCGCTTGAAGGTAACGGTCTCATCTTTTCGGGAATGTCACCCGACGGGTTGCTGCCCGAAATCGTGGAGCGGCCGGACCATCCCTGGTTCGTTGGCGTTCAGTTCCATCCCGAACTAAAGTCCCGTCCGTTCGATCCCCATCCATTGTTTTCGGGATTCGTCGCTGCCGCACTGCGCCAAGCTCGTCTGGTCTGAGGCGATCGCCATGAAAAAGGCGGCCCGGTGATCCGGACCGCCCATGCGTAAGATTTCGGTTTAGTTATCAGGCAGCAGCGGTAGCGTCTCCGCTGCCGTCGTTCTCGACGACGGTAAGCCGGTTGCCGCCGATCGCGACCTTCTTCGGCTTCATTGCCTCGGGCACTTCCCGAACGAGATCTATGACGAGAAGGCCGTCGGCTAGATCTGCACCATCCACTCTGACGTAATCTGCAAGTTCGAAGCGGCGTTCGAAACCACGCTGCGCGATGCCGACGTGCAGATACTCGCCGTCGGCGTTCTCATCCGGCTTGTTGCCTTTGACCACAAGCAGGTTGGCCTGCGCGGTAATATCGATATCTGCGGGCTTAAATCCGGCTACGGCCAATGTGATGCGATAAGCATCTTGGCTTCGTCGCTCGATATTGAAAGGGGGGTACTTGTCGCCGCCTTGCGTACGGCCCTGGTTTTCGATCATGTCAAACAAACGATCAAAACCGACCATGGTGCGCCGATAAGGAGTAAAATCGATACGATTCATGACAAAAATCCTCCAATGAGCAATCTTCGCTGCAGAGGCCCGCATACCGGCGCCTCAATTTGTGAAGCCATCCCCATGGCGGGCCATGACTTCACCTCCTAGATATGGTAGCGGCGACCCCTTTCAAGGGCTGCCGATCATGTTCCGTTTATGGCGGAAAAAGGAGCAAGCGTGAGCAAGTCTAAAGTCGAAATCTACACCAAGTGGGGCTGCCCTTATTGTACCGCAGCCAAGTCGCTTCTCGATGGCAAGGGCATTGTTTACGAAGAGCATGACCTCACCATGGGCGGGCCGAAACGCCAAGAGATGATGGAACGCGTGCCAGGTGCCACAACTGTTCCGCAAGTCTTTATCGATGGCAAGGCTTACGGCGGCTTCGATGATATCAATGCACTTGATCGCCAAGGCAAACTAGATTCCGTCTTGGGTCTCTGACAACCATGCCTCGGGCCGCGCTGCTGCAGATGACCACTGGGATCAATCCGCAGGTAAACGCTGAAACAATCGTTAAGGCACTTGAGTCAGCGAGCGCCGCTGGTGCTGCGATGCTGTTCACGCCTGAGATGTCGGGCCTACTCGACCGCGATCGACAACGCGCCAGACGATCCATCCAGACCGAAGCAGAGGACCATGTTCTTGCGGCCGTGCGCAAAACGGCCATGCAAAAGGGAATCTGGGTCCATATCGGCTCCCTGGCTATTGCCCCCGATGAAGACGATGGGGCCGGAAAGTGGGTTAACCGCGCGTTTGTCATTGATGAACAGGGCGAGATACGCGCACGTTATGACAAGATCCATATGTTCGACGTCGATCTTGCCACGGGCGAGACATGGCGTGAATCCAATGCCTACCGAGCTGGCGAGACAGTGGTCACCGTGGAAACACCGCTAGGCCGGCTGGGTTTGGCTATCTGCTACGACATCCGGTTTCCGGCCCTTTTTGAAGAGCTTGGTCAGCGGAAGTGTGACGTGATCGCCATACCAGCGGCTTTCACGGTGCCAACCGGGCGTGCTCACTGGCATTTGATGCAACGCGCCCGCGCGATCGAAGCGAGCGCCTATGTCATTTCTGCCGCACAAGTCGGAAGGCATGATGATGGTCGCGAAACCTTTGGCCATTCACTTGTTGTCGACCCATGGGGGGAAGTCTTGATCGATATGGGCGGCGCCGATGACGGCGGATTAACCGGCCTTGGCTTCGTGGATATCGACCTTGAACGCGTTATGGCGGTGCGAGGACAGCTACCCAGCCTTGCCAATCGTCGCGTCATCGCCAAATAGGCGAATCATGATTGTTTACGATCTTGAATGTCGTGACTGGCAGCATCGCTTTGAGGGCTGGTTCAAGTCATCGGACGACTATTCGCATCAGCAGAGCAGGGGCCTAGTGTCTTGTCCTCAGTGCGGGTCGGTGCAGGTTAGCAAGGCCATCCAGGCCCCGCGTCTGGCCCGGAAAGGCAATCAGATCACGGAGGCAATGCAGCCTGCCCGTCGCCCGCCTTCCGTCGCCGAAACTCCGCAGCCCTCGATGCCCGGCGCCATTACCAATACATCGCTCACGCCCCAAGAGATGGGAATGATGCAGGCGTTGGTGAAAATGCAGGCCGAAGCCCTGAAAACGTCACGGTTCGTGGGTGAAACCTTTGTCAACGACGCCCGCGCCATGCATTATGGAGAGCGTGAGGCCGAAGCGATCCATGGACAGGCAACAATCGATGAAGCCAAGGAGCTTCTGGACGAAGGCATCGGTGTCATGCCACTTCCGTTCCCTGTGATACCCCCCGAACAAGCGAATTGAGCCAGCTGCTTTGCTACATCGCGGCACTGATTGCCAACGGGCGCTCCGATGTATAGGACGCCCCGGCGTGCACCCGTAGCTCAGCCGGATAGAGCACCAGATTCCTAATCTGGGGGCCATGGGTTCGAATCCCGTCGGGTGCACCACGCTTTTTATCGGAATTCGCAGGACCGGCCGTCCCTTTTCAGGCCTGTCGTCCGTTACCTGATATCCTCGGTTGAGAAAGTGGTTACCCTTCGAATGGATATGCCACCACCTCCCTTAACAGATCTGGGCTGGAAACCGTTTTTCTCGGATCAGTTCTCCCTTGACGATCATACGACATACCGTCCCGTCCGTGTCATGGCGGTTTATCGTGGCATGGTGGCCGTTATGGGCGATGGGATAGACCAACTCATATCTTCTCACGTCGCGCTGTCCCAAGGCGAAGAGGATCGGCCGACAGTGGGTGACTGGCTGCTGATCGGGCAAGTTGATTTGCAGCCTGTTCGGATCCTCACCCGGCTCAACCTGTTCAAGCGTCCCGCACCGGGCAAGGGCAGGGGGGTCCAACTAATCGCCGCAAACGTGGATACTTTATTGGTCGTCGCATCGTGTAACCAGGATTTCAGCGTTCCCCGGCTTGAGCGCTATCTGGTACTGGCGCGGGAGGTCGGCGTTACACCCGTGGTCGTGCTGACCAAAATCGACCTCGCCGATGATCCTGAACGTTATCGCGCCAAGGCGATGCTCATGCAGCCTGGACTGCAGGTTGAGCTGGTTAACGCGAAAGATCGCGATAGCGTCGGGCAATTGGCCGCGCTTTGCGGCGTTGGGCAGACTGTCGCACTGCTGGGATCATCCGGCGTCGGGAAATCGACGCTGGTAAACACCTTGCGCGGGTCTGACAGCATCGCCACGCAAGCTGTTCGCGAAAACGACGGCAAAGGGCGCCACACCACCACGGTTCGCGAGATGCATCGTCTCCACGGTGGGGGGTGGCTTATGGATACTCCCGGAATGCGAGAATTCAAAATTGCGGATGCGACATCGGGCCTTGCCGAAGTTTTTGACGATGTCAGTTTGCTCACGCTTGAATGCCGCTTTACCAATTGCACTCACAATGCAGAACCTGGCTGCGCAATTCAGGCAGCCATCGCACATGGTGACCTTGACCGCGGCAGGTTGGAGCGATGGCGTAAACTATCGGACGAAGACACCGTGAACACCGACGCACTGGTGGAGCACAATGCTCGAGCGCAAAAACCAGGCAAAAGGAAGTGATATGGCTGATCTTTATTTGAAGGCGTTGGAATCCGAACGGCGGAAGTTGTGGGCCGAATGCCGTCTGAAAGGCTTGGCCAAGGGAACACCCGAGCGATTTCGGATCGACGAGCTTGATAAGCTGCTGGCGGAGCACCGGGCTAAAAAAGCAGGCTGACCAACGGTGTATGGTCATTTTGCCGCCAGCCGATAATGCGGTAATATGACGATCGCTGCCGAATGCTTGATCGAGTTGCGCCCTGTCGTTAGCCGACCTAGCCCCCGCAGGCTCGGGGGAATTAGCAAGGGTCAGCTAACCGTGATACGCGCCAAAGTTCGTCGCAAAGGGCTTTTTCGGACTACCCTTCCTTGGCTGGGCGAATGCGCGCGAGTAGATATGAGCGCAGGCGACGCTGCGCCTTTTCTTGAGCGTGAGATGTACGTTTTGCTTGGTTTTCAACCGAGCTTCGATCTTTTGCCGGAAAGAGGGGACAACCTGCCCGAAGACCGGGCCACTGGGTTTGCGGGTGGCGGTCGTGACGCGGCTGCGGCTGCTTAAAGTCGCCAAAAGTACATAGAATTGAAATTGGTGCGCGCAAATTCGCACGGTTTCGTCTATGGGCGGCCGATTGGTGCCGTATGAAGGCGCCCCCGCAGCCCTGAATACGTTCTCCAAGGCCGGTTAAGCCGGCAGGATCCATAGCCTCTTATGACTTTTCCGCAGATCCCCCAGCCTCTTGCCGAGGCCCTCGCAGCGCATGGCTACGAAACGCTCACGCCGGTCCAGACCGCCGTTACCGAATCGGAGGCGCGTGGGCGTGACCTGGTAGTTTCCGCGCAGACCGGCTCTGGCAAGACCGTAGCCTTCGGCATCGCCATGGCGGACGAACTGGTCGAAGATGGCCGCATTCCCTATTCGGAAGGACCGCTGGCTCTGGCGATCGCGCCTACGCGTGAACTGGCGCAGCAGGTCAGTCGTGAATTGGAATGGCTGTATGCGAACACAGGTGCGCGCATCGTTACCTGCGTCGGGGGCATGGATCCCGTTAAGGAGCGCCGTCAGTTGGAGCGCGGCGCGACGATAGTCGTCGGCACTCCAGGTCGTCTGCGCGATCATCTCGAGCGCGGGAAGCTGAACCTGTCAACCTTGCGCGCCGTCGTGCTGGATGAGGCTGACGAGATGCTGGACATGGGCTTCCGTGAGGATCTGGAAGAAATTCTCGATGCGACACCGGGCGGCCGCCGCACCCTGCTATTCTCGGCCACGATGCCTCGCCCTATCGAAGCACTAGCCCAGCGTTATCAGACCAATTCCCTGCGCATTTCCACGGTTGGTGAAAACCGCGGCCACGGCGACATCGCATATAAGGCGGTGACGGTTGCGCCGTCCGATATCGAACATGCAGTGGTGAACCTACTGCGCTTCTATGATGCGGAAACGGCCATCCTGTTCTGCGCTACTCGCGACAATGTAAAACATCTGCACGCCACGCTGGTGGAACGCGGATTTTCCGCCGTCGCGCTTTCGGGCGAGCATTCACAGAACGAACGCAACAATGCCCTGCAAGCGCTGCGCGATCGCCGTGCCAAAGTATGCGTAGCAACTGACGTTGCCGCGCGCGGGATCGATTTGCCATCCCTTAGCCTGGTGGTGCACGTCGAAATACCGCGGGACGCAGAAACTCTTCAGCATCGTTCGGGCCGTACAGGGCGCGCGGGTAAAAAGGGCACCGCCGTGCTGCTCGTGCCGTATCCACGCCGGCGCCGGGTCGAAATGATGCTGCGCGGCGCGCGTATCGAGGCGGAGTGGGGCGAAGCTCCAAGTCCGGAAGCGATCCGCGCGCAAGATCGCGAGCGTCTGATGGAGAAGCTACTGGCCCCCGTCGAGGCAGAAGAAGACGATCGCGAGATCGCCCGTGTCCTCCTTGAACAGGTAAGCGCAGAAGACATCGCCGCTGCGCTTGTCCAGGCGCACCGCGCCGCCATGCCGCAGCCAGAGGAGTTGCTCGGCAACTCTCCGGAAAGCCGCGAAAAACGCGAACGCGCCGGGTTCGAGGACATTGTCTGGTTCCGCATGGACGTCGGTCGTCAGCAAAATGCCGAAGCGCGTTGGATCCTCCCGGTGCTTTGCCGTCGAGGTCATGTCACCCGCGATGCCGTGGGGCAAATCCGCATCTCATCTGACCAGACACATTTCCAGATCCCGCGCGCACTCGCTGATCAGTTCGCTAATGCCGTACAGCGGACGGCGCGTGACGATGGCGAGTACGAAGCAACCATTCGCATAGAGCGCTCGCCCGATACCCCGCGAGACGCTGCCAAGCACCGTAGCCGTGACCGTGACGGACCTCAGGGCAGGGGCCGCCGTCCTCACGGCGCCGGGCAAGGAGCACGCGGAGAGGGAGAGTTTCGTCCCGAAGGCCAGTCTTACCGCCCCCGCCCGACCGGCGCTCGCCAGGATCGTCCCGGTGGCGGGAAGCCATTTCACAAAAAGCCGCGTAAGGGCGGGCGGCCTGACTGACCTGTCTGGGTTTTAGGCCGGAGAGATTGCGAGCACTTCGATCGCATCCTCAAGGCCGTTGAAGTCGAGAGTGTCACCAGGCGCCGCTCCCATGAGCGCTCTGGCGAGGGGAGATGAGAAGCTGAGCTTGCCTGAGGTGGGTTCAGCTTCGTCATGCCCTACAATGATAATTTCGCGCTCCTTGCCGCTGAGACAGAAGCGGACCCGACAGCCGAACGCCACGTTTTCCCCTGATGGGCTCGGCTGAACGTCCGCCGTCGATAGTCTAGTCTGCCAATACCGAAGATCGCGCTTCGCCGGTTTCAGAGCCAAATCATCTTCAGGCATTGCTCGGACGAGAGCATCAATCTCAGCAACTTTCTGCCGTACTTGCTCCAGTCCCGCCGGGGTGACGAGATTGGGGCCGGGCGGCAAAGGCAGTTCGAACTTCGGCTCCAGATGCTCGTCGTCACCTTCGCGGCGGAAAGCAACGCTCATTTTCCGCGACCCATAAGAGTTTCGAGCACCTCGTTGACCTCAAGCCAGTTTTCTTCTGCCTGCTCCATCTCTACCGTCACATTGGCGTGGCGCTTGCCGAGTTCGCCGATGTTCACGCCTTTCAATTCGCCTTTGGCGCCCGCAGGATTGGCCAAGGCTGCATCCAACGCTTCGATTTGCGTTTGCAGGCGCTTCATCCGGGTTTCGGCCTCGGTGACCTTTTTCCGCAGCGCCTTCAATTCTTCACGGGCGACCGCCCCTGATTTCTTGGCAGGAAGGTCGGTCTTGTCTCCCCCATTGGCCGGTTTGGTCTGATTTCGGCCGAGAACGAAATCGATGTAATCCTCCATCGACCCGTCGTAATTGTCCGCTGTGCCATTATCGACCAACACAAGCCGGTCGGCGGCGAGTTCCACCATATGTCGATCGTGACTGACCAGTATGACCGCGCCCTCGAACGAATTGAGTGCTTGGACCAAGGCTTCGCGGGCATCGACGTCAAGGTGGTTGGTCGGCTCGTCGAGAATGAGCATATGGGGCGCATCGCGCGTCACCAATGCCAAGGCTAGACGAGCACGCTCCCCACCAGACAGGGTTGCTGTTTCCGACGTCGCACGATTGCCCGAAAAACCGAACCGTCCAAGTTGCCCCCTTACAGCAACCGGCGGCTTGCCTTCCATAGCCCGGGTCATCAATTCCAGCGGCGTCGAATTGGAAGGCAATTCTTCTACCTGATACTGCGTGAAATACCCGATGCGGATTTTTGGCGAGAAGGTGAGCGAGCCTTCCATCGGATCCAGTTGCCTCGCCAGCAGCCGGGCGAGTGTCGTCTTGCCGTTGCCGTTACGTCCCAACAACGCGATCCGGTCTTCCGGATCGATGCGCAAGTTCAGCCTGCGAAGGATTGGTCGCTCGGCTTCATACCCCACGGCCGCGAGATCAAGGGTAACAAGTGGCGGGCGCAACTCGTTGGGGCTGGGAAAGTCGAAGCTCAACGATGGATCTTCCAGCATCGCGGCGATCGGCTGCATCTTGGCCAGCATCTTGGCGCGGGATTGCGCCTGCTTGGCGGTGGACGCGCGAGCAGAGTTACGAGCCACATAATCGGCAAGCTTCTTGCGTTGAGCATCCTGGCTGGCACGCGCTGCTTCGGCCTGCGCCGCACGCTCCGCGCGCAGCCGTTCGAAACTGTCGTAGTCGCCCGGATAGAGCGTCAAGCGGCCACCTTGAAGATGAAGAATGTGATCGACCACGGTATTGAGGAGGTCACGCTCGTGACTGATGACGATCAGCGTCTTGGGATAGCTCTTCAGAAAGTTTTCCAGCCACAAGGTGGCCTCAAGATCGAGGTGGTTCGATGGCTCGTCGAGCAACATCACGTCCGGCTCTGAAAACAGCAAGGACGCCAAGGCAACGCGCATTTTCCAGCCGCCTGAAAAACTGTCCAGAGGCTGTAACTGCATTGCCTCGTCGAAACCTAGGCCAACTAGAATCCGCGCGGCCCGCGCCGGGGCCGTGTAGGCATCGATGGCGATCAATCTCTCGTGCACATCGCCCAGTCGATCAGGGTCAGTGCATGTCTCCGCCTCGGCCAGTAGCGCAGTGCGTTCGGTGTCCGCTTCAACGACGGCTTCGAACGGCGTCCTGATCCCATTGGGCGCTTCCTGAGCAATATAGCCCAACCTTGCTCGGCGAGGCATTTCCACCGAACCGCCGTCTGGCTCCAGTTCGCCGATGATCGTCTTTACGAGGGTAGACTTGCCGGCACCATTGCGGCCAATCAGACCAATCTTGCCGTTCTGTGGCAATGTGGCGGTGGCGCCATCCAGAATTGTACGGCCGCCAAGGCGTACGGTGATATCGCGTAAGGTCAACATGGCCGAGCGCCTAGCAGGCCGGACACTAATCCGAAACCGCGATCAGCCGCAGAAACAATGTCGTCGAAAGCGCGTTGGCGAGCATACAGCAGTTATCAACATCTAACGCTGATAAGGCTCTGAACGCTGATCGCCTCCGACTGTCGCAAAACGCGGCTTGGTACTAGCGATTGAACTTGAAACGCCGAATCACTTGTGATTCTATAGGGCTATGCGGACCGTGCGACAGGAATCCAACATTGCCAGGGACCGAATGGTGCAGGGCCTGGCCCTTGCCCTTCTATTGCTCATGGCTCTCTTCTGTGTTGCCGGTCCAAGTGGTTTGCTTGCCTGGGGCGAAAACCAGCACATGCTCGAACAACGTCGGCATAAATTGGCAGAGCTGCGCTTCGAACGCGACCGGTTGAAAAACCGCGTTGCCTTGCTGGATCCGAAAAAGATGGATCCAGATCTTGCGGGGGAATTGGTGCGCAGCAATCTCAATGTGGCGCGGCCTGACGAGATGGTGATGCAACTGCGCTGAACGGTCGAGCGTTACAATGCTGATGACGCGATCGTGCCGATTTTTGCAAACTCGCTTGCAAAATAGTCCACGGTCAGACGTGGTTTTCGAGCCTCAGTGCTTTCGCTTTACGCAGGGCATTCCTATACGCCCAGACAACGATCGCACCAACGATGGGGGAGCACCCGTTGCCCAAAGCCAAGACCGATGCCCCAATTTCCGATAGCGCTGATGCGCCGGAAGACTTCGCGCTGCACAGCCTTCAGCAGGCGCTGGACGCGGATCGGCGATACAATCCCAGCAAGGAAGAATTGATCCATTTTTATGAGCAGATGCTGCTCATTCGCCGCTTCGAGGAAAAGGCCGGACAACTTTACGGTCTCGGTTTGATCGGTGGCTTCTGCCACTTGTACATCGGTCAGGAAGCCGTCGCGGTAGGCCTGCAATCTGCGCTCGACGGATCCAAGGATTCCGTCATCACCGGGTATCGCGATCATGGGCACATGCTTGCCTATGGCATCGATCCGAAGGTGATCATGGCGGAACTCACAGGCAGGGAGGCCGGCATTTCCAAAGGGAAGGGCGGCTCCATGCACATGTTCTCCGTAGAGCATCGCTTCTATGGCGGTCATGGTATCGTCGGTGCCCAGGTGTCACTCGGCACCGGTCTCGCTTTCGCGCACAAGTACCGCGAGGACGGCGGTGTAGCCATGGCGTACTTCGGTGATGGCGCTGCAAACCAGGGCCAGGTGTACGAGAGCTTCAACATGGCAGCGCTGTGGAAGCTTCCGATCATCTTTGTGATCGAGAATAATGGCTACGCGATGGGGACTGCCGTAAAGCGCAGTTCGGCAGAAACTCATTTTCATCGTCGTGGGACCTCGTTCCGCATTCCCGGCATGTCCGTGGACGGCATGGACGTGCTTGAAGTGCGGAAGTCAGCCGAAATAGCGCTCGAGTACGTGCGCGCCGGCAACGGTCCCGTGGTGATGGAACTCAACACCTATCGCTATCGCGGCCACTCGATGTCCGACCCCGCCAAGTACCGTAGCCGCGAAGAGGTGCAGGGAGTGCGCGAAAAACGCGATCCGATCGATCATGCCAAGACTGAACTGATGGCCATGGGTGTGACCGAGGAAAGCCTGAAAGAAATCGACAAGCGCGTGCGTGCACAGGTCGCCCAGTCCGCTGACTTTGCCGAGAATTCGCCCGAACCGGCTCCCGCCGAACTGTATACCGACGTTCTGGTGGAGAGCTACTGAGATGGCGATCGAACTGAAGATGCCCGCTCTTTCTCCGACCATGGAACAGGGTAAGCTGGCCAAGTGGCTGGTCAAGGAGGGCGACCAAGTTTCCTCCGGCGATATCCTGGCCGAAATCGAAACCGACAAAGCAACGATGGAATTCGAATCCATTGATGAAGGAACAGTCGGCAAGATCATGGTCGCCGAAGGGACCGAAGGTGTAAAGGTCGGCACGGTAATAGCGGTCTTGGCCGGCGAAGGCGAAGATGCCTCTTCCGTCCAGGCTTCCACTGATGATTCCAAAGCAGAAGCTGCCCCAACAGATAGCGTGAAGGAAGAGCCGCAGTCGGGTGAAAAGCCGGCTGAAGACAAGAAGCCCGCGGAAAGCGGTACGGCCAATCTCCATAGCGAAATCAAGACAAGCCGTGATCCTGAGGTGCCGCGCGGCACCAACATGAAGACCTCAACCGTACGCGACGCTTTGCGCGATGCAATGGCCGAGGAAATGCGGCGCGATTCCCGCGTGTTCGTGATGGGCGAGGAGGTCGCTGAATATCAGGGCGCCTACAAAGTCACTCAGGGGCTGCTCGAAGAATTCGGTCCCACTCGCGTAATTGATACGCCGATCACCGAGTATGGCTTCGCGGGCATCGGAACTGGCGCTGCCATGGGTGGCCTGCGCCCGATCGTCGAGTTCATGACATTCAACTTCGCCATGCAGGCGATTGATCACATCGTTAACTCTGCCGCGAAGACGAACTACATGTCGGGTGGGCAAATGCGCTGCCCCGTCGTGTTTCGAGGTCCGAACGGAGCCGCATCTCGCGTAGGTGCGCAGCACTCGCAGAATTACGGACCATGGTATGCGAGCGTGCCCGGCTTGATCGTCATCGCACCCTACGATGCGTCAGACGCGAAAGGCCTGCTCAAGGCGGCGATCCGTAGCGAAGATCCGGTTGTTTTCCTTGAAAACGAACTGGTTTACGGTCGCAACTTCGAATTGCCCGAATTGGACGACCACGTCCTACCGATCGGCAAAGCGCGGATCGTGCGTGAAGGCAAGGACGTCACGATCGTGTCCTATTCGATCGGTGTAGGCCTCGCGCTTGAAGCGGCAGAAAAGCTGGCTGGTGAGGGAATCGAAGCAGAAGTTATCGATCTTCGCACGCTCCGCCCTCTCGATAAGGAAACGGTGCTTGCCAGCCTTGCAAAGACCAACAGGCTGGTCGTCGCCGAAGAAGGCTTCCCCGTCTGTTCGATCGCCTCGGAAATCTCGGCCCTCTGCATGGAAGAAGGTTTCGACGATCTCGACGCCCCGGTTGTGCGCGTGTGCAACGAGGACGTTCCCATGCCGTATGCGGCGAATTTGGAAAAGCTGGCTCTGATCGATGCTGACCGCGTTGCGGAAGCGGTCAAGAAGGTCTGCTATCGCTGACGAAGAACGGGCGGCGACATACCGCCGCCCGCTAAATATCCCGGTTGCAAGGTCGATCGGCCGCACTAGGTAAGCCATGTGACCAATTCCGGACTTGCCACTCAGCAGCTTAATAGGGCCGATCCCGTGCTGATCGATGCATTGCCAGCGGCCTCACGCCTTGCTCTTGCCTACGCTCCGAAATCCGCCCGTATACAGACGCTGGCGCTATTGGCGTTGGACGCCCGGCTGGCCGGGCTCCTTCGAAATTCGCGCGAACCAATGTTGGCGCAACTTCGGCTCTCCTGGTGGCGGGAAACCCTGTCGCAACCTGCTGACAAATGGCCTGAAGGCGAGCCGCTTCTAAGCGCACTTCGTACTTGGAATGGTCATCACGGAGGACTGGTCAGCCTCGTCAATGGTTGGGAATCGCTCACAGGCCCAGCTCCTCTGCCTGCCTTGGCGCTGAAAAGCATGGCTGAAGGCAGAGGGTCCGCATTTGCCACGCTAGCTCAGGCGTTGGGTTGCAAGTCAGAGCTTACCTCAGCTCAGATGATCGGACGATCATGGGCAATGGCTGACCTTGCAACTCGGCTCGGTCATGAAAAGGAGCGGGCGGTGGCCCTCGCTTTGGCAACTGAACACCATGAGAAAGTGCGGCTGTCTCATCCTTTGCGGCCTCTGGCGGTGTTGAATGTCCTGGCCTATCGCCGCATGAAAAAAGGGGAGCAGGCTGCTATATCACCTGCCGCCTTGATCGCCGCTCTCAGGGCCGGTCTGTTCGGGGCATGATTAAAGTCATGTAATTTTCCGGCGCCTGTCAGCATGGTTAAGGCGCTGCGGCATGAAAGACCTTGCAATCAATCGTTTTCTTCTCGGTGGCTTGGCGATGCTCGTCATGCTCACCATCGGCCTATTCTGGCTTCAGGGCCGCGCCGCTGTGGAGGCGGGAGCGCCACCGCCGTCACCAAAAGTCATCGCAACCCCTACTACGCTACCGACCGCCGACGTGGGTGACATTGTGGGACCAGCGTTGCCCGAGGCGACGGAGCAGACGCGTGAACAACGCCGTTTCGGACGTTACGACCGCGATCGGGACGGCCGCATTTCGCGCAACGAGATGCTATCGACCCGCGCCGATGGATTCCGCAAGCTCGACAAGGACGGCAATAACCTCCTGACGTTTGAGGAATGGGCAGTTGCCACCGTCGACAGGTTTGGCTCCGCCGACGCAGATCGCGACGGATTCCTGACTAGCCAGGAATTTCGCACTACCGCTCCGCCCCCCAAACCCAAGGCGAAGTGCAGCTGCTGATCAGGCCGGGACCAGACTACCGAGCCAAGGCAGAATCTCTTCTTTGGCTCGAGAAGTATAGGCTTCCTTGCGCTGCTTTTTCTTCACATCATGCAGCGGGGGAAACAGCCCGAAATTGACGTTCATCGGCTGATAGCTATCCGCCTCCGCATCACCCGTAATGTGGGAGAGTAGTGCACCGAGCGCCGTGGTGCGCGGGGGTGCTTGCCACTCCCGGCCCGCTAGTTCGGCGCTGGCCATCAGCCCCGCCATCATGCCAACCGCCGCGCTTTCGACATATCCCTCGCATCCGGTGATCTGACCTGCAAAGCGCACGTGGGGTGCGGACTTGAGCCGTAAGTTGCGATCAAGCAGGGTTGGGGAGTTGAGGAACGTGTTGCGGTGCAGGCCGCCAAGCCGTGCGAACTCCGCACCTTCCAAGCCCGGGATCGTGCGGAACAGTTTAACTTGCTCGGCGTGCTTGAGCTTGGTCTGGAAGCCGACCATGTTCCACAAGGTGCCAAGCTTATTGTCTTGCCGCAATTGCACAACTGCGTAGGGCCAGCGACCTGTGCGGGGATTGTCCAGGCCAATTGGCTTCATCGGCCCGAAGCGCAGGGTATCGACCCCGCGCTCCGCCATGACTTCGATCGGCATGCAGCCATCGAAATATGGAGTGTTCGCTTCCCATTCCTTGAACTCGGTTTTCTCCCCGGAAACGAGACCAGCGTGGAAAGCCAGGTATTGGTCGCGATCCATCGGGCAGTTGATGTAGTCCTTCGTCTCACCTTTATCCCAACGAGAGGCCATCCAGCAGACGTCCATATCGATCGTTTCGTGATAAACAATCGGGGCGATCGCATCGAAGAACGCGAGGCTGTCCGCGCCGGTTGCCCGTCCGATCGATCCGGCCAGCGCCTCGGCCGTCAGCGGCCCGGTGGCAACGATGGTCAGCCCGGCGTCAGGTAGCCTATCAATCCGCTCCCGGACAATATCGAGATTGGAGAGTGAGGCCAGCCGCGATTCGACTTCCGCAGAAAACACATCGCGATCCACCGCAAGTGCCGATCCGGCGGGGACTTGCGCCTTGGCCGCTGCAGCCATGATCACTGAATCACAACGGCGCATTTCCTCGTGCAGCAAGCCTACTGCGTTCTTGTCGCTATCGTCCGAACGAAAGGAATTGGAACACACCATTTCTGCCAGACCATCAGTGTTATGCGCTGGGCTGCGTTCTCCTTGCCAAGAAGCGGACACCCCACGCATTTCCGAAAGCCGAACGCGGACGCCCCGGCGTGCGAGTTGCCATGCTGCTTCGCTTCCGGCGAGGCCACCGCCGATGATGTGAACGTCATATGTCATGAGCAGCGCCTAGCGCCTATCTTGCCGAGGGAAAAGGCCGTGCGCTCCGGTTAACGAGAAAGGGCTATATAGTAGCGCTCCGAGCGCACACCGTGGACGCCGGACCCGATGACTATCCAGACGGACTGAGCCGACTCGTATCGTGCTCGCTTATATTCACCGGTCCGGAAGCGATACGTCGCCAGCGGCATCCCGCACCACAGGCCCATATGCAATCACTGCCGACAGCGGCAACTCTCCGTAGATATGAGGGAACAGATCACCACCGCGCGATTCCTCCCACCTCACGGCCTCGCCTAGTACGGCGAGATCTACCGTAGCTATCTGCAGATCGTCACGACCGGCGAAGTGTTTGTCCAATGTGCCCGCCAACTGAGCCGCCGTGGATAAATGAATGTAGCCGTCCGCCACATCGACCGGCGCTCCGACAAAGCTCTTCTGCGCCAGCAATAGAGAAAGCTGATCGCCGGTCAGGATCTTATAGGCGACGGCCGTGCTCATGCCTCGTCTTCAGGAGCCTCGGGCACGGCAACATTCGCAACTCCCCCGCCGACCGGCTCTCCAGCAGCAATCTCGGTTTCCGGCTCTTCATCCAAACCTACGGCGCTCACCACATGTTCGTCGTTAGAGACAGTGAACAGCCGCACACCCGCTGATCCGCGTCCGATCACGCGCAGCGAATCAAGCGGCAGCCGGATCAGTTTCGCCTGGTCCGTCACCAGCATCAGTTGTTGGGCACGCGTAGCAGGGAAGCTGGCGACCACCGGACCGTTGCGGCCGATATTGTCGATATTGGTGATTCCCTGACCGCCGCGGCCAGTGCGGCGGTATTCGTAAGCCGACGACAGCTTGCCATACCCGTTGGCGCACACAGTGAGAATGAACTGCTCACGGTTAGCCATCTCTTCCATCCGGGCTGCGGGGAGGGTGGGATCGCCGTCCTTTTCGCCCTTCCACGGCGCAAAGCGCAGATACTGCTCCCGCTCCTCGCCGTCGGTGCCTACCCGGTGGAGGATGGAGAGTGAGATTACTTCATCGCCATCCTTCAATGTCATTCCACGTACACCGGTCGATGTGCGGCTTGTGAACTCGCGGACATCGTCGCCTGCAAATCGGATGGCGCGTCCCTTGCGCGTAGCCAACAAAACGTCGTCGGCTGCTTCAAGCAAGGCTACGCCAATCAGACGGTCATCGCTGCCCTCATCGAAACGCATCGCGAACTTGCCATTGCTGGGTATGTTCGCAAACGAATCCATGGAGTTACGACGAACACTTCCCTTGGCCGTAGCGAAAACGACCGAGAGCTTGTTCCATTCCTTTTCGTCCTCGGGAAGGGCGAGGACGGTCTGGATCGTCTCGTCCTTGTCGAGCGCGGGCAGCAGGTTGACGATTGGGCGCCCCCGCGTGGTGGGGCCACCCTCGGGAAGACGATAGACCTTGAGCCGATAGACTTTCCCAGCGGTGGAGAAGAACAAGACCGGATTGTGCGTGGACGTGACAAACATCGTTGTCACTGCGTCCTCTTCCTTCGTGGCCATGCCGGCACGGCCCTTGCCACCACGGTTTTGTGCCCTGAAAGTGGAGAGGGCCGTGCGCTTGATGTAGCCGTCCATGGTGACGGTAACCACCATGTCCTCGCGCTCGATCAGATCTTCATCATCGATGCCATCAAACGCGGCGGTGATCTCGGAGACACGAGGCGTCGCATAAGAATCGCGAACCGCCTGAAGCTCCTCACGCATCACGGTGAAAAGCTTGACCCGATCAGCCAAGATCGAGAGATATTCCTCGATCGCAATGGCCAGTTGCTTCAGCTCATCACCGATCTCATCACGGCCCAACGCGGTCAGGCGATGGAGGCGCAGATCAAGGATCGCCTTAACCTGAGCTTCGGACAATCGATAAGTGCCACCCGCCTGCTCGGCATCGGGCTCGATCGCTTCTACGAGGCGTATATACGCTGCGATATCGCCAATCGGCCATTCCTTGGCGAGCAGCTTGGCGCGCGCATCGGCAGGATTGGACGCACCGCGGATGATCTTGACCACCTCGTCCATGTTGGACACGGCGACGACAAGGCCGAGCAAGATGTGCGCCCGTTCCCGCGCCTTGTTCAATTCGAACTTGGTGCGGCGGGTGATGACCTGCTCGCGAAACTGGATGAACGCCTGCAGGATATCACGCAGCGCCATGATCTCGGGCCGGCCGCCACGGATCGCCAGCATATTCGCCGGGAAGTTCGACTGTGCGGGCGTACTGCGCCAGATTTGGTTGAGCACCACTTCGGGGGAGGCATCGCGCTTAAGATCGACGACGACGCGCACGCCTTCGCGGTTGGATTCGTCGCGGATGTCAGACACGCCCTCGATCCGCTTGTCCTTTGCGGCCTCGGCGATCTTTTCAACCAGGTTGGACTTGCCGACCTGATAGGGAATGCTGGTGAGCACGATCGAGCGTGCGCCACGGCTGGCGCCGCGCGCCTCTTCGATGTGGTGACGGCAGCGCATCACGATCGACCCCTTGCCGGTCGTCGCCGCGCTACGAGCGCCGCTTTGCCCTAGGATCAACGGTGCAGTCGGAAAGTCAGGGCCGGGGATGATCTGGAAGAGTTCTTCCGACGTAATTGCCGGGTTTTCCATCATCGCAAAGCAACCGTCGATCACTTCGCCCAGGTTGTGAGGCGGAATATTTGTGGCCATCCCCACAGCGATACCGCCGGCACCATTGACGAGCAGATTAGGATAGCGCGCGGGCAACACCGAAGGCTCGCGGCGCGATCCGTCGTAGTTGTCGACGAAATCGACGGTGTCTTTGTCCAGATCGTCCAGCAACGAGTTGGCTACGCGCGCCAGTCGTGCCTCAGTGTAGCGCATCGACGCTGGCGGATCAGGATCCATCGACCCGAAGTTCCCCTGACCATCAATCAAGGGAAGTCGCATCGACCAGTCCTGGGTCATGCGCGCGAGAGCGTCATAAATCGCGCTGTCGCCATGCGGGTGATAGTTGCCCATCACGTCCCCGACGATCTTGGCGGACTTGCGATAGGGCCGGCCAGCGACGAAGCCGCCTTCCTGGCTCGCGAAAAGGATACGGCGATGGACGGGCTTCAGGCCGTCACGCACATCAGGAAGCGCGCGGCTCACGATCACGCTCATCGCGTAATCGAGATAGCTCGTCTTCATCTCGTCGACGATGTCGACGCGGGTGTATTCGCCCTCAGGGCCGATGTGCTCGTTGATGTCGGTCTCGTCGCTCACGCGGTTCTGTCGCCAGGTTGGAATGGGAGAAGGTTGATGGAACGCCCTAGGCCAAGCGTTCGGCGAATGCCACCCGAACCGTACCTGACGGTCGTCCGAAGTTCGTCATTTTCCACACATAAGGGCGGGAACCCTGAACGGGTGCGATGAATTGCATTCAATCAGCGTTCAGTGGCGATAGGCCATTGCGCTGACAAGGTTGCCAAGGTCCCAATTCGCCGCCAAACCGGCAAGGCCTGTTTTAGCGATCCTGTCATGAGGCAGGATTTGTTTTGTCTTGAGAGGAGTTAGCCTGAATGGCTCACAAGTTCCTTGTTTCGCGTGTCGCCCTTGCCGTTGCTTTGTCGAGCGGCCTAGCCATTGGTGCCGCGACCCCAGCCATGGCCGCCAAAAAAGAAAAAGCGGCTGCCGGCAAATTCTCGCCTGAGTTCATCAAAAGCGCTCAACCCATTCAGAAGGCGATGGAAGCGGCCCAAGCTAAGTTGCCCGCTTCGGGCCAGCAACCCTCTGATCTTGCCGCCGCCAAGCAAGCGTTTGACGCCGCTATCGGCGGTGACGGCAAGGCTGCATTTGAGGCAGCGGTACCTACCGCCACCACCCCGGACGACAAGAATGCGCTTGGCTCCATGATGCGCAATTACGGCATCCTGTCTCAGGATGCGGCGTTGAAGCAGCGCGGAAACATGATGCTGCTGGAAAGCGGCAAGCTGGACGCTGCTGCGATTGGCAGCACGAACTTTGACGCTGGCGTTACCGCGTATCAGCAGAAAGATTTCGCGAACGCTGCGAAGTATCTGAAGGCTGCCAAGGACGCCGGTTATCAGGATCCGCAGAACCAGTTGGATCTGATCCTTGCCGACGCGTACAAGCGCAACAACAATCCCGAAGCCGCCCTTGCGATGGCGAAGTCTGACGTGGAAGCAGCAAAAGCTCGTGGACAGGCGCCTTCGGAGGGTGCTCTGCGCAACGTTCTGCAGCAGACCTACACCGCCAAGCAGCTTGCTCCTTCGACCGAATATGCTGCGATGTTGGGACAATATTATCCTAATACCTGGAATACGGCGATATCGGTCGTTCGCCAGCTGGCATCGCTTCCGCGTGACCAGAACCTCGATCTGATGCGCCTGATGTTCGTAACTGGCGCAATGAACGAAAAGCGCGATTATCTCGAGTACATTGAGAACGTCGATCCTCGCGCGTTCCCGGGCGAAGCCGTCAAGGTGATGAACGATGGCATCGCCAAAGGTAAGCTCACCACTGCCGAAGTGGGTGAAGACAAGCGCAATGCCGAAGGCCGCATTGCGGGCGACAAGGCTTCTCTCACGGCTACAGAACGCGATGCCAACAAGGCTGGCGCAACAGGCGCCACCGTTGTCGCAGCCGGCGATGTGTTTCTAAGCTACGATCAGCCTGCCAAGGCGGAAACCTTCTATACGAAGGCGCTGACAATGCCCGGCGTGGATACCAACAAAGTCGCGCTTCGTCTCGGTATGTCGCAGACGCTGACCGGCAAGTATGCTGAAGCTGACAGCAACTTTGCCAAGGTGACCGGTACTCGCCAGCCGGTTGCGAAGCTGTGGTCTGCTTACGCAAAAAGCAAAGCATCGCCTACTCCTGCAGCACCCACAGCCCCAGCCGCCACCAACTAAGCGGCTGAACAGAAATAAGAAGGGCGGCGGGTTTTCCGCCGCCCTTTTTTGTTGGATTACCGCCCTTAGATAGCCGGGGCGAATTCGCCCGTCTCTTGGTCCATGACGTGTAGCACACCATCCGCGATGGCAAAGAATGCACCGCGTAGACGAAGTTCACCCTTCGCTACCTTGCTGCGCACGCAAGGGAAAGTCATGAGGTTATCGAGGCTGACCCGAACAGCCGCCTGTTCCATATGGCGCTCGGCTTCACGGCCTGTGGTGCCGTAGTGTTCCGCGATTGGCACACGAGCTTCGTCAAGCATCGAAATCCAGTCCGCCACAAAGCCACCCTGGCCGCGCTCGGCATCTTTCAGGTCCTGCGTCAGCGCTGCCTTGCAGCCGCCGCATAGGCCATGACCCATTACCACCACTTCCTTGACCTTCAGCACCTGTACCGCAAACTCCAGCGCAGCGGAGACGCCGTGATGGCCTGGGGTAGTTTCAAACGGCGGGACTAACGCCGCGACGTTGCGCACGACAAAAATCTCACCAGGATCGACGTCAAAGATCTGGCTGGGATCGACGCGACTGTCGGAACAGGCGATCACCATGACCTCGGGTTGTTGGCCTTGGCCGAGTTCATCCCAGCGTTCGCGGTTCTCGCTCCAGCCGGTGTCACGAAAGCGGCGGTAGCCGTCGACAAGATTATTAAGCACGCGATCGGGAGTTTCAGCAGTCAAATCGGCCTCCATTTTAGGGGGGTGAGTGAAGGGCTCCTTCCACTTAGTTTCGATATTCCTGCTGGCAAGGCCACGTGCTTATGACTATCTGGTCGGCATGAACGATCTTTCTTCCGTGCCGTCCCCCGAAGAAACGCCCCAGCGTCAGCGCAAGCCAGACTGGATCCGGGTGAAAGCGCCCACCAGCAAAGGGTATGGCGAGACGCGTCAGTTGATGCGCGATCTCAAGCTCAATACCGTCTGCGAAGAAGCCGCATGCCCCAACATTGGAGAGTGTTGGACGAAGAAGCACGCCACGGTCATGATCCTTGGCGATACGTGCACGCGCGCCTGCGCATTTTGCAACGTGAAAACAGGAATGCCGGGCCGGGTCGATCCGGCGGAGCCAGCGAACGTGGCGGAACTCGCCCTCAAAACAGGGTTGGAGCACATCGTCATCACATCCGTAGATCGGGATGATTTGCCCGATGGCGGCGCCTCTCAGTTCGTCCGGGTGATCGAAGAAATTCGCAAGGCAACGCCCAGCACGACGATCGAGATATTGACCCCCGACTTCCGCAACAAGATGCAGCGCGCCGTCGAAGCCATCGTGGCGGCACGGCCGGACGTTTATAACCATAACCTCGAGACCGTACCCCGGCTCTACCCGACGATCCGGCCCGGAGCGCGTTATTACGCGTCTCTTCGCTTGCTTGAGGAAGTGAAGCGGCATGATCCTTCGATCTTCACCAAGTCCGGCGTCATGCTAGGCTTGGGAGAGGAGCGACTGGAAGTTCACCAGGTGATGGATGACATGCGCTGCGCGGACATCGATTTTCTTACGATGGGCCAGTATCTTCGCCCGACGCCTAAGCATGCCGAGGTCAAGGAGTTCGTCACTCCACAAGCTTTCAAAGCTTATGGCGCGATCGCAAGGGCCAAGGGCTTCCTCCAAGTTGCGGCTTCGCCCCTGACGCGTTCCAGTTATCACGCCGGCGACGATTTCGTGCAGATGCGCGCCGCTCGTGAAGCGAAGCTGGCCAAGGCCACCATGCCGGCCACAACCAAGGCCTGATCCAATGCCCGGAATTCACGAAACACGGCGCATGCCTTACAGCGCCGAGCAGATGTTCGACCTCGTTGCAGACGTGGGCCGCTACCAGGAGTTTCTGCCATGGGTCGTCGCGACTAGGGTGAAGTCGGATGATGGATCAGAAATGATCGTCGACATGCTGGTTGGTTTCAAAGCGCTTCGAGAGAAATTCACCTCTCGAGTCGAGAAGGAACGCCCGCGTGAACTTCGCGTGCACTATGTCGATGGTCCGATGCGCGATCTCGACAACCGTTGGACGTTTCACCCTGTTGGCGAACAGGCATGCGATGTCGAATTTGACGTGCAGTTTACCTTCCGCAACGCCCTGTTTGAAAAGCTTGCAGGCCAGTACTTCGACAAGGCATTTCGCAAAATGGTCGCGGCGTTTGAAACCCGCGCGGCGGAATTGTACGGCGTCCCTCAGGAAGGCTGACCGCTGTTTGGCATTCAGGGCAGGAGCAATTCCAGCGCAACAATAGCTGCCTGATGACGAATGGCCGCGCGGGTACCGCCTTCGATCAGCTTCTGCTCAGCGTGTACATTATCATCATTGCGATGGGCGCAAGCGAATACCACCGTGCCCACCGGCTTCATTTCGCTGCCACCCTCGGGCCCAGCAATACCGCTGATTGCCACGGCGACATCCGCGCGGCTTTTCCGGATTGCACCCTGCGCCATTGCCCATGCAGTCGCGGGGGAAACCGCGCCGAAGGAATCGATAATGTCAGCGTGTACGCCCAGCATCTCCATCTTGGCTTCGTTGGAATACGTCACGAAACCGCGATCGAGCACCGCCGAGGATCCCGGTATCTCGGTTAATGCCGCGCATACGAGACCGCCCGTGCAGCTTTCGGCCAAAGCGACGGTGCGACCAATGGCCCTGTTCTCGTCGATGACGCGTAGGGCGAGGCCAACCAGATCACTTGGGAAAAAAGGGTTTTCGGCCATCACGGTCCTTGCCGAATTCAGTTCTGACACAGCTTGATTTTGCCAAGCTTCTGATCTGTCGTGCTCGCTACGTCGAGCGATAGGGCGATAAGGCCCGCAGTGTTTTCGGGCGGAAGTGGAGAAAGCAGATCGATCGCCAAATCCAGCTTTGAGCATGAGCCCACGGCTATGCGTTGCGATACAAAGCCCTCTACAAAAACGTCGGCAAGCTGCCGGATCGTCTCGTCTGGCATTCCCGCCATCATTCTCGCGGAATCACCGCCATCTGCGCCTAATGCCTTTAAAAATGCGGGGCGGGCTTGTGGCCAATATCGTTCTTTCTGTCCGGCATAGCGCGCGGCGAGTTGCGAACCTTGTCGGCGAAGGAACGAGTCGGCCGGCAGCGATGGCGCGCAACGCTTGGCAGTACCGTTGATTGCTTGAGGCAGCGAATAAGCGACAAGAGCCGTAGCTTCCTTACGCGTCAGGCACGTAGGAGTAGCGGCAACAGCCAGACCAGGCACCATTCCCAGCATCAAGATGGCAGTCTTCCCTATAGCTCTCACGGGCAACTCCTTTCCATGTCTGCGATCATGATCGCATCAAGCTGACCACAGCTTGGGCGGCGATCCCTTCTCGACGACCAGTGAAGCCGAGCTTTTCCGTGGTCGTGGCCTTCACGCTGATGGCTGCGTTGTCAACGCCGAGTATCTCTGCGAGGCGGACACGCATGGCTTCACGATGTGGTCCGATTTTCGGCGCTTCGCATATGATAGTGATATCGGCATTGCCAAGGCTGTATCCGGCGTTGGCAACCACACCGGCGGCGTGAGCAAGGAAGCGATCTGATGCAGCACCCTTCCACTGGGGGTCGCTGGGCGGAAAGTGTCGGCCGATGTCCCCCGCACCGACCGCACCCAGCATGGCGTCGACCAACGCATGAATGGCGACATCCGCGTCGCTATGTCCGGAAAGACCATGGGTGTGATCTATGCGAACTCCACAGAGCCACAACTCTTCACCTTCTTCCAGTGCATGAACATCGTAGCCAGTGCCGACCCGTACCGGGGGAAAGGTGGGCTCGAAGTCCGCAGCATACGTAAGCTTGTGCAAGATCTCGTCCCCGTCCACGATGCCAACCTCCATGCCCCAAGCCTGTGCCACCTGTGCATCGTCTCCGGCGTTGGTGTCGCCTTCCCACGACCGATGGGCAGAGAGGATGGCATCGAACCGGAACGCCTGTGGTGTCTGCACCCGGCGCAGATGTTCCCTCGTAGCAGGCGCGCCCATACGTCGGCCGGGTAAAACGTGTATCAGACTGTCGACCACAGGCAGAACGGGTATCACCCCGTCGCGATCCGTCAGAGCTGCAAAGAGCCGATCAATCACTGGGGGAGGCAATACGGGACGGGCAGCGTCATGGATCAGTACCCAGTCAGGCGCTGCGCCCAGTAATACCTCAAGGCCGAACCTGACCGATTCTTGTCGGGTGGTCCCACCGGATGTGAACTGGACCCCGGGGATACCAGCGAGCGCATCGCGAGCGATCGAGTCGGCATTTTCAGGGATGACCACGATAATGGGATGGCAGCCGGCGGCTGCCAGTGCTTCGACCGAATGTCGCACGACCGGCTTCCCGCGCCAGCTCGCAAACTGCTTAGGAAGCGGTTGCCCCGCACGAAGTCCTTTGCCTGCGGCAACGACTATCGCCCCTACCCGCCGGTCGTGATCGAGCGCGCCGATAGCATTCACGACACGCAATTCCGCCGGGTCTGAAACATTTTGCGACATTGTTTTGGCCGGTAATCGCTTGCTCGAGCAAGGGCAATCCATTATGCGCTGCCTGTTTTTTAGGCAGTAACATTGATCCCATGAACCAGATGTCTCATCCCCAGGCTTCACCGCCGCCACTTAAGCCAATCCAGGTGGGGCCGGTGGCTATCGATTGCCCTGTCGTGCTCGCACCGATGACTGGCGTATCGGATCTGCCGTTCCGCAAGATGGTTCGCGGGTTCGGGTCAGGTCTCAACGTAACGGAAATGATCGCCAGTCCGGCGGCAATCCGTGAAACACGCGTATCGCTGCAAAAGGCGATGTGGGACCACATCGAAGATCCGGTATCCATGCAACTAGTTGGGTGTGAGCCGGAGCAAATGGCTGAAGCCGCCAGACTGGTCGAAGATCGAGGCGCCGCGATAATAGACATCAATATGGGCTGTCCGGTGCGCAAGGTCGTCAACGGCGATGCGGGATCGGCGCTGATGCGTCAAGTTCCACTCGCAACCAGGTTGATAGAAGCAACGGTGAAGGCGGTCAAAGTACCGGTGACCGTGAAAATGCGCATGGGATGGTGTCACGATAGCCTCAACGCGCCCGAGCTGGCCCGGATCGCTCAAGACCTTGGAGCTCAGATGATCACGGTCCACGGTCGTACGCGTAATCAGATGTACAAGGGCGAAGCGGATTGGGGTTTTGTCCGCCGCGTGAAAGATGCTGTGCAGATCCCGGTGGTTGTAAATGGTGACATCTGCACGATCGCGGATGCCGCTTGTGCGCTCGAGCAATCGGGCGCCGATGGTTTGATGGTCGGACGAGGTTCATACGGGCGACCATGGTTTCTCTCGCAAGTCATGCAATGGTGGAGGGGCGAACCCGTGGCCGCCGATCCGACTGTGGGCGAGCAATACGAAATCATCCGTACGCACTACCAAGACATGCTGGATCACTACGGTAGCGACACCGGCGTGAAGATGGCTCGCAAGCATCTTGGTTGGTACATTAAAGGTGTGAAGGGCGCTGCCGAATTTCGGAACAAGGTGAACTTCATTTCCGATCCGTACGAAGTCCTGCGGGAACTGGCGGAATTCTACGCCCCTTATCGTGATGGCGGAGACCCCAGCAGGCATCTTCAAGCCGCATGATCCACATCGCCGGCATCGCCAATCCCGAAGCGCAGCGTCTGCTGGCGAGCCTTCCACAGGCGGTGCTTCTTCTGCAACCTGGGCTGAAGATCACCACACTCAACCCTGCTGCAGAGCAATTCCTGGGGCAATCTGCTCGTCGACTTGAAGGCGTAGCGCTAACGGACATCCTATCATTTTCGGATCGTCGATTGCTTGACCGGCTTGCCGACTTCGAAACGCCCGTTTCGGCTCGCGAAGTGATCATCCATCTGAAAGGTAAAGGCGCCCGCAGGATCGACATCAATGTCGCTCCGGTGGCGGACACACCCGGGTGGCAGGTGATGACCATCCACGACAACAGCGCTGCAGATGCCTTGGGCGATGACTCCGGCGGAGCCGACAACGCGGTCCTACGCGGACCAGAGATCATCGCTCACGAAATTAAAAACCCGCTTGCGGGCATCCGTGGTGCGGCGCAACTGCTTGCCCGCCGCGTGGACGACAAGGACCGAGCGTTGACCGATCTCATAACAGGTGAGGTCGACCGGATTGCCGCCCTGATCGAACGGATGCAAAAACTCAGCGGGCGGACGACACCACCGGTCGAGCCATGCAATCTTCACGAAGCGGCGCGCAGGGCGATCGATGTTCTAGATGCCGCGAATGTAGAGGGTACCCGGCGGTTCCGACTGATCGAGGAATTCGATCCATCCCTACCATCCGTTCTAGGCAGTCCGGATGGCTTGGTGCAGGTAATGATCAATCTGCTATCAAATGCTGCCGAAGCATGCCTGGGCGCTCCCGAGCCGCGCATTATCATCCGCACGCGTTTTGCCAGTGGACTTCAATTACAGATGGACCATTCCTCAGCACCGCTACGTTTACCGGTCGAACTGCGAGTAAGCGACAATGGTCTCGGCGTGGATCCCGCGATGCGCGACCATATTTTCGAACCATTTGTGACGACCAAAAAATCCGGGCAGGGTCTCGGTTTGCCGCTTGTACGAAAACTGGTTCGCGACATGAACGGTCGGATCACGCATGAACGTGACGATGATACCGGCCTGACGCATTTCAGAATTCACCTGCCCCTCGCTCCGCAGCCTCGTAACCGCACCAAGAGGGTTTCGGCATGACCGACATACTTCTGCTCGAGGATGACCTATCCATCGCCATCGTCATCACGGCGGCATTGCAAGATGAAGGCATGAAGGTCGTCCATTGTCAGACCATCGCGGAACGTGACCGCCAACTCGAACAGCGAAGTTTCGCGGCGCTGGTGACCGATGTCATGCTTCCGGATGGTGACGGCATTGAAACGATCGAGCGAGTGCGCGCCATGCGCCCGAACATGCCGATCGTCATCCTGTCCGCTCAGAACACTCTTGATACCGCCGTCCGGGCGAACGACACTGGCGCATTTGAATATTTTCCCAAACCCTTCGATATCGACGAGTTGGCCAGGACCGTGCGCCAGGCGACGGGTTCCTCGCGTAGTCAGATGGATGCCACCGGCGAAGGCCTCGTCGCTGATGGGTTGCCATTGGTAGGTCGAAGTGCGCCAATGCAAGCGGTCTTTCGGATGATAACGCGGGTCCTTCGCAATGATCTAACGGTTCTGATCCTTGGTGAATCAGGCACCGG
Source organism: Novosphingobium sp. BL-S-24 (assembly GCF_055521575.1). Classification (NCBI taxonomy): domain Bacteria; kingdom Pseudomonadati; phylum Pseudomonadota; class Alphaproteobacteria; order Sphingomonadales; family Sphingomonadaceae; genus Novosphingobium; species Novosphingobium sp. BL-S-24. The sequence goes on from NZ_CM145488.1 coordinate 401,319, forward strand.
GAAGGAATTGGTAGCCGAAGCCATCCATCAGTTGGGAAATCGCCAGCAAGGCCCCTTCATCGCCGTTAATACGGCAGCGATACCTGCCGAGCTCATCGAAAGCGAACTATTTGGTCACGAAAAGGGCGCCTTCACTGGTGCGTTTTCACGGCATGTCGGAAAGTTCGAACAGGCGGCAGGCGGAACCCTGTTTCTCGATGAAATTGGCGACATGCCGATGCAGGCGCAAACCCGCCTGCTGAGGGCGCTGCAATCTGGCACCGTCCGCCGCGTAGGCGGGCGCGAGGAAATTCGCCTCGACACGCGCATCGTTGCCGCGACCAATAAAGACCTCGTACCGGAGATCGCAGCAGGGCGCTTCCGCGAGGATCTGTATTACAGACTAAACGTGGTGCCTATCCATATGCCACCCCTGCGAGACCGCAGCGATGACATCGATGCATTGGCCATTCACTTTCTGAATCTTGCCGCCAGCGAAGGCTTACCGCGTCGACAACTTACGGCAGATGCTGCGGAACTGCTACGTCAGCAGTCTTGGCGCGGAAACGTGCGCGAACTCAAGAATTTCGTTTATCGCCTTGCATTACTCGCCCGCGAGGATCTTATCGATGCGGATACGATCCAGCCCCTGCTTATTCCCGAACCGCAACTGAGTAATCAGACGAACAGCAGCACGGCGCACATTGCCGAACTTTCGTCCGACATCGCGCAGGCCGTTGCGCGCTGGCTTACGACGGTCCGCCCGGCCAGTGGAACAATCTATGACAGCGCCATGCTCGCGTTTGAGAGACCACTGTTTTCTGAAATTCTTCGCGAAACGGCCGGCAATCAGTTGCGGGCAGCGCAAGCGCTCGGCATCAATCGAAACACATTGCGCAAACGTTTGAGCGAGTTGGCGCTAGACCCCGAAGAATTCACTCGTCGGGCATGATGGCAGGTTGGTGGATTACCTCTTGCAGCAAAGCCACAGTGCTGTTGTAACGCTGCAACGATGACCGATCAGCTCCACACCGAGCGCCCACAGAAGCGCGCATGGCCCCGATGGTGGCGCAGGATGCAGGTTGGCGCCCGGCGTGCGAACTTTTTCGCGGTCATCGAGGCACTTTCTGGATTCGCTTTCCTGTTGATGACTGCAGCCACATGGCTGGCCCTCAACGACGGAAGTGATCGACGCGAACTGCTCCCCTCCAATCTTACCGCGAGCTTGCTGATCGGCACCTTGGTGCCTGCCATGGCCATCCTTGTACTGCTTGGCCGCCGCATGGCGTTGCGCCGCGCAGCCGACAGCATTGGCGGCACAGGACGCATGCATGTGCGACTGGTGTTCATCTTCTCGCTTATCGCTGCGGTCCCAACCCTTTTGGTCGTAGTGTTCGCGTCGTGGCTGTTCCAATCCGGCGTTGAGTTCTGGTTTTCCGACAGTTCCCGCGGGTTGCTGGAAAACGCCAACAAGCTGGCACGGGGCTACTACGAGCAAACCCTACGGGACGTCGGCTATGAATCGGTGGCAATGGCGCAGAACTCGGGAGAGGCATTGGCTCAATATCCAGTCGCTAGTCGCGATTTCCAAGCATTCCTCTCTTATCAGGTAGTACGCCGGAATTTGAGCGTCGCAGCCATTATCCAGATCGACGGGCAGGGTAATCAACGCACGCCCATCATCGTCGATCCGGATGGCAAATCCGAGAACAATCGCATTAGCCAAGATGTACTTGGCCGTCTGGATAAGGGGGAGCCGTACGTCGCGACAGCCAAGGACAACCGCATCGTCGCGGCAGCGCCGATCGACCGTTCCTCGGGCGTTTACCTCCTGGTGGTTCGCAGTTCTGACCTGCTGACACTTGGCCAAGGGGAACGGGCGGAGAACATCGTTCAGGCATACGAAGTGCTGACCAGTCGTGCACGCGTATTGCAATTGCGGTTCAACGTGGCTTTGTTCGTAGCGTCGCTAGCGCTTGTGGGCTTGGCGGTATGGTTTGCGCTTAGGTTTGCTGACCGACAGGTTGCACCAATCTATGAACTCGTTGACGCGGCGCGAAGGGTGGGCGCTGGCAATTATGCCTTACGAATCGAGGGGCGCACTGGAGCCGATGAGATCGGATTGCTAAACCGTGCTTTCAATCGCATGACGGGCCAAATCGAAAAGCAGACCCAGGCTTTGCTGGGGGCGAACAGGCAGCTTCACGAACGCCGTCTGTTTATTGAAGCCGTACTGGAATCAGTGACATCAGGGATCGTGTCACTGGATGACAAGGGCCGTATTCTGCTGATGAACAGCACCGCCCAGAAATTGCTGACAGACCGGAGTGGTGAAGTGCCTGAGGGCATCACGATCGCAGAATTGGCGCCTTCTATCGCGGCCCTCGTTGAACAGGGATCTTCCGATGGCATCGTTCAATACAATCGCGGCGGCGATTTGCTAACACTAGCCGTTAAAACCAGTCGGGACGCAACGGGGCATGTCATCACGTTTGAAGACATCACGCGCCAGTTGCTGGACCAGCGAACCGCAGCTTGGTCGGACGTGGCACGCCGTATCGCCCACGAAATCAAGAACCCGCTCACTCCTATCCAGCTTGCCACCGAACGCTTAAGCCGGCGCTATAGGAAACAGATCACCGATAACCCAGAATTGTTCGAAGATTTGACTCGTACTATCATCCGTCAGGTAGGCGACCTTCGCAAAATGGTGGATGAGTTCTCGTCGTTCGCTCGGCTGCCGAAGCCTGTATTCCGATCAGAAGACCCGGTGGCCCTGACCCGCCAAGCCCTATTCCTGCAGGAAGTCGCCCGCCCCGACATAACATTCAAGTTCTCTGCAGATCGCGACATCCCCGGCATCGATTGCGACCGCCACCAGTTCGGTCAAGCGATGACAAACGTCTTGAAGAATGCGGTTGAAGCTATCGAGGCTAGAATCAAGGATGCCGGAGAGGATTATCGAGGCACTATCACGGTGGAAGTGGCTGACGATGACCTTTCGATCGCAATCCGCGTCACCGATAACGGCATAGGGTTGTCGCAGGATCGCGAACGCATCATCGAACCGTATGTGACGACACGTGAAAAAGGCACCGGCCTTGGTCTAGCCATCGTCAACAAGATCATCGAGGAGCACGGCGGCGAGATGACTTTCACTGCCGCTTCAGGAGGCGGCACGACCGTGATGATGCGCTTCGCGCACGACCCTGTGGCGCTTGAGCAGGGCCGCAGCAAGGCAGAGGCGACGCCATGAGTTCCCAGACTTCGCTAATCCCAGTTTCGCTTTCCAGTTTTCCCAAGACGAAGAAGAATAGCTCATGGCACTAGAAATCCTGATCGTCGATGACGAGCGCGACATCCGCGAACTGGTAGCCGGCGTGTTAAGCGATGAAGGTTATGAATGCCGCACCGCCGGCGATAGCGAGGCCGCAATTGCAGCCGTCGACACGCGGCGCCCGTCACTGGTCCTCCTCGACGTTTGGCTCCACGGTAGTCCAATGGATGGCCTTGAAGTACTTGACGCCATAAAGGCGCGCGAGCCCGAATTACCGGTCATAATCTTCTCGGGCCATGGGAATATCGACACGGCAGTGGCAGCAATCAGCCGGGGGGCAGTCGATTTCATCGAGAAGCCTTTCGAAGCTGAAAAGCTATTGCATCTGGTCGGTCGCGCTACCGAAACTGAGCGCCTACGACGCGAAAATGCACAGTTGAAGCAGGGGCAGGGCTTTGCCGGTGGGGAGGAGTTCACTGGCTCCAGCGGTGCGATCAATCAAGTCCGTGCTACCCTGAAACGCATCGCCAATACTGGCAGCCGACTCCTGATTACCGGCCCGGCAGGATCGGGAAAAGAAGTAGCTGCGCGTTTGTTGCATGCATGGAGCCCTCGTGCCGACAACGCATTTGTCAGCGTCAATTCCGCCCGCATTACGCCGGAGCGGTTCGAGCAGGAGTTGTTCGGCGAAGAAGCGGACGGGGCGTTGATCCGACCTGGACTGCTCGAAACGGCTGACAGCGGCACGCTGTATTTCGATGAGGTGGCAGACATGCCGCTGTCAACCCAAGCTCGCATTCTAAGGGTGCTTACCGATCAGGCGTTCGTGCGGGTGGGGGGCACCAGGCAGATACGCGTTGACGTTCGCGTCGTGTCATCAACGTCCCGCGATCTCGAAAAGGAAATTGCAGAACGCCGCTTCCGCGAAGATCTGTTCTACCGTTTGAACGTCGTGCCGGTCTCGATTCCGGCGCTGCGCGAACGGCGAGATGACATCCCAGCTCTCGTCGACCATTTTTTCGCCCGCTACGCTAGCGAGCAGGGTGTAATGCCGCCCCAAATCACGGGCGAGGCGATGACAGCGTTGCAAGCGTATGAGTGGCCCGGAAATGTGCGCCAGCTTCGCAATGTGGTGGAACGAACGGTCATTATGGCCCCACGTGAAAAACTTGATCGCATCGAAGCGGACATGCTCCCCCCCGAGATATTCAACAGTCGGGGAGGGGGGGATTCGGGAGCGCCTGTAATGATGAGCGCGCCTTTGCGAGAAGCGCGTGAAAGCTTTGAGCGCGAATATCTGCGCGTTCAGATCCGCAGGTTTTCCGGCAACATTTCAAAAACGGCGGCGTTCATTGGAATGGAACGATCAGCGCTACACCGCAAACTCAAGCTGCTCGGCATGTCGGAAAGGCGCGAAGACGATCCTGACGTCGAAGAAACGACTTGAATCAACTCGGATTGCAAAATTTGCACCTATCTGGTCGAAGTTGTAATAGTCGAGCTACAAAATGGTCGTTTACTGCACTGCAGCAAACCAGTAGCTTGATATAGATAACGGTGCGGAACCTGCCGCCCAGATTGCGGACCGCGAAGCGGCTGCCAAAAAAAAAGGAGACCACAATGGCTGGAAGAACGTTGACGGCTCGCGGAAAGAGTTCTGTAGCAGCGAATGCACCTGACGAAGGCGACGTGCCCTCCGCCGTTCCCGCGGTAGAGTCAAAAGGGCTATCGGCAGGCAAAGGTCAAAACCTTCAGGACCAGTTCCTCAATCTCCTCCGCAAAAACAAGACACCCGTAACAATGTTTCTTGTGAAGGGCGTGAAGCTACAGGGCATTGTTACTTGGTTCGACAATTTTTCGATCCTGTTGCGCCGCGATGGTCAATCCCAACTGGTATACAAGCACGCGATTTCAACGATCATGCCGTCCACCCCTGTGGATGCGCGTCAGTTCGTCATCGGTGTGGATAGCGCCAAGAAACAGCGCGTGTTGCAGGACGTGTTTCTTTCAAGCATCCGCAACGCTGGTGTGCAGGTCACTATGTTCCTGATCAATGGCGTCATGCTCCAAGGGCGAGTAGCTGCGTATGACCTCTTTTGCATGTTATTGGAACGCGAAGGCTATGTGCAATTGGCCTACAAACACGCGGTATCTACGATTCAGCCCGTGACTCCAGTAGACCTTCAGGCGCATGAAGAGGCAGAAGATTGACTTCTGACCCCAGAATTGAAGCTGAACCGATTTGACAGATGAATTACAGGGTGAGGTCACGCGCGGCGCGCGTGCCCTCGTCGTTTACCCACAAATGCGTGGCCGCTCCGATCTCGATCCGGAAGCGAGGCTCCTTGAGGCTAAGGGCTTGGCGCTTGCGATCGGTCTCGAAGTAGTGGAGGCCATGGCCATCGTCATTCGGGACGCTCGACCGGGCACGCTTTTTGGCGAAGGCCAAATCCAGAATATTGCTACAACATGCCAACTGAATGAAGCAGAATTAGTCATCGTAGATGGGTCGCTTTCTGCAGTCCAGCAACGGAACCTGGAAGAAAAGCTGAAGCGGAAAGTCATCGACCGAACTGGCTTGATCCTCGAAATCTTCGGTGAGCGCGCGGCGACGGCCGAAGGTCGTTTGCAGGTAGAACTCGCGCACCTGGACTATCAAGCAGGCCGCCTGGTTCGAAGTTGGACTCACCTCGAACGCCAACGGGGCGGTTTTGGGTTCCTTGGCGGTCCTGGTGAAACACAGATCGAAGCCGATCGACGGATGATCCGCGACCGTATGGCCAAGATCCGGCGAGAGCTCGAGCAAGTACGTCGCACACGCGGCCTTCATCGCGATCGTCGTGAAAAAGCGCCTTGGCCAGTGGTCGCCCTTGTTGGCTACACCAATGCGGGCAAATCTACTCTGTTCAACCGGCTTACCGGCGCACAGGTAATGGCAGAGGATTTGCTATTTGCGACCCTCGACCCAACAATGCGGGCGGTTCGATTACCTGGAATGGAAAAGGCGATCCTTTCAGATACGGTGGGCTTTATATCGGATCTGCCTACCCAACTCGTCGCGGCCTTTCGCGCGACATTGGAGGAGGTCACCGCGGCGGATGTCATTGTCCATGTCAGGGACATTGCAAATCCAGACACTGACGCCCAGAAAAAGCAAGTGCTTGATGTACTTGCTGATCTGGGAATCCTGCAAACGTCGACCGAAGAAAGCGCTGCCAAAAAGACGCAGGAGGACAAGCTTCTGTCATGGGAACGTAACGACGAAACTAATGATCTGGATCGGGAAATCCCAATTATCGAAGTCTGGAACAAATGGGATCTTCTAGATGCACAGCAGGCGGAGTTGCTAGCCCGAGCAGCCGCGCATCGCGATGGTGAAACGATCGTACCCTTGTCGGCTTTATCGGGCGAAGGATGCAACGATCTATTGTCCGCCGCCAGCCAGATGCTGACTGCCGATTCGAAAATCTACAGCTTTTTGATTTCAGCCGGCGATGGCCAAAGGCTCGCTTTCCTTCATGCACGCGGAGAAATGGTTTCCGAGGAAGGAGCCGGGGAGGGGGCGGACGGCCCGCAACTTAGAATCAAAGTCCGGCTTTCCGATCGCGAACTTGGCCGATTTAGCGCACTCTAACCAAAGCATCTTTAACTATCGCCTCTCTTCTCAACGCGTTTGACGGCCTGCCACCACGCTTCTTGCTCATCTAACGACAGGGCGGCAAAGTCTTCGCCCGCATGTTCGGCAAGCATCTCCATGCTGCGAAATCGGCGCTCAAATTTGGCATTCGCGGCGCGCAGTGCGTCCTCCGGAGCGATGCCATAAAGCCGAACCAGATTGGCAGCGGCAAACAGCAGATCTCCGGCTTCCTCGACCTTATCAGCCTTACTGGCCTGTTCTAGTTCGATCATTTCTTCATGCACTTTATCGGCCGCGCCACGGGGACTCGGCCAATCGAAGCCAACCCGGGCGGCTCGCTTCTGCAATTTCTCAGATCGCATTAGCGCCGGCATGGCTATCGCCACCCCATCCACTGCACTGGTGGCGCCTTTCGCTGAACGCTCCTGCGCCTTCAAGGATTCCCACTGATCTGCGAGCGGAGTAGCAGACCCATTGCTTCCAAAAATATGAGGGTGGCGAGCTTCCATCTTCGTAGAGATTGCCGCAGCCACGTCCGAAAAATTAAAGTGGCCCAGTTCCTCAGCTATCCGTGCATGGAAGACGACCTGCAACAGCAGATCTCCCAGTTCGTCACATAACGACCCCATATCGTCTTGCGCGATCGCTTCTGTGACTTCGTACGCTTCCTCGATTGTATAAGGAGCAATGGTGGCAAATGTCTGTTTGAGATCCCACTCACATCCGCAGACCGGGTCGCGCAAGCGAGCCATTATCTCCAAGAGGCGCTGCAACGACCCCGAACTCACGGGCGCACCGGTTCGATAATATGTATTATGTAAAGAAATAATCTCTTCACGGTCTGATATGATATCTGGACAATTGTATTATTACGACCAATCCCACGATGATCATCGCCCAAATCACAGCAAGCTTTATAAACTTGGCAGTTCGCAATGAACGAATGTTGGAATTTCGGCTGACGAGAAAAAGCCAACCAAGCAAGGTCCCGACTGAAACGATTGCCGCGATCTGGTTCAAGGCGTGATCACCAGTCCGTCATATCCTACGCATACTCCTGACGGAACCGACGCGCTGACAGTGACGTAATCCATGCTCTTATCGAGATGGGTCAAGACCGCTGCCTTGGCTCGACATGCTTCTATAAGTTCAAGTGACATCGCCATATGAGCATGGGTCGGATGTGGTTCTCGGCGCAGGCAATCCACGATAAGCACATCGCAGCCGTAGAACAGATCGACCATGTTGCGGGTAATTTCACTGAAGTCGGTGGCGTATCCAATTGATTTGCCATCAGCGTCGAACCGGAACCCGGTTGATTCAGCAGGCCCGTGCGGCATCTGAGTATGTCCGACGCGAAACCCTTCACACAACCGTACCGTGTCCAGATTATCCAATGACACTAATGTCGGGTACCCGAACTGGCCAGCGAAGACATAGCCAAACCTCTGCCGCATACGGCGTACAGTTTCCGACGCCGCAAATCCTGGTAAAGGGCCGGCACGACCGTAGCGCAGCGGTCGCAGATCGTCGATGCCATGACAATGGTCGGCATGATCGTGAGTCCAAAAAACGGCATCTAACCGATGTATGTCGTTCTCAAGAAGCTGAGCACGCAGATCTGTTGGCGTATCAACGAGGATCCGCGAACCCGCGTCGCTTTCCAGAAGAATCGCGACCCGCGTACGGCGATTACGGGGTTCGTTAGGATCGCAAAGGCCCCAGTCCGCTTTAGCGCCTTCGCCACCCAGCCGAGGAACCCCCGTGGACGTCCCGCTCCCTAGTATGGTGACTTTCACTTTGCCACCTCTGGCAAAGAGGCTTTTTGAAAGAGATTGAAGAAATTCCGAGTGGTTGTCTGCGCGAGCGTTTCAAAGTCAACGCCACGCAATTCAGCTATGAATTTGGCCGTATCCGCTGTGTAGGCAGGCTCACACTTGCGCCCCCGATGCGGAGATGGCGCCAGAAACGGCGAGTCCGTTTCAAGCAAAAGGCGATCTTCGGGAATAGTTGCCACTACGGCTTGCAGGTCTTTTGCATTTTTAAAAGTCACAATGCCCGAGATGCTGATGGTCAATCCTATTTCAAGCACTCGGTCAGCGAAATCCGCGCTTGCTGTGAAGCAGTGGATTAGCGCCGGAAAAGCCCCGTGCCTCATCTCATCTTCCAAAATCGCTGCCGTGTCTTCCTCGGCTTCGCGTGTGTGGATAATTATAGGCAAACCAGTCTGGCGCGCTACAGAGATGTGAGTGCGAAAGAGGTTCTGCTGAACAACGCGATCAGATTTGTCATAGTAGTAGTCGAGCCCGGTTTCTCCAATCGCGACGACGCGCGGATGACCCGCGGCTCTCAACAGGGTCCCCTCTCCCAGATCAGCATGCCCGTCCGCTTCGTGGGGATGAATGCCGATGGACGCCCAGACATCAGCCTCACGCTCTGCGGTGCTTACGACTTGTGACCACTCCCGTTCCCGGGTTGAAATGTTAAGAAAACCGCCGATCCCAGCCGCACGAGCACGATCGAGAACCGCCTGCTGCGCCTCGACCAGGCCTTCGTATTCGAGGTGACAGTGGGAATCGATCAGCATTAGCCAGAAGTTTCCTCGGGCATTTCAAGACGTGGAAATACGCCTACTGGCTTCTCGACAACATATCCAGAAGATGCCAACTCATCAAACCATTCGGTATTCGCCAACGCTGTGTAATCGCGCTGATCCGGCGCAACTCCCATCTGGTCGAGTAAGGAATCCATCGACGAAGGAACTACCGGCCTCACGGCGATTGCTAGATCCCGCACGACCCGAAACAAGGTCATAAGAACCGATGCCATGCGGGCAGGATCAGATTTGCGGAGCGCCCATGGCGCTTGCTCATCGACATACTGATTACACGCGAAAACCGCACGCATCCAGGCGTCGAGCCCATCACTGAAAGCAAGGTCATCAAATGAGCGACGCATTGCGTCAATGCCTTCGTGTACCGCAGTCTCAAGCGCCAGATCTGCATCCGACTTTGGCGAAGATGCCTTTATTGCACCATCCATGTTCTTGAAAATCATAGAAAGACTACGCTGAGCCAAATTGCCGAAGCTGTTCGCAAGTTCGGCATTGGCTCTAGTCACGATGGCCTCCGGCGACCACGATCCGTCTTGTCCAAAAGCTACTTCCCGCATGAGGAAATAGCGTACTGCATCTACACCGAAAGTGTCCGCCAATCCGATAGGATCGGTGACATTACCCAGCGACTTCGATTCTTTCTGACCACGGTTGAGCAGAAAGCCGTGCCCGAAAACTTGCTTGGGCAGTTCGAGGCCCGCGCTCATCAGAAATGCAGGCCAATAGACCGTGTGAAAACGAACAATATCCTTGCCGATAAGATGGAGGTCCGCCGGCCAAAATCTCGAATAATCTCCTGATTGTTCAGGGAAACCAAGACCGGTGATATAGTTGGTCAGCGCGTCAACCCAAACGTACATCACATGATTTTCTGATTCCGGTACCTTTATCCCCCAATCGAAACTGGTTCTCGAAACAGACAGATCGCGAAGGCCGCCTTCGACGAACCGGACAATCTCATTTTTCCGGCTTTCCGGCCGGATGAAATCGCTTGCCGAATAAAGATCGAGCAATCGATCCTGATACTTCGAAAGGCGGAAGAACCAGGTTTCCTCGACCGTCCATTCGACCGGCGTGCCCTGTGGGGATAGCTTTCCCCCGGCATCATCAGCGGTCAGTTCTTTCTCATCATAGTATGCTTCGTCCCGGATCGAGTACCATCCTTCGTATCGATCGAGGTAAAGATCGCCTGCCGCCTCCAAACGTTTCCATAATACCTGTGTAGCAGAATGATGCCGCAGTTCGGTGGTGCGAATGAAGACATCATATGCGACGTTCAGCTTGTCACACATATCACGGAAATGTTGAGACATTTCTGTCGCCAACGCGGAAGGGGTGACGGCAAGTTCCCGCGCCTTCTGAGCCATTTTCAGGCCATGCTCGTCCGTCCCGGTTTGAAACCGGACATCGAACCCTTCGGCCTTTTTGAACCGAGCGATTACGTCGGCCGCGATCGCTTCGTATGCATGGCCGATATGAGGCTTGCCATTCGGATAGCTGATGGCGGTAGTGATATAATAAGGCTCGCCCATGCGGCGTCGCGCTCTCTCTATAAGCAACTCAGAATAAGCGTTTGAAGGACGTTCCAATCGGGACCTTCAAAAACACTAGCGAACCGTCTCTCTAGGCATAGCTGCAGAGGCCAGCAACCCGCCAATCTCCATGATGAGCAAGCCAGCGTCGAAGTTGTAGGTCGCTGCCTGTGTTGAGAGTCGGCTCAGACCTGCATGGGCCTCGATAATTTTTGCCTGCTGATCATTCGATGCTTCCCGAATGGCTTGAACGAGAACCGAGCGGGCCAGATCCAGGGTAGCTACCTGGCGATCGCGAGTTGGTCTCGCCCCTAATTCTTCGGCAAGTAAGCCGCGCAGATGGAACTGCGGATCGCCGCTCTGCACGGTGCGCATCATCAACTCGTGTATTGGAGCAAGCTCATGCGCGACGATGTCCAGAGCGATCCCGGGCGATCCACGTGCTGCGGCAATCGCGGCGGCTCGCGCCGCCGGAGCAGCTTGCGACACATTCTGCTGTAGCACTTCATCCAGTTCATCGGCAGATAAGGACGCGAAACGAGCCATCCGGCAGCGTGAACGGATGGTAGGCAGCAGGCGGCCAGGATGGTCGGTAATCAGAAGAAAGTAAGTTCCTGCCGGCGGTTCCTCCAGAACCTTCAACAGCGCATTCACCGCACCTTTTTCTAGGTCGTCCGCAGAGTCAACAATGATGGCTCGTCTGTCACTCAGCGTAGGCTTCGTCGCGAGCCGGCGTATCATTTGCCGCACTTGCTCTACGGTTATGTTCCGTTTTGTCTGATATGGCTTACCATCTGACTTTTTCTTGGCCTCATCATCGTTTGCCGGCAGTGGATCGAGGATTGAAATGTCAGGATGGGTATCAACATCGGGCGCCGGTTCATCGACCGTTCTCAGCATTTCGCCGGCGGCGGCACGCGCGAACGCACGCTTCCCCAACCCCTTGGCACCAGCAAGCAGCCAAGCATGGTGCATTCGTTCTGAGTTGAGAGCGATCATCCACTCCTGCCACGCAGCGTGCTGCCCGAAGAAAGGAGCAGGTGACGTCATGACAGCAGGGAATCCAACGCGACCATTATCAACTTATGGGTAGTGATCGCATCACCATCGCCATCAATGCGAACGAAGCGGGCGGGGTCAGCCTCTGCAAATTGCCGGAATGCGGCTGACACTCGAGCGTGATATTCGCAATCCCGCCCGCCGATCCGGTCGCTGATGCCAGCATCCCGCACAGTTAGTCGGCCTTGGGCGATCATGGGCGAAACTTCGATGAGTATGGTCAGGTCGGGCAGTAACCCTTCGCTGCCAATGTCATGAAGCTTGATGATTTGGTCGTCGGACACGCCCCCGCCGCTGCCTTGATAGGCCCGGCTGGAATCCAGGTATCGGTCGCAGATAACCCACGCTCCTCGATCCAGGGCAGGCCGGATGAGACGGTGAACATGATCTGATCGCGCCGCGGCGAACAGAAGTGCCTCAGCACGCGGGTTCCAACTCGTTCCGCCATCTCCTTCGACACCGTTCAAAAGCATCGAACGAATGGCCTCCGCCCCAGCCGTTCCTCCCGGCTCGCGAGTTATGACCACGTCCAGACCTCGATCGCTCAGCGCATCGGCGAGCAGGCGTGCCTGAGTGGACTTGCCCGCCCCTTCTCCGCCCTCTAGCGCAATAAATCGTCCGGATGTCATGTGAACAGATTGGCCAAGCCGTTCCACAATCGGTCCATGGCCCCTGCCCGTCGCACATCGCGACCGGCGTAAAGCGGCACTCGACCGGGAGCCAGGCCAGCCACGCTGATCTCAAGTTCACCCACTTGCTGGCCTTTGTGAATCGGGGCGACGATCGGTCCTTTATAATGAACCTCTAGTTTGATTTTGGGGTTGGTTCCCTTTGGGATGGTGGCATGGACCTGCCGGTTGGCTACCATCGGAACCGACCGCGCATCGCCGCCCTGTACGCGGGCGCTGGAGATGTTCTGGCCTTGGTCGAAAAGATGGCGGGTATCCCACGCAGCAAATCCCCATTCCAACAACGCGCGCGCCGCGCTGTCGCGGAGTTTTGGAAGCGGTGATCCCGCCAGGACCATCACCAGCCTGCGTCCTCCGCGCTCGGCCGTACCGAGAAAATTGTATCCCGCTTCCCGCGTATAGCCCGTCTTGATGCCGTCCGCTCCGGGCACGACCCCGACGGTCGGGTCATGACTGCGCATAAAACTGTCGCGCCACGGCCAGCGCTTCTGGCCAGAAAACTCCCGGTACAGATCCGGGTAGCGGGTGATCATCGCATCAGCCAATTTAACCAGATCGCTGGCGGTGACGTAGGTATTGCCTTCGTCCATCCAGCCGTTCGGTGTGTTGTAATGGCTGCGTGTCATCCCAAGTCGACGTGCCGCATCATTCATCTTGGCGGTCCATCCGGCGACGCTGCCTGCGTAACCCTCCCCAAGGACGATCGATGCGTCATTGGCCGATGCGGTCATGATACCGTGCAACAGATCACGGGTTGTCGGATAGTCCTTCGTTGTCAGGTACATATTCGTACCCTTTGCGAACCATTCCCGCTCAGTCTCAGGGCGCTCGTTAAACTTCCGGTCCATGCTTAGACGGCCGGCACCGATTTCCTCGAACGCCACATACGCGGTCATTACCTTGGTGACAGAGGCAGGCAAAAACGGCGTGTCCGGATGCCGCTGCACCAGCACCTGCCCGGACCCGAGGTCGACAAGGATACTGACCGGAATTTTTGCCAATTCGGCCGGTGGCGCAGGGATCTTCGACAGAACTGCTGCGTGCGTCGAAGGTTCAACTGCTGGAGGGGCCGCCCCCGCCGCAGCCCACGGCAGGGATATCACAACAAGAATTTTGGCGACTTTCAATAACGACTTCAAGACCCGTACTCTCCCGCGCGGCCGGTCGGCCCCGGATATTGCGGAAGGCTCAACTCACTCCGCGCTCTGGATTCGCGCGTCGCTATAGCCTGCGCGCTTCGCCTTCTCCAGCGCCGAGGCAGCTTGTACACGGTTGCTGAATGCCCCCAACTGTACCCGCCAAAACTTGCCTGACCGGGAAGCTTTCGCGCCCAATTGTGCTGCAACTTTTCGAGCAGATTCTTCGGATGAAAACGATGCTACCTGGACTACCAAAGCGACCTTGTCGGTAGTCTTGCCTACCGGCGCGCTTGCACTTTGCTTCTTTGGTGCCGTGATGGGGGACACTGCTACAGAAGAGCTCGTCGGAGGCTCGCCGCCAGAAGATTTTGCATTCTCGGTCGGCAATAGGCTCGCCCTTTTTTCGGCACTGCTGGTTGGTTTGGTGACCTCACGAGGAATAGATTGCCGTACTGGAGCCGACACCTCAGTTGATTTAGATTGAGTACCTGCCGGAGGAGCCGAGTTTGGCGGCAACAGCGGAGCTTGATCTGCAAGCTTGCGACGCAAAACCTTGAGCAAGCCCTCCGGTGTCTCCATACGTTCCGGAGCGCGCAACCCGCTTCGCAGCAGCGCTCTTTCCTGCTCAGGCGGATTGACGCGGCGGACACGAACCGGAGCTTTTCCGGCGGCCCTAGCCCCAAGTTGTGCAGCTGCCTCTGGCGACAGTTCGATCAACGCGTCATTCGTCCTCGGACCACGCCGTTCCAGACGAAGCAAGATCGTGCGACCGGTATCAATCGAAGTTACCTCGACATAACTCGGCAGCGGCAGCGTTTTGTGTGCACCGGTTATGCCGGTGCCGGCCCCAATAGAAGCCTCTCCCACTGCGTCGTAATTCATCTGATCGACAGGGGTCCACACCGTTCCGTCGACGGTAAATGGCTCCCCTACGACCAACGGAAAATCCGCAGCCGGACCCGTGACGGGCGCGACTGCCGGGCGCATTTCCTTCGCCGAAGCCAGCGATACTGACACCGTCAAAAGGATCAGCGCCGCACACGGCAGAGTATGGTTATCGGGCAATCTCATCTGCAAGCAATCCCACGGACATGGCGTAGTAGTTGGAGCAGTTGTACTGCAGGATGACGCGATAATTACCGGTTAACAGGTAAGCGGGTGTCCCAGGTCCATCAGGCCGAAACAGCGATGTAAGCACATTGTCTGCGATCGGAGCCTGAGCCGACACGCCGAGCGCTCGCCATTGCGAAACCGTCTTCCATTGCGAGTGCCTAGCGTGGACCCGATCACACGTCGCCGGAGACAGCTTGGTGGCGTAGGAATCAACGTCGAAGCCGTTAGGTACGCTCGCCCTAACACCCCAAGGCTGACCCGGTCGCCAACCCGCGTCTCGAAAATAATTGGCGATCGAGGCGAGCGTATC
Organism: Novosphingobium sp. BL-S-24; assembly: GCF_055521575.1. NCBI lineage: Bacteria > Pseudomonadati > Pseudomonadota > Alphaproteobacteria > Sphingomonadales > Sphingomonadaceae > Novosphingobium > Novosphingobium sp. BL-S-24. The sequence continues at coordinate 416,668 of NZ_CM145488.1, forward strand.
TGCAGGGCTTGAGAAAATGTTGGCGCGGCCATCCCCATCGCCGTCCACTGCAAGCCTGAGATAGACGCTCGGCAAGAACTGAGGGTAACCAAAAGCGCCCGCCCAGCTTCCTTTCAGCTGCGAGCGAGGAACTCCGCGATCGACCATTTTCATGAGAGCGATCAACTCACCTTCGAACAATTGCCTGCGACGCCCCTCCCAGGCAAGCGTTGCCAAGGATCGCGCAAGGTCGAAGTCGCCGGTGTAGCTGCCAAAATTCGTCTCATGCCCCCAGATCGCAAAAAGGATGGATGCGGGCACACCATACCGCCGTTCGATTTGCGGAGTGATAGAGGACAGCGACGCGTACCGAAACCTTCCTCGTTCAACTATCGAACTGCCAACGTGTTGCGCAATATAGGGCGCGAGCGGCGGCGGTGTGGTCTGGCGGCCGGGCTGGGCCGTATCCAGTGCGATAACCCGGTCGTTTGGCGTAAGACCGGCCAGCACGCTACTGATCGAACTTTCACTTACACCTTGGCTTCTGGCACGCGCAGCCACTTGTTGCAGGTAATCCGGAAACGTTTCCGTCTGCGCGCAGGCCTGCATGGCTGGCAAGGGAGCCATCACAAAAGCCAGCGCGATGGAGGGAAATCGTAGCGAACGCATGATCGATCTGAAAGTCATCGTGGAGGAACTTCGCATAAACCGCCTTGGTTGCAAATGGCGCCCCCTCCGTGACGGTGGACAGTTGCCGCATGCAGCGCCCTCTTGGTCGTTTGCGGTAAATCCTGAATGTCCCTCTTGCACCAGCGTCACATTTGGCTATGCGCGCTGGTGAGCGGACAGGTGGCCGAGTGGTTTAAGGCAGCGGTCTTGAAAACCGCCGTGGGTGCAAGCTCACCGTGGGTTCGAATCCCACCCTGTCCGCCAATTCCTCCCCCTCCGAAAGCATTTTTCATCCGCGCCATGCTCTCGCTAACGCCATGGTAACACCTGCTGGCTCAAGCGGTCGGAGCGCCATGGAGATTACATTGCCCGATCAACCTACCGCTGCCCCTGCCGATTCCTGCGCGCCGCGTTCGACGCGGGTGGGCGTGGAGATACGGTGCGAAATCCGTCAGGGTACGCGGCCCTGGAAGATGGCTCTGTTGGAGGATCTTTCGCCGGGCGGATTTCGGATCAGCAAGTTTTCGGATGCCCGGGCCGAGGTTCCGCTGCGCATTCGCATCCCGGGTCTGCAGCTTTTGAGCGCGCGGATCTGCTGGGTGCGTGATGGGGCGGTGGGATGTGAATTCTCCGACCCGCTGCATATCGCCGTGTTCGAGCACATCGTTCGGGCGGCCGGGTAGTTTAGTTGATGAAATACATGCGGTGGAAGATTTCTTGTAAGGAAGATCGGCCGCCGCCAGTTAATGGGTTGAAACGTCCTGCCCGACTATAGCAGGCAATCGAAAAGTAGGAAAACCGAAGCACCACGAAAAAGGGCGGACCGCATGGCCCGCCCTTTCGTATGTCTGCCAATGATACCGCGCGTCAGATGTGGATCGCGCGACCATAGGCGGCGAGCGTCGCCTCGTGCATCGTTTCCGAGATGGTGGGGTGCGGGAACACGGTGTTGATCAGTTCCGCCTCGGTCGTCTCCAAGGTCTTGCCCACGACATAGCCCTGGATCATCTCGGTCACTTCCGCGCCGATCATGTGCGCGCCAAGCAGTTCGCCGGTCTTGGCATCGAACACGGTCTTCACGAAACCTTCCGGTTCGCCCAGCGCGATGGCCTTGCCATTGCCGATGAAGGGGAACGTCCCGGCCTTGACCTCGTAGCCCTCTTCCTTGGCCTTTGCTTCGGTCAGGCCGACAGAGGCGATCTGCGGGTGGCAATACGTGCAGCCCGGAATGTTGCGACGGTCGAGCGGGTGGGGATGCACATCCTTGTTGCCCAGTTCCTTTGCAATGGATTCGGCGGTGGTGATGCCTTCGTGGCTCGCCTTATGGGCCAGCCATGGCCCCGGCGTGCAATCGCCGATCGCCCATACTCCAGCAACGCCGGTGCGGCCATAATCGTCGATCTGGATGAAGCCGCGGTCCAGCTTTGCGCCAAGCTTTTCAAGGCCAAGTTCCTCGGTGTTCGGCACGATGCCGACTGCCGAGATGACATGGCTGAATTCATGGTCGGCGACTTTGCCGTCCTTGCCCTTGATCTTCGCCTTCACGCCATTCGCATCGGCCGTGATCGCTTCGACGCCAGCGCCGGTGAGAATGGTCATGCCCTGCTTGGTAAGCGCCTTTTCAAGGAACGCTGAGACGTCCTTGTCTTCGACGGGCACGATCCGGTCGAGCATTTCGACGACGGTAACATCGACGCCCATGTCATTATAGAAGCTGGCGAATTCGATGCCGATCGCGCCCGATCCCATGACGAGCAGCTTGGTCGGCATCTCGGTCGGCGTCATGGCGTGACGATAGGTCCAGATGCGCTTGCCATCAGCCTTGGCAAACGGCAGCTCGCGTGCACGCGCACCAGTTGCGATGATGATGTTCTTGGCCGAAAGCGTCTCGCTGCCCTTTTCGCCGGTCACTTCCAGCTTGCCCGGCGCGGTAACTTTGCCGGTGCCCATGTGGACGGTGATCTTGTTCTTCTTCATCAGATGCGTGATGCCCTGATTGAGCTGCTTGGCGACGCCGCGCGAACGCTTGACGATGGCGTCAAGGTCAGCGGTGATGTTGTCTGCCGCCAACCCATAATCCTTGGCATGCTTCATGTGATGCAGCACTTCGGCTGAGCGCAGCAGCGCCTTGGTGGGGATGCAGCCCCAGTTGAGGCAAATGCCGCCGAGCAGTTCACGTTCCACGATCGCGGTCTTGAGGCCCAGCTGCGCGCAGCGGATCGCCGCAACATAGCCGCCGGGGCCGGAACCGAGCACGATGACGTCGTATGTATCTGCCACTGGATCAATTCTCCTGTTCGATAGCGCGGGGCCTGCCCGCATCGTCGATAGCGACGAAAGTGAACACCGCTTCGGTGACTTTCACTTGTTCTTCTTCATGACGGTGGCGACGCCAGGCGTCGATGGCGATGGTCATCGACGACCGACCGACCTTGCGCAGTTCGCCGTAGACCGAAACCTCGTCACCCACCTTGACCGGACTGTGAAACTGCATGCCGTCCATGGCGATGGTCACGGCGCGGCCATGGGAATGGCGCGCGGCGATCAGCCCCGCGCCCATGTCCATCAGGCTCATCAACCAGCCTCCGAAGATGTCGCCATAGGCGTTGGCATCGGCAGGCATGGCAGTGGTGCGGATGACAGGCTCGCGATACCCTTCACTCATCTCAGTCCGCCTCGACCAGGGCGGCCAGCGGCTGAGGACGATCATCAGCGCCGAGAGCCACGAACGTGAACGTGCCTGTGGCGACTTCCACCTGATCCTCGCTCGCCCGCGCGCGACCGAAGCCGCGCGTGGAGACGGTCATCGACGTGCGCCCTACCCGTGCCACGCGGGCATAGACATTGAGTTCGTCCCCAACGACCATGACGCCGGGAAAGGTGAAATCAGTCGCGCCAACGACAACCGCCTTGAACCCGGTGCGCCGCGTGACCAGCGAGGCGGCGCCCAGAGCAAGCTGGCTCATCAGCCAACCGCCGAACACGCCGCCGTAGGGATTGAGGTCGGTTGGCATCGCGGTAACCCGGATGACGAGATCGCCGGCCTCTGCCTCCACGTCAGGCAACCATGCCCAGCGGATTTTCGACGTATTCGCGGAAGGCGGCCATCAGGCGTGCGCCATCGGCGCCATCGACGGCACGGTGATCGAAACTGCCTGTTGCGGTCATGATCGTGGCTACTCCCAGCTCGCCGTCTGGCATGACCCAGGGACGTTTGTCGCCTGCACCAATTGCCAGTATGGTGGCCTGCGGGGGATTGATGACTGCGGTGAACTGTTTGATCCCCATCATGCCCATGTTGGAGATGGAAGCCGTGCCGCCCTGGTATTCCTCTGGCTTCAGCTTGCCGTCCTTGGCCCGCGCCCCCAAATCCTTGGTGGCCTTGGCAATGGCAGACAGCGACTTCGCATTGGCGTCCTGAACGATCGGCGTGATCAATCCACCGGGGATGGAAACGGCAACCGAAATGTCGGCCCGCGAATACTTGATCAGTTCGTTGCCGGCGAATGTGACGTTGCATTCCGGCACTTCGATCAGGGCTAGACCCAGCGCCTTGATCAGCATGTCGTTGACCGACACCTTCACACCCTGCTTTTCCAGCGCGGTGTTGATGTCGGCACGCAGGGCCATCAGCTTGTCGAGGCGCACGTCAACGGTGAGGTAGATGTGCGGCGCTTCCTGCATCGACTGCGTCAGGCGGCGCGCGATCGTTTTGCGCATGCCGGACAGCTTTTCGACCGTATGCGGGATGCGCGCATCAAGCAGCGCCCGCGTTTCGTCAGCCATGTCGACTGTCGCTGCCTGGTCCGATGCAGAGGCAGATGCTGCAGGGGCGCCAGATGCTGCGGGAGCTTTGGCGGCAGCTCCGGACTGCGCGGCTTCGACATCGGACTTCACGATCCGGCCGTTCGGGCCCGAACCTGTCAGGCCTTCAAGATCGACGCCCTTGGCGCTGGCGATCCGCTTGGCAAGCGGCGAAGCGACAACCCGGCTGTCGGTTGAATCAGCCGACTTCGCAGCAGCCTGCGGCTTGGCAGGCTTGGCGTCATCCTTCGATGCCTTGGCCTTGGGCGCTTCCTTCTTGGCCGCGTCGTCCTTGGCCGCGTCGTCTTTGGCAGGTTCGGCCTTTGCCGGCGCTTCCTTGGCATCATCGGATTTGGCGGGAACTTCGATTGCCGAGGCATCCTCGCCCTCTTCAGCCAGAATGGCGATCACGGTGCCGACCTTCACGCCTTCGGTCCCTTCGGCGACGGTGATCTTGCCGATCACACCTTCGTCGACGGCCTCGAACTCCATGGTGGCTTTGTCAGTCTCGATCTCGGCCATGATATCGCCGGAAGAGACCGTGTCTCCTTCCTTGACCAGCCACTTGGCGAGCTTGCCTTCTTCCATGGTGGGAGACAGGGCGGGCATCTTGATCTCGATGGGCATGGAAGCGATTTCGTCCCTTGTTTTCCTGGGGGAGATATGGGTCGGCTTCTCCTTGGACAAGTTGTCGCGGACGCACAAGCGGGATAGCGTCCCTTTTTTCGCAACAGTGGTGGCTTGCACAGCACTTCGAACGGCCCGATAAGCGAGATGAGGGGAACATCGATGCGTATTTATCTGGTCATCGTCGACGATAGCGAGGAAGCGCTGGTGGCGCTGCAGTTTGCTGCGCGCCGTGCCGCAAAGACCGGCGGCACGCTGCATCTGCTGGCGTTGGTGCCGCCGCAGCCGTTCAACGCCTTCGCCGGGGTTCAGGCCACGATCGAGGAGGAAGCCCGCGCCCGCGCCGAAACGCTGGTGACGGCAGCGGCCGGAAACCTTTTGTCGCAAGGTTTGAAGATGCCGGTCATCTCCGTTCACGTCGGAGAAGACATCAAGATCGTTCGCAAATACCTGGAGGAGCACCCGGAGGTTTCGGCGCTCGTCCTCGGTGCGGCGCGCGAAGGCGGACCGGGGCCGATGGTGGCGCACTTCACCGGGGCGGGCATGGCGCACATGACCTGCCCGGTATTCGTGGTGCCCGGCGGGCTGGATTCGGAAGCGATCGAACGCCTGAGCTAAACCGAAGGCGTTATTTGCGCCCGCGCCCCTGATGGCGGATATTGCCGGGGCGGCCGCGCTTGCCGACAAGGTGCTTACCCTTCTTGGCGAAAGCGACTTGCGGGCGGCCGCGCGGTTCGATCCGGCCGCCGCCTTCTTCCAGTTCGAACTTCAGCGCGCCCGTCAGCGGGTTCGCCTCGGCCAAGCGCAGGCGGACGATCTGGCCCATGGCGTACGTGGTGCGGCTTTGCTCTCCCACCAGCACTTGCGCCTTTTCATCATAGCCGAACCGTTCGTCGCCCAGCGTCGAGACCGGCACCAGCCCATCGCCGCCAAGGCTGAGGATGGTGGCGAAGAAGCCGAACTTCTGGACCCCGGTAATGCGGCAGTCGAACACTTCGCCCACCCGGCTCGCGAGCCAGGCGGCAACGTAGCGGTCGATCGTCTCGCGCTCGGCCTCCATGGCGCGGCGTTCGGCCTTGCTGATCGCGTCGCTGATGCGACCAAGGTCCGCCCGGTCGCGTTCGGCAAGTCCTGAAGTCGGCGGCAGATCGCCCTGCGGCTTGGGCTGCTCGAGTCCATAGGCGTCCACCAGCGCGCGATGAACCATCAAATCAGCGTAGCGGCGGATTGGCGAGGTAAAGTGCGCGTACGACCCCAGCGCGAGACCAAAGTGCCCCGCATTGCTCGGGCCATAGTAGGCCTGTGTCTGGCTGCGCAGCACGGCTTCCATAATGAGCGCCTTCTCGGCCTCGTCCGCGATGTCCTTCAGCATGCGGTTGAACAGGCCGGGCGTGATGACCTGCCCCAACGCCAGCTTCTTGTCGAACGTTGCCAGGTATTCCTTGAGCGCGATGAGCTTTTCCCGGCTCGGCGTCTCGTGGATGCGGTAGACGACCGGCGCAACTTTCGCCTCCAGCGCCTTGGCCGCCGCGACGTTCGCCGCAATCATGAAATCCTCGACCACCCGGTGCGCGTCGAGCCGCTCACGCAGCGCGATCTCGGTGATACGGCCCTTTTCGTCCAGCTTTACCCGGCGTTCGGGCAACTCAAGCTCTAGCGGATCGCGAGCCTTGCGCGCGGCGGCGAGTGCCTTCCAGCAATCCCACAGATGGCGAAGATGCTCGGGAGCCCGGTCCTCGTCCACACGCGCCTGCGCTTCTTCGTAAGCGATGACCTCGTCTATCCGCACCAGCGCGCGCGTAAATCGCCATTCGGTCACGCGCCCTTCTGCGTCGATCTTCATATGACACGCCATCGCGGCGCGGTCCTCGCCCGAGCGCAGGGAACATACGTCCGCGCTCAGGACTTCCGGCAGCATAGGCACGACGCGATCGGGGAAGTAGACGGAGTTGCCACGCTTGCGAGCTTCCCGGTCGATCTCCCCGCCCGGCCGGACGTAAAATGATACATCGGCGATAGCGACAAGGGCGTCGAACCCGCCCTGCCCGTCCGGCTTGGCCCAGATCGCATCGTCATGATCGCGCGCATCCGAAGGGTCGATCGCCACGATCGGCAAATGGCGCAGGTCTTCGCGCTGCTCGTGACTCAGCGGCAGTTTCGCCGCCAGATGCGCCTCGTCCACGGTTTCCTGGGCAAACGCGTTGGGAATGCCGTGCTTGTGGATCGCGATCAGGCTGAACGCCTTGGGCGCCAGCGGTTCGCCCAGCACCTGCACCACTTTCACGGACGGGCGTGCGGACTTGCCGATGGGCTCCCCCAGCACGAGTTCACCGGTCTTCGCTCCGCCAAGGTCGGCAATCGGAGACGAATGCCGCACTCGCTTGTCGATCGGCGCGAGCCATGGCTTTCCGGCGATATCCACTTCAACCACGCCAAGCACTTGCTCCGCGCGCAGTTCCAGCTTTTTCATCGGATAGGCGCGCCACCCGCGCTCGCTCTCCTCGGTACGGGCCAGCACGCGGTCACCCTTGCGCAAGGCCGAGCCGGGAGCGCGCTTCATACCGCGCTGCTCGATCAGACGGATGCGCGGCGGCGGGCTGGCATCGTCCGGCTGCCAGGTGTCTGGCACAGCAACCGGCTCGCCTTCGTCGATGTCGATCACCCGCAGCACTGTCACTTTGGGCAGGCCGCCCATCTTGTGAAACGCGGTGCGCTTGCCGTCGATCAGGCCCTCCTCGGCCATGTCCTTCAGCAGCGCTTTCAACTGGATCTTTTCGTTGCCCTTAAGGCCAAACTCGCGCGTGATCTCGCGCTTGCCGACAGGCTCTGCCGAGTTCTGGATAAGGTCGAGGATCTGCTTGCGCGTGGGCAAGCCGGGAGCGGGCCGGTTCTTGGAAGGCATCGGCCTGCAATGGGGCGGATAGCGCGCGAATGCAATGCCCGCCGCTCAGCCCGGATCAGAGGTGGTCGGGTTCCGGCCCATAGCGGTTGTCGCCATCGCTCGATGGCCATGCGCCGAATACGATGACGAGGATCAACGGGATCCATGAGACCAGCCCGTTAGCCATCAGGGTCCCTTGTGCCTCTTGGATCTTCGTCACGTCGCCGCCTTGGATAACCAAGATAACCTCCACGGCCTTGTCGATCGATGCGATCTGCAGCGCCACGCCCGCCAGCTGGATCACCGCCGTCACCGCTGCGATCCACCCCGGCTTGTTGGAATCGTGGAGACGGCGGGTGAACGATGCCATGACCAGCCCGATCATGACCAGCGTGATCACCGCAGACGTCCACGCAGACGCCCGCATCATCCCTTCCATCCGGCCGTAGACGCGCTGCTGGATTTCCGTTTCGCTCGCCCCGTGCTGCGCGGCAGCGAAGAGGTCGCCCATCATCGGCCCGGTCATGGCGATCGACACCACGAACGAAATCGCGATCTGCGCGATGACGAGGAACAGGATGTAGAACCAGAATGTCGAGCGACCGTCGCGACCCTTGAAATTGGTCAGGTTCGCAAGATTATATTTGATCGCCGTGAGCATCTGGTTCCCCTTTGGTCAGTAAGACCGTGCTACGTATATCTTTTCCACTGCCGGGCGTCCCGTGAAAATGCAGGTGCCCGTCGCGGATGGGCCGTTCAGCGGCGTGTTGCGCATCGTCAGCTTGAGCGATTTCAGCTTTTGCACCACAGCGTCCAGCTCGTCGCCGGTGGGGCGCGCCCATTCCACTTCGACCCATCCGGGGTAGCGCTTGTTCTCCGCAAAGAACGCGGCAATCTCGTCGAAGCTGGACGCTGTCGCCATGTTCGCATCGCGCCGGGCCTTGGCTTCGGCGTAGAGTGAGGCCTGGATGTCCTCGATCTCCGACACCGCGCGCGTGAGGAAATCGTCCTTGCCCAGCCCCATGAAATTGGCCTTTGCGGTGTCGTTCCACAGGCGATCGCGGCGCAACATGGAAACCTGTCCGCCAGCGGCATCACGGCCGCCAATTTCCAGCACCAGTGGCACACCCTTCTTGACCCAGGCCCAACGCTTTTGCGTTGCTTTGCCCGGTCGCTTGTCCAGCAGCACGCGCACCGGCTCGCCTAGTGCCGACATCCCGGCAAGGGATTTGCGCAAGTCCTCGCAATAGGCCAGCAGCGCATCGTCCTCCGGCGTGTCGCGCAGCATCGGCAAGATCACGATCTGGTGCGGGGCGACGCGCGGCGGCACGCGCAGGCCATCGTCATCACCATGCGTCATGATCAGCCCGCCGATCATGCGGGTGGAAGTGCCCCAGCTGGTGGTGTGTGCGTATTGCTGCGCGCCTTCGCGATCCTGGAAGGTGATACCGGCAGCATGCGCGAACCCAGTGCCGAGGTAGTGCGAGGTGCCGGCCTGCAGCGCCTTGCCGTCCTGCATCATCGCTTCGATCGAATACGTCGCGACGGCGCCGGGAAAGCGTTCGTGTTCCGGTTTTTCGCCGGCGATCACCGGCATTGCCAGTTCGTTTTCCGCAAAGTCACGGTACATTTCCAGCGCGCGCAGCGTCTCTGCCATCGCATCGTCGCGGTCGGCGTGGGCCGTATGCCCTTCCTGCCAGAGGAACTCGCTGGTGCGAAGGAACATGCGGGTGCGCATTTCCCAGCGCACCACGTTAGCCCACTGGTTGACCATCAGCGGCAGGTCGCGCCAGGACTGGACCCAGCGCGCCATCGCCTGGCCGATCACAGTTTCCGACGTCGGACGCACGATCAGCGGCTCTTCCAGCTTCGCCTCCGGGTCGGGGACCAGCCCGCCCTTGCCATCGCCGATCAGGCGGTGATGGGTGACGACAGCCATTTCCTTGGCAAAGCCTTCGACGTGCTCCGCTTCCTTGGCGAAGTACGATAGCGGAATGAACAGCGGGAAGTAGCAGTTCTGCACGCCTGCGGCTTTGATCCGGTCGTCCATCAGGCGCTGGATGCGTTCCCACACGCCATAGCCCCACGGCTTGATGACCATGCAGCCGCGCACGCCGGATTCCTCAGCCATTTCGGCTTCGGAAACGACTTCCTGATACCACTGCGCGAAATCGTCCTCGCGCTTGGTGGAAAGGGCGTGGCGGATGGCAGGCGCCTGGGCTGTCTTCTGATTCATGGCGCCGCTGTTAGCCGCACTCTGCAAAAGGTTCAAACGCCTCGGTGGGTCTAGGTCGCCGCTACAGCAAATCGGTAAGGTCTTCAGGGTAGAACGGCTCGGTCAGGTCGGCCAGTTCATGGGGAGCGAACCAACGCCAGCTGCGCATCACCTCCCGCTCCAGGGCGGTATGACCTCCGGTGTCGATGCCATCAGAATCGCCGTCGGCCGGGAGGCGGATGCGAAAATAGCGCTCGTCTGCAAAGACCGGCACACCCTCTATGGTGATGAACTCCGCCATTTTCCGGGCGATCTGTGGGCCGGGATCGGCGGTAAGGCCGGTTTCCTCCAGCAATTCGCGCCGGGCTGCTTGCTCATAACTCTCACCCGGATCAACCGCGCCACCGGGCGTACACCAGAACGGCGGCCGGTCAGCCGGATCGAAGCGGAACAACAGCACCCGGCCAGCGGCATCGGTCAGGACGATCCGCGCGGCTGGGCGCGGCATTCGGGCTGTCATGGATTGGACGGCGCGGCTTACTTGCCCAGCGCGTCGAGCCGCTTCTGGATCTCGGCCATCTGGTCGCGCAAGGCGGAAAGGTCCCCCTGCTCCGGCGCAGCGGCTGGCGACGTCTTGGTCTCCGGCTTTTCAGCGCCCGGCATGAAGGCGGACGATGCAGCACGGAACATCGCCATGTTCTGTTCGGCGAGCTTTGCCAGCGGATTGTTGCCGAGGCTGTCTTCGAACGCCTTGGCAAGCTTGCTCTGGTTGGCGCGGAAGTTTTCCATCGACGCTTCGAGGTAATGCGGAATCAGCGACTGCATCGAATTACCGTACATGCTGATCAGTTCGCGCAGGAAGTTCACAGGCAGCATCTGCTCCCCGCTCGATTCTTCCTCCATAATGATCTGGGTCAGGATCGTATGCGTGATGTCCGTGCCCGTCTTGGCATCGAGGACTTTGTAATTCACGCCTTCGCGCGTCATCTTCGAGAGATGGTCAAGCGTGATGTAACTGGAAGATTGCGTGTTATAGAGCCGCCGGTTGGCGTACTTCTTGATGATGACGGTGTTGTCATCCTTCGGCGCCGTATCAGCCATGTTCCAGTCCCCAGTCCTTGTGGACTATAGCTTAACATCCCGCATTGTCGCGATGCAACACAATTTGCTGCGCAGCAATAGACGGAAATGTCGTGGACCAAAAGTCGTACGGTTTATGTGACCGGCAAACGACGATCTTTACTCACTTGGAAGAGACCGGAACGCCTTTGCCGCAGCGCGCCATGGCAACAGCACAGCGCCATGTCGCGCGGGGTACTCTTTCGCGGCGGATATGGTATCTAGCCCAGGCCAGTCCGGCATCGCCGCGTCGCCTGCCAGCCATGCCGCGATGGCCGCTTCAGCCTCCGCCATGTCGTTCGCATTGCGCCCGGCCGCAGCACCGGCGAAAATGGCAGCGGACGCTTGCCCGATCGCGCAGGCGTGGCTGCGCAAACCAACGCGTTCGATCACCCCGTCCGCTCCAAGCGCCAGACCCAGCACGATACTGCTACCGCAGCTCTTGGATCGCCCGTCTCCCCGAAGCGTCAGGTCGTCCGTCAAGGGATAGCGGGCCAGTTCGATGGCAAGCCCAAGCACATCAGGCGTATAGAGGATCGTGGCCGACATGGCGGGGTCAGCGATTACCGCGCGCGGCTTCTGCTGTACGCGCTTCCTGCCTGCGTTCGGCGATAACCTGCACCAGCGCCTCGCTACTGGCGTTGACGAACGGATACGTGCGCGCCTGCCTGATCCAGTCAGGCCGACCGCCCACGCCCCAGATCGTGTCGTATCCAAGCACCAGCACCGAGAACGCCAGCACGATGATGATCACGCCCTTCACCGCGCCGAAGCCGAAACCCAGCACCCGATCGATTGGTCCAAGCACCGACGCGCGGCTTTTGCTGCCTGCCCATCCGGCCACCAGCTTCACCAGCACGAACGGCACGCCAAGGCAAAGGGCGAAGGCAAGCACAGCCGCCCCCGATGCAGATCCGATGTGCGGTTCCAGCCATGCCGTCGCTGGCGTGTGCAGCATGCGGATTGCAAAGATGGCGAAAACCCACGCCGTCAGTGCCAGGATTTCCTGCACGAACCCACGAATGAAGCCGGTAATGGCGCCCAGTCCGACGATAAGCAGGACGGCGATGTCGAAGCCTGTCATATGCTGCCTGATCTAGGCATCGGACAGGATGCGGTCAACGAGGTTGGGCAGCATAGTCAATCCGGTGAAACGCAGGCCCTTCTCCGGCGGCGGACCATTGGACGGGCCAAATGCCGCATTGAAACCCAGCTTCGCGGATTCGCGCTGCCGGATAGAGCCGTGCGCCACCGGACGAATCTCGCCCGCAAGCGAGACTTCGCCGAACCACACCGCATCGGTCGACAGCGGCTTGTCCCCCAGGGCCGACACCAGCGCCGCCGCCACAGCAAGGTCGGCGGCGGGATCGCTTAGCCGATAGCCACCCGCGATGTTGAGATAGACTTCGCATGCCGAGAAATTCAGCCCGCATCGTGCCTCCAGCACAGCCAGCAGCATCGCCATTCGACCGTTATCCCAGCCCACAACCGCGCGGCGCGGCGTGGCTCCGCTCTGCAATCGCACGATTAGCGCCTGTATCTCTACCAGAACCGGCCGCGTGCCCTCCATCGCCGGAAACACCGCGCTGCCCGCCATCGGCTCGTCCCGCCCGGAAAGGAACAGCATGGACGGGTTGCCGACTTCCGCCAGACCATCCCCGTCCATCGCGAAAACGCCGATTTCATCGACCGGGCCGAAGCGGTTCTTCAGGCTGCGAAGAATGCGATACTGGTGGCTGCGCTCCCCTTCGAAGCTCATCACCACGTCAACCATATGCTCCAGCACGCGCGGACCGGCGATCGTGCCATCCTTGGTCACATGGCCGACAAGCACCATGGTGACGCCGTTTTCCTTGGCGTAACGGATCAATTCGAAAGCACAGCCGCGAACCTGGCTGACGGTTCCGGGCGCTCCTTCGATCTGGTCCGAGTGCATGGTCTGGATCGAATCGATCACTAGCAGCGCTGGCGGCTCCATCATCCCCAACGTCGTCAGAATATCGCGCACCGACGTTGCCGCCGCTAATTGGATCGGCGCATTCGACAACCCAAGCCGCTCCGCCCGTAGGCGCACCTGCCCCGCCGCTTCTTCACCACTCACATAGACGGACAAGCCGCCCGACCGGGCGATATGCGCGGAAACCTGCAGCAGAAGCGTCGATTTTCCGATGCCAGGATCTCCGCCCATAAGAATCGCGGAACCTGGCACCAGCCCTCCCCCAAGCGCGCGGTCGAACTCGGCAATGCCGCTGGCCCGCCGCCTGGGTACTTCGCCAGGTTGATCGAGCGGCGTGAACTGGATCGGCCGCCCGCCCGTCGACAGGTCATGCTTGGCGGAGAACACCGTTTGCGGCGCATCTTCTACCAGCGTGTTCCACTCGCTGCAGTCGGGGCACTGACCCTGCCAGCGGTTGGAAACGCCGCCGCAGGCTTGACACACATATCGACGTTTGGGCTTGGCCATGCCGCTTCGGTTAACCGGAACGGAAGAGGAACGCAATTGTCATTCTTCTAACATTGCCAATGCGCTTTTGCTGCGCCACTCTGCGACGATGCAGCAAAAAGAACTGCGGATCGCCCTGGTCTGCTACGGCGGGGTCAGCCTTGCGGTCTACATGCACGGCGTGACCAAGGAATTGTGGAAAGCCCTGCAGGCGAGCCGCGCCCTGTGGTCTGGCGAGAGCGCTCCGGCGGGGAGCGCTTCGGTGTATCTCGACCTCCTGCGACGGCTGGAGAGCGGCGGCAATGTGAAGCTGCGGATTCTGACCGATATCGTCGCAGGGGCGAGTGCCGGGGGCATCAACAGCATCTTTCTCGCGCAGGCCATCCATTCGGGTCAATCGCTGGAGCCGTTGACCGACCTTTGGCTGGAATGCGCAGACGTCGATGCGCTGCTGGATCCTGAAGCGCGACCCGGGTCGCGTGCGGCAAAGTTCTGGGCCAGCCCGCTTGTGACGTATCTGCTGCATCGCCCCGGCAACGCGGTCAGTGCCAGCGTTGCGCCCGAAGCACGGGCCGAAGTGCGTGAAAAACTGTCCCGCCTGATCCGCTCGCGCTGGTTCGAGCCACCATTCAGTGGAATCGGCTTTTCTCGACTGCTCCATCGCGCCCTGACGGCGATGGCCGAAGCGCCGACCGGCAAACCCCTGCTGCCCGCCGATCACCCCATCGACCTTTTCGTGACCGCTACGGACTTCAAGGGGCATCTCGAGATGCTCCGGCTGCATTCACCCAAACTCGTTCTGGAGAGCGAGCATCGCCTGACGTTCGGTTTCCATGCGCTTGCAGGACGGGAGGGGGGAGATGCTCTGGCGGCCATTCCCGAACTGGTTCTGGCCGCCCGCGCTTCCGCCAGTTTTCCCGGCGCATTCCCACCACTTCGGATCGAGGAGATTGACCGGCTGGTTGCAGAAGAGGAAGCACCCTGGCCCGAGCGCGACACTTTCCTCGCCCGAATCATGCCCGAACACGCCCGCCGAAAGGAGTTGGACAGTGTGGCGCTGATCGACGGATCGGTGCTGGTGAACGCCCCATTCGCCGATGCAATGGCGGTGCTGCGTGATCGGCCTGCCGCGCGTGAGATCGACCGGCGTTTCGTCTACATCGATCCCACGCCCGATCATCTGGGCGCTGAAATGCGGCGTGACACGACATTGCCGGGGTTCTTTCCGGTGATCTTCGGATCCTTGTCCTCCATTCCGCGCGAACAGCCCATTCGCGATAATCTGGAAACCCTTGCCCGTCAGTCCCGCGAAATGGCGACACTGCGCGAGATCGTCATCGCGATGCGGCCGCAGATCGAGGACACTGTCGACAGGCTGTTCGGCCACACGCTGTTTCTGGACAGCCCTACGCCGCGGCGCATCGCGGCGTGGCGGGCCAAGGCGCAGGCCGCTGCGTCGGAGCAGGCGGGATACGCTTACCACGGCTATGTCCAGGTAAAGTTCAGCAGCATCACGGCGATGCTGGCGCGCATGATCTTCAGCGCAGCACCGCAGTTGGAACTTCCTTCGCCCGAGCCGATCCGGCTGCAGTTGATAAATCTGTTGTCAGCGCAAGGCATTGATCGAGCGCAGGGCGTTCGCGACACCAATTCACCCGCGATGATACGGTTCTTCCGCGCCCATGATATCCCTTTCCGCATCCGCCGGCTGCGCCTGCTCGCCCGGCGGGTCACGCAGGAATGGGAGGCGGAAAGCGGCGTGACCGAGGAGGACCGTGACGCGGCGCGATCGGCGATCTATGGTGCCCTCTCGTTCTATATCGATCAGGAGCCGATCGCCTCCCTCGGAGCGGAATTTCCCGGTCTGGCGCGTTCGTTCTTTAAAGACCCACAGGCGGTGGTCGACCACATCGAGCGTAATCGCAACCTCACCGCCATCGACGATGCGGTGGACGAGCGTTTTTCAGAAGCCCTGACAGCGATGCCGCAGGCGCTGCGACGGCGCGTACTGCTCGCCTATCTGGGATTTCCGTTTTACGACATGGTGACGCTGCCCTTGCTGCGAGGAGAGGGACTGAATGAGTTCGATCCCGTGCTGGTCGATCGCATTTCGCCAGAGGACTGCTCGGCCATCCGGTCCGGCGGCACGGGTGAAACCTTGCGCGGCACGGAATTCTTCAACTTCGGCGCGTTCTTCAGCCGGGCCTATCGCGAGAATGACTACCTTTGGGGTCGCCTGCACGGCGCTGAGCGCGTGGTGGACATGATCGCCTCCACCCTCAGCGAAGAACACGCAATCTCCGCCATCGAATTAATGGGATACAAACGCCGCGCTTTTCTCGCTATATTGGACGAGGAGAAGGAGCGGCTCAGCGCCGATCCCGAACTGGTATCTCGCATCCGTCGCGAGGTATTGGCTGGAGGGAGCGCGCGGCAAACCGCCACCGCGTGATAACGAAACATCGGCCCCGAGCCCATGGCTCCGGGCCGATGTCGTATCAGGTCAGATCATTCCAGGCATCTTTGAGCCGGTCGAAAAAGCCCTTCGAGCCCGGACACTCGTCGCCCGTCTCCGTGGCCTGCAATTCCCGCAGCAATTCCTTTTGACGCGCGGAAAGCTTGGTCGGCGTTTCGACCGATATTTCGATCACCATGTCTCCGCGACCACGCCCTTGGAGAACCGGCATGCCGGCTCCGCGCTTGCGCAGTTGCTTGCCCGACTGGATGCCCGCAGGAATCTCCACCTCGATCGCATCCCCGTCAATGCCGGGAATTTCGATCGAGCCACCAAGGGCAGCCGTGGTGAACGTGATCGGCACGCGCGTGAGAAGGGTCGTACCCTCCCGCTCGAATACCCGGTGACGTTTGACGTGCAGAAAGATGTACAGATCACCAGGCGGTGAGCCGAACGGTCCCGCTTCGCCCTTGCCGGACAAGCGGATGCGGGTGCCTGAATCGACGCCCGGCGGAATGTCCACCTGCAAGGTCTGCGGCTTGTCTACCCGACCTTCGCCACCGCACGAACGGCATGGCTTTTCAATGACCTCGCCCCGGCCCTGACAGGTGGGGCAGGTACGTTCGACCACGAAGAAGCCCTGCTGAGCACGCACTTTGCCGTGGCCGGCGCACATGTTGCAGTTCCGCTTGCTGGTGCCCGGTTGAGCGCCAGTGCCATGGCAGGGCTCGCAGCTTTGCGACACTTCAATGGTGATGTCGGTCTGCTTGCCACGGAACGCCTCATCCAGGCTGACCTCCATGTCATAACGCAGATCGGCACCACGGCGTGCCTGCTGGCGACCACCGCCGCCGAAAGCGCTGCCGAAAATCGATTCGAAAATATCGCCGATGTCGCCGAAATCGCCGTTCTGGCCGCCGCCACCGCCCATGCCCTGCTGGAAAGCGGCATGGCCAAAGCGGTCGTAGGCTGCCCGTTTTTGCGGATCCTTGAGGCAATCATACGCCTCGCTGATCTGCTTGAAACGGGTTTCGGAATCCTTGCATCCCGGGTTCTTGTCCGGGTGGAACCGCATGGCGAGACGCCGGTACGAAGACTTCAGAGTCTTTTCGTCCGCAGTACGCTCACACTCGAGCAGTTCGTAGTAATCTATTTCTGTAGCCGACACGTTGTTCTTCCCCTGGGGAACAACCTAGCCGCCACCAGCACGGATTGCACTGGCGACGGCATGGTTTTCATCAGGACTGGTCAGCCCTTGTTTTCATCAACTTCGGAGAACTCGGCGTCGACCACATCGTCGTCGCCAGCCTTGGGTGCTTCAGGCGAAGCAGCCGAAGCCTGCTCCTTTTCATAGATGGCCTGCCCCATCTTCATGGCGACCTGGGTCAGTTCCTGGGCCTTGGCGTTGATGTCGGCAGCATCGTTGCCTTCAAGAGCGGTCTTGGTCGCAGCGATCGCGGCTTCGACTTCACCCTTAAGCGCGGCGTCGATCTTGTCGCCATTTTCGGCAATCTGCTGTTCGGTCGCATGGACAAGGCTGTCAGCCTGGTTGCGAGCTTCGGCAGATTCGCGACGCTTCTTGTCTTCCTCGGCGAACTTCTCGGCATCCTTGACCATCTGGTCGATGTCGGAGTCCGAAAGACCGCCCGACGCCTGGATGCGGATCTGCTGTTCCTTGCCCGTGCCCTTGTCCTTGGCGGACACGTTCACAAGACCGTTGGCGTCGATGTCGAAGGTGACTTCGATCTGCGGGACACCCCGACGCGACGGCGGAATGCCGACGAGGTCGAACTGGCCGAGCAGCTTGTTGTCCTGCGCCATCTCGCGCTCGCCCTGGAACACCCGGATCGTCACCGCCTGCTGATTGTCCTCGGCGGTCGAGTAGACCTGGCTCTTCTTGGTCGGGATCGTCGTGTTGCGATCAATCATCTTGGTCATGATGCCGCCCAGCGTTTCGATACCCAGCGAAAGCGGGGTAACGTCGAGCAGCAGAACGTCCTTGACGTCGCCCTGAAGGACGCCGGCCTGAATGGCTGCGCCCATGGCGACGACTTCGTCAGGGTTCACGCCGGTGTGCGGTTCCTTGCCGAAGAATTCCTTCACGACTTCGCGCACCTTGGGCATGCGGGTCATGCCGCCGACGAGCACGACGTCGTCGATGTCCTTTGCCGAAAGACCGGCATCGGCCAGCGCCTTGCGGCAAGGCTCCAGCGTCCGCTGGATCAGGTCGGCAACCATGCGCTCCAGATCGGAACGGGTGATGGTCTCGACGAGGTGCAGCGGAGTGGTGGCGCCGCCTTCCATGCGGGCAGTGATGAAGGGCAGGTTGATCTCGGTCGTCGCAGTGGACGACAGTTCGATCTTCGCCTTTTCAGCCGCTTCCTTCAGACGCTGCAGAGCAAGCTTGTCGGTCCGCAGGTCCATGTTTTCCTTGGACTTGAACTTGTCGGCCAGCCATTCGACCAGCTTGGAGTCAAAGTCTTCACCGCCAAGGAACGTATCGCCATTGGTCGACTTCACTTCGAAGACGCCGTCGCCGATCTCGAGAACCGAAACGTCGAACGTACCACCACCAAGGTCGTAGACGGCGATGGTCTTGCCGTCCTGCTTGTCGAGGCCATAGGCCAGCGCAGCAGCCGTAGGTTCGTTGATGATGCGCAGTACTTCAAGACCGGCGATCTGGCCGGCGTCCTTGGTCGCCTGGCGCTGCGCGTCGTTGAAGTAGGCCGGAACCGTGATGACGGCCTGAGTGACCGTCTCGCCAAGGTACGATTCGGCGGTTTCCTTCATCTTCTGCAGCGTGAACGCCGAGATCTGCGAAGGGCTGTAGTCTTCGCCGCCCGCGTTGACCCACGCGTCGCCGTTCTTGCCCTTCACGATGGTGTAGGGAACCAGCTCAGTGTCCTTCTTGGTCACCGGGTCGTCAAAGCGGCGGCCGATCAGGCGCTTCACCGCGAAAATCGTATTGTCGCCGTTGGTCACGGCCTGGCGCTTTGCAGGCTGCCCGATCAGACGCTCACCATCCTTGGTGAAAGCGACGATCGAGGGCGTGGTGCGCGCACCTTCGGAATTCTCGATAACCTTGGGCTTGCCGCCGTCCATGACCGCAACGCAGCTGTTGGTGGTGCCCAGATCGATACCAATTACTTTAGCCATTATCCCCAATCCTCACGTCAGTGGGTGACACCGCACGGATCGCCTCCCTTACACAAGGCAAGGCGGCTTGCACGGCTCGATGACGTTCCAAGTCGTCGAGCCGCGATATAGGAGCGGTTTTGCTTGGAACAAGTCTGATGCGATGGCATTAGGCGAGCGATTTTTTCCCAAGCCGAGATCAGCCCATGCCGCCCAGGATTCGCGCCCGTTCTTTCGCCCTTGTCGCCAGCCTTGCCCTGATCGCGACGCTGAGTGCATGCGGCAAGGAGCCTGACAGCCCTACCGCTTCCAACGAAGCGACGCTCTCCGGACCCGATGCTAAGCCGGGCCTGGTCGCCAGCGACGGCAAGCTGGTCCTGCCGATTATCGCCGGACGCCCCGCTGCCGCCTATTTCATTGTGCGCAACAATGGCGCTGAGCCGGTAACGTTAGCGGCGGTGAATATCGCGGGCGTGAGCGACGCCCAGATGCACCAGACCAACGGCGGCAAGATGGCCCCCGTCCAATCGCTCCCGATCGATCCCGGTGCCTCGGTCGTGTTCACCCCCGGCGGACTGCACGTCATGGCGTTTGATCTGTCCGACAAGCTTCAGTCAGGTGGGACGACCGAATTGACGCTGACCTTTACGGACGGCGATAAGCTTTCCATGCCGATAACGATCGAGAAAATGGGTGCGTCCGGTGGAGCAGCGTCGGGCACTGGAGATAACGATCACGATATGAGCGGTCATGACATGAGTGGAATGCAGCACTGACCGCGCTGACCTGCGAACCCGGCGGCGAGCGTTCCCTGACGTCGGGCGAAATCGATTTGGTGCGTTCGGTTTTCGGTGATGCGATCGGCTGTGACCCGGTACGGATCAAGCGCCGGAAATGGTTTCCATTCCAACCTCGCGAGACGGTTATGGCGCCGTGCGGCCATCTCCATTTCCATCCACGAAGCGGATCCTACGTCGCCGATTTCTCGCAGGCTTCATTTCCACTACGTGGCCTGTTCATTCACGAGATGACTGTCTAACGGAAAAGTAACGCACAACGCAGAAGCTGGGGACGTATCCCCGGGAGTTTGTGCGTGACCGATGCTGTTATCTATATCCGCTTCTCGACCAAGCGGCAGGAGAAAGGCTTCTCCAAGGAGCGGCAACTCGAGGAGTGCCAAGCTTTCTGTAAGCGCAAGGGCTGGGATGTAATCCAGATCGTTGAAGATTTGGGGCAGTCCGCATGGAAGGGGCATCACCTCAGCGTCGGCAATCTCGGCAAATGGCGTCGGAGCGTCGATGCCGGCGATGTGCCGGCGGGCACCATTCTCGTCGTTCACAAGCTGGACCGGCTCAGCCGCCTCGAACCGCGCGTTACGCAGCGGTGGATGGAAGACCTTTGCGACTGCGGCATCAAGATCGCCACGGTTGATGGCGAACGCATTTTCGATGACGCTTATCTCAAAGGTCCGATGGCCCTGATGGGCATCATGGAAATCGTGATGCACGCCACAGTCAATCACACCGAGAGCGAGAAGAAGAGCCAGCTCATCTCAGATGCTTGGCGACGGAAGCAGCAGCTCACGCGTCAGGGCAAGGTGCTTTCGGCCAAGCCGCCGGCTTGGATCGAGGTCGCTGGCGAACGGGTCGACAAGGATCACGATAACCGCCGCTATGAACTGATCCCCGAGCGCGTGGCCGTCCTGAAGCAGATATACGAATGGGCGGCGGACGGGATAGGCTATTGGGGCATTGCGAAGCGCCTGAACGATAACGGCGTTCCGAGCTGGGGCAAAGGCCGCCAGACCACGACTCGCAAAGGCTGGGGATGGAGCTACATCGGCATTCTGCTCAAGCACCCCGCCGTCGCGGGTGAATATCACCCTGCCCATGTGACAGAGAGCGGCAAGCGCCGGAAGACCGGCGAGCGGATCGAGAATGTCTTTCCTCGCGCGATTGATGCCGATTTGGTCGCCCGCGCTCGTGCCAGCGCGTCGAAACGATGGCAGACCCGTTCGGGGCGATATGCGCCCTACGCTCGCAACCTGTTCTCCACCCTCGTCCGCTGCAAACATTGCGGAGGGTTGATGGCGATGCGCGGGCGCGCGAAGAAGGATGGCGGATACTCCTACCTCCAATGCGACAGCGCCGCCCGCCACACCGGCTGCGAATATAGCCAGTTCTTCAACTACCGCATTTTCGAGCGGGCCGCGCTCGATGCCATGCTTCACCTCGCGTTGGACGAGAGGTTCTTCCAGCGTGAAGACCTGTCCGGGCCGCTCGCCATACGGCTCGCGGAGCTGAACCGCGCCATCGAGAACAAGAAGGCCGAAGCCAAGCGGCTGGTCAGGAAAATGGCGAAGTTCGATGACGACGATCAGGACGAATTTGACGAGGAACTTCGGGCGATAAAGCGAGAGCAGCGTGAGCTGGAGGCCGAGCGCGTCCGTGTGGAACGCGATCTGGAAGCAGCGCGAGGCCGGCTGGCGCCGAACGTCCACCTTCAACGAGTATGGGAGGTGCGGGGCGCTCTCGGAGACGACGCTGACATAGAAGCGATGCGCGATGCCCGCCTCAAGGTGCGCGAGGCTATCCGAAATGTCGTCGACGTGGTCTGGTGCGATCCGGTCGACAAGGTTGGCGACCTCGAAGTGCGGACGCTCACCATTCTCCTCGCTGGGGGAGCGGCGGGCATCAGGTTCGACAACGAAGGCAACACAGTCGGGACGTTCAATTTCCTTCCTGAGCTGGCTGCCGGCGGCCAATGCTACACGCTCCGGGACGGGACGGTTGTCACCACAAACGCCGAAACGTTGCGGAACGCGTTGCTGAACCAGCCAATTGCTCCGACAGCTACTGACGAAGAGGCGGAAGGGGCGCTTGCCGCTCGACAAGAAGCGGCTGACCGGCTGAACAACGCCCTCAAGCGGAGCAAGCGCAAACGCGCAGCGTGAGCCCCTGCGAGGGGTCACACAGGGTCAGAGGGAGCATCGCGTTATTTGATGCGCCCTGTGCCCCTCTCGCCCCTCAGCGGGGCGCTTTCCCCCGGGTGTGTCTCGGACCGACATTATTTGACGGATCAGCCGCACGGCGCTTGATCGAATGGCCTCAAAAGGAGGAAGGCAGGATGAGGCACGAATATCGGGATCGCAGCGGCATGTTGCGCGGTTGGCGTGAACGGTCAGGCAACCGAATAGACGGGCGCGACCGAAGCGGATATCTGGTGGGATGGTTTGATCCGGCCCGCGACGAGACGCGGGACCGGTCGGGGCGATTGGTGGGGCGCGGCGACCTGCTCGCATCCCTCGTCTGGAACGCGTAACCGCAGTCGATGCTAACGTGGCCAGATGGCAGAGGCATCTTGGAAAAGCGTCTCGGCGCGTGCCGCGATGCTCATCTCGTCCCAAGTCTCGTGGCCCTCCAACAGCCGACGATTGAGTTCCAAACGGGTATGCTTCCGCAAGGCTTCTGACTTTCCGCCTTTCGCTTCGGCATGACGCCATGCTGCGTTGGAGAGGGACGGGTTCAGCTTGCCGGCGACGAGTGTCAGATTGCCGATGCCGTGAAGCGCAAGCTCCCGTTGCTCAGGCGTGATGCCTTCGGCCAGAGGCCAATGTTCATGCCACGATTGCGGCAGGATGTGCTCGATCTGGAGCTTGGACCAATCGAACGTCATCAACGGCTCCGCCAAATGGGCGTTCGACTGATAGAAGTGCTCCAACGCGCGCAGGACCATAACGACACGCTCTCGCCGCAAGCCCCCGTAGAAGCGCCGACGCAGCCATTCCAGGCGGAACAGCTCGTCGTTGGGCCATGCGTCTGTGCCGGCTTCGGAAAGAAGCTGCTCTTTTAGCAAGTCCGCCAGTGAAACGCCTTCAGGGGCCTCAGCCAGGATTTTGTGAAGCCGCAGGGCCAGCGTGCCATAGCCGCGCGTCTGGTAGGCGCAGATCATCCGGCGAACGAGATAGCTCTCCAGCACCATGCCCAGCCGATCCAACTCTTTCGGATCGGCTTCCAGCCGGGCCATGACGTCGAGCAGGAGCGGCTGAAAGACGATCAGGTCCATCGCCTTTAGGCGCTGGAGGAACAAGTCGAAGCGCGTATCGTCGGAGGGCTTGTCGATCCGTTCAAACCGATCTGCGTCCTCGCGAATGCCGCGCATGAACGCCTCGACATCAATTCTGCCCGTCGGCGAGGCCGATTTGAGCTTGGCGGTATGCCGAAGGAACCGGTCATAGAGATGCTTGGCGGAGACAATGTTGCCAGTCTCCTTGGTCAGCCAATTTTGAAGGAAGGTGTCCACGCGTGCGCGGGCGGCATGGCCCGTGCCGACGCGCGCACGCCAATACGCATGTTCGCGGTCGAATGGCCGCCAGTATTTCTCATAGAGAGGAGCGGGATCGAGCTTCTGCCGTGCCGCCTCCCACAGCAACCAATTCTTGATGAGGTCCGCAGGCAGGAGCGGCGTGCCATGAGCATTGAGCGTTTCGAAGATCGCCTGCGGCTCATCGTTCGGGTCGAGGTCGAGAACGATCAGCTTGAGGTAATCTTTGAGCGCGGCGGCGAACCGTTGGGCACGCTGGGCCGGATCATCGCCCGAGAGATACCCGGCGAATACCTCGCGGAAATAATGGTAGGCGTCCGCCATCCTTCCGCCGCTGCCATTCACGCCGTTCACAGGCGATGCGTCGAGCACTCTCTGAAAGGGTTCACGGTCCTCGTTGGTGGGCCAAACCTTGTAGCGTTCCACGCCTTCGGCGAGGTTTTCCGTCAATGACGCGATCTGGCGCATGGCAAGACTGACCTTAGTCGCGTCGCCGTTCGCCGTAGCGGCGGCATCGTCGAGCGCATGTTCCGCGGCCTTCAATACGATCTGGAGCGTCGTGAGCCGCTGCTGTCCGTCGATGACTTCCCGCCGGGGAAGACTGCCAGTGGCGTTCTGGACCTGCTCGAGAACGATCGTTCCGAGGAAATGGCTCGCAACAGGCGCGTCGCCAATCCGATCCTCAAGCCGCTCTAGCAGCCCCGCAATATCCTCCCAAAGCGGCTCCCATTGATCCTCGCGCGTCCAGACATAGGGGCGCTGAAAGAGCGGAATGGTGTGGCGCGTCTGCGCGCTGAACAGCGTGGAGATGGAGATATAATTCGGTTGCAAGGCCCCCGCCCTTCTTCACTGATTGGCCGTATCAACAATGCCAGACTTCGGATCGAAGTAGCAGCGGGTTATTGAACCATCCTGAATACGCCGCACAACCTCCGTCACATGATCGGGGGTGGCGAAGAACCATTCGCGCGGACGGACGACGCGGCCGAACCTGTCCTTGATCTCAATATCGGCGCGCACGGGATCGAAGAACCGGTGGAGCAAATTTTCGAGCCGGGTCCGGTTGACATTATATAGCGTGAAGCTGGTGACGATCGCCGCCGGCGCCAACAGGAACGTGGGATCGTTGATCGCATCGGTAACGCGGCGGTGAACATCGCCGCCGGTCACGCCAATCTTTAGCATCCGGGGCGCGTGCTGCGCGATATGCTCGTCCTTGGAGAGCGTGCGGGCGACATAAATGTGACCCGTCTGAACGTCGCCCTCGTCCGGTTCCGGCGTGAAAAGCGGCCCAGCAACAGGGTCGGTGATCCGCCGACCGTTCTCGTCATTGTATAGGAGCGATGCGAACGAGCGGAGCAGCGGGTCGCTCTCGGTGCCATTGTCGTAGATGACGCGGAGGCGGCGATTGCGGTTCCCGAGCCGGTCCTGAAAGACCTCGCCAGCTTGGGCGACATAGGCGATCATGCCCTTCTGAATGAAGAACTGGCCCACGTCGATTTCCTGCTCGCGCGCGAACTTCCGTGCCTCGCGCCGTCCAGCGCCGAGATCCACGGCGACTGCCTCGAACAACGGCCGGAACCGCTCAAAGTCGTCGCATGGCTTGCGCGAGCCAATATAGTCGGGCTGATCGTGAACCTCACGCGGCTGAACGTGCCTCAGGTCGAAGATTGGATCATCCTCAAGCAGTTCGTCGCCAAGGATGTCGTCGATGCTGGCGGGTGGCTCAGGTTCCTTCGGGAGCAGAAGCGCACCGATTGCGGGATTACCGGATAGCCGCTTCGCCTTGGTGGCGAGAATGCGTTCCGCGATCGGTGTGCCCGGTTCACTGGAGGGTGGGCGACCGGTGCTACCAACGAACCGCTCAAGTTCCGCCAGCACCTGTGCGGTTTCACCTCCCGCCGTCGCGGCGGGACGAACATCAACTTCGAGCAGCCCGAACTCGTCATCGCTGCCCAGAACCTCGTCAAGGCTCGGACGTGGCATCAGCTTGCTGCCTCGACCACTGCATCGAGCTGCCGCCGACGCTTCGCAGCTTTCAGCCATTCCAGCGCGGCGCCAAGCCGCTTCTCAAGCTCATTGTTGGAGGCGGCATTGGGCGGTCGGCCGTGCTCCTGACGGAACCGCTGAATGCGCGGCCACAGCGCCAGCGCCTCCTCTTCGGTCATGCTGACGCGCTGACTGGCGATCGCACCATGAATTTTCGCCAGCGTCGGCGCGTCCATCTGCTTGGACAGCACCTCGTAGGCTTGCTGGAAAGGATTGATGCTGTCGATCAGATCAATGCTCAGGTCCGTGACATTGATGAAGCGGCGCACCATGTCGAGGAACTTGGTCGCGCCGTTCTGACCTGCATCGGGCGCACCGGCGTCATAGTCGAGCCGACCTTCGGCGACACGATTGCCCGATCCGCCTTCCAGCTCCAGCCGGTTTACCTCGGCGATTACGGCCATGCCAGCGAGCAGATGCTGGCGCACCTCCTCAACCTCCTCCGGCGCAAGGTGCGGATATCTTTCCTCGATCACCTTCGGCACGAGCACCTGATTGACCACCTCCGGGGCAGTCGCATCGTCGGCGACGGCGCGCGCCGCAATGCGCGGGTCCTGGCAGACATTGGCGAGCAGGTCGTTCAGGTCCTCCTGCACGATCATCCGCACGCGGTCGGTCGAGGGCTCTTTCAGGCCCTTCACGGCGATATGAACTTCGCCCGTGTCCTCGTCCACGAACATGCCGGTTCCTCTACCTCCGCTACCGAGATCGTGGGGTGGCTCGTCAGGGCGAGGATGGAAGCGGAAGCGCGGAGCCATCACCTGTTCCATGAGCATCGAGGCAGTGATCGCCTTCAGCATGTCGTTCACGGCCGTCACAACCGCGCCTAGCTCGGCCATGGGTTCGGCGACGAGGTTCGTAAACTGTGCGTGCGCCTTGTTCGGAGCATCGCGAGTTGCGCGACCAATGATTTGGACGACCTCGGTTAACGAAGCTCGATATCCGACCGTCAGCGCGTGCTCGCACCAAATCCAGTCGAAACCCTCTTTTGCCATACCCAGCGCGATAATCATGTCTATCGCATCGCGATCCTTTGCGCGGCGGAGCGAAGCCACGACCTTTTCACGGGCTTCCCCATCATCGACGAGGTCGGCAATTCGTAAAATGGCCCCGTTGGACCTCCGAACCAGTAAAAAACCGGTGTCTGGATCAGTTCTCTCGTATTCCCCAAGCAAGCCGATGATGTGGTTTACTTGCTCATATTTCGTCATTGGCGGTGATTCCGCCGCATTCACATTCGGTATGTGGATAATCGTTTTCTTGTCCGGATCGAGCACTTCACCGATCGAAGCGAGATAACCCGTGCGATCAACGCTGCGGTAAAAATGATAGCCAATGCCGAGTGTCTTCAGGTATGAATAGCCGTCCAACTGCTCGTAATAGGTGTAGGTGACGCGATCGAAACGATCCTCGTCCTCCGGCCGCATCACCGCGATCTGGTCGCCCCGGAAATAGCTGCCGGTCATCGCGACGATATGAATCTGATTGCGTTCGAGAAGCCCGCGCACCAGCTCGCCCAGGCGATTGTCCTGATCGGCGGCGGCATGGTGAAATTCGTCGACGGCAAGCAAGCAGCCGTCGAAGGCTTCCGCGCCGAACCGATCATAGGCGAAACGCAACGTGGAGTGGGTGCAGACGAGCGTGCGATCCTCACTGTCGAGGAATGCCCTGAGCGCATCGACCTTTCCACGCGCGCCGCCATTCTCGTTGACGCAGAGGTTCCAGCGATCCTCCACATGCCAGTCGGTGAAAAAGCCGTGCTGGCTGAGAGGTGCCGGATCGAAGGACGCACCGATCGAGCGTTCCGGCACAGCGACGATCGCTTTGGCGACGCCCTGATGATGGAGCTTGTCGAGCGCCACGAACATCAGCGCGCGCGATTTGCCCGACGCTGGCGGAGCCTTGACGAGCAAATTCTGGGCGTTGCGCGCCTTCCACACACGCGCCTGCATCGGGCGCATTCCCAGCTCGTCGAGCTTCTGACTGGCCCCGGATCGGCCATAGCGGACCTCGACGACATTGGTCATGCGGCTTGTTCCTCAGCATCAAGATCGAACTCGGGCGCGACTTCCTCTCCGCGTTCGGCGGCAATCATTCGCGCATAGCGGCGGAAAAGATGATTCAGACGGTCGGCATCGCTCCGGAATGGGCGGTCGGAATAAATGCGCTCCAAAGCCTCATCGTTATTACGATGCGCTTCGCGAAGAGCTTGCGGCATGTCCTCCGCATCATACAGCTCAGCGATCGTTCCCCCGAGTTCCGCTCTCATGACGAGGATGTTTTCCGCGCATTCCGTCAGTCGCTCGCGTTGTGCCGGGCTCAGGTTGGGGACAGGAAAGGTGTGCCAGCCCATCGTATTCGAATAGCGAAAGCGGGTTTCCAGTTTGCCGCAAACCGCCTCTATCCAGAGAAGGTGTAGCCGCGATGCGATCAAGCTCATCGTCCAGAGCGGAGCGTCATAGAGCGCGAACGCATTATCGGAGATGATTTCGCCGTTTGTGAGATAATCGACAGGGAGGAAGGGGCGGGCCTCCGATGAAACTTTCGGCACCACAACCGTGTTCTCGCGGGATACGCCTTGGATTTGCTTGAACCGATGTGGGTATGCGGCAAACGCTTTGGTTGAGGCGGCGGGGCTTGCCAATCGCATCGCGCGAACGCCTTCCAACCGCGTACTTATCGCGGATATCTGCGCGGCTGTCTCTGCATCTTCGTCCTCGATCCAGAGGCAGTATCTTTCGATGCCGCGTATTGCCTCCTGCGATCCCACGAACCGTCGAATGAACTGAGCCGCCTCGGGGTGTTGGGACAAGAGGGCCTGCCGCTCCTCAGGAAGGAGCAACAGATGTCCGCCGTCCTTGGGCATATTTCCCAAGCTCATCGCTGGGAGTCCAGACAAGGGAACTCGCCGTGGTTCGATAAAAATCGTGGCTGCG
This sequence comes from Novosphingobium sp. BL-S-24, assembly GCF_055521575.1. Lineage (NCBI taxonomy): Bacteria > Pseudomonadati > Pseudomonadota > Alphaproteobacteria > Sphingomonadales > Sphingomonadaceae > Novosphingobium > Novosphingobium sp. BL-S-24. Next base: position 445,303 of record NZ_CM145488.1, read on the forward strand.
GGAAGGAGATACTGATTGATACCCGCACAACGCTTGGCATTGAGGCCGTCGAACAGGATTGCCTCGTCCGAATGACCCTTTCGGAGCCCAACGACTACGCATGTCACTCCGGCATTCGCCGCAGCATTGTTCACCCATTTGAAAGAGCGATGAGCAAAGCCGATCTCGACACCTAAGCCGAACAGATGGGGCCATAAGATGGTCGCATGTTCGCCTTGGCAGATCGAGTTGGTTGAAACGAACGCCACCTTTGTTCGTCTATCGCATATTTCTGCTGCTTTCAGGAACCAGCACGAGATGTAATCAAGTGAACGCCAGCTATCAGTGTAGGGGGCCGCAACTGCTTCTATGTCCCCCTTCTGCTCATGCGTCTGCCGATTATAGCCGAGGTATGGGGGATTGCCGACGAGGTAGGTTTCCACTTCTCCGTCAGGCACCGTTTCGGTGCCATGAACATCAGTGATGGTGGCGAGGTCGAACAGCTTTTGTCGATTGCGGGTGATGGTAGGCGGCGGGCAGACTTCGCGCCAATCCACCCGGAGCGCGTTATCGCAAACGATGTTGCCGCTGTCGGTGAGTGGGAGCGCGGGCGGGGCAGAACCGAACACATCCCTATGTGCCCGGTCCATCTGGTATTTGGCGATCCAGAGCGACAGCTTCGCAGTCTCCGCCGCGAAGTCGCTGACCTCGATGCCGTAGAAGTTGTGAAGCTCGATATGGCTCCAGATGCCCGGCGCGTGCCCTGTAAGGGCGCGCAGACGATCCAGCACCTCCCGCTCGATCTTCCGCAGCTCCTGATAGGCGATGACGAGAAAGTTACCCGAACCGCACGCGGGATCGAACACGCGGATTTTCGACAGACGGTTGAGCAGCCCCTTGAGCCGCGTCTTCTCGCGCGAGGCGTCGGCAAGCGGCGGACGCAACGCTTCCGCACGCAGCTCGTCGAGGAATAGCGGGTCGAGCACCTTCAAGATGTTCGGCACCGACGTGTAATGCATCCCGGTTTCGTGCCGGTGTGCCGGGTCAACGATGACCTGGATCATCGAGCCGAAAATGTCGGCGTTGATCTCGTTCCAGCGCAAGCGGGCTGCGTCCCCGAGAGTTCGATAGGCTGTCCGGCTGAACCTCGGGATCTGGATTTCGCCCGCGAACAGGCCGCCATTGACCCACGGAAAGTCGTCTGCCCATTTCGGCAGGTCGCCACGCTCGCCCTCGCGCTTGCTCATCGCGGTGAACAGCAAGGTCAGCACGCGAACCATTTCCTCGCCCGCCTGCCCGCCATGTTCATGGATCGCGCGCGAGAACTGGTTTTCCTTCGGCAGAATACCGGTGTCTTCGGCGAACAAGCAGAAGATGATCCGCGTCATGAACAAGTTCATGGTGTGACGCATGTCATCGCCAGCCCACTCAGGGTTCTCGGTGATCAGAGCGTCGTATAGACTTCTAAGCCGGTTCGCGGCCTTGACGTCGATCGGGTTTTCTTCGGCCGCTTTGTATCGCGCGTAGCCGGCGAGCGGCAGGAAGAACCCGAAGCGGTCGCCCAGCTCGTCAAAGCGGCAGAAGATCGTATCATCCGCTTTAAGGTCCCGCGCGGCGAATTCATCGCCATCGGTGGCGGCGATGAACTGGACGCGCTGGCTCGTGGTTGCGCGGCTCGCCTGTAGCTGTTCCAGCGCCGTTTCGACCTGGCCGCGCGCGCAGATGAGCAGATGGAGCTTCTGCCGCCACAACACGCCACCTTCTATATCGGAAGCGTTCTGCGAGCCGTTCCGGATACGGGTGACCGTCGCCGGCGGAGCGTCATAAGCGGCGATGAAGTCGTAGGGGAAGCTCTCGGAATTGAACGGCGCAGCCGCTATCCGGCTGACGGCTTCCTCAATGTCGGCAATATACAAACTCAACCCCCAGCGTGACGATCCCGGCGGCGTGCGGGCGCGCGGCCGGTTCGTGATCCGTTCTAGGGGCAAATCGTAAATCTTTGAAGTGAAGATGACGCCGCTGGAAGGTCGTCCGTCAGTTAATCGCCTCGCCAGTGATCGCCGTAGCCGGTTGGCGCGGCGAATAGGAGACCCGCGGCGGCCAAGCGCGCTTGCTCCTGACGACGATATGCGCCTCGGCCTGATTGAGCATCAGCAGCAGTCGCAGCGCCCGATAATGGTGTTCGGTGATGTCGCGGGCGTCGTAGCGGCGCATCAATATTCTTCCGCCAGCATGATCGTCATCACCCGCTTCGTTGTGGTAGGATCGGCCGGATCAGGATCGGTCTGACGGTTCCGATCGCGCGGGTAATAGTCAATCTTCCAGATGATCCGTTCGCCGCCTGCCGAGAGGGTCGCGCAATCATGTTCGCCATGCGGATCGTCATCGGCGGTGAACGCATCGAACAGGCGGACCGCCCGGATTACCTCGTCCTTGTTGGCGATCGGCAGAACGGCCACCCCGCGAGAGAGCAATATCCACCCGGCTTCGCCGGTGGCACGGATATGGTCATTGAGGCGGGCGATGGTCGCCCGCCTCGTTGCTTCCAGCATCACGCCGCCGCCTTCTTCGCCTTCGGCTTGAAGTTGGCCTTGCGCTCCGAGATGGCTGCCGTGAGCTGCGGGTCGAGCTCGCCGGCGTTGATCGCCTCGATGATCGAGCCGATGATCTCGGGCACTTCGTTGAGGTTCTGGACCTCGATCGCGTTCATGCCCTTGGCGAATTCCAGCGGCTTGCTGCCGTAGCGGAGCTGGAAAAACATCTTACCGCTGGCGTCGGCGAACCAGCCCTTCCGCACATGACGAGGGGCGTCCACGCGGACCTTCTCGCCCGCGTCGTTGGTGCGCGTCACGCGCCGGGTCGCGCTGAACGACGTGCCGGCAATTTCCGCCTCCGCCAGCGCCTTCTGCTCGGCGAGGTAGCGCAGCAGCTTCGTGCGGAAGCCATGTTCGGACGTGGCAGGGTTCACCGGGGCGGCAGCAGCAAGCTTGAGGGACTTAAGGATCGACATTCGCATCTCCTTTCTGGTTTCGGACAAATGCGAGCCGTAATGTCGTCGTTCGTGAGAGCGACCGAAGATTGGCGGGGAAAGTCAGAAATTCAGCCAAAAATAATTCCGCCACCATGACCACGGTTTTTGGTGCCGCTGGGGTTAGTGACGGAGTATCGCTGTTTCTGTCTATCGCTGGTTTCTTCGTGTCGCTGTTCGTATCGTCCGCCTCTTCGTCGTATTGCTCTGTCTTTGTCGCCTCCGATCTATATCATCTGGTGATATTCATCACTGCGGCCCACGATCGGTCCGCGTTGCGTGATGTATCGATGAACCGTAGAGCCTCGCGTGGCGGCAGCCCCCGACATTTATCGAGAGGGCGAGACTTCCTTTTGGCGGGGCAGGAGAAGGCGGTCGCTCGTCTCCGGCCTGAGTTCCTTCGTGATATAGTCGGCAACGCCCTCGGCGCCGTAAACGGTTTGAATATCGAGGTTGCCGCCCTTCACCAGACCTTCCCATATGCCATTGGCGATCAGGCAAAAGCGTAGCTTCTGGATTGCCGTCATCTTGAATAGTGCGTGGATGTGGATGTTGGCGTCAGGCTTTTCGACGGTCGCGATATAATCGGTTCGGTCGTTGGGTCGGCGCAGAAAGGCGCGGCCGATCAGCTTACGGTCCAAATGCCCGTGGAACTTCTCGAATATTGCCTGCGCTTCGTCCATGCTGATGCCACGGTTGAAGACGAAGGTGACGAACAGGTCGGGATCGAAATCGGTCATCCAGCGGATACATGCCGTTCGGTATATTTCGCCCTTCGTTGGGGGCTGTTGCGTGGCTTGCGCCATCTGTTCTCCTTGTGGCCGGGGATGTTAGCCGGCTCGTATTTTCTATTTATCACGCACGCCGACCGAACCCGTCCGCCGATAAATACGAGCGTTCCCGCAAACGGAGGCGCACGACATGATGCTCGACGATGTATTCCAGTTTCTGAAATCCGCCGGGCTGACGCCGACACATGCGGTCTTCTCGACCGAATATCTCGGCCACTCGCCTCGCTATTACGATTACCTTCGCTGCTCTCGCACAAAGCCCAGCCTGAAATCATTGCTCAAGCTCGCCATGCTCTTGCGCGATCTAGCCCAGACCGCTTCTTGCCCCGACGAGCAGGATGCCGCCGCCCTGCTGGCGCACCGGGTTATGGCACGCGCATTGACGCGTTGCAGATAATGGCAGAACTGACGACGCGAAGAGCGGCTATGGCGTGGCGGTGCTGTTCACCTTCCGCCGTCGAGGTTTGCTGGCGTCTGGCGTCAAGGCACCCAATCGACAAGGCTGAATTGTACCTCTTCGGAAGCGGGAGCCTTCCTGATCGAAATGCCGCGCACCTTGGCGATGTCGCTGACCACCTGCGTGATGTGATGTGTTGTGTTAAGCTGCCGCCACGTCGTCGAATTGCCGGGTTTGGCGGATGAGCTTTTCGCACCATTCGCGATAAACGCGTCGGCAATTGAGAACCCTTCACCGGCAAACGAACCGCTCTCAACAATCTCCTTGTAAACACCGTGCATCCGCTGCGCGTCTTTACCTTCTTTCACCGCGCGTTGGACGAGCCAGGCATCGGCCGTGGCGTAACGAATGTGTCGGATCGCCGGGGCGCCTCCTCCGCCGAAGGCCATCTTCGCGCAGTCCGCCGCGTAGTCGCCAAAAATCATATGCTCCGCCGTCGTCGGATCGAAGCGAACGGCTTCTCGCCATGCCAGCCACTCGTTGCGAGGCCAAACCTCAACGGTGCCGTCTTTGGCAGGATTAACTTCGGGGTAATGCGTTCCTTGGAAGATGATGTGCCGCCACTGGGCAATTTCTTGTAGGGTTTCCAGCGCCCCGCTGATGATCGGGGCGGCGATTGTTGGGTCGGACAGCTCCGCACCAGCGAAGTCCGCCACCACGGCGCAATCTGCTGCGCTCAAACCTAACGACGAAAGGATATTCAAAAGGGTCGCCCGTAACTCTGCCCCCACCAATTCATCGGACGAGACGCAAATCGCAAATTTGAGCGGGGATTGTGATGGGATGGAAGCCGTGAAAGCCGGAAGCTCCCTCTCGCCCAAGTCGGAAAGCTGCGCGATAGGAATGGCGATCCCACCGGCCGCCCAAGCCCGTTTGAACATGTTGGGCAACCATGCCGCGAGACGGTCGCGACCATATTCATCAATGATGTAAGTGGCGTCGATGAGCGCGGGGCGATCCCGCCAATGTGCCGCCAGCGCCACGCTGATGTCCGGCATTTCCGCCATTTCGATTAGCAGAGGCTCAGCGTCGTTCCGCTCCTTTTTAGGGGGAACGATGAAACGAGGCAGAACGCTATCTGCCACGTCCGGCGCCAATAGGCGGACACCTTCCAACTCGCCGGCTTTCATCCGAAGAGCACTACAATAGACCGGCCTATATGACGGGTTCATCGTTCACCTCGATAGCCTTGCCAAGGAGCTGCTTCCGAACGCGCCCTCGGCCAATCTTGTCAGAGAATATCTTGTAGTTCTGCCGCTCCATACGCAACCGGCCAAATATGATAGCGGGGGCTATCCCCAACTGTTTTGCCAGTCGCTCCACGGGTTCGGCAGTTTTGGCGATTCGAGCAGGCGACTTGATCCAAACAGCATCTGGGATGAGCATGTTCTGCGCGAAGCGGTTTGCTTCTTCCTCCATCTCGTCGATTTCGAGATGCTCGAAATCGTCGAAAAATCCGGACGCTAAGCCAGTGCGGTAATGCAGGATGACGTGACCCATCTCATGCATCAGCGTGAACCAAAAGTTGTCCACGGTGTCGAGCCGCAGGGTCAAGCCGATGACAGGGCGCTCATCTATCAAGAACGCGGCGCCATCGACCCGCATCCCCGCAATCTGAGGTTCTATGACTAGAATAATTCCCTGCTCAGAAAGCATATCCTTGGCTCGCGAGGGGCCATCGTCAAGGGCGCTAAGCTTAACAAGCTCGCTAAGCCAAGACATATTGAGAGGCCGATATTTCGGCTTTTTCCGTTGAATTTGCCGCAGCGCGTTCCGCGTAACCTGAGCCTTCCAAGCTAGCAGAAACCAGTCTTGCGTGAGATCGTGGACGTTCAACCCTGTCCGCAGCAGCGAAGGAGTTCCATATTCGCCCACATGTTCCGCGACGGTGCGACGTAGTTGGCTGATGCCGCTATCGTCGGACTGGTCTGCTTTGTCTAACCAGCCATTCTCCCGCGCGTGCTTAAGGACCTTTTGTAACTCGCTCGATGACATTTCATAAGACGGAAGCCACGGGTCTGGAACAGGCTGATCTATGTGGGCTGTAAGGCGGATGCCAAGCGTCCGCGCGACGCGCTGCAAACCGGAGAGGCTTATGCTTCGATACCGTTCAGCTTCGTATCGCTGAATTTGTTGCTCTGGCAGAAAGAGGCGGCGGGCCAATTCCTTCTGCTTCCATCCTTTTGCTACCCTAGCAGCGACCAGCAATGCTCCCAAATCGTTGCCAGCGCGCGCCTTAAGCCTCGCCACCTCGCCGCCCTGCGCGGCGCGATACGCTTCAAGGCTTTCGATCAGCTCATCCCGCTCCGCAATCAGGGAGCGCCGAACGCCATTAAGCACCTCCGGCGGCAGGCCAGCTACAATCTGTTTGAGAACTTGGTCGGAAGACAGAGCCTCGCCGATCTGCTCGATCAGGGCACTCACCTCGCGCTCTTGCCGCTCATTCGTGATAAGAAATGCACTCGCCATCGGGATCAGACTGTCACATCAGATATGATGTGTCAATGGATGTAGCTGCTCGCATGTCAACGGTTGAAGCGCGCGATCGACGCCTCTCTATGGTGGCGTTTGGGTTTACCCGCCCGAGACACCGCGCCGAGACACCCGGCCGCGTCTTGTTTCGGTTGACGCAGGGCTTCCGAGACACTTGGCGATGAGGGTCTGAACCCATCCGAGACAGGAGGTGCCATGATCGTCGGTTACGCGCGCGTCAGTTCCAGCAGCCAGAGCCTCGAAGTCCAACACGAGCAGCTTAAGGCGGCCGGTTGCGAGAAAATCTTTGCCGAGAAGCGCAGCGGGCGAACCGTTGAGGGACGTGATGCGCTGGCGGATGCTCTGGATTTCGTGCGCGAGGGTGATGTGCTGGCCGTGACCCGGCTCGATCGCCTCGCCCGGTCCGTGGTGGACCTTCACCGGCTCGTCGAGCGGCTGACGGCCAACGGCTGCGACTTCCGCGCCCTCCAGCAATCCGGCATCGACACCACGACCAGTACCGGCAAGCTCACGCTCTCGATCCTCGGCGCGGTGGCCGAGTTCGAAGCCGACATTCGCCGCGACCGCCAGCGCGACGGGATTGAGCGCGCCAAAGCTAGGGGCGTGTATCGCGGTCGCAAGCCCAGCATCGACACCGCTCGGATCGAAACGCTGATGGCGGCAGGGATGGCCCCTGCCGCCATTGCCCGCGAAATGGGCGTCGGTCGCGCCAGTGTCTATCGCCACATGAGCAAGGTCGACGCAACATAGGTCACCGCCGCATCGGCCTTCGACTATTCGCCGTCTCCCTCTATGGCCTTCCCGCCTCGGATTTTGGCGAAAGCGGCGCTCTGGCGGCGGACATGCGTGAGCGGGTCGGGATAGCGGAACATGGTCCGCAACGCTCGATAGGCCCTGATGATGTGATCGGGCGCACGCTCGCTCGACCAAGCACTCGGCATCTCCATGGTCGCGTTGGCGTCGTCAATGCCGCGCAGCAGGCTTTCGTGGTTGTGGTTGACCACAATTTCGTGCCCCAGCGCGTCCCAGCCCGCTTGCCGGGTGATCGCGGGCACGCACAAATCGCTGATCAGCAACCGCTCGGCGATCCGGCTGCTCGTAACTGGGAAAAGCGTGCGCCATTCCTGATGAACTGGATCGGCTGGCGGCCTCAAAATCGACATGACGAACGAGGTGGGTGAGATGTTCGGATAGCCATAAATCTTGCCGTTCGTCGCCAGATGCGACGGCGAACTGGTGTCGAAGGTAATGAGCAAATCATCGTCGCCCAGATGCTCGCGCAAGGCCTTCTGAAGCGCACTCAGCATGACTGCATGTGTCAGCGTGCCGACGCCGAGAAAGTGGAAGCGGTTGCGCTCGGGCGTCAACAATCCATCCGCCATCAGCCGCAGCATCATGCCCGTGATGTGAATATAGTCGGTTCGCATGGAGCCACCGAAAGCCCAGCCCTCGAACGGCTGGACCTTTACAGCGTCATACCACGCGACGGCATCCGCGCTCGTCTCGCCCTGAAGGACGGATAGGAACTTCACGTCTGACGAGCGATGGCGCGCGAAATAGCGGTTGTTATCCGCCGTGGTCGCCAAGGCGGCCGCGAAGGTGTCGAATGGGGGCGTTCCCGGCGTAATGACGCGGGTGGGCACGTCGAGCGTGATCGCCTCGTCGGCATTGGCTTCGAGGAAGCGCAACGCCCATGCGCGCGATGCGTCGCCCTGCCATTGTTTGGGGTCGCGCCCGAACTGAAGCCCGCCGCTATCGAACAGGATGGTGTTGCCGGGGCGCTTGGAGAAGGTGCCGACCGGCAGCGGCATAGTCCGCCCGATATACTGCCCTGCCGAGTGGAGCGCCCGGTCAGTGAAGAAGAACGGATTGCCGCGGTTCATGAAATCGAGATTGGACGGCGAAGCTACCCCGTCCGGCATTCCGTTAGGGCGAAGCTGGCCCGCGTTCCGATAAGGTGTCATGTGGCTCGATGCTTGGCCGGCAAAGAGATAGCGCGCGCGGTCTTTTCCGCGCGAAGCATAGTCGCGTGTCATGCGGGAATCCTCGTGTGAGAATCCCGCCCATCTGAAAAATCACATGGGCGGGAAAATTACATCAGGCGGCAGCCGCGGCCGGCGCGTCGCTCTTGGGCAGGCTCTGGACCCGCTCGCGTAGCGCGCGCGATCGGGTTGCCTGCTCACGGTTCGGTTCGAGCGTCTGGACGAAGACCCGATAGGTGGCCACCTCCGTCGCCGCCTCGATAAGCAAGAGACCGTTGGGATCGAGCCGCCATGTCAGTCCCGCCGTCATCGGCAAGGCCAGCAGCCCGACCATTGCTCGGCGCAGGTCATCGAGCATGACCTGAACCTTGGCGGCTCCCTGCGTATTGGCCTCGAACGGTGCAGCAGCGGCCTTGCCGTTGGCGAGGCTGATGCCCTTGCTCCCAACCGTGATCGTGACGGCGCGATCCTTCTGCTGCCTGAGCAGAACCTTCATGAAACTGCCGTCGAACGCGGTCACCGCCTCGGGCGACATGATTGCCGATGCTATGGGCGCGAATGCCGAGCTGGCCCGGTATGTCCAGACCGTGCCCATTTGACGCGGTTTGATAATGAAGTTGACTGGCTTGCCGTCGGCCTTGCTCGTGAAGGTCACGGTCTTGGTCTGCCCCGCAATCGTCACCGGCGCTGCGACGCCTTCTACCGGGTTCAGGCCGAACTGCGCGGCATCCGCCTCACCCACCAGACGTTCACTGACCCGGCGACGTGTGAAATTGTCGATGAAGCATTCGCCCTTCATCGTATAGCCGAGGTCGACAGACGGTATGATCTCAAGGATCAGGCCATCATCGCGGCGGGCGTGGGCGATGCTGAAACGGTCACGCTCGACCAGATACATGCCATAGGCCGGCAGCATGTCGTAGCTGTCGTTCGCCACGTCACCCTCAGGCACATCCTCGATGGGAATGTCGCTCATCTCGTCCGGCACGAACGCGGCACCCGCCAGCAGCATCGCGCGATAAAAGCGAAGATCAGCGGGCGCTGCCGTAAGCGGACATGGCGCGTAACCGGCCAAGCCGATGATCGTCGCCTTGTTCGCCGTCAGCGGGATCAACCGCAGCTTATCGCCCTCGTGCCGGAAGATCAGCACGCCCTCCTGACCGGAGGCGATTCCTGCCACCGCGTCGATTTCGAGGGCCGCGGGGTTGTCGAACATCTCGGCAACCTGCTCGTCGGGCGTTTTGACCGGGGCGTTATCGGCCTTCTTGCCGTCCACCTTCGCCGCGCGATTGGCCTCAAGGTAGTTCTTGGCGAGGCCGGAGATGCGGCCTTGCGCCTTGTACCAGTCCACGAACGTATCGTCGCTCAGATGATAGTGCTCGCCCTTCCGTGCGGTGAGGGTCGCCAGAGCGCGGGCGAGTTGCGACACTTCATGCTGGAGGGAGTCCCGGTCACCTTCGGCCGCCTCCTGAATGTTGATGTTCAGGAGCAATTGAGCGCCAAGATGCAGAACGAGTGTCGCCGCCAGGTGCTTGAAGCCTAAGCTCTCGGCATAGGCGTTGATCGACGCGACACCGTATTTCTGCACAAAACGATGCTGGTCGCGCAGCAGAAGCGCGCGACGGCGAACCACGTTGCCCTCCAATCGTGTCACGATACCGTGACGGTCTTGAAGGCGGCAGAGTTCCGCTTCGTCGGACGGGGTGAATGCGCGAGGCACTTCCGGGGCGACGGGATCACGCGCTACCAGGGCACGCCCATCGGTCGCGGCAGATGATTTCACAATTTCAGAATTTACCAACATTTCGACCTCATTCGTCGTCAGGCCGACCCAAACCGGGAAAATGCTCAATACGCTTCTGACACAGCTATGCCGTGTTTCCGTGTGCGTATTCGCGGGGTCGATCTGCCGACGAGCAAGGGATGCGACCGGAATCGCTTCGGCTCGTTGGACGGCGGCTCTTTATGAGCAGTCCATCTCGAAGGCAAGCGAATTTTCGCTCTCTTTTATTCGGAGTGTGCCCCTAGCCGGGGCGCGAACGGCAGCCCACCCAAGGTATCCGGCAAGGTCAGACAAAATGCATTTTGAACTTCGCAGCCATACCCCGCTCAGCAAAGGTTATCCAAATCCGTGACCGCGGTATCTTCCCCGGCCCTTGTTCAATTTCTCCGCCGGAAGTCACTGACCGTTCTGGGCACTTAGACAACCAGGCGTAGGCTTGCGTCTGCTTGAACGCTCCGGCGACCTTCTCAGCCGTGACCCGCCTGGTAGCTTTGGTAGCTTCCGACGGCGGCATTCCGGCTTTCAAGCCGCCAAAAAGGTTCCTCATGAACTCACCGCCAAGCTCAATCTCATCGATCGGGACGGCATAAAACCGAACGGGGTTATTGCTGTCCTGTTCGATCAGAAATTCCATTTGCCTCTCCGCTGTCTGGCTGAGTGCGCTCTGGGGCGGGAAGATAAAGGCTTGTTTAACATCAAAGCGTTGACCCATCGTGATGCAGGAGCTCTAGCGGATTTCCGAAGTCCAACCATATCTGCGCCATGTATTCTCCTGAGACAGAGCGCGCGCTAACCCAACCCGAACACGCGTTAGCGAGAAGCGTGTTCGGTGACGCGATCGATCTGGACCGCGTCCGCATCATCCGCCAGAAGTGGTTTCCGTTTCAGCCGCGCAAGGTGACGATGGCCCCACGCGGTGCGATTCACTTCCATCCGAAGGGCAGCGCCTATTGCGATTGCTTCGCGAGCAATACCGTCGGCTCCCAGGGACACCTGATCCACGAACTGGTCCACGTCTGGCAACACCAGCGTGGCATCAACCTGATCCTGCGCCGGCATCCTTTCTGCCGCTACAGCTACACCCTCAAACCGGGCTGGACGCTCGAACGCTACGGGATCGAGCAGCAAGCAGAAATCGTCCGCCACACATTCCTGCTCCGTCAGGGTTTCGTCGTTCCTGGCGCTCCGCCGCTTCCGACGCTTGAAAGCATTTTACCCTTCAAACCCGCGTAAATCTGCGGTTTTCGGCGGTGTGCGCTACTTTAGGCTATACAACCCATGTCTGGCAATGCCAACAAAAGGGACGTTTCTACCTGCCGCTGATGCGGCATCCCCTGTGCCGGTACGATTACACTTTGAGGCAGGGATGGACGCTGGATCAATATGGGTTGGAACAGCAGGCCGAGATCGTCCGCCATGTTTTTCTGCTGCGTCATGGCAGGCAAGTTCCAGGAGCGCGGCCCCTCGAACACTATAGAGGTGTTCTGCCCTTCACAGGGTCCCCGTAGGAAGTTACGAAAAAGGCGCGAACGATTGCCCATCCGCGCCTTTTAATCGATTACGCTGCGTGGGGAGCGATCAGCAGTCGCGATCCCAGTAACGATCGCCACGACGATCGTAGCGATAACAACCGCGATCGCCATCCTTGCGAACCTGCGAACCTGCGACTGCGCCAGCCGCTGCACCGATGGCAGCGCCAGTGCCTACGTCACCGCCAGCGATGGCTCCAACTGCGCCGCCAAGCGCGCCGCCTGCCAGCGCACCCTCACCGCCGTAATTGCTGGCACAGCCGGCGACGCTGAATGCACCGGCCATGAGAATGGGTAGAATTAGCTTGCGCATCGATGTTCTCCGAAAATCACCTTATGCAAAAGTGAACGGAGGTGACCGCAAGAGGTTCCTTGGCAATGAAACGACATAAAGGACAAAATGTCCCGCTTCGTCTCATTGCCATCGATGCGATCAGTCGGGCTTCTTGGCCACCGCCACCATCGCGGGGCGCAGCAGGCGGTCCTTGATCATGTATCCGGCCTGCAATTCCTGCACCACCGTGCCCGGCTCCGCATCGGCGGAGGGGACCTCGATCATCGCCTGATGCTGATTGGGATCGAGCGGCAGCCCCATCGCGGCGATCCGGCTGATGCCGTGGCTGGCGAAAACCTTGTCGATTTCCCGTCCGGTCGCTTCAAGACCGGCAACAAGGCCCTTCAGCTTTTCGTCGTCACGCAGGTCCGCCGGAATTGCCGACAGCGCTCGTGACAGGTTGTCCGAAACCGAAAGAATGTCTCGCGCGAATCCGGTTGCCGCATAGGCCCGTGTATCGGCGATGTCCTTTTCCAGCCGGCGGCGTACGTTCTGCGTTTCGGCGCGGGCGTACAGGACGTCCTGCTTAGCAGTCGCCAGATCTTCGCGCAGCTTGGCCACTTCGTCGTTCTCGCCCGCGTTATCGATGAAGTCTTCAGGCACGCCTTGCAGTTCTTCGGCCACGGCGGGGTCGTTAGTCGACTGCGTCTTGTCGTCGGTCATTTCGTGTTCTGTTCCAGCTATCCGATGAGCTTGCCCAGGCTCTGGGCGGTGAAGTCCACCATGGGCACTAAGCGCGCATAATTCAACCGCGTGGGGCCGATTACCCCCACCACGCCGACGACTCTTCCCTCCCGATCGCGATAGGGAGAGGCGATCACGGATGAGCCGGAAAGAGCGAACAACCGATTCTCCGACCCGATGAATATGCGGGTAGCCTGCGATTCGCGCGCCGTATCGAGAAGGTCCGCGACCGACTGCTTGTTTTCAAGGTCATCCAAAAGAGAACGAACACGCTCAAGATCGGTCAGCGCCGCTTCGTCGAGCAGGTTGGCCTGTCCGCGCACGATCAGAACCTTGCGCGCCATCGCATCCTGGCTCCACACGGCAAGCCCCCGCTCCACCAGCTCGCGGCTGGCGGCGTCCAGCGCCGAACGTCCCGATGAGATCTCCGCCCGCATCGCTAGTGCCGCTTCGGCCAGGGTGCGGCCACCCAGATGCGCGGAAATGTAGCTCGACGCCTCCTCCAGCGCGCCGGTAGGCAAGCCTTGAGGCAGCTCGACAATGCGATTTTCTACGCCGCCATCTTCGCCCACCAATACCGCCAGAGCCCTACCCGGGCCGAGCGGCACCAGCTGCAGGTGCATCAGACGAGGCTCGCGTCGGGGGACCATGACGATCCCGGCCCCTGAAGAAAGGCTGGAAAGCAACGCACTGGTCGCCTCCAGCGCCGCCTCGATCGGACCGGGGGCCGAAATACGGCTTTCGATCGCCTTGCGTTCTTCGATTGTAGGTTCGGCGACTTGCATGATGCCGTCCACGAACAGCCGCAATCCTGCATCGGTGGGTAATCGACCCGCGCTAGTATGCGGAGCCGCGAGCAGACCCAGCCCTTCCAGATCAGCAAGCACGGAGCGGATCGACGCGGAAGACAGGTTTACCCCGCCGGGCCCGGCCAGCGCCTTCGAGCCGACAGGGCTACCGGTGGTCAGATAGCCCTCCACCACAAGGCGGAAGATGTCTCTGGCCCGGGTGGTCAGTTCGGTGATCGGCGGCGTTGGCATCTCACTCCTCAATTTAGGCAATGCACTTGCAGCCTCAAGCCTTATGCGCCTAGGGGCGCTGCATAGTCCACGACAAGGAAATTTGCATGCGACCTTCAGGCCGTGCCCCCGACGAAATGCGCGCGATCGATATCCAGACCGGCTTTACCAAGCATGCCGAAGGGTCTGTGCTGATCTCTTTTGGTGACACCCGCGTGCTCGTCACCGCCTCGGTCGAGGAAAAGGTCCCTCCCTTCCTGCGCGGCAAGGGCGAAGGCTGGGTGACCGCTGAATACTCCATGCTGCCCCGCGCCACGCACACGCGTGGAAGCCGTGAAGCGGCCAAAGGCAAGCAATCCGGGCGCACGCAGGAAATCCAGCGCCTCATCGGCCGGTCCCTGCGCTCGGTGGTCGACATGAAGAAGCTGGGCGAACGCCAGATCGTGCTCGATTGCGACGTGATCCAAGCGGATGGCGGCACCCGCACCGCCTCGATTTCCGGCGCCTGGGTCGCGCTTCGCCTTGCCGTCGACAAGCTGATGGCCGAGGGCAAGATCAAGGACGATCCGATTCAGGCCCGCGTCGCGGCGGTATCGTGTGGCATCTGCAAAGGCACGCCGGTCCTCGACCTGGACTACATAGAAGACAGCGCTGCCGATGCTGACGCCAACTTCGTGCTGATCGAAGGCGGCAAGATCGCCGAGGCGCAGGCTACCGCCGAAGGCGCGACCTATGACGAGGAAGGCCTGCTGCGCCTTCTCCGCCTTGCCCGCATCGGCTGCGACGGCATCTTCGCCGCGCAGGCAAAGGCTGTCGGGCGCTAAGCGGCTCACAAATCCGGCGAAGGACATTCGATCGTGACACGCAAACTGGACGGCCAGCGGCTGGTCATCGCCACCCACAATGCAGGCAAGCTGCGCGAGATCGCGGCCCTGCTTTCGCCTTATGGGATAGAGTGTCTTTCCGCCGGCCAATTGGGCCTGCCAGAGCCAGAGGAAACCGGCACTACGTTTGCGCAGAATGCCCTTCTGAAGGCTCATGCCGCTGCGAAGGCTGCGCAGATCCCTGCCCTTGCCGACGACAGTGGCCTTTCGGTGTCGGCGCTGGGTGGAAAGCCGGGGGTTTACACCGCAGACTGGGCCGAACGCCAGTGGTTCGAAGGCGATCCCGGCCGCGACTGGTACATGGCGATGGGTAAAGTGGAAGGGCTGCTTGCGCAGCTGGGCCCTGACGCCGATCGTTCCTGCTGGTTCACGAGCGTACTTGCCATCGCATGGCCGGATGGGGACGAAGCTGTCTACGAAGGCCGGGTAAACGGCACCTTCGCATGGCCGCCGCGTGGGACGATGGGCTTCGGCTACGACCCGGCGTTCGTGCCGGAGGGCCGCGATATGACGTTCGCGGAACTACCTCTGGAAGACAAGCAGGCAATCAGCCATCGTGCCGATGCCTTCGCAAAACTGGTGGGGGACCAGTTCGGCTGACGGGTCAGCCCACCCGCTGACCGACGATATTGCCCATCGGTGCATAGCGGCAAACCAGCCAGTCGGCGCCTCCCCTGCTCGCCATCGCGCAACCCACTTCGCGGGTAGTTGGCCAAATGATCTGGGTGTAGTGGCTGACCCCCGACCAGGTGCCCCGACGCGCGATGGCGGGGAAGACCCCAGGCCGGAAATCGCGTCGCTCGTCGATGAAATGCCGCATCATTTCCTCAAGCGAGTACGCCCCCTGCGTTCCGCGCCACAGGTTTTCCCCCTGTCCCGGTCGTTCGACCGAATTTGAATGCTGGAACGATTCTGTTCGGGCCAGGCCACGAGCATAGCGGTCGGCCTGCTCGGCCAGATCGCGATTCCACGTAAGGGCGGGAAGGCGCAGGCGCGTGCGCTCGGCATTGTGCGAGGCGATAATCCTTTCCGCAAAGCCGGAGCGGTTGTCCGCCCGGGCGCCGTCCCACTCCTGACGGATAATGGGAGGAGAGGCGGCTGTCGCGCCAAGCGCGATCGTCAGCAACAGAAAGAGCCGTTTCATCGATCCTGACCTTGACTTCCAACCCTGAACCGCGCCTGAGAACGGCATGGCCCGCGCGCTTTATATCCATTGGCCCTTTTGTCTGGCCAAATGCCCTTACTGCGACTTCAACAGTCACGTCCGCGACAGTGTCGACCATGCTGCCTGGCAAGATGGTCTGCTGGCCGACATGCGCCACGAACACGCTGTCGCTGGGGGAGAGCCGCTCGATTCGATCTTCTTCGGCGGGGGCACGCCGTCGCTCATGCCCCCTGCCCTGGTAGCTCGTCTGCTGGATGAAGCGCAGGCGCTCTGGGGTTTTTCGCCCGGCATAGAGATCACGCTTGAGGGGAATCCCTCCTCTGTCGAAGCGGCGAATTACGCTGCGCTTGCCTCGGTCGGCATCAATCGCGTTTCGCTGGGCATTCAGGCGCTGGACGACCAGACCTTGCGTTTCCTCGGGCGCCTTCATGATGCGTCGGAAGGGCTGGCCGCGCTCGACGTGGCACAGGCCCATTTCGACCGCGTGAGCTTTGATCTCATCTACGCTCGGCCGGGGCAATCGCTGGGTGCGTGGCAGGCCGAGTTGAAACGGGCCTTGTCCTTCGGCACCGGCCACCTTTCGCTCTACCAGCTGACGATCGAGCCGGGCACCAAGTTCGAGACGATGGTGCGTAAAGGTGATTTCGTGCCCCTTGATGAAGACGCCTGCGCCGACATGTTTGCCCTGACTCGCGAGATGACGGCCAGCGCCGGGCTTCCTGCCTACGAGATCAGCAACCACGCCCGCCCCGGCGAGGAAAGCCGCCACAATCTGACCTATTGGCGCTATCAGGACTATTGCGGCATCGGCCCCGGAGCCCATGGTCGGCGAGGCGGCGTGGCGACGGTGCGACACCGCAAGCCGGAAAACTGGCTTAACGCCATCGCCGACACTCGTCATGGCATCGTTGAAGAACGACCGCTCGGGCTATCTGAACAGGCGAGCGAGGCGATGCTGATGGGCCTGCGCCTGCGCGACGGAGTGGACCTGTCGATCATGGCCGCGCGTTTCGTCCTTCCGACTGATCAGCTGTGCGATCCCGCCAAGGCCGACTTCTATTCACGCCAAGGGTTGGTGCGCCGGGATGGCTCATGGATTGGCGTGACGGAAGCGGGAATGTGCCTGCTCGACGGCTTGTTGAGCGAACTCGTCCCCGCCGCTTTGGTCGAGGCGCGGTGACAAAGGGTGATCTGATGGAGGCGTGGGGGCAGCATCTCGCGCAGGGCCGCCGCCGCAGTCCGCATACGGTTCGTGCGTATCTCGCTACCGCCTCTCGCCTACTCGATGCGGTGAAGGCCAGCGATTGGGCTTCCCTGGCTGCGCTGGACGCACCCGCCTTGCGCAATCACCTGGCAGCCCGGAGGCAGGATGGCATCGGCAACGTGTCCGCCGCGCGTGAGCTTTCTGCCTTGAAAGCCTTCCTCGTCTTTGCACGAGACAAAGCCGGAGTGGCGCAGGCGACGGCACCTAGAATGCGCGGACCGCGCATCAAGAAAGGGATACCCCGTCCGGTAACGCCCGACGAAGCGGTCAATCTCGCGGCGACTGTTGAGGAAGACGCCACCGCGCCCTGGATCGGCGCTCGCGATCGGGCGGTCCTGCTGCTGCTCTATGGTGCCGGGCTGCGTATCGCGGAAGCATTGTCACTGACCGGCGCTGCACTGCCGCTTGGCGAGACCTTGCTGGTGACTGGCAAGGGGGGGAAACAGCGCATGGTCCCGCTGCTCCCCATCGTGCATGCGGCAGTGGCTGACTGCGTCGCCAAATGCCCATGGCCGGTCGAACAAGCCGGACCATTGTTCCGCGGAGCCAAGGGTGGCCCGTTGGCGCAGGGCATGGTGCAAAAGGCGGTGGCAAGGGCACGCATCTCTCTGGGGCTGCCAGCGACGGCGACGCCCCACGCTCTTCGGCACAGCTTTGCAACTCATTTGCTTGGAGCGGGGGCAGACTTGCGATCGCTGCAGGAATTGCTGGGGCACGCTTCGCTCAGTTCGACGCAGATATATACGCGGGTCGACGCAGCCACGTTGCTGGACGTCTACCGCAACGCCCACCCGCGCGAAAGAGGCTGATTTACTGCGTTTTCTGCTCCCTTGGCCGCCATGTGGCGACCCTCCAGACGTAGCAGACCACCGCTATTACGCCCACTGCCAGAGTAGCATAGCCAAGCCACTTTTCGGCATCGGCCAGCGAATGGCCGAGCCAGCGTCCACCCATGATGAGGATAGCATTCCAGATCGCTGCACCCGCAGCGGTGAAGGCCAGGAACCGCATATGGCCCATGTGGGCCAGTCCGGCCGGGATCGAGATTACGGTGCGGAACATGGGCATGAAGCGAAACAGGAAGACGACCCAATGACCGTGCTTTCGCAAGAACCCGCCGGCGACTTCGACATCATGCCATTCCAGTGTCAGCCATCGGCCCCAGCGGTCGATGAACGGCTGTAGGCGCTCGTAACCCAGTCGGTCGGCCACCAGAAACAACACATAGTTGCCCAAGGCAGCACCGAGCGTACCCCAGAACAGCAGCGGCCAGAAATGCATGTCACCACGAGCGACGGCGATGCCGCCGAGCCCCATGATGACTTCGGAAGGGATCGGCGGGATGACGTTTTCCATCGCCATCAGGAACATGATGCCCAGATAGCCGCCCTGCCGAACGATTTCGTAAATCCATTCAGCCACGGACAGTCACCTCCACGATCACATAGAGGCGTGTCGCGCCTCTATTGCATCCCAGATGCGCGCGCCGGTGTCGGTGCCGTTGAACTGGTCGATCGCCACGATGCCGGTCGGCGAGGTCACATTGATTTCTGTCAGCCATTTCCCGCCAATCACGTCGATGCCGACAAAAACCAGCCCCCGCGCTTTCAGTTCCGGCCCAAGCGCCGCGCAGATTTCTTCTTCGGCTGAAGTGAGTTCGCTGGCTTCCGCCGATCCGCCGACCGCGAGATTGGAGCGGAACTCGCCCGCACCGGGCTTGCGATTGATGGCACCGGCAAATTCGCCGTCCACCAGAACGATGCGCTTGTCGCCTTCGGAGACGTCAGGAAGGAAGGGCTGAACCATGAAGGGTTCGACCCACGCGTTCTCAAACATCTCGATCAGCGCACCGAGATTAGATCCATCGGCGGGCACCCGGAACACGGCCTTGCCGCCGTTGCCATGCAAAGGCTTGATGACAAGGTCGCCGGGATGGCGCTGGCCGAACGCCTTCACATCCTCGATCCGGCGGGCGATGAGCGTCGGCGGCATGAAGCGCGCGTAATCCAGCACGAAAACCTTCTCCGGCGCGTTGCGTACCGACGCCGGATCGTTGACGACCAGCGTATGACCGGCCAGACGCTCCAGCAGGTGGGTAGCGGTGATGTAGCCAAGATCGAACGGCGGGTCCTGGCGCATCAGGACGACATCGATGTCGTCCACCAGATCGATGAGGCGATACTCACCGCGTTCGAAATGTGCGCCTTCCACGCGTTTGACGGTGACCGGCGCACCCCAGCAGGTCAGCCTTCCATTCGCGCCATGTGCAGTATCGTAAGCGAGCGTGCGGACGTCGTAATGGAACAAGGTATGCCCCCGCGCCTGCGCCGCGAGCATCAGGGCGAAGGACGAATCCCCGCCGATCTTGATGCTCTCGAGGGGGTCCATCTGAACGGCGACGCGTAAGGTCATGGCAGTGATCAGCCTTTGCGAAAGGGGCAGGTCTTTTGTGGTCGGCGGCGGACTTAGCCGCATCGCGCCAAAGGTGCGACGAAAATTGCGGGTTTCAAGTCGCGATCAACCTCAGCTCAACGGTTGCCACGCGTTCCTGACCCGGCGGGGCCATGTGCCCGGTGCGATCAGGATCACGTCGATGCGCAGGTCATCGCCCGGACGACCGTATTTGTGCGCGACGAGCTCGGCAGCGTCGGCCACGCGGCGCAGGCGATAGGCATCGATGGCAAATTCCAGCTCCTTTGCCGATCGCCGCCATTTGACTTCGACCGCGCAGAGCGTTCGCCCCTTCCTCGCGACGAGGTCCACTTCACCACGACGGGTCTTGACCCGGCTAGCCAGCACGCGCCATCCGGTCAGCCAAAGATAGAGTGCAGCGATCCTCTCCCCTCGTCTTCCATCCCGCTCAGCCTTGATGCGCCTGTCGCTCATTTCAACTCCATGGCGCGGGCGTAAAGAGTCTTGCGGTCCAGGCCGGTAGCCTTGGCGACTTTCGCTGCCGCCTGCGATGCCTTCGCTTCGGAAAGCGCCGCCACCAGCAAGGCATCCACATCGAATTCCTCGATCGATCGCTCGCCGGGGGGAGCGATCAGCAGGACGATCTCGCCCTTGGGTGGATGCTCCGCGTAGTGTGCAGCGAGTTCGGCCGGAGCACCACTGCGGCATTCCTCGAACTTCTTGGTCAGTTCGCGCGCCACGGCCACCTCCCGTCCCGGCAGTACGGCGGCAATCGCGGCCAGCGCCGCATCGAGCCTTGGAGCCGTCTCGTAGAAGATCAGCGTGGCGGGAACGCCGGCCAACGCCGCCAGCGTATCCTCGCGCGCCTTGGTCTTGTTCGGCAGGAAACCGGCGAACAGAAACCGGTCATTGGGAAGCCCCGATAGCGTCATCGCCACGACAGCTGCATTCGGTCCGGGCAGGCTTGTCACGGCAATACCCCGCTCCCGTGCAATGCGGACCAGCCGATACCCCGGGTCAGAGATCAGCGGCGTCCCGGCATCGCTTACCAACGCTACTGCCTCGGCTTCCATCAAAGCGAGCAGTCGGTCGCGATCGCCTTCCCCCGCGTGATCGTCGTAGCGGATGAGCCGTTGCTTTATCCCCAGATGATGCAGCAGCTTTCCTGTGATACGCGTGTCCTCGCAGGCGACCGCCGCCACGCTTCGCAGCGTTTCAACGGCGCGCAAGGTTATGTCGCCCAGGTTGCCAATGGGGGTTGCGACTATGTACAGGCCCGGCGAAAGAGTATTTTCCATCCAGAAGACTCATGGCCATAGACCAAGGGAGCGGCAAGCTATGTTCGACAAATGGGGGATCGCCCGCCTCAACAGGCGCAATCTTCTTACCGCTGCGGCAATGGCGGCACTCGCCGGATGTACCGTCGTGCCCAAGGCGCCGATGCCCAGCGCCCCGCCTGCTCCCAAGCCAGTGCCGTCGCAAAGCGAACTCCCGACCGATACCAATCGTCACAGCGTGGCGCTGCTGGTTCCGATTTCGGGCACGAACGCCGGGGTGGGCCAGGCGATCGCCAATGCGGCCAACATGGCGCTCATGGATACCGGCGCCAAGAACCTGCGCGTCACCACGTACGACACCTCGCTCAACGCGGCAGAGGCGGCTCGCCGCGCAGTGAGTGATGGCAATCAGTTGATCCTGGGCCCTCTGCTGGCGAACGACATTCCTGCAGTCTCGGGCATAGCCAAGGCCGCGAAAGTGCCGGTGATCTCGTTCTCCAATGACGCGAAGGCCGCGAACCGCGATGTCTTCATCATGGGCAACCTGCCGGGCCAGTCCGTGACTCGAACCGTGGAATATGCGCGTGACAATGGCGTATCGACGTTCGCTGCGCTGGTGCCCAAGGGCGATTATGGCGACCGCACCAGCAGCGCGCTTCTAGCGGCCGTTCGCGAAGGCGGCGGATCGGTAGTAGCACTCGAACCCTATGATCGCAGCTCGGCCTCGATCGCTTCGGCGGCGCAGCGGGTAAAGACCAAGGGCGGCTTCGATGCCCTCCTCATTGCCGATAGCGGCAGCCTGTCCGCCCGCGCGGCCATCGCGTTCAAGGGAGCGGGACGATCGGCTAATAACGGTTCGGGCGTTCGCATCCTTGGCACCGAACTGTGGAGCGGGGAACGCGATCTGACCACCACGCCAGCGCTCGCGGGGGCGTGGTTCTCGACCGTATCGGATCTGCGCTTCGGCCAGTTCGCCAAAAGCTATCGCGCACGGTTCGGCGCCCAGCCTTTCCGCATTGCGACACTTGGATATGACGCCGTGCTACTGACGCTTCGCGTCGCGCGGGACTGGAAGGTCGGGACCCGCTTTCCTGCCGATACCCTGCGGGATACCAAGGCATTTCCCGGCGGATTCCTGGGCGTTGACGGTGCTTTCCGTTTCACCCGTGCCGGTCTGGTCGAGCGATCGCTCGAAGTGCGTGAAGTACAGCCCGGAGCGGTGAAGGTCGTCAGCCCCGCCCCTGCCAAATTCGAAGACTGATCTCAGATTGGTGGACGGCCGGGGCGGCGTCATGCGACTGCCCCGGCCGTTCCGCGCAAGAGCGGAACAAAAAGCGAAGAAAACTCTGTCGGCGGCTTGATTGCCGATTCAGCTGGGCCCTATAGTCCGGCCCATGGCCGACGATCTTTTTGACAAGCTACCCACTGCCGCTGGCGAATCATACGATGGCTCCGCGATCGAGGTGCTGGAGGGGCTTGAGCCTGTCCGTCGCCGCCCCGGCATGTATATCGGCGGCACGGACGAGCGGGCGCTCCATCACTTGGCTGCCGAAGTCCTCGACAATGCGATGGACGAAGCCGTCGCTGGCCATGCCAACCGCATCGAAGTCACGCTGGAAGAGGAAGAGGGCACGCCCGGCCGCCTCACCATCACTGACAACGGGCGCGGCATCCCGGTGGACGAACATCCCAAGTTTCTCGGCAAGTCGGCGCTCGAAGTCATCCTGTCCACGCTTCATTCGGGCGGCAAGTTCTCCGGCAAGGCATACGCCACCTCGGGCGGTTTGCATGGCGTGGGCATCTCCGTTGTCAACGCGCTGTCGGTGAAGACGCGCGTGGAGGTCGCCCGCAACAAGGAGCTCTACGCGCAGGAGTTTTCGCGCGGTGTGACGCTCGGCCCTATTCAGCGCGTGGGCGCGGCCCCCAACCGGCGCGGCACGGCTGTGACGTTTACCCCGGATACTGAGATATTCGGCGACCAGAAGTTCAAGCCCGCGCGACTGTTCAAGCTCGTTCGATCGAAGGCGTATCTGTTCGCGGGGGTCGAAATCCGCTGGAAATGCGCGCCGTCTCTGGCGGTCGATGGTGTGCCGGCCGAAGCGACGTTTCAGTTCCCCGGTGGTCTGGCGGATCACCTCGCCGAGCAGATCGGCTCGCGCGAATGCGTCACCAGCCAGTCCTTTTCCGGGTCGCAGGATTTCCCCAAGGGCGATGACGGATCGGAACAGGGCAGAGTGGAATGGGCTATCGCCTGGCCGCTATACTCTGACGGCGCCTACTCCTGGTACTGCAACACCATTCCGACCCCGGACGGCGGCACTCATGAACAGGGCCTGCGCGGTGCCCTGACGAAGGGCATCCGCGCATTTGCCGATCTGGTGGGTCAGGCCAAGAAGGCAAAGGACATCACACCGGACGACGTCATCACCGGCAGCGAGGTGATGCTTTCGGTCTTTATCCGCGACCCCCAGTTCCAGAGCCAGACCAAGGACCGCCTCACCAGCCCGGAAGCGGCGCGAATGGTGGAAGCGGCGGTTCGGGATCATTTCGACCATTTCCTGACCGACAACCTCGATCGCGGCAAGGCGCTGCTGGGCGCGGTGATGGAGCGGATGGACGACCGCCTGCGCCGCAAGGCGGAGCGCGAGGTCAAACGCAAGACGGCGACCAATGCCCGCAAGTTGCGCCTGCCGGGCAAGCTGACGGACTGCTCCGGCGAAGGCAGCGGCGAAACCGAGCTTTTCATCGTCGAAGGCGATTCGGCAGGTGGCTCGGCCAAGCAGGCGCGCGATCGCAAGACACAGGCCATCCTCCCGATCCGGGGCAAGATCCTGAACGTCGCCAGCGCCACGGCTGACAAGATCCGCGCTAATTCGGAAATCGCCGACCTCGGCCTTGCCCTTGGATGCGGCACGCGCAAGGACTGCAACGCCGACAACCTTCGGTACGACCGCGTCGTCATCATGACCGACGCTGACGTCGACGGCGCGCACATCGCCACGCTGTTGATGACCTTCTTCTTTCAGGAAATGCCCGACATTGTTCGCCGCGGGCATCTCTATCTGGCGCAGCCGCCGCTGTACCGCCTGACGTCCGGCTCGACGTCCGCCTACGCGCGTGACGATGCACACCGAGCGGAGCTGGAAAAGACGACGTTCAAGAACAAGAAAGTCGATGTCGGCCGCTTCAAGGGTCTGGGTGAGATGAACCCGCAGCAATTGCGGGAAACCACGATGAACCCGAAGTCCCGGTCCCTCATCCGTATCACCCTGCCCCCAGAATATGAAGATCGCGCGGCAGTGAAGGATCTTGTCGACCGGCTCATGGGCCGCAATCCCGAACACCGCTTCCAGTTCATCCAGAATCGTGCGGGCGAGATCGATCCCGAGCTTATCGATGCATGATGACCGGCGGGCCGCCTGATTGTGGGTCGCTTGGTCGTCGCGTCACTGTGGGCTTTGATGGTGATAATGCTTGCAGGGCTTCCCGGCACTGTGTGGGCTAATGATGACAGCGCGGTACTGAAAACGCGGGCCGCCGAAGTCGTTACTGTCCTGAAAGGACAGCGTGACGCTGCATCCATCTTTGATCAGCACTTTCTCACAGATGTAAGCGCAGATCAGCTGCGGAAGCTGACGGCGACGTTGGTAGAGCAAGGCGGCGATCTTCAGGGCTTAACTGATTTTCGCATGGAAGGCCCGGGCGCGGCGACCTTCATACTCCGCTTTGCGCAGGCAAGCGCCCCGGCACGCGTAGAACTGAGCCCTGTTGCCCCCCGCAAGGTTTCAGGCTTCCGCATCTTTGCACTGACCCCGAACGATGACAGTTTCGCGCAGATCGATGCGGCGTTCTCGGCGCTCCCCGGCACGGCAGGATACGCCATACACCGGTTGGGCGATGGGAAAAAACAGCTGGTTCACGGCCAAGCCACCCAAACACCGTTCGCGATCGGGTCCGCGTTCAAACTCTATGTTCTGGCGGCGCTGGCACGGCAGATTGAGGAAGGGCATCGAAGCTGGCGTGATGTCGTTCCAGTCGCAGGAAAGTCATTCCCCGGCGGCGTAGTGCATGATTTTCCAGACGGCAGCCCGGTGACGCTGCACACGCTGGCCAGCCTGATGATCTCGATCAGCGATAATACCGCCACTGACATTCTGGTGCGGTTGCTGGGGCAGGATGCGCTCGCCGCCGAAGTCGCGCGATCCGGCCATTCCCGTCCTGAACGGCTGACGCCGATGATGACGACCGCACAGTTTCTCGCGCTGAAGAGCAAGGATACCGCCACGCAGCGCGCCTACGCTGCTGCACCGCCTCTCCGACGCGCCGATATTCTCGTGGATTTGGATTTGTCGGGCGTCGCCTCTGCCTCGCCCGGCGCGGTTCTTGGTCACACGCCCGTTGCAATAGACCAGATCGAGTGGTTCGCTTCGCCGGACGATCTCGCCGGCATCGTCGATGACATCCGCCGTATCGGCAGCCGGGAAGCTTTGGACATTCTCGCCACCAACAAGGCGATGAATACGGTCATGGCGAAACTATGGGCCTACGTCGGATACAAGGGGGGCTCTGAAGCCGGCGTGATAAACATGACTTGGCTTTTACAAGACAAGAAAGGCGATTGGAGCGTCCTGAGTGGAAGCTGGAATAATCCTTCGGCACCTTTGGACGACCAGCGCTTCGAATTGCTGATGACAAGGCTCGCTGCGTTGGCTGCTTCTCGCTGACTCGAAGCCACACGGAACGATCTTGCCTTGCTGCGCTGCAACACATAGGCTTGCGCAAACAGATAAAGCGGACAGGATGACTGATGCAGCGTTTTGAAGGCACTCGTGATTACGTAGCCACCGATGATTTAAAAGTCGCGGTCAACGCTGCGGTGCTCCTTCGCCGACCGTTGCTGGTCAAGGGCGAGCCGGGCACCGGCAAGACGGTACTGGCCGAACAGATCGCCTCCGCGCTGAATGCGCCGCTGATCACCTGGAACGTGAAGTCCACTACCAAGGCGCATCAGGGGCTATATGAATATGACGCCGTGGCCCGGTTGCGTGATGGACAGCTTGGCGACGAACGGGTCCACGATATCTCCAACTATATCCGCAAGGGCAAGCTGTGGGAGGCGTTCACTGCGCCCCAGCTTCCCGTCCTGCTGATCGACGAGATCGACAAGGCAGACATCGAATTTCCGAACGATCTGCTGGCGGAACTCGATCGCATGGCGTTCGACGTCTATGAGACGGGCGAGCACATCGCCGCCGTCGAACGGCCGATCGTCGTCATCACTTCCAACAACGAGAAGGACCTGCCCGACGCGTTCCTGCGCCGCTGCTTCTTCCACTACATCAAGTTTCCCGATCGCGAGACGATGGAGGCCATCGTCGATGTCCATTTTCCCGACATCCAGAAAACGCTGGTCCGCAAGGCAATGGAAATTTTCTACGAGTTGCGTGAAGTGCCGGGCCTCAAGAAAAAGCCGTCCACCAGCGAATTGCTTGATTGGCTCAAGCTGCTGATGAACGAGGATATGCCGCTGGACGTCCTTCAGAACCGCGATCCGGGCAAAGCGATCCCGCCCCTGCATGGCGCGCTGCTGAAGAACGAGCAGGATGTCATGATGTTCGAGCGCTTAGCGTTCATGTCTCGGCGAGGCAGCTGATATGTCGGCGCCATATTCCGGGCAATGCAACTGCGGCGCGGTGACCCTGACGATTACGGCAGAGCCGGTGACCACCCGGCAATGCTGGTGCCGACAGTGCCAACGCATCGCTGCTGGAGGGGCGACCAACAACGCCATTTTCCCGACGGACACGGTGACCGTAACGGGTGCTCGGTCCGAGCACGTGTACATCGCGGCGAGCGGCAACGCGCTCACGCAGGAATTTTGTTTTGCATGTGGCACCCCGATCCTTGGCCGATCAAGCGCGCGGCCGCAGTTTCGCACTGTCCGCCTTGGCGCGCTGGACGAAGGCCATGGACTTCGGCCGGAGATGGCGATCTGGACGGACGAAGCCCCGGAATGGGCAATGATCGCACCCGATCTTGCACACTGGCCGCAGCAACCTCCGCCGCCCGGCGCAGCCGACAAGTTATGATGGGCAAAGCGCCGGCATGTTTCTGAATTTCATCGACGAGCTTCGTGCCGCCGGTATCCAGGCGTCGCTGAAGGAGCACCTCGTGCTGCTCGAGGCGCTGGACCGGGATGTCATCGATCGCACTCCCGAAGCCTTCTATTATCTCAGCCGTGCCACATTCGTTAAGGACGAAGGACTGCTCGACCGGTTTGATCAGGTCTTCCAGAAAGTCTTCAAGGGGATCCTCAGCGACTATGGGCAGCAACCCGTGGACATCCCGGAGGACTGGCTGAAGAAACTGGCGGAACGGTATTTCTCCGAAGAGGAGATGGAAAAGGTCAAGTCTCTCGGTTCCTGGGACGAGATCATGGAGACGCTGAAAAAGCGTCTGGAAGAACAGCAGAAGCGCCATCAGGGCGGCAACAAGTGGATCGGGACCAACGGCACCTCCCCGTTCGGCCATTCAGGGTATAACCCGGAAGGCGTGCGGATCGGTGGCGAAAGTCAGCACCGGCGCGCGGTGAAAGTATGGGAGAAGCGCGAGTTCGCCAACCTCGACAACACACGCGAACTGGGCACCCGCAACATCAAGGTGGCGCTGCGCCGTCTGCGCCGGTTTGCGCGTGAAGGCGCGGCGGAAGAGCTCGATCTGGACGAGACGATCCGTGGCACGGCGAAGCAGGGCTGGCTGGACGTCGTCATGCGACCGGAGCGGCACAACGCTGTAAAAGTGCTGCTTTTCCTCGACGTGGGGGGATCGATGGATCCCTTTATCAAGTTGGTGGAGGAATTGTTCAGCGCCGCGACCGGCGAATTCAAGAACATGGAGTTCTTCTACTTCCACAACTGCCTTTATGAAGGTGTTTGGAAAGACAACAGCCGTCGATGGTCGCAGCGGACGAGTACCTGGGATCTGCTTCACAAGTATGGTCATGACTACAAGGTCATCTTCGTTGGTGATGCGGCGATGAGCCCTTACGAGATCAGCCACCCCGGCGGCTCGGTCGAACACATGAACGAGGAAGCAGGCGCGGTCTGGATGCAGCGCGTCGTGCAGACGTACCCGGCCACCGTATGGCTGAATCCGACCCCGAAACGGCAGTGGGGATACTCGGGATCGACCAGGATGATCCGCGAAATTATCGGCGATGCGATGTATCCATTGACGCTTGACGGTCTGGACAAGGCAATGCGCGAATTAACGCGTAAGAAGGGCTGACCAAATGTGCCTAACTGGATGTCAGGTCCTGGCTATGGCGAGCGGCGGGGTGATGATCACCCCGCCCCCCTTCACCCAAATGCCGGCGCGAAAGCGGCCTGCTCAGTAAAGCAGAAGGTCCGCCGTTTCATCGAGCCACGCCGCTTCATCACGGGCAGCGCAAATGTCCAGATCGGCTGGTGATGCGCCCGCATCGTCCACCCATTCGCGTAAGATCGGCCCGCCATTGATGACGTCGATGGCAAGGCGGTCGAATTCATATTCGTACGGAAAATCGCGCCATAGCGCATAGTCCGGGTAAAGACGCCGGATCGCTTTGAACGCAAGTGCCTGCAGACGCCATGGGCGGAACGCGCGATGATCGTAGAAACGGCCCTCGGCATGAATCATAAGACCGTTGCATAGGGTCTTGGCGTGTTTGTGAAACGTAGGCTCGAACCAGCATTCCCGAAGCGCCGCGCCGCCTAGCCATTGCGGAGCGAAAGCCTGCATGTCGGCAAGGATCGCTTTTGCATCGACGTCCGGTGCGCCGAACAGGACTTCCAGCGGACGGGTGGTGCCGCGTCCTTCGGATAAGGTAGTGCCTTCCAGCATGACGGTGCCCGCATACGCGCGTGCCATGTTGAGGTTCGCCGCATTCGGGCTGGGATTGATCCAGACGCGGCTCTCCGGCCAACCGAAGCCGGATGCAGCGTCGGGCTGCCAGCCGTCCATGTGGATCACGCGATAATCGACATCCAGCTTGTACTGGCGAACGAACCATTGCCCCATTTCGCCCAAGGTCAGGCCATGGCGCATCGGCATCGGGCCTGCTCCGACGAAGCTCTCCTGCCCGGCAACGAGCGATGTGCCTTCTACCGGCCGCCCGGCGGGGTTGGGCCGATCCAGCACCCAGACGCTTTTGCCTTGCGCGGCAGCTTCTTCGAGCAGGTAGAGAAGCGTCGTCACAAACGTATAGATACGGCAGCCGAGATCCTGGAGATCAAACAGGAACACATCCGCGGTATCCATCATGGCGCGCGTCGGGCGGCGCACCTCTCCATACAGGCTGAAGATGGGAATGCCGTGGACGGGATCGATCTCGTCCACCGTTTCGACCATGTTGTCCTGCTTGTCGCCTTTCAGGCCATGCTGCGGGCCGAATGCGCTCGTCACGTTGACGTCCGCAGCAATCAGGGCGTCGAGAGAATGGGTCAGATCCCTGGTGACGGAGGCAGGGTGCGCCACCAGCGAGACACGGCGGCCTTCAAGGGGACGGCGGAGAGTGGGGTCTGCGAGCAGACGGTCGATACCGAAGTTCATGCGGTGGTGGGTGCCGCAACCGTTTCCAGGAAGCAAGCCGGATCATGGAAGTCCGGCGCTTCTCCCCCATGGGACAAGGCCCAGTAGCTTTTGCGGCCGCCCGTTTCCTCGATCACCGCCGTGAAACCGCATCGCCAAGGCGCGGTCGGCAGCCCGGCGGCGGGGATCGCAGCGTCGAAGATCGCCATGTCCGTGCCCAGTCGCAGCGTACATTCCGGCTCCCGTGGCATGGCCCGCTCGGTCATTCCTTCACGCCGACCGGTAAAATCATAGACGTTCCAGCGCTCTGACGGCGAAAGGTTCAGTTCCGTGTAGCCCGCATCGCCCTCCATCTGCAAAAACATCTCGAAGCAGGTCGTCTTCCATAAACCGTCGTCCCTGCCCTTGCCCGCGAACGGGGGGACAACCAGTTGGCTGGCGCCGAGTAGCTTCCATCGTGCGCGAAGCCAGGTATCGTCGAACCTGATGATGCGGGCCTCGATACTCCGAACCGACACGGGTGGATGTAAGGGGTGGAATGAAAGACTAGCCATAAAGCCGGCCTAATCGGTCTCATCACAGACTGACAATCGGGAATCGTCATCGCGCAGTTTGCATGCTAGTCGCGCCGCTCCTCAACCAGATCGAAGCGAGCGATGAACTACACATCTTCCCTGCTCCGCCTCCTTGATGAGCGCGGCTACATCCACCAGCTAACCGATGCCGAAGGGCTCGACGCCATGGCGGCAAAGCAGGTGGTGCCGGGGTATATCGGCTTTGATCCCACCGCGCCTTCGCTGCATGTCGGCCATCTGGTCTCGATCATGATGCTGCGCCAGCTTCAGCGCGCCGGACACAAGCCCATCGTCGTTATGGGCGGGGGCACCGGCAAGATCGGCGATCCGAGCTTTAAGGACGAGGCCCGCAAGCTCCTGACGGAAGACCTTATCGCACAAAACGTCGCGTCCATTCGCCGCGTGTTCGAACGTTTTCTGACGTTCGGCGACGGCCCGAGCGATGCAATCATGGTCGACAATGCCGACTGGCTGGACAAGCTTGAGTACATCCCCTTCCTGCGCGACATCGGGCAGCACTTCTCCGTTAACCGGATGCTCAGCTTCGACTCGGTGAAAACGCGGCTGGATCGTGAACAGTCGCTCAGCTTCCTCGAATTCAACTACATGATCCTGCAGGCGTACGACTTCCTTGAACTCTCACGTCGGGTCGGATGCCGGCTGCAGATGGGTGGATCTGACCAGTGGGGCAACATCGTCAACGGCATCGAGCTTTCACGCCGCGTTGATGGCACTCAGGTGTTTGGCCTTACCACGCCGCTGCTTACCAATGCGGACGGGTCAAAGATGGGCAAGACGGTCGGCGGCGCGGTGTGGTTGAACGAAGACCAGCTTTCGCACTTCGACTACTGGCAGTTCTGGCGCAACACTGACGATCGTGACGTCGGGAAGCGGTTGCGGCTGTTCACCGACCTCCCGCTGGAAGAAATCGCCAGATTGGAAGCGCTTAAAGGCAGCGAAATCAATGCGGCCAAAATCGTCCTTGCCACCGAGGCGACGAAGCTGTGTCGCGGCGTGGACGCCTCGAAGGGAGCCGAAGCAACCGCGCAGGCAACCTTTGCGGGTGGCGGCGTGGGTGAGGACCTGCCCACGATCGAAGTCGGTTCGGACGGCGTCCGCCTTGCGGCGGCTTGCACCGCGCTCGGTTTCGTGGCTTCGAACGGTGAAGCGAAGCGAAAGATCGGTGAAGGCGCGGTGCGGCTGGATGACGTCGCCATGGACGACCCCGCAATGCTGATAACCGTGGCTGCCGGTGAATCCCGCAAGCTGAGCCTTGGCAAGAAAAAGCACGGAATTATCAAGGGAATATGATACGGATTACGCTGGTCCTATTACGTAGGGCCAGCGTAGTTTACGGATTGTTTGCCATTTGGTGGTACTCCCCTTGTTCTCGACCAATACTGAGGCAAGGACCATGAATGCAGGAGCGCAGCTCACTGTGACCGACAAACGGCGTGCCGCCCGCCATCCCGTCGACCACACCGTGATCGCCGAGCATCGCCAGCTTGGCGACCTGCCTTTGCACATCATCAACGTGTCGGCCCAAGGCTTCATGGCCAGCGGCGAGATCGGTCTGGAGCGCGGTGAACGGCTGGTGATGCGCTTACCCGTGATTGGCCGTATCGAAGCGCACATGATCTGGGCGCACGAAGGACGTTCCGGGTTTCAGTTCGAACGCATCATCCGGATCGATGATTTTCTCGATCTGGTCGACGCCATTCAACCAAATCCCCGGCTTCGCCCACGCCGGTGATACGCACTTCGTGTCGGAACGCTGATGGCCTGCAATCGTTATAGCCGGTGACGAGAGGCACGTTCAACCTCAGCAGTAAGCAATGTTTCGCGATGGCTTGGCAAGGTGGCATCGTGCTGCCATGCAGCATGGCGTGAGTCTGGACGCTTCCCCCCCATCATCGCCATTGGCAATAGCCGACTATCGCCGGTTCTGGCTGGCTCGCTTTTTTGCCGTCCTTGCCACGACCGGCACAGTGGTGATCATCGGCTACCAGCTATACGATGTCGCGCGCACGGACTATGGCATGTCCATATCTCAAGCTGCCTTTCAGCTTGGATTGCTTGGCTTCGCGCAATTCCTGCCGGTCTTTCTACTGACCCCGATCGCCGGATTTGTGGCTGACCGGGTCGATCGACGCAAAGTGGCCTCCATTGCATCGCTGCTCGATATGTGCGTCGCCATCGGGCTTGGCATCACCACTGCGATGGAACTACGCAGCTTGCCGGTACTGTATAGCTTTGCGGTGTTGCACGGCATGGTTCGCGTGTTCATCAGCCCGGCTATGTCGGCGATTGCGCCGAACATCGTGCCCCCCCAGCTCATTCCCCGTGCAATCGGCTTCAACTCGATCGCCATGCAGGCGGGGACGATTATCGGTCCGGCGGCCTATGGCTTTATGTTCGCGTCCGATCACGCGCTGCCTTACTGGTCTTCAGCAGTGTTCACGCTGGGCGCATCGATCGCGATACGCTCTATCCGTCACATGCCACCGCAGGCCCCTGACGCCCGCAAAGCGCATCCGATACGGCAAATCGTAGAAGGCTTCCGTTTCGTATCGAGCGAGCGGTTCCTGCTCGGCTGCCTTACGCTCGACTTGTTCGCGGTGCTGCTGGGCGGCGCTACGGCGCTCATGCCCGTCTTCGCGCGCGACATTCTGCACGTCGGCCCTGAGGGATTGGGCCAGATGCGCGCGGCGACGGCTGCCGGAGCTGCAGTGGTGGCGCTCTGGCTCTCGTTCCGACCGCTCAAGAGCGAGGTCGGTGTGAAGATGCTGGTAGCGGTAGTGGCGTACGGAGCGGCCACCGTAGCTTTCGGCCTGTCACGCCACTTTCTGCTATCACTTGTGTTCCTGGCCCTGCTGGGCGCTGCCGATATGATCTCGGTGTTCATCCGCAGTTCGCTCGTTCAACTGCGAACTCCCGACAACGTCAGAGGACGCGTCTCGGCCATCTCCGGCCTGGCGGTCTCAGCGTCGAACGAACTGGGTGAATTGCAATCCGGCTTTGCCGCTGCACTGCTCGGCGCGACCGGGGCGGTTGTTTTCGGCGGGAGCGCTGCCATAGTTATTACTCTTGCATGGGCGTGGCTGTTTCCGGAAATCCGCCGCGCCCGCACGTTTGAACCTCGATGGGAGCATAACGCATGAAGGCCGACAGCATCCTCGCCACGATCGGCAACACCCCGCACATCAGGCTTGCTCGCCTGTTCCCGGACCATGAAGTCTGGGTAAAAGCGGAACGTGCCAACCCCGGTGGATCGATCAAAGACCGGATCGGCCTTGCGATGATCGAAGCCGCTGAACACGACGGAAGCCTGAAACCCGGCGGATCCATCATCGAGCCGACATCCGGCAACACGGGCATAGGCCTTGCCATGGCCGCCGCCGTTAAGGGTTACAAGCTTGTGCTTGTCATGCCGGAGTCCATGTCGCTGGAGCGCCGTCGCCTGATGCTGGCCTATGGTGCCCAGTTCGATCTGACACCTCGTGAGAAAGGCATGAAGGGGGCCATCGAACGCGCCAAGGAATTGATAGAGGCCACCCCGGGCTCGTGGATGCCGCAGCAGTTCGATAACCCTGCCAACATCGACATCCACGTCAGGACGACTGCACAGGAAATCCTTGCGGACTTTGCGGACACGCCCATCGACGTTCTGATCACCGGGGTCGGCACTGGCGGCCACCTCACCGGATGCGCCGAAGCTCTGAAAGCGACGTGGCCCGACCTCAAGGCCTATGCAGTCGAACCTACCCTTTCTCCCGTGATCTCAGGTGGACAGCCCGGCCCGCACCCTATCCAGGGCATCGGTGCTGGTTTCATCCCGGGCAACCTGCATACTCAGGCAATCGATGGCGCCATCCAGGTCGACCAGGCAGATGCCAAGGATTGGGCACGCCGTTGTGCCACGCAAGAAGGGATGCTCGTCGGCATCAGCTCCGGCGCCACTCTCGCCGCGATTTCGCAGAAGCTCAAGGACCTGCCTGCCGGTAGCCGCGTGCTTGGCTTCAACTATGATACCGGAGAGCGTTACCTCTCCGTGCCGGACTTCCTCCCCGAATGAATTTGGAACCGATCCCTTACGCTCATGGCGACGTCAGCCTGACCGGGTGGCTCGCGCGTCCCAAAGACAAGCCTCGCGCGGCCGTGCTGGTTCTACCCACCATCGTCAACGCGAACGATGCGATGGAGAGACGGGCGAGAATGCTCGCCGATCTCGGGTACCTCGCTCTTATCGCAGACTTCTACGGCGAACCGGTTCCGGACTTTGACGGGTCGCGACCACTGGCAGAGAAACTGCGAGCCGATCCGCGCCATTATCGCGATCGGATCGCCGCCGGCATCAACGCTTTGAAGGCAATCCCCGATGCCAGCGGGATACCCACCTTGGCCATTGGCTATTGCATGGGCGGCCAGGCTGCTTTGGAAGCGGCACGTGACGGACAGGATTTGCTCGCGGTAGCCAGCTTCCACGGATTGCTCTCCACTGATCTGCCTGCGCAGCCCGGAGCGATCAAGGCCCGCATGCTGATCTGCCATGGAGATGCCGATCCCATGGTCCCACGCAGTCAGGTCATGGGTTTCTGGGAGGAAATGGACAATGCCGGGGGCGACTGGCATTTCCACTCTTACAGCGGCGTGAAGCACGGGTTCACTGAACCCGGCAGCGACGCGCGTGCGATGGCGGCGATTGGTTACGATGCGAGTGCAGACCGCCAGTCTTGGGCTGCACTCATCTCATTTTTCGACGAAGTAATCGGATAAGCGACATCAGACGCGGGCTGACGCCCTCAGTCCGCGTCTGAAATCCGGGCTAGCGTGTTGCCGTCAAGTTTGCGGTAGAAGCAGCTGCGTGCACCTGTGTGGCATGCAGGGCCTTCGGGGCGGACAAACAACTGCAACGCATCCTGGTCGCAATCGACTAGTATTTCATCGACCCTCAGGAAATGCCCGGACGTCTCACCCTTGAGCCAGAGCCGACCGCGCGACCGGGAGTAGAAGTGAGCCAGCCCCGTATTGCGCGTTTTCTCCAGCGCCTCGGCATCCATGAACGCCACCATAAGGATTTCTTTGGAGGTCGAATCAACGGCGATTGCAATAACCAAGCCGCTGGCATCAAACTTGGGCATGAAGGAAGACCCCAATTCGCGTTCTGCGGCGGTGGCATCGGGCATTCTACAGTCCTTGATTGCGGGTTTTGTAAACTATTGTTGCAGGATAACCACAGCCCGCACCGAAAATCCACGCTGCTTAGCGAATCCTCTTTGCAAAACGGCGGTTTCGATCAATTTTAGTCCTGCAGCTGGGGGGCTGCTACTGACCACAGGTCGCTCGCAGTAAAGTTTCTATAGCGATACTTTGCTGATGATAAAGGCGCCACGGTTCAGGGAAGCGATTATGAGGGATCAGGGCTAGGCTGGCGCAGGGGCACAGCCGAACTGCGAAAGCAGGGCCCAACAGTTTCGTCACGAGGGCGCCCGGAACCACAAGTTCCGGGCGCTTTCGTTTGTATCAGGTGGCATCCAGCGCTTCATCAAGAACGCGCGCGAAACAGGCGACCACCACTTTCGTGGCGCCCGCTTTTTTCAGCACCGAGATGCATGCATCCGTCGTTGCTCCACTTGTCAGCACGTCATCCACCAACACTACCGACTTGCCTTTCAGTACTGCGGAGCGATCGGCCCGCACGTTGATCGCGCCGGTCAAAACCCTCTTGCGGGCTAATTTGCCCAATCCGCCTAGTGATGGCGTCGGCTTTCGGCGCTCCAACGCGTCCACGCACAATCTGCCTGATGTGCGGCGGGCGACGTGTCGCGCAAGCTCGGCTGCCTGATTGTATCCCCTCTTCCAAAGGCGCCAGCGATGCAGCGGCACCGGGACGATTATCCATTCACTGTCCACGAAAGACAGCTTCGGTGTGATAAGCCCCGCCATCATCGGCGCCAGCGCCAGGCGCCCGCCATGTTTGAATGCCAGAACCAGTTTTCGCGACGTGTCGTTGTACAAGGTCGCGGCGGCAATCCCCGCGTGCTTGGGAGGATGGGCGAAGCATGGGGCGCACGTGCCACCGGGCGGCATGGTATCTCCAAATGGCCTCCCGCAGGACACGCAGGATGGATCCCCCGGGATGGCCAGCGTACTCCAACAATCCATGCACAAACCGGTCTGCGCGCTTATCCCGGTACCGCACAGGGGGCAACGCGGCGGAAAGATCAGATCGATCAACGGCAGCAGAGCTTGAGCGACGGACATGGCTCCCTATCGATTGGCCTCTCACCAGCCGCAATGACCGATCAGCACGGTTGCAAGGTTTTCATCGACGCGGCAGGAAGCCCGCCATGGATAGCAAAGCACCACCCCGCATCTTCTCTCCAACGCGCCGGATTGCCGCTCGCAAACGCATGCTGGTGTTGCAACAACATCAGCCCGATCCCGCACGATATCTGATCGACGAAATGGTCGAAGACGTGCTGGATCGCCTGTCCTTCCTGCGCTTTGAACCGGCCAGTGCCCTGATTGTCGGTGATTACAGTCATGCCCTCGCCTCCCGATTGAACAATGAGGGCGTAAGGGTCATCGAAGCGGAGCCGTGTTGTGGCTTTTCGGAAGAGCACCCGCTTCCCTTCGACGAGGGTTTTGACCTGATCGCCAGTCTAGGCACGCTGGATACGGTGAATGATCTGCCTGGCGCACTCGTTCACATCCGCAACGCTCTCAATCCGGGCGGCATGATGATCGCAAGTTTCGTTTCATCCGGCAGCTTACCGACGTTGCGTGACATCATGCTAACTGCCGATGCAGAGCGCCCTGCCCCTCGCCTCCACCCCACGGTCGATGTGCGCGCCGGCGGGCAACTGCTGCAACGCACCCGCTTTGCAGACCCGGTTGTCGATCACAGGCACATCGATGTGGCCTTTCGCGAATTCGACAGATTGATGGCAGACCTTCGTGCGCAAGCGCTGACGAACGTACTCGCTGACCCCGGGCCACCCTTGAACAAAGCAGCGTTAAAGCGCGTACATGACGCGTTTGCGGCCGCCGGTGACGGCGGCCGCACGGTAGAGCGTTTCGAGATATTGACGCTTTCCGGCTGGAAACGCTGACCGTTTCCAGCCGGAAAAGAACTCAGCCCAATGCCGCTTGCGCCGCAGCGAGGCGGGCGATTGGCACGCGATAAGGCGATGCACTGACGTAATCGAGACCGACCTTTTCGCAGAATGCGATCGAGGCCGGATCGCCGCCATGCTCACCACAGATGCCCAGCTTGAGGTTGGGATACGTCGCCCGTCCGCGTTCCGCACCCAACTGTACGAGCTGTCCGACGCCCTCAATATCAAGGCTGACGAAGGGATCGCGCGGGTAGATGCCCTTCTCGACGTATGGGCTGAGGAACCGCGCGGCGTCGTCGCGGCTGACCCCGAGCGTCGTCTGCGTCAGATCATTGGTGCCGAACGAGAAAAACTTGGCTTCCTCCGCGATTTCACCGGCCATCAGCGCCGCACGCGGCAGTTCGATCATCGTACCGACAAGATACTCGAGGCTCCGGCCCTTCTCAGTGAACACCTTTTCAGCGGTTTCGTCTACCAGCTTGCGGAGGATCTGCAGTTCGCGCTTGGTCGCGACCAGCGGGATCATGATTTCCGGCACGATCGCTTCGCCAGACGCTTCCGCAACGTCACAGGCGGCCTCAAAGATCGCACGTGCCTGGATCTCGTAGATCTCTGGAAACGTGATACCCAAACGGCAACCACGATGGCCAAGCATCGGGTTGAATTCATGCAGTTCGTCGGCGCGCCGTTTAAGCGTGTCCACGCCGATGCCGATGGTATCGGACAGTTCCGCGAACTCTGCGTCGCCGTGCGGCAGGAACTCGTGAAGCGGCGGATCGAGCAAACGGATCGTGACCGGAAGGCCCGCCATCACTTCGAAAATGGACTGGAAGTCCGCCCGCTGTTCCGGGAGCAGCTTGGCCAGCGCCGCGCGGCGACCGGCCTCATCCTCGGCAAGGATCATCTGGCGCACGGCCGAGATGCGATTGGCGTCGAAGAACATGTGTTCGGTGCGGCAAAGGCCAATGCCTTCCGCGCCGAACTGGCGAGCCATGCGGCAGTCTGCCGGGGTTTCGGCGTTGGTACGCACTTTCATGCGCCGATGCTTGTCAGCCCAGACCATCAGCGTACCGAAATCGCCTGCGAGTTCCGGTTCGATGGTCGGCACTTCGCCCGCCATGATCTCACCGGTTGAACCGTCCAGCGTGATGACATCGCCTTCTTTCAGTTCGCGATTGCCAATGCGCAAGGTGCGCGTCTTCATGTCGATCGACAGGGCAGACGCACCCGAAACGCAAGGACGGCCCATGCCCCGCGCGACGACGGCGGCGTGGCTGGTCATCCCGCCGCGTGCAGTCAGGATGCCCTTGGCCGCGTGCATGCCGTGAATGTCTTCAGGCGATGTTTCCACACGAACAAGGACCACCGCATCGCCGCGTTCCGCGCGCTTTTCGGCGTTGTCGGCATCAAGAACGATTACGCCGGACGCTGCACCCGGTGATGCGGGGAGACCCTTGCCGAGCACATCGCGCGCGGCTTTGGGGTCGAGCGTCGGGTGGAGCAGCTGGTCGAGTGCCATCGGATCGACCCGCTTGATCGCCGTGGCCTCGTCGATCAGGCCTTCTTCGACCATGTCGACGGCCATCTTCAGCGCGGCCTTGGCGGTGCGCTTGCCGGAACGTGTCTGGAGCATCCACAGCTTGTTGCGCTCAACCGTGAACTCGATGTCCTGCATGTCGCGGTAGTGCTTTTCGAGCAATTCGAACACGGCGGCGAGTTCCGAGTACGCCTTGGGCATCGCTTCTTCCATCGAAAGCGGCTTGGCACCGGCGCGTTCGCGGGCGAATTTGGTCAGGTATTGCGGGGTGCGGATGCCGGCGACGACGTCCTCGCCCTGGGCGTTTACCAGCCATTCGCCATAGTAGGCTTTCTCGCCCGTCGCTGGATCGCGGGTGAAGGCGACGCCGGTGGCTGAGGTATCGCCCATGTTGCCGAAGACCATTGCCTGGACGTTGACGGCAGTACCCCAATCGCCCGGTATGTCATTGAGACGGCGGTAAACTTTCGCGCGATCGGAGTCCCAGCTATCGAACACGGCCTGGATGGCGCCCCAGAGCTGTTCGTGGACGTCCTGGGGGAATTCGCGACCCAGTTCCTTCTGGACGATCGCCTTGTATTCCTTGACGATTTTCTGCCAATCGGCCGCCGTCAGTTCGACGTCGTTGTCGTAACCGTTGTTTTCCTTGGCGATTTCCAGGGCTTCTTCGAACAGGTGATGTTCGACACCTAAAACTACATCGGAATACATTTGGATGAACCGACGGTAGGAGTCCCAGGCAAAACGGTCGTCGCCGGAGACATTTACCAGGCCCTGCACCGTCTCGTCATTCAGGCCGAGGTTGAGGACGGTGTCCATCATGCCCGGCATGGAAACGCGCGCGCCCGAACGGACCGAGACGAGCAGCGGATCGGCGGCGTCGCCGAACGATTTGCCGACGGTCTTTTCGATGTGGGTCAGTGCTTCGGCAACATCACCGCGCAGCTGGTCGGAGAAGTTGGCGCCTTCGGCCAGGTACTTCACGCATTCCTCGGTGGTGATGGTGAAGCCGGGGGGCACAGGCAGGCCGATCCCGGCCATTTCTGCAAGGTTGGCGCCCTTGCCGCCGGTGATCACCTTGTCGCGCGAGCGAGGGTCTTCGTGCTTGACCCCGCCACCGAACGTGTAGACCTGCCTGATCATCTGTCCCCTAACTTTCCTGTAAAGGATTTGCGCAAGTTGAAACGGACCGAGGGGAAAATCCTCCTACCCCTCGATCCGCGAAAAATCTGCCACGTTGTGCACTGCAGCACGGAAACGTGCCAGCAATGCAAGACGTGACCGTCTTTTAATCCTGTCGGGATCGTTGACGATGACCCCCTCGAAGAACGCGTCGATCGGTGCCCGCAGCGATGCGAGCGCGGTCATCGCGCCCGCGAAGTCCTCGGCAGCAACGGCGGACGCAGCCTGCGGTTCCGCCGTATCGAGCGCGTCGGCCAGGCTCTGTTCGGCGGGCTCACGTGTGTAACCGCCGCCCTGCTCGACGGTGCGGCGCATTTCCATCTTGGCGGCGACCACTGCTTCCAGATCTGGATCATCGACCGACGACAGCGGGTCTTCCTCACCGGTTTCGGACAATTCCGCCTCGACGCCCTGCCAGTCCTCTTTTCGGAGAATGTTGGCGGCGCGCTTATATCCCGCCAGAAGATTGGTGCCATCTTCGGTGGAAACGAACGCCTGTAATGCGTTCACACGGGCAAGGAGGCGAACAAGATCGTCTTCGCCGCCAAGGGCAAAAACGGCGTCGATCAAGTCGTGCCGGACGCCAGCCTCGCGCTGCTGAACCTTGAGCCGGTCAGTTAGAAAATTCAGTAAATGGATTATCGACGCAGACACCTGCGCTTTTAGATCTTCGATTTCCGGTTCAGCGCCCTTCCGGTCCACCGCATTTTTGACTTGAATCTCGGACAAACCAACCAGATCGTTGGCCTTCAACAGTAGATCTTGAAGGGATGAATACTCTCGGGAGATAACATCGTTTAAATAAGGCGCCGACGCCTCAATCAACATTCTGATCATGCCAGCGTTGATCGAGCTATCAAAAAGCAGTCTTAAAATGCCAATAGCTTGCCGACGCAATGCAAACGGGTCTTTAGATCCGGTGGGCTCTAATCCTTCAAGGAAAAATCCGGTCAGCGTATCAAGCTTGTCCGCCAGCGAAACCGCTACCGTAACCGGCGCAGTTGGCACTTCGTCGCCCTGCCCGACTGGTTTGTAGTGGTCGCGGATCGCGTCGGCCACAGCATCGGGCAAGCCTTCGGCACGGGCGTAGTAGCCGCCCATCAGGCCTTGCAGTTCGGGAAACTCCCCGACCATTTCAGTGACAAGGTCGGCCTTGCACAGTTCGGCGGCCTGTCGCGCCAGCACGGGGTCGCAGTTGGGGACGATGCCTTCGCTCGCCAGCCATTCGGCCAGCTTCGCCACGCGCTCGACTTTGTCGGCGACCGTGCCGAGCTTTTCATGGAACGTGATGCGGGCCAGCTTTTCGGCTTGGACGGAAAGCGGCGTCTTCTTGTCCTGTTCCCAGAAGAAGCGGGCGTCAGACAGGCGGGCGGCCAGGACCTTGCGGTTGCCCGCGACGATGCCTTCGCCGCCGTCCACCGCGTCAATATTGGCAGTGCAGACGAACGCATTGGCAAGCTTGCCCGCATCCTCGCACACGAAATACTTCTGGTTCACGCGCGCGGTCAGCTGGATGACTTCGGGCGGAACGTCGAGGAATGCTTCGTCAAAGCGGCCCAGCAGCGGCACCGGCCATTCGGTCAGGCCTGCGTTCTCGATCACCAGCCCCTCGTCCTCGACAAGGGTAAGTCCGGCAGCGGCAGCGGCATTGCGCGCTTCGTCGCGGATCAGTTCCTGACGTTCCGCGTGGTCCACGATGACGTGGCAGGCCGACAGTTTTGCTGCGTAGTCGTCCGCGCCGCCGATGGTGATATCGCCGGGCGCGTGGAAACGGTGCCCTTTGGTCGCGTAGCCGGAGCGGATGTCGCCAACGTCGCACTCGACCAGTTCTTCACCCAGAATGGCGACGATCCCGGAAAGCGGGCGCACCCAGCGCAGCGATTCCGTGCTGATCGATGCTGCGCCCCAGCGCTGCGACTTGGGCCAGGGAAACGCCCGCACGATCGCCGGGATCGCCTCGGCCAGAACGTCCTTCACCGCCCGGCCCGGCTTTTCGACGATGGCGAAGTACGTGTCCTTGCCCTTCAGGTCGCGGATTTCAAGCTGATCCTTGGACAAGCCCGTCTTGCGCAGGAAGCCTTCGAGCGCCTGTTCGGGGGCCGTGATCGCCGGACCTTTGGTCTCCTCGCGCACCGCCTCGGTGGTTTTCGGCAAGCCGTTGGCGATCAGGGCAAGGCGGCGCGGCGTGGACCAGACGGTGATCTGGCCGAGGGTGACGCCAGCGGCTTCCATTTCCTTGCGGAACAGCTTTTCCAGATCCGTGCGGGCACCGGCCTGCATGCGGGCGGGAATTTCCTCGCACCGCAGTTCGAGAAGAAAGTCGGTCATACGGTCCACCCCGGGAACTTGGCTTCCCACTGGTTCCTGTTCTTGTCGATCCAGGCCTGGCACGATCCCTTGGCCAGATCGCGAACGCGGGCCATGTAGCTGGCGCGCTCCTGCACCGAGATTACGCCGCGCGCCTGCAACAGGTTGAACAGGTGGCTGGCCTCGATCGCCTGATCATACGCGGCGAGCGGAATGGCGGCATCGATGCAGCGCATGCATTCCGCCTCCGCCGCCTTGAAGCCGGCGAACAGGCTGTCGGTATCGGCAATTTCGAAATTGTATTTCGACTGCTGCTGTTCGTTCGCCAGGAACACGTCGCCGTAGGTGACGCCTTCGTTGTTGAACCGCAGGTCGTACACCCAGTCCACGCCCTGGATGTACATCGCAAGGCGTTCCAGGCCGTAGGTCAATTCGCCCGCCACCGGCTTGCAATCGAACCCGCCTACCTGCTGGAAGTAGGTGAACTGCGTCACTTCCATACCATCGCACCAGACTTCCCAGCCCAGACCCCAGGCGCCCAGCGTGGGGCTTTCCCAGTCATCCTCGACAAAGCGGATGTCGTGCGCCAGCGGATCGACACCGATCGCGGCGAGGCTTTGCAGGTATAGCTCCTGAAGATTCTCAGGGTTGGGCTTCAGGATGACCTGATACTGATAATAATGCTGAAGGCGGTTGGGATTCTCGCCATAGCGGCCATCCGTCGGCCGCCGGGACGGCTGGACGTATGCTGCTTTCCACGGTTCCGGGCCAAGCGCGCGCAGGGTGGTGGCGGGGTGGAAGGTGCCGGCACCCATGCGCATGTCATACGGCTGGAGGATCAAACAGCCTTGCGCGCTCCAGAAATTATGGAGCGTCAGGATCATGTCCTGGAAGCTGAGCGGCTGATCATCTGCCCTTGGCGCGGCGGTCATGCGGTTTTCCGTGAATTTCTCAAGCCGGGTGCCTTTGGCGGATCGGGCTT
The DNA here is from genome assembly GCF_055521575.1 of Novosphingobium sp. BL-S-24. Classification (NCBI taxonomy): domain Bacteria; kingdom Pseudomonadati; phylum Pseudomonadota; class Alphaproteobacteria; order Sphingomonadales; family Sphingomonadaceae; genus Novosphingobium; species Novosphingobium sp. BL-S-24. Next base: position 488,656 of record NZ_CM145488.1, read on the forward strand.
GCCAAATCAACCGCGCAAAGCGCCTGCGGGTAGCCTTCCATTGCGCGATGCGGCGTTCTGATCCACAGGACGCGCCATGATACCCTTGCCCACATGGCTGCGCGGTGCGGTCTGCGCCTTTGCGATCCTTTCCGCGGTGCCGGTTGCTGCCCAGACGCCCGCCACCGCGGCCGAGGTCCGTCCCGGTCTCTGGAAAGTGGCGGACGAGGATACGACGATCTGGCTGTTCGGGACGATCCACGTCCTCCCGGAAGCGGTGGACTGGCACACCGGAAAAGTCGCTGCCGCCTTCGACGAATCGCGCGAACTGGTGACGGAAATCCCCATCGACGAGACTGAGGAGTCGCAAGGCGCGATGGCTGCGGCCAGCTTGCGCAAGGACGGCAAGGCATTGCGCGCGACGCTGCCTCCTCGATTGAGGGCGAAGTACGATGCGGCGTTGCAGTCCCTGAAGCTGCCGGTCGCCGCCTTCGATCGCAACGACACATGGTTCGCGGCGCTGCTGCTTACCCTGCTGCCTCTGCGGGAAGCGGGGTACAATTCGCAGAGCGGTGTCGATGCCCAGGTCGCCGACCGCGCGAAGGCCAGGGGCATGACCAACCATGCGTTCGAGACGGCCGAGTACCAGATCGGCCTGTTCGAGAACCTGCCGCCAAACACCCAGCGTTCGTATCTGGCGGAAGTCATCCAGTCGCTCCCCACCGTCAGGCAGGACGTGGGCGCGATGGTGGCCGCCTGGAAATCGGGCGACGCCGATGAACTGGCCAAGCTGCTCAACGAGGATGAGAGCGACCCTATAGTCCGCAAGGTCCTGCTCACCAATCGCAACATCGCCTGGGCGAAGTGGCTGAAGGCAAGGCTGGCAAAGCCCGGCACGGTGTTCGTTGCTGTCGGCGCGGGTCATCTGGCTGGGCATGACAGCGTGCAGCAGCAACTCGCCGCCGTCGGTGTCGCCAGTACGCGGGTGCAATAGGCACCTATGCGTTTGCGCTTTTCATTCGCGGCGGTGCTGTTGCCGCTCGCGCTACTGGCATGCTCTCCCAAGCCGAAGGAGGCACACCCCGCATTGTGGCGGGTGGAGGATCAGAGCGGGCACGTCGGCTGGCTGTTCGGCACGATCCATGCGTCCGACCGACCGCTGGCCTGGCGCACCCCTGCCGTGACCAAAGCATTCGATGCGTCGCGCATGGTGATGGTCGAGGTTGGCAACCTTGCCGATGAGGCCGAAGTTGCCGCGACGTTTGCGCGCCTCGCTCGCAGCGAGGGCCAGCCGCCGCTATCTGCCCGAATACCAGAGCGCGATCGCCCGGCCCTCGCCACGCTTCTGAAAAAGAGCGGACATGCGGACACGGATTTCGCAGCGATGGACACCTGGGCGGCTGCCCTCACCCTGGCTCGGGCCGGTGCCCAACAGGAAGACTCGCGAAATGGCGTGGACCGGGCCGTGATCGCCGATGCCGGGCCGCGCAAGGTGGTGGAGCTTGAAGGAGCCGCGGCGCAGCTGGGCCTTTTCGATGCCCTGCCCGAGCGTGAACAGCGCGACTTGCTGGGCGCGGTCGTCGCCGAAGCCGCCGCTCCCGATCGTGACCTGGCGGAAAGCTGGCGCAGCGGAGACATGGATGCGATCGAAAAGGAAACGCGAACGGGCCTGCTTGCCGACCCGGAACTGCGCGAAGTCCTGTTCACCGGACGCAACCGGCGATGGACCGAGCGGATTGCCCGCGCAATCCGTCGAGGGGAAAAGCCGTTCGTGGCCGTTGGCGCCGCGCATATGGCTGGCCCGGAAGGCCTCCCTGCCATGCTCGACGCAGAGGGACTGACCGTAACGCGGGTGGAGTAAGTTCGGCACTACCCCTGCCCCCTTACCGCTTGCAATTTCGCGCTTCGACCGATAAGGGCCGCGCCTTCCTGTCATGGTCATCCCTGGAGGCGTGGCGGGCGGTGCAACGGCGATGAGCGTCGGCGCATCGACATCAATCCAGTTTTGAAAGGCAAGTCCTATGAGCGATACGCTTAACCTGCCGGCAGAGACGCGCGATCGGGCTGGCAAGGGAGCCTCCCGTGATCTGCGCCGTCAAGGCCGCGTCCCCGCCGTCGTCTATGGCGGCAAGGAAGAACCCTTTGCCATCCACCTCGAGGAAAAGGAACTGACCCGTCAGCTGATGACCGGCCACTTCTTCAACTCGATCGTCGAGATCGAAGTCGGCGGCAAGAAGTTCCGGACGCAGCCCAAGGACGTTGCCTTCCACCCGGTTTCCGACCGTCCGCTGCACGCTGACTTCCTGCGCGTCGCCAAGGGCGCGACCGTGCACGTCAACGTGCCCGTCGTGTTCGAGAACGAAGAGCTTTCGCCGGGCCTGAAGCGTGGCGGCGTGCTCAACGTCGTTCGCCACGACCTTGAACTCGTGTGCGATGCCGAGAAGATCCCGCACGAGATCACCGTGGACGTCACTGGTTTCGACGTCGGCGAATCGATCCACTTCAGCCACGTGAAGCTGCCAACCGGCGTGGAAAGCGCGATCACCGACCGCGACTTCACCATCGCGACGATCGCTGCTCCTTCCGCGCTGCGCAGCGCCGAGGGCGAAGAGACGGAAGCCGCCGAAGCCGAATAAGCTTCGACCGGTTCAAAACGGCCCTTCCCGCCCCGGGCTTCCGGCGTGCGGGGAGGGCCTTTTTCTTTGAGTGACGCAGGGACACCGACATGGCGACGCAGCTTTGGGTCGGACTGGGCAATCCCGGACCGCAATACGTCTTCAACCGGCACAACGTGGGCTTCATGGCCGTTGATGCCATTGCCGAAGTCCATGGCTTTGGGCCGGTGCAGAAGAAATTCCAGGGCTGGCTCCAGGAAGGGCGGATCGGCAGCGACAAGATCCTGCTACTCAAGCCTGCGACTTTCATGAACGAAAGTGGCCGCTCGGTGGGAGAAGCCCTGCGGTTCTACAAGCTGGACCTTTCCGCGCTCACCGTCTTTCACGATGAACTCGATCTGGCACCGTTCAAAGTCAAGATAAAGCAGGGCGGCGGCCATGCGGGGCACAACGGGCTGCGATCGATCGACCAGCATCTGGGCGCCGAATTTCGCAGAGTGCGCCTCGGCATCGGCCATCCCGGTCACAAGGATCGCGTTACCGGCTATGTCCTCGGCAATTATGCGAAGGCGGAGATGGACCCCCTCGCTGATATGCTCGGTGCGGTAGCCGCCGAAGCGGACCGCCTGTCCAGCGGCGACGACGTTCGGTTCATGAGCGATGTGGCTCGCCGGATGCAGGACTAAGTTCAGTGGTGTCGAATTAGTTTACATCCCAAGCCCATCGAGAGCGTCATTAACTATCATTATGGCCGTTTTCCGCGATTGGCACAGGATTTGCTGACATCTTGGTTATCAACTGGGTAACTAAACGGGGAATACCTTAATGCTGCGTAAAACACTGCTCGCGCTGACACTGACCACTGTAGCGACGATGTCTCTGAGTGCGCCGGCGCATGCAACCTGGGGCCACAAGCACTCCTGCGGATGCGGGCACCTTTCAAAGAAGCAGTGCGGGGGCGGCACCTCTTCCAGCACCTCCGGCGGGACGACCACGACATCTGGCGGCACCACGTCCACGTCCGGTGGTACGACTTCGGGCGGCACGACTTCGACCTCCGGTGGCACCACCTCGACATCGGGTGGCACAACGTCCACGTCGGGCGGCAGCAGCGGCGGATCGTCGGGCGGCACCGCCGTTCCCGAGCCTGGCATGCTCGGGATGCTTGGCGTTGGCCTGGTCGGCCTCGCCTATGCTCGCCGCCGCAAGAATCGCGCCTGAGATTAAGCAAGTCGATCGCCCTCGTGTCCAAGCATGAGGGCGGACGACCGGGCCGCTGCAGACTACCCTGCGGCGGCCTTTGCTTTGGCCAAGTCCCGCGCAATCGTCTCGTTTCGGGGATCGAGCGCCAAGGCGGCTTCAAAAAGCCTGCGCGCACCAACAAGGTCACGCCCGCCATCAAGCCGCACTTTTCCGGCGGTATAGAGGTAATCCGCACTGGCATCGTCCAGAGCGACGGCACGATCCGCATGCGTTATGGCGGCAGGTCCATCGCCCAGCCCGGATTTCGCCAGCGCCAGACGCTTCAGCACTTCAGGATCGGGGCGCTCTTTCGACAGCCGTTCATAGAGAATTGCCGCTGTTTTCCAGTCGTTGACAGCCAGCGCCTGTTCGCCCCGATCGACAAGAGACATCGTCGCTTTCAACCGGCGCGGCTCAAGCCTTGACTGAAGAAGCGTCGCCTCCGGTGCATCGATCGCCTTGGCTGCCTGCAGCGCCTTTTCTATAACCTCGGGCTGCGCAAGCGTGCTTGCCGCCAACGGGCCCAAGGTCTGCCATGCTGCGACAGCATCCCCGGTTGCCAGGAGCGCTTCGCCCAGCATCATGCGCGCATAGCGATTGCCCGGCTGCACAAGAGTCGCGCGGCGGAAGATGACTCGCGCCTGTTCGGAATGGCCCAGCCGCAGCAACGCTTCACCATACGTCATGCTGAGTGCCGAGCCGGCCTGCAGCGTGGACTCCTTGCCCTGAAGCGCAAGGCGGATCTTCTCCCACTCACCTTTTTCCGCCATGATCTGGAAGCGCATGCCTTCCACGGCACCATCGTCCGGCGCGATTTTACCCGCCTGGTTGATGAGCGTCGCCGCCGCGTCCATGTTGCCTGCGCCGTCGTACAGGCTGGCGAGCGCAAGCATTGGCGCAACCCGATCGGGAAACGCATCGATCGTCTTCCGATAGCCGACGACGGCGGCGTCGTCGCTTCCTCGAGCGACAGCCAGATCACCCGCCATCACCAGTGCTTCGTATGATCGGGGCGCCATCATCCGCAGTTTTGCGAGTACACGCCCGGCAGCATCGATATCCCCGGCCAACAGCAGGGATCGTCCATAGGCCGCAGCCAGACGCACGTCGTCGCCCACCCGCATTCCGCGCTCGAATGCTGCCCTTGCCCCCTGCTCGTCTCCAAGAGCTAGAAGTGATTCGCCGCGGATGCGCCAGCCGTCCACGGTTTCGTCCTGCCCCAGCGCAGTCAGCGCTTCGTGCGGACTTCCACGCAGCAGCGCGATATCGGCCTTAAAGCGGGCCAGCGATTTATGGGGTGCTCCGGCTCGTTCCAGGCGCCCGACAACCGCTTCGGCGCCCTCCGGGTCACCCAAGCGCACGTGGGTCTCCGCCAGCAACAACAGCATTGCGCGATCATCGGGCCGTTTGGCGAGCGCACTGACAAGATCCAGCCGGGCCTTGGTAAAATCCTGCGCGGCGAAGTGATGGCGCGCCTTTGCGAACAGTTGATCCGGCGTCTCGCCGCAGCCAGTCAGTGCAGCGAACGCCGCAAACGGCAGGACAAGGCGGATCGCGGCATTCATATCGGCCGCCTTATGCGCAATGCCTGAAATTTCCGTCAACCGTCGCTGACCGGCGAACTGGTCAAGTCATGCCAAGGCGGCTATGGGCGCGGCAACAAGGGCCGTCGTGCGGCCTGAAATCTGAATTTCGGAGTTTGTGATGGGTTTTCGTTGCGGGATCGTGGGCCTTCCCAATGTCGGCAAGTCCACTTTGTTCAATGCGCTGACGGAAACGCAGGCCGCGCAGGCGGCGAACTATCCGTTCTGCACCATCGAGCCGAACGTTGGCCAGGTCGGGGTTCCAGACCAGAGGCTCGACAAGCTGGCGGCGATCGCCGGGTCGGCCAAGATCATCCCCACCCAGCTGTCGTTCGTAGACATTGCCGGGCTGGTACGTGGCGCATCGAAGGGTGAAGGCCTCGGCAATCAGTTCCTCGGCAATATCCGCGAGGTCGACGCGATCATTCACGTTCTGCGCTGCTTCGAGAATGACGATATCCAGCACGTCGACAACAAGGTCGATCCGATCGCCGATGCGGAGACGGTAGAGACGGAACTCCTGCTGTCCGACCTTGAGAGCCTAGAAAAGCGCGTTCCTGCCGCCCAGAAAAAGGCGACGCAGGGCGACAAGGAAGCCAAGATCATCGCCTCGGTATTGGGCCAGGCGCTGGAACTGCTGCGCGATGGCAAGCCTGCCCGGCTGACCCAGCCGCGTGACGAAGACGAAGCGCGGGTGTTCGCGCAGGCTCAGCTGCTGACGGCCAAGCCGGTGCTCTACGTTTGCAACGTCGAGGAAGAAGCGGCGGCTGAGGGCAACGCGTTTTCGGCCCGCGTTTTCGAAAAGGCGGCTGCCGAAGGAGCCAGCGCGGTGATCGTATCAGCGGCGATCGAGGCGGAACTGACCGGCATGGATCCTGAGGACCGGATGGTTTTCCTGGAAGAGATGGGTCTTTCCGAGGCCGGTCTCGCCCGCATCATCCGCGCAGGATACGCGCTGCTCGAACTGCTGACGTTCTTCACCGTTGGCCCCAAGGAAGCCCGCGCATGGACCGTCCACAAAGGGGCCAAGGCTCCCGACGCTGCAGGCGAAATCCACTCGGATATGCAGCGCGGTTTCATCCGCGCCGAAACCATAGCCTATGACGACTTCATCGCGTTAAACGGAGAAGCTGGAGCCAAGGAAGCTGGAAAGCTGCGCCAGGAAGGCAAGGAATACGTCGTCCATGACGGAGACGTGATGCATTTCAAGTTCAACGTCTGATCCGAAAGTGCCCGTCCGCGTGGCGGGCACCTATTTTTCGGCCGGATCAGCTCGTGCAGGTCATCGTGCCGTCGGCCCGGAACGCTACACGCTCCTGCGCGTCGTGGACGATCAGCCTTGCCGGCCATTTCGTTTCGCCTCCACCGGTATCGCCATCCGGCAGCCGCACGAAATCGACCCAGCTGCCAAGGCCGACGTAGGATGAGCGGGCACCGCCGGACAGATCAGCGCTGGCCTCCTTCGCCGAATAGCGCTTCAGGTCCGGCCCTATCCGCATGAAGCCTTCGTCCTTGCCCGCGACAAATAGGGCATCTTCCGCGTCACCCTTGCGGAAGGTGCAGCCAGGTTTGTCGAGCCCGTATCGGGCGACGTCGTCGCTGGTGATCGCTGCTGGAATGATCGGCTGGAACGGTTCCTTGCTCATTCGCTCGACCATGGCGACATCCTTCGCCTGATCAGCCCCCTCAGTCGCCGCATTTTCGCCTTTGCATCCTGAAAGGAGGGCGAAACCGGCCAGTATCAAAATCGTCTTTCGCATCACTTTCGCCCGAACAGTTTTTCTATGTCCTGATGGGCAAGCTTAACCCACGTGGGGCGTCCATGGTTGCACTGGCCCGATCGCGGCGTGCGCTCCATTTCCCGCAGCAATGCGTTCATCTCCGCGACCGATAGCGATCGGCCCGCCCGGACCGATCCGTGGCAGGCCATGGTCGCCAGTACGAGATCAAGTTTTTCCCCCAACAACAGGGCATCGCCATTGCGCGCGAGATCGTCGGCCACATCCCGAACGAGAGATGCGGCGTCGCTTTTCGCCAGCACCGAAGGCACGGCACGGACCAGCATCGCCGCCGGGCCAAAACGCTCCAGCACCAGACCGAGACGGGACAGATCGGCGATCTTCTCTTCCACCGCATCGCACGCCGCTTCTTCCAGTTCGACTACCTCGGGCAGCAGCAATGCCTGCGACCGGTTCATGGCTTCGTCCGCCCCAGCTGCCTTCAGCTTTTCAAGAACCAGGCGTTCATGGGCGGCATGCTGATCCACGATCACCAGACCATCTTCCGCTTCGGCGACGATGTACGTTCCCGCGACCTGACCCCGCGCCACCCCCAGCGGATAGCGTAATGCTTCACCATCGGGGGTTTCCGCAGGCTCGGCGCGACCGGACGGTGCCGCCATCACGTCCGCCTCATAGGATCGCCATGCGGACCCCGCTTCGGATACGCGCGGTGAATAGGTGTTGGACGCGGCTCCATATTCGCGCGCGAAAAGCGATCCGAGCGATGCTGCCGGAACTGATCGTCCTTGCAGGTCTTGATCGGCGACTGGCTCGACCTGCCACCTGTTCATCGCTGCCGATGCGGCGGGCTGCGCGCTTTTCTGCCCTGCTCCCTCCAACGCATGCCGCAGCGCGCCGACCAGAAATCCCCTTACGAAGGCCGGATCGCGAAAACGCACTTCCGTTTTGGCGGGATGAACGTTCACGTCCACCTCGTCTGGCGGTATGTCCAGAAACAACGCCAGGACGGCGTGTCGGTCTCGCGCGAGCATGTCCGAATACGCCCCACGTACCGCACCGACGAGCAGGCGATCCTTCACCGGCCGACCGTTCACGAACAAGTATTGGTGATCGGCGACCCCGCGGTTGTAAGTGGGCAGGCCAGCGACTCCCGTCAGCCGCGCGGTGCCGCGTTCCGCGTCGATCAGTACGCCATCCTCCGCCAACTCGCGCGCGATCAGTCTCGCCACGCGGGCCGCCAACTCCTCACGTGGCTGGACGGCCAGCACCCGCCGCCCGTCGTGCTCCATCTCGAAGCCGACATCCGGCCGGGCCATGGCGAGGCGCCGTACCACATCCAGGCAGGCGGCATACTCAGACCGGGCGGTCCGCAGGAATTTGCGCCGTGCAGGGACCTTGCCGAATAGATCCTCGACCCGGATGCGTGTGCCGGGCGGCAGCGCTGCCGGGCCGTCACCGCCAACCACGCCGTGATCGATAACCCGCCTCCAGCCTTCCGCCGCGTCATGTGGACGACTTTCGATAGTCAGGCGCGCCACCGAACCGATCGATGGCAGCGCTTCCCCGCGAAAACCGAGCGTAGCGACCATTTCGATCTGCTCATTCGGCAGCTTGGACGTTGCATGGCGTTCCAGCGCCAAGGCGATTTCATCGGGCCGCATCCCGCAGCCGTCGTCCGTCACCTCGATCATGTCGAGCCCGCCGGATGCCAGCCGCACCGTTACTTGCGTGGAACCGGCATCGATGGCGTTTTCAACCAGTTCCTTCAGCGCCGACGCCGGCCGCTCGACCACTTCCCCCGCAGCTATGCGGTTGACGAGATGTTCGGGCAGGCGGCGGATCGTGGGCATCTATATCTCGGCTAATGGAGGTGCCGGTGTCAGTGGCGCGCGAAAGCGATAAGGTGCCAACCTAGCGATGAAACGCGGGTAATTCGAGACAGGCAACCCGGAATTCCCCCCGGAAAAAGTGACAAAATTTTGGCCTTTCGCGAATCGATGGGCTAAGGGGTGCCCTCCCACCCAAAAACCCCTTTCGCACTTTCCGAAACCCGATCGGAAAGCGATTGGAAAGAAACGGATTTTAGATGGCCGGCCCCTTCTCGCGATTCTTCAAACTCGGCTCCCAGAACATGGCGATCGACCTGGGTACGGCCAACACTCTCGTTTATGTCCAGGATCGCGGAATCGTTCTGAACGAACCCTCGGTCGTCGCGATCGAGACGATGAACGGCGTGAAGAAGGTCAAAGCCGTCGGCGACGATGCGAAGATGATGATGGGCAAGACACCCGACAACATCGAGGCTATCCGCCCCCTGCGCGACGGCGTTATTGCCGACATCGAAATTGCGGAAGAAATGATCAAGCATTTCATCCGTAAGGTGCACGGAAAGAAGAATCTTTTCCGCTATCCTGAGATCGTGATCTGCGTGCCTTCGGGCTCCACCTCGGTTGAACGTCGCGCCATCCGCGACGCCGCCAGCAACGCTGGGGCAAGCCAGGTGTACCTCATTCTCGAACCAATGGCTGCCGCAATCGGTGCGGACATGCCAGTGACCGAACCGGTTGGGTCGATGGTCGTCGACATTGGCGGCGGCACTACCGAGGTAGCCGTGCTGTCGCTGCGCGGTCTTGCCTACACCACGTCGGTGCGCGTGGGCGGTGACAAGATGGACGAGTCGATCGTCTCGTATGTCCGTCGCCATCACAACCTGCTGATCGGTGATGCAACGGCAGAGCGCATCAAGAAAGACTACGGAATTGCCATCATGCCGGCGGACGGCATCGGCGAAACGATCCACATCAAGGGCCGCGATCTGGTGAATGGCGTTCCCAAGGAAATCACGATCACGCAGGCCAATGTCGCGGAGGCTCTGGCCGAACCGATCGGCGCGATCATCGAAGGCGTTCGCATCGCTTTGGAAAACACGGCGCCGGAACTTGCGGCTGACATCGTGGATCAGGGCATCGTGCTCACCGGCGGCGGCGCCTTGATTCAGGGGCTGGACGCCTATCTCCGCGAAGAGACCGGCCTGCCGGTTTGCGTTGCCGAAGATCCGCTGTCCTGCGTGGCGCTGGGCACCGGCCGTGCCATGGAAGACCCCATCTATCGCGGCGTCCTGATGTCCGCCTGATCGATTGAAAGATTAGCCGGGTACGCGGGATTTCGGCCCACGTGCCCGGTGTGATGAATGTGGCAGGCCCGGTCGCCGTCAGGGTGCCACGATGATGACAGGAGTGCATGGCGCATGGCACCGCCAGCAAATCGGCGCTCCGGCTTTTCGCGCAGGGCGCAATACACGACCTTTTTCAGCTACACGGCCGGTGTGGTCGGCGCGGTCGTGGGCTTGGTATTCCTGATCGTCGCCATTGCCAGCCCCGGCTCCTTTGCCATGTTCCGCAGTGCCGCTGCCGACGCGACCGAACCAGCCGCCCAGGCGACTGCCACTGGCCGCAAGGCAAGCAAGGACTTTTTCGCCGAGGTTTCCGGTTTCTTCAAGACCGGTCGTGAACGTGTTCGCCTGGAACGGGAACTGGCCGAAGCCAAAGTTCGCCTCGCGCAGGCGCAGGCGACGAAAGATGAAAACCGACGCCTTAAGCAACTTCTCGACTTGCGCGAGGGAGATGGAACGCCTGTTGCATTCGCTCGCCTAGTTAACTCCACCAGTTCGAGCTCCAGGCGTTTCGCAACCTTGGGAGCCGGGGCTGACCGGGGCGTAATCAAGGGTATGCCGGTCCGCTCACCCATGGGACTGGTGGGCCGGGTGCTCGAAGTCGGCGCGTCCAGTGCCCGGGTTCTGCTGATAACCGACACCGAGAGCCTCGTTCCAGTTCGGCGTGCTCGCGATGGCGTCGCTGCATTCGCCCAAGGCCAGGGCGATGGGATGATCCGCATCCGCCTCGTCAATCTTGGTCTCAATCCGTTACGCAAGGGCGATGTGATGGTCACCACCGGATCGGGAGGGCTCTATCGTCCCGGCACCCCCATGGCGGTCGTCACTGAATTGCTGCGGGATGGGGCGAAGGCACGCGTCCTCAGCAACCCATCGGATACCGACTACGTGATCGTAGAAAGAGCGTGGAATCCGCCCCCGCCTCCACCACTGGCGGATCCGAAGGCTGGGGATAGCTGAACTTGGCGATACTCCCCCGTAACGACGAGGCGATCAGGCAGCGCATAAACCGCAAGCCTTCGACGGTGGTTGCGCGGTCGTTTCCATGGCTGACGATCATGCTGGGATCAATCGTGCCCGGCTGGATGTTGATCGCGTCTGCCCCCGTGCTGCCCCCTTTCGGCTTTCTGATCTTTCTGGCATGGCGGCAACTTCGGCCAGGCATCTTGCCAATTTGGGCGGGATTGCCACTGGGTATCATGGACGATCTGTTTTCCGGCGCACCGTTTGGAAGCGCCGTCCTGTTATGGTCATTGGCGGCCATTGCGCTGGATGTCGTTGAAGCAAGATTGCCCTGGCGTAATTTCGTTACCGAGTGGCTTGTGGCGATCGGATTGATCATCAGTTATATCGTGCTTGGCCTCGGTGTTTCCAACATCGCCGGTGCCGCAGCCCCGATCCGCGTTGTTGGCCCACAGGTTTTGATCTCAGTGTTTTTCTACCCGCTCGTCGGTCGTTTCGTGGCATTGGCCGATCGCATCAGGCTGACTCCCTTCGTGGTCATGCGATGAAGATCGATTTCAGGCGACTGATCCGTCAGCCGCACGTGACGAATGGCACGCTCCGCAACAGCTTCGATCGTAGAACCGTGGTGTTGGGTGGAATTCAGGGTGGGATAGGTGTCCTGCTCGCCGCCCGAATGACCTATCTGTCGGTCTTCCAGAACGAGAAGTACAAGCTTGAAGCGGAAAGCAACCGCGTCAACCTTTCGCTCATCCCGCCGCGGCGTGGCTGGATATTGGATCGCCACGGCTCCCCCCTCGCCTCCAACCGCGCCGATTTCCGCGTCGATGTGGTGCCGGAGCAAATGACGGATGGCAAAGCGACCATCGCCGAACTTGGCCGCCTTCTTTCGCTCAGTCCGATCGAACTGCAGGACCTTCAGGACAAGATCGACAAGGCTCATGGATTCGCGCCTGTCGAAGTCGCGTCAGGCCTGGACCTCGAACGGTTCTCCGCCGTGAGCGTCCGCCTTCCCGATATGCCCGGCGTGGTGACACAGCGCGGATTTTCCCGCTTTTATCCGACCGGGCCATCGGTCGGCCACCTGATCGGGTATGTCGGTGCCGCTTCGGCCGAGGAGTATGAGAAGGACCGCGACCCTGTCTTAATTACGCCCGGATATAAAGTGGGCAAGGACGCGCTGGAGAAAATCTTCGAAAAGGAGTTGCGTGGCAAACCCGGCGCTCGTCGCGTCGAAGTCACGGCGTCAGGCCGGATCGTGCGGAACCTCGATACGCGTGAGGATATTCCTGGCGAAACGGTCAAGCTGACGATCGACGCCGGCATTCAGGATTATGCCGCTCGTCGCATCGGGCCGGAATCGGCTGCCGTCGTGGTGATGGACTGCCAGACCGGTGCCCTGCTCGCGATGGCTTCCATGCCCAGTTTCGACCCGAACAGCTTTTCCGACGGCATCGGTCGTCTGGAATGGAAAATGCTGTCGGACGACGACCATGTGCCTTTGCGCAACAAGGTGCTGCGCGGCCTCTATCCCCCGGGGTCGACCGTCAAGCCGATGGTTGCGCTGTCGTTTCTCGAGGCCGGTCTGGACCCCAACGAGTCCGTTTTCTGCGGTGGTGGACTGCGAGTTGGAAATCGCGTGTTCCACTGCTGGCAGCGGCGAGGACACGGCCAGGTCAACATGGCCAAAGGCATCTACCAAAGCTGCGACGTGTATTTCTACCATTTTGCCCAGCGCATCGGCATGGATCCGATTGCCGCCATGGCGAGGCGCTTGGGTCTGGGTCAGGAATTCAAGCTGCCTGTCTTGGGCCAGTCATACGGCACCGTGCCAGATCCGGCATGGAAACTGCGTAAGTATCACAAGGAATGGCAAACCTTCGATACGGTCAATGCAACGATCGGACAGGGCTATTTTCTGGTCAATCCGTTGCAGCAGGCGATCCAGGCCGCACGGATCGGCAGTGGCCGATTGATCATGCCGCATATGGTGCATGGCTCTGAAACGAAGCCAGCGCCCTCGCTAGGTATTTCGCAGGAGCACCTTGCTTATATCCATCAAGCGATGTCAGACGTAGCCAATGGACCCGGTTCCGCTCCGAATGCCAAGCTTCCGTTTCCAGACATTAAGGTGGCGGGCAAGACCGGGACAGCGCAAGTGGTTGGACTCAACATTGGCAACGGCAAAGGCGGTTTATGGAAGCATCGCGACCATGGCCACTTCATCTGCTTCGCGCCCGCCGATAACCCGCGTTACGCCTGCTCGGTCGTCGTGGAGCATGGCGGCGGTTCCAGCGCCGCCTACCCCATCGCACGCGATGTGCTGACGTACATCTTCGATCAGCAAAAAGGCATGGATATCCTGACCGAGCTTGAGAAGAAATGGGGCGGTACGGCGAAAGAACGCCTCGATGCGCGTTACCGGGTATACGCTGCCGAGTATGGCGTGGGTGCGCCAGCCGTATCGCCCGAAGAGGAAAGCCGTAAAGTGCAGGAAGCCGAGGAGGCTCAGCAGGAGCGACAACCCATCGTCAGCGACGCGCAGTCACCTGCCCCGGAACCAGACGCCGCTGCCAGTACGGCTCCGGCCCCGTCCAACGCGTCAGGAACGGCTCCGCAATGAGCCGGTCAATCGTCCCCGACGCCATTTCACGCCAGCCCTGGCAGATGTTGATCCCGCTTTGTGGTTTGGTATGCCTTGGCGCGGCCGTGCTCTATTCGGCTGCGGGTGGCAGCCTGCAACCCTACGCGCTGAGCCATGGAATACGGTTCGTTGTTTTCCTTGTGATGGCCATCGTCATCTCGCGCCTTGGGCGGCAACTGTTCGGGATGGCTGCCTATCCGGTTTATGCCGCGATCCTGATCCTACTGGTGCTGGTCGAACTGATCGGAGCGGTTGGTGGGGGCAGCCAACGCTGGTTGAACTTGGGCTTCATGTCGCTGCAGCCATCAGAACTCATGAAGCCCGCTATCGTCCTCGTGCTTGCGCGGTTCTACGAGACGCTGCCTCACGCTATGACTGCCAGTTGGCGCGGGCTTGTGCCAGCCGGCGTGCTCATCGGCCTGCCGGCGCTGTTCGTCCTGATCCAGCCCGATCTGGGCACCGCCACCGCAATCTGCTTCGGCGGAGTGGTCACGATGTTTCTGGCGGGGCTGCCCTTATGGTGGTTCATGAGCGCGGGCGGCGCGCTGATGGTCATCGCTCCCATCGCATTTTTTACGCTACTGCACGATTACCAGCGCAATCGCGTGCTGGTTTTCCTTGATCCTGAGGGCGATCCGCTGGGCACGGGATACCACATCACCCAATCTAAAATCGCAATCGGATCAGGCGGCATATTTGGAAAGGGCTTCGGCAACGGCACGCAGAGCCACCTTCAGTATTTGCCTGAACCGCACACCGACTTCGTGTTTGCGACGATGTCGGAGGAATGGGGCCTCGTTGGCGGCCTGTTCGTGCTTATCGTGTTTGCGATCGTTCTGGGATGGGGAATGAAGGTCGCACGGCGCGCCCCGGACCGGTTTTCCAGCCTATTGGCTGCAGGAATGACGGCCACGATGTTCTTCTACGTGATGATCAATCTAATGATGGTCATGGGACTGGCCCCCGTCGTGGGCATCCCCCTTCCATTCATGAGCCACGGCGGCACTTCCATGCTGACGAACATGATCTGCCTAGGCACTATCATGGCCGTAAACAGGTGGAATCAGGGCAAAGGTTCGCTGGCCTGAAACTTTTTGAAATTGTCCCTTCCCATCTTTGAAACAGCCTTTATAGGGACCTCTCCGCCGCCGAATCAAACGGGTCGCAAGGCCCACACGGCAGGTTGGTACGGACGCATAGCTCAGTTGGTAGAGCAGCTGACTCTTAATCAGCGGGTCCTTGGTTCGAGCCCAAGTGCGTCCACCACACCTCAGACGGAACCCTTTATGGGGACGCATAGCTCAGTTGGTAGAGCAGCTGACTCTTAATCAGCGGGTCCTTGGTTCGAGCCCAAGTGCGTCCACCATTTTCAAACTGCCTTCATCATGTTCTGAATGACGACTGCCGGTTATTGGCTGTCTGGCGCTTGAGTCAAATTGCTTGCGGTTGATCGTCCAAAACGATCCCGTAAATCCGATCCAGATCGCGAACGACGCGGCTTTTCAACGATGATGTAAACTCCACACCGACTGCATCATCGTTACGCCACCGTATCTGGCCCTCGATGGGCTTAAGGTGGGCAATTCTAAGCTGAACGACTTCACCTTCGTCGAACGCACCAGCGTTGCCCACGATGCTACAGCCGCCTTCAGAAATGTTGCCAAGTTCCACAGGCAGAACATGCCACATGGACTTGCGACACCGCGCCTGAAGCAGGACCGGTCTCCTGACACTTGCTCGATCGCCATCTTCATTCGTCAGCACGACATACCTCTACTGTGCTTCGGCTGACTGTGCGGTAATCGACAGAAGTAAACTCTAGGTTTCACTGCTGTTGATCGGTGGCATCCTTGTCCACCGGCGGCACCCCTGTGGCCTGAATCTGGGAATCTATCTCTTTAGCCCGGTCGACAATTGATTTGGTTGCGGTGTCATATCGCTCATTGAAATCGGGCTCGCGCTTGCATCCTCCCAAGGTGCAAACCAATGCCAATCCCGCAAGGAATGCGCGGGATTGCATCAATAGTTCTTCTTGATGCGCACGTTCAGGCTGTTGACGCCCGATCCGCCCGCCTGGCTCAGCACCGAGAGCCACTTCGTAACACTCACTTCCAATTGGGTTGCGGTGAACCCCCGCGCATCGGTGATCAATTCGACATATATATCGTCGGTAAGATACTGGCCCGCAGCCACGGCCGTTCCACGCCCGCTGGCTTCGTCAGGGCCAAGAATGCGCAGACGATCGATGCCTGCTGCCGAGCGCAGTTTGCCCAGAGGGTTAAGCCCGCCTCCAGTGCCTCGCAGCGAATTGAGCGAGGATGCGAGTTGAACGGCTTGCAATGCCGACAGGTTGGCAATCGAACTGCCGAATAGGATGCGTGACAGCACTTCATCGTCCGGCAGACTAGGGGTCGATGAGAAATCGATCTGTGGGTTGAATGCGCGTCCGGTGACATTCACGCTGACTTCGACGTCATCGATGTCGTCTGTGGCGGTAATCGCCACCGTCGGATCGACCGTCTGACCACCATTGAACGACACCAGTCCGTTACTCAGATCGAAGGATCGGCCTGCAAAGCCCAACGTCCCGCGTATCAGTTCCACTTCGCCCGCAACCGACGGTGCAGCGCTGGTGCCGCTTACTCGAAAGTTTGCGCTCCATTCGGATTCGAGGCCCATTCCGGAAACATACAGCTTCTCCGGTGCGCGTAGCTGCAGGTCCAACCGGATGAGGCCAAAAGCACTGCTAGACTTCGGTGCCGGCTCGTCACCCGTGATGCGTTTGGGTCCGACTGGAGGCTTGAACCGTACGCCCGTCAAACGCGGTACCTGCGCGGCGCCTTCGCGGACGATCTGATACCGCGTTTCGGGCAACCTGATCTGACCCGCAAGCAGGGCCGTCTGTCCTGCTGCCTTGGTAAGGCGCAATTCACCGGTTGCAGTGGCTGATAGAGCATCACTGCGCGCGAGCCTTGCTCGGTCGAGCTTGACGCTCAAATCCATCGGGTAGCCTTGGTCGGCGGCAAGACTGACCCTACCACTCGCGCTTACTGTTCCGTCGCCTGCACGGGCAGTCAACGAGGTCAGTTCCATCGTGTTGCCGTTGAAGCGGCCGGCCAGCGCCATGGAACTCAGGCGTGTACCATAGGCCTGATTTTCGTAAACAAGGTCACGGCCCTGAACGATGCCATTGATGCAGGGGTCCGATACCCGGCACGAAAAGTCCGCAGCCAGGCCAATCGGGCCCGAAAGCGTTTGCCCCGAAAGCCCGGCGAAGGAAAATAGCGTGTCCGCCGGTCCATTATAGCGGATGCCTCCGCCGAGCGGCGCCTCCAGCAAGCGCGTGGTCCATGGTCCTTCGCCCGGAGGCAGTGGCCTGAGACTGGCGATCATGCGGCCGATGACCGTCCCGCGGCGGCGGAATACGGCTCTGGCCTCACCACCGTCTGCCAGCAATTTGCCGACAAAATTTATGTCGACTGGCTGGCTCACCGTGCTGGAACTGGTGCGCGTAAAATTGCTGAGCGTCATTCGTGCATCGGCACGCGGGAACGAAGAAGTATTTGTCTGCTCGAAATCGAAATTACCGGTGGCTTTGCCGCCGATCCCATATCCCGGCATGAATGCGTTGACCAAGGCCATGTCGATGCCTTCAAGTCGGCTCTGGATCTTCATTCCGTTGCCGTAGGACCCAGCCAGCTTGATGGTGCCCCCGCCAAAGGCAACGCTGGTTGGCAGCAATTCGTAGCTACCGCCCCTTGGTACGATGCGCGCGGGCGTTGACGTCTTGAGTTCAAGGCCGCGCACTCTGCCCTGCAGCGATACTCGCCACAGATCAGGCTGAAGATCTGCATTGAGGCCAACCCTGAACGGTACGCCGCTTACACCTTCTATCAGGCCTTTCGCCTTGCCCCTGCCATCGCGATAATCAATCAGCACCCGCGCGGCAGCCAGATCGAGCGCCCCGATGCTTGTGCCCGCGACTTGCGCGTCAGCGACGACGTAGGGCTTGTCATAAAGTACGACGCGACCATCCACGATCGCGGACCCGATCGACAGGTTAGCAGGGCCCTGGAAGTTGGCATTCTGAACCCGAAGATTGAAGTCGGCTGCCTGATACTTGCCTTCAGCGCCGAGCCTTATCAGACCGCCGACCCCATTTCCATTCGCGGTCAGCTGCCCTGTGAAAGGCCCTGCAGGGGTCTGAACCATCCGCCCGGCAAAGTCGACGCCGGACAGGCTGGCCTTGTTGATGTCGACGGATGTCGCCTTGCCCAGGCCGAGAGTCACATCAGCGGTCAATGGACCATAATTTGTGTCCGCTTTAGCATTGAGGCGATAACCTCCTTTGGCTCCCGTAATCCGTGCATCAAGATTGACGATGCCAATCCCAAGTCCAGGTTTTTCGGCCGTTATATGAGCGTCGGGGTTGGCGATCGTACCGGTAACCCTGACCCCTAGCGCCCCGTACTGTTTCGAGCTGCCACTGGCATTGAGAGCAATGCGCCCATCTGGCGACCAGCTGCCCTGGCCACTGGTCACGCGCAGAAGCGGCGCATTCAAACGAACGCCCGAAAAACGAACAACGCCGTCAGAGCCATAGCGTACGTTAGACGACGCGGAGAAGTTGCCGCCAAGATACGTTTGAAGGCTCTCGTTCAAGAGCCTGGTAGACCGGGCGCGAACTGTACCTTGCAGCGCAAAGCCCTGAGCCTCGGTCTTCAGGTCCATGTTCGTGCGAATGTTGAAAATACCGACGCTATCAAGGCGATAGTTGTCAATTTTCCCGTCAATCGCACCGGTATAAAGGCCCTTGCTCATATCCGCGACGAGGATCAGCCCGGCGTTTATCCGGTCCGATCGGATCCGCATATTGTCAGACAGGACCCGTGGCCCTTCGATCGCTAGGTCGCCATTCAATGCGACGTTGACGAGCGTCCCGCCGGCAACCGTGTCAAGCCCGGTGATGCGCCTCACCCGAGCGGAAACGGGTATCATGATGTGGTCGGCGTCGACTTTGGCAGCACCGTTTGCCGACAGACCTTCCAGCCCCATGTCATTCATGACGACGCGGTCAGCAAGTATTTGGTAATTCACCGATGGGGTGGAGAATGCGCCATCCAGCGTCAGGTTTGCTCGCCACCCTGCACCACTCAGGTTCTCGGCGACGGCTGCGGGTTTCAGCAGCACGAATGCCAGCTTAAGATCCTGAAAGGTGTTTTCACCGAGATCTACAACGCCGTTAGGCGTCAGATTAAACGCGTCGCTGGAGATCATTCCCGATACCGTCGCCCGACGTTGTTGGAACGCAGCGGTAACATCGACGTTCATGACCGACCCAAGCAAATTCGCCGAGGGACCAGTGAACATTCGCGCAATACGCGTCGGCCCTTTGATCGCGAATGTCCCGTTCCGTGCGGTCAATGTAAGGCGCGCAAGATCACCATCGCCGAGATTGGCCGATAGATTTCCGTTCCAAGCCATCCAATCGCCTTTACCGGCGATCTTGAGCGTAATCGGTTGGGTTAGACCGCCCAGGGTTGCGATCAGCCCTCCTCGGGGGGCAGCCATGTCGAGATCAATATCGAGCCGGTTGCGTTCGGGTACGGCGTCGAGATTCAGCGTGAAGCGATCACCGCCGCCCCTGCCCTCGACCGCAATCGTACCGCCCTTGGCATTTATCTGCGCACGACCGTCTGCAATGTGAGTGCGGCCACTTACCGTCATGATACGCCGTTGACCCGACACGGGAGGCTCGGCGATGAAGCGGTCGATCCGCAGGTTGCCGATATCTATGTCAAGATTCGGCAGGAGCGGAGCGTCGCTCGGTGGCGTCTCCCGAAACTGCGGCGATCGACGAAGAACGACCCGGGCGGCGGTTGCGCTGCGAACATCGACGTGATTGTCTAGGTAGGCGAATGGCCGCCAATCGACGTTGATTTCCGGCGAATACAAGAATTCGCCACGCGGGTCGCGCACGGACAGACCGCGCAGCGTCATCTTGCCGTATAGCGACCCATCGATCCGCGCGACCGAAATCCGCATGCCGTTCTCGAACTCGAGCCCGGCTATCTGATCCGCTACGAAGCGGCGGCCCGGCCCGGTATTGATTCCGAGAATGACGGCTACGAGAAACGCCAGCACCCCCAAAAGAATGAACGCGATCGTTTTCAACGCCCGGATACGAAACCGATGCGCGCGAGAGGCACCAGACGTCTCGACAGCCGTGTTTTCTGCCGAGTACTCTTGCGCCGGAGTGTCTCCACTTTGATCAATCGGATCAGTCATTAGAACGCCTGCCCGATTGAAACGTAGAGATTGAAGCGGGATTCGCCGGGCTTGCGACCAAGGGGCGTCGCCACGTCCAGGCGGACGGGTCCGAAATTAGTATAGAAGCGGCCACCGATGCCGACACCATAACGCAGATTATTGAACTGAGGTGTTGTCTCACGATAGGCTTGCCCGGCATCTACGAAGGCGACGACGCCATAGTTGCCGAAACGATAGCGCGCTTCGAAAGAGCCCTCGTTCAAGCTCCGTCCACCTACGGGGTTGCCATCCGGAGCCTGCTCTCCAAGCGCTTGATAAGCATAGCCGCGTACGGATCCGCCGCCGCCCGCATACAGTCTGCGGGATGGCGCTATGTCGAACAACCCGGCCCCCTGAATTGTCCCGAACCGGAGACGACCGGCAAGTATCAGGCTGTCATTCACCGAGAAGTAGGTGGACCCGTCGATCCTGGCTCTCACATACGGATCAAATCCGCCACGTACCGTAGCCTCTGGTTGCACAAGCGCCGTTACGCGGAAACCCTTGGTGGGATTGAGCAGATCGTCCGATGTGTCGAAACCGACCTGCCCGTTTACTCCGGCGACGTAATACGTGTTTCGCTTGCGACCACCCGTCGCGAAGTCATAGTCCGTCTCGGCCGTTCCCAGGAACTCTACGCCGAAGGCATAAGTATATCGCTTTTGCCAGATCGGCGTGGAATCCCTGGCGATGCGCGCCGCAATTCGTCCCGTGTAAGCGCTGTAAGCATCGTAGTCATTGTGGAACGCCTCAACGACCACCTCAAAAGTGCGATCCCGTTTACCCGCATTCGAACGGCGAAACGTGACGCCTGCCCCTTGCTGGCGCGTACCGGCAATAGCGTGGCCGATCAGCGCGCCCTCAGGCGGGAAAAGGTTGCGATGCGTCCAAGTCGCCTGAGCGGTGATGCCTTCACCCGCCGCATAGCCGACGGAGCCAGCAATCGTTCGAGGCGGCCCGGCGTCCTGCTTGACATGCAGCGAGACGTATTCCGTCCCGTCACCGGCATCCTCGCCGGTTTTTTCGGGCTCGACCGAAACCGTGGAAAACAGACTGGTGGCGACCAACGCTTTGCGCAGATCGTCGACCTTCCGACTGTCGTAGAGTTCCCCGCGCTTGAACCGCGAAAGTACTTGTACATGCTTGGCATTGAACGCGAGATCGCCATCGGTCGTGATCGCTCCGAAACGGCCACGCGGCCCCACGTCCACCGGCAGGGTATACACACCCTCGGCGGTGTCCTGATCCAAGAGGATATCGCGCTGGCCGACGGCGGCGAAGGGATAGCCGTTTTCCGGCAGTGCCACTGCAACTTTAGCTTCGGCACCCTGCACCCGTTCGGCGACAATTGGCTCACCGACCCGGATTGCAAAGTTATCCGCGATCAAGGTTGGCGGTACAGTAGGGTCGGCTTTGATCTTGATGTCCGAGAAAACGTAGCGCTTGCCGGGCGTGACGGAGATTACTGCCTTGAGCGCGGGATCGCCTTGGTTGGTCGACGGATCAAGACGCGTTTGGATCGTTGGGCTGTACCATCCTTCCGATGCCAGAACCGTTTCCATCAATTGGCTGTCTTCGGTAAGCCGGGCCGAAACCATGGCGGTGTTCGCCGCCTTGCCATCACCCTTCTTTAACGCTGACAGGGCATTGAACTCGCTCCGAAGGTTCGTCTCCGTTTCCTTGTCGGCCAATTCCAGGCCCTGCACGTCGGTCCGGTAACGGATCTCGACATCGCGATCGTCCTTTGGCGCGTCTTCGGCGAACTGCACGGGAGCGACTTCAAACTGGTCGATTGGTGGCAAAGGAGCATTCAGTTCCGCATCTCGAACCGGCGCGTCACCAATTGCCTCGACCGCATCACCGTCGGCCAGCGAGGGATCTCCCAAAGGAGCCTTGTCGACTGTTTCGGGGTTCGCGCGTGCCTGCTGCCCGGCCAGACGTCGTTCAAAGGCATCGATCGATTCAAGTGGCTTGCCGAGTTCGGGATCGTCGGACGCATCGAGCGAGGGAACGCTCGAATTGAATTCTTCGTCCGAGATGATCGACGGCACTTGGGGAAGTGGCGGTGCCGCTGGAGGCGGCGGCACAGGCACCTTGCCAGCTTCAAGGTCCGTTGGCTGGTCTGTTGAAACTTGTAATCCGGCACCGGCGTCATTGCCCTGCGCCTGAGCCGCAGTGCCCATCGAGCAGACCGCGAGTGCCAGTGAGATCGCCAATCTACTCGACCCGCAACTGGCGCGCAAATCAAGGGAACAAGGCGCCCTGTAGTCCATTAGCCTAGGCATGAGCAACGCGACGAACCACCCCTTTACCGGACCGAAAACACCGGCCCCTCCTGAACGTGCCTATCGCACTGCAACCGCGAAAGTTCCCCGGTTGATACAAGCCTATGATTGAAAAGGCTGATACCGTGGCCGATCCGTCACTTGACGCATCTGAAAGTGAGCAATCCGGTACTGCCGCGATAAGTCCTTGGAGTATGCCAAAAGCCGCGTGGAAGAAAGTGCTGAAACGCGTATGGGTCATGATCGGCTTCCACGAACTTGGCCTGCTGGCGGCGGGGTTGGCGTTTTACACGTTCCTGGCTCTCACCCCTTTGATCGCTGCCACCGTCATGGTCTATGGCCTCGTCGCGGATGTTGGCATGGTACGCAAGCAGATGGCGAGCATAATCGACGTCGTACCGCCAGACGTCGCCCGGCTGCTGGAAGAGCAGCTGCTGAGGATCATCACGACGAATTCAGGCGTGACCGGGCTGGCTCTGGTGATCGCATTGTTTTTTGCGATCTATGGCGGAATGCGCGCAGCAAGCGGCATGATGAGCGCGCTAAACGTTATTAATGAGGAACGAGAAACCAGGGGAGTTATCGCGCTGACGTTACGAGCGGCGGCATTGACGCTGTCAGCCATCGTCTTGGCTCTTACAGGGGTTTTATCGGGTGGCGTGTTCGCCTGGCTTCAAACGCAGACAAGCGTCTATCTTGGCGGTCTGACCGCCACGCTGTTCAAGATGCTGACATGGCTGTTCGCCATAGCGCTGGGGACTGCCGGATTCGCTCTGATCATGCGCTTTGGCCCCGATCGACGACCGGCTAAATGGCGTTGGCTGGCGCCGGGATCGCTACTCGCCACCCTGCTTTGGCTAGCTGTATCGTTCGGTTTCTCGCTCTATGTCGCTTACATCAGCGACTACAACGCGACGTATGGCTCGTTATCGGCGATTGTTGTCTTCCTCATGTGGTTGTTCCTATCGGCATATGGCGTTCTCCTTGGCGCCTTACTCAATGCAGAGATAGAGCGGCAGACTTTCTGCGACACTACTGCCGGACATGCTCGCCCTGCGGGGGAGCGAGGTGCGGTGCTTGCTGACGTCATTGACGACCATGTGCCATCATCGGAGCAATTGGCTAAGCACAAGCGGCGTCGCGCCGAGGCAGCCCGAAAGCAGGCTGACAGCAGGCAATCGTAGGACTTTTGGCGATTTCGCTGCTTTGCTTCTTGCAAGCGCAATCACACACTATTGACCTGAATGTCGAAAGCAAATAACCGCCTCACATCGAAATGTGGTGCAGGACATTGTAATGGCTTCGGATGTGATTTCCAAGGTTCGCAACTTGGTGTTAGATGGCGGCATGAGCAAGGCGGGCCTCGCCCGGGCCGCTGGCCTGCATGCCAATACGCTAAGAGATTGCACGGAACCTGACTGGAACCCCACCGCTGACACGCTGAACAAACTGGAGCGCGTGCTGTTCGCAAATGATGATCGGGAAATGCTTGTACCGATTGAAGAAATCATCGACGAAGCCCGAAACGGTCGAATGTTCATTCTGGTGGACGATGAGGACCGTGAGAACGAGGGCGACCTAGTGATCCCCGCGCAGATGGCGACCCCGGCTGCAGTAAATTTCATGGCTACTCACGGTCGGGGCCTGATTTGCCTGACCTTGACGAGCCAGCGCGTTGATGACCTTGGCCTCAACCTCATGAGCCAAAATAACGGCACGCGGCACGAGACGGCATTCACCGTGTCGATCGAGGCGCGCGAGGGAGTTACAACCGGCATTTCCGCAGGCGATCGTGCCCGCACGATCTCGGTCGCAATCGACGGAACAAAAACGCGCGATGATATCGTAACGCCCGGTCACGTCTTTCCGTTACGAGCGCGCGATGGCGGCGTGCTTGTTAGAGCGGGCCACACCGAAGCAGCCGTCGACATTTCACGGCTTGCTGGCTTGAACCCATCGGGCGTCATCTGTGAAATAATGCGTGAAGATGGCACGATGGCTCGCATGGACGATCTCATCGGTTTCGCTCGGGCACATGATTTGAAGATTGGCACCATACGCGACCTGATCGCTTATAGGCGCCGGCATGACCGGATGATTGAAAAGCGCAACGAGATGACTTTCCATTCTCGCCATGGCGGCGAATGGGTTGCCAGGTCATACTTCAATCGCGCGACCGGGGACGAAACCGTAGCGTTGGTCAAAGGTCGTATCGACCCTACTCAACCAACGCTTGTTCGTATGCACACCCTTTCTCTCTTCGCCGACATTTTCGGCGAAGACACTGGCGAGCGTGGTGAACTCCTGCATAGGTCTATGAACATGATCGCCGAGGAAGGCGCGGGAGTGATCGTCGTCATCAATCGCCCGATGAACCGGCTTATGTCCCGAGTGATCGACATCAAACAGGAATTCCGCAACGGGGGAACGCCTGATCTCGAAGAACTGCGCGATTATGGGGTCGGGGCGCAGATCCTGGCCGAGTTGGGCATCCACGACATGGTGCTATTAACCAACACGCATCATTCGCTTGTAGCGCTGGAAGGCTATGGCCTGAACATCGTATCGGAACGACCGATCGTGGACATTCTGGAAGGATCGAACTGATATGGCGCGTTTTCTGATAATCGAGGCTCGTTTCTACGATCATCTGAACGATAAACTGATCGCTGGCGCTCAGGCGGCGCTTGCCGCTGCTGGACATTCCGGTGAAGTGATCACCGTGCCAGGTGCGTTAGAGATACCGGCAGCGATTTCGCTCGCTGAAGCCAGCGGGGACTACGACGGCTTCGTCGCCATAGGCGTCGTCATCCGCGGCGAGACGTATCACTTTGAAATCGTGGCTGGCGAATCTGCCCGCGGCATCATGGCGCTGACGATGGATGGCATTGCCATAGGCAACGGCATACTAACTGTCGAAAACGAAGAACAAGCCTTGGTTCGTGCCGACCAGGATCAAAAAGACAAGGGTGGCGAGGCTGCAAAGGCGGCCATATCCCTTTACGATCTCAAGGCACGTTTTGGAAACTGACGTTTATTCGAAATGTCGCTTTAAGCAAATTCGAGCATCAACAGCGAAAGATTGATGCCAAAGGCGATACCACGCAGAATATCTCCAGAACCGATCTTTATTGTCCTGTTCCACCTTCGCCAAATCCCGCTTCAAACCTGAATTTGGCGAAGGCTGTTGTGGTGTTAACAGGCGTTACCTCTTTATTTTTCAATCCTGTCACAAGTTGGCCTGAACTGAAAAGATTCGCGGCTAAGACCTCGGCATCCCTGTTTGTAACAATCCAAAATGGAGGAGCATACGCGAGACGCGGATGCGAATAGTTGCTTAAGGCGTAGCCCGTAGCGGGCAAAGCATCTTGCGGTTTCAAAGCATTCAACTTTGAGATCGATGTTCCCGGCGACACCTGAATTAATCGCGGCGAAGATGACTGAGTGTCAATACTTATGCCGCCAGCTGCTGGTGACATGGGG
The DNA here is from genome assembly GCF_055521575.1 of Novosphingobium sp. BL-S-24. Taxonomy (NCBI): domain Bacteria; kingdom Pseudomonadati; phylum Pseudomonadota; class Alphaproteobacteria; order Sphingomonadales; family Sphingomonadaceae; genus Novosphingobium; species Novosphingobium sp. BL-S-24. The sequence continues at coordinate 514,673 of NZ_CM145488.1, forward strand.
ACATGGAGAATACCAATCAACTCATGCGCAATCGCGCAAAAGCTGTGCGGCTGATTGGTATTGCAAACGAGCTGCTTGCGATGGCTCGGGAACTCGAGATCGGTGAAAGTCCGTCCGAAGTTTTGGACAATCTGAACGGAAGCAAATATCCGGTTGATGTCGACAAAAGTTCAAATGGTCAGGACCACCCTATCTGGGTTGAACTTGCCAGACAGACATACGAAGATCGGCGTCGTCGGACCAAGATATTTCGCTCCGAAGAGTTGTTCGGCGAGCCCGCCTGGGACATCCTGATAGATCTGTTCATCGCCGCCAAAGAGAGGCGTCGGGTATCCGTAACCAGCGCCTGTATCGGTTCGGCGGTCCCTTCGACGACAGCCTTGCGATGGATAGCAATCCTGGAGAGGCAAGGTCTGCTTGTTAGAGAGGCTGATCCAGGCGATGCCAGACGCGTCTATGTCAAACTGAGTGCGCGAGGCTATGCGGGAATGCTGGAGTACTTCGCCTCGGCATCCAGATCAGTAGTGCGAACTGAAGAACCAACCCGCGATCCGGTGCTGGCGCGACGAAATTAAAAAAGTGGACCGGCCGGCAGTTCGGCGCGGTCCACCTGAATTCAATCTATCAGTTGGCCAGACGTCCGAACGCACTGGCACCGGCGTAACGCGCCGCCTTACCCAATTCTTGTTCGATGCGAATAAGCTGGTTGTATTTTGCAAGCCGATCCGACCGAGCGAGCGACCCGGTTTTGATCTGCCCGCAATTGGTGGCGACCGCGAGATCGGCGATCGTGGCGTCTTCCGTCTCGCCGGAACGATGAGACATCACCGCAGTGTAGCCATTGCGGTTTGCAATAGAGACAGCCTCTAATGTCTCAGTGAGCGACCCGATCTGATTGACCTTGACCAGTAGCGAATTTGCGAGCCCCTTTTCGATGCCCATCGTCAAGCGCTTGGGGTTAGTAACAAACAGGTCGTCACCCACCAACTGAACCTTCTGGCCAATCTTGTCGGTCAGCGCCTTCCAACCTTCGAAATCGTCTTCGCTCATGCCATCTTCGATCGACACGATAGGATAGGCATCACACAAATCGGCCAAATAATCTGCGAACGCCACGGGATTAAGGCTGAGCCCTTCACCGCTGATCTCGTACTTGCCGTTCTTGAAGAACTCGGTGGAAGCGCAATCAAGAGCCAGCTTTATATCGGTGCCCGGTTTGAACCCAGCTTTTTCGATCGAAGCCATCACGAAGTCGAGCGCATCGCGAGTACTTGCCAGGTTGGGGGCAAAGCCGCCTTCATCACCAACGGCGGTCGCAAGGCCCTTTTCGTGAAGGCCCTTTTTCAAGGTGTGAAAGATTTCAGCGCCCCAGCGAACCGCTTCAGCGATTGATCCTGCCCCGACCGGCATGATCATGAATTCCTGAAAATCGATAGGGTTGTCCGCATGTTCACCGCCATTGATGATATTCATCATCGGCACGGGAAGAACGTGTGCAGACACGCCTCCTACGTATGAATAAAGCGGGAGCCCCCGCGCATTCGCGGCAGCCTTTGCAGCGGCAAGACTAACGCCGAGGATAGCATTTGCGCCAAGACGGGCCTTGTTTTCCGTCCCGTCGAGTTCGATCATCGTAAGGTCAAGATCTCGCTGGTCTTCAGCATCAAGGCCAATGAGCGCTTCGGCAATTTCACCATTGACCGCATCAACGGCCTTCTGGACCCCCTTGCCCAGATACCGGTTGCTGTCGCCATCCCGCAACTCGACCGCTTCATGAGCCCCGGTCGAGGCCCCTGACGGCACTGCGGCCCGTCCGAAACTACCATCCTCGAGCAATACGTCGACTTCGACAGTCGGATTGCCGCGGCTGTCAAGAATTTCCCGGCCGTGAATATCGATTATGGCGGTCATTTTGGCGGTTCTCCTCGCTTTGGCGCGCTGGTTGCGCCGTTTACGGGGGTCTTAGCAGGGGAACTTCGCAAGGCAAGTTGCGTTGCAGCAATAACGGGCGGGTTGTGTTACTCTGTCCTCATATGATTATTAGGGTGATTTTCGCCCACGAGCCACGAAGAGAAGGATAACTCCATGGTCGACCCCACCATCACCGGCAACGGCACGGAGAATGCCAAAAATCACTTCAACAAGGCGGTCGAGGAAGCGAAAGCCGGTGCACAAGCATTCGCCAACGAGATGACCGGTGAATGCAAGGCAAGAACGGGCGATGCCAAAGAACAGGCCAGCGCCTTCGCGTCTGATGCGAAATCCAAGGCGGCCGATTTTGCTGCGGAGGGTAAAGCCAAGGCCAGCCAGGCGATCGTCGGAATATCGAAAGTCATCGACGACAATGCCTCCTTGATCGATGCAAAGGTTGGTGCGCAGTACGGCGATTATGCGCGCAGCGCCTCCAAGTCGCTGAATGATGCCGCTCTTCGCCTTGACGAAAAGTCCATCGACGAACTGACTGAAGATGCACGAGAATTTGTACGGCAAAGTCCGGGACTTGCGATCGGTTTGGCAGTGACCACTGGCTTTGTCCTTTCGCGTCTTTTCTGCGGCAAGTAAGGGTGGAAGCTTTTGCCCGCTCATGACAGACATTTACCCTGAAGCCGCGGTAGCTAGCGACGTTCATTCCGAAGCGACGTTGGCGCAAGATTTGAAGCAGTTGGCGGGAGAAGCGAAGAGTCTGGCTCAAGCAGAGCTGGCATTTCAAAAGTCCCGCGCTTCCTATGTTGTATCGGAAGCGCGGGGAATAGTGGTCATCGCGACCTCCGCACTTGTCATTTTATTTTTTGCGGTCATGGCTTTTGTGGTTGGCCTGGTGTTAGCGCTCGGCCCAGTCCTCGGTCGCTGGGGAGCGATGCTCGCGGTAACTATCGGACTATTGCTCGTAGTCGCTATACTTGCAGTGAATTTGAGATCGCGGATACGACGGTTACGGTCAGTCGCAGGAACCAGCGAACGTGATGGAGGGCCAATTCATGAGTAAGCTGGCCCAAGTCATGGCAGATCGCCTGACGCGCGATGCTGCCCGCGCCCAGTTCGACGATCATTACGGAGCCTTCAAGGCTGATGTCCAAGCGCGCGGGATCGGCGGTCGAATTGCCGACGAAGCGATTGATCAGGCTCGGGTCATATTCGATGAGGCTGCCATCGTAGTGGAAGAACACCCCGCCGCCGTTGGTGGAACATTGGCAGCCATCGCGCTTTGGTTTGCTAGAGATTCGATCACGGTATGGATCGACCAATTACGTAAATAAGGAAAGCAAACGGTGAGCAAGATCGACTCTAACTCAGTCATTCCTTCGACTGCCTCGCCTTCTACCGCCAGTGGCACGAATGTCGTTGCGCTGCCCGCGACCAGCCAACAACGGCCCTCGGACCGTATAATTTCGTTCGTCAAGCGTCATCCCGTGGCTACGGTCGCTGGAGGGATAGCAATTGGTGTCGCGATAAGTGCTCTTCTCCCGCGCCGTACCAGCAGACGGCTTTTCGACCGTGCAGCCAATATTGCGGAAGCCGCTGGCGTGACTTCCTCGGCGCTCGGCAAGCGCACCTCGCAGAAAGTGGGAGGGTTGAGCAAGAAAGCGAAGAAAACCGCTATTGTTCTGGCTGATCGCACGGAACACGCCACGGAAGCGGCAGCCGACAAGCTGGAACAATACGGATCAGCTGCCTTGGCTGCAGCAAGCGTTCTGGGCAAAATTACAGCGAAGCGCGCCAGCCAATTTGGTGAGGTTGCACACGATGCTGCCGATAGGTTTGGAGATGCTGCATCAAGGCAATCGGATAAACTCCTGTCGGTGGCAGAAGATATCAAAGCGAAGGCAAAATCTCGTCGATAATCGCCCGACGGACACTTTGTCGTTGGTGGGGCAAACATCGACGCTTGCCGCGATCCATCGCTGAAATTATAAGAGCTGCTCTCCCCAGCAAGAAAGCGGCTCTTCTCTATGCAGAAGCTTCATTTAGTTATGGGCGGTCGGGTTAAAGACCCGCGCAGCCTGGAATTTACCGATCTTGAAGGCCTAGACCTCGTCGGCGTCTACCCAAATTACGCTTCTGCCGAAGAAGCGTGGAAGTCGAACGCTCAGCGCACTGTCGACGACGCCGAAATGAAGTACGTAATTGTCCACTTGCATCGGTTACTGGAGCCAGGACTTACGGAAGATACAACCGCACAATAAAAAAGGCCGGCTAAATGCCGGCCTTTTCATAGTCCGTGACCATCAAATGAATTCTATTTTTTGCACCAGATAGAATTTGTCGCCAGATGGGACCGTAACCTCGATCTCGTCTTCAACCCGGCGACCGATCAGTGCTTTGCCAAGAGGAGAGTTGTAGCTGATCCGCCCAACTTTCGCATCAGCCTCATAAGGACCCACGATCTGATATGTCACCGGTTTCTCGTCGTCATCCAACAAGGTTACGGTGGCACCAAAGATGATCTTATCGCCTGACAACGAGGCAGGATCAACAATTTGCGCGCGAGTGATCTTGTCTTCAAGATCGGCGATGGTCGCCTCTACCTGACCCTGCCGCTCCTTTGCTGCGTGATACTCTGCATTTTCAGACAGGTCACCATGCGCCCGTGCCTCTTCGATCGCATCTACGATCCTCGGACGTTCTTCACGCAGGGCCTTGAGGTCAGCAGTCAGCCTTTCGTAGCCTTCCGCGAGCATCGGCAGCTTTTCGATACTGGCCATTCTTACGTCATTCCTTTTGTCGCCAGCCCCACACTCGATCAACAGACAGGATAATATTCTCCTGTCCCGTCCCAGCCGATTACCGTGCTGAAGGCCGGGGCCGATCTGCGGCGATGTGGGGAAGCAAGATCGATTTCAGCTATAGTAGTCCTGCAACGATCGCACTTCAAGTTGGCTCCCGCGAATCGTCTTGATAGCTTCACTGGCAGCCAAGCTTGCCGCCGCAGTCGTGAAAATCGAAACCTTTGCCGCCAGCGCAGAGGCTCGGATCGAGGTGGAGTCCTTAAGACTTTGCCATCCCTCGGTCGTGTTGAAGATCAGCGAAATTTCGCCATCGACGATCTTGTCGACGATATGGGGACGCCCTTCCGCTACCTTGTTGACGACTTCAACCGGAAGGCCTGCCTCAGCAAGATACCGTTGGGTTCCCGACGTGGCGATCACTCGGAACCCTTCATCGAGCAACGTACGGATCGCAGGCAGGATCATAGGCTTGTCGCTGTTCTTGACCGAGACGAATACGGTGCCGGACGTCGGCAATCGCACACCCGCTCCCAGTTGCGCTTTTGCAAAGGCGGTCGGGAAATCCGCATCAATCCCCATGACTTCGCCTGTCGACTTCATTTCCGGGCTGAGCACAGGGTCCACGCCAGGGAAACGAGCGAACGGAAATACGGCTTCCTTCACAGCGACGTACGGCAGTTCGCGCTTGAACGGCGGGAAGGTCGACAGCATTTCCCCCGCCATGACCCTGCTGGCGATCTTGGCGACTGGCTGGCCAAGCGCCTTGGCAACAAAAGGAACCGTACGCGAGGCGCGAGGATTTACCTCAATCAGGTACACCTCGTTGTCCTTGATCGCGAACTGGATGTTCATCAGGCCACGCACATTCAGGCCGAACGCCAGCGCTTCCGCTTGGCGTTCCATCTCTACGATAATCGCGTCGGGCAGGCTGTAAGGTGGGAGAGAGCATGCGCTGTCTCCGCTGTGGATTCCGGCTTCTTCGATATGCTGCATCACGCCAGCAACGACGACTTGTTCGCCGTCGCAAAGCGCATCGACGTCGCACTCGATAGCATCGCGCAGGTATTGGTCGATCAGGACAGGACTGTCGCCTGAAACCTGCACGGCCGTTGCAATGTAATCATCAAGCTGTTGTTCGCTATCGACAATTTCCATCGCGCGGCCGCCCAGAACATAACTGGGACGCATCAACACCGGATACCCGATGCGATTGGCGACGGCGACGGCTTCATCACGGCTGCGAGCGATGCCATTCGCGGGCTGCTTCAGCCCAAGCTTCTCCACGAGAGCCGAGAAACGCTCCCGGTCCTCTGCAAGATCGATGGCATCGGGCGACGTTCCCAGGATCGGGATCCCTTCGTCTTCCAGCGCCTGTGCGAGCTTCAGGGGAGTCTGCCCACCGAACTGGACGATGACACCTACCAATTCCCCGCTCGATTGTTCGACCCGCAGAATTTCCAGCACGTCCTCGGCGGTCAGAGGCTCAAAGTAGAGGCGATCTGACGTGTCGTAGTCGGTGGAAACAGTTTCGGGATTGCAGTTGACCATGATGGTCTCAAAGCCGGCTTCCGACAGGGCAAAGCAGGCATGGACACAGCAATAATCAAACTCGATGCCTTGGCCGATGCGGTTGGGGCCGCCGCCAAGAATGACGATTTTGCGTCGCTCGGACGGCATCGCCTCATCCTCGGCCTCGCCGTAGAACGGACTTTCATATGTCGAGTACATGTAGGGAGTGATCGCGTCGAACTCGGCAGCGCAGCTGTCGATCCGCTTGAACACTGGCAACACACCAAGCTTGCGGCGCAATTGGCGAACTTCTCTTTCGCTCGTAGCCCCTGCCATCGCACGCAACGCGTCATGCAACAGGCCCGAGCGCTTGGCTTGTGTTTCACCAAGGCCGCCAGCGACGCCCACCGAGCGCACAGCCAGTTTGGCAAGACGCTTGTCGGAAAAGCCCATAGCCTTCAGGCGGCGCAGGCCGACGGCATCGTTGGGCAACCCGTGTTCGAGGATTTGGGTTTCGGCGGCGATAATCTCTTCGATGTGCCGGAGGAACCACTTGTCGTAGTGCGTGATCGCGTGGATTTCATCGACTGTGAAACCTTCACGGAACGCTTGGGCTGCATTGAGAAGGCGATCAGGTGTTGCACGTGACAATGCCGCGATGATGACGTCCCGTCCAGCGCCTTCCAGCGATAACACGCGATTGAAGCCGTCCAATCCGGTTTCGAGGCCACGCAAAGCCTTCTGCATGGACTCCTTGATGTTGCGGCCGATCGCCATCACTTCACCGACCGATTTCATGGCCGTCGTCAGATCGTCTTTGGCACCCTTGAACTTTTCGAAGGCGAACCGAGGTATCTTGGTCACGACGTAATCGATCGTAGGCTCGAACGCAGCAGGGGTAGCACCCGTGATCTCGTTCATGATCTCGTCAAGGGTGTAACCCACTGCGAGCTTGGCAGCCACGCGGGCGATCGGGAACCCGGTGGCTTTGGAAGCCAGAGCAGAAGAACGGGAGACGCGTGGGTTCATCTCGATGACGATCAAGCGACCGTCCTTGGGATTGACCGCAAATTGTACGTTCGAACCACCCGTTTCGACACCGATCTCGCGCAAAACCTCGATCGAGGCGGTACGCATGATCTGGTATTCCTTGTCGGTCAGCGTCAGCGCCGGGGCTACCGTGATGGAATCGCCTGTGTGGACACCCATCGGATCGACGTTTTCGATGGAGCAGATGATGATGCAGTTGTCGTGCTTGTCCCGCACGACTTCCATCTCGTACTCTTTCCACCCGAGCAGCGACTCTTCGATTAGCACTTCGGTGGTGGGCGACGCGTCGAGCCCCGACCGCACGATCGTTTCGAACTCGGCCTTGTTGTAGGCGATGCCGCCGCCGGTGCCGCCCATGGTGAAGCTGGGCCTGATGATCGACGGCAAGCCGGTCGTTTCGAGGACCTTGAACGCCTCGTCCAACGTATGGGCAACGCCGGAACGAGCTGATGAAAGGCCGATCTTGTCCATCGCCTCGCGGAAACGTTGGCGATCCTCGGCCTTGTCGATCGCGTCGGCATCGGCCCCGATCATCTGTACGCCGTATTTTTCGAGCGTGCCGTCGTTGAACAGAGCAAGCGCGCAGTTCAGCGCGGTTTGCCCGCCCATCGTTGGAAGAACCGCGTCGGGCCGCTCCTTTTCGATGATGCGTGCCACGATTTCAGGGGAGATAGGCTCGACGTACGTCGCATCGGCCATTTCCGGGTCGGTCATGATCGTGGCCGGGTTGGAATTGACCAGGATCACCCGGTATCCCTCTTCCTTCAGCGCCTTGATCGCCTGGGTCCCTGAATAGTCGAACTCACACGCCTGTCCGATGATGATCGGGCCTGCGCCGATGACGAGGATCGAGGAGATGTCAGTGCGTTTGGGCATGGGCCAGTTTCCGCCTTGGGTAATTCTTGTTTAGTGCGATCGAATGGGATGTTGCGATCCTTAGCAGGTCATGCCTGCCTTAGCTCAGCATCCCGACGAATTTTTCGAACAGATAGAAGCTGTCCTGCGGGCCGGGGCTAGCTTCGGGATGGTACTGAACGCCGAACGCGCGTTTGCCCTTGATGGCGATGCCGCAGTTCGATCCGTCGAAAAGGGACACGTGAGTTTCTTCGACGTGGTCAGGCAGCGTTTTGTTATCGACCGCGAACCCATGGTTCATCGACGTGATCTCGACCACACCGTCGGTCAGTCGCTTGACCGGATGATTTGCGCCGCGATGGCCTTGGTGCATCTTGCTGGTGGTTGCCCCCGCCGCAAGACCGAGCATCTGATGGCCAAGGCAGATACCGAAAACCGGCATGTCACGTTCCAGCAAAGACTGGATCACCGGCACCGCGTATTTCCCGGTAGCTGCAGGATCTCCGGGGCCGTTGGAAAGAAACACCCCGGCAGGTCCGAGCGCCATAATGGCGTCGATGCCCGTCTCGGCCGGGACGACGGTAACACGCGCGCCGGCCTTCACGAGGTTGCGGAAGATGTTATCTTTGGCGCCGTAATCTATGGCGACGACGTGAGGACGGGCGTCTCGCGGCGAGCGGCCGTAGCCGGTGCCCAGCGTCCACACGGAGCCTTCCCAGCCCTCCTGTATTTCACGGCTGACAATCTTGGCTAGATCCATCCCTTCAAGACCCGGCCATTCGCGGGCGCGCTGGATCAGGGCGGGAATGTCGAACTCACCGCCTGGATGATGAGCGATCACCGCATTGGGCGCACCGGCCAGACGAATGCGCCGCGTCAGCGCTCGGGTATCGATGCCCGACAGTCCGACCTTGCCCTTATCGGCGAGCCATTGGCCAAATTCACCCGCTGACCGGAAGCTGGAAGCGAGTGTCACTTCTTCACGAACCACGCAGCCGACCGCACCGTCCACCAGCGACTCAAGGTCTTCCTCATTGACGCCGACATTGCCGATGTGAGGGAAGGTGAAGGTGACGATCTGCCCCGCATACGAGGGGTCGGTCATCACTTCCTGATAACCGGTCATCGAGGTGTTGAAGCAGACTTCTCCCACCGATTCACCGACGTGGCCAAAGCCACGGCCCCAAACTACGTGCCCGTCGCTAAGGACGAGCACGCCGGTCGCCCCTTCAGGTTTGGGCGCAAGCGAAGATGCGGCGTCGGCCATGGTGGGTCGCTCCGTTGCAGGCGTTTTCTGACGTTGTGTGCTAAGACGCTGCCGCTAGAGACGGTTGTGCATCACGTCAAGGCAGGAGGGTGCAAAAAGCCCTTCGGGCTGCTAGTTTTGCCGCAATCCCTGCTCCCGCGAGCACCCTCAACACAGTCAGGACAGAAGAAAAACAATGCTTCGTGATTCGATCAAGGCCGCCCAGATCTCCGCCATGAAGGCAGGAGAAAAGCAGCGTTTGGCGACCGTTCGCCTCATTCTCGCGAAGATCAAGGACCGCGATATCGAGCTGCGGACTTCCGATACGGTTCCTGACGACGAGGCCCTCGTGATCGACGTGCTGCAGAAGATGGTGAAGCAGCGCCGCGAATCGATCCAGTTGTTCCAGCAGGGCGGTCGCCCTGACAAAGCAGCGGACGAACAGGCCGAGCTCGACGTGATTGAGACGTTTCTGCCTGCGCAGTTGAGCGAGGCAGACACCAAGGCGGCGATCGAACAGATCAAGGTTGAGACCGGCGCGTCCGGCATGAAGGACATGGGCAAGGTCATGGCCGAGTTGAAAGCGCGCCACGGCAGCGAGCTGGACATGGGCAAAGCCAGTGGCTGGGTGAAAGCCGCGCTGGCCTAAACTTGATCGGCAATCGGCAGCATGCTTACGCCCCAATGGCTCGACCAGCTCAGGTCCAAGATCACGCTATCGGCGTTGATCGGTCGATCTACGCGCCTGCAGAAGGCTGGGCGCGAGTTCAAGGCATGCTGCCCCTTCCATAACGAAAAATCGCCCAGCTTCACTGTCAATGACGACAAGGGGTTCTACCACTGCTTCGGCTGCGGTGCCCATGGCGATGCGATCCGATGGATGACCGACCATCAGGGTCTGGCGTTCATGGATGCGGTCAAGGAACTGGCGCTCGAGGCCGGAATGGATGTCCCGCAACCGGACCCCAAAGCTACTCGAGCGGCAGAAAAGCGTGACAGCCTGCACGATGTGATGGCTGCCGCGCAGGAGTGGTTTCGAGGGAACCTAAAAACACATGATGGCGACATAGGAACCACCTACCTCAACACACGCGGGTTCAACGCCCATACGGTCGAGCGTTTCGGCTTCGGCTATGCGCCCGAGGGTCGGCAGTCGCTAAAAGAAGCCCTCGCCCGCTTCCCCGAAGCCATGCTGATCGAAGCCGGCCTTCGCATCGTTGTTGACGATCGCGATCCGTACGACCGTTTTCGCGGCCGGTTGATGCTTCCGATCGAAGATGCGCGTGGCCGGGTGATCGCTTTCGGTGGCCGCATCCTCACGGACGCGAAGTCCGGCACCCCGAAATACCTCAACTCGCCCGACACCCCGCTCTTCGACAAAGGGCGGACCCTGTACAACCTGCATCGCGCCGCACCTGCTGCTCGCCAGTCGGGGAGGATGGTGGTTGTTGAGGGATACATGGATGTCATCGCCCTTGCCGCCGCCGGGATTGGCGAATGTGTGGCCCCCCTGGGCACGGCGCTCACCGAACATCAGATCGAGATGCTCTGGCGCCAGGTCGAAACGCCGATCCTGTGTTTCGATGGTGATGCCGCCGGTCAACGCGCTGCAATGCGGGCGATTACGCGCGCCCTGCCCCTGCTGCGCCCGGCCCATAGCCTGAAGATCGTCCGTCTGCCCGAGGGCCTCGACCCCGACGATCTGATCAAGGCCAAAGGCGCCCGCGCCATGGAAGCCATGCTCGACAGCGCCGCCAGTCTGGTCGACGTGCTGTGGGAAGTGGAGCGCGATTCAGTCCCCCTCCATACGCCGGAGGACAAGGCCGGGCTGAAAGCCAGGCTGATGGCACACGTGGAAACGATTCAGAACCCCGATATCGCCAGCCTCTATCGCCGCGAGTTGCAGGATCGCTATTCGGCCTTCGCCTTCCCGAAGCGCGAAAGCCGGTGGCAGCCCTCGTCCGGTCAGGGATACCAGCCTAGCCGCTCGGGCGGTTTTCAGAGAGGCAAGTGGAACGGCACCCCGCCCCCGGCCCCTTCCTCTCCCGAATCGATCAGCCGACTGAACTCACGCTATAAAGGCGCCGCGACGCGCGACGGACTATCGGCCGCGGTCCTTGCCGGACTGATGCGTCAGCCGCTGGTTCTCGCCCGCTATGCCGAGGCGCTGGCTCGAACTCCCAACCTCGACCCCCGATTCGCAGCGTTGGTGGAGTGGTGCCATTCTTCCCAGCCGCTTGAAACCGCACGCATTGAAACCATATTGCAACACAGCGGCATGGAGCCCCCGAAAACGTCGGAGTACTCCGACTTTCGATTCGGGTTTCTTGCCGCCAATGGCGATCCTGACAAATCCGCTGAAGAACTGGCGCAGGCCATAGAGCTTCTGATCGAAAGGCCAATGCTGGAAGCGGCGCTTCAAGCGGCCACCGAGCGGCACGAGCGGGAGTTTTCGGAAGAGACTTTCGCCGAGCAGCAGCGACTGCGTGAGAGAAAGCTGGAATTTGACAGTCGCCTCAGGCAAATGGCGACCAGACAGGCGTCTTCGTGATTGTATAATTATACGAAGGCACACGGGACAACGGCGGAAGAATGAGCAAAAACGAAACCAACGGCGCAGAGAATGACGGCACCGATGCGCCGCTGATTGATCTCAATGAAGGTTCGATCAAGAAGCTGATCGCCCGCGCCAAGCGTCGCGGCGTGATCACCTATGACGAACTGAATGAGGCCCTTCCGCAGGACCAGATGTCTTCCGAGCAGATCGAGGACATCATGGCCGCGATCTCCGAAATGGGCGTCAACATCGTCGAGAACGACGAGGATGCCGATAGCCAGCCCGAAGACGACCGTGAGGCCGAGGCCGAAGACGAAGCCGATGAGGTTTCGCAGCGGCTGGTCGTGGACACCAAGAAAAAAGAAACGATCGAGCGTACCGACGATCCGGTGCGCATGTACCTGCGCGAAATGGGCGCGGTGGAGCTGCTCAGCCGCGAGGGCGAAATCGCCATCGCGAAGCGCATCGAAGCCGGTCGCGACATGATGATTCTAGGGCTTTGCGAAAGCCCGATCACCTTCCACGCCATCATCCAGTGGTCCGAAGCGCTCAACAACGGTGAAATGCAGCTGCGCGAGATTCTCGATCTCGACGCCATGCTCTCCAAGGAGCCGCAGCCAGAAAACCTCAACGAGGATGGCGAAGGCGACGACGACGGCGAGATCAGCGAAAAGACCGCCGGACCGTCCTTCAAGGAAGAGGACGACGTCGAGGAAGAAGAATCCGCCGACGACGTGGACGAGGACGGCAACCCGCGCACCAAGCGTGCCGAGGAAGAGGACGAGGAGGACAACACTCTCAGCCTCGCCCAGATGGAAGCCGCTCTCAAGCCGGAAGCGCTGGAGAAGTTCGCCCAGATCACCGAGCTGTTCCAGACATTCGAGCGTCTGCAGTCCGAGCGCCTGGAAGCGCTGGCTCTCGGGATCGATTTCCCTGCGGCCAAGGAAGAACAGTATCAGCAGCTGCGCGAAGACCTGACCGCGCAGGTCGAATCCGTGCAATTCCATGCGACCAAGATCGAATATCTGGTCGACAACCTGTACGCCTTCAATCGTCGTCTCACCACGCTGGGCGGCCAGATGCTGCGTCTTGCCGAGCGTCACAAGGTCAAGCGCGCAGACTTCCTGGAAACCTATGTCGGCCGCGAACTGGACGATACCTGGCTTGCCGAAATGTCCAAGAAGGACAAGAAGTGGGCCGCGTTCGCCGAGAACGAAGCCGATCCGGTAGAGCGGATCCGCATGGAAGTTTCGGACATCGCCGCCGCCACGGGCATGGCGCTGCCGGAATTCCGTCGCATCGTGAACATGGTTCAGAAGGCCGAGCGTGAAGCGCGCATCGCCAAGAAGGAAATGGTCGAGGCGAACCTGCGTCTCGTGATCTCCATCGCCAAGAAATACACCAACCGCGGTCTGCAGTTCCTGGATCTTATCCAGGAAGGCAATATCGGCCTGATGAAGGCGGTCGATAAGTTCGAGTATCGCCGCGGCTACAAGTTCTCGACGTATGCCACCTGGTGGATCAGGCAGGCGATCACGCGCTCGATCGCCGATCAGGCGCGCACGATCCGCATTCCGGTCCATATGATCGAGACGATCAACAAGCTGGTTCGCACCAGCCGCCAGTTCCTGCACGAGCAGGGCCGCGAGCCGACGCCGGAAGAAATGGCCGAGCGTCTGTCCATGCCGCTCGAAAAGGTTCGCAAGGTGATGAAGATCGCCAAGGAGCCGATCTCCCTCGAAACGCCGATCGGCGACGAGGAAGACAGCCACCTAGGCGATTTCATCGAGGACAAGAACGCCATCATTCCCGTCGATGCGGCGATCCAGGCGAACCTCAAGGAAACCGTCACCCGCGTGCTTGCATCGCTCACGCCCCGCGAGGAACGCGTGCTGCGCATGCGTTTCGGCATCGGCATGAACACCGATCACACGCTGGAAGAAGTCGGCCAGCAGTTCTCGGTCACCCGCGAACGTATCCGTCAGATCGAAGCCAAGGCGCTGCGAAAGCTCAAGCACCCCAGCCGTTCACGCAAGATGCGCTCGTTCCTCGATCAGTAACGAATAGAAAAAGCCTCTCTCCGGAGAGGCTTTTTTCTTATCGGCTGCAGGCGCGCTGATCGATGATCCTGAAACCTTCGGCTTTCGCCATGCAGGCGTTGCCAAACGTCTGCCGCTTGCCACGCTTGACGGCGCAGACGGGTGCATATTCCCGCGTACAGATGGCCGGCCGCTCGGGACGGGGGCGGTTCGGACGGTCGGGACCCGGCATTGTCTCCATACAACCGGCAAGGGCAACTACGCCGGCAAGGCTCAAGGCAAACGGGATCTTCATCGACATAAGCATGCTCCGTTGATGCGTCGGCCTCAGCCGGTGGTATCATGCTGCCTTGACGGCCCACGTGATACAAGGGCGGATCGACATCCAGTCGCCACGGGACTCGCCATCCGGCGTCAGCGCGACTAAGGGAGCCGCAAACGAATCCCCCGCAGGAAGGAAGCACCCTCTCCCATGCGTATCGCGATCGCATCCGATCACGCCGCCGTCGACCTGAAGGCGACCTTGCGCGAATACCTGATCGAAGCGGGCCACGAAGTCGCCGACCTTGGCCCCGACACCGCCGACCGGGTCGATTACCCCGACTATGGGTATAAGCTGGCGTCGGTCGTCGCAGACGGTACGGTTCAGTTCGGTGTCGCCCTCTGCGGCTCGGGCATCGGCATTTCCATCGCCGTCAATCGCGACCCGGCCTGCCGCTGCGCTCTGGTCTCCGAACCCCTGTCGGCCACCTTGGCGCGTGAGCACAACGACGCCAACGTCATCGCCATGGGCGCGCGCCTGACCGGCGAGGACATGGCCAAGGCCTGCCTCGATGCCTTTCTGTCCACCGATTTCGGCGGAGGCCGCCACGCCGGTCGTGTCGAAAAACTATCCAATCCCTCCATTTGAAGGAGCCTAGGCCCATGACCGTAGACACCGCCATCCGCTCGCCCGGCTTCTTCACCGACACCATCGCGCAGAGCGATCCTGATGTGGCCAAGGCCATCGGCAAGGAACTGAAGCGCGAGCGCAAGCAGATTGAGCTGATCGCGTCCGAAAACATCGTCTCCAAGGCCGTGCTCGAAGCGCAGGGCTCGGTGCTGACCAACAAGTACGCCGAAGGGTATCCGGGCAAGCGGTACTACCAGGGCTGCGAACCGTCGGACGAAGTGGAAACGCTGGCGATCGAACGCGCGAAGCAGCTGTTCGACTGCGGTTTCGCCAATGTCCAGCCGCACTCCGGCGCGCAGGCCAACGGCGCCGTCCTGCTGGCGACCGTCAAGCCGGGCGACACCGTCATGGGCATGAGCCTGGACGCTGGCGGCCACCTCACCCACGGCGCCAAGGCGGCCCTGTCGGGCAAGTGGTTCAACGCTGTCCAATATGGCGTCACCAAGGACACGCACCTCATCGACTACGATCAGGTCGAGGCGCTGGCGCGCGAGCACAATCCCAAGCTCATCATCGCCGGTGGTTCTGCCTATCCGCGCGTCATCGATTTCAAGCGCATGCGCGAAATCGCCGATGCGGTGGGCGCGATCTTCCAGGTGGACATGGCGCACTTCGCAGGACTGGTTGCGGCGGGCCTGCACCCCTCGCCCTTCCCGCACGCCCACATCGCCACTACGACCACGCACAAGACGCTGCGTGGTCCGCGCGGCGGCATGATCCTCACCAATGACGAGGCGCTGGCCAAGAAGATCAATTCAGCCGTCTTCCCCGGCCTGCAGGGCGGCCCGCTGATGCACGTCGTCGCCGCCAAGGCCGTGGCGTTCGGCGAAGCGCTGCGCCCCGACTTCAAGGACTACGCCGCCCGCGTCATCGAGAACGCGCAGGTTCTGGCCGAAACGCTCAAGTCGCGCGGCGCGGCGATCGTGTCGGGCGGAACCGACACGCACCTCGCTCTCGTCGATCTGTCCCCGCTCGGCGTGACGGGCAAAGACGCGGACGAGGCGCTGGAGCGTGCGGGCATCACCTGCAACAAGAACGGCATCCCGTTCGATCCGCTGCCGCCGATGAAGACAAGCGGCATCCGCGTCGGCTCTCCCGCCGGTACGACTCGTGGTTTCGGACCCGAGGAATTTCGTGAAATCGGCAACATGGTCGCCGATGTTCTCGACGGTCTGGCCCGCTGTGGCGAAGAAGGTGACGCTCAGGTGGAGCAGAACGTTCGCACGCGCGTTGAAGCGCTTTGTGATCGTTTCCCCATCTATGAGGACTAAACCATGATTGATCCCCAGCGCCCTAACCACAATGGCGACTTCGTGCACGATGCTCGCCAGGAACTCGCCGGCATGCTTCAGGATGGCCTTGCCCATCCTTCCACCAAGCCGGTTCTGGCGTGGGGCGCGATCGGAGCGCTGGCGGGTGCAGTCCTGCCGTTCATTCCGATTGGCCTCGGCTTGGCGGCTGGCGCCGGGTACAAGTTCTACAAGCGCGTTCGGCCTGAATGAGTTTCGGCATTTCGAAAGTAACCGATTGAATGCGCTGTCCTTTTTGCGCTCACGATGATTCCCAGGTAAAGGACAGCCGGCCGACGGAGGACGCAACCGCGATCCGTCGGCGCCGCCAGTGTTCAAGCTGCGGCGGTCGGTTCACAACGTTCGAACGGGTACAACTGCGCGAAATCGTGGTCGTCAAAAGCAACGATGCGATTGACGACCCACGTCGCGAGCCGTTCGATCGCGCCAAGATCGAGCAATCCGTCACGCTGGCATGCCGTAAGCGCGGGATCGAGCGTGATCGGATTGACCGTCTGGTATCCAGCGTCCAGCGACAGATCGAAACCTCAGGCGAAACGGAAGTGCCGTCCCGCATGATCGGCGAACTGGTCATGGAGGGGCTGCGACTGCTCGATTCGGTGGCGTATATTCGGTTCGCGAGCGTCTACCGCTCCTTTAACGAAGCGAAGGATTTCGAAGATTTTGCAGGAACGGTGCGTGATGTCGGCGTCAACTGATATGAAGCGTCCCATCATCGTCCTGGTGAGCCCCCAACTTGGCGAGAATATCGGCAAGGCCGCGCGCGCGATGCTCAACTTCGGGCTTACCGAACTTCGCCTGGTCTCCCCTCGTGACGGTTGGCCTAATCCGTCTGCTGGCCCGGCTGCGGCGGGCGCGGACGATGTGCTGGAAAAAGCCGAGGTGTTCGAAACACTGGCCGACGCGGTTTCCGACTGTTCCAACGTCTATGCAACCACCGTACGCAAGCGGGGCGTGACCAAGCCTGTCGTCACCCCGGAACAGGCCGCTCACGAGGTCCACACCGCCCCCGGACGATCCGCCTATGTTTTCGGTCCCGAACGCTCGGGGTTGGAAACGGAGGACGTGGCGTTGGCCCGCGCGATCCTGACCGTGCCGATCAACCCCGCGTTCGCTTCGCTTAATCTGGCGCAGGCGGTCATTCTGTGCGCCTATGAGTGGTCGAAGGGTGCGGCATTGGCCCAGCCTACCGTCGAAGAGATACTCCCACCTGCCCCGCAGGATGAACTGGAAGGCATGATCGGCCAGTTCGAACGGCTGCTGGAGCCGACCAATTATTTCTTTCCGGAAAGCCGTGCCAGCGCCACGCGCCGCACCTTGCGTAACATGCTGACCAAGCCCGGTTGGAACTCGCTCGAAGTGCGCACCATGCGCGGCGTGCTGAGCGCTCTCGGCGGCAATCGCAAACCCCGCGATCTGGGATAAAATCCGCTTCGTATCAGCGAACGGGGGCTTGGCGCTTGACTCTGCCGCCCTACACGCTAAGCGGCACCCCTTCACATGGCGACCGCCTCGGCAGTCGTTCCATTCGGCCCCGCACCCCGGTGAAGCGGCGGCCGCATCCAGTGCTCTATGGCTGGATGGTGCACCCCGGGAAACTATGGATCGCGTAGCCACAGTGGTGGCGCGGCAGCAGAACGGAAAGTGACATATGTCGAAGCGTCAAAGCTCGAAGTACAAACTCGACCGCCGCATGGGCGAAAACATCTGGGGCCGTCCCAAGAGCTCGGTCAACCGCCGCAGCTACGGCCCCGGCCAGCACGGTCAGCGCCGCAAAAGCAAGGTTTCGGACTACGGTCTGCAGCTGCGCGCCAAGCAGAAGCTCAAGGGCTACTATGGCGACGTGACGGAAAAGCAGTTCAAGCGCACGTATCAGGAAGCGTCCAGCATGAAGGGCGATACCGGTCAGAACCTGATCGGCCTGCTCGAGCAGCGCCTGGACATGGTCGTATACCGCTCCAAGTTCGCGCCGACCATCTTCTCGGCTCGCCAGATCGTTTCGCACGGCCACATCCGCGTCAATGGCGTGAAGTGCAACATCGCATCGCGTCGCGTTCGCGTTGGCGACATCATCAGCCTCGGCACCAAGGCCAAGGAGATGGCGCTGATCATCGAAGCGCAGAACCTGCCCGAGCGTGAAGTTCCCGACTACGTGTCGCAGGACGGCACCGACAAGGTGACTTTCGTTCGCGTTCCGACGCTGGACGAAGTGCCTTACCCGGTAAAGATGGAACCCAACCTGGTCGTCGAATTCTATTCGCGCTGATCGGTTTTCAAACAGAACCAATCGCAAAGGGCGGTCCTTCGGGGCCGCCCTTTTCGTGTGTGGAGACGACACAAAAAATTACATATTT
This sequence comes from Novosphingobium sp. BL-S-24, assembly GCF_055521575.1. NCBI lineage: Bacteria > Pseudomonadati > Pseudomonadota > Alphaproteobacteria > Sphingomonadales > Sphingomonadaceae > Novosphingobium > Novosphingobium sp. BL-S-24. The sequence continues at coordinate 533,272 of NZ_CM145488.1, forward strand.
TGGGTGACTTGTCGGGGAACTGTAGCCTGTCCATGCGCATTAACGGGGCATCATGACACGCTATCGCTTCATCACCCCTCATCGCACTGGCAAGTGGTACACCGACCTCAAGACCGCGCAGCGGCACGCGTGCGAAATCGGTGCCGGATTTCTTGATGAAATGACCGGTCGCTTTGTCGCCTACGTCGAGACGATGCTCGAAACCAAATCTGCCGACGAAGATGTAGGTCAGCCGGCAGCGATCGCTGCCTGATTTTCCCGTCTCCCGTTAGGAGTCAGGCCGGGCTTGCCGTTGATTTTACATACCGTCGACGGAAATCATCAGCGAACATATCGAACCGCTGGTCAGCGATAGCGTCGCGCATCCCCTGCATCAGATTCTGGTAGAATGAAATGTTGTGCTCGGTGAGCAGCATCGCGCCGAGCATCTCTCCCGCCTTAACAAGATGATGCAGATATGCCCTGCTGTAGGTGGCGCACGTCGGGCAGCCGCATTCCGGATCGATCGGGCCGGTGTCCTCCGCATGTCGGGCATTGCGCATGTTCAGCGGGCCGTTCCAGGTGAAGGCCTGACCGTTGCGGCCCGAACGGGTGGGCAGCACGCAATCGAACATGTCCACCCCGCGCTCCACCGCACCGACCAGATCGTCCGGCTTGCCAACGCCCATCAGGTAGCGCGGGCGATCGACAGGCAATTGCGCGGGCGCAAAGTCCAACGTCGCGAACATGGCTTCCTGCCCCTCACCGACAGCAAGTCCGCCGATGGCATAGCCATCGAAACCGATTTCGGTCAGGGCCTGCGCACTGGCCTTTCGCAAATCCTCATCCAGCGCGCCTTGCTGAATACCGAACAAGGCCGAACTCTCGGCATGCTCGCCCCCGTCATCGAACGCTGAACGGCTCCGGCGGGCCCAGCGCATCGACATCTCCATGGACCGGGCGATGACGTCGCGAGACTGGTCGATCTTGGGGCATTCGTCGAAGCACATGACGATGTCCGATCCGAGCAATCGCTGGATTTCCATCGACCGCTCCGGGCTAAGCATGTGTCGGGATCCGTCGATGTGACTGGCGAACGTAACCCCTTCCTCGGTGATCTTGCGCAGTTCCGAAAGGCTCATCACCTGATAGCCGCCGCTATCGGTCAGGATCGGACGGTCCCAATTCATGAACTTGTGCAGGCCCCCCAGCCGCGCCACGCGTTCAGCTCCCGGGCGAAGCATCAGATGATAGGTATTTCCCAGGATAATGTCGGCGCCGGTCGCGCGAACGTCCTGCGGTTTCATCGCCTTGACCGTGGCTGCAGTGCCGACCGGCATGAAGGCAGGCGTGCGAATTTCCCCGCGACGCATCTGGACGACGCCAGTGCGGGCCTTGCCTTGGGTCGCGTGAATGGTGAACTGGAAGCGCGGTTTCATGCCGCGCCCGTTACCGCGATCAGAACCCGTAGACCAGTGAGAACCGAGATATCGTATCTGTCTTCAACGATCCGATCGGTGGCGATGTTTCATGCTCGATCGCGTAGGACAGCTTTGCTTTCAATCCCTTGACCAGACCGGACTCGAGCGCCGTCAGCGACGTGAAGGTGTTGTTGTCCGACCCGATGTAACTCGACGCGTCCTGCGTCAGCTTGAGCTGGGGATTGATGGTCCAGTCGAAATCGATCGATGTCAGGACCGACCAAGTGGTGTCGTTGGTTTCTCCGACGTAGTTGATGCGACGAATTGCAGGCCCGGCCTCCAGCGACAGCGTCATCGTCCGGCCATTCAAGATCCGATAGCCAAGGCCGCCGGACAGCGAATAGCGATCCTTGAACCCCTGGATGCGGTCGCGCTCGTATTGCACGCGGCCGTAGGTGAAGAGGCCTTCGTTCAGCGTGTACCGTGGCTGGTAGCTTGCGGCATATTGCTCGCGGGTGACGGTGCCACGGTCCTCCTGATAATCAGCGCGGGCCTGAACGATGTGCTCCCATTCTATGCCCTTGCGATTGAAATTGAAGGCAGCGCTGAACCCGAAGTTGTCGGTATTGCCGGTGGACCGGAAAGCGCCGAGTTCGATCTGCCCCTTCCACAGTTCGAGCGGCCCGGACGCGCGGATCCGTGCCAGTTCGGCCTCGGTCTTGGCCGCAATTTCTTTGGCCCTGCGGTCGAGAAAGGCGCGGTGCATGTCGCGGATCTCGTCCTTGTCGTAAGGCTGGGTCGCCTGGGCAAACTTGACGACCGTGGCGACGGCATCTGAGTCGTCGGTCTTCATCGCCTCTTCAAGCATGGCGCGGACAGGCATGGGCAGCCTCGGCCTGTCGACCGGGATGAAAGGGACGAATTCAGGATAGCTGGGAAGCTCCACCACCAGCGGAGGCGGGGGCGTCTCCGGCAGCATGACCAGTGGCGGGACCTCCTCCCGCGCATAAGCGGGGGCGGCGAAAAGCAGAACGGAAAGGCCGGCCAATACCCGGCTACGCGTCATCATCGTGGCTGATTAGCGCCTCAGTTGCGCAGCCGCCACCCCGTCCGGAAAATCCATGAAATGAAGCCGACGCACACCAGCAGGAATAGCAGCGTCAAACCCAACGAAAGGCCAATCGGAACATCGGACGAGCCGTAGAAGGTCCAGCGCAACCCATTGACCAGATACACCACCGGATTGGCCATCGCCACTTGCCGCCACGGTTCAGGCAGCACGTCGATCGAATAGAAAGTACCGCCAAGGAACGTGAGCGGGGTGAGGATCAGCAGTGGCACAATGGTGAGCTTCTCGAAGCTGTCAGCCCAAATGCCGAGAATGAATCCGAAAAGGGAAAAACTCGCCGATACGAGAAGTACATAGCAAAATGCATAGAACGGATGAGCAATCGAATAGTCGACGAACAAGCTGGCCGTCGCAAGGATGATTACCGCAAGTATCAACGACTTGGTCGCCGCAGCGCCTACGAAACCGACTAACGTTTCGGCCACCCCGACCGGAGCAGAAAGCAGTTCATAGATCGCCCCGGTAAAGCGAGGCATGTAGATGCCGAAACTGGCATTCGACGTGCTTTCGCCCAGGATCGTCAGCAATAGCAGTCCCGGCACGATGAACGCACCATAATTGACGCCGCCGACGCCGCCACTCATCTGGCTACCGATCGCAGCACCGAATACGACGAAATAGAGCGTCGTGGTCAAGACCGGCGCAAGGATCGACTGGAGCGCGGTGCGAAATGCGCGCATCAGTTCCTGCTTGTAGATGGTCCAGGCACTGCGGGCGTTGAACAAGCTCACGCAGCCGCTCCCTGAGCCATGGGATTGCCCGCACCGGAACCCTCGAGCAGATTCACGAAAATGTCTTCCAGGCTCGATTCATGGATGTCGATCGCGGTGTAGTCGATCCCCGCGTGCGTCAAAGCCTTGGTAAGCTGGGCGACTTCCGCCGTGCCGGCACTGGCCCCTTTACCTCCACCACCGCGATAGCAAAGCACGCTCCCTCCCTCGATCAGCGACACGGGATATTGCGAAATGTCCTCCGGCAACGCACTCAGGGGTGTGGCGAGCGTAATCAACGCTTCCGTACGACCCAGCCGTTCCATCATCGCGGCCTTTTCGTCCACCATCAGGATCTCGCCTCCGCGAATGATGCCAACGCGATCGGCCATTTCCTCTGCTTCTTCGATATAGTGGGTCGTCAGGATCACCGTGGTTCCGCGATCCCTCAGCAGATTGATCTGCTTCCACATGTCTCGGCGCAGTTCCACGTCCACCCCCGCCGTCGGCTCATCCAGGAAAAGCAATTCGGGTTCGTGGGCGAGTGCCTTGGCGATCAACACGCGGCGCTTCATTCCTCCGGACAGATTACGGATCTGTTCGTTCCGCTTGTCCCAAAGGCTCAATGCTCGCAGGATCTCTTCCACGAGGGCCGGGTTCGGCGCGAGCCCGAACAGGCCGCGCGAGTGATTGACGGAGCGCAGAACCGGCTCGAACATATCGGTGGCGAGTTCTTGCGGCACGAGGCCTATGCGTGCCCTCAGCGTCCGCCAGTGCGCACCCATATCCTCCCCGAAGGCCTTGATCGTGCCCGAGGTAGGGCGAACCATCCCGCACACGGCGCCGATCAGGGTCGTCTTGCCCGCGCCGTTCGGCCCAAGCAGAGCGAAAATCTCTCCGCGATTGATGGCAAGGTCCACACCCTTGAGAGCGGTGAACCCTCCTTTGTAAGTCTTGGTCAGCCCGCTGATTTCGAGGATAGTTTGCATGGCGTCTGAATGAGGGGAAAGCCCGATCGTTCCAAGCCCTCCAGCCGATATTCGGTCTGATAACCCGTTCCCACCGTGTCAGGGAAGCAGCAGGCTGGAATCCCCGTAGCTGTAGAAGCGATATCCATTCCCGATCGCATGGGCATAGACCGATTGCATCCGCTCCAGCCCCATCAAGGCGCTGACCAGCATGAACAGCGTCGACTTTGGCAGATGGAAGTTGGTCATCAGGCCATCGATCGCTTTGAAGCGGTATCCCGGTGTGATGAAAATCGATGTGTCGCCCTCGAAAGGGCGGATGATGCCATCGTCTCCAGCGGCGCTTTCGAGCAGGCGCAGCGAGGTGGTGCCCACAGCGATCAGCCGACCGCCACCTGCCCGGACGGCGTTGAGCCGATTGGCTGTGTCGGTATCGATCCGCCCCCACTCTGCATGCATCTGATGATCGGACGTGTCGTCGGCTTTCACCGGCAGGAATGTTCCCGCGCCGACGTGGAGGGTCAGCGTTTCACTGCCGATACCTGCCTCCCCCAAAGCCGCGACGAGTTCCGGCGTGAAATGAAGCGCTGCCGTCGGCGCTGCAACAGCCCCCTTCTCCCGCGCAAACATCGTCTGGTAGTCAGTGGTATCGGCGTCGTCAGTGGGACGCTTACCGGCGATATAGGGCGGCAACGGCATGCGACCGGCTCGTTCGAGCAGGACCTCGACCGGTTCTTCACCGTGAAACGCCAGGGTCCAGCTGCCGTCGTCATGGCGCTCTTCGGCGGTTGCGTTCACCTCGGCTGAAAAAGCGACGACGTCGCCGGCCCGCAGTCTCTTGGCGTTGCGAATGAAGGCCTGCCACCGGCGCAGATCGATGCGTTTGTGCAGCGTAGCGCCGATCCGGGCTTCTCCGCGGGTGCCTTCCAGTTGGGCAGGAATGACGCGCGTATCATTGAATACCAGAACGTCTCCGCGACGGAGCAGGGACGGCAGATCACGAACATGGCGATCGGAGAATGGCTGGTCGCCATCGACCACCAGCATCTTCGCTGCATCGCGCGGGCGGACCGGGCGGAGGGCGATATTTTCGGATGGGAGTTCGAAATCGAAAAGGTCAACGCGCATGGCGCCGCGCGCTAGCCCACTGGTGCATCGTCGGCAAGGTCGCCGATGATGCTGCCTAGTTCGACTTCGAGTTGCTCAGGTCGCTAGCGGTGGGAACGGCAGCCGGCGCAACCGGCGCTGCGACCGGAGCCGGTGCCGGCTTGTGCTCTGACGCCAGCGAGGCCTGGACGACCTTCGTAGGATTTTCGGGCGGCTCACCGCGCTGGATGGTGTCGACATAGTTCATGCCGGCAATGACGCGGCCGAAAACCGTGTACTTCCGATCCAACGCAAAACGCGGGTAGAAGACGATGAAGAACTGGCTGTTGGCGCTGTTCGGCTCATTCGTGCGCGCCATCGAAACCGTTCCACGAAGGTGCGGCATGGAATTGAATTCGGCCTGAAGGTCAGGCAATTGCGATCCGCCCTGCCCGGTCCCGGTGGGATCGCCGGTCTGTGCCATGAACCCATCGATCACGCGGTGGAAGATCACGCCGTTGTAGAAACCCTGCGAAGCGAGGGCCTTCACCCGCTCGACGTGATGCGGCGCCCATTGCGGCATCATCCGGATCGCCACGCGGCCGCCATTCGACAGGTCCAGCAGAAGAACGTTCTCCGGCTCATGCGTGATGTCGGTATCGATCGCCGTGGGAAGCGCCGCCGGCGCCGGGGGAGCCGGTTCTTCCTTCTTGGCGAAAGCCGGAGCAGCCGCCAGGGCGGCACCCATCATCAGCGCGGTCACGGAAAGGTGAAACTTCATGAGTTACTCACTGGCCAATAAAGGGAGAGGATCCGACCGGTCCCGAATTCGGCGCGATAGAGCGCTGCCGCTTTCGACACAATGAACGAATTGCATCGGCATTTCGCTCGCCGGGTCAGTAATCCCCGAGGAGACCGTTCTTGGCGATGCGCGAAACCACATCTTCGCGCACTGCCGGGCTGACGAACTTGGCGATATCGCCGCCGAACATCGCGATCTCCTTCACCAGCTTGGACGCAATCGGCTGCAGGCCGACGTCTGCCATCAGGAAGATCGTCTCGATCGTCGCGTTGAGCTGCTGGTTCATGCCGGCCATCTGGTATTCGTATTCGAAGTCGGCGACTGCTCTCAGGCCCCGGACGATAACGCTAGCACCCTGCTTTTGCGCGAACTTCATCAACAGCGCGTTGAAGCCCACGACAGAGACGTTATCGATCCCGAGGGCGGCTGCTTCCCGCTCCACCATGGCGATGCGCTCTTCCGGCGTGAACAGAGGGTTCTTCGACGGATTGGTCGTCACCCCGATGATTAGCCGATCGACCAGCTTGGCCCCGCGACGGATGATGTCGGCATGGCCGAGCGTGATGGGATCGAACGTCCCTGGGTAAACGCCAATGCGCTCGGATGCCATCAGTGATCTCTTTCAATGATATAGCGTGCGACGCTGCGCAGCAGATCCGCTTCCGGCCCATGCTGGGCCAGATGGCCCACGGCCTGTTCCACCAGCATCCGAGCCTGATCGCGAGCACGGTCTGGGCCGAGGAGTGACACGAACGTTTCCTTGCCCGCCTGCGCATCCTTGCCGACCGCCTTGCCAGCAACCGAGGCATCGCCTTCATGGTCGATGAGGTCGTCAGCGATCTGGAAGGCAAGCCCGATGTCCCGGGCATAACCACGCAGATGCGCCCTGCCCTCAGGCTGAACGCGCCCCAGGATAGCGCCCATTTCAACCGCAGCGCCAAGCAGCGCGCCGGTCTTCAACTGCTGGAGCCGGGTTACGGTCTGCAAATCGAACTCGCTCGATTCGGCGACGAGGTCCATCATCTGCCCTCCGGCCATTCCCTGCGCGCCGCTGGCGTGGCCCAGGGTGCGGACCAGTTCGATCTGCGTGAACGGATCGGGGCTGGTGGCGGTATCGGCCAGCACTTCGAATGCGAAGGCGTGCAGCGAGTCACCCGCCAGCACTGCCGTCGCTTCGTCAAAGGCGATGTGCAGCGTCGGCTTCCCGTGGCGAAGGGCATCGTTGTCCATGCACGGCAGATCGTCGTGGATCAGCGAATAGACGTGGATCGATTCGATCGACACCGCCGCCCTGATGGCCGCTTCCCGCTGAACCCCGTACATTTCCGCGACGGAGGCCAGCAGCAGCGGCCGCAGCCGTTTGCCCCCGCCGATCGCCGCATAGCGCATCGCCTCGACCAGCTTGGCGCGGGCGTCATCAGGAACCGGGAGCAGAGCATCGAACGCCCCGTCGATCTCCTCGGCAATGCGCTTCATGCCATCGGCCAGCAGCGAATCGGTCAGCCCCCCGGCGTCCATGATTCAGCGTTCCGCCGCGTCGAAAGGCTGGGTCGATGCGGCGGCGCCATCGGGTCCGGCAACGATCCGCTCGATCCGGGCCTGCGCCGCGTCCAGCCGCTTCTGGCAATGCAGGCGCAATTTCTCGCCCTTTTCGTAGAGCGTGATCGAATCCTCCAGCGGCACGTCGCCGCTTTCCAACTGGCGGACGATGGTTTCGAGGCCGCGCAGGGCGTCTTCGAAGCTCAGGGTATCGATGGTTTGCGTCTCGGATGCCATGCCGCAGCAATGGCGGCGTCCTTGGGGACGGTCAAGGTGGCACCCTGAAATTACCGCCGACCCAACGGCATCGCGACGGGTTTAGTTGATGAAACACATGCGCCGTACCTTGTTCACAAGGACGAAATGCGCCTCTGCCGATCGACGACATGAAAGAGCCGCTGGCAGGATAGCAGGCGCGGCGCATGTAGGAAAATGCCGCCAGCCGCCTCATCATTCCAAAGCAGTCTAGCGCAGGCGCATCGACATGGCTAAGGCGCGGGGCCATGAGCACGATCACCCCAGAAGTCGTCGAGGCGCATGGCCTCAACCCCGAGGAATACGAGCGCGTCCTGCATGCGCTGGGCCGTGAGCCGAACCTCGTCGAACTCGGCATCTTCTCGGTCATGTGGTCCGAGCACTGCTCGTACAAATCCAGCCGCTTCCACCTGAAGAAGCTGCCGACCGAAGCCCCCTGGGTGATCTGCGGCCCCGGTGAGAACGCCGGCATCATCGATATCGGGGACGGCCAGGCCGCCATCTTCAAGATGGAGAGCCACAACCACCCCAGCTACATCGAGCCGTATCAGGGCGCCGCGACCGGCGTCGGCGGCATCCTGCGCGACGTGTTCACGATGGGCGCACGGCCCGTCGCCAACATGAACGCGCTGCGCTTCGGGCGTCCCGATCACCCGAAGATGAAGCACTTGGTCAAGGGCGTGGTCGCGGGCATCGGCGGCTACGGCAACTGCGTGGGCGTGCCGACCGTTGGTGGCGAGACGAATTTCCACAAGGCTTACGACGGCAACATCCTGGTCAACGCGATGACCGTTGGCGTCGCCGATACCGACAAGATTTTCTACAGCGCCGCCACCGGCCTTGGTAACCCGATCGTCTATGTCGGTTCGAAGACCGGGCGTGACGGCATTCACGGCGCCACGATGGCAAGCGCGGACTTCGGTGACGACATCGATGAAAAGCGCCCCACCGTCCAGGTCGGCGATCCTTTCGTCGAAAAGCTGCTGATCGAGGCCTGCCTTGAACTGATGGCGACCGACGCGATCGTCGCGATTCAGGACATGGGCGCGGCCGGCCTTACCTCCTCCTCGGTCGAAATGGCCAGCAAGGGCGGCGCTGGCATCCGCCTCAACATGAACAAGGTGCCCTGCCGCGAAGAGGCGATGACACCGTATGAAATGATGCTGAGCGAAAGCCAGGAGCGCATGCTCATGGTGCTGAAGCCCGGCAAGGAAGCCATGGCCGAAGCCATCTTCTCCAAGTGGGAGCTGGACTTTGCCGTGATCGGCGAAGTGACCGACACCGGCCACATGGTGCTGGAATTCAACGGCGACGTGGTGTGCGACATTCCGCTCGGCCCGCTCGCGGACGACGCACCGGAATATCAGCGCCCCTACGTTTCGGCCGAGGAATACAAGGCGTGGGCCGCTGTCCCCGCGCTGGGAGATGTGCCCGAAACCACCGACATCGCTGCCGACCTGCTCGCCCTCATGGGCAGTGCCGACCTGGCCTCACGCAAGTGGATCTGGGAACAGTACGATAGCCAGGTCGGCGCCGACACGATGCAGAAATCGGGCGGAGACGCCGCCGTCGTGCGCGTGCACGGCACGCAAAAGGCGCTGGCGATCAGCACCGACTGCTCGCCGCGCTATTGCTATGCCGATCCCTACGAAGGCGGCAAGCAGGCGGTCGCGGAAACCTACCGCAACATCAGCGCGGTGGGCGGATTGCCGCTGGCGATCACCAACTGCCTGAACTTCGCCAACCCGCAGCGCCCCCAGATCATGGCGCAGATCGTCGGGTGCCTGAACGGCATGGGCGATGCCTGCCGCGCGCTCGACTATCCGATCGTGTCCGGCAACGTCTCGCTCTACAACGAATCCAAGGCGACCGGCGGCGGCTCGGCCATCCTGCCGACCCCGGCGATCGGTGGCGTCGGCCTGTTGGTGGACCATGACCGGATGGCGACGATCGCGTTCAAGAACGATGGCGACGACATCTTCCTGCTCGGCGGAGAAGGTACTCACCTTGGCCAGTCACTGTGGCTCAAAACGATTGCCGGGCGCGAAGCCGGTGGTGCGCCGATCGTGGATCTGAAGGCCGAGGCCGAGAATGGCGCGACCATCCGCGAATGGATCGGCGCCGGTAAAGTCACCGCCGTTCACGACATCAGCGACGGCGGCCTGATTGTCGCGCTCTCCGAAATGGCTCTGGCAAGCGGGATCGGCTGCACGCTCGACACCGCGCTGACCACGGCGCAGGCGTTCGGTGAAGACCAGTCGCGTTATGTGGTGACGGCACCTGCGGGTACCGAGCTTCGCGGCGCGGTGAAGATCGGGCGGGTTGGCGGGACGACCGTCGATGGGCTTGAGATCGCCGATCTGCGCCGGGCCAACGAGGCCTTCTTCGCCGACTGGATGGAAGCCTGATCCGCCTACCCCGGCGCTGAGCCAGCAAGGACGTTGACGCTCAGCGCCAAGATTCCAAGGTTGAAGGCAAAGGCGAACAGGCCGTGAAACGTCGTGACCCGGCGGACGGCGGCCTTGGTGATGTCGATGTCTGCGGTCTGGCAGGTCATCCCGATCACGAAGGCAAAGTTCACGAAGTCCGAGAAGTCCGGCGTGCAATCGCCGGGAAAATCGAGACCTTCATGATCGCCGTCATCGTCCGGTGAGTAATAAAGCCGGGCGTAGTGGAACGCGTAGATCAGGTTCGCGAACGTCCAGCTGGCGATCAGCGTGCCCACCAGCAGGGCGATACCGCCCATTCCGAGTTCCTGTTTGTCGAGGATCAGCAGGCTCAACGCCGAGAGGATGACGACGCTGATAACGCTGCTGAGCACCAGCAGCAGGAACTGACCGGCATCGTCACGCTTGGCCTGCGCCCGCATCACCTCGGGCCGCCCGCTCCGCCACAGCGGGATGCACGAAGCCGCGAAAGCCAGCACGCCCAGGTCGAACCCGGCAATCACCGCCTCCGCCTTCGGCATGAGCGCGGCAAGACCCAGCGCCGCGAGTGCGAACACCATCAGGAACAACAGATAGCGCGGATGGCCGAATCGAACCTGCATCGCTGTTCCTTTGCGCGGGCGTGGCGTCGATCAATGCCTTTTGCGGAGCAAGTGGAAAGCCAAAAATTGATCGCGCAAAGGCGTTAAGCCATCAGCCTACCCAGTCGGACTGCGGAATACCCAGAAGGCGCAGCACGCTGGTAAGGTCGCCGCGATTGATCCAGCCGTTGGCGGCGGCGCGGGCCTTGGGTTTGGCGTGGTAGGCGATGCCGTACGTCGCGGCTTCGAGCATCGGAATGTCGTTGGCGCCGTCGCCCGTCGCCAGGCTGGTCGCTCCGTCGCCAAGGCTTTCCATCTCGGCCAGCAAGGTGGCTTTCTTGACCGCCGAATCGACGATACCGCCTACCAGACCGCCGGTCAGCTTGCCGCTCGCCACGTCCAGACGATTGCCGACGACATGCTCGAAACCAAGCTGCTCGGCCACCGGATCGGCAAAATGATGGAATCCACCCGTCACCAGTACGGTGCGGCAGCCCAGCTTCTTAAACGTTTCCACCAGCACCCGCGCTCCCGGCATCGGCCGGATACGCGTGGCGAGGCACTCGTCGATCGCATCGACGCCCAGCCCTTCCAGCAAACCGACGCGTTCGCGAAGCGCCTGTTCGAAATCCAGTTCGCCCTGCATGGCCCGCTCGGTAATCGCGGCGATGCGGTCTTTAAGACCCGCGAAATCGCCCAATTCGTCGATGCATTCCTGCCCGATCATGGTCGAGTCCATGTCCGAGATGAACAGGCGCGGCACGATCGGTTCGTCGCGCGTCACCAGCCCGTCGGTGGGCGCGAAATGCGCGTCGAGGGCGGTGCGCAGGGCCGCAGCATCATCGTCGGGCGAATCGATCTGCATCGTCTGGCCACAGAAACTGAGCATCGACGCATCGGCGATCCGCACGCCCGCTTCGGCCATCTGTGCCTTCGCTGCTTCGAGTCTTGCCGAAAGGTGGTCCGGTTCTGCTATCAGCCGGGCAATGAGCACTGCGAATTCCCTTGATGCACCATACGATATCGCCGCCGGAGACCGGCCGCCGCTGGCGCTCATCGCAGGGCCGACCGCCAGCGGCAAGAGCGATTGTGCCGTTTTGCTGGCGCAGGAACTGGAACGGCGCGGGCGGCGGGCAGTGGTGATCAACGCCGACAGCTCGCAGGTCTACGCCGACCTTACGATCCTGAGCGCCCGCCCCACCGCAGAGGACATGGGCGGTATCGAGCACCGGCTGTTCGGCGCCTGGGACGGCGCGCAGGCATGCTCCGCCGCCGACTGGGCGCGCGCTGCCCGTGACACGATCGCCGCCGTGCATGCAGACGGAGCGGTGCCGATCCTCGTCGGCGGCACAGGGCTTTATATCCGTACCCTGCTTGACGGCATTGCACCCATTCCGCCGATCGACCCGGCCGTGCGCGAAGCGGTGCGCGCCCTGCCCGTCGATCAGGCCTATGCAGCGCTATCGATGGAGGACCCCGAACGCGCCGCCCGCCTTGCCCCTGCCGACACGACCCGGGTTGCCCGCGCGCTGGAGGTGGTCCGCTCGACCGGGCATGGCCTGGCGCATTGGCAGACGCAGACCACCGGCGGCATTGGTGGCGCCGTATCAGTGCACCCCGCGATCCTCCTTCCCGATCGGCAGGCGCTGTATGCCCGCTGCGACATGCGCTTCGCCCGGATGATCGAACGCGGTGCCCTGGCCGAAGTGGAAGCGCTGCTGGAGCGCCACCTCGACCCCGATCAGCCGGTGATGCGCGCCATAGGCGTGGCCGAACTGGCGGGTGTCCTTCGCGGTGACTTGAGCCTTGATGTCGCCATCGCCAGCGGTGCCCAGGCCACGCGCAACTACGCCAAGCGCCAATTCACCTGGCTACGCCATCAGCCACCCCCTCACTGGCCGCGCATCCAATTGCAAAATTACGCTCAAGGCGCTTTTGATGATATTTTATTGCGCTTTCTGGGTTGACCCACACCCCCTTGGTCCGTAGAGGCCATGGCACCTGCTGATTGGAAGTTATGCAGGGAGGAGAGGACGACCCGGTACGGCGCAGCCGTCGTGCCGGGTCGGCTCCATTAAGGCTCTCAGTCCCGCAGGACAGGGCGGCCATTCGGGTACGTGGACAAAGGAATGTGTTGTGAGTGAAGAGCGCAGCGGCGCCAACATCCTGGTCGAAAGCCTGGTCAAGCAGGGGGTCGAATTCGTGTTCGGCTATCCCGGCGGCGCCGTGCTTCCGATCTACGATGCCCTTTTTGGTGACGAGCGCATCCGCCACATCCTCGTCCGCCACGAAGCCGGCGCGGCCCATGCTGCCGAAGGCTATGCCCGCTCCACCGGGAAGCCCGGCGTCGTTCTCGTCACGTCCGGCCCCGGCGCGACCAATGCCGTCACCGGCATTGCCGACGCGTTTCTTGATTCGATCCCGCTCGTCGTCATCACCGGTCAGGTGCCCACCGGGCTGATCGGCTCCGACGCGTTCCAGGAATGCGACACGGTCGGCATCTCGCGCCACTGCACCAAGCACAACTATCTGGTGAAAGACCCGGCCGAGCTTGCCGCCGTCATCGACGAGGCATTCCAGATCGCCACGACCGGCCGCCCCGGTCCGGTGCTGATCGACATTCCCAAGGACGTCCAGATCGCCTCCGCCATCTGGAATGACGGCCCGACCCAGCGCCGCCAGCGCTATGCCCCGCGCACCCGTGGCGCGAGCGAGGAAATCGCGCAGGCGGTAAAGATGCTCGCGGCGGCCAAGGCACCGGTGTTCTACACCGGCGGCGGCGTCATCAACGCCGGACCGCGCGCCAGCGAACTGCTGCGTGAACTGCAGGCGAAGACCGGCGCGCCTGTCACCTCGACGCTGATGGGCCTCGGCGCGTTCCCGGCGCATCATGCCGACTGGCTGGGCATGCTGGGCATGCACGGCACGTATGAGGCGAACCTTGCGATGAACGAGGCGGACCTGATCGTCTGCATCGGCGCGCGGTTCGACGATCGCGTGACCGGACGGCTGGACGCCTTTTCGCCCAATTCCAAGAAGATCCACATCGACATCGATCGCTCGTCGATCAACAAGATCGTCCGCGTCGATCTGCCGATCGTCGGCGATTGCGCCACGGTGCTCGAACAGATCCTGGCCGAATGGGGCAGCACCAAGGGCCAGGACCTTACCGAGTGGAAAGCCAGGATCGACAAGTGGCGCGAAAAGCAAAGCCTGTGCTATCCCGCCAATCCCGATGCGATCATGCCGCAGCTGGCGATCCAGCGTCTGTATGAACTGACCAAGGATCAGGAGCCGGTGATCTCCACCGAGGTCGGCCAGCACCAGATGTGGGCAGCTCAGCACTTCCCGTTCTTCTCGCCCAACAAGTGGCTGACCTCGGGTGGTCTCGGTACGATGGGCTATGGCCTTCCCGCCGCCATCGGCGCGCAGTGCGGCAATCCCGATGCGCTGGTGATTGACATCGCCGGCGACGCCTCGATCCAGATGAACATTCAGGAACTGGGCACCGCCACGCAATACCGGCTGCCGGTGAAGGTGTTCATCCTCAATAACGAGTGGATGGGCATGGTCCGCCAATGGCAGGAACTGACATACGAAAGCCGCTTCTCGAATTCGTATTCGGACAGCCTTCCGGACTTCGTGAAGCTGGCCGAAGCCTATGGCTGGAAGGGCATCCGCATCGAGGATGAAAGCCAGCTCGACGCCGGGATCAAGGAAATGATGGACTACCCCGGCCCGGTCATCGTGGACTGCCTGGTTCACAAGGAATCCAACTGCTTCCCGATGATCCCTTCGGGCGGCGCCCATACCGAGATGCTCCTCTATGGCGACCATGTGCTTGGCACGATGGACGATGAAGCCAAGGCACTGGTCTGAGGACGAGCAGGACAATGATGCGCATTCATCACGAGGCCGAGGAACGCCACGTTCTGACCGTCACGGTCGATAACGAGGCAGGCATTCTGGCCAAGATCGCCGGGCTGTTCACCGCGCGGGGCTATAACATCGACAGCCTGACCGTGGCCGACATCACCGAAAACCATGCGGTAAGCCGGATCACCATCGTCACGCGCGGCCCGCCGGACCAGATCGATCAGATCCACGCCCAGCTGGAACGGCTGGTGCCGGTGCACAAGGTGGTGGACCTGACCGAAGTCGGCCCGCACGTCGCTCGCGAACTCGCGCTCGTCAAAGTGGCGGGCACGGGCGAAAAGCGGGTGGAGGCCCTGCGCCTTGCCGATATCTTCCGCGCCAAGGCCGTCGATACCACGACCGAGAGCTTCATTTTCGAACTGACCGGCGCGCCTGACAAGATCGACACGTTCGTCTCGCTGATGCGGGACTTAGGTCTGGTCGAAGTCGGCCGCACCGGCATCGTCGGCATGATCCGCGGCACCGTGGAAGCCTGATTTCAACTAACCCGAATACGACATTCAAACCCCTGCCATTGCCGCTCAGGCGACTTTTACCGGTCGTCGCCGATGCGGAAGAATGGCGACAGCAAGGACTAAAGTCATGAAGGTTTATTACGACGCCGATTGCGACATCAACCTGATCACCCAGAAGAAGGTCGCGATCCTCGGGTACGGCAGCCAAGGCCACGCCCACGCCCAGAATCTGCGCGATTCCGGCGTCAAGGACGTGGCCATCGCCCTGCGCGAAGGCTCGGCCACCGCGAAGAAGGCCGAAGCCGCCGGTTTCAAGGTGCTGTCCAACAAGGAAGCCGCCGCCTGGGCCGACGTGATCATGATCCTCGCCCCCGACGAGCATCAGGCCGCGATCTACGCTGATGACATTCACGCCAACCTGAAGCCGGGCGCTGCGCTCGCCTTCGCTCACGGCCTGAACGTTCACTTCGGCCTCATCGAGCCGCGCGCCGACATCGACGTGTTCCTGATCGCTCCCAAAGGTCCGGGCCATACCGTGCGCTCCGAATACCAGCGCGGCGGCGGCGTCCCCTGCCTGATCGCGATCCACCAGGACGTGACCGGCAATGCGCAGGACGTTGCGCTCGCCTATGCGTCGGCAGTGGGTGGCGGCCGTTCGGGCATCATCGAGACCAACTTCCGCGAGGAATGCGAAACCGACCTGTTCGGCGAGCAGGCCGTGCTTTGCGGCGGCGCCACCGCGCTCGTCCAGGCCGGTTTCGAAACCCTGGTCGAAGCTGGGTATGCACCGGAAATGGCCTATTTCGAGTGCCTCCACGAACTGAAGCTGATCGTCGACCTGATGTACGAAGGCGGCATCGCCAACATGCGCTACTCGATCTCGAACACCGCCGAATACGGCGACATCAAGACCGGCCCGCGCATCATCACCGACGAAACCAAAAAGGAAATGAAGCGCGTTCTGGAGGACATCCAGTCGGGCCGGTTCGTCAAGGACTTCGTGATGGACAACCGCGCCGGCCAGCCCGAGCTGAAGGCCTCGCGCAAGGCCGCCCTGCGCCACCCGATCGAGGAAACCGGCGCCAAGCTGCGCGCCATGATGCCCTGGATCGGCGCGAACGCGCTGGTCGACAAGTCCAAGAACTGATCATCGGCGGCGGAAGGGGGCGGGCAGACCGTCCCCTTCCCCACCCCTCGCTACTTGCGCCCGCGTCGGCGCGTGAAAGTCGGGCGGCTTGCATGCCACCCAGCGCACGAATCGGGCGATCTCGTCCACGTTGCGCAAGGCGTCCACATCGCCGCCAATTCGCGCCAGTTGCGCATTCGTCTGCGCGGCGTGGATCGTGCGATGGCAGATCGGGTGCAGCGGCACGGTTTCGCGCCCGCCCCGGCTTTTCGGCACCGGATGATGCCGCTCCACGCGCCTGCCCAACGCGCGCTCGCACAGCCAGCACGTCTGCTCATCGTCTTTTGCGATCATGGCGTCCTGCAATCGTACGTCATTAGGAAGTTATCAAAGTTTCAACCTTAACCATGGCCTAAGTCGCAATGGTTCACGCCCGCGGCAAGTCGGGCGATCGAAGGGTTGGAAGTTTCATGACGGCATTTGGTCGGCGTAACGGTGTAGGCGGAATGGTCCCGGGCGCTCGCCCCGCATTCGGCGTGGCAAAGCCGTTGAAGGGTCCGGAAAAGCCGGTTGGCGGTGCGGGCGGTGTGCCGATTCCCGGCGCTGGCGATCAATTCCCACCGCTTCCCGGCAACGATGGCGTGCCGATGACCGCCGCCGCGATGCGTGATGATGCGATGTCGCGCCTGGCCGATCGCGCCAACGCCGTTCATGAACCGTCCGAGCAGGATGGCTTCGAAGCGTCGATCCACAAGATCAAGGAGCAGGTCCTCCCTCGCCTGCTCGAACGAGTCGATCCCGAAGCCGCCGCCACGCTAACCAAGGACGAGCTGTCCGAGGAATTCCGCCCGATCATCATCGAGGTGCTGGCGGAACTCAAGATCACCTTCAACCGCCGGGAGCAGTTCGCGCTCGAAAAGGTGCTGATCGACGAACTGCTTGGGTTCGGTCCGCTGGAAGAACTGCTGAACGACCCCGATATTTCGGACATCATGGTCAACGGCCCGAACCAGACCTACATCGAAAAGAAGGGCCGGCTGCAGCTCGCCCCCACCAAGTTCCGCGACGAGCAGCACCTGTTCCAGATCGCCCAGCGCATCGTCAACCAGGTCGGCCGCCGCGTCGACCAGACCACGCCGCTGGCCGACGCCCGCCTCAAGGACGGCAGCCGCGTCAACGTGATCGTACCGCCTCTGTCGCTGCGCGGCACCGCCATCTCGATTCGTAAATTCTCCGAAAAGCCGATCACCATCGACATGCTCCAGGGCTTTGGCTCGATGAGCGAGAAGATGGCCACCGCGCTCAAGATCGCAGGCGCTTGCCGGATGAACATCGTCATCTCGGGCGGCACCGGCTCGGGCAAGACCACCATGCTCAATGCCCTGTCGAAGATGATCGACCCGGGCGAGCGCGTGCTGACCATCGAGGACGCCGCCGAACTCCGCCTGCAGCAGCCGCACTGGCTACCGCTGGAAACCCGCCCGCCCAACCTTGAAGGCCAGGGCGCCATTACCATCGGCGATCTCGTCAAGAACGCCCTGCGTATGCGCCCGGACCGCATTATCTTAGGTGAAATTCGCGGCGCGGAGTGCTTCGATCTGCTGGCGGCGATGAACACCGGTCACGACGGATCGATGTGCACGCTGCACGCCAACTCCCCGCGCGAATGCCTGGGCCGTATGGAAAACATGATCCTGATGGGCGACATCAAGATCCCCAAGGAAGCGATCAGCCGCCAGATTGCGGAATCGGTCGACCTTATCGTTCAGGTCAAGCGCCTGCGCGACGGCTCGCGCCGCACCACCAACATCACCGAAGTGATCGGCATGGAAGGCGACGTCATCGTCACGCAGGAACTGTTCAAGTTCGAATATCTGGACGAAACCGACGACGGCAAGATCATCGGCGAATACCGCGCCTCTGGCCTGCGCCCGTACACGCTGGAAAAGGCCCGCCAGTTCGGCTTCGATCAGGCCTTTCTAGAAGCGTGCCTCTGACCGGCGAGCCGCTGGCGATCAGTACCCCAGATCGTCTACCGGCGGCTTGCCGAAGAAGTTGAGGTCGTCAGTGGTGATCCACTGATACTGATAGTTCAGGTAATACAGGCCGCAAAGAATGACGGCCAGCACCGTTGCCCGCATCGAGATCAGGCCAGGCCGAAAATTCACCGGCGCACTATCGGCGTGGCCCTTGGGCACGTTATGCCCGCTGACCTCATTAGGCGTGCGCAACCCGAACGGCATGACCAGAAACGCGCTGAGCACCCAGAACAGGGCATAGATCGCAACGATCGAGGTCCATTTCATCGCCATGACGCCTCAATCCTCCAGCAGCAGGACCTGAACCTGCGGCTTCTTGCCCGACCAGCGGGTAGCAGCGCGGCGGGCCGCCAATCGTGCTGCCTCCGTCCGCACTCCGCGCTCCGCCTTCTTCGCGCGGCCCAGCGCATCCGCCACGTCCTTCTGCGCTTCGGCCACGAAGTCGTCATAGTCTTCGTCCAGCGGCAGGCCAAGCGCGGACACCTGCACGTTGCCCTTGCGATCGGCCGCGACCGAAACGACGCCGTTGAAGGCGATCCGTCGGCGCATGACCATCGCCTCGCCATCGGCCGGCGCGATGATGTCGCCATCCAGAATCAGACGGCCGGAACGGACTTCGCCGAATTTCCCGGCACGATCGGGCGCCAGACGTACAAGATCGCCGTTCTTCTGGAAGATCGCCTTGGGAATGCCGCTTTCCAGCCCGAGCCGCACCTGCTCCTTCATATGGCGGATTTCACCATGGACCGGCAGCAAAATCTGCGGTCGCAGCCACCCGTAGAGCGCCTGAAGTTCAGGACGACCGGGATGGCCGGATACATGGATCGGGCTTTGCCGGTCCGTGACAACGACGACCCCGGCATCAGCGAGTCGGTTCTGAATGCGGCCGATCTGGATCTCGTTACCGGAGATCTGGCGGCTGGAAAACAGCACGACATCGCCCTTGTCTAGCTTGATAGGGTGGCTTCCCTCGGCAATGCGCGCCAGCGCCGCCCTCGGTTCGCCCTGCCCGCCGGTGCCGACGATCAGCACTTCGTCGCGCGGCAGGCCCATCGCGGTTTCCACGTCGATCAGTTCCGGCAGGTCCTTCAGATACCCGCACGATCGCGCGACGCCGATGATGCGATCAAGCGATCGCCCGGCAACGCACAATTGGCGCCCCGTCTTCTTCGCGACATCGCCCAGCGTCTGCAGCCGCGCCACGTTGGAGGCAAACGTCGTCACCAGAACGCGCCGCCCCTTGTGCCGCTTCACTTCCGCCAGAAGCCCGCGATAGACTTCGCCTTCGGAGCCCGACGCTTCCGGGTTGAACACGTTGGTCGAATCGCAAACGAGCGCGAGCACTCCTTCGTCGCCGATGGCGGTCAGTTCCGCTTCGGTGGCCGGGGTGCCGACCTGCGGCTCATCGTCCAGCTTCCAGTCCCCGGTGTGGAAGATGCGGCCATAGGGCGTTTCGATCACCAGCGCGTTGCCTTCGGCGATCGAGTGCGCCAGCGGCACGTAGCGGATCCCGAACGGTCCGATGTCGAACCGTTCGAGGTCGTCGACCACGATAAGCTCCACCTCGTCCAGAATACCTGCTTCTTCGAGCTTGGCTGCGACCAGCTTGGCGGTGAACGGCGTCGCGTAAAGCGGCACGCCCAGTTCCTGCGCGAAGTACGGCACCGCGCCGATGTGATCCTCATGCGCATGGGTCAGCACCACGCCGAGCAGGTTCTCCCGCTCGTTCTCGATGAATTCGAGGTCGGCGAATACGAGATCGACGCCGGGGTATTCGTTCCCCGAGAAGGTCATGCCAAGGTCAACCATCAGCCACTTGCCATGGCACCCATAGAGATTGACGTTCATACCGATCTCGCCCGAGCCGCCGAGCGCACAGAACAGCAGTTCTTTACCTGGAATCACGTAGATGCGGCCCTTTGCGCAAGAATGGCGAGGCCGTCGATCGTCAGATCCGCGTCGACGGCGTCAAAAATGTCGGTTGCTTCGTGGAAGAGTACGGCAAGGCCGCCGGTGGCAATCACTTTGGCCGGACGCCCGATTTCAGCCCGAATCCGCGCGATCAGGCCTTCCATCATCGCTACGTAGCCCCAGAATACACCGATAAGCATCTGGTCTTCAGTATTGCGCCCGACGACGCTCTGGCTCTTGGGAATTTCGATCGCGATGCGCGGCAGCTTCGCGGTGTTGCCGACGAGCGCATCGAGCGACAGATTGATACCGGGGGCAATGATGCCACCTTTGTAGGCCCCGTTGAAATCGACCACGTCGAACGTCGTCGCCGTGCCGAAATCGACGACGATCAGGTCGCCTGAATGCTTGGCATGAGCGGCAACGGCGTTCACCGCCCGGTCTGCACCCAGCGAACGCGGCTCGTCCACATCGATGTCGATGCCGTACTCCGCCTCGCCATGACCGGCGATCAACGGCTCCACATCGAAATAATGGCGCGCCAGAATTTCCAGGTTGTGGAGCGCACGCGGAACGACCGTCGAAATGATGATCTGGTCGATCGCCTTCGCGTCCACGCCCCTGATGGACAGGAGCTGCATCAGCCAGACCGCGTATTCGTCCCCGGTACGGCGCGGATCGGTCGCGATGCGCCAACGCCCACGGATGGTCCGCCCCTCCAGCAGGGCGAAGACGACATTGGTATTGCCGGCATCGATAGCAAGCAGCATGGGCCTATCGTTTCCTCAAACGCGGTTGGTCGACAGTATGACGTCGCCAGCGTGAATGGTCCGCATCTCGCCACTTGGCAAGGCAAGCTGCAAATTGCCGTCGTCGGACAGGCCTGCGAACGTGCCATCCAGCGGCTCCTCCCCGGGGGGCGATACCCGTAGCGGCGTACCTTCTGGATGAGCGGCAGCCTGCCAGCGACGTAGCAGCGGAGCAAGGCCGACCGTCCGCCAACGCTCCAGTTCAGCGTCGAACGATCGGGCGAGCGTGTCTGCGAAGGTGTCACGATCGGCGGCCGACCCCAGATCGTTAAGGCATGCCACAGGGCGATCTGGTATCACCGGGGCGACCGCCAGATTGACGCCGATGCCGATGATGACGACCCCGGCCGTCATTTCCAGGAGCACGCCCGCCACCTTGCCGCCGTCCAGCAAAACGTCGTTCGGCCATTTCAGCAGAACCTGATGCCCGCCCGGCACAAAACGCATAACAGCTCGGTGGACCGCAAGCCCCGTAAGCAATGCCAGCGTCGCCGGAGCGGGATCGCCGGGCGCTATACGCACCACCGTCGATCCCATGAAATTGCCCAGGCCGTCATTCCAGACCCGGCCAAGGCGACCCCGGCCGGCGATTTGCCGATCCGCGATCAGCCAGTCACCCTCAGCCAGATATTCGCCCGCTGTTGCCCGGCGAGCCAGATCCTCGTTGGTGGAGCCAGTTTGCTCGACCGTACGGATCAAAGCGCGAAGAACAGCGCCGTTGCCGCCGTGTCCGTCATGCCCGTCAGCCACTTGGTCAGCAGGTAACCGAGTGGCGACATGATCAGGCAGGTCACGATCAGGATCGCCTTGTGCCACACATCGCTGTCACCCGTCACCGCATCGACCGGCTCGTCGAAGTACATGACCTTGACGATCTTCAGGTAATAGAACGCACCGATCACCGAGGCCGCGAAGCCAAGGAACGCCAGCGCCATCATGTCCGCATCGACGGCGGCCTTGAAAACCAGGAACTTGCCCCAGAAACCGAACAGCGGTGGAATACCGGCAAGGCTGAACATCACGATGGCAAGGCCCAGCGCCAGACCGGGACGCGTACGCGACAATCCGCCTAGACGTGCGATTTCCTCCACCTGTGCTCCGTTCTCGTCCTTGAGCATGAGGATAGCCACGAACCCGCCGATCGACATGGCTACATAGACGGCGAGATAAAACAGCATCGCCGAAGCACCCTGCTCGTTCGCGGTGGCAAGGCCGACAAGGATGAAGCCGACGTTGTTGATCGACGAATAGGCCATCAGGCGCTTGATGTTCTTTTGCCCGATCGCACCCAGTGCACCGACGACGATCGAGGCGAGCGCGATGAAGACAATGATCTGGCGCCATGCAGCGGCCTGATCACCAAACGCATCGAGGAGGACGCGCATCGTCAGACCGATCGCAGCGACCTTGCCGGCCGTGGCGAAGAACTTCGTCACCGGCGTCGGCGCGCCTTCGTAAACGTCGGGCGTCCACATGTGGAATGGTACGGCGCTGATCTTGAAAGCAAGGCCTGCGAGCATGAAGACGATGCCGAACAGCGCGCCATGCGAAAGGCCGCCTGCCAGCGCCGCGTTGATGTCCGAGAACGACGTCGTGCCGGTAAACCCGTAGGTCAGGCTCATGCCGAACAGCAGGATGCCCGAGGCCAGCGCGCCCAGCACGAAATACTTCAGGCCCGCTTCCGCCGAACGCCCATCAGTGCGCACGAACGCCGCCAGCACGTAAGCAGCCAGCGAATTCATCTCCAGACCAATGTACAGCGTCAGCAGATCGCCGGCCGAAACCATGATCCCGCTACCCAGCGCGGCGAAGATGACCAGAACAGGAAACTCAGCCCGCATCGTGCCCGTCCGCTCGAAGAACGCAGGCGCGACGATCAGCGTCGTAGCGGCCGAGAGATAGATCAGGATCTTGGCATAGCTGGAGAAGGCGTCTGCCCGAATCTGGCCGAAGAAGGCGGAATAATCCGCGCCAACATGGCCCTGACACAGCGCCGGAGCGACAAGGAACGTGACGCCGATCAGAGCGGTGACACCCAGGATCGATATCAGGCGGCTTGCCTTGTCCCCGCCCCAGGCGGCGATCAGCAGCAGGATCAGGCCCGCGATGCTAAGCGTTGTTTCCGGCGCGATCAGGCGCAGCGACTGCGACCAGTCCATCAGTGTGACCCCTCGTGCGCAGCCGATTCCGCATGCGCAGGCTTAGCTTTGCCGATTGCTATCTTGCTGTCTCCCGCCGGCTTCGCCCGAGCAAGGCGAGCATCGAGCGCGGCAATGTCGGCGCGCATCGGAGCGATGAAGCTTTCAGGGTAGACACCCATCCACAAGACCGCGAGCGCGAGCGGAACAACCATCAGCAGTTCACGCGCGTCGAGGTCCGGCATGGCGGCGGCGGCGGCGTTCTTCTGGTCGCCAAAGACGACCCGGCGATAAAGATAGAGCATGTACGCTGCACCAAGGATGATGCCGGTGGTGCAGATCAGGGCTGTCCAGGTCGATACCTGATAGATGCCGCCAAGGCTCAGGAATTCGCCCACGAAGCCGCTGGTGCCCGGAAGGCCGATCGATGCCATCGTGAACAGCAGGAAGAACAGCGCATAACGCGGCATGTTGATCGCAAGGCCGCCATAGCGGTTGATCTCCCGGGTATGCAGACGATCGTAGATGATTCCGACGCACAGGAACAACGCGCCGGACACCAGACCATGGCTGAGCATCACCAGCATCGAACCCTCTAGCCCCTGCACGTTGAAGGCGAACAGACCGATCGTAACGATCGCCATGTGAGCGACGGACGAATAGGCGATCAGCTTCTTCATGTCGCTCTGCACCAGCGCGATCAGCGAGGTGATGACGACCGCTGCCATCGACAGACCCCAGATCAGCGGCGCAAAGTATGCGGACGCTTCTGGGAACATCGGCAGCGAGAAGCGGATGAAGCCGTAGCCACCCATCTTCAGCAGAACGCCCGCCAGAATGACCGATCCGGCTGTCGGTGCCTGCACGTGTGCAGCAGGAAGCCAGGTATGAACCGGCCACATCGGCATCTTCACAGCAAAGCTGGCGAAGAAGGCCAACCACAGCCACGTCTGCACGCTGGGGTCGAAATCGTAGGCCATCAGCGTCGGCACGTCGGTCGTGCCCGCGGTGTGCACCATCCACAGCATTGCCACCAGCATCAGTACCGAGCCGAGCAGCGTGTACAGGAAGAACTTGTAGCTTGCGTAGATGCGGTCCGTCCCGCCCCAGATGCCGATGATCAGGTACATCGGGATAAGGCCGGCTTCGAAGAACATGTAGAACAGAAAGATATCCTGCGCCGCGAACACGCCGATCATCAGCGTCTCGACCAGCAGGAACGCGGCCATGTATTCGCCGACGCGCTTTTCGATCGAGTTCCAGCTGGCGCCGATGCAGATCGGCATCAGGAACACCGAGAGCATGATCAGGAGCAGGGCAATACCGTCGATGCCAAGCGCCCATGAGAAGCCCGAGAAAATCTCGAGCCGCTCGGTAAACTGCCATTGGGCACCCCCGATGTCGAAGTTGAGCCACAGCACGACGCCGAGCGCAAAGTCGATCAGAGTGGCGATCAGCGCGACGCTGCGCGCCGCTTTGGCTTCAAGAAATAGACAGGCCAGCGCACCGAGCAGCGGCACGGCCAACATCAGGCTGAGGATCGGAAAACCACTCATCATCTTATCCCGCGATCACCCAGCTGATGGCGCCGACAAGGCCCAGCAGCATGACAAGAGCGTAGCTGTACAGATAGCCCGACTGGACCTTCTGCGCGTAAGTCGAACCCTTGGCGACAGCCCAGGCAGCACCGTCAGGACCGAACCGGTCGATGACGCCGATGTCGAGCACCTTCCAGAACACCTTGCCGAGCCAGAATGCGGGGACGACGAAGACGTAATGGTACAGTTCGTCGAACATCCACTTGCGATAGACGAACGTGTAGACCGGGCCGAGCTGGTCGACGACCATCTTCGGGAAGTTAAGGTTACGGATGTATCCGTACCAGGCGATGATGAAGCCGATCGCCATGACCGTGAACGGCGACCATTTCACCCACGTCGGGACGGCGTGCATCGCGTGGATCAAATGTTCATGGAACACCAGCGCTCCGTTCCAGAAGGCACCCTCGCCTTCGGAAACAAACGCGTCGTGGAAGACGAGCCCCGCGAAAATGGCTCCCAACGAAAGAACCAGCAGAGGCAGCAGCATGACCCAAGGACTTTCGTGCGGATGGTATCCGCCCGTGCCGTCGCCATGATCAGAGGCATGCCCATGTACATGACCGCCGTGCCCATGGGCATGCGCATCATGCTGGTCGGTTTCGTGACCGGCATCTTCCTGCGCGGGCGCATCGTGATGATCCCCATTTCCGTGCGCATCATGGACCGCATGCTGGATATGTTCGGACCGGTTCCAGCGCGGTTTGCCGAAGAACGTCAGGAACACGAGACGCCAGGAGTAGAAGCTGGTCATCAGCGCGGCTAGGATACCCATCCAGAAGGCAAAGGTGCCAACCGACGTACCCGAACCGAATGCCGCTTCAAGGATCGCGTCCTTCGAATAAAAGCCCGCGAAGCCGATGAAACCAGCGATACCGACACCGGTGATGGCCAGCGTGCCCGCCGTCATCGTCCAGAACGTGATCGGGATATGCTTCCGCAGATTACCGTAGAAACGCATGTCCTGTTCATGGTGCATCGCGTGGATCACCGAACCGGCACCAAGGAACAGAAGAGCCTTGAAGAAGGCGTGCGTGAACAGGTGGAACATCGCCGCGCCATAGGCGCCAACGCCTGCAGCGAAGAACATGTAGCCCAGCTGCGAGCAGGTGGAATAGGCGATGACGCGCTTGATGTCCCACTGCGTGCACCCGATCGTCGCGGCGAAGAAGCACGTTGCAGCACCGATAAAGGTGATGACATGCATTGCGGTTTCGCTCTGCTCGAACATCGGCGAGAGACGGCAGACCATGAAGACGCCTGCGGTGACCATCGTCGCCGCGTGGATCAGTGCCGATACCGGTGTCGGGCCTTCCATTGCGTCAGGAAGCCAGGTGTGCAGGCCAAGCTGCGCCGACTTGCCCATCGCGCCGATGAACAGCAGCAGGCACAGGACAGTCATCGTATCGACGCGCATGCCGATGAAGCCGATCGTCGACCCGGCCATCGTCGGCGCGGCGTCGAGGATCTGCGGGATCGATACGGTGCCGAACACCAGATACGTGCCGAAGATGCCGAGCATGAAGCCCAGGTCGCCCACGCGGTTGACGACGAACGCCTTGATCGCGGCAGCGCCGGCGGAAGGCTTGCGGAACCAGAAACCGATGAGGAGGTAGGATGCAAGGCCAACGCCTTCCCATCCGAAGAACATCTGCACCAGGTTGTCTGCCGTCACCAGCATCAGCATGGCGAACGTGAAGAGCGACAGGTACGCGAAGAAGCGCGGCTGATCCGGCTCCTCGCTCATGTAACCCCACGAATAGAGGTGCACGAGCGCCGATACCGAAGTGATGACCACCAGCATGACGGCGGTGAGCGAATCCACCCGCAGCGTCCAGTCGAATGTCATCGTGCCCGAAGCGACCCACTTGAGCACGGGAACCACGTGCTCAGACTGGCTGCCGCCCAGAAAACCGAGGAAGATCGGCCACGACAGCGCGCAGGCAATGAACAACGCGCCGGTCGTGAGGACCTTGGGGATGACGAAGCCGAGCGACTTGTTGGCAAGTCCGCCGACGATCGCTGCCAGAAGCGGTAGGAAGACGATGAATAGGATCGGGTCCAAGGCCTTACCCCTTCATCCGGTTGACGTCGTCGACGGCGATGGTGCCGCGGCCACGGAAATAGATCACAAGGATTGCAAGCCCCACTGCCGCCTCGCCCGCAGCGACCGTCAACACGAACATGGCGAATATCTGGCCAGTAAGGTCGTGCAGGAAAGCGCTGAACGCGACGAGATTGATGTTCACCGCAAGCAGGATCAATTCGATCGCCATCAGGATGACGATGATGTTCTTGCGGTTGACGAAAATGCCGAGGACCCCAAGCACGAACAGGATCGAGCTTACCACGACATAGTGTTCGACGCCGATCACAGCTGGACCCCCTTGCCGATTTCAGGCTTCACGTTGACGGTCGCGTCCTGCGGGCGACGCTGGTTCTGCTTGCTGATCTTCTGGCCCCGCGTGTCGCCACGCTGGCGGTGGGTCAGTACGATCGCGCCGATCATGGCGACCAGCAGGATGATCCCGGCGGCTTCGAACAGGAACAGATAACGGCTGTAGAGCAGCGCGCCGATCGCCTCGATATTCGAGGTTCCTGCAGGCGTTGCGGCCATGCCGTTGGGCGTGCCGAGCTCCATCGATCCGGCGCGATACGCGCCGATGCCCAGCACCATTTCGGCCAGCAGGACCAGCGCCACAAGCGCGCCGAACGGGAAGTAGCGAACGAAACCGGCACGCAACGACGCAAAGTCGATGTCGAGCATCATCACCACGAACAGGAACAGAACCGCGACCGCACCGACATAGACGATCACCAGCAGCATCGCGATGAACTCGGCACCGGTCAGCACCATCAGGCCCGCCGCGTTGAAGAACGCCAGGATCAGCCAGAGCACCGAGTGCACCGGGTTGCGCGCGAGGATGGTGATCGCGCCGGAGGCGACGGTCATCACCGCGAAGAGGTAGAAGGCGATTACGTGAATCATGAAAGCCTGTTTCCTTGCGCGCGCCGGTTAGCGGTACGGAGCATCGGCTTCAAGGTTCGCGGCGATGGCCCGCTCCCACTTGTCCCCGTTCGCCAAGAGTTTGGTCTTGTCATAGAGCAGTTCTTCGCGCGTTTCGGTCGCGTATTCGAAGTTCGGCCCTTCGACGATCGCATCCACCGGGCAGGCTTCCTGACAGAAACCGCAGTAGATGCACTTCGTCATGTCGATGTCGTAGCGCGTGGTACGGCGCGAACCGTCGGCACGTGGGCTTGCCTCAATGGTGATCGCCTGCGCTGGGCAGATCGCCTCGCACAGCTTGCAAGCGATGCAGCGTTCCTCGCCATTGGGATAACGGCGCAGCGCATGCTCACCACGGAAACGGGGCGACAGCGGGTTCTTCTCGAACGGGTAGTTGATCGTCGCCTTGGGCCTGAAGAAGTACTTCAGCGTCAGCCAATGCGCCTTCACGAACTCCCAGAGCGTGAAGCTCTTGATGAGATATGCAACGGTCATGCGAAGTGTCCGGTAGCCATGAGGTAGCCGCTGACCATCACGACGAACAGCAGCGAAACGGGGAGGAATACCTTCCAGCCCAGGCGCATCAGCTGGTCATAGCGGTAACGCGGAACCGTCGCCTTGACCCAGCTGAAGATGAAGAAGAAGAACAATACCTTCAGCACGAACCAGATGAAGCCCGGCACGAGGTAAAGGATCGGGATATCAAGCGGCGGCAGCCAGCCACCCCAGAACAGCGTCGCGTTGAGCGCGCACATCAGCAGCACGTTGGCGTATTCGCCGAGCCAATAGGCGGCGAAGGCCATCGACGAATATTCGGTCTGGTATCCGGCAACAAGTTCGCTTTCCGCTTCCGTTAGGTCGAACGGTGCGCGCTGCGTTTCGGCAAGGCTCGAAATCAGAAACATCACCCACATCGGGAAGAGCAACGGGTTCGCCACGAAGCCATTGATGATCCCGAAGACGTGTCCCTTCTGCGCCAGGACAATGGCGTTCATGTTGAACGAACCGGCCCACAGCACCACGCAGATCAGGATGAAACCAATCGAGACTTCATACGAAATCATCTGCGCCGAGGCGCGCATCGCCGAGAAGAACGGATACTTCGAGTTCGAAGCCCAGCCCGCCATGATCGTGCCGTAGACACCGAGCGAGCTGATCGCGAGGATGTACAGCAGCCCGACGTTGATGTTTGCCAGCACTGCGCCTGAATTGAACGGAATCACCGCCCAGGCCATCAGCGCGACGGTGAACGTCACGACCGGGGCGATCAGGAAGATGCCCTTGTTCGCGGCCGAAGGAATGATTGTTTCCTGAAGGAATACCTTCAAACCGTCCGCAAACGACTGCAGCAAGCCGAACGGTCCGACCACGTTGGGACCACGACGCAACGCCATGGCCGCCCAAACCTTGCGGTCCATGTAGATCGCCATTGCCACCACGAGCATAAGCGGCAACGCGATCAGCAGGATGCCGCAGATCGTCGCGACGAACCACGCCCAATCCTGCGTCATGCCAAGCGACTGGAAGAACGAAGTCATTCCGCCGCCTCCGCGAATTCCTCACCGTGCAGCAGTTCGGCCGAACAGCGCTGCATCGTCGCGCTGGCGCGCGCGATCGGGTTGGTCATGTAGAAGTCCTTGATCGGATAGGCGATCGCGCCGGATGCCGAACCGCCAACCACCGGCAGGGTGCTACCATAGTCGGCGAGCCCTTCCTGCCCGAGCGCCGGCACTGCCGCGACCATCGCCGCACGCAGTTGGTCGAAGCTGTCGAAACCTACCGAAACCCCGAAAGCATCGGCCATCGCACGCAGGATGGTCCAGTCTTCGCGAGCATCGCCCGGCGCGAACACCGCCTTGTCGGCGAATTGCACGCGGCCTTCGGTGTTCACGTAAGTCCCGGCCTTTTCTGTATAGGCGGATCCCGGCAGTACGACGTCGGCGGCGTGAGCGCCCTTGTCGCCGTGATGGCCGATATAGACGATCATCGAGTCAGCGAACCTGGCGTAGTCGACTTCATCCGCGCCGAGCGAGATCAGAACTTTCGGATTGGCAGAAGCGATGTCGGCGATACCGCCCTTCTGGGCGTAGCCGAGCATCAGACCGCCCATGCGCGAGGCCGCCATATGCAGGACGTTGAAGCCGTTCCAAGTCGACCCGTCTTCGAGAGTGCGAACCAGATTGAACTGGCTCACGAGGCCAAGAGCCGCCTCGAGACCGCCGCGGCCAAGACCTGCACCACCGACGATAACCGCCGGACGCTTGGCGCCCGAAAGCGCATCCGCTACATGATCCGGCAGGTTATCCAGCGCTGAAAGGTCATCGCCCAGGAATTCGCCGCCGAACGTGGTTTCCCACTGCGGTCCGACGAGGAAGACCTTGGCGCCGCGCTTGACGGCCTTGCGCAGGCGCACGTTCACCAGCGGCGCTTCCCAGCGCACGTGGGATCCGACGATCAGGATCGCGTCTGCGCCTTCGATGCCCGAAAGGGTCGAGTTGAAGTTGACCGCTGCGAGGCTGGAGGTGTCGTAGTCCATGCCCGTCTGGCGTCCCTCGAGAAGGGTCGAACCCAGAGCGCTGACAAGCGCCTTGGCGGCGAACATCGTTTCGCAATCGACCATGTCACCGGCGATCGCGGCGATCGAGTTGCCCGGGTTCAGCGTAGCGAGCGCGGCAAACGCCTCGTTCCAGGTGGCCGGAACGAGCTTGCCATCGCGGCGCAGGAAGGGCTTGTCGAGACGACGACGCACCAGGCCATCGACCTGATAGCGAGCCTTGTCGCTAATCCATTCCTCGTTGACATCGTCGTTATTGCGCGGAAGCGCACGCATCACTTCCCGGCCACGGCTGTCGATGCGAATGTTCGCACCGGTCGCGTCCGAGACGTCGATGCCAAGCGTTTTCTTCAGCTCCCAGGGACGCGCTTCGAACGCGTAGGGACGGCTGGTCAGCGCACCGACCGGGCACAAGTCGATCACATTCGCGCTCATCTCATGCTTGGCGGCATGTTCCAGA
Organism: Novosphingobium sp. BL-S-24; assembly: GCF_055521575.1. Taxonomy (NCBI): domain Bacteria; kingdom Pseudomonadati; phylum Pseudomonadota; class Alphaproteobacteria; order Sphingomonadales; family Sphingomonadaceae; genus Novosphingobium; species Novosphingobium sp. BL-S-24. The sequence continues at coordinate 564,222 of NZ_CM145488.1, forward strand.
TACGTAGTGATCTGCATGTTCTCGCCGCGATAGAGCGCGCCGATCTCGTCCACGCCGGCTACTTCTTCAGAGAAGCGCACGCAGCGGGTGCAGTGAATGCAGCGCGTCATCTGGGTCTTGATCAGCGGCCCCATGTACTTCTCGGTCACCGCGCGCTTGTGCTCGTGGTAGCGCGAGCCGCCGCGTCCGTAGGCGACCGACTGGTCCTGCAGGTCGCATTCGCCGCCCTGGTCGCAGATCGGGCAATCGAGGGGGTGGTTGATGAGGAGAAATTCCATCACCCCTTCGCGTGCCTTCTTGACCATCTCGCTGTCGGTGCGGATTTCCTGGCCTTCGGTAGCCGGAAGCGCGCACGATGCCTGCGGCTTGGGCGGTCCGGGCTTCACTTCGACCAGGCACATACGGCAGTTGCCGGCGATGCTCAGCCGCTCGTGATAGCAGAAGCGCGGGATTTCCTTGCCGGCAAGCTCGCAGGCCTGCAGCACGGTCGCACCGTTCGGAACGTCGAGTTCGACGCCGTCTACTTTGACTTTTGGCATTATTCGGCTGCCTGTTGCAGAGACCCGTGGCGCGCCTCGATGCGACGCTCGATCTCGGGACGGAAGTGCTTGATCAGGCCCTGGATCGGCCACGCGGCGGCGTCGCCAAGGGCGCAGATCGTATGGCCTTCGACCTGCTTGGTCACCTGCTGAAGCATGTCGATTTCCTCGACATGCGCGTCGCCGGTACGCAGTCGTTCCATGACGCGCCACATCCAGCCGGTGCCTTCCCGGCACGGCGTGCACTGGCCGCAGCTTTCATGCTTGTAGAAGTACGAAAGACGCGAAATGGCGCGAACGATGTCGGTGGACTTGTCCATGACGATGACGGCGGCGGTGCCGAGGCCGGAGCCGACTGCCTTCAGACCGTCGAAGTCCATCGGTGCGTCCCAGATGTCGGCCGAGGGCACGAGCGGAACCGATGAGCCGCCCGGGATCACCGCCAGCAGGTTCTCACGCCCGCCGCGAATGCCGCCGCAGTGACGTTCGATCAGTTCGCTGAACGGGATCGACATCTCTTCCTCGACCACGCAGGGGCGATTGACATGCCCGCTGATCTGGAAAAGCTTGGTGCCCTTGTTGTTCTCACGGCCGAAGGAAGAGAACCACGCCGCGCCGCGCCGCAGAATGGTCGGCGCGACGGCGATTGATTCCACGTTGTTGACCGTGGTCGGGCAGCCGTAGAGGCCTGCGCCTGCCGGGAAAGGCGGCTTAAGACGGGGCTGACCCTTCTTTCCTTCCAGGCTTTCGATCATCGCGGTTTCCTCGCCGCAGATGTAAGCGCCCGCGCCGCGGTGCACGAACACGTCGAAGTCGTAGCCCGAACCGCTGGCGTTCTTGCCGAGCAGGCCCGCCGCATACGCCTCGTCGCGCGCGGCGAACAGGGTTTCGGCCTCGCGGATATATTCGCCGCGAATGTAGATGTAAGCTGCCCGCGCGCCCATCGCAAAGCCAGCGACCAGCGCGCCTTCCAGCAGCATGTGCGGATCGTGGCGGATGATCTCGCGATCCTTGCACGAACCCGGCTCGGATTCGTCCGCGTTGATCACGAGGAAGCTGGGCTTGGGATTGCCATTCTGGTCGAGCGGCGGCTGCTTGGGCATGAAGGACCACTTCATCCCGGTGGGGAAGCCTGCACCGCCACGACCGCGCAGGCCCGAAGCCTTCATCTCGTCGATGATTGCATCACGGCCGCGCTCGATCAGCGCCTTGGTGTTGTCCCATGCGCCGCGCGCTTGCGCTTCCTTCAGGCCCCACGGCTGGTAGCCGTAGACGTTGGTGAAGATGCGGTCCTTATCAGCGAGAGCCATTACCACTCACTCCGATAGTCATGGTTGGCGGTGATCATGGCCGCAAGGTTGGTCGGTTCGCCCACCGGTTCCACCGTGTGGCGCGCCGGGTCCTGGGTCCCTGACTTGGGGCTTTCGCCGCGAGCCAGCGCGTCGAGGACGGCGTCCACGCGCTCAGGCGTCAGATCCTCGAAATTGTCATCGTTGATCTGGACCATCGGTGCCGAGGCGCAGTTGCCCATGCACTCAACCTCGGTGAACGACCATAGGCCGTCCGCGGTGGTATGGCCCTTTTTCATACCACGCTTCTTGCATGTCTCAATGATGTCGTCAGACCCGCGCAGCATGCATGGCGTCGTGCCGCAGACCTGAACGTGAAAACGGCCGATCGGCGCGATATTGTACATCGTGTAGAACGAGGCGACCTCGACCACGCGGATGATCGGCATGTCGAGCTGCGCCGCGACATATTCCATCACCGGGATCGGCAGCCAGCCCTGGGTATTCAGTTCCGCCCCCACCTGGCGCTGCGCAAGGTCGAGCAGCGGCATGACTGCCGAGCGCTGGCGACCGTCCGGATAGCGCGCAACGATATCCTTCGCCTTGGCGGCGTTGGCATCGGTCCAAGCAAAGTTGCCCCAACGCGCCCTTATTTCAGGCGTATCGGGTTCGATATAGCGGTCAGCCATGCTTACCTCTGCGCTTCAGCCACTGGTCCTGGCCGAAAAAGAAAATCTCAAATCCGCCGATGGCGGTCGCCAGCATTGCAATCATCGGCGATGGGGCGACCCCGGCCCACATGCTGAGGAAATAGATGCCAACCAGCAGCAGGCCCGTCAGGCTTGCCCAGATGCGGATCATTTCGACGGTGTTGTACTTGGTCATCGGTCCCACTCCCACGCTTACCGGATGAACTCTACCCGAGAGCACAGATCGCCCTCGAAACTGTAGACGGCGACTACCTCGAACGGCTCGACAAGCTCCGATCCATCGGTTGCCGGGCCGCGCGTCACATGTTCACGCATCAGAACGTAATTGCCGATCTGCTGCGCTTCGACGATATCGGCCCTGTTCTCGGGCCAGCGCGCGAAAGCGGCGGCAAGGCCCGATCGCGTGCCTTCCTTGCCCTCACGCACGACGGCGCCGCGATAGTTCGCCTCGCTGGCATCGTCGGTCATGTAAGACACGTATGTGTCCACGTCCTGCGCGTTGTAGGCCGCGATCATGGCCTTGGCGGTTTCCAGATTGCTCACCGGTCGCACTCCCCGAAGACGACGTCGATGGCGCCCAGGATGGCAGTCGCGTCCGGCAGCATGTGGCCCTTTGACATGAAGTCCATCGCCTGCAGGTGGCTGAACGCGGTCGGGCGGATCTTGCAGCGGTACGGCTTGTTGGAACCGTCCGAGACCAGATAGACGCCGAACTCGCCCTTGGGGCTTTCGGTCGCCACGTACACTTCGCCGGCGGGAACGTGGAAGCCTTCGGTGTAGAGCTTGAAGTGATGGATCAGTGATTCCATCGAGGACTTCATCTCGGCGCGCTTGGGCGGCACCACCTTGCGATCGTCCGATGCGATCGGGCCATCGGGCATTTCGCGCAGGCACTGCTTCATGATGCGGGCCGACTGGCGCACTTCCTCGACGCGGACCATGAACCGGTCGTAGCAATCCGAGTTGGTGCCGACCGGGATTTCGAAGTCCATGCGATCGTAGACGTCGTAAGGCTGCGCCTTGCGAATATCCCAAGGAATGCCAGCGGCGCGGATCATCGGACCGGAGAAGCCCCACGCCAGCGAGTCTTCCTTGCTGGTGATCGCGATGTCGACGTTGCGCTGCTTGAAGATGCGGTTGTCGCACACGAGGCTCATCGCATCTTCGAACAGGCGCGGCAGTCGGGTGTCGAGCCAATCGGCGAGATCCGTCAGCAGCTTGAGCGGCACGTCCTGATGCACACCGCCCGGGCGGAACCAGGCCGAGTGCATGCGGGCACCGGAGGCGCGCTCGAAGAAGTTGAGGCAGTCCTCGCGGATTTCGAACAGCCACAGGTTCGGGGTCATCGCGCCCACGTCCATAACGTGGCTGCCCATGTTGAGCATGTGGTTGCAGATGCGCGTCAGCTCGGCAAACAGCACACGCAGATACTGGGCGCGCAACGGAACTTCCAAGTTGAGCAGCTTTTCGATGGCGAGCACGTAGGAGTGCTCCATCGCCAGCGGCGAGCAGTAGTCCAGCCGATCGAAATACGGGAGAGCCTGAAGGTACGTCTTGTGCTCGATCAGCTTTTCGGTGCCGCGATGAAGCAAGCCGACGTGCGGATCGATCCTTTCGATGATCTCGCCGTCCAGCTCCATCACCATGCGCAGCACGCCGTGCGCCGCCGGGTGCTGGGGGCCGAAGTTGATCGTGTAGTTGGTGATGACGTCGTCGCCGGTCGTGGGCGACTGCTCGAGCTGCATGCTCACTTGTCGTCTCCCTTTTCAGGACGGCTTTCGGTATCGTCAGGCGCTTCGGCGTCCTTGCCGTCCGACGCGGTGGCAGGAGCATCGGCCGACGCCTTTTCCGCCGACTTGTCGTTCGCTTTCGCACCGGCGCCGGTGTCGGCGGTCGTTTCCGTAACCTTGGGCTTTTCTACCGGCGGCGGAGCAGCAGCTTCTGCCGCCTTCTCGTCACCCGGCAGCACGTAGTCCGCGCCTTCCCAGGGGCTCATGAAATCGAAGCTGCGCAGGTCCTGCGCCAGCTTCACCGGTTCATAGACAACGCGCTTGTCTTCCTCGGAATAGCGCAGCTCGACATAGCCGGTCAGCGGGAAGTCCTTGCGGAAAGGATGCCCTTCAAAGCCATAGTCAGTGAGGATACGGCGCAAGTCCGGGTTGCCCGCGAAGACCACACCATACATGTCGAACACTTCGCGTTCCAGCCAGCCCGCGTTCGGCCACAGGGTAGTGACTGTCGGCACCGGCGTGTTTTCCGCGGCGGTCACCTTCACCAGCAGGCGATGGTTCTTAGTCACCGAGAGTAGCATGTAGACGACATCGAAGCGCTCGGCCCGCGAGGGATAGTCCACCCCGGCCATTTCCATGAGCTGCTGATAGCCGTGGTCATCACGCAAAGCGCGCAGGGCGTTCTCGATCTCGGGCCGCGCGATGGTTAGCACGATCTCGCCATGCTCCTCCTTCGAGGCGACGACAGCGGAACCAAGCGCCGAAACCAGGGTATCGAGCACGCCGTCGTTCGAGGCGATCTTGGGTGCGGAATGCAGAACGGGCATCTGGCCTTACCTCTCGACAGTGCCCACGCGGCGGATCTTGCGCTGCAGCTGCATCACGCCATAGAGCAGCGCTTCGGCTGTCGGCGGGCAACCGGGCACGTAGATGTCCACCGGCACGATCCGGTCACAGCCGCGAACGACCGAGTAGCTGTAGTGATAGTAACCGCCGCCATTGGCGCAGCTGCCCATCGAAATGACGTACTTGGGCTCCGACATCTGGTCGTAGACTTTGCGCAGAGCCGGGGCCATCTTGTTGCACAGCGTGCCCGCCACGATCATCACGTCCGACTGACGCGGAGATGCACGCGGGGCAGCCCCGAAGCGCTCCATGTCGTAGCGGGGCATGTTGACGTGGATCATCTCGACCGCGCAGCAGGCGAGGCCGAACGTCATCCACCACAGCGACCCGGTGCGGGCCCACTGGAACAGTTCTTCGGTGCTGGTGACGAGGAAGCCCTTGTCGGACACTTCCTGGTTCAGGTCCTTGAAGAATGAACCATCCGGCGCGACGACATTGCCGTGCGCGGTTCCGGGATGGGCGGCGCCGGCAAGCGGCTGGCCGGCGGAATTTACGAGAGGTGAGTTCATGGCCGTGCTCATTCCCAGTCCAGAGCCCCCTTCTTCCACGCATAGGCGAGGCCGATGGCCAGTTCGCCCAGAAATACCATCATCGTCGTCCAACCGGCCCAGCCCGTCATGTTCAGCGAAACCGCCCAAGGGAACAGAAACGCGGCTTCGAGATCGAAGATGATGAACAGGATGGCGACGAGGTAGAACCGCACGTCGAACTGGCTGCGCGGATCCTCGAACGCGGGGAAGCCGCATTCATATTCGCTGTTCTTGTCTTCGCTGGGCTGGTGCGTACCGGTCAGCCGCGCAACGCCCATGGGCAGAAACACGATAACCGACGACAGCCCCAGCGCGATAACCAGGAATATCAGAATTGGCAGGTATTGTGACAGATCGGTCAATGGTCTCTTGCCTCATACCGGGTACGACGTTGACGGATTCAAAAAAGTAATGGGCGAATGCCGTCAAGATTGGCGCGCTCTTAGGCCAGCGCCGGAACCGCCGCAAGGTCTTCAATGGGATAAAATCGCCTCTTCACCCCTTGTTGAACGCCAGAAATATGCCGTCACCTGCCTGTTTTGATGGGGGCAACTCTCTGGCTGCCGATTTGCGCAATCGCACCGGGCGTTTGGCGCAAATGACATCGCGATCGAGAAATACAGTCGCAATTTGGCAGCAACGTCCCGATCTATCGATCCGCGGTGTTATTGCAATTGACGCAATGCAACATTATTCCGGCGGCAAACCGGAACAGCAACTTTGAAAGGTACGTTCATGGCACAGATCTCGGCTTCCGATCCGATCGTCATCCTCAGCTACGCGCGGACCCCGATGGGTGGACTGCAAGGGGTATTCGCCGATGTGTCAGCCACCGACCTTGGCGCCACGGCGGTGAAGGCGGCGGTGGAACGTGCGGGCGTTTCGGGCGACGACATCGAACGCATCTATATGGGCTGCGTGCTTCCGGCCGGACTTGGTCAAGCCCCTGCCCGTCAGGCCGCGATCAAGGCTGGCCTGCCCAAGTCCGTTCAGGCGACCACGGTAAACAAGGTGTGCGGATCGGGCATGCAGACGGTCATCATGGGTGCCGAGGCACTGGCTTCGGGTTCGCTGGATGTCGTGATCGCGGGCGGCATGGAATCGATGACCAACGCGCCCTACCTTTCCAAGAAGCATCGCTCTGGCGCCCGCGCCGGCCATGACACGATCTACGACCACATGTTCCTGGATGGTCTGGAGGATGCCTACGAAGGCGGATCCATGGGATCGTTCGCACAGGTCACGGCCGACGAATATCAGCTGACGCGCGATGCGCAGGACGATTACTCAATCGAGTCGCTCCGTCGCGCACAGAGTGCAATCTCATCCGGCGCCTTCAAGGACGAGATCGTCCCGGTTACCGTCAAGAGCCGCAAGGGCGAGAGTATCGTCGACACCGATGAACAGCCCGGCAAGGGCAATCCGGACAAGATCAAGACCCTTCGCGCGGCTTTCGCGAAAGACGGTACGATTACGGCCGCATCGTCCAGCTCCATTTCGGATGGTGCGGCAGCTGTCGTGCTGACCCGCAAGAGCGTGGCCGACGCGAAGGGGCTGTCTCCAATCGCCACGGTGGTCGGCGTTGCTGCCCACGCACAGGAGCCGTCGAAGTTTACCACCGCACCGGTCGGCGCGATCACCAAGCTGATGGACAAGGTTGGCTGGCAGCTTTCCGACGTCGACCTGTTCGAAGTGAACGAGGCCTTCGCTTGCGTCGCCATGTTTGCGATGCATGATCTGGGCATTGCGCACGACAAGGTGAACATCCACGGCGGCGCGACCGCCCTTGGCCACCCCATCGGCGCATCGGGCACGCGCATCATCGTCACACTCATCAACGCCCTTAAGGAAAAGGGCCTGAAGAAAGGCGTGGCAAGCCTGTGCATCGGCGGTGGCGAGGCTACCGCAGTGGCGATCGAACTCGCCTGATCACGCCCTGATCCACTTCAGTTGCATCAGCCCCCGCCCTGACCGGCGGGGGTTTTTGTTTGACTCGGGCTCTCGGCAGGAGTGCCATTCGGGCGGAATCAGAAGTGGAGCACCTTATGCTGCCTGTCATCACCGCCTTTCGCAATTCACCCGACCGTGGCCAAGGCCATGCGCGCGACATGCGAGTGCGCTGGGCGCTGGAGGAAGTGGGCCAGCCTTACGACGTGGAGCTGATGACCTTCGATGAACTAAAGGCTCCCGAGTATCGCCGCCTCCATCCTTTCGGGCAAATCCCCACGTTCGACGATGGCGGGTCTGTCCTGTTCGAATCCGGGGCGATCGTGTGGCACATAGCCAGCAAGCACGCCGGGCTTCTGCCCAAGGATCCGGATGGCAAAGCCCGAACCCTGACATGGATCTTTGCCGCTATCGACACCGTCGAACCGCCGATCTTCCAACGCGCCCTGTGCATGGTATTGGAGCGCGACAAGCCCTGGTTCGCGGAGCGCCTGGAACTGCTTGATCAGCAAGTTCGCAGCCGCCTGGACAGCTTATCGCAATGGCTGGGCGATGCCGAATGGTTGGATGGCGATTTCAGCGCCGCCGACCTGGTGATGGTGACTGTCCTGCGGCGACTGGAGAATTCCGAGATGCTCGAGGACTATCCCGCGATAGCCGCCTACCTCGATCGCGGGACCGACCGCCCGGCCTTCAAGCGCGCGTTTGCGGCGCAGCTGGCGGTGTTTCAGGACACGCAAGCCCATCCAGGACAACCGTCCGAGGCCTAGGGCGCGCCTGTACCCCACAACGCGTCTTCGCGAACGAAGCCCTTGTGCCCCGACGCATCGAAGCCGCACCAGCCATCCTTGCACGGCCCCAGCAGCCCGACCACGCCCGGCTCTATCCGCCAGAGCATCGGCGAGCCGCTTTTGCCTTGAGCATGCATCTCGATCAGCCCATCGCTCTTGACGATTCCTGCCCGCTGGCGTGACAGCAGCAAGTCACGCATCCAGCCCTTTTCCCCCGCCGGGTCCTGCACCAGCCGCCATGACCCTTCGCGGCGCAGCACTTTTACCGGAAGGTTCGGACGGCGGTATACCCAGTCGATCCGATACGAATCGCCGGGGCCGACGCGCAAGTTAGCGATCTCCGCATCGACCGACGCCCAGTAAGGCACTTTGTCGTCGTCCGCCGCAGTAGCGGGCAGCGCGATCATCATTCCGGCCAGGCCCAGCAAGCATGCGGCGACCAGTGGAAATCGGATTCTGAAACGGATCATGACTAGTCTTTATCGCGCGCGAAGGCATTGCTTCAAGGCTTCTTGACCGCAACCCTGTGGAAGGCATAGCCCAGGCATCATGTCAGCCACCAGCGAACCGATCCGCCCGATTCCGCCTCGCCCTCGCGTAATCGTCACGCGCCGGCTGCTCCCCTCGGTCGAAGCGCGGATGGCGGAATTGTTCGACGTCGTGCTGAATGCCAACGATACCCCGATGTCGCGCGATCAGATCATGGCCGCAATGCGCGATTGCGACGTACTGGTGCCGACCGTCACCGATGCCATCGACGCTGAAATGATTGAGCAAGCCGGAGAACGGCTCGGCATGATCGCCAGCTTCGGCGCGGGAACGGACCATATCGACATTGCCGCCACTCGCGCCCATCGCATCATGGTCACCAACACGCCGGGCGTATTCACCGACGATACCGCTGATCTGACGCTGGCGCTGATCATTCTCGTTTCCCGCCATTTTGGAGAGAGCATGCGCGTCCTGCGCGATGGTCGATGGGAAGGCTGGGGTCCGTCATCGATGCTCGGTCATGCGCTGGGCGGTCGCACTCTTGGCATCGTCGGGATGGGGCGGATCGGCCAGGCGGTGGCTCATCGCGCCGGGGCGTTCGGGATGGAAATCCGCTACACCAACCGGAACCGACTGCCCGGAGCAGTGGAAAACATGATGTCGGCACGGTACGAGCCGGATCTCAACACGCTGATCGCCCAATCGGACGTGCTGACCCTGCATTGTCCGGCCGGACCGGACACGCACCACCTGATCGACGCGCGGCGGATCGGGCTGATGCGGCCGGACGCCGCCATCATCAACACTGCTCGCGGTCAACTGATCGATGAAGCGGCGCTGATCGAAGCGCTCTCGTCAGGCCGTATCGGCGGCGCCGGACTGGATGTCTTCGCGCACGAACCCCAGGTCGATCCACGCCTGCTAGCGCTCCCTAATCTCGTTGCGATACCGCACTTGGGCAGTGCCACTTACGAAGGACGCGGCGCGGCGGGAGAGCGCCTCATTGCCAACATCCGCTTCTGGGTCGATGGCCACAGGCCGCACGACATGGTGCTGCCCGCACTTCCCTGAAGCGCGGGCGTCAGCCTGATTGCCGTGGCCCCGATCAGTCGCCGGTAAGGATCCGGTCGACCAGTTCCTTTACAGTCGGCGTAAAGCCGTTGGAATAGAACGGGTCCTGCTTGAACTTGTAGGCAGCATGGCCCGCGAACATCAGGTTTTCGTCGATCGGGCCACCATGGGCGATGTCCTGCAGAGTCTTCTGGATGCAGAAGCTGCGCGGGTCGGCAAGGCGGCCTGTGGTGTAGTCGTCATGGTCCTTCCACGACGAGAACCCGCAGTGCGACAGGCAGCCCATGCAATCAGTCTGGTCCTGCCGGATCACGTCGCGTTCTTCCGGCCCGACGAAGACGATGGTGTCGTCCGGCGTGCGAAGGCCATCGGTGAAGCCGCTTGCCGACCATGTCCGCGCGCGTTCCAGATCCTTGGGGGTGACCCAAAAGTTCTTGCCCTTGACGCCAACGTCCAGCCGCACGGTATGCTCGCCCGCCTCGACCTTGGAATAAGGGATCTGGCGTTCGGAACGCGCCTCCAGACTACGCAGAAACGGATTGCGCACCGCCGAGGAATAGAACCCGGTGGGTGAGAAGCGATGAAGCAGCACGTCGCCCGGCTCCAGTTCGCGCAGAGCATCCTTCCACTGCTGCGGGATCGGGCTTTCGTGGGTCAGCAGCGGCCGCGTGCCGTACTGGAACGCGATGCTGCCAAGCTCCGGATTGTCGATCCAATTTTCCCAATCACGCAAGAACCAGACGCCGCCCGCCATCACGATCGGGGTCGAATCCGCGATCCCTTCGGCGCGCATCGTATCGCGCAGCGCCTTGACGCGGGGATAGGGATCTTCCGGCTTCAACGGATCTTCGGCATTGGAAAGGCCGTTGTGACCACCCGCCAGCCAGGGATCTTCATAGACCACCGCGCCCAGCAAATCGGGGACCTTGCTGTAGGCGCGTTTCCACAGCGCGCGGAAAGCGCGGGCGGAGCTGACGATGGGCAGGTAGTTTACGTTGAAACGCGCCGCGATCTCGGACAGCTTGTACGGCATGCCAGCACCGCAGGTTACGCCGGTGACCATGCCCCGGGTCTGTTCCAGAACGCCCTCGAGAATGGTCTGCGCGCCGCCCATTTCCCACAGGACGTTGATGTTGATCGCGCCCTTGCCCTCGGAAATCTCATAGGCCCGTCGCACCTGTTCGACCGCGCCATCGATGGCATAGTTGATCAGTTCCTGATGGCGTTCCTTGCGGGTCAGCGCATTGTAGACCTGCGGGACGATCTTGCCCTCGGCATCATAGCTGTCGGCGTTGACCGCACTGACAGTGCCGATGCCGCCAGCCGCCGCCCAGGCGCCCGAACTCAGGTGATTGGTGGCGGATACGCCCTTCCCGCCTTCGACCAGCGGCCAGACTTCGCGACCGCCATACAGTATCGGCTTGAGACCCTTGAAACCCATCTTCTCTTTCGTCTTTCCCAAGCGTTCGCGCGTCAGCGCGGAGGTTTGTCGGCGTCGTTCGGCGCTTCGCCAGAAATGCGGCAGGGCACGATATCCGCCGGCGCAGGGCGGGCACCCGATAGCTCGAACTGCGCATAATAGCCCTGCATCGCCGGCTTGCGAACAAATTCCGTCAATCGTAGCCCAACGGACGCGAATTCGCAGAACAACAGCCGCGGCGCAATCCCATGTGCGTCGGTCGGCCGGTCTACATCCACGACCACAACCTTGCCACCAGGCCGCAGCGCCCCGCGCATTCGCCACAGGAAAGCGTAAGGCTCGGCCACTTCATGATACATGTGGACCATGAAGATGCGGTCGAAGCTGTTGGCAGGCAGCCGTGGATCGTCCGCTGTGCCCAGCTTGATCGACACGTTTTCCAGTTGTTCGCGAAGGACGCGGCTGCCCAGCAGTTCGTTGGCCCTGGGATCGATATCCTCGGCCAGTACGCGGCCCTTCTTGCCAACCCGTTGCGCGAGGCGGGTTGTGTAATAGCCCTCGCCCGCGCCGAGATCGGCAACGCTCATCCCGGGTTCGATGCGCGCCAAGTCCATGACCACGTTCGCCTCGTTGACGCTATCGCGCTCCACTTCAGTCGAAAAGCGCGTCGCGCCGATCTTGGAAATCGGGCGATCCGGCAGCGGGAACTGGCGTGATGTCAGCGTGCGGCCATCATCCACGGTCGGCTTCTGGCAAGCACTCAGTGCCAGCAGCAAAACCACGGGGGCAAGATGGAACGCGCGGACCATGCGGCCCCTTAGCCGCTCATGGCGGTGATGGCAAAAACCTTGAGCGTGCATCGGGTCACTTGCGCCTTTTATCAAGACGCCAGCCTTCACTTCAATCCGCGTCCTCGACCTCGACCTTTTCGCCCGTCACTCGCTGCGAAAGGGCGGCGGCCATGAACGGATCGAGTTCACCGTCGAGCACATCGTCCGGCGCGGTGGACACCACGCCGGTGCGCAGATCCTTGACCTGCTGATACGGCTGCAGGACGTAGGAACGGATCTGGTGACCCCAGCCGATATCGCTCTTGCTCGCGTGTTCGGCGCTGGCGGCTTCCTCGCGTTTGCGCATTTCCTCTTCGAACATGCGTGCCTTGAGCATGCCCATGGCGATCTCGCGGTTCTTGTGCTGCGACCGGTCGATCTGGCTGGCGACGACGATGCCGGAGGGCTGGTGCGTGATGCGGACGGCCGAATCGGTGGTGTTGACGTGCTGCCCGCCCGCGCCCGATGCGCGATAAGTGTCGATCTTCAGGTCGGACGGATTGATGTCGATCTCGAACGTATCGTCGATCACCGGGTAGACCCATACTGACGAAAAGCTGGTGTGGCGCCGCGCGGAGCTGTCGTAAGGACTGATGCGGACCAGACGGTGAACACCGCTTTCGGTCTTGGCATAGCCATAGGCGTTCTCGCCCTTGATCAGCAGCGTGCAGCTCTTGATGCCGGCCGCCTCGCCCGAGTGGTAATCGACCAGTTCGACCTTGTAGCCCTTCCGCTCCGCCCAGCGGGTGTACATGCGCTGCAGCATCTCGGCCCAATCCTGGCTTTCGGTGCCGCCCGCTCCGGCATGGACTTCAAGGTAGGTGTCGTTCGAATCCGCCTCGCCGCCCAGCAGCGCCTGGATCTTGTCGGCATCGGCCCGATCGGCCAGCGCTGCCAAGGTCGCGAGGCCCTCGTTGATCGTGTCCTCGTCGTTTTCCATCTCGCCGAGTTCGACGAATTCCATCGCGTCCGCCATCTCGGCGCTGATCTGGTTGACGGCGCCGATCGAAGCTTCCAGCCGGCGGCGTTCCTTCATCACCGCTTCGGCTTCCTTGGGTTTATCCCACAAGGTCGGGTCTTCGACGCGCGCGTTCAGTTCATCGAAACGGCGCAGCGCACGGTCCCAGTCGAGGAACTTGCGAACCAGCGCGAGCGCCTTTTCGATGCGAACAATGTGGGCCTGCCCCTCGGCACGCATGACGGAAATCTCCAACGAAACTGATGAGCACGCGCATAACGCGGCGCGCGCGGATGTAAAGCGCGCGGCTCGGCTGCACGGCAATGCGACCCCCGGATGAGGGCCGTATCGATGCGCTAGGTCAGTTCTTCAGTTTCTGGACCGCAGCCAGCGAAAGCTTGACGTGATCGCGGTAGTCCAGCTCCGAATGCACCATGGTGATGCGGCCATCCCTGGCGATGACGTAACTGGTCCGGTCAGTCATCCCGGCAGGTGCGCCCGGCTTTTTCAGCGCGACGTCATAGTCCTTGATGATCGCCGGCGTGGCTGCTGCGACGGCAAACTTGTCCCGGCAGGCTTCGGTGGAGAATTTCTGCAGCGTGGGCAGATCGTCCGCCGACATGCCGATCACGGTAGCGCCGGCCTTGGCAAATTCAGGCGTGGCTTCGGCGAAGGCGTGCGCTTCCAGAGTGCAGCCCTGCGTGAACGCCTTGGGGTAGAAGTACAGCACGACCGGGCCACGCTTCAGCGCCTGCTTCAGGTCAAACGACATGACCTTGCCGCCCTTTGCGCCCTTGGTGACGAAGGCCGGAGCCTTGGCCCCAACCGCTAGGCTGGCGTTGGCGATGCCCGGGACGAGCGTGAGGGTTGCGGCTGCCAGCGAGGCAAGAATGGCTCTGTTCATGTGTGCACTCTGGCGCGACTGGCGCTCGCTGTCCAGCGGCAACGACGGCCACCTCGATACTTGACCCGGCCCCCGGTGTGACCACAAGGAGGCGGCATTCTTATCAGTACGGAAAACCTCGCCATGGCCGATCTAGCAGACCGCCCCCGCCGCAGCGCGCTTTACTTGCCCGCCTCCAACGCCAAGGCCATCGCCAAGGCGCGCACCCTGCCCTGCGACGTGGTGATCCTCGACCTTGAGGATGCGGTTGCCCCCGAAGCGAAAGAGGACGCGCGGGCTGCTGCCCTTGCCGCCGTGGCGGAAGGCGGCTTCGGCCATCGCGAAGTGGCCATTCGCGCAAACGGCATCGACACCGAGTGGGGCGCGGCAGACCTGGCGGCGATCGCCGGTTCGGGCGCGGACGCGGTGCTTGTCCCGAAAGTGAATGGTCCGCAGGATATCGAGCGCTACGAGGCGGCCTTGGCTGGAGCGCCCACTGCGATGCAATTGTGGGCGATGATCGAAACCTGCGCCAGCGTCTCCGCCCTGGAGCCGATTGCCGCCATGGCGCCTTCGACCCGGCTGTCGCTATGGATCATGGGGGTCAACGATCTGGCCAAGGAAATGCGCGCCAGACTGACCCCCGATCGCACGCCATTCCTACCGTTCCTGTCGATGGCGGTGGCTGCCGCGCGGGCGCACGGGGTCGCGGTGCTTGATGGCGTCTGCAACGAATTTCGTGATCTCGACGCCTTCGAAGCAGAGGCGCGGCAGGGCCTTCTGTTTGGTTTCGACGGTAAAAGCCTGATCCATCCCGCCCAGATAGACCCGTGCAATGCAGTGTTCTCTCCGGGCAATGCTGACCTCGCCTGGGCGAACGCGGTCATCGACGGTTTTGCCCTTCCGGAGAACCAGGGTAAGGGAGCCATCCGTGTCGATGGCAAGATGGCAGAGCTGCTCCATCTGGAGCAGGCCCGGCGCCTGATCGCCGTGGCCGAGCGGATCACCGCTGCGGGCTAACCGCCCTCGGCAACCGCAGGGACTTTTTCGATCGGTCCGGCTTCATTCGCGATAACTTTCAGCACGGCGGCCCAGGCATCGACATTCTGCTGCAAGGCGGCGGGGTCGACTTTGTCGAGCGTGTCGTCGGGCGTGTGATGCAGGTCGAAGTAGCGCATGCCGTCCTGCCCGAGGTCGATCACTGCGAGTTGCTGGGCCGCGATGATGGCTTCAATGTCCGCGCCTCCATCGGCCCTGCCCTTGTCCGGCACGATACCCATCGGCCATAGCGCGGCTTTTACTTTCTCAGCCAACGGCCCATTTTCGGGAGCGGTGGCAAAGCGCACGCGCCAGACCCTGTCCGCGCCGAAGTCACTTTCCATGGCGACGGCGTGCTTTTCCGCTCCGTGCAGTGCGCGGTAATGCTCACCGCCTCCTCCGGCGAGGCCCATCTCCTCGTTGCCGGACCACAGTACGCGGATGGTCCGCAGGGTCTGTCCGCCCTGCTGCGCGGCTAGCGCCGCTGCGCTGACGATGCCGCAACCAGAGGCATCGTCCACTGCGCCGGTGCCGAGGTCCCACGAATCGAGATGGCAGGCGACGAGGATCATGGGCAGCGACGGATCCCTGCCGGGCAGGTCGGCGATCACGTTGCCCGATGTGGCGTTCGGAAACGGCTTGCCCATCAGGGTGAGGTCGATCGCCAGCGGCTGGCCTCGCTCCGCTGTCCGGGCGATGAGGTCGGCGTCGGGATTGGAGACCGCGCCTGCAGGAATTGGCTTCACGTCCTTGTCGAATACGGTGATGCCAGTGTGAGGGTTGCGATGGCTGTCCGTCCCGGCCGACCGGATGACCACGCCAGCCGCACCCTTGCGCGATGCGATTGACGGACCTTTCCGGCGCACATTGCCATACGGACCATAACCCGAGCCATCCTGCGACGCGCGCATCGCGTGATCGATGAAAGCGACTTTGCCTTTAAGTGAGCCGTCGGAAGCCGCCTCCAGCGCCGCGAGGGTGGGGAAATAGACCAGTTCGGCCTTCAATCCCCCCTTGGGAGTAGGCACGGAAAAGCCGAGTGCGGTGATCGCCAGCGGCTGCGCGTAAGGCGCGGTCAGGCGCGCGCTCTCGGGCCCACGCTGCCAGGCGAGCGTCTTGAATTCCTCCACCCGCACATTTTGAAAACCGAGCGCCTTGAGCCTGGCGGCTCCCCAGTCCCGCGCGCGATCCTCGGCAGGAGATCCGGCGGGGCGTGGGCCGACCTCGGTCGTCAGGCCTTCAACGATGTCCCATGCAACCCCCGTCCCGCTGACCGGCGTCGCGAAAGCGGTGACGCTGGAAATAGTCGCACCCCCGACGGCCAGAGCGGCGGCGAAGCGTAAGGCGGGGCGAGGCTGGGAAAAGATGCTCATGGCGCGAAGTGCTACCGCGCTGCCGGGTGCGTGCCAAGGTGCACCAATCGCATTTCCCGCGATCCGACTTGATACCCGCCCAGCCGCGCCCATCTTGCGGGGTGATGCGCAGGCCTGTAAGGGCCGCCCCAAGCAAATTCCAATCGTGTAATTCATCCAAAGGACGCCCATGGCCGCCCAATACGCCTACGTCATGAAGGGCATGACCAAGACTTTCACCGGTGCTCCCAAGCCGGTGCTCAGCGATATCTCGCTGCAATTCTACCAAGGTGCCAAGATCGGCATCGTCGGCCCCAACGGCGCGGGCAAATCCACGCTGATCAAGATCATGGCTGGCATCGATACGGACTTCACCGGCGAAGCCTGGGCGGGCGAGAACATCACTGTCGGTTATCTTGAGCAGGAACCGGAACTCGATCCGACCAAGTCGGTGCTGGAAAACGTCAAGGACGGCGCGCGCGAGACCGCCGATCTGGTCGACCGCTTCAACGAGATCTCCAACATCATGGGCGATCCGCCGGAAGACGTCGATTTCGACGCCCTGATGGAAGAAATGGGTGATCTGCAAGGCAAGATCGACGCCGTCGACGGATGGACGCTCGACAACCAGCTTGAGATCGCCATGGAAGCGCTGCGTTGCCCGCCGGGCGACTGGCCGGTGGACAGCCTCTCCGGTGGTGAAAAGCGCCGCGTCGCCCTGACGCGCCTGCTGATCCAGAAGCCCTCGATCCTGCTGCTTGACGAACCGACCAACCACCTGGACGCCGAATCCGTCGAATGGCTGGAAAATCACCTGAAGGAATACGCGGGCGCGGTGCTGATGATCACCCACGATCGCTACTTCCTCGACAACGTGGTGGGTTGGATCCTTGAACTCGACCGCGGAAAATACTTCCCGTACGAGGGCAACTATTCGACCTACCTCGAAAAGAAGTCCAAGCGTATGGAGCAGGAGGACCGCGAGGAATCCGGTCGCCAGAAAGCGCTCAAGGAAGAACTCGAGTGGATCCGGCAGACCCCTGCCGCGCGCCAGACGAAGTCAAAGGCGCGTATCCGCAAGTTCGAGCAACTCCAGGATGCCCAGGCCGGTCGCAAGCCCGGCAAGGCCCAGATCGTCATCCAGGTGCCCGAACGCCTTGGCGGCAAGGTTATCGAGGTGAACAACATCTCGAAGGCCTATGGCGACAAGCTGTTGTTCGAGGACCTGTCGTTCATCCTGCCGCCGGGCGGCATCGTTGGCGTGATCGGCCCGAACGGCGCTGGCAAGTCCACCCTGTTCAAGTTGCTGACCGGCAAGGAAACCCCGGATTCCGGTACGATCGAGATGGGCTCCACCGTCCACCTCGGCTTCGTGGACCAGAGCCGCGACCATCTCGACCCCAAGAAGAACGTGTGGGAAGAAGTGTCCGAGGGTCACGATTACATGACCGTCAACAAGCACGAGATGTCGACCCGCGCCTATGTGGGCGCGTTCAACTTCAAGGGCGCGGACCAGCAGAAGAACGTCGGCAAGCTGTCGGGCGGCGAACGCAACCGCGTCCACATGGCCAAGATGCTGAAGCTGGGCGGCAACGTGCTGCTGCTTGACGAACCGACCAACGACCTCGACGTGGAAACGCTGGGCGCGCTGGAAGAGGCGATCGAGAATTTCGCCGGTTGCGCCGTGGTTATCAGCCACGACCGCTTCTTCCTTGACCGTCTGGCCACGCACATCCTGGCGTTCGAGGGCAACAGCCACGTCGAGTGGTTCGAGGGTAACTTCGCCGCCTACGAAGAAGACAAGCGCCGCCGCCTGGGCGACGCCGCTGACCGTCCGACGGCGTTGGCCTACAAGAAGCTTACGCGCTGACGCTCAGCCAGCATTTCAGCAGAGAAATGAATGAGCCGCCGTCCCTCATTGGGATTGGCGGCTCATTCATTTTTGCAAGTTGAATTATGAATAATCGGTCATATCTCGGTTCACATCCAATACAGCGCACCTCGTTTACTAACGAACTCACGATGAGCCGCGATTAACCCCCGGCGAATTCGGTTTTGGAGACCGGAAAATGGCACATAAGATCAAGAATAAGTCAGGTGTTCTCTTCACCGTCGGCGCCATGGCATTGGCGCTTGCAGGACTATCGACCCCCAGCTTCGCGCAGGATGCGAACCAGGGTCGTCGCGGTGACCGTGGCGGTGAAGCAAGACAGGATCGCGGTCCGCGTGGCGACAACGGCGGACGTGGAGGCTGGCAACGTGGCGAATCTCGCCCGGCGCCTGCACCGGCTCCAGCCCAGCGCGACCGTGATTCGTCGGTGCGGCAAAACCTGCCTGGCTGGGCCGGCGGCACACGCAATGGCGAACCGGTCAGCCGGACCAACCCGCCCCAGACCAACAACGTGCGAGTGATTGAAAACCGCAATCGTCAGGAATGGCGCGATCGCGACGGCCGCCCCGGCAATGACGGTGGCTGGCGCGGCAACGACGGTCGCGGAGGCGACAACCGCTGGCGCGATAACGATCGCCGCGACAATGATCGTCGCGACAACGACAACCGCTGGCGGGATAATGACGGCCGCGGTCGAGGTGACGGATGGCGTGATAACGATGGTCGCGGGCGCCCTGAAGGCTGGCGCGGCAACGACGGCGGCAATGGCTGGCGCGGTAACGACGGTCGCTGGCGTGACAATGACCGCCGGGACAATGACCGCTGGCGCGGCAGCAACGGCCAGTCGCGTTCATGGGACCGTAACGGCTGGCGCCGGGACAACCGCTACGATTGGCAGAGCTACCGCAATCGTAATCGTTCGGCCTATCGCATCGGTCGCTATTCCGCACCATACCAGAACTATTCCTATCGCCGCCTCGGCATAGGTGTTTCGCTGGGCTCGGTGTTCTACGGCAACCGCTACTGGATCAACGACCCGTGGCAGTATCGCCTGCCTGCCGTCTACGGCCCCTATCGCTGGGTTCGCTACTACGACGATGTCGTGCTGGTGGACACCTATTCCGGTGAAGTAGTGGACGTGATCTACGACTTCTTCTGGTAAGTTAAGTACTGCCGGATGACACGAGGCCCCTGGGTTCGCGAGAACCCGGGGGTTTCGCATTCAATGACCGCTATCGTCCGGCGTTTTGGCTGCGATGTGCTTGAACAGGTGGTCCATCCGCTTGTGCAGCCTGATCAGCTCCAGCTGCGTGCGCAGGTTCACTTCGTAATCATGGCGCGCGGCGATGCGGTCTTTATAGGACTGCCGGTTCTGGCTCATCATGATGAGCGGCGCCTGGATGGCTGCCAGCGTCGAAAGCAGCAGGTTCAGGAAAATGTAGGGATAAGCATCAAAGGCGTGCAGCCCCAACGCCTCCAGTATCCGGCTATTGATCAGCATCCACCCCAGCAGCACCACCGTGAATGCGATGATGAAGCCCCACGAACCACCGATCGCCGCCACCCGATCCGCCAGCCGATCGCCGAAGCCGGCATTCAGCGCCGCTTCTTCCTGTGCATCCGGTCCCATCACGGTTCCGGCGGCGATGCGTTGCAAGACGCGCTGTTCCTCGGCATCGACATCGCTGAACTTGCGGCCGAGGAGCTCCTCGCACAGCTGTTCGGCGGTGCGATGCTCGCCGTTCATGCGGCCAGCGCTTCGGCGATCAGCTTGCGGGTTTCGGGCACGCCGTAAAGCGCGATGAAGCTGCCCATGCGTGGCCCCTGTGACGATCCCAGCAGCGTTTCGTACAGCGCCTTGAACCAGTCCCTAAGGCTGGCGAAGCCATGCGTTTCGTTCTTCCCGATCTCGTAGACCATGTTCTGCAGCTCCTCCGCCGAGGCATCGGGGCCAGCCGCCGCCAGCTGCGCGTCCAGAGCTTTCAGCGCGTCGGCCTCGTTCGGCTCGGGTGAGCGGCGCTTGAGCGTCGGGGCGATGAAATCGCGGTTGGTGGCAAGAGCCGCGCGGACCAGTTCGCCCAGTTCCGGGTGCGCCTGCGGATTTGCGTCGGCGACGTAATTGCCAAGATAAGACCATACCTGATCCGCCGTCGCATCCGCGCCAAGGACGCCGACAAGGTTCAGCAGCAACGCGAACGTCACCGGCAGCGTATCGCCTGCCCCCCCCTGCTCGCCATTGGTGCGAAGCAAGTGCCAGACCGGATTGCCCAGCTGCTTGTCCAGCGCCTGGTCGGCCAGGTTGCCCCGGAACTGCCAATACTCATCGACCGCCTTGGGAATGACGCCGACATGCAGTTGCTTGGCACTCTTCGGTTCGCGGAACAGATAGAATCCCAATGACTCCTCGGTGCCGTAGGTCAACCACTGTTCGATGGTCAGGCCATTGCCCTTGGACTTGGAAATCTTCTCGCCATTCTCGTCGAGGAACAGTTCGTAGATCAGCCCTTCCGGTCGGCGACCACCCAGGATCTGCACGATCTTGCCGGACTGCGTCACGGAATCGGTAAGGTCCTTGCCGCACATTTCGTAATCGACGCCGAGCGCATACCAGCGCATCGCCCAGTCGACCTTCCACTGCAGCTTGGCCTGACCGCCGAATGCAGTCTGCTCCACAACCGATCCATCGACGTCGGTGAAGCGGATCATTCCAGTGGCGGCGTCGAGCACTTCGACCGGCACTTGCAGCACGACCCCGGTCGTCGGCGAAACCGGCAGCACCGGCGAGTACGTCTTGCGGCGTTCCTGACGCAAAGTCGGCAGCATGACGCCCATGATGCCGTCGTAATGCGCCAGGACGTTGCTCATCGCCGCATCGAAGCCGCCCGAATTGTAGCGATCGCTCGCCGACACGAACTCGTAATCGAACCCGAAGCGATCAAGGAAATCGCGCAGCATCGCGTTGTTGTGATGCGCGAAACTTTCCGACGTGCCGAACGGATCGGGAATGCGGCTGAGCGGCTTGCCAAGATTGGCCGTCAGCAGATCCGCGTTCGGGATATTGTCGGGCACTTTGCGCAAGCCGTCCATATCGTCGGAAAAGGCGACGAGCCGCGTTGGCGCACCGCCCGTCAGCGCCTCGTACGCGCGGCGCACGAGCGTTGTGCGCAGGACTTCCTGAAACGTGCCGATATGCGGCAGGCCAGATGGACCGTAACCGGTCTCGAACAGGACCGGCGCCGGTTTTCCATCGGGGCCGGTCTTGCCCTGGGGATAGCGCTTGAGGAGCTTCTGCGCCTCCTGGAAAGGCCAGGCTTTGGATACGCGAGCGGCTTCGATCAGGGCATTTTCGGTCATGCCGCGCTCTTTGGCCAAATGCGCGCATTTCGCAAGAGCAACGTCGCGCGCGACGTGAAGGTCAGCTATCCTTCCAGGACCAGTCGTACGTCAACGGCGCTTCGCGAAACGCGAACCGGTCGATATGGGTGGCGACCACGCCCGTCAGCCGCTGGACATCGTCGCGCTGTTCGCCGGTGATGGCGACGTGAATTGCTTCAGCGTCGGAGGTCATCGTGGCAGTGGCGGCGGGAAACGTCACCGTGCCCACGTCATTCTCGAAATGCGTTTGAAGCTTGTGGCTCCAGTGCTTGCATAGCTGTTGGACGTATTTGCTGCCGTTCGGGGTCGGAACGGTGGCTTCGATGGTGGTCATCGTTCGATCCTTTCAATCTTGCGCGTGGCTTCATCGATGGCGTCGGCCACTTTCAATACCAGATCGCGATCAGCATCGGCGATTGAAAGGCTGTCGAAGATCGCTGTCTTGAGCGCGTGCATGGCGCGGCGTATCGGCGCCGGGTCCACCTTGTCGCGGTGGGCGGCCAAGGCGGTCAGACGTTCGCGCAGTTCGGCAGCCTTGGTGGCTTCCTCGCTCACCCGAGCGCGGCCTTCCTCGGTCAGGCCATAGGCCTTGCGTGATCCTTCATCGCCGCTCGGCGCGATCAGGCCGGACTCTTCCATGTACGTCAGTGCGGGATAGACCACGCCCGGGCTGGGCGCGTATTCGCCGCCGGACAATGTCTCGATCTCGCGTATCAAGTCGTAGCCATGGCGCGGTGCGTCGCCGATCAATGCGAGCAGCAACGTCTGCAATTCTGCCTGATCGAACAGACGCCGCCGTCGTCCACCGCCCGGACCACGGCCATCAGGCCCACCTCCGCCGCGACGGCCCATTCCTCCGGGACCGCCCGCGAAGCGATCACCAAACGATCCCGGCCCTGCGCCATGACGTCGTGGATCACACCCAGCGCCCAATTGCGCGATCGCCGCAGCGATCAGCCGATCTCGTCCGCCGTGACGACGGTTTCGCCCGTGCCGATCATGTTCATTCATATGTCTCATCTTCATTCCTGTATCTTTCATGATGTGTCTAAGATATATCTTATGCCTCTTTCCGCAAGACGCTATTTTGTATCAGCCGCGACTTTAACGGCGACAAATCCACGACGAGCGTTTTCAATTCGTTCCGCCGTCACTACTGATGGTGGGACATGGCCGCCCTCTCCCTCCCTGCCCTGCATGCCAGCCATGGCGGCTGCTGGTTCCGCGATGTCAGCGGCACTCGCCAGCTTTCGAAGGGCGAGGCGGTGATGATGGCGGCGGACACGCCGCAGTTGATCCTCAACGCCCCCCTGCTGGCGACGCGACTGGGCTACCCGGATCTTTCGGGACTCGATCTTCTTGAACTCTTCGCCTTCGTGCATCCGGCGCGGTTCGTGGTGCCGACACCTAAGGGCCTGGCTCATGCGCTGGATCTTGCCGAGCCGACCGGCGACGCCGATGTGCCGCGCTTGCTTCAGGAGGCCGCCGGTGCCTTGCTCGATGTTTGCGAAGGCGTGCAATGGGCGGAGCGTGAGGGTGCGTGGACGGCGCTCCAGTCGCTCATACGCATGCGCTGGGCATGGGCCACTCTGCTTACCCCACGCATCGCCCGGCCCGGTCAGGCGGAGCGGTGGCTGTTCACACGGCTGCCGGAATGGGAGGAAAGCCCCGAACCCGCGCAACCCAAACAGGTTGTGTTGAAGGAAGACGAGGTGATCGCCCGCCTCGCCCAGCTTACAGGCACCGCGGCGGAGCAGCGCCCCGGCCAGCGGGCCTACGCAGCAGAAACCGCCCACGCTTTCGCTCCGCGCGAACGGTCTGGCCATCCGCACGTCCTGCTGGCACAGGCGGGGACCGGGATAGGCAAGACGCTGGGCTATCTGGCGCCGACGTCTCTCTGGACCGAGCAGGCGGGCGGCACCGTTTGGGTTTCCACTTATACCAAGGCGCTGCAACGCCAGTTGAGACAGGAAAGCCGCCGCGCTTGGCCTGAACGCCGCATTGATGGAACGCGCCCCGTCGTCGTGCGCAAGGGGCGCGAAAACTACTTGTGCCTGCTGAACCTTGAGGATGCGTTGCAGGGCGGGTTCGCCGGACGAGCCGCGATCCTTGCCCACCTTGTGGCGAGATGGGCCGCCTATACCCGCGATGGAGACATGATCGGCGGCGATCTGCCCGGCTGGCTCGGCACGCTGTTCCGCCAGCGAGGCATCGCCGCCCTGACCGACCGGCGCGGCGAGTGCGTCTATGCTGGCTGCCCCCACTACCGCAAATGCTTCATCGAACGTTCGGCCCGGGCGAGCGTCGGCGCGGATCTGGTGATCGGCAACCATGCGCTGGTGATGGTCAATGCCGCGCGTGGCCGCGATCCTGCTTCTCGCCCCACCCGCATCATCTTCGACGAAGGGCATCATGTTTTCGATGCCGCCGACTCAACCTTCGCCGCCGCGCTGACCGGTGCGGAAGCGATCGAGTTGCGCCGTTGGGTGATCGGGCCTGAAAAGGCATCGCGCGGTCGCCGCCGGGGGTTGTCGGCACGGCTGGCGGACGTCGCCAGCTATGACGAGGCCGGGGCCAAGGCGATCACTGCCGCCGTCGCCGCTGCCGAAGCTTTGCCCGGTGACGGATGGATGCAGCGCATTGCCGAGAACGCCGCTTCCGGCCCGCTGGAAGAACTTTTCGCTGCCGTGCGCGCCACCGTCTATGCCCGCGACGAGAGCGGCGGGCAGGATGCGGGCTACGCGCTGGAAACCGAAGCCGCAGGCTTGGAAGGTCCGTTCGTGGAAGTTGCCCAGTCGGCCAAGGCCGCGCTGGGCGAAATGCGCCAGCCGCTCATCAAGCTGGGCATGCGGCTCGAAGCGCTGCTGGAAGAACCGCCAGATTGGCTCGATGGCCCCGGCCGAGCCCGCATCGAAGGCGCTCGCCACTCGCTGTCCTGGCGGGTGGACACGCTCACCGCCTGGGAGTCCCTGCTCAACCGGATGGGCGGCGTGGCCGACCCCGAATTCGTCGATTGGCTGGCCGTAGATCGTTCCGAATCCCGCGAGTTCGACATCGGCGTGCATCGTCGGTGGCTCGATCCGATGAAGCCATTCGCCAAAGTCGTTCTCGAACCGGCGCACGGGGTCATCGTCACGTCGGCAACGCTGCGTGACGGGGAGGATTGGGACAAAGCCGTGGCCCGCTCCGGCGCGGCGCAGATCGAAGTGAACCCGCGCCTATCGACGCACCAAAGCCCGTTCGATTATGCCGCCCAGGCCGAAGTGCTGATCGTGACCGACGTGCCCAAAGGTGATATCCCCTCGCTCGCCGCCGCTTACGGCCGCCTGATCGAGGCTTCGGGCGGCGGCGCGCTGGGGCTTTTCACCGCAATCCGGCGCATGCGGGCGGTACACGGGCGCATCGCCGATCGTCTGGCGCGCAATGGCCTGCCGCTGTACGCGCAGCACGTCGATCCGATCGACACCGGCACACTGGTCGACATTTTTCGGGACGATCCCGCCGCCTCGCTCCTGGGGACGGACGCCTTGCGCGACGGGGTCGACGTTCCGGGTCATTCCCTGCGACTCGTGGTCATGGAGCAGGTTCCGTGGCCTCGCCCCTCCATCCTGCACCGGGCAAGGCGTCTCGCCAATGGCGGGGGAGCTTATGACGATTCGATCATCCGCGCGCGTCTGGCGCAGGCGTTCGGCCGCCTGATCCGCAGTCGCGACGATCGCGGGCATTTCGTGGTGCTGTCGCCTGCGTTCCCTTCCCGGCTACTCTCTGCGTTCCCGGCGGGCACCCCGATCCGCCGCATTTCTCTGGACGAGGCTTTACAGCGCGTGGCCGGACATGCTTCAGGGGCAGCGGCCGATCCGGCCGAGGATACCGCCCCGCTTTTTTGATCTAACGCTGCGGAAGCGGCCCCAATGATGCAGGCCTATCGATGAAGACGCTGGGAATTTTTCGCCACGCCAAGTCTGACTGGACTGATGCGCGGCTGCGAGACTTCGATCGTCCGCTCAACAAGCGAGGGCGCGAAGGGGCAGCGGTGATGGGCAAGCACATCGCGGAACATGCCGTCGGCTGGAAACGCATCCTCGCCTCTCCGGCCGTGCGCGTAACCCAGACGATCGAACTGGCCGGAGAAGCCGCGGGCGAAACGCCGCCCGTCACCTGGGACCGGCGGATCTACCTCGCCAATTCGGCCACGCTGATCGATGTTCTGCGCGATCAGGAAGACGATCCGCGCACGATCCTGATGGTCGGCCATAATCCTGGCCTGGAAGACCTGATCTTCGATCTGGTGCCGGACGACGGCAACAGCCCCCTGCGGGACATCGTGGAGGACAAATTTCCGACCGCCGCCTATGCCGTCATCGAACTCGATATCGATAGCTGGCAAAATATCGCGGAAAATTGCGGAAAGCTGGTCCACCTGACCCGCCCACGCGACCTCGATCCGACGCTTGGGCCAAGCCTTACCGACTGAGTTGCCGGCCCAACGAAGTGCTGGACGCTGGAGATTCAGGCCTGAGCGAGAGCCTCGGCCAATTCATGTCGAATAGCGACAAGCTTTTGCCTAAAATCAGGATCTATTGATCCCACAGCGCTGGTGGGCGTTGTGTTTTCAGCGCGCGCCGACGGCATCTCGCTGATGACCTTCGCTGCGCCCCGGAGCGTGTAGCCCTGGTGATGCACGAGCCGATCGATCTCCACAATCAGCGCGACATCCTCTGGCCGGTAGTAACGCCGTGAGCCACTGCGCTTGATCGGGCTGAGGCCCGGAAACTGCTCTTCCCAATACCTCAGCACGTGAGGACGGATGCCCAGTGCATTGGCGACTTCGCCTATGGTCCGCAGTGCCTGCGGATCTTTATTGTCGTTGAAGATCGTCGCACCGGAAGCTGCAAACAGTGAACCGGATGGCTGGGGAGGAGAAGAATCTGAAATGCTTACACCTGCGTTGTCCGGGGGCGGGCCATCATGCATGCTGCGCGATGCGGTCCTTCAGCATCTGACTGGCCCGGAATGTCATGACGCGGCGCGGAGTGATCGGCACTTCGACGCCGGTCTTGGGATTGCGGCCTACCCGCTCGCCCTTGTCACGCAAAAGGAAGGTGCCGAAGCCGGAAATCTTGACGTTCTCGCCATTGCTGAGCGCGGTGCACATCTGCTGCAGGATCGCCTCCACCATCGAAAGCGACTCGGCGCGGGAGATACCCAGCTTGCGATGAATGGCCTCGGCGATCTCTGCCCTGGTCAATGTATCTGTCGAGCGCATCAAGCCTGCGTCCCCTCTGAGCGCTGAAAGGCCGGATCATACGAATTTTCAACGAAAAAGCAATGCTACGTCCAATACTGAACGCAACTGGACACAGATAAGCAACGTTTAGACGCGCAACAGGCTGGCGCCCCACGTAAATCCGCCACCCATGGCTTCCAACATGACCAGATCGCCCGGTTTGATACGCCCATCACGCACGCCTTGATCGAGTGCCAGCGGCACTGAGGCGGCGGAGGTGTTGGCGTGTTTGTCGACCGTCTTGATGACGCGTTCGGGGGCCATGTTCAGCTTTTTAGCGGTGGCGTCAAGAATGCGGGCGTTGGCCTGATGCGGCACCAACCAGTCGATCTCTTCGACCGAAATGCCTGCTTCTTCAACGACTTCTCGCAGGACTTCGGCAAGGTTCACCACAGCATGACGGAACACTTCCCGCCCCTTCATGCGCAGTTTGCCTACAGTGCCCGTGGTCGAGGGACCGCCATCGACGTAGAGCATCTGATTGTGTGCGCCGTCGGCATGAAGCCGCGTGTTCAGAATTCCCCGGGGGGAATCACCCTCTTGTTCCTGCGCTTCCAGAACGATGGCACCGGCACCGTCCCCGAACAGGACGCAGGTCGTGCGATCTTCCCAGTCGAGGATCCGACTGAAGGTTTCCGCACCGATTACAAGAGCGCGCTTGCCCATGCCCGTGCGCAGCAACGAATCAGCAACGCCAACGGCGTAGAGGAAGCCGGAACACACCGCCGCCACGTCGAACGCGACACCGCCGGCGCGGCAGCCCAGATTGCTCTGCACCAGCGTGGCGCTGGCTGGGAACGTCTGGTCGGGAGTAGCCGTCGCCAGAATGATCAGGTCGATCGATGCCGCCTCGATACCAGCAGCTTCCAGCGCCTTGCGGGCAGCTTCGGTGGCGAGCGAGGTAGTCGTTTCATCGGGGGCGGCGATATGCCGGTTGGTAATGCCGGTACGCTCTACGATCCACTCGTCGGTGGTATCCACGCGCGTCGCAAGTTCAGCGTTACTCACCGCCTGACGTGGCAATGCCGAGCCGGTTCCGATCATGACTGAGCGGAGCATCAGGCGCTCTCTTCCTGGGGACGCGGCATGCGCAGGGTCAACCCTCCCAGACGGGCCAGGTCGGCGGTAATGCGCTCGGTCACGTTTTCCTCCAGAAGTCGCGCGGTCACGGCGACAGCGTTGGCAACGCCGGCGGCATTGGCGCTGCCGTGGCTCTTCACGACGATGCCGTTGAGGCCAAGGAAGACCGCGCCGTTATGATTGTTAGGGTCGAGATGGTGCTTGAGCAGCTCAGTCGCCGGGCGGGAAATCAGAAACCCGATCTTGGACCGCAACGAACTGGAGAAACCGCGGCGAAGCAGGTCGGCGACAAATCGTGCCGTCCCTTCGACTGCCTTCAGGGCAACGTTACCGGAAAATCCGTCCGTCACCACGACGTCCATGTCACCCCGGCAGATCTTGTCCGCCTCGGTGAAGCCATCGAACGACATCGACAGGTCATTCGCCGCAGCCCGCAGGATCGCGGCGGCGTCGCGCACTTCATCAGTGCCCTTGATCTCTTCGCTGCCGATGTTCAGCAAGCGAACGCGCGGCTGTTCACGCCCCGTCGCGACACGCGCATAGGCCGCGCCCATCACGGCGAACTGGACCAGGTTGCGACTGTCGCACTCGGTATTGGCCCCGAGGTCGAGCATCACGACATCGTTGTCACCCAACGTCGGCAGCAATGCCGCCAGAGCCGGACGATCGATGCCCGGCATCGTTCGCAGCGAGAGTTTCGCGATCGCCATCAGCGCGCCGGTATTCCCGGCACTGACGGCAGCCCCCGCGTGACCCAGCTTCACCGCCTCGATGGCGCGCCCCATCGACGTACCTTTGGCACGACGCAAGGCCTGGCTGGGCTTGTCCTCGCCGCTGATGACGCCTTCGGTATGGAGGATTTCGGAGCTTGCGCGCAGATTGGGATGCGTTTCGAGCGCAGCCTTGATCCGTGTCTCGTCACCCACAAGCAGGAACTTGAACCGGTCATGCTGGCGGCGCGCGAGTGCGGCGCCATCGATCATGACGCGCACGCCCTCGTCGCCGCCCATCGCGTCAATGGCGATACGCGGCAAACTCATGGGCTTTCTCCGAAAGTCGTCAGGGTCGCTTAGGCTTCGACCGCGACGATTTCACGACCGTTGTAGTGGCCGCAAGCATTGCACAGGTTGTGCGGACGCTTCAGCTCACCACAGTTCGAGCACTCGTGGAAAGCCGCAACCGTCAGCGCATCGTGGCTACGACGCATGCCACGGCGGGACGGGGTGGTTTTTCTCTTAGGGACAGCCATTTCGGCACCTGTTCCTGAAACTGCAGTTATGTCAAAAAGGCCGCCGATGACCGTTGAAGGACACGGCGGCTTGCGAAGGCGCGCCTATACCTCATTTCGGGCCAGTTGCAACCCGTTACTCCTTCCCTCATGACGGGGATTATCAACCTTTGTCCACATCGGGAGGCGGACCGCATGATACTGCAAACCACGCTCAGCCTTGCAGCCGCAGCCGCAGTGCTGAATTTCTGGCTGGCGTTGCGCACAGGGAAAGTCCGCTTGGGCAACAAGGTCTGGCACGGCGACGGCGGCAACCCGATGCTTATGCAACGGATGCGTGCGCACGCCAATTATATAGAGAATACCCCGTTCATCCTGATCCTGATCGCCGCGATCGAACTGACCGGCAAGGGCGGGCAATGGCTGGCGATCGTCGGCGCAGTCTACCTTCTGGCGCGCGTGGCCCACGCCTTCGGCATGGACAGGCCGCAATCGTCTCCCTTGCGCGCGGGCGGGTTCGCCATCACCGCGCTGCCGCTTCTCGGACTGTCGGCGATTGCTGTCCTGATCGCGCTGGGTCGATACTGACGCGTCAGCCGGGCAGGCCACGCGCCAGTGCATCGTCGCTGACATAGGGATTGGTGCGGCGCTCCTGACCGAACGTGCTGGTGGGACCGTGACCCGGAACGAATGTCACGTCGTCTCCCAGCGGCCAGAGCTTTTCGGTGATCGATTCGACCAGGTCTTCCAGATTGCCGCGCGGAAAATCCCAACGCCCGATGCCTCCCTGGAAGAGCACGTCGCCGACCATCGCGAACTGGCTTGGCGCGTGATGGAACACGACGTGGCCGGGGGTATGGCCAGGGCAGTGGACGACGTCGATTTCCAAGTTGCCCACCGTCACCGTGTCGCCATCCTCGAGCCAACGATCAGGTTCAAAGGTGTGGGCTTCCATGTTCCAGCGCGGGCCGTCATCGCTCAACTGGGCAATCCAGAAGCGATCATCCTCGTGCGGGCCTTCGATGGGAACGCCCAGTTCCTTCGCCAGCACTCCGGCCTGGCCGCAGTGATCAAGGTGCCCGTGAGTGACGAGGATCTTTTCGATCTGCACGCCGGTCCTGTCGATCGCCTGCCTCAGCTTCGCGAGATCGCCGCCCGGATCGACGAAGGCACCACGCATCGTCTGCGTACACCACAGCAGCGAGCAGTTCTGCTGCAAAGGAGTGACGGGAATGATCCCTACCCGCATGGACGGGGCGGCAGGGTCTTGGTCGATAGCGGAATTGGTCTGTTCGGTCATGCCGAGTGAAATGGCCGCAGCGGGGATCGATTGCAACCGGCGCTAGATACGTCCGCCTTTCCATACGACCCGCCCGATCACGTGGACATCCGATGGTTGGCATTCGAGCGGCGGATAGGCCGGGTTGTCGCTGATGAGCACGACCAAGCCCGGACGGCCGGTGTTCACGCGCTTTACCAGCAGGCTATCTTCCAGACGGACGACGTGGATGCCATCGCGCAATGAGCGAACGGTGCGATCGACCAAAATCTCGTCACCGTCCCGCAATGTCGGCTCCATCGAATCGCCGCTGACCGCGATGGTCGAGAGAAGCCCTGGCTGCAGGCCCATGCCGCGCAGCCAGCGTCCCGAAAAACGGATGGTATCGAACGCACCTTCCCCACCCGGATGAGCGCCGCTTCCGGCAGAGGCACCTATTGCGATCCTAGGTACATCCACCCAAGCCCGGGTGCCTTCCGACAAACTGGGAGCATAGGAATTTTCCTTTGTCGCGCCGAGTTCATCCTCGCTGACGTTGAAAAAGCGCGCCAGCATTCCGCGGTCATGCTCTTCCAACTTTCTTGGACTTCCTTTCCTAACGAATTGCTGAAGATAGCTCGGGTTCTTCCCAAGCATTCGGGAAAGCTGGGTTAAACTCACCTGTTTGGCGTCGGCCAATTCGAGCAGGCGGCGACGGTTGGGCTCCATGTCCATAACTTCATCCTACCCGTAGGATTTTTCCTAGACAAGTAGGATTTGCAATGGAACATAATAGGAACAAATAAGCGAATCCGAAGAAAGGAGTTGGCAGGATGCTGTTGCGCCGAATTGAGCGCTTCCTGCGCGAGACCGAAATGCCATGGACGAAGTTTGGCAGGCTGGCCGCTCAGGACCCCCGTTTCGTTGCCGATCTGCGCAACGGTCGGATCCCGCGTGACGAGACAATCGCTCGGGTCGACCTCTTCATGAAGACTTACCACACCGGCCCACGGGAGAAACGCCATGCTCGATGACACCTGCTTTACCCCCACCACCTCCCGTCCCGACGATAACCCGCAAGCCAAGCGGCAGCGTGGAACCTGGCTACGCCTGCTGGAGGAAGTTTTGCGCCTCGCAGGTCCCGATGCCGTTTTTCTCCATCACACGGAAAGAGCGTGGTCGAGCGCCATGTTCACCGGCGCGCGTCACACCGTCGCCCTATCGTTCGAGGGCCCGGAGGCAGTCACGGCAGGGGAAGCTCTGATTGCCGCCCTCCCCGATCACGAATTCAATGTGCCTGGCCATCTCGTGGCTGATGTCGTGCTGGTCGAAAGCAGCCACGCCTTTTCCCCTATGCCGCGCATGCTGGTGGAAGCGGAGTTTCTACTCCTGACCGAATGCTGATGCTGTCCGCCCCGTAGGCCCGATCGTCTCCAAAAAAAGACCCCCGTCATCACAACGATGGCGGGGGTCTTTTGATTAAAAAGCCGCTAAATCAAAGCGCCCGGGACAGCTCCTTGATCTCCGTGTTGAGGATGCGATCGTTCTCGGAATAATCGACCGGGCAGTCGATGAGATGGACGCCCGGCGTGTCGCGACAATGCGCGAGCAACTCGCGAAGATGGCCCGAGCTTTCCACCCGATAGCCGTTTGCACCATAGCTTTCGGCATACTTCACGAAGTCGGGATTGCCATAGGACAGGCCGAAATCCTCAAAGCCCATGTTGGCCTGCTTCCAGCGAATCATGCCATACGCATTGTCGTTCAGGATCAGCACTGTGAGATTGAGCCCGAGCCGCACCGCCGTTTCCATCTCCTGGCTGTTCATCATGAACCCGCCATCGCCGCACACCGCGATGACCTTGCGATCAGGATAGACCATCGCACTGGCCATGGCCGACGGCAGACCTGCCCCCATCGTGGCCAGTGCGTTGTCGAGCAGCACGGTGTTGCGACCACGAGCGCTGTAGCCGCGCGCGAACCAGATTTTGTAGATCCCGTTGTCCAGGCAGATGATCGCGTCGTCGGGCAATGCCTTGCGCACCTGATGAACCGCGTGGGGCGGGAATATCGGGAAGCGCTCGTCTTTCGCCAGCTTTTCCGTGTGCTCAACCTCCGCCTGGCGGAAGCGCAGCATGGCATCGAAATTCCATTTGGCGGACGGCGTGATCGCTTCCTTGATCTGCCACATCGCGTTGGCGATATCGCCGATCACTTCGATATGCGGAAAGTATACGGGGTCGACTTCCGCGGTTTTCGTCGACACGTGAATGACGATGCGATCATCGCGCGTGCCGTCGTTGTGCATGAAGAACGGCGGCTTCTCGATCACGTCGTGGCCGATGTTGACGATGCAGTCGGCATCCTCGATCGCCCGATGAACGAAGTCGCCCGACGACAGCGCGGCGCAGCCCAGGAACTTGGGATGGCGCTCATCGATTACGCCCTTGCCGAGCTGAGTGGTCAGGAAAGGAATTCCTGTCTTTTCAACGAATTCCCCCAGCATCTTACTGGTCATTTTGCGATTGGCACCGGC
Source organism: Novosphingobium sp. BL-S-24 (assembly GCF_055521575.1). NCBI lineage: Bacteria > Pseudomonadati > Pseudomonadota > Alphaproteobacteria > Sphingomonadales > Sphingomonadaceae > Novosphingobium > Novosphingobium sp. BL-S-24. Next base: position 597,363 of record NZ_CM145488.1, read on the forward strand.
GCCGATCACCAGCAATGGCCGCTTGGCATTCTGCAACGCATCGACGGCATGAATGATCGATTTCGTGTCCGCCGTCGGCCGCCTGACCGTGGAGCGGGGGACCGGGCGTGAATCGGTGCGCTCATCGGCAATGTCTTCGGGCAGTTCGATATGCGAAGCGCCGGGCTTTTCCTCCTCCGCGATCCGGAACGCCTCGCGCACACGGCTCGGGATATTGTCCGATGACGCCATCTGGTGCGCGTACTTCGTGATCGGCTGCATCATCGAGACGACATCCAGAATCTGGAAGCGTCCCTGCTTGGATTTCTTGATCGGCTTTTGACCGGTAATCATCAGCATCGGCATCCCGCCGAGCGTGGCGTACGCAGCCGCGGTGACGAAGTTGGTCGCGCCCGGCCCGAGAGTGGACAGACAAACGCCTGCCTTCCCCGTGTGTCGGCCATAGGTGGAGGCCATGAACCCGGCGCCTTGCTCATGCCGCGTCAGGATCAGCTTGATCTGCTTCGAGCGAGAGAGTGAATCGAGGAAATCCAGGTTCTCTTCGCCCGGGACGCCGAAAATGTATTCGACGCCTTCCTGTTCAAGGCATTCGATGAATAAATCCGAAGCCTTTCGCCGGTCGCCCTCAGCCATGATCCGCTCTCCCCATATTATGCATACCAAGCCCTGCCGAAAATTGGCGGGCATGTCGAAGTCGATACGCGCCTTTTATGCCGACCCGTCCCTGATGAAATCAATAGCCTGTCACAAATACCAATGTCGCGGGCTGCAATCAGGTGAGTTTCCACTCCCAACCCAGAACATCGCCATCCATCACTTCGACACCCTGGGCGGCGAGTTCGTCCCGCAAAGCATCCGAGGCAGCGAAGTCCTTTTCCGCCCGAGCCTGCTTGCGACGAGCAAGAATCGCCGCGATGTCAGCTTCGTCGATCTCGGCTGCCTTTGGCCGAACCCGCAGATCGGCGCGGGTCAGTTCGAACAAGTTGAGGCCCAGAACCGCATCCATCGTCTCTGCCACCGCCCGCATCGCGCCCGGATCGACCTTCTTGGTGGCAAGCACCTGTTCCAGCGCAGTCAAGGCAATGGCCGTGTTCAGGTCGTCCGCAATCGCCTGCTCGAATGTTTCGAGCATGGGTTGCAGTTTGGGGTGAGGATCTCCGACGGGCACATCGGCCAGGCGCTCAACCGCCATCAGCATACGCTTGAGCCGGACCAGCGCGGCTGCCAGTCCTTCCCAGGAAAACTCCAGCTCACTGCGGTAATGTGCCTGGAGGCACATCATTCGATAGGCGAGGGGATGAAAACCGCGATCAATCAGCAGTTGCAGGCGCAGGAACTCGCCCGATGATTTGCTCATCTTGCCCGATCGCTCGACCAGAAAATTGTTGTGCATCCATACGTTAGCGCCGGAGTTTGAAGCCGTGTCTAACCCATTGGTGCAGCAAAACGCCTGGTTCTGCGCGATCTCGTTGGGATGATGGATCTCGCGGTGATCGATGCCGCCGGTGTGGATGTCGAACGGGAAGCCGAGCAGGTCTCCGCTCATCACCGAGCATTCCAGATGCCAGCCCGGCGCGCCCTTGCCCCAAGGCGAATCCCATTCCATCTGGCGGGTCTCGCCATCCGGCGTCTTGCGCCAGATGGCGAAGTCGGCGGCGTTACGCTTGCCCTCGACGGCTTCGATGCGCCCCTCGCCCTCGTCGGTCACCGCCCGCGCTAGGCGGCCATAGTCGGCGACGGTAGACACATCGAAATAAAGACCGCTTTCCAATTCATAGCAATGAGTTGGAGCGATCTTCTGGGCAAATTCGATCATCTGCGGCACGTAGTCCGTGGCGATCGACCACTTCGCCGGCTGACGTATATTGAGCGCTGCGATATCACCCCAATAGGCCTGGGTGTAATGTGCCGCGATGTCCCAGATGGACTGCGACTGCGCCCGCGCCATCTTTTCCATCTTGTCCTCACCGGCATCGGCATCGTCGGTCAGATGGCCAACATCGGTGATGTTGATGACGTGGGTCAGGGCGTATCCCTTGTGGCTCAACGTCCGCCCCAGCACGTCGGCGAACACGTAGGCGCGCATGTTGCCGATGTGGGGGTAGTTGTAGACCGTCGGTCCGCAGGTATAGACGCGCGCCTCACCGGGATGGACAGGGGTGAAGGGCTCAAGTCGCCGCGTGAGGCTGTTGAACAGCGTTAGGACAGGTGCGTCGGTCATGGGCCGGGCATTAGGCAGGAGGCGAGCGCAGTCAAGCCGCGCCCGCCGCGATCCCGGTCAGAAACCGAGGAACTTTACCTGTTCGTCCAGCGGCACCCGCTCCCGAGCGAAGGAGTTGATCGGCGCGTCAGGATCGCGATGGCCGATGGCGATGCCGCAGAACAGGATATGCGTTTCGTCCGAGACGCCGATGTGATCTTTGATAAGGCGAGCATAGAGCGCCATCCATTCCTGCGGGCAGGAATCCAGCCCATCCTCGCGCAGGAGCAGCATGATGGTCTGCAGCCACATGCCCATGTCCGACCACTGCGGCTCCTTGTGGAACCGTTCGAGGTAGCAGACGAGCAAGGCGGGCGCGCCGAACGACACGATGTTCGAATTCGAGAACGCGTCGCGAGCCGCCTGGTCTGCGCGTTCGATGCCAAGGGCGCCGTACATGCTGGCGCCGACCTGCTTCAGCCGCGCAAGATGGGGCGGTGACTGGTTGGGCGCGGCCCAATCGTATTCGATCGGGTCCTGAGGCTGCGAGGCCGTCATTTTCTCCTGCAACTGCCTGAGCGGCTCGCCGGTCAGCACGGTCGCCTGCCACGGCTGGAAATTGCAGCCCGATGGCGCCATGCGCGCACGGTCCAGAACCCGGCGCACCGCTTCGAGCGACACGGGCTCATCAGTAAAAGCGCGGATGGAACGGCGAGTGGCGACGGCTTCGGATACGAGCATAGGGTTGTCCTATATAATTCAGGCGCAAACCTGCGCATGCTCATCCGGCATTTCAATACCGTTCGGTAGAAAAATCCGCCTCGCTATTCTTCCTCGAACAGCCCGGCCAGCTGTTCGATCATGGTGCCGCCCAGCTGCTCGACGTCCATGATGGTAACCGCGCGCCGGTAATAGCGGGTTACGTCATGGCCGATGCCGATCGCGACAAGCTGCACGGGGGATTTCGCCTCGATCCATTCGATCACGCGGCGAAGGTGCGCCTCGAGATACCCGGCGGAGTTGACCGACAGGGTCGAATCGTCAACCGGGGCGCCGTCCGAAATGACCATCAGGATGCGGCGATCTTCCTGCCGGGCCAGCATGCGGCTATGCGCCCACAGGAGAGCCTCGCCGTCGATGTTCTCTTTCAGCAGGCCCTCGCGCATCATCAGGCCGAGGTTCTTGCGGGCCCGGCGCCAGGGTTCGTCCGCCTTCTTGTAGATGATGTGGCGCAGATCGTTGAGCCGCCCCGGATGCGCCTGCTTTCCGTTCGCCAGCCAGTTCTCACGGCTCTGCCCACCCTTCCAGGCCCGCGTCGTGAAGCCCAGTATCTCCACCTTGACGCCGCAGCGTTCCAGCGTGCGCGCCAGCACGTCTGCGCTGATCGCCGCGATAGAGATCGGCCGCCCGCGCATCGAGCCGGAATTGTCGAGCAGCAGCGTGACCACGGTGTCCTTGAATTCGACATCGCGCTCGACCTTGTAGGACAGCGACTGCCCCGGCGAGACGACGACCCGCGCCAGCCGCGCGGCATCCAGCAATCCCTCTTCCTGATCGAAGTCCCACGAACGGTTCTGCTGCGCCATCAGGCGACGTTGCAGGCGGTTGGCAAGCCGGGTGACGATGCCCTGAAGCCCCTTCAACTGGGCATCGAGGTAGGCGCGCAGGCGGGTCAGTTCTTCTTCGTCGCACAGCTCGGATGCGACGACGACTTCATCGAACGCCTCGGTAAAGACCTTGTAGTCGAAGCTTTCGGGAATGTCGGTCCAGGGGCGGTTGGGACGGACGGGCAGCATGCCCTCCTCGCCATCCTGGCCTTCCTCGCCCTCCTCCATGTCGTCGGACGTTTCGCCCTCCGATTCGCTTTCCCCCTCGTCTTCGCCCTGCGAGGGTTCGGCGGCCATTTCGGCGGGTTGCTGATCCTGCCCCTGATCGCCGCCCTCTTCCTGCTCCTCGGTCTCCTCTTCGCCGTCCATGTCGTCGGCTTCGTTGGGTTCCGGCGGGATTTCTTCGGCACGGGTCAGTTCGAGGTGCTGCAGCATGCTGAGCGACAGTGCCTGGAACGCCTTCTGATCATCCAGCGAACTGGCCAGCGCATCGAAATCCGCGCCGGCTTTCTTTTCGATCCAGTTGCGCACCATGTCGACGCCGGGGACAGCGACGTCGGGGACCGGCTGTCCGGTGAGGCGTTCGCGCAGCAGCAGGGCCAGCGCGGTCGGCACCGGCACCGCATCGGGCGTATCGGCCCGAGCGATCGGGTCCGATCCGATCCGCGCCGAGAGCGCCGCATCGAGGTTGTCGGCCATCCCGGCATAGGCATTCGCGCCGAGAGCCTCGTACCGCACCATCTCCACCACGTCATACGCCGCGCGCGCCGAAGGTTCCAACGGCGCGTTGCGCATGTGGAGGCCTTCGTTGTGATGCCGCACTTTCAACGCAAAGCTGTCCGCATACCCACGCGCCTGCATCGCCGCCGTGCGGGGCAGATTGCGACCCGGCATGGGGACGCGGAACGTCCCACCGGACGAGCTGGGTGCATCGGCGGTCCAGTTGACCTCGATCTCGGTATCCTGCGCAATGGCGCGAGAGGTGCCGGTGAGGACGGACTTGAAGCGGTCTGCGGGAGATTCGTCGGACATAGACCCCGCCTAGCGCATCGGGGGGGATGGCTCAAATGCCCGTTGTGGCAGGGTGACGGTCATACCGACGTTGTTTCGGGATTCGTTGCCCAGCCAGAGGTTGGGGCGAGACCATGCCCGCCCCAAACACTCAGATCGTCTGGCCGGTCTTGGCCCAGTCGGCCATGAAACCTTCGATGCCCTTGTCGGTCAGCACGTGCTTGAACAGGCCCTTGATGACGGCGGGCGGCGCAGTCATCACGTCGGCACCGATCTTGGCGCATTGCAGGACGTGGACGCCATGCCGGATCGAGGCCGCCAGAATCTGGGTTTCATAGGCGTAATTGTCGTAGATCAAGCGAATGTCGCTGATCAGATCCATCCCATCGAACCCGTTGTCGTCATGACGGCCGATGAAGGGCGAAACGAAGGTGGCGCCCGCCTTGGCGGCAAGCAGCGCCTGATTTGCCGAGAAGCACAGCGTCACGTTGACCATCGTGCCCTCGCCCGTAAGCGCCTTGCAGGTCTTGAGGCCGTCAATCGTCAGCGGCACCTTGATGCAGACATTGTCGGCGATCTTGCGGAGCACTTCGGCCTCCCGCATCATACCTGCGTGGTCGAGAGCGACGACTTCGGCGCTGACCGGGCCATCGACGATGCCGCAGATCTCGCGCGTCACTTCCATGAAATTGCGACCGGATTTGGCGATGAGCGACGGATTGGTCGTCACGCCATCCAGCAGGCCGGTTTCGGCCAATTCCTTGATGTCGGCGATTTCGGCGGTGTCGACGAAGAACTTCATGGGTCTGATCCTGGTTGCTGTGCCGGCCGGAAGCGCCGGACAAGCCAATAACGGCGTGCGATTCTCGCCGCCCCTATAGGCAATGCCCGGCGGCGCGGCTAGGACCGCATTGCCTCCGGCAGCCACACCCCGATCAGAGCAGCTTGAGCGCCGCGATCAAGGCGGGATCGTTGGTCGTTTCGGGATTGGCGCGGATTTCGCCCTCCTGAGCGCCGATTTCGTACCAGATGGCATTATCGGCAGATAGCGCCAGCGCATGGGCCGCATCGCCCACGTTCACCCCGGCAAGCAGGCTCAACGCTTCATTGACGATGGGGTCCTGCGTCGCTTCGATGACGCGGCCCAGTTCGGGGATCATGGCGTTGACCAGCGATGCACCCATCGACTGGCGCAGGAACGTCGTCGCCGAGGTGTTTCCACCGCGAAGCAGTGCTATGGCGTCCGGCACCGTCAGGCGTCCGACTGCATCATAAACCAGCGGAGCGGCGACGCGTGCGCCGTCTTCGGCAATGTTGTTCAATTCATGCTGCAGCTTCTCGCGAAACAGCGCCGAGCGAAGGATCTTGTTCGCAATCGAACCCGGGCGACCGAACAGCACGGGAATGTCGATTCGCGCCACCGTGCTGTCCCAGAACCCATCGGGCTGGGTCAGGCGGGCGAAAGCGCGCTGGGTGGAAATCATCAGGAGACGCTCGACCAGATCGACCTGGTTGGGCCTGCCCATCGTTGCGCAACCGGGCAAAGTCAGCACACCCGCCGCCATAATTGCCCCTAAAACCGAACGGCGCGCCATCACGCCCTGACCCTCATCCATGCTCGATCCCCAACTGCGCATGTCCAACTCCTTCACGAGCCAATCCGCCAGTGCCTATATGGCCCCAGATGAAACGTGTCCGACTCCTCGTCTTCAACGCCGCTCTCGGCGTCCTCGACTATCGCGTACCCGATGGAATGACGATCGAATTCGGATCGATCGTCGTTGCCCCCCTCGGACCGCGACAAGTGCTGGGCATCGTCTGGGAGGCTGAACGCCTCAACGCGCAGGAAGTGCCTGAAACAAAACTGAGACCTTTGATCGATGTCATGCCGGTGCCGCCGCTTCCGGAAAAGCTGAGGCGGCTGATCGAATGGACGGCGGACTACTATTGCGCCTCGCTGTCGTCGGTGGCGCGCATGGCGCTGGGCAGCATGGCCGCGCTCAAGGGCGGCGGCACGACGACGGAATATCGGCTGACAGGCGCCGAACCCGCTCGCCTGACCCCGCAACGCGCCGCCGCGCTGGATGCGCTGCAGGGGGAGCAGGCATCGATTCGCGAACTGGCGGAACTGGCCAGCGTCTCCGAAGGGGTGCTGCGCGGCATGGTCGGTGCCGGACTGCTGGAAGCGGTGACAGTCGATCTCGATCGCCCCTACCCCCCCGCTCGCCCCGACTTCGCCGCACCGGATCTCAGCGAGGACCAGCAGCGCGCCGCGGACGTTTTCGTGGAAGCGGTAAGAGACGAAAAGTTCGCCCCCTTCCTGCTCGACGGCGTCACCGGATCAGGCAAGACTGAATGCTATTTCGAGGCCGTGGCCGAAGCACTGGACCGGGGGCGGCAGGTTCTTGTCCTGCTCCCCGAGATCGCGCTTACGGAAAATTTCCTGCGGCGGTTCGAGCAACGGTTCGGCGTGCCGCCGATCCTATGGCACTCCTCGCTCAAATCCAGTGAACGGCGGCGCGCGTGGCGTTCGATCGTTCTAGGTGCCGCTCAGGTAGTTATAGGTGCACGCTCTGCGCTGTTCCTGCCATACGCGAATCTGGGCCTGATCGTGGTCGATGAAGCGCACGAAATCTCGTTTAAACAAGACGATGGAGTGCGCTACAACGCCCGCGACGTGGCCGTTATGCGCGCCAAGTTCGAAGGCGTTCCGGTAGTGCTCGCCAGCGCCACTCCTGCCTTGGAATCGATGCAGCTCGCCGACGCCGGAGTCTATCGCAAGATCGAATTGCCAAGCCGTTTCGGCGGCGCACAATTGCCCGATATCCAGATTCTCGACCTTCGAAAGGAAGTGCCCGAACGCGGCCGCTGGCTGGCTCCCCGGCTGGTCAAGGCGATGAAGGACAGGCTTGCGAAAGGCGAGCAATCGCTGCTGTACCTCAACCGACGGGGCTATGCCCCGCTGACCCTATGCCGACACTGCGGCTTCCGCTTCCAGTGCCCGAATTGCACCGCCTGGCTGGTCGAGCACCGCTTTTCCAAACGGCTAGCCTGCCACCACTGCGGCCATGAAGTGCCGGTCCCCGACGCCTGCCCCGAATGCGGGACCGGCGACTGCCTGGTCGCCTGCGGCCCCGGCGTGGAGCGGATCGCGGATGAAGTGGCCGAGATCCTGCCCGAAGCGCGCACAGCAGTGGTCACGTCGGATACGATGAATACCCCCCAAGCCATTGGCGATTTCGTCGCCATGGCGGAAAACCGCGCTATCGACGTCATTATCGGCACGCAGCTCGTCACCAAGGGATACCATTTCCCCGAATTGACCCTGGTCGGCGTGGTGGACGCCGATCTCGGCCTAGAAGGTGGCGATCTTCGCGCAGCCGAACGAACCTACCAACAGGTCGCGCAAGTCGCCGGAAGGGCCGGACGCGGCGAAAAGGCAGGCGTCGTCCTTATCCAGACCCGCCATCCAGAGGCCGCCGTTATCGAGGCTTTGGCGAACGGCGATCGCGACGCGTTCTACGCGGCTGAAACCGACGCGCGACGCGATGCGGGGGCTCCACCGTTCGGTCGCTGGGCTGCAATTATCGTGAGTTCGGAGGAGCAGCCGGAAGCCCTTTCCGCTGCCAGAGCGATCGGCGCCACTGCTCCCAACCTGCCGGACATGATGGTTCTGGGGCCGGCTCCCGCACCACTGTCCCTGCTAAGGGGTCGGCACCGTTTCCGCCTGCTGATCAACGCGCGTCGCTCGGCGGAATTGCAGAAAACGTTGAGGGAATGGCTCGAACCGCTTGAATTTCCACGCGGAGTCAGAGTGCACATCGATATTGATCCGTACAGTTTCGTCTAGTCGGCACGATGAGCACAGCCGTGCGTTAGGCGGATCATGCCTGCCAAGACCCTCGTTCCCATTCTGGGAGATCAGCTGACCCGCACTCTTTCCTCCCTGCGGGGAATGAAGAAAGCGGACACGATCGTCCTCATGATGGAGGTTCAGGACGAGACAACATACGTCAAACACCACAAACAGAAGATCGCTCTGATCCTCTCCGCGATGCGCCACTTTGCCGCCGCTCTCGAACATGATGGTTGGTCCATTGACTACATTCAGCTTGATGACCGCAAGAACACTGGCAGCTTCACCGGCGAAGTGAAACGCACGCTGAAGCGCCACCAAATCACGCGTATCCGGGTCACCGAACCGGGGGAACTGCGTGTGCGGGACATGATCAGCGCATGGTCCGATCAATTCGGCATCCCGGTCGAGGTTCTTTCCGATGACCGCTTCATCTGCTCCATCACGGAATTCCGCGAATGGGCTGAAGGGCGGCGGGAGCTCGTCATGGAGGCTTTCTACCGCGACATGCGCCGCAGGACGGAATTGCTCATGGCTGGTGATGACCCGGAAGGGGGCTCCTGGAATTACGACGCACAAAACCGCGCCCCGCCCGACCGTTACTTGCAAGCCCCGCCAGTTCCGCATTTTCCGCCTGACGAAACGACGCTCGCGGTCATCAAACTCGTGGAAAGCCGATTTGAAAACCATTTCGGTGATCTAGGCAGCTTCAACTGGCCCGTCACCGCCGCCCAGGCTGATGCAGCGTTGGACGCCTTTATCGAGGAACGCCTGCCTACTTTCGGGAAGTATCAGGACGCCATGCTCCATGGCCAGGACGACCTGTTCCATTCGCTGCTCTCGACGTCGATAAACCTTGGTCTTCTCGATCCGCTTGAGTGCTGTCGCCAGGCGGAACGTGCTTACCATGCCGGCGATTCACCGCTCAACGCGGTTGAGGGCTTCATACGTCAGATCATCGGCTGGCGGGAGTACATTCGCGGCATGTACTGGCTTGAAATGCCGGGCCTGCGCGATGCAAACGCGCTCGGTGCCAGGCGTCCGCTGCCTGAGTTCTACTGGACGGGCGAGACCGACATGCGCTGCTTGGCCGATTGCGTGCGATCGACCCGGGACAATGCCCACGCCCACCATATCCAGCGGCTAATGGTGCTAGGCAACTTCGCGCTCATCGCAGGGATCGAACCGCAGCAGGTGGAGGACTGGTTCCTGGTAGTTTACGCCGATGCCTACGAATGGGTGGAACTACCCAATGTGGCGGCCATGGCGCTATGGGCGGACAAAGGCCGGCTGGCGTCCAAACCATACGCCGCGAGTGGCAACTACATCAACAAGATGTCCGACTATTGCGGTGAGTGCGCCTACAGCGTGTCGCGAAAATTCGGCCCCGGCGCGTGCCCCTTCAACCCGCTGTATTGGCATTTCATGCACCGCCATCGCCACCTGTTCGAGCGAAACCACCGAATGACGCGAGTCTACGCCAATTGGGACCGCATGGCTCCAGACAAGCAGCAAGCCTATCTCGACAGCGCGGAGGCGTTCCTCAAGACGCTGGCACCTGCCACCAATGGCTGGGCGCGCGAATAAATCTCATCCGCCATTCTGTTCTCGCCGCAACAGCTCGCGCTTGATCGCATCGCCATAGGCATAGCCGCCGATGGATCCATCCGACCGAATGACACGATGGCATGGAATCAGCACCGCCACGTTGTTGGCCCCATTTGCAGACCCGGCTGCCCTCACCGCATTGGGCCTTCCGACCGCTGCCGCAATCTGAGCGTATGTGCGCGTTTCCCCTTGAGGAATCCGCTGTAATTCGTTCCAAACAGCTTCCTGAAAAGCGGTGCCCTGAACGTCCAGCGGTATGACCTTGGAACAGCCCGGCTGCTCCACCGCCCCAACGACGTCAGCCAGCAAAGCGGCGAACTCATCACCCCCCTGCACGAGCGTGGCGTGTGGAAACCGATGCATCAAATGATCAGCAGTCTCTGCGAATGACAATCTGCAAACGCCCTTCTCCGTCGCTGCGACAAGCATCTCGCCAAGGCTCGTAGCCACGATCGCCCAATGGATCGTCACGCCGCGCCCCCCATTACGCCACGCAGAAGGCGTCATCCCTATCCGCTCTCGCCCGGCATCATAGAAGCGCGACGGCGCGCCATAGCCCGCTTCGTAGATTGCGTCAGTCACCTTGCTTCCTTCAACCACTGCTTGCTCCATCCGCCGCATTTTCCGTGCGCGAACGTATTGGGCTGGGGAGACCCCCACCGCGCGTTTGAAAACCCTCTGGAAGTGTGTGGGGCTATACCCGACTGTGGTTGCCAGTTGGGACAGGGACGCCCCTTCCTCGCGTGACAGCAAATCCAGCGCCCTCATCACAGCCTGTTCATCGCGCGCCAGATCATCCGGCAAGCACCGCTTACACGCCCTCAGCCCTGCCGCCGCCGCGTCTGTGGCACCGGCGAAGAAATCGACGTTTTCGCGCAGTGGATGGCGGGCCGCACATGACGGCCGGCAATAAATACCTGTCGATCGTACGCCGGTCACGAACCGCCCGTCAAACCGGCGATCGCGCGCCAGCACCGCCGCCCACGCCTCATCGTCGGTCAAGCCTACCAGTTGCACGCTCATCGAATTGTTCCACTCAAGCCCACCGGGTATCCGCCCAAGCAAAGCGCCCCCTTACTATCCACCCAGCGAACACCACGCGATGACGTTTGTTGGGGCGGTGCTCCGTACGGCGACAAATTGATCCATAAGTTTGCCATCTCAGGCTCCAAAACCGGAATTCTCTCCATAATCTATATGCACACGCACGACTTCGCTTCCCGCGTCTTGCGCCCAAACGGAAGATGTCTTGTTACACCTGTAGAATGACAGGGCACCTTGCATCGTAACAGTATCGTCGCTATGCGCGCCCCGTCTGCGGGCCGGGGGAGCACGCTGTTGCTATGCGCCCCAAATGGTCCGCCACTCGTTGTAAGGATAGGACGCGCGTGGAGAATTCCGGGGGCATCAAGGCCAGTTTGCAAGGGCGCTACGCTTCGGCGTTGTTCGATGTTGCAAGCGAAAACGGCACAATCTCGGCGGTTGAGAGCGACCTTGAGGGTATCGGCCAGGCAATCAAGGAAAGCCCTGAATTTGCCGCACTGATTCGCAACCCACAAGTCAGTCGTGAAGCCGCAGCTGGCGCCATTAATGGTGTGGCAGGGGTGCTCGGCGTTTCGCAGCTGACAAAAAACTTTCTTGGCGTTCTGGCCGGCAATCGCCGCCTTTCCGCACTGCCCGAAATCATTCGCGCCTTCGCCGCTATCGCAGCAGCCCAGCGTGGCGAAGCAACGGCGGACGTCACGTCCGCCCACGCGCTCTCCGACCAGCAGGTCGAACAGCTTCGCCAGAAACTGGAAGTGCGCGAAGGCCGCTCCGTAAAGATCAGGACCAGCGTCGATCCGGAACTGCTCGGTGGTCTCGTCGTGACCATCGGTTCCAAGCGTATCGACAGCTCGATCCGCACTCGTCTCAATTCGCTCGCCCAGGCCATGAAGGGCTAAGAAAGGCAGAACAATGGATATCCGCGCAGCAGAAATCTCAAAGGTCATCAAGGACCAGATCGCCAGCTTCGGCACCGAAGCACAGGTTTCGGAAGTCGGTTCGGTTCTGTCGGTCGGCGACGGTATTGCCCGCATCCACGGCCTCGACAAGGTTCAGGCCGGTGAGATGGTCGAATTCTCGAACGGCGTTCAGGGCATGGCCCTCAACCTCGAAGCGGACAACGTCGGCGTCGTGATCTTCGGCTCGGACGCCGAGATCAAGGAAGGCGATGTCGTCAAGCGTACCGGTACCATCGTGGACGTGCCGGTCGGCAAGGGCCTGCTCGGCCGCGTCGTCGACGCACTGGGCAACCCGATCGACGGCAAGGGTCCGATCGTTTCGGAAAAGCGCGCACGCGTCGAAGCCAAGGCCCCGGGCATCATTCCGCGCAAGTCGGTGCACGAACCGGTGCAGACCGGCCTCAAGGCGATCGACGCTCTCGTACCGGTCGGCCGTGGCCAGCGCGAACTGATCATCGGTGACCGCCAGACCGGCAAGACCGCCGTCGCGATCGACACCTTCATCAACCAGAAGGAAGCGAACGCCGGTACGGACGAGAGCAAGAAACTTTACTGCATCTACGTCGCGGTCGGCCAGAAGCGTTCGACGGTTGCCCAGATCGTTCGCCAGCTCGAAGAAAACGGCGCGATGGAATATTCCATCGTTATCGCCGCTACCGCTTCGGAGCCAGCACCGCTGCAGTACCTCGCACCCTACACCGGCGCCGCGATGGGTGAGTTCTTCCGCGATAACGGCATGCACGCCGTGATCGTGTATGACGATCTTTCCAAGCAGGCCGTCGCCTACCGTCAGATGTCGCTGCTGCTGCGTCGTCCGCCGGGCCGCGAAGCTTACCCCGGCGACGTTTTCTATCTTCACAGCCGCCTTCTTGAGCGTGCCGCTAAGATGAACGACGAAATGGGCGCTGGCTCGCTGACCGCCCTTCCGGTCATCGAAACCCAGGCCGGCGACGTGTCTGCCTACATTCCGACCAACGTGATCTCGATCACCGACGGCCAGATCTTCCTCGAGACCGGTCTGTTCTATCAGGGCATCCGTCCGGCCATCAACGTCGGCCTTTCGGTGTCGCGCGTTGGCGGCTCGGCCCAGACCAAGGCGATGAAGAAGGTCGCCGGCTCGATCAAGCTCGAGCTGGCCCAGTACCGCGAAATGGCTGCGTTCGCGCAGTTCGGTTCGGACCTCGACGCATCGACGCAGAAGCTGCTGAACCGCGGCGCTCGCCTGACCGAGTTGCTCAAGCAGAAGCAGTTCTCGCCGCTCGCTTTCGAAGAGCAGACCGTATCGATCTTCGCCGGCACGAACGGCTACCTCGATGCGCTGCCGGTGGACAAGGTCACGTCCTACGAAACCGAAATGCTCAGCTACATGCATTCCGAACATGCTGACGTCCTGGCGCTGATCCGCTCCACCAAGGATTTCGGTGACGAAGCCAAGAGCAAGACCAAGGCCGCGCTCGACGCTTTCGCCAAGCAGTTCGCGTAAGTAGACAATCGCTGCTCCCGCGCCGCCCTGATGGGTGGCCGGGGCAGGAAATGGGGAACAACGAGTGGCTTCGCTCAAGGAACTCAAGGGCCGCATCAACTCGGTCAAATCGACCCAGAAGATCACCAAGGCCAAGCAGATGGTCGCCGCGGCCAAGCTGCGCAAGGCTCAGGCCGCTGCCGAGGCCGCGCGCCCCTATGCTGCCCGCCTCGCCGAAGTCATGGGGTCGCTGGCGTCGAAGATCACGGTATCGGAAAACAGCCCCAAGCTGCTGGCCGGCACTGGCAGCGACAAGGTTCACCTCCTCGTCGTCATGAACTCGGACAAGGGCCTGGCTGGCGCGTTCAATTCGAACATCGTCAAGGCGGCCCGGATCAAGGCGCAGGCACTGGAAGCCCAAGGCAAGACGGTGCTGTTCTATCTGGTCGGCCGCAAGGGTCGCCCGGTGATCCGCCGCGAATACCCCGAGCAGATCGCCCACATGTTCGACACGACGGACGTGCGCTACCCCGGCTTCGACGAGGCCGAGCGCATCGCCGACGAACTGGTGGCAATGTTCGAGGCCGGCAAGTTCGACGTCGCACATCTTTTCTATTCGAAGTTCCGTTCCGCATTGCTGCAAGAGCCTACGGACCAGCAGATCATTCCGGTCCCGGCCCCCAAGGCGATGGCTGCAACCACCGACGCTGTCACCGAATACGAGCCGGACGAGGAAGAAATCCTCGCCGCGCTCTTGCCGCGTTACCTGAAGACCCAGCTGTTCGGCGCCCTGCTCGAAAACGCCGCGTCGGAACAGGGTGCGTCGATGACGGCTATGGACAACGCCACTCGCAACGCCGGCGACCTGATCCAGAAGCTGACCATCCAGTACAACCGTAGCCGTCAGGCTGCGATCACCACCGAACTCGTCGAAATTATCGCGGGCGCGGAAGCGCTCTAAGAACCGCAGGCAAGGAAACCGAAATGGCCACTGCACCCGTGCTTAACCTCACCACTACCGGCAAGATCAGCCAGGTCATCGGCGCTGTCGTCGACGTGACTTTCGAAGGCGAACTGCCGGCTATCCTCTCCGCGCTCGAAACCGAGAACAACGGCCAGAAGCTGGTGCTCGAAGTCGCTCAGCATCTGGGCGAAAACACCGTTCGCACCATCGCCATGGACGGCACTGACGGGTTGACCCGCGGTCAGGACGTCAAGAGCACGGGCAAGCAGATCTCGGTGCCGGTGGGCCCTAAGACGCTTGGCCGCATCATGAACGTCGTTGGCGATCCCATCGACGAGCGTGGCCCGATCGGCTCGGACATGTTTGCGCCCATCCACGCCGAGGCTCCTGCTTTCATCGACCAATCGACCGAAGCGTCGATCCTCGTCACCGGCATCAAGGTGATCGACCTTCTCGCCCCTTACGCGAAGGGCGGCAAGATCGGCCTGTTCGGCGGCGCAGGCGTTGGCAAGACGGTTCTCATTCAGGAACTCATTAACAACATCGCCAAGGGGCATGGCGGCGTTTCCGTATTTGCGGGCGTCGGTGAACGTACGCGTGAAGGAAACGACCTCTACCACGAGTTCCTCGACGCAGGCGTTATCGCCAAGGACGCCGAAGGCAACGCCACGTCCGAAGGTTCGAAGGTCGCGCTCGTGTTCGGCCAGATGAACGAGCCCCCGGGCGCCCGCGCTCGCGTTGCTCTCTCGGGCTTGACCATGGCGGAATACTTCCGTGACCAGGAAGGTCAGGACGTTCTGTTCTTCGTGGACAACATCTTCCGCTTCACGCAGGCGGGCGCTGAAGTGTCGGCTCTGCTAGGTCGTATTCCTTCGGCGGTGGGTTACCAGCCTACCCTATCGACCGACATGGGCCAGCTACAGGAACGGATTACCTCGACGACCAAGGGATCAATCACCTCGGTCCAGGCCATCTACGTTCCCGCCGACGACCTTACCGACCCTGCCCCTGCCGCGTCGTTCGCTCACTTGGACGCGACGACCACGCTGAACCGCGCGATCTCGGAATTGGGCATCTACCCGGCAGTCGACCCGCTCGACTCCACCTCGCGCGTGCTTGAGCCGCGCGTCGTTGGTGACGAGCACTACCAAACCGCCCGCCGCGTCCAGGAAACCCTGCAGAAGTACAAGTCGTTGCAGGACATCATCGCGATTCTGGGGATGGACGAGCTTTCTGAAGAAGATAAGCTCACCGTCGCGCGCGCTCGCAAGATCCAGAAGTTCCTCTCGCAGCCATTCCACGTCGCGGAAGTCTTCACCGGCATCTCAGGCAAATTCGTGCAGCTGGAGGATACCGTGAAGTCGTTCAAGGCGGTCGTGGACGGTGAGTACGATCACCTTCCGGAAGCTGCCTTCTACATGGTCGGCGGAATCGACGAAGCAGTCGCCAAGGCCAAGAAGCTGGCCGAGGAAGCCTGATCCGATGCCGTTGCACTTCGAACTCGTCACGCCTGCGAAGCTGGTCCGCTCCGAGGAGGTCCACATGGTGGTCGTCCCCGGCACGGAAGGCGAGTTCGGCGTGCTGGCGGGCCACGCGCCCTTCATGTCGACCATCGCCGATGGTGCGTTGAAGGTCTACAAGACCGAGAACAGTGCGCCTGAAGAAATACGCATAACGGGCGGGTTTGCCGAAGTGGGTGATGCTGGTCTGACGGTACTGGCTGAGCACGTCGAAGGCTAATATCCAGTTCTAACCTGATTGAGGGGCGTTATCGATTTGCGATAGCGCCCCTTTTTCATGCTAGTTTCCGGGCAACACAATTGAGTTGCAACCCGTTCAGGTTGGTGATGGTAGCGTGATCGCAAAGGAGACGTCTGTGCATCCAACAAACCTTCTCGCCGCTCTCGGTTTCACCGTTTTCCTTGCAGGTTGCGCCACGAAGCCGCTTTCGGATGACGCTACGGTGACCACACCTACGGCCGCGACGTGTGGGTCTGACAAGGTGGCCACGTATGTCGGGCAGAACGCTTCGGATGCCGTGATTGCGGCCATCACTGAAAAGAGCGCAGCGAAGGCCGTGAGAGTGATCCGCCCCGACACGATGGTCACCATGGATTTCAGGCCTGACAGGCTGAATATCGATGTCGACGCTGGCGGCATCATCACGGGCTTGCGCTGCACCTGAGCATCGCGCGCCGATAGATTGCCTCTTTACATCGCGCGCCTGCCCCCTCATACGCGGCGTCATGGACCAGCTTCTCGGCCTTACCCTGCGACTTATCCGCCCTTGGGCGTAAGATGACGCGTCGGCTTGTGGCGCGCTCGGCGCTCAAGGGGACCTGACTAGATCACATCAGTTTGCAGACGAATTACCGAGCGAGACAATTCCCATGACCATGCTGAAAGACCCTTCGGCCAAGTACCGATCGTTCCCGCAGATCAATCTGCCCAACCGTCAGTGGCCATCGCAGGTCATCACCAAAGCGCCACGTTGGCTGTCGACCGACCTGCGCGATGGCAACCAGGCCCTGATTGATCCGATGGGTGCGGAAAAGAAGACCCGCTTCTTCGACCTGCTGGTCAAGGTAGGCCTCAAGGAAATCGAGGTCGGTTTTCCGAGTGCCGGGGCAACCGAGTTCGACTTCATTCGTGGCTTGGTTGATAACAACCGCATCCCCGATGATGTTCTGGTGCAGGTCCTCACCCAATCGCGACAGGACCTGATCGAACGCTCTTTCGACAGCCTCGCCGGGGTGCATGCGGCAATCGTCCATCTGTATAACGCGGTGTCGCCTTTGTGGCGTACCGTGGTGTTCGGCATGGAGCAGCACGAGATACGCGGCATCGCGGAAAGCGGCGCCAAGGTCTTGCGCGATCAGGCGGCAAGGTATCCGCAGACCAAGTGGCACTTCGAATACAGTCCAGAGACGTTCTCCACCGCCGAACTCGATTTCTCGATCGAGTGCTGCGAGGCGGTGATGAATATCCTGCAGCCGACGCCGGAAAATCCGATCATTCTCAATCTGCCCGCTACAGTGGAAGCGGCCACTCCCAACATCTACGCCGATCAGATCGAGTATTTCTGCCGCAACCTGCCTAATCGCGAGAGCGCGGTGATCAGCCTGCATACGCATAATGATCGCGGCACCGGTGTTGCCGCGGCGGAGCTTGGCCTGATGGCCGGGGCCGACCGTGTCGAGGGTTGCCTGTTCGGCAATGGCGAGCGCACCGGGAACTGCTGTCTGGTTACGGTGGCCCTTAACATGTACACCCAGGGCGTGGATCCCAGCCTTGATTTCTCGGACATCGATGAAGTCATCCAGACTGTTGAATACTGCAACCAGCTGAAAGTCGCGGAACGTCACCCCTACGGTGGCGAGCTGGTATTCACCGCGTTCTCTGGCTCCCATCAGGACGCGATCAAGAAGGGCTTTGCCGCCCAGGAAAAGCGCAACGACGAAATCTGGGCCGTTCCTTATCTTCCGATCGACCCCGCCGATCTGGGCCGCAGCTACGAGGCGGTGATTCGCGTCAATTCGCAGTCGGGCAAAGGTGGGTTCGCCTGGGTTATCGAGCAGGATCAGGGCCTGAAGCTGCCAAAGCGGATGCAGGCGCATTTTTCGAAGCACGTGCAGGAACTGGCCGACGAACTGGGCCGGGAATTGCAGGCCGGCGACATTTGGGAAGTCTTCCAGCAGGCGTATCGCCTTAATGGGAAGCAGCGGTTCCAGCTGATCGACTGGGACGAAGGCAAGGCCGCTGACGGTGCTCGCGTTTTTGCCGGAAAGATCGGCGTGGATGGGGCCGAGCGTTCGGTGTCGGGCAAAGGCAACGGTCTGATCTCCTCGGTCACGGCCACGTTGGCGGAAAGCTTTGGCGTGCAACTCGACGTTCGCGATTATGCGGAGCATTCGATGGGCAACAGCACCGATGCTCGGGCCGCTGCCTACGTCGAATGCACCTTGCCCGATGGCCGTACGGTCTGGGGCGTGGGCATCGACGAGGACGTGGCGACGGCCAGTGTCAGGGCGGTGTTGAGTGCCGCCAACGCGGCCTGATCGGCCAGCGACATTTTTTTCAGACATGGGCTCGACCAGAAATGGTCGGGCCCTTTTTTTGTATTCGGATACTTTAGTTGATGAAATGCATGCCAAAGCCGGTGTTTGCGAGGAGCAAAAACATCGCGTCGGAAAACCGATGGACGGGGCCTCGCCGCTTTTACCGCGATTCGACGATGTAGGAAAATGCGGCAGCGCGGCGGACGCCTTGCTCGACAGCAGGGAGTGGTCCAGCTACCCCTCCCTCAATTACACCCTTAAACCGGAGTCACGATGTTCCGTAATCCGTTGTTCGATGGCTTGCGCCTGCCGGTGATCGCTTCCCCGATGTTCATCGTATCCAACCCCGATCTGGTCATCGCGCAAGTCCGTTCGGGTATCGTCGGCAGCTTTCCATCGCTCAACGCCCGTCCGGTCAGCCAGTTGGACGAGTGGTTGCACCGGATCACGGAGGAAACGGCGGGGCTCTCCGCGCCTTTTGCGGTCAATCTTATAGTCCACCGAAGCAATCTGCGGTTGCAGGAAGATCTGGCGGTGCTCGAAAAGTGGAAAGTGCCGCTCGTCATCACGTCGCTGGGCGCCAACCCTGAAATCAATGCGGCCGTGCATAGCTGGGGCGGTTTGGTGATGCACGATGTCATCAACGACTTCTTCGCCCGCAAGGCCGTGGAAAAGGGCGCGGATGGCCTGATCGCCGTGGCTGCCGGAGCCGGCGGCCACGCCGGACAGCAATCTCCCTTCGCGCTGATGCAGGAAATCCGCGCGTGGTTCGACGGGCCGATTGCCCTGTCCGGAGCGATAGCCTGCGGGCGTTCTATCCTGGCAGCTCAGGCGATGGGAGCGGACTTCGCGTACATCGGCACCCCTTGGATCGCGACACCGGAAGCCAACGCGGTAGAGAGCTACAAGCAGGCGATCATCGATGGTTCTGCGGCCGATATCGTCAATTCCAGTCTGTTCACCGGCGTTCATGGCAATTACCTGCGCGCCTCCATCGTTGCCGCCGGGATGGACCCGGACAACCTGCCCGAAGGCGACAAGAGCCAGATGAACTTCGGCTCTGGGGGCGATACCGCCGCCAAGGCGTGGAAGGACATCTGGGGTGCGGGCCAAGGCATCGGCGCGATCGATGCGGTTATGCCGGTGGCAGAACGGGTCGAGCACCTTTGCGCGCAATACGCCGCCGCGAAGGCGGAATTGACCGGCCGACTCGGCGGATAAGAAGACCGCTCCGAAGGCTGTTTGCCCAGTGCTGCAGCCGTGATGTCCTACGTACCGGCCGGTAGCGCACCAAGGTGCCCAGCCGCCTTTTCGCGTTCAATCGCCAAGGCGCATCGATGGCGCCCATTGAGCAACAGTGACAAAAAGGCAGATCGACGCACCAGGATGCGATGAAAGCCGTACGAAATCACTCCGCTGGCGGTAACGACCATCCCGAACTCCAACCAGGGGTGCCAGACCAGTGAACTCATCGCCAGCTGCGCCACGAATATCAATGGCAGATGCAACAGATAGATCGTGAACGAGGCATCGGATATGTCGCGTACCAGCCGGGGCACATGGCGGATGCGCAGTGACGAACGCAAGATCAACGCGGAAGCAGCTGGCGGACACAACGCTGCACCGAAGTTGGTGAGTGGGACTTCCACAGCGGAAAGATCACTTACCAGGCCGAGCGGCCCAATCCCGAGGTGCCAGATTGCGTAGGCGCACACGATTGCGGACACGATTGCCAGCGGCAACCGGATGTCGGACGTCACCGCATCGAGCAAGGCCGCACACCGCGACAGAGCGAACCCGGCCATAAACAGCGGCGCATAGCCGAGGATCAGCCGCGCTTGCAAAAGTGTCGACATGTAGTCTGGCGGCGAAAATTGCCCGACTGCGTGGCCGGTCAGCGTCATCAGAATACTGGTGAGAGCCGCCACGCCGAGGAGCGAGCGCAATTGCCACCGGTATGGTGTGACGACTGCCGCTTCGAGCCTCGCGAAAATATCGTAGCGGACATCGAGCCGGTGCAGCCAATAGGCCAGACCGCTGTACAGCAGCAGCGCGATCAGGAACCAGAAATGATACCAGTCCCCGAGTACGGGTATGCGGTGCGCTTCCGGATTGGCCAGGATCAGGAACCCCATCAGCGGGGATAGCACGCCGATCCCGAACACGGTCGGAATACCGATCTGGGTCATTCGATCCCGCAGCCAATGTTCGCCTGCTGCCCTGCGGCGGAGCGCCTTACTGCTTAGGAAACCCGAGATCAGAAAGAATACGCCCATCCGAAACGCGTGCGAGACGTTGGCGATGAAAGCCATTTCGGGTAGTTGTTCCAACCCGATGGTGCCATGGGTGAGAAGGCCGCCGAGCATGAGAGCGGCGCGCCAGGTGCATAGACCCTCGATCCGTTGGGTCGGCATGGCTTGGCCCCCGATTGCCCCCTCGCTCATGCTAGACGTTTTGTGGCTTGCATACCCTCGGCTCGGATGCCGAGATCTGCGTATCTATGGCGGAATGAATGCCGCGTGCCATTATCTGGTAGCCTGCAGCGTTGAGATGGACGCCATCCGGCACGTAGAAGTCTCCAGGTCGGCCATTCACCATGAACCGATGGGCAACATCCACGAACACAAGGTCGCGCGAACTGGCGGCGATGGCTTCTGCCTCTCGGTTATAGCGGCGCTGCTGATCGAGGAAATCAAGGCGACCCGGGCTTGGTTTGATGGAAACGACGAAAGTCCGTGTTGCACCATATAGCTTGCGCTTCGTTGCGATGATCTGCCGCAGCTGGTTGACGGTAGCATCGGCGCCAAGACCGTTGGCAATGTCATTATCGCCCAAGTAAAGAACGATCGCGCGTGGTTTTGGGCCGATCGGCTCATTGGCGAACATCTGAGCGACCTCCTGGATCGTGGCGCCATCGACCCCGCGATTATAGGCAGTCCATGGCACCATGTCGCCTGACAGTGCGGTCCACTTATGCATCGTGGAACTGCCGACGAACCATAGTGCGCAAGGTCCGCCTGTTGCCTCTGGAAGCCGCGCAAAGCGTTCAGCCACTTTCTGGATGGCGAACCAACTGGCGATGACGGCGACGAAAACCAGCGCAGCCATGGAGAGCTTGCGCAATTCAGATGCGATACCGGCTGGATGGTCAGGTGTAGCCATGATGCCCCGGATAGGGTGATAGCGTAACCGAAGGGTTAAACTACGCCACGCCAGTCCATTAGCGTTCGCGCCAGACCAGCAGCAGGTTACCGACGTTCGATGGTTCGGCCAACAGCGCATCGGGGCCGTTGCCGATCCGGGTGGGTTGCTCCATGCGTCCGTGGCGGATGAGATGGTCGATCAGACGTGCGGCCAGCTTCAGTGCATCGTCCGGGCTTTCGCCTGCCCTGCCCTCAAGCTGAAGTTCCTGTCCGATGAAGTGGGACAGTCCGTGGCTAACGATGCCGCCGGATGGATTGGCGTTCAGCCTCGTCAGCCCACGGGCCGGAAATGCGCCGCCTGACATCCAGTTCAGCACCATGTTGGAGAAATAGCGCGGCTCCATCAGCGTGCCTGCCGGTCCCCAGATGATCGCGGCAACTGGCAGGTTTAGGACCAAATTCGCGGCCAGTCCTGCCATCGCCCGCAGAACCGGCATTAGTGCCGCCCCTGCCGCCACGTGCTCTGTGGGAACCAGTTCCATCGCCTCATGACACGCGGCGGCGAACGGCGCTTCGAACCCGAAGCTTTGTTGTGTCGCGATAGTGCGCGCCGGCGCCGCCGGAGCCAGGCCGCGAAGATCGAAGGTCAGCCCCCCGGTCAGCAGTTCGAGGCAGCCAGTCTCCGCTTCAGGCACATGGCTCACTCGTGCCGACTGCCCGGCGATTTGCGCGGACTCCACCAGTCCTGCCATTGCCGCTGCGGTAGGCCGCTCCCCTGCCGGAAAAAGCAGGAAGAAGCCGGTGCTTTCACGCGCTTGCACTTGCCCCGAACAGGGCAACGTTTCCGGCTGGTTCATCGTCACGGTCCCCCTAGAATATGCCGAGCGAAAGCCCTTCGGCCATTGCTTCGCCAAGTTCGCGGCATTTGTCCAATTCCTCGTCAGCCAGACTTTTGGGTGCAAGAATGGCGTCAGG
This sequence comes from Novosphingobium sp. BL-S-24, assembly GCF_055521575.1. Lineage (NCBI taxonomy): Bacteria > Pseudomonadati > Pseudomonadota > Alphaproteobacteria > Sphingomonadales > Sphingomonadaceae > Novosphingobium > Novosphingobium sp. BL-S-24. The sequence goes on from NZ_CM145488.1 coordinate 620,250, forward strand.
TTCCTGCGCGCCGAGGTTGACGATCAGCGGATCCGCCACCCGTCGCAACCTCCAGCCGGTGACGATCCGGTCCAGCTGGGCCTGTGCGCCGCGCCCGTCAGACCCCGCCGCGATCGCGCTGGCGTAGGCCCGCCCCTCTACCTGAGCCAGCAAAGGGTAATAGCAGCGATCGAACATTTCCTTCATCATGCCGCTCATGGTGCCGAGGTTTTCGGGGCAAACGAAGACATAGGCCCTCGCCCCCAGCAACTCCTCCGGTGCCGCATCGATGGCGGGAACGAGCCGCACCGCGTCAGGCCCGCCTCCTGCCCCGGCGGCACCGGCATGGATCGCTTCTGCCATCGCGCGCGATGCACCCGTGCGGCTGTGCCAGACTATCGCGAGCACGGCTCGATCCTCCTTCTGTCCCCCATCACACCGGGCCTTTCCGTTGCCGTGCGGGTGGAGTAACGCAAGCCCCATGGAATCACGATCCGCAAGCGTTTTCGGGATCGACCGGTCATTGTCGGGCAAGGCCTGGCGCTGGCGCGGCGGCAATATGGATTTGAGCGAAGGACCCGCCGGGCTGGAGGATGACATCGTCACCCAGCTGCTGCTGTCGCGCGGAGTGGCGCGAGACGATCTGGAGCGTCATCGCAGCCCTTCCCTGCGGGCATTCCTGCCCGACCCTTCCGCTTTCCGCGACATGGACGCCGCCGCCGAACGGATCGCGCAGGCGGTGATGACCGAGGAGACGGTGACGGTCTATGGCGATTACGACGTAGACGGCGCAACCAGCGCGGCGCTGCTGATCCTGCTGCTGCGCGAACTGGGCCACGATGCGCGGTACTACATCCCCGATCGCCTGCTTGAAGGCTACGGCCCGTCCGGCGAGGCGCTGGTGCGGATCGCGGCGGAAGGGTCCAGCCTGATCGTCACCGTCGATTGCGGCGCAATGGCGCACGAGGCGTTGGACATGGCGCATCAGGCGGGCGTCGACGTCATCGTGGTGGACCATCACAAGTGCTCCCCGGAGCTTCCCCGCGCCGCGGCTCTGGTCAACCCAAATCGCCTGGACGAAGGCGAGCTGGCGGCGGGCCACGGGCATCTGGCGGCCGTGGGCGTCGCGTTCCTGCTGGCCGTGGCGACCGTGCGGACCCTGCGCCGACGCGGCTATTTCGAGACCCGGCGCGAGCCCAGCCTGTTCCCGCTGCTCGATCTGGTGGCGCTGGGCACGGTGGCGGACGTCGCCGCGCTCCACGGCCTTAACCGAGCCTTGGTGGCGCAGGGCCTCAAGATCATGGCCAAACGAGAGAATATCGGCATGTCCGCCCTGATCGACGCCAGTCGTCTGGGCCGCGCGCCGACCTGCAGCGACCTCGGCTTTGCGCTTGGCCCGCGCATCAATGCCGGAGGCCGCGTAGGCGAATCGACGCTCGGCGTTCGGCTGCTGACCACCACCGATGCGGACGAAGCACAGCAGATCGCCGCGCAGCTTTCCCGCCTCAACGACGAACGCCGCGCGATCGAGCAGGCAGTGCAGGAAATGGCTGACCTCCAGCTGGATCGCCAGCACAACCGCGCGGTGATCGTGGTGGCGGGCGAAGGCTGGCATCCCGGCGTGATCGGCATCGTCGCCGGACGGCTGAAGGAAAAGACCGGCAAGCCCGTCCTGGTGATCGCGCTGGACGCTGACGAGGCAGGAAACGGCAAAGGGTCTGGCCGCTCCATCACGGGCGTGGACCTCGGCGCCGCGATCATCGCCGCACGTGAGGCAGGATTACTGGTGGCTGGTGGCGGCCATGCCATGGCGGCCGGCCTGACGATCGCACCCGGAAAGCTGGAGGCACTGTCGGACTGGCTGGACGGCCATCTGGCGGCGGACGTCTCGAGAGCGAGCGCGCACCAGTCAATGCTGCTCGACCTTGCCCTGTCCCCCGGCGGCCTGACTCCGCAGTTGGTCGATACCCTGGAAAGCGCGGGGCCGTTCGGCATGGGCTGGCCCGGTCCACGCGTGGCGGTAGGCCCGGTGCGGATCGTCAAGGCGGACGTGGTCGGCAACAACCATTTGAGGTTGATCGTCAATGGGCCGGACGGCGGGCGGTTCAAGGCGATGGCGTTCCGCTCCGCCGAAACCGAGATGGGTCAGGCGCTGCTCCACGCTGCACAGGGTCGCCGCCTGTGGCTGGCCGGGCGCGCGAAGATCGATGACTGGGGCAGCCGTCCGCAGGCCGAACTGCACCTCGACGACGCGGCTTTCTGCGACTGAAAAAACAATGTGAATTTTATCGCGGCACAGGGGTTGACCACCCCGCGGACCCCCGCTAGAGGGCCGGTCCTGCCTCCGGCGCAACCCGGTACGGCCCCTTCGTCTAGCGGTTAGGACGCGGCCCTTTCACGGCTGAAACACGGGTTCGATTCCCGTAGGGGTCACCATCGGTTCTCTTGAACTGACGGGTGCAAGCAAATGGCTCCATGGCCCCTTCGTCTAGCGGTTAGGACGCGGCCCTCTCACGGCTGAAACACGAGTTCGATTCTCGTAGGGGTCACCATCTCACCAAAGCTTCGACTATCACGCCGGTTGATCCGCGCCTTCGCGTGCGAGTGTTCGGTAGGTGAGAAAGAACAGCAGCAGCATCACCGGTGCGATGATCGATACTGTCGAGCCGCTTTTTTGCGTACCGGTAACGATCGAGGTTGCCGCCGTCGCCCACAGGGACGCGACCATTCCGTATCCGCTGACAATCCACATCAGCATCATCAGCATCGCGCATTGCCTGCCGTTTGCACGAGCAAGAATGTCCGGCACGATGAAAGCCAGCCCCACCCCAAGAATGGTCAGGTCATAATCATAGCCGTAAGGGCTTATGCAGACCGATGCCGCACACGCCAGCGCTGCCAGGCGATTGTGCGCCACGTTTGCAAGGGAAGCGCGTCCCAGAATTACCAGCGCCGCCAAGGCACTCACTACCTGGCATGCCATCGCCACCGAGGCGGGCGCACCCCAGCTATAGGCCGCGGCATAGACGGAATTCATGCGGAACAGGGGATAAAGTCCCTCCGCCAGAAACCCGCTCGCCTCGTTCACGGCGATGCGAAAGTCGATCCATATTGTGGGACCGTAGCAAATCGTGCTTACCGCCATCAGCAGGCCAGCTACGCCAGCGGCAACTATCAGCATTGACCAGCGACGTCGGATCAATGCCAATAAAGTTACGGCAATACCGAGATGCGGTTTGATCATCAGGATGCCTAGCGGAAGCCCCGCCTTTGGATGATGGTCCCGAAACAGCAGCAGGAAAGCTCCCATCAGCCCCCCGATCAAAAATCCATTTTGCCCGACAAGCAGATTGATCATCAAGACGGGCGCGAGCGCTATCAGAACACCTGGTAACCACACTCCGGCAATCCGACGCAAGATCCAGAGGTAGAAGGCAAAACTTGCGAGGACGAATATGAGAAAGGCCATGCCAATAGGCATTCGAACCGCCATAATCTGCATAAACATCGTGAATGGCGGAGGGTAGGTCCACGGCATGAAGGTGTCGGTGCCGGTGAACGCCTGTTGCGCTGCCAGCATCGTATCGAAATGGTATGCCTCCGACGCGCGTCCTTCGCCTGCCAACTTTCCGGCGATGTAGAAGGCGTTGAAATCTGGCAAGACTTTTGCCGGACCAAACAGCTCAGGTATGTGTAAGCGCAGCGCAGCTATTGCCGCGAGCAGAATGCCGATCATGATCAACGCTGACAACAGCAGCCTGCTGCTGCCCAGATGCCCGGCGGTCGGAGAGCGCACCGCCGTCACAGCTTGGTTTTCTTGAACACGCTTTCCGGCAAGCCGCGGATGGCGGTCATCACCGCGCGCCAGACGGGCTTCACATAGACGACATCGCGGCGCTTTTCAGCAGCGGCATAGACCGCGTCCGCGACTTCGGCAGGTTCCGCGGTCAGGCGAGCGGGAAGGTCCATCTTCTCGGTCATGCGCGTGCGCACGAAACCGGGGATCACGGTCACCACATGGACGTTCGTCGTGGCCAGACGATTGCGCAGGCCGGACAGGAATGCCGTGTATCCCGCCTTGGCCGACCCGTAGACATAGTTGCTGGCGCGCCCGCGTTCTCCCGCGACCGAGCTGATGCCGATCAGGGTGCCGCTCCCCCGGGCTACGAAGCGTTCGGCGAGAAGCCCGGTGATGAGCGCAGGCCCTTCAAAATTGCTGCGCATCACCTGCGTGGCGGCATCAAGGTCGCGCTGGGACACATCCTGATCGCCCAACAGGCCGACCACGCACACCGCCGTCTCCGGCATCGCCGGAAGTCCATCCACGAAAGCGGCGAAGCTGCTCGTATTCAGAAGATCGAGTTCATGGGTCGTCACTGGAACATCGTGGCGCAACGCAATGTCCGTAGCATCACCGGCCAGCGACGCGGCGTTGCGCGCAGCAAGCTGAATCGGATGCCCGGCAGCAGCGAAACGATGCGCGATGGCGAGGCCGATGTCGGAACGGCCCCCCAGGATCAGGACAGGATCTTTCACAACTTCAGTCTTTCAGCTTGGGCGGAGTGGAACGCGGCCAGATTGCGGCGTTGTCGCAGGGCATGGAAATCAGCGATGCGCGGATCGGAGCGGGCGAAAGTCTCGGCGCTCATCCGTGCGTCCTTGGCGAGGTAGAAACGCCCGCCGTGGTCCAGCACGATCGCGTCGAGCCGGTCCATCAGCGCGAGCGATCGGGCGCTGGCCGGAAAATCGAGCGCCAGCGTATATCCTTCGCACGGGAACGAGATCGGCCCATCGTCGGCGCCCATGCGTTTCAGCACTGCCAGAAACGATCCCTGCCCGCTTGCGCTGATCGCCTTCAGAAGCGCCGTCAGCCCCGGCTTTGCCGAGGAGGTGGGGATCACACACTGGAACTGGGCAAAGCCTTTGCGACCGTACATCCGGTTCCAGTCGAGCACTGCATCCAGCGGGTAGAAGAAACTGTCCCACCCGACCAGTGCCTCGCCCCGGGTCCCGGCGGCCTTTGCGCGGTTGTAATAGAGCGCGTTGAAAGCCTTCACCGTCAGGCGGTTGAGCACGATGCCGGGCGCATCGAACGGCAGCCGCACATTGCGCCCGCTCGGGATCGCGAATGGATCGTCGCGTTTAGACCCAATATCCGCAAGCCGCGCATGTTCGCCCAACATCACAGCGGATCGGCCAAGGTCGCTGCCGCCCCGCAGGCAATCGATCCAGGCGACCGAATACGTGGCATCCGCATGCTCGTCGAACAGGGCCATCGCGGTGGAAAGGTCTTTCGCGGGAAGTGTCGTCTGCCGGATCCAGCCGCTTTCGACCTTGCGCAGACGGAACGCCACCCGCACGATCACGCCGGTCAGCCCCATGCCACCGATGGTCCAGGCGAACAGTTCGGCATCTTGTGTGCGGCTGCAGCGGCGCATCTGCCCTTGCGCGTCGAGCACCTCCAGCCATTCGACATAGCGACCGAAGCTGCCCTCACCGTGATGGTTCTTGCCGTGCACGTCGGCCGCCACCATCCCGCCCAGGGTGACGAACTTGGTGCCCGGGGTGACGTAGGGAAACCAGCCGCGCGGCAGGAACACAGAGATCACGTCCGCCAGCAGCACGCCCGCCTCGGTGACGAGCACACCGTGCGCTTCATCGAATGACACCATGCGGTTGAAGCGCCGCATGTCGATCGTTCCGGCGGGCGCCAGCGCGCAATCACCATAACCGCGCCCATTTCCGCGCGCGATCATCGGCCCTTTCGCCGCAGCCTCGCGCAGATCGTCCTCCGTGCCCGGAAGGTGGACACGGCACTCCATGCGCGGAAACCGTCCCCATCCGGACAGCAGCATCAGGCGGTCCCCAGTCCCGTGGCGGAAAACACGAAGCGGCGATCGAGACGGTACTTGATATAATAGCCCACCGAAAGCCCCAGCACGCCCCCTACTTCACGCGCCAGCGTGGTACCGAACGCTAGCCAGAAGGCTGTTTCGGTGCCCCAGAAGATGACGGTGGTTGCAATGCCCATCACCACATAGAGCGAAAACCGCCTGGCATGTTCGTCCACGCCGCTGGAACGGTCGAAGAAGATCCAGCGCTTGTCCAGGATGTACTTCAGAACCAGCCCCGCCCCCGTGCCTGCCACCAGGGCAACGCCGAAGGTGATCCCGGTCGGAAGCGGCAGAACTGCTATCACCAGCCGCTGCACCAGAAGGTTGGCGAGCGTCGCGGCTATGGCGAAGGCGATGTACCGCATCGCAAGTCCATGCGCGCTCACAGGCTCATGTCCGCTCACAGAAACGTCGCGGCGGTCGCGAGGGCCACGACGGCGAGGCCACACAGCTGGCTCACCCGGTCGCAAGCCGCGAAAACGAGGGGGTCGTCATGCATTTCGCCCCGCTGGGTGAGGATCGCGACGCGGCTGTTCCAGAACAGCAGTACCAGGCAGATTCCCCATAGCACTTCAGGGCGGCTGTAGAGCCGCATCACCGGCTCGGACTGTGTGTAGAGAGCCAGTACCATGACCGATACCATGCCCGACGCGGTGACGATGTTGCCCACCACCGACAGATCGCAAGCGCGGTATCCGCGACCGTTGAGCGCCACCATGCCCGAAGCGATGGCGTCGACCAATTCCGCCTGTCGCTTCACGGCGGCGAGCGAAAAGAAGAAGAACGTGGAAAACGCCAGCAACCACATGGAACAGGGCACGCCAGCGGCAACACTCCCCGCGAGAATGCGCAGGGTGTACAGCACTGCGAGCATGCAGATGTCGATTACGACCAGACGCTTGAGCTTGAACGAATAGACCGTCGTGGCCGCGAAATAGAGCGCCAGCATTCCCAGCATTTCCGGCCCCGAAAGCAATGCCAGCAATATCCCCGCCGATGCCAGCGCCGGCATCATCACGGTGCCGTGCATCACGCTGACCGCACCCGACGCAAGCGGTCGGTTGCGCTTTCGCGGATGGAGGCGATCGGCGCTGAGATCGAGCAGATCGTTCAAGATATAGGTGCTGGACGCGATAAGGCAGAACGCCGCGAACCCCAACAATGCCCCGCTGATCGCCCCGACCGTCAAGTCATGCGCGGCAATCATCGGCACGAACAGCAGCAGGTTTTTCAACCACTGGTGCGGCCGCAGGAGCCGCAAGTGCGCCGCGAACCCATGACTTAGTTCGTTTTCGTTCGCGGCTTCGGGGACCGGGATCAGGCCGGTCACGCCATCGACGGCAATCTCACCACCCAGTTCGGCATAGCCGCCCTGGCCGTAGACTCGCGCGAAATGCCGGTGCCGTTCGGCCTTTCCGGCGATCCCGCCATGAACTTCATCAAACAGGCCAAGGTACACCGCAACCGCTTCCGCAACGTCCTGGTCGTGATCGGATACCAGAGCGACCCGCCCGCCCTGCCTCCGCCACTCGTCGACCGATGCCAGAGTGTCCGCGCAATATGTAAGCCGTCCGGGATTGGTGAGCGAGGATGCCGCCAGATGACGATGCAGGTCCTGCCTTGAGGCCGACCGCTTCAATGCGCGAACAGGCGCCGCCCATCCCATCGCGGCTGTCAGCCAGAATCCCTCGATCACGCTTGGCGATCCCTTGACGATCCGTTCCAGCCCCACGATCAACACTGCGTCGTTGCGGTTCCAACCAGCAGCACTCATGCAAAAAGTCCCCAAAGGCGCGCTCGGCCGTCAGGAGATGGTTAAGGTTAATTTGCTAATATTGTGTTGAAGCGGCGCGGTCTGGCGCTTGCTGGAGAGTTCACGATGGCTTGCCTTGTCAGGGGGCGCTAGGGCCTGAGTCATGACCGGTTCGGCACCCTTTTCGCGCGTTGGCATCATCGGAACCGGCCGCGTCGCGCGCGCACTGGCACTCGGGTTGGCCCCGCATTCACGTGCACCAGTCATGATCTGGGGACGCTCCCCGCAAAACACCGTCGCTGCAGCGAAGGCCATTCCCGCGTCGGAGCCATCCCCATCGCTACAGGACCTCATCAGCGGCTGCGACGTCATCATCATCGCGGTGGCGGATGATGCCATACCCGACGTCGTCGAGCACATGGCGCGCATAGCCAGATGGGACGGCAGTCCTTTGATCGCGCATGTCAGCGGGGCGAGCGGCTTGCAGGTTCTGGACAAGGTGCGCGAACGAGGCGCGCTGACTGCCGCGATCCATCCGGCGATGACCTTCACTGGCGATCCCGCCGCAGAGGTTGCGCGCATGAGGTCCGCGCGCTTTGCCGTCTCAGCCTCAACCCCTGCGGCGTCCGCCCTTGCGCGGCAGCTTGTCGAGGCACTGGGCGGCACGGCAGTGGACGTGCCGGACGAGGCGCGAGCGCTCTACCACGCGGGGCTGTGCCATGCGGCCAATCACCTGGTTACACTGATGAGCGGCGCGTTCGATGCCCTGCGTGCGGCTGGCGTGGACGAGCCTGCTCCCCTTCTCGCCCCCTTGGTTCGGGCCGCGTTGGAGAATGCCCTGGAGCGCGGGTTCGATGCGCTGTCCGGGCCTGTTCTCAGAGGCGACGCGGCAACCCTTTCGCGCCATAAGGCTGCGATGATGGCGGATTGCCCGACCCTGCTTCCCCCTTACAAGGCGATGGCGGTGGCCACTGCCGACGAACTCACGCGGCGGCGGCCAGAAGCAGACCTGACTGCGGTTCGCGCCGCTCTGGACGACTGAGCAGCGATCATCGGCACGCGGTCCAGCCGGAGCCACGGCTTGCCTGATCGAGGTGGAGATGGTCGGCATGAGCGGCGTTGTAGTCGGGTGACAGCACCGTGGAAAAACTGGTGCAGGCAGCATCGCGCACCTGATGGAGAAACGCCGCAGCATCTCTCCCCAAGGCGCCCTTCGCCTTCCAGTTCTTGAACACGGAGATGCGCCGTCCATCGGCCAGCACGAACGCGGAGATGTCGATCGCGTTACCGGTCGCATGTTCGCTCCAGTTGCCCTTGTCCCCCCCGCCAATCCGGCGACAATTGGCCGTGCCCAGATGCTCGACGCGGACGACCCGGCTGCCGAGCGTCGCTTCGGCTGCGGGTTGCACCCCGTTGCGCAGCCACCATGCCAGACCGGCGTCGATGGCGCAGGTCGCCTGTGCGCCCCGCGGTCGGAGCGCAACATCCAGAGCGGCTGGCGCGGCCAGCACCTTGCGGTCGGCGCGGCGGCAGGTTCCCTCGCCCGCAAGGGGGAGCGCAGTGATCGCGATGTCGCTGCGCTCAAGGAAAGCGCGGCATTGCTCGCGGTCGTCGCGCAAGGCAGCCAGCTTGCGCGACGTGGTCCAGCCCGCTCCATCGCCCAGGGTCAGGGGTGCCCAAGGGTCATGCTGCGGATGATCGCGCAGCCAGCTGCGACCGGCGACGACAATGCAAGCGGCGAGCAGAACGATCAGGGCAATACGATCGAGGGGAGGAAAAGCCATGCGGACATAAGCCGTCCGCAAGAAGATCGTTTCAGGCGTCGGAGCTTCAGGAATCCAGCATCGCAAAGATCGCCCATGCCAGACCTGTCGCAGCCAGAAAAAGCGCCCAGGACCAGTAGAACCCGTGTCCGCTGATAAAGACGTGCTCGATGGCGAGCATGCCGCCTCGCGATCCGGTCGATCCGATGACGCCTGACACAAGCCACGTCAGCAGTGCCCCCGGTATCAAAGCTTTTATGAATGCCATGGCGTTTTGCCCGCACCGGTTGATGTTAGAGCAAGTCTGCCACGCGATCGTTAATGACGCCTTATCGCGCATGCCTCTCGCCTTGTCCTGCCCGCGCCACGCCGTGACGATTGTGCAGGATGGCAGCGGAACGTCGCGAATTGCCCTGCACTATCAGCGTTGAAGGAGATTTTTCGATGACGATGATCCAGACGCGCGACGGCACCAATCTGCGGGTGAAGACCCTTGGGCAAGGCCGACCCGTAGTATTGCTGCACGGTTGGCCACTGTCCGCCGATTCCTGGGACCCGATCATGATCGCGCTGGCCGAAGCTGGTTTTCGCGCCATCGCCTATGATCGGCGCGGCTTCGGACGGTCTGACCAGCCTCCCACGGGTTACGACTACGATACTTTCACGGACGATCTCGCCGACGTGATGCAAGCGTCCGGGGCCACTGATGACATTGCCCTCGTTGGCTTTTCGATGGGTGGTGGCGAGATCGCGCGGTACATGTCCCGCCATGGCGGCCGCGGGGTCAGCCAGGCGGTCCTCATTTCCTCGGTTGTGCCGTTCATGCGCCAGACCGACGACAACCCTAAAGGCGTGCCCGAAAAGACCCTTCAGGAAATGACGGACGGAATGAAGACCGATTTCCGCAAGTTCTTCACCGGCTTTTTTAAGGACTTCTACGGCGTTGGCCTATTGAGCCATCCCGTGAGCGACGAGGAACTGCATTGGGCCTGGCAGACCGCCATGCAAGCCGGGCAATACGCCACGCTTCAGGCGGCGGCGGCCTTTGGCAATACCGACTTTCGGCCGGACCTAGCGCACTTCAATGTTCCCACGCTGGTGATCCACGGCACGGCGGACGCGACGGTTCCGATCGAGGCCACGGGCCGGGTCGTCGCCGCTCAAGTGCCCTCGGCCGATCTGGTCGAGTACGAAGGCGAACCGCACGGCGTCTTCGCCACCCAGACCGAGCGGCTGGCCAACGACATCATCACCTTCCTGAACGGCGAGAAGATCGAAGCGCGCCAGGGCATGGTCGATGCGATGACAGCAGAGACGCTTGCCATGGGGCGCCTTTAACCCCTGTTGGCGATACTGTGGATAATGTCGGCATAGGCCGGCATGAGCAGTGGACAAAAAAAGGGGAGTGCCTCGCGGCGCTCCCCTTTTTTATACAGACATCTTCGCCCGCGTCAGAGCGGCGGAACCGGCTGCGGCGGGACATCCGCGTCGGTTTCGGGAACGTCGATCACGCCCCGCCCCACATGGCTGCGGCTGCGGCTGTACGCGTAATAGACGATCAGCCCGATTACCGCCCAGCCGATGAACAGCGAAATCGTGTGGAGCGAAAGGCTGAAGAACAGGTAGATACAGCCTATAATCGATAGCGGCGCGACCACCTTCACCAGCGGGGTGCGGAAAGGCCGTTTGCGGCTGGGGTCCGTGCGGCGCAGCACAAGCACGGCGATCGATACCGCTCCAAACGCGAACAAAGTGCCCGAGTTGGAAACGTCTGCCAGCAGGCCGACCGGGAAGAAAGCGGCAAACAGCGCCACGAACACACCGGTCAACATGGTGATGACGTGCGGGGTGTGGAAGCGCGGGTGAACCTTCGAGAAAAACTCGGGCAGCAGGCCGTCACGGCTCATCACGAAGAAGATGCGGGTTTGCCCGAACATCATCATCAGGATGACCGATGGCAGCGCGATGATGGCTGCAGCGCCCACCAGCCAGCCCACGAAGGGATAGCCCACCTGGCGCAATGTCCAGGCGAGCGCTTCCTTAGAGCAGACGACCGCGTTATCCTGAATGGACTGGCACGCCTGTGCCAGTGCCGGGGTGCCGGGCGAAAGCGCTTCACCGCCGGGGCCGAACACCGGCTGCGCGCCCACGGTGCCGATCACACCGGCGGCAACGAGAACGTAAAAGATCGTGCAGATCGCAAGGCTGCCGATCAGGCCGATCGGCATGTTGCGCTGTGGATTCTTTGTTTCCTCCGCCGCCGTCGACACCGCATCGAACCCGACGTAGGCAAAGAAGATCGAGGCCGCCGCGCCGGAAATACCCGCAAATCCCAGCGGCGCGAACGGCGTGAACTGCCCGCTTTTGATCACCGGGATCGTCAGGGCGGCGAACATGATCAGCGCGAGGATCTTGACGCCGACCAGCACCGCGTTGACCGTGGCGCTTTCCTTGGTACCCTTGATCAGCAGCGCGGTAACCAGTGCCGCGATTACCATCGCCGGCAGGTTGATGATGCCGCCATCGAACGGTCCACGCACGAATTCGAGCGGGATATTCAGATTGAAACTGGTGTTGAGCCAGCCGATGAAATAGCCCGACCAGCCTACCGACACGGCACCGGCGGCGATCGCGTATTCCAGGATCAGCGCCCAGCCCACCATCCAGGCTACCGTCTCGCCCATGACCGCATAGCTGTAGGTATAGGCGGAACCTGAAACCGGGACCATGGCCGCCATCTCTGCGTAACAAAGGGCGGCCACGGCGCAGACGAAACCGGCAATGGCGAATGAGACCATCATGCCGGGGCCGGCCTTCTGTGCGGCCTCTGCAGTGAGAACGAAGATACCGGTGCCGATGACGGCGCCGATGCCCAGCATCGTAAGCTGGAAGGCCCCAAGCGACCTGTGAAGGGATTTTTTCTCTGCCGTCGCCAGAATGGCGTCCAGCGGCTTTACGCGTCCGAACATTATGTGGACCCCTGAATTCGTTTATGGCGGAAGGCTAGCGGCAAGCGGGCCTTTGGCAAGGGCCAACGCACCGTGTTCCCCCAGCTTTGCATAGTTGGCCCAGCACGCTAGAAGCGATTGCATGTCAACGACTTTCCAGATCGACACGGCCACCAGCCGCGCCAACCCCACCCCCGCGCCGATGAAGCGCCTGACGATCCCCGCCATTCGCCGCCGCAAGGTGGATGGAACGACGGCGGAACCGATCGTGATGCTCACCGCCTACACCGCGCGGCAAGCCCAGTTGCTGGACGAACATTGCGATCTGCTGCTGGTGGGGGACAGCCTGGGGCAGGTGATCTACGGCTTGCCATCCAGCGTTCCCGTCACGTTGGAAATGATGATCGCCCATGGCGCAGCGGTCGTGCGCGGCAGCTATCATGCCGCCGTCGTGGTAGACATGCCTTTCGGGACGTACGAGCAATCGCCGCAGCAAGCCTTTGAAAATGCGGCACGACTGCTCAAGGAAACCGGTTGCGCGGCGGTGAAGCTGGAGGGCGGCGCGGCGATGGCACCCACGGTTGCGTTCCTGTCCGAGCGCGGCATCCCGGTGATGGGCCATATCGGCCTGACCCCGCAGGCGGTGAACGTTCTGGGCGGTTACAACGCGCGGGGCCGCAGCGATGCGGAAGCGCAGAAGATCGTCACCGATGCGCGGGCACTGGACGATGCGGGGGCGTTTTCCATTGTCATCGAAGGCGTGGTGGAACCCATCGCGATCGAGGCGACGCGCGCAATCTCGTGCCCGTCGATCGGCATTGGCGGTTCTGCCGAGTGTGACGGGCAAGTCCTCGTCACCGAAGACATGGTCGGCATGTTTGAACGCGTTCCCCGTTTCGTCAAACGCTATGCCGACGTCGCCAGCGTGATTGCGCGGGCCGCCGCCGACTACGCATCCGAAGTGCGCGCCCGCAGCTTCCCCGGCGTGGAGCAGACCTACCAGCCCAAAAAGGCCTAGCGCGCGTCCATTCTGGCTCGTGCAGCAGCGATCATCGGCGTCACGCCCATGATCGCCTCCGCCTTGTCGAGCAAGGCGCGAGCCTGGCGTGGCTGCGTTCCGGCCATTGCCTGAACGTATCCCAGCATCTGCGCCGCCTGCGGGTTGGATCGTTGCAGGCGATAGGCGTCGGTAGCCGCGGCAAGCGCCGCTTTGCCGTGGCCCGACCGCTGGTTCACCATGGCGATGTCGAGCAGCAGGCGCACGTCGCGCTGGCCTCCGTTCGCGCGCAGCCAAGCGAGAATGGCGCCCGCACGGCGCATATCGCCTTCGTGGATCTCCAGTTGCACGGCGGCCTGCAGCACCGCGCGGCTGGTCGGGCTCTGGCGCAAGGTCCCCTCCACCAGATCACGCATCCCGCCCCAATCTCCCGCTTTGGCATAGGCATCGACCCGGCGCACAAACAGATCTTCCGGCATGCGTATTTCCGCCGCTTGCGCGTAAAAAGCCTGAGCCTGAGCGGCCCTGCCCTGCCCCAGTTGCACGTCGCCCGCCATCGACCGCGCATCGTACGAACCGGGGGCTGAGAGCATGGCGCTGTCGGCGGCAGACTGGGCTGCCTGCATCGCACCGTCCTGCAGCCGGTCGCTCACCCCACCACCATGGGCCAGAATGCGAAAGCCACGCATGTCGGGCATCGCGGCACGATCCAGCAGTTCCCCCGCCCGCTGCCGGTCGCCGAGCATTTCCCACGCCCGCGCCACCGTGGTCAGCAGATAGGGAGAGGCGCGGTCGGCTTCGATGTCATCGGCGAAACGCTGCGTCGTGTAACGATACTGCCCGGATAGCGTCAGGGCACGGGCCAGCAGTTCACGACCGTGCATGTCGTCCGACCGGGCGCGAAGGAGGTCTTCCAACGCCTCTGCAGCCGCCGCGTAGTTGCCGCCTTCCAGTTCGACCACCCCGCGCAGCATTTGTACCCCCGGCACGTCGTCCAAGGCTCCCCTGGTGCGCGCCAGCAGTCCCCGAGCCAAGACGTAATTGGATGCCCGCGCGGCGATCACCGCCTGGAGGTAATAGGCGCGCGGATTGCCGGGGTTGAGTTCCAGAACCCGGCGCGTGATGGTCACGCAATCGCGCGCACGGCCCAGTTCGCCCAGCGTAGCGGCGTATTCCAGCAGCACCGGCACGTCCGTGGGATCGACGACGATGGCGCGCTCGAACCACGGGATACCGGCTTTCAGTCCATACCGATCGCGCACCAGTTGCCCGCGAAACTCCAGCGCGCGCACGTTGTCCGCATCGAACGACAGCGCGCGGTCCGCTGCTTCTATCGCCAGCGTGTGCTCGCCACCGGCATAGCGCAGCCGCCCGATCTCCACCCATAGTGCAGCATCGCGGGGAGTGATCGCCAGAGCGCGATCGAACGCACGCCCGGCGGCGGGCAAGCGTTCCTGCGCCATCTCCACTTTGGCAAGTGTGCGCCAGCCGAGGGCTGCGGTGCCCGGCGAAAACCGCGCGCCCTCCAGCCACGCCCGCGCCCGATCCGGCAGGTCCTGCGCCAGCATCGCCTCGCCCATCAATGCGTTGACGTCGGGCGCGGGCACTCCCTGCTCCAGCGCAGCACGCAGTTTCATCTCTGCGTTGATGCCATCACCACGGCGCAAGGCTCGCCGGGCCTGATGGATCAGTTCCTGTCGCGGAGTGGCGGCTTGCGAACCGCCATCCCCGCGAACATAGACATAGACGAGCACAGTCGCCAGGAACGCCAACGGCACCACCGCAAGCGCGATCAACCACGGGCCGCCGATCCTTCGCTGCCGGCGCGCGTGTCTGCGGCGTCGGCGCGGGACAGGCCGCTCAGGGTTGGAGATCGTACTGCTTGAGGAGGTCATACAACGTCGGGCGGCTGATCCCCAGCATCTTGGCGGTGCTGGAGATATTGCCTTCGCTGCGGGCCAGGGCGTGACGGATCACCTTGCGGTCCGACTGTTCGCGCGCGGTCTTCAGGTTGAGAGCGTTGACGGTCTGCTCGTCCGGCTCGGCCAGATCGAGGTCGAAGGCACTGACCAGCTTCTCGTCGGCCATGATCACGGCGCGTTTCACCCGGTTCTCAAGTTCCCGCACGTTGCCCGGCCAGCGCCAAGCATCCAGCGCGGCAAGCGCCTCGCCGGTGAAGCCCCGCACGCGCGGATTCATTTCCTTGGCGTAGCGGTTCAGGAACGCCTTGGCGAGCAGCGTGGGATCGCCGGGGCGTTCGGCCAGGCTGGGAATGCGCACGACGATTTCGGCAAGCCGATAGTAAAGATCTTCCCGGAAACGGCCTTCCGCGATCATCGCTTCAAGGTTCTGGTGCGTGGCGCAGACGACGCGGGTGTCGACCGGAATGGATTCGCGGCTGCCGACCCGTTCAATCACTCGTTCCTGCAGGAACCGCAGCAGCTTCACCTGCAGCTGCAGTGGAATGTCGCCCACTTCGTCCAGAAACAGAGTGCCACCTGCGGCCTGCTCGATCTTGCCCGGCGTGGTCTTGACCGCGCCGGTGAAAGCGCCCTTCTCGTGGCCGAACAGTTCGCTTTCCAGCAGGTTTTCCGGGATCGCTGCGCAATTGATCGCCACGAATTCCCGCTTGGCCCGGCTGCTCGCGTCATGGAGGCCACGCGCCAGCAATTCCTTGCCGGTGCCGCTCGCGCCCAGCAGCATCACCGAGACGCCGGTGTTGGCAACGCGCTCGATCGTCCGGGCGACGCGGACCATTTCCGGCGCGGCGGTGATCATCCGGCCGAGGACTTTCTCATCCTTTTCGACCCGCCCGGCCAGCTTGCGGTTTTCCTCCTCAAGCCGATGAAGATGCAGCGCGCGTCGCACGATCAGTCCCAGCGTGTCGATATCGACCGGCTTCTGGTAGAAATCGTAAGCCCCGCGCGCGATCGCCTGCAACGCGCTTTCACGCGCGCCATGGCCGGACGCCACGACCACTTTAGTGTCGGGCTTGAGCGCCATGATCTCGTCCAGAACCGCGAAACCTTCGGTCGTCCCGTCCGGATCCGGAGGCAGGCCGAGGTCGAGCGTGACGACATCGGGCATTTCCGAACGCAGCAGCGCGATGGCGCTGGCCCGGTCGCCTGCCACGAAGACCTGGAAATCCTCGTACGCCCACTTCAATTGCGCCTGCAGCCCGGCATCGTCCTCGACGATGAGCAATTTGGGCAACCGGTCGGCGGTATCGGTCATCATGCTACCTTCTGGTCGTGCACGGGTATGGAAAGGGGAACATCGCGTGTTGCGGCAAGCGGCAGGTGGACGATGAAGCGTGAGCCAAACCCTTCGCGCGATTCCACCTCGAGCCGTCCGCGCATCGCCTGCACCAGTTCCCGTGCCTCGAACGCGCCGATGCCGAAGCCGCCCGGCTTGGTCGACACGAAGGGCTTGAACAGGCGGCCACGCACGAAGTCCGCGCTCATCCCGCAGCCGCAGTCTATAACTTCGAAACGGGCATCCGCCCAGTCGACCGTCAGCGAGATCAGCACCGGACTGTCCGGCGCACTGGCGTCGATGGCGTTCTGGACAAGGTGCATCAGCACATGCTCGAGCGAATGGCGGTGGGCGGTGACCACGGCGTCGCGCGTGCCGGTGACGCGGACGTGCGGCATCGCGCGATACCGGTCCATCACTACGCCCAGCACTTGACCGGCGGACACAGCTTCAAGCTTGTCGACCGACCCGGCGCCATAGCGCGAAAGCCGGGCGAGCAGCGCATTCAGCTTGTCCGACGAATTGCGCAGCGTCACCAGCATGTCGGCGCGGAAAGCGGGCTTCTCGGCATGGAGCTCGGCATTGCGCGCCAGCAGGCTGAACTGGCTCGCAAGGTTCTTGATATCGTGCATCACGAACGCAATCCGGCGGTGGAAGTCATCGAAGCGCGCTGATTCCGCCAGCGCTTCCTGGCTCGCGTTTTCGGCGAGATAGCTTGCCACCTGCTGCCCGATCACGCGCAAAAGGTCGAAATCCTCCCAATCGAACTTACGAGCGATCTGCGGCCTTGCCAGCACGACCATGCCGACCAGTCGTTCGTAATGAACCAGGGGGATCAGCGCCCAGGCGCGGGTATCGTGTGTCAGCCACGCAGGAATATCGCCTTGCCAGCCCGCCCCTTTCGAACGCCGGTATGTGCCCGCCCGCACGTCGTCAAGATCGGCGATATAGCCGGTCGCTTCGAAATGGCCCAGACCGCTGAGCGGAATGGCCAGCGACGGCACTTCGATCTCCGGCCAGTTCCACCGCGCCGCCAGTGTCATGTCGCCTTGATCGGTCGGAGTCAGCAGCAGGCCGGAAGGGCTGTCGAACACGTCCGCCATGGACTGCACCACGCGCTCGCCCAAGGGAAGCGACTGCTGCCCCCCGGTGCCAATGGTGCGGGTGAAGCGCAGCCACTCCTCGCGATAGTCGTAACGGTGCTGGAAGAAATGCTTGGCGAGGATGACTTTCAGCCACCCGCGAACCCGGCGTGAAGGCAGGACGACCAGCGCCAGCGCGGACGCGATGGTCAGGAACGCCAGCTCGATCAGGCGAGCGAAATTGCCACCGACATAGGAAAGCCATTGCGCGATGGCGACCATCGCCACAAGGTAGACACCGATCACCAGCAGCGAGAACGTCTGGAACGTCACCGTGCGGGAAGGACGGATGCGCAGTTCCTCGCGATTGGCCGCCGCGCCGATGATCACGCAGGCCGCCAGCGCCAGCGTCGCCAGCCCGCGCAACGCCGCGATTTCCTGCGGCCAGGAATCGGCAAGATAAGCGATCGTGTAAAGATTGAGGTCGAACGCCCACAACGCCGCCAGCCCGCCTGCCGGCCAGCGCAGGGCGGCGCGCGCATCCCGCGGGGCACCGGCGTAGAGATTGTGGACAAGCACCAGCCCACCCACAGTCACCAGCAAGCGGAACATCACGTTGAAATCGAACGCGGTGCGCATCCCGCGGTCATCGATCTCCACACCCAACATACTGAAATCGACTGTGAGATGCAGCAGTTCGACGAAGGCCAGGGCAACGATCACCGGACGGATCGGCGCCAAGCTGGCATGGCGGCCATCACTGGCGAACAGGCGGTAGATGACCCACAGCCACGCAAGGTTGCGTGCTGTCTCCGCGATCGACGGGGCAATAGCCATCGTCGTGGACGCATCGGCGACCGTGCCGGAAATGCTCCACAACGCGGTCAGGAAAAGCGCCACCACCATCGCCGATCCCGCGCGTCCGAACCGCTCGCGGCGGGGGATCAGCCAGATACCGGCGCTCGCCAGCGCGATCGCACCGGTCAGGTTCAGCACCACACCGGTCGTCATCCACAAGCTGGCCGGGCCGAGCAGCATCAGCGCGCGCCCTCGCTCCACAGAACCACCCGCAAGGTCTGCAGGATGATCAGGAAATCAAGGAACGGCGTGTAGTTCTTGGCGTAATAGAGATCGTATTCCAGCTTGTGCCGCGAATCCTCTATCGACGCGCCATACGGATAATTGATCTGCGCCCAGCCGGTGATGCCCGGTTTTACCATGTGGCGCTCGGCGTAGTAGCGCAGCTGTTCTTCCAGATCGGCGACGAACTCGGGCCGCTCGGGTCGGGGGCCGACGAAGCTCATCTCACCCTTCAGGACAGACCATGACTGCGGCAGTTCGTCGATACGCACCTTGCGGATGAAGCGGCCGATGCGGGTGACGCGCGGATCGTCCTTCGATGCCCACTGCGCCCCGGCCACTTCGGCATCGGTGCGCATGGAACGCAGCTTGATGACGTCGAAACACTCCCCGAACAGGCCGACGCGCGGCTGGCGGTAGAACGCAGGCCCCTTGCTGTCGATCTTCACGAGGATGGCGAACAGCACTATCACCGGCGCGGTGATCGCCAGCAGCAGCGCCGCGACGACGATGTCGAACAGGCGCTTGGCGGCGCTGGAAAAGGCCCGTCCTGAGGAGAAACCGTCCGAGAAGATCAGCCAGCTGGGATTGACGGTGTCGAGATCGACGCGCCCCGTCTCACGTTCAAGGAAGCTTGAAAATTCGTTGACGTGGACGCCAGCGGTCTTGATGCGCAGCAAGTCTTTCAGGGGCAAGGCGTTGCGGCGCTCTTCCAGCGCCAGCACCACTTCGCTGACGCCCAGGTTTTCGACATAACGCGTGAGATTGTGGATGGCACTGCGCGCGATCGCTTCCTCGACCACCGGCTTGCCATCACTCATCGCGATATAGCCGACGATCGCGAACCCGCTCTCCGGCCGCTCTCCAAGGAGGCGCAACCGCTGCGCCCGATCGCCCGCACCCAGGACCAGAACACGCCGCCTAAACGAGTTAGCGCCCAAGAACGCACCGAGCAGCAAGCGGTTGGCGATCAGAACGATGATCGCAATGCCCATCGAGTAGGCCAGCGTCGAGCGCCAGAAATTCTGCCCGCCGACCAGAAAGTCAGCAAACGACAGCGCGATGACGCCCAGCGAGATCGCCACCAGTAATCGCGCGGCGGCGAAGCGCTTCGATCGCAACGCGTCGCCGCCGTAGACACCGACGGAGATCATCGACAGCGAAATGACGGCGGCAAACGCGCCATGGGCGACCAGACGATCCAGCAGCGGCGCCGGATCTATGCCGATCTGCTGCGCCCGCAACCGCCACGAAATCTCGTTGGCGATCCCCAGCAACAGCACGTCCACCAGCCAGAGCAGGACGACCGCGTGCGGAATGTAATGTTTGAACAGACGAATCATCGTCGCTAGCGCATCCTTCGCAGCCGGGGTCCGGCTATGGGGACTGCCTAGTGCAAAGGCGTAAACTGTCGGTTACCTTGACAGCATAAGTCGCCACCAGCGACATTCCCGCCCCTCCGTCATCAGCCCCTGTAGTGGGAGGTGTCGGTGGCCCTTACACCCTTGGCCCGGTTTGGCACACCCCTTTGGCACGACAGCCGCAGCCGGTTCCCATGCAACCGCTAAAGTTTTTCTCGCCACCCCTATAGAAACTTCAAATCGACATTCTCTACTGATTGAGTAGATTAATTCTCGAACGGAAGGTCCGCTTCCCGTTCCGCGGCATTTGATAGCTGTCAGCTTGCTCCGCGTCACCAACCGCTAAAGCGCACGAAACCCAGGTGACAACACCGGCTTCGTGCCTCCGCCAAGGAGATACGAAATGTCAGATACCCTTCGACCGATCACATCCCGAGTCCTGCGGAATACGGCCGCGCCGCAAGCTCGCTTCACGCATCCATCGTGGCGGCGCAGCGTGGAGCCTGTACCCGCAAGCTTCGGACCCTCCATTCAAAGCGCCGGGGACTTTTGGTCCCGACTTGGCCTTTGACAAGTTCGGGCGGCATCGGGAAGGTGTCTCCGACCTGCCCCGATGTCGCCCGTTCATTCAAGGTATGCCAGAACAACTGACGTGAAGACTGCTCTTATCATCCGCCATGTTCCCCACGAGGGGGTTGCCGGTTATCGCCAGCCGATCGAAGACGCGGGATACGATGTCACGCGTATAGATGTGGCTGACCCGGAATTCGCCACGCTCGATTTGCGAGAGCCGGATCTACTGATCATGATGGGCGGGCCGATGGGCGTGTACGAGCAGGACCGGCATCCTTGGATCCGCTGCCAGCTTCGACGGTTGGCATTGCGGCTGGAAACCGATCGGCCCACGTTGGGCGTCTGCTTCGGTGCCCAGATGATCGCCAGTGCCTTGGGCGCTGAGGTCCATCGCGGGCCGTCCAAGGAAATCGGCTTCCATCCCGTTCAAATTCACCCCGGCGCGGCCGACACACCCTTGCGTCACGTACAGGATGTGCCGGTGCTTCACTGGCATGGCGACACGTTCACCAAGCCCGAGGGCGTGGAACTTCTGGCGTCCAGCCCCGCGTACGAGCATCAGGCTTTTCGGCGCGGAAAGAACCTTCTTGCGCTGCAATTCCACGCCGAGATGGGCGAAGACCCGCGCTTCGACGAATGGATCGAGCAGTGGCCGGACGATGTTGTGGAAGCAGGCGGCTGCCCGCAGGCGCTTCGCCGATCGCACGAACAGCTTGGCCCCGGCGCCGTCGCAGCTGGACGGGCGATGATCGCGGAGTGGCTGACCGGCTTGCACTGATGATCTGATGCCCGCCGATACGCGGTGTGGTGCCCCTGGCCCGACTCGAACGGGCACGTCTCTCGACAAACGATTTTGAGTCGTTCGCGTCTACCATTCCGCCACAGGGGCACGGATCAGGCGCCGGACGCTTAGACGCGGGAGACGCAGTGTTCAAGCCCGTTTGCGCAGGAATAATGACTTAACCCCCGCGCTGAAAAACGAAGGGCCACGGTTTCCCGCAGCCCTTGTTATCTCGACAGCTGAGAGAACGGCGCTCAGTCCTTGAGAGCGCCCACGACCAGCTTGTGAAGACGTGAATGCAGCGCGTCGTTACCGGCCAGGATTTCGGTATCGTGATACGGAGCGGAACGTCCCTTCCAATCCGAGACAAACCCGCCGGCTTCACGCACCAGCAGGCAACCCGCTGCCGTGTCCCACGGCTTGAGGTCGGCTTCCCAAAAGCCTTCGTAGCGGCCCGACGCCACCCACGCGAGATCAAGCGCGGCGGAACCGAAGCGGCGAATGCCCGCAACCTGCGGTGCCAGCGCGTGATAGATCCGGGTCCACTGCCCCGCATCGCCATGACCGGCGAAGGGAATACCGGTCGCGATCAGGCTCTCGTCCAGATGGCGGCGCGAGGATACGCGCAGACGGCGATCCTGCAGCCAGGCGCCGCGCGCCTTTTCCGCCCAATAGCTCTCGTCCGTCACCGGGTTGTAGATCAGCCCGGCGGTCACTTCGCCCCAGCCCCGGCCGTCGAGGCGCGGTTCCTGCACCGCGATCGAAATCGCGAAATGCGGGATGCCGTGGAGGAAGTTGGTCGTTCCGTCGAGTGGATCGACGATGAAGCGCGGCTTGGTGGGATCGCCCTCGATCTCGCCCGCTTCCTCGAACAGGTACCCCCAGTCCGGCCGCGCGGCGCGCAGTTCGTCCCAGATGGTGCGTTCCGAAGCCTGGTCCGCCTTGGACACGAAGTCCGCCGGTCCCTTGCGGCTGACCTGCAAGTGCTCGATTTCGCCGAAATCGCGACGCAGGCGGCTGCCGGCCTTGCGGGCCGCTTTTTCTATGACGCGGATGAGACCGGAAATGGCGGCCATGACTGTATTGTGCTCCTGTATCCGGCGCGCCCGGGTGGACGCGCCGGCCTATCGTCTATCAGCGCCCGGTCGGGGCCTTCGCGGCGGGCGCGGCATTGGCGGGATCGCCCTTGAAGCCGCATACGGCGGTCATCACGGCCAGGACTTCACCCGGCTTGTCGCGATGAACCTTGTCGGCGTTCTGGGCGATGACCTTGTCCATCTCCTCGGTGATCTTGCCCAGCGAGTTGCCATAGAGACACGCGACGAGCGCCGTCTTGGCATCTTCCTTGATCTGTTCGGACTGCAGGGCGCTGATCAGCACCTTCAGGTACAGCACCGCATGCTCGGAACGCTCGGCGTTTCCAGCGTCCGCACCGGTCGCCGCCGGAGCGGCGGGCGCAGTCTTGGCGGGAGCCGCCTTCTTCGGCGCGGCGATCGCGGGGCTGGCAAGAACCAGCCCGGCAGTGGCAAGGGTAACGAAGAAATTGCGCATCAGTCAGCCTTTTTCACGTACGTCTTTTCATAGACGTCAACGATAATGCGGGTACCGCTGCCGATATGCGGCGGCACCATCACGCGAACGCCATTGTCGAGAATCGCCGGCTTGTAGCTGGACGAGGCGGTCTGACCCTTAACGACGGCGTCGGCTTCCACGATGGTGGCTTCGACCTGCTCGGGCAACTGCACAGAGATGGGACGTTCTTCCCACATTTCGAGCAGAACCTGCATGCCATCTTGAAGGAAGGCGGCGGCATCGCCCAGAAGGTCTGCGGGGAGATTGATCTGTTCGTAGCTTTCGATGTCCATGAACACCAGTTCCTCGCCCTCGGCATACAGGAACTGGAAGTCCTTGGTGTCGAGACGGACTCGCTCGACCGTGTCGGCGCTGCGGAAACGCACGTTGGTCTTGCGGCCATCGATCAGATTCTTCATCTCGACCTGCATGAAGGCGCCGCCCTTGCCGGGCTGGGTGTGCTGCGTCTTCGCAACTTTCCAGATGCCCTTTTCGTACTCAAGGATATTGCCGGGACGGATGTCGACGCCGCTGATCTTCATGGTGCTTTGCCTTCAATGCGAAAGAGCTGGACGATAGGGTCACTGCCAGACAAGCCACAAACGCAGCCCGTGGACGACCCTTGGAAAGCCTGCGCCCTTAGACGAGGCAGCGAGGCATGGCAATTGCTTCGCGCCAATGCTAGCCAATCGCCATGAAGCGCAGCCCTGTCCCCACCTCGTTCACCCTGCCCCTGGCTCTCCTGACCGCAACACTGGCTTTCGCCGGGACCGGATGTGCCGCCGACACGACACCGCTGCGGCCGGTCCCGGGCGGCCCGATCGGCACGCTGACGCTCGGCACCTACACCTGCGAGATGCCGGGCGACGCCACTGGCCCCGCGGGGACGCCGGTGCCGGAACAGGCGTTCAAGGTGGTCAATTCCTCCAGCTACAAGGCTGGCGGGATTCGTGGCAGTTACCTGCTGGTCGGCGACCGGGTGACGATGACCGGCGGCAAGCTCAAGGGGCTGAAACTGCACCGCGTATCGTCCACGTTCCTGCGTCAGGTAAAGCCGGACGGGACCGACGGCGAACTGCGCTGTGTGCTGACCGCGCACAACTGACACACCGTTAATGCAGCCTTTTGCGCGCTGGGTCATTCCTAGCCGCGACGAGGCTTGCCGCCGCACGGTGCGCGCTGGCCGTTGCCGGGAGGAACTGCGTGCCAGGAAGCGTGCCACACACGGCGCAGGCGATCATCAGGGTCGGTGTCCTGAACGACACGGCAGACTTTTCCGACCATGACGATGCGGACGGTATTCCGGGCGATGTCACCGCGTGGCTGGAGCGGGAGATCGCCACCCTGCGCGGCGCTGACCGTCTATCCGCGAAGGTAGAATTCGTGCACGCTTATGCGCTCGGCCTCCCCTCGGGCACGGCGGAGGCGGTGGAGCAGGCCTATCGCCAGCTGGCGGACGCGGGCGTCAACCTGATCGTCGGGCCGACCATCGGTGACAACGCCATGGTCGTGCTGCCGCTCGCCGAACAGCTGCGGATACCGACGATCAATTCGTCCGGGGCGGAGCGAGCCCGGGGCCGCCATATGTTCCAGCATCAGGTCGGCAGCCATGAAGACGAATCGCTGGTGATCGCCCGGCACATGGCCTCACTCGGCTGTCGGCGGCTGGCCGTCGCCTACGACATGTCGCCCATCGGCACGCGCCAGCTCAAATATCTCGAGAGCGAAGCACAGGCCCTGGGAATCGCCATCGTCGCACAGGAGAGCCTATCGCCGCTCGCCGACGATGCTGCCACCAGCGTCGACAATCTGTTGGAGGCAGCACCGGACGGCATCGTCTATCTGGGATCAGGACCGTCCGCTATGGCCGTTGCCAGGGAGCTTGTCGCGGACGGGTGGGACGGTCCCAACATGATGAATACCGCCGGGATGTGCGGATATACAGCAGCCTTCGCCCGCGCCTGTGAAGGCTGGTTTTACGTGGACCTCCAGTCGGACGGCAACCTGACGCTTCAGGCCGAAATAGAAACGTTGCGTGCACCGCGCCAGCAGGCCCTCGCCATCGCCAAGGGGCACGATCTGGGCCGCCTCGTCGCCGAAGGAATCGCCCGCGCGACCGACCTTTCGCGCGAAGGCATGCGGATCGGTCTGGAGCAGGTCAAATGGCTGCCCGCCGCCGAAGGGCACGAAGGCACCCTTCTCGGCTTCGGCGTGCAGGACCACGGTGCGTTGCATGGCCGCTATCTGGTGGTCCGCCAATGGCTGGGCGGCGAAAGCCGTGAAGTCGCTGCCAGTGGATCCTGAAGCGCAGGGTATCCGCCTAGAACTCGGCTGCGATCGCCTGATGGAACGCGCGGATTGCAGCTTCCTCGTCACCCTGCCAGACTGCGCCTGATACGGCGGTGAAGTCCGCCCCGGCGCGCACGATCGGGCCGCAGTTCTCCGGCGTGATGCCGCCGATCGCGACGCACGGGATCTCGAAGATGGACTGCCACCATTCCAGCAGGTCTAGCCCGGCGACGTGCTTGGTCGCCTTGGTGGTGGTGGGATGGAACGCGCCGAATGCGACATAATCCGCACCCGCTTCCCCTGCTTCCATCGCGAAGTGGCGGCTGTCATGGCACGTCACGCCGATCTGGGCATCGCGGCCGAGCGCGTCGCGCGCTTCCTCGATCGAGCCATCGTCCTGCCCCAGATGCACGCCATCCGCGCCGAGGCGCTTGGCCAGACCGATCGAATCGTTGACGATGAACGCCACTTCCTTGTCCGCGCAGATGCGCTGCAATGGCTCTGCCAACCGGGCTGCCTCGTGCTGGTCAACGTCCTTGACCCGAAACTGGAAGGCCGCGACCGGCCCGGCGTCCAGAGCGCGAGCAAGTCGGTTGGCAAATGTCCCCGTAACATCGAGCGGAGAGATCAGGTATAGCTGCGTGGGTTCGCGGGGGATTTCATCGGTCATGCGGGTTGCTGTAGCTGCGTGCGGCACATAGGCCAAGCGTTCCGAAACCGTTCAGGCGTGGATGTGTTTGCATGGTGGCCATGAATATGACGATTACCAAGGCGGGCAAACCCGGCCTGCTGTTCGCGCTCGCCATGGCGGGTACCCTGGGAGGATGCACGATCATTCCGGCGGCCGATCCATCACGAGCATATGCCGCATACGACATACCAGCGCCCGCCGCTCCTGCCTCGCGACCGGCAGCGACCGTTCCGTACGCGCCGATGGCCAATCCCGCGCAACCGCCTGCGGACTATTATCCGCCCGCCCCGACGCAACCGGCCCCGCCTGCCCAGCCCTACACACCCGAGTTGCCTGCCCGGCCATCCGGCACACCACTGACTTTCGCCGCGCTGGGGCAGACGATCACGGTGAGCGGACCGCGCATCACCCCGCTGGAAGTGCTGGAAGACAGCCGCTGCCCGATGAACGCCCGCTGCGTGTGGGCCGGTCAGGTTCGGCTCCGCCTGCGGATCGACAGCGGCACTGGCGGGATCGTCGAAATAACCTCGGGTCGTCCGATCACGGTGGCAGACGGCGCCCTGGAACTGGTCGAGATCCGCCCCGACAAAGTCGCGGGGGCAGGCAAGAACGGAGCGGTCAACGCCTCCGACTATCGGTTCGGCTTCCGTTTCATGGGCGGTTACTAGGCCCTAACGAAAAAGGCGGCACCCTTTCGAGCGCCGCCTTCCCATCTTGATTGAACCCGAAGGATCAGGCGGCAGCAGCCGCTTCCGCCTTCTTGGTCGAACCCTGATAGATTTCGTCGATCGCGCCGCCCAGCGAAGCGTCGAATTCCTCGTCGCTCATCTGCGAGCGCAGATCAGCCAGGAGCGCGCGGCTAAAGCTGGCGATGATGCCCTTGTTCTTTGCGAGTTCGACGCAAGCTTCAGGACGGGCATAGCCGCCCGAAAGCGCGACGACGCGGAGCACCTTGGGGTGATCGACCAGCGCGTCAAACGTGCCCGGCACCACCGGCAGCGATAGCTTGAGCATGACCTGCTTGCCTTCGGGCAGCGCGTCGAGGTTCTTGAGAATCTCGGAGGCGAGGATCGTGTCACACTCGGCGCGGGTAGCGCTCTTGATGTTCACTTCCGGCTCGATGATTGGCATCATTTCGTGGCCGAGGACCTGAAGACCGACTTCGAACTGCTGCTTCACGACGGCGGCGATGCCTTCGGCGTTGGCGGAGTTGATGACCGAACGCTCCTTGGTGCCGAACACGCCGAGCTTCTTCGAACGCGCCAGCAGCGTGTCGAGCGTGGGGTTGGGCTTCATCAGCTGGACGCCATTGGCTTCGTCTTCCAGACCCTTGTCGATCTTGATGAACGGCACGATACCCTTGGCCAACAGCGCCTGCGGGGTCGGCACGCCGTTGACTTCGCCGTCCATGGTCCGCTCGAACAGGATCGCGCCGATGACCTTGTCACCGTTGAACGCGGGAGATGAAATGATCCGCGCGCGCATGTCGTGGATCAGGCCAAACATTTCCTCTTCAGTCGACCATGCATCGTCCTGCACGCCATATCCCTGAAGGGCCTTGGGCGTGGAGCCACCGCTCTGGTCGAGCGCGGCGATAAATCCGTCACCATCGGCCATCTTGGCCGTCATCTCTGAATACTGCATGGTTTCTCCTCCTGAGTTCTTCAGCACTTGCAATCGCCATTATCCCGGCGCTGCCATGGTCGCAACTACGGCAAAATGAGCATCTCGGTTCAATTCGGCACGGCGCGTTTCGCAAGCGCCGGACCGCGCATGGTCCGGGCCTGCATCATTGCCGCGATCCGCCGCCGCAGCGGTATGTCCACCCAGCGCACCGCCGCCCATCCCAGCGCGACGCAACACGCCAGATAGACCGCACCCATCAGCACAGGGTCATAGCCCAGCACATCCTTGAAATACCGCAGCGGCTCCATCAGCGCCCAATGCACCGCGTAGACTGCATAGGACACTTCGCCCAGAAACCAGGCGACCGGCGCGATCGCGCGAGGCGGTTCGCACCGCGCGCCCAGCCAGACCAGAAACGGCGCGACGATCATGCTGCACGCAAGGTCGTAGTAGGCATCGCGGACGGACCCCAGGTCCAGCATCAGCATCGCCGCAATGGCGAAAAGGCATGCCAGCCCCAACCATCCCGCCGGTCGCAGCCGAGGCGACGGAAGATAGGCGAGCAGAACGCCGGCTGTGAACGACATTGTCGTGCGGACCATGGAAATGCCGAGTTGGTGCCACACCGCGCCCAGATTGCCGCCATCGTTGTCGAGCACCGCCAGCGCGAACCACCACGCCGCCGCCAGCGTCAGCGCGACCAGCGCTACGCGCGGCAGCCGGAACAGCACCAGCACCAGTCCCAGATTGGCGACGAGTTCGAAGAACAGCGACCAAGCGGGCACGTTCAGCGGAAACAGCGTGTTCGTGACCGGGGACGGCAGCATCAGCACGTTGAACGGCAATGCCCGGGCCATCATCGTATAGCTGAAGACGTCGCCCTGCCCGGTAAAGCGATTGGAAATCGCCGACAGCGTGGTGACGACGATGCCCACCATGAACAACGGATAGAGCCGGATGACCCGTTGCTTCATGAAAGCCCAGGTCGTCAGCCCCGCCTGCCAGCGCGGCAAATAGGTCCGGCACAGAACGAAGCCAGATAGGGCGAAGAAGAAATCGACGGCCACATAACCATGCGGGGCCTGCGAAATATTGTAATGAAACAGCGCGACGGCCAGCGCGGCAATGCCTCGCATTCCGTCGAGCGTGCCATAGCGCCCTTCCCATGGCGCCGCCTTCGCGCGCGGTGCGGCTGCATGGTCACCGATGGTCATGCGCGCCGCATCCGTATGCTTACCTTCAGGCCGAGAGGACTGCCACGCCGGGCAGTTCCTTGCCTTCCATCCATTCAAGGAAAGCGCCGCCAGCGGTCGAGATATAGGTGAAGTCCTGCGCGACCCCGGCATGATTCAGCGCCGCAACCGTATCACCGCCGCCCGCAACCGACACCAGCGAACCTTCCACTGTCAGCGCCGCTGCCGTCTTGGCGAGCGCGACAGTCGCCGCGTCGAACGGCGCCATCTCGAACGCGCCGAGCGGTCCATTCCACACCAGAGTCCGGCAGGTCTTGAGCACATCGCCCAGCGTTTCCGCAGCAGCCGGCCCGGCATCGAGGATCATCTCATCCGGAGCAACTTCATGGACGTTGCAAGTCCGCAACGACGCGGGATTGGCCGCGAATTCCTTGGATACGACAACGTCGTAAGGAAGGTGTACGGTGCAGCCCGAAGCCTCGGCGTTGGCGAGAATCTCGTTAGCGGTATCGGTCAGGTCATGTTCGCAAAGCGACTTGCCGACGTCTACGCCTTTGGCAGCAAGGAAAGTGTTGGCCATGCCGCCGCCGATGATCAGGTGATCGACCAGCGTCACCAGATGCTTCAACACGTCGAGCTTGGACGAAACCTTCGCGCCGCCGACGACTGCCGCCACCGGCTTCACCGGAGCGCCCAGCGCCTTGTCGAGCGCTTCGAGCTCCGCCTGCATCGAACGACCAGCGTAAGCGGGCAGAATGCGAGCCAGACCCTCGGTCGTCGCGTGGGCGCGATGCGCGGCGGAGAACGCGTCGTTGACGTAGAAATCGGCATTGGCGGCAATCGCCTGCGCCAGTTCGGGATCGTTCTTTTCCTCACCCTTCCAGAATCGGGTGTTTTCCAGGATCGCGACATCGCCAGCGCGCAGGATGCCCACTGTCTGGGCCACAACGGGACCGGCGATCTCGGGCACGAACATCACTTCCTTGCCCAGCGCCTTTTCCACCGCGCCGACCACCATGGACAAGGACTGGGTCGAAACCCGCTCGCCCTTGGGCCGGCCGAAGTGCGCGAGCAGCAGGACTTTCGCACCCTTGTCCGACAGTTCGAGGATCGTGGGCAGTGCGGCGCGAATGCGGGTATCGTCGGTAACGGCCCCATCCTGCATCGGCAGGTTCAGATCGACACGCACCAGCGCAACCTTCCCGGTCACGTCACCAAGGTCGTCCCCAAGGTCGTCCAGAGTCTTGAAAGCGCTCATCTTTCGATCCTTATCTCGTCGCCGACGGCAATGTCGCCGCCTTCCAGCACCGCGCCCAGAATACCGCCGCGCCAATCCGGCGTCAGGGCGGCTTTCAGGCCGGGAGCAATCTCTTCCATGCGGCTGCACGGATCGCATTCCATGGTCACGTCGATCCGCACCGTCGGCCCGATCGCCAGGACGTAGCCCGCTTCACGCGGCAGGCGCAGCCCCTCAATCAAAAGGTTCGCACGGCGGGCATACCACGCTGGCGCATCGCGCCCCTTCAATTCCAGATCGTCCATCGCTGCCTGCCAGCTTTCGATCTCGATCAACGAGACCTGCCGACGTGGCTTGCGCCCCGGACGCACCGCGCCGCGAAAGTCCCCCTGGACTCCCGCGGCGACAGTGACGGCGACGGATTGCAGCGTTTCCATAGCGCCGCGCGGCCTTGCGTGCCGTGCGATACCGATGAGCCGCCCCGTCGCCATTGCCGTACTCAGAGCAGGCCGCCCATCACGCCGGCCGTATCGACCATGCGGTTGGAGAAGCCCCATTCATTGTCGTACCACGACAGAACGCGAACCAGCTTGCCTTCGAGAACCGAGGTTTCCAGGCTGTCGATGGTCGACGAGTGAGCGTCATGGTTGAAGTCGATCGAAACCAGCGGCTCGTCGGTGTAGCCGAGCACGCCCTTCAGTTCGCCATCAGCGGCGGCCTTGAGGAGCGAGTTGACTTCCTCGGTCGTGGTGTCGCGGCTGGGTACGAACGTCAGGTCGACGACCGAGACGTTGGGGGTCGGCACGCGGATCGAGGAACCATCGAGCTTGCCGGCCAGGTCGGGGAGCACGAGGCCAACGGCAACGGCGGCGCCGGTGCTGGTCGGGATCATGTTCATCGCAGCAGCGCGGGCGCGGCGGGGATCGGAGTGGATCTGGTCGAGGATCTTCTGATCGTTGGTGTACGAGTGGATGGTGGTCATCAGACCGCGCTCGATACCGATCTTTTCGTGCAGGACCTTGGCGAAAGGAGCCAGGCAGTTGGTGGTGCACGATGCGTTCGACACGACCAGATGGTCGGCGGTCAGCTTGTCATGGTTGACGCCGTAGACGACCGTCAGATCGACGCCCTTGGCCGGAGCCGAGATCAGAACGCGCTTGGCGCCAGCTTCGATGTGCTTCGATGCCGATGCCTTGTCGGTGAAGAAACCGGTGCATTCCAGCGCGATGTCGACGCCGTTGGCGGCGTGCGGCAGGTTCGCAGGATCGCGCTCAGCCGTCACCTTGATGCGCTTGCCGTTGATGACAAGGTCGTCACCATCGACTTCGACCGTGCCGGCGAACGGGCCGTGGACGCTGTCGCGCTGGAAGAGGAGAGCGTTCGCCTTGGCGCTCGCGAGGTCGTTGATCGAAACCAGTTCGAGGTCGTGGTCGGTACGCTCGAGAATGGCGCGAGCGACATTGCGCCCAATACGTCCGAAACCGTTGATCGCAACCTTGGTCGCCATGAAAATTCTCCTCCTTAGGCGCTGAGCTTATCCAGAATCTTGGGTACGATGGCTTCGGCGGTGAAGCCGAAACGCTCGAACAAAACCTTGGCCGGGGCCGACGCGCCGAAGCGGTCCAGGCCGATGTTCAAGCCGCCGTTGCGGCTGAATGCGGTGTAGCGTTCCCAGCCCTGCGTGATGCCGGCTTCAATCGAAACGCGCAGGATCGAAGGATCGTTCGGCAGCACTTCGCGCTGGTACGCCTCATCCTGAGCGGCGAACAATTCCATGCACGGCATCGAAACGACATCCGCGCCGATCCCCTGCGACTGCAGCTGATCGCGGACCTTTACCGCCAGTTCCACTTCGGAGCCGGTGGCGATGAGGATGACCTTGCGATCCCCCTCCGCCGCCCGCAGCGTGTAGGCGCCGCGCGCCGACAGCATGTCGCCCGAGGTACGCAACTGCGGCAGGTTCTGGCGGGTCAGCGCCAATACCGAAGGCGTCTCCTGCGCTTCGAGAGCAAGGTTCCAGCATTCGGCCGTCTCCACCGCATCCGCCGGGCGGAAGACGTAGAGGTTGGGAATGAGGCGCAGCGACATGACGTGCTCGACCGGCTGGTGCGTCGGGCCATCTTCCCCAAGGCCGATGGAATCGTGCGTCAGAACATAGATCGCGCGGGTCTGCTGCAGCGCCGACAGGCGGATCGCGTTGCGGCAGTAGTCGGAGAAGATCAGGAACGTGCCGCCGTACGGGATCACGCCGCCGTGCAGCGCCATGCCGTTCATCGCGGCGGCCATGCCGAATTCGCGAATGCCGTAATAGACGTAGCGGCCCGAATAGTCGTCCGGCGTGAACGGCGCCTGGCACTTGGCCTTGGTGTTGTTCGACCCGGTAAGGTCAGCGGAGCCGCCGATCATTTCAGGGATCGCCGGGGCCAGCACGTTCAGCCAGTTTTCCGATGCCTTGCGGGTGGCGACGGTGGCATCACCCGCAACCCATTCGGCCAGTGCCTTGCGGATGTCGCCCAGTTCGGGAAGTTCCCCCGCCATGCGGCGGCTGAACTCGACCTTGTTGGCATTCCCCGCCAGCCGCGCTTCCCACTCCTGGCGGGTAGCCGTGCCGCGCTTGCCGACGAAATGCCAGTCAGCGCCGATCTCTGCGGGAATATCGAACGGTAGGGACGTCCACAGCAGATGATTGCGCGCTGCGGCGATCTCGGATTCGCCCAGCGGCGAGCCGTGCACGTCATGACCGCCCTGCTTGTTGGGAGCGCCCTTGCCGATCAGCGTACGGCAGGAAACCAGGCTGGGCTTGTCGGAAGCGGCGGCGGCGGCAAGCGCGCGCTCGATATCGTCGAAATCGTGCCCGTCACAATCGAACACGTCCCAGCCTGACGCGCGATAGCGAGCCGGAATGTCCTCGGTCGTGGAGAGCGACGTATCGCCATCGATGGTAATCTTGTTGTTGTCCCACAGGACCTTGAGACGACCCAGCTTCAGCGTACCGGCCAGACCGATCGCTTCGTGGTTGATGCCTTCCATCAGGCATCCGTCACCGGCGATCACCCATGTGTGGTGATCCACCAGTTCGTCACCGAAAGTCGCGTTCAGCTGGCGCTCCGCCATGGCCATGCCGACGGCCATCGCCAGGCCCTGACCCAACGGTCCGGTCGTGCATTCGACGCCTTCGATCAGGAAGTTCTCGGGATGACCGGCGCAGACCGAGCCCATCTGGCGGAAGTTGCGAATGTCATTTAGGGTCGGGCTGGCATAGCCTGTCAGATGCAGCAGCGAATAGATCAGCATCGATCCGTGGCCGGCCGACAGCACGAAGCGATCCCGGTCAGGCCACTTGGGATTGGCGGGGTCGAACTTCAGAAACTTGCTGAACAGGACGGTCGCCACATCGGCCATGCCCATCGGCATTCCCGGATGGCCGCTGTTGGCTGCCTGCACCGCGTCCATCGACAGCGCCCGGATGGCATTCGCCATCGGCGCAAGGCGGTCGGAAGACAAGGTCATGGTAAGCTCCGGGCAGGCGAGAATTGCGGGACGATTCGTACTATGCGACCCCCTTTAGGGAGAGGCGGCGCGTCGTCAAGTTCGCCGCCGGATTTCACGCGTCCTCGCCCGGCAGCCGCAGATAACGGTCAGCCTGTCGCATGAAGGACGCCAATGTCGGCTAACGCGTCAGAAGGCTGTGAACAACCCCTGCCAAGTGGTTGCCAGACGATCATTAATACAGCAGCGGAGACAGCATGAACGAGGCCACAGCCCTGCTCGCCCTCGACCGGATCGAGGAAGCTCTGGCGCGGATCGAAGCTGCCACCGATCGCCCGATCGTGACGGGCGACCCCGATCTTCTTCGCCGGCATCAGGACCTCAGACAGCGCGTCGGCAAGTCGCTGGCCAGCCTGGATGAACTTCTTGCAAGCGCGGGAGCCACTTGATGGGCAATGTCACGTTATCCATCGGCACTCGCCCTTTCACGCTCGCCTGCGCCGATGGCGAAGAGGCGCATGTCCTGCGTCTTGGCCGACTGATCGATGAAAAGGCCGCCGCATCCGGTGCAGAAGGCCAAACGGAAACGCGGATGCTGCTGTTCGCCGCCCTGATGATGGCGGACGAATTGCACGAACTGCGCAATCGGCCTGCCGCTCCAGCACCGTCGCCCACGCCCGCCGCGCTGTCTCCGGAATTTGCCGACCGATTGACGCGGATCGCATCGCATGTCGAAAATCTCGCCTTGCGTCTTGAGAGTGACGCGCCAAGCGCCTAACTAAGGACGTGACGGGATCTGCCCGGCACGTGCCGTTCGAACATCCCTGAGGCTATAAGCAATCCATTGGGGGCTGTCCCTGCCCGGATCCTGGTCCGACGCACATGGTCCCCACCTGACGTCGAGGCGTCAGAGGATTTCTAGGAAACGACCCATGGTGGACCCGTCACCCCCCATTCCCCCCGGCATTAGCCCGTTTGCCGATGCCAAGGCCGCGCTCCGGCGCTCATACCGACAGGCGCGCAGTGAGCATGTCGACGGGCTTCCCGCAGGCTTGCGCGCGCTGATGCTCAATCGTCCCCCGGCGCCGCTGGTGGAGGCGATCCCCGCCAATGCGATCGTCGGCATCTATTATCCCTCTGGATCGGAAGCCCCGGCTTTGGGCTGGGCGAGGTGGCTGGCCGAGACAGGTCGCGGTGTCGCGCTGCCCTGGTTCGCTTCCCGCAGTTCGCCCATGGAGTTCCGTCTCTGGGACAATCCATGGGACGAGACGAAGCTTTGTGCCGGTCCGTGGCGTGCCCAGCAGCCCCCAGCACACGCAGCGGCGGTGACACCCGACCTTGTCATCGTGCCCCTGTTGGCCTTCACGGCGGACGGGCATAGGCTGGGCCAGGGTGGCGGCCATTATGATCGGTGGCTGGATGCGAACCCGCAGGTTCCGGCGATCGGCCTTGCGTGGGATTGCCAATTGGCCGAGGAACTGCCCATAGAAAGCCACGACCGTCCGCTAGCCGCCGTCGTCACCCCGACACGGATCTATCAGGCCCAGCCGCTCGAAAGGACATGAGCCAGATGCGCGAAACTCCGACATGGCGAATACCAATGGGCGTGCTGGCTATCGTCGCGGTGCTGATACTCTACGGGATTGCCGTCGCGACACTGGTTCCGCCGCTGATCGGGCAGTGGAACGCCCTGGCGCAGACGCCCGTCTACCTGCTGCTGGGCATCGTCTGGATCATGCCGTTGGGACGGTTTCTGATCTGGATGGAAACCGGTCGCTGGAGCGCCCCGCCCAAGGATCCGGAGACGCGCTGATCGCCTAGTTTCTTCACACTCGACGACATCGCTGGAAAACGAAAAGGCCGGGCTTCAACCCGGCCTTTTTCGATGGTTCATCGCTTGGCGTTATTGGCCACTTCTTGAGAAGTGGCGCGAGTGACGGGGCTCGAACCCGCGACCTCCGGCGTGACAGGCCGGCACTCTAACCAACTGAGCTACACCCGCGCAGCGATGAAAAAAGGCCGAGGCAAGCTCGACCTTGAACTCTATTCCGGAGACCCGGACAGCCCGCGCCTTGTCAGGGGCATGGACCATGCTTCCAACTGCCAGAGCAGAAAGGAAGTCCCAAGTGGCGCGAGTGACGGGGCTCGAACCCGCGACCTCCGGCGTGACAGGCCGGCACTCTAACCAACTGAGCTACACCCGCGTTCTTGCGGTTGCGTCCGCTTGGGAGCGCCGCCACTAGGCCACAGCCACAGGGCTGTCAACCGCCTAGCCGGGCCTTCCGAGACTTTTTTACGACGCTTTCTGATGACGTGAAAATTAGCTCAGAAACGGCGCATTGAAGGCAGCCGACCACCGCCTTTTAAAGGCGGTGATCGGCGGCAAATTAGTCTTCTCAGCCAGCCAGAATCAAGGCTGGTGCCTCAATCAGTTTCTTCAGGTCCTGGGCAAAGCTGGCGGCATCCCAACCATCGACGACGCGATGGTCGCAGCTCATCGAGATGTTCATGATCTTGCGCTTTTCGACACGCTCGGTCCCGTCGGGGCCTTTCACGAACATGGGCCGCTCGACGATGCGGTTCGGCCCGATGATGGCGACTTCGGGGCGATTGATGACCGGCGTCGTGGCAACGCCGCCCATCGGCCCGAGCGAGGTGACGGTGATGGTCGACCCCGACAACTCGTTGGACTTGGCCGACCCATCGCGCGCGGCCTGGGCAAGACGCGTGACTTCTGCGGCGAGCTGCCACAGATTGCGATCCTGCGCATCGCGGATGACCGGCACCATCAGCCCGCCAGGGGTCTGTGCGGCGAAGCCAAGATGGACCGAGCCATAACGCGTCACCACGCCCGCCTCGTCATCGTAATGCGCGTTCAGCATCGGGTACTGCGGCAGCAGCTTGCAGATCGCGGTGATGAGGAACGGTAGCATCGTCAGCTTGGGGCGATCCCCTCGCCCGGCGTTCAACTGCGCGCGGGTTTCTTCCAGCGCGCTTACGTCGAACTCCTCGACATAGGCGAAGTGCGGGATGTTGCGCTTCGACGCGGCCATGTTCTCGGCAATGCGGCGACGCAGGCCGATCACCCGCACCTGCTCGTCCACGCCCTTGCGTCCTGCAGGCTGGAAACCGCCGGCGGAATTGTAGGACAGGAAGGAATCGAGATCGGCGTGGCGCACCCGGCCATCTTCGGCAGGGCGCACTTCGGCCAGATCGATGCCAAGATCCTGCGCCCGCTTGCGCACTGCCGGGCTGGCAAGCACTTTGGCGTGGCTGCCAGTCACCGGAGCAGGCTCGCTCTTCGGGGCAGCAACGGTCTTGGCAGGAGCTTCCGCTTGCGGTCTGGCCGGTTTCGGTTCCGGCGGCGGAGCGGCGGGGGTCTGCGCTTCCGCCTCGGCGACCCGATCGGCATCGCCTGCATCCGGGTTTTCGGCTTCGATCCGCTCTTCCACCACGGCCGCTGTCGGCGCTGGCGCCTGCGCGGTTTCGCTGTCCTCGCCTTCCGTCTCGATCACCACCAGCGCCGAGCCGATGGCGATCACATCGCCTTCCGCGCCTGCAACTTCGATCACGGTGCCCGAAACCGGGCTTTCCATCTCGACGGTCGCCTTGTCCGTCATCATGTCGGCAAGGCGGCCGTCCTCCTCGACCGTGTCACCGACCTTGACGTGCCAGGCGACGATCTCGGCCTCGGCGATCCCCTCACCAATGTCGGGGAGCGTAAAAACATAGCGTCCCATCAGATCAATCCTTCATAAGCCGATCGACCGCTTCGCCGATGCGAACGGGACCGGGAAAATAAGCCCATTCAAGGCTGTGCGGGTAAGGGGTGTCAAACCCGGTGACGCGTTCCACCGGCGCTTCGAGGTGGTAGAAGCAACGCTCCTGCACCAGCGAGCATAGTTCCGCGCCGAAGCCGGACGTGCGGGTCGCCTCGTGTATCACCAGGCATTTGCCGGTCTTTTCCACGGACTTCTCCACAGTCTCGATGTCGAGCGGGACAAGCGTGCGCAAGTCAATGATCTCGGCATCAATGCCCTTCTCGGCCAGCACCGCCTCGGCAACGTGGATCATCGTGCCGTACGACAGGACGGTCAGCGCCGCCCCTTCGCGCACGATGCGCGCCTTGCCGAGCGGGATCTTGTAGTACCCCTCCGGCACATCGCCACCCGGATGGGCTTTCCAGGTGCGCGAAGGCTTGTCGTAGTAGCCATCGAACGGTCCGTTGTAGATGCGCTTCGGTTCGAAGAAGACGACCGGGTCGTTATCCTCGATCGAGGCGATCAGCAGGCCCTTGGCGTCGTGCGGCGTGCACGGGATCACCGTCTTCAGGCCGGCGACGTGCGTAAACAGCGCCTCCGGGCTCTGGCTATGCGTCTGACCGCCGAAGATACCACCGCCGAAGGGCGAGCGGATCGTGATCGGCGCGGTGAATTCGCCAGCCGAGCGATAGCGCATGCGCGCCGCCTCGGACACGAGCTGGTCCAGGCCGGGATAGATATAGTCGGCGAACTGGATTTCCGGCACCGGGCGCAGGCCATAGGCGGCCATGCCCACTGCCGCGCCGATGATCCCGCATTCGTTGATCGGTGAATCGAACACCCGGTTGCGGCCGAACTTCTTCTGCAGGCCCGCCGTCGCGCGGAACACGCCGCCGAAGTAGCCGACATCCTCGCCCATGATCACGATGTCGGGATCACGCGCCATCATGATGTCGAGCGCATCGTTGATCGCCTCGATCATGTTCATCTTGCGGGTCGGCGCCTCTCGCAGGCTCACGGGATCTTCCTCAAGCATCGCCGTGCTCCTTCCACTCGGGCCATTTTATACCACGCTCACGGATGGCCTGATCGGCCTGCTCCTCAAGGTGCCACGGCAGTTCCTCGAACACGTCCTCGAACATGGTATGGAACGGGTGGTGCAGGCCGTGACCCAGCACACCGTTCTTTTCCGCTTCCTTGGTCGCGGCCTTGACCTGCTCGACCAGTTCACGGTCCATCGCTTCCTGCTGTTCCTCGGACCATTCGCCGAGCGCAATCAGGTGCTTCTTGAGGCGCATGACCGGATCGCCCAGCGGCCATTCCTCGCGCTCCTGCGCGGAACGGTAGGCGCTGGGATCGTCCGAGGTTGAGTGCCCCTCGGCGCGGTAGGTGAAGTGCTCGATCAGGGTCGGCCCTTGGTTGGCACGGGCACGGTTGGCGGCCCACTCCATCGCGGCATAGACGGCGAGCGCATCGTTGCCGTCAACTCGCAGCCCGGCGATGCCATAGCCTGTGGCGCGCGCGGCGAACGTCGTGCGCTCCGCCCCGGCAAACCCGGAAAAGCTCGAGATCGCCCACTGGTTGTTGACGATGTTCATCACCACCGGCGCGTTATAAACCGCTGCGAACGTCATCGCGGCGTGGAAGTCTCCCTCCGCGCTCGACCCCTCGCCGATGAATGCTGTCGCGATGCGGCTGTCGCCCTTGATCGCGCTGGCCATCGCCCAACCCACAGCCTGGGGGAACTGAGTGGCAAGGTTGCCGGAGATGGAGAAGAACCCATAGTCCTTGGCCGAATACATTATCGGCAACTGGCGGCCCTTCAACGGATCGGCGCGGTTGGAATAGATCTGGTTGACCATGTCCACCAGCGGATACCCGCGCGAGATCAGTACGCCCTGCTGGCGATAGCTGGGGAACACCATGTCGTCGTTGGCCAGCGCCATCGCGCAGGCGACCGAGATCGCCTCTTCGCCGGTGCACTTCATGTAGAAGCTGGTCTTGCCCTGGCGCTGGCTGCGATAGAGCCTGTCGTCGAAGGCGCGGGTCAGCGCCATCGTGCGTAGCATCCGCCGCAGCGTCTCGGGATCGAGGCCCGGGTCCCACGCACCCACGGCCCGGTCGCTTTCATCAAGCACCCGAATCATGTCCAGAGTCAGCGGCCAGGTATCGCTCGCCTCGCAGTTCTCGTCCGGGCGAGCCAGCTTGCCAGCGGGCGGCACTGGAAGGTGTGAATAATCCACCACATCGCCCGGCCGATAACGCGGCTCGGGAACGTAGAGTTCGAGCGGCGGCAGATTGCCCCGCTGCGTGGCTGTTTTATCCGGGCCTGAGGCCATGTTGATCGCTCTCCCAGCGAATGTCCGACGAGGAATAGTGAGTCTCAAAATTCCACGTCAGAGTTATATTATTTCAAGATTGAGCAATGTCAATCATACCGCGACAGGGGCGGCAATATGGCTTTGCGGCGCATAATCAATCACATCGAAATCATTGATTTCATAATCGAAAATTGATTTGGGACGGCGAAGTATGGTCATTTTCGGCTGGCCCGAGGGTAGGCGCAAAAGCTGTTCCTCGACCAATTCGGCGTGGTTGAGGTACAAATGGACATCGCCGCCGGTCCAGACGACCTCGCCGGGTTCCAGATCACACTGCTGCGCCACCATGCGGGTGAGCAACGCCTGCGACCAGATATTGAACGCAAACCCCAAGCCCAGATCGCAGCTGCGTTGATAGAGCAGGCATGACAGGCGGTTGCCCGAAACGTGAAACTGATACGTCTTGTGGCAGGGCGGCAGCGCCATGGCGTCCAGCTCCGCGACGTTCCAGCCTTCGATGATGTGGCGGCGGCTGCCGGGATTGTTCCTGATCCCCTCGATCAGCTGCGCGACCTGATTGATGCCCGGACCCTGCCGGAACAGTCCTTCGCCCTGGGCCTCATAGGTCGGCCAGTCTACCCATTGCTTGCCATAGACCGGCCCCAGATCCCCCCATCGGCGGGCGAAATTCTCGTCCGCGACGATCCGGGCCGAGAACGCCTTGCGCTCGATCAGGTCGCCCGTTTCGCGGCGATAACGGTCGAGCGGCCAGTCCGTCCAGATTTCCACGCCTTGTTCGCACAGCTTGCGGATATTGGTGTCGCCGGTCAGGAACCACAGCATCTCGCGCGTCGCGGTCTTCCAGTAGACGCGCTTGGTCGTCAGCAGGGGCATGGCCCCGTCCGCCAGATCGAAGCGGATCGTTTCGCCGAACAGCGAGCGCGTGCCGACTCCGGTGCGATCGACCCGCTCGTCCCCCTGCGTCCAGATTCGGCGCATGAGATCGAGGTACTGGTGCTCCCAATGCGGGGCATGGGTGGCGACAACGAGATCGGCGTCAAGCGTGGCGGTGGTCATGGAAGGCAGCCTATCGCCCCAAACGCCGAAGCGAAAGCCTTGCACCGATCGGCACACGGGAAAGCCCGTCCAGTCCGAACCACAAAGGCGCCTCGAAACGACAAAAGGCGCATCCGAAGACGCGCCTTTTGCGGTGTAAATGGTCGGGGAAAGAGGATTCGAACCTCCGGCCCCTGCCTCCCGAAGACAGTGCTCTACCAGGCTGAGCTATTCCCCGACCGATCGAGCGATCCGAAGGACCGCCCGAGGCAGGAGCGCGCCTATAGAGAGCGATCCCAAGGGTGGCAAGAGCCTAGGCGCAAATTGTTCGACGCCGCGCAAAACGCCCTTGCTGATACGTCGAGCGCCCCCTTCCCCGCAGCCGCGCGAACGGCTATCTGCGCTGGCGAACCGAAACATCCATGCGCCCAGTGACAGCAAACAACCCCAGCGCCGGACTTGAAGCGGCTTTTCTGGAACACCGGGACAAGCTGGTGCGGTTCCTGCGCGCGCGGGGCGCTGGCGATGCGGCGGAAGACCTGGTGCAGGAAGTATGGATCAGGATCGCCGCCAGCCACACCGGCCCTGTCGCCGCGCCGTTGCCTTACCTGTTCCGCACCGCCGACCTGCTGATGATCGATCGCTTTCGCTCCACGCGGCAAGCCGGCGTCCGCGATCGCGACTGGACCGAGGCGAACGCCGGCGATCCTCCGGGAGTGTCGGCAGAACCGTCCGCCGAACGCCGCGTTCTTGCCGCGCAGGAAGCGGCGGGAGCGCTGGCGGTGCTGGACGGCCTGGGCGCTCGCCCGGCGGCGATCTTTCGGCTGCACCGGATCGACGGCCTGCCCCAGAAAGCCATCGCGGCCGATCTCGGCATCAGCCTGAGTACGGTGGAAAGCGACCTGCGCATCGCTTATCGCGCGCTCGCCGAGTGGAAGGAGCGCGCACGATGATGCCGGTATCCACGTTGCCGCCAAGGTTGCGGGCGATCGATTCCGTCTTCGGCTCAGAAGGAGCGCGTGATGGCGATTGAAGCTGAAATCCGGGAACAGGCGCTGGATTGGGCCGTGCGCGCGGGCGACCCCGCGTTTGCCGACTGGGAAGCCTTTACCCTATGGCTGGAGGCCGACCCCACTCATGCTCAGGCATATGATGAGGTATCTGCCGCCGTTGCGGAATCGGCCGAACTGATCGCCGATGCGGGACCCGGCAACGATAACCTGATCGACGATTATCCCGCATCGCCGCGCACCCGTCGTGCCTGGCTCGGCGGTGCGTTCGCGGCGTGCCTTGCCTTGGTGGCGGGGTTCTGGCTGTTGCATGGCGAGCAGCGTAATCTCTATGTCGTGCAGACGGCTCTTGGCGAAACGCGCGAGATCACACTGGATCCCGGCACGCGGGTGGCGCTCGCCGGAGGCACGACCGTCCGGTTCGATCGCAACGACAAACGGTTTGCCCAGATTGACGAGGGGCAGGCCCTTTTCACCGTCCGCCATGACGCCGCACACCCGTTCGAAGTGATGGCAGGCGATCGGCGGCTGGTCGACATCGGCACGGTGTTCGACGTGCAACACGATGGCGGCGACCTGACGGTTGCGGTTTCCGAAGGCGCGGTGCAGTTCGATCCGGGCGGCGCGGACGTTCGCGTATCCCCCGGACAGGTGCTCCGCCAACGGGGCACAGGCTATTCGCTCGACCGGATCGCAACCCCGCAAGTCGGCGAATGGCGCGAAGGCCGCCTGACGTTCGACGCCGCGCCGATCAGTGAAGTCGCCGACCGACTGAAGCGCGCAACCGGAATCGATTATGGCGCAGCGGCCGGCTCGGACGGCACCGTGTCCGGCTCCATCCTCGTCGCTCCGCTGCGCCGGAACCCCGCCGCGCTGGGTCCGCTGCTGGGTCTGTCGGTCCGTGCCGAGGGCAGGCGCTGGATGATCGGCGCCAAATAGACGAAATGCGCGTTGCCCCGATCGTTCTGGCGGCCGCTTTGGCCCTGCCCGGCACTGCCTTCGCTGAGGAGGTCGGGGTTTCGACGCGCGGCGGATCAGCGGGCGAGGTGGCGATCGAACTGGCGCGGCAGACCGGATCGAGCATCATTATCGCCGACCCCCGGATCGCCCGACGCCTGGTTCGGCCCATGCGCGGACGGATGGCGGCGGCGACGGCGGTACGGCAACTGGCCAAGGCTGCCGGTGGCCGCGCCATCGCCGTGGCGCCGGGAGCATGGCGGATCGAGGCAGCGCCAGCACCACGCGCCTCTGCCGCTGCGCCCGTCACCCCCCGACCCCGTCCGGTTGCGCGCCCGCAGGAGCCAGCCGTACCGATCGTCGTGATCGCCTCCAAGCGCGACTTGCGGATCGGCGAGATACCCGGCCAGGTCTCGATCCTCGATGGCGCTTCGCTGGAAGCGGGCGGCATCGGCGGCACGGAAAAGATCACCCAGCGCATCGCCACGGTCACGTCCACGCATCTTGGCAGCGGTCGCAACAAGCTGTTCATTCGCGGCATTGCCGATTCCAGCTTTACAGGGCCGACGCAGGCGACGGTCGGCCAGTACCTTGGCGATCTGCGCCTGACGTATAACGCGCCCGATCCCGACTTGCGCCTGTCCGACATGGCGCGCGTGGAAGTTCTGGAAGGTCCGCAAGGCACATTGTACGGCGCGGGATCGCTGGGCGGCATCATTCGGCTTGTCCCCAATCCGCCGGTCCTTGGACAGACGAGCGGATCGATGGCGGTGGGCGGATCGCTGACGCAGGACGGCTCTCCCGGCGGCGACGCGGCGGCGATGGTC
The DNA here is from genome assembly GCF_055521575.1 of Novosphingobium sp. BL-S-24. Lineage (NCBI taxonomy): Bacteria > Pseudomonadati > Pseudomonadota > Alphaproteobacteria > Sphingomonadales > Sphingomonadaceae > Novosphingobium > Novosphingobium sp. BL-S-24. Next base: position 663,745 of record NZ_CM145488.1, read on the forward strand.
AACCTGCCGCTGGGCGACAGCATGGCATTTCGCGCCAATGTCGATGCGGCGACGCTGGGCGGCTATATCGACAAGCCGCGCATCGATCGGCGCGACGTGAACCGCACCCGCATTCTTGGCGGTCGTGCCAGCCTGCGCGCGCAGATCGCCCCGGACTGGACGGTCGACCTGATCGGCCTGGGCCAGTCCACGACTGCACGCGACAGCCAGTACGCCACACGCGGCGCCCGCCCTCCGCTCACCAGCGATGCGTTGGTGCAGGAAGGGTCGGACGCGGATTACCTGATGGGGCAGTTGGTAATCTCCGGCCGCATCGGTGAAATCCGCATACGATCGACGACGGGCGCGGTTCGCCAGCATCTTCAGGAACGCTACGACGCGAGCCAAAGCGAAGACGCCCCCCGCCTTTTCGCGCAGCAGAACCGCACCCGCATGATCGCGCACGAAACCCGGATCTGGCAGCCGGAACGCGGCGGCTTCAGCTGGATCCTGGGGACAAGCTATACCCACAACCGTACGGTGCTGACGCGTGGCTTCGAAACGCAAGTATCGACGCAGGCGGCGACGGGCGTGCGTAACACGATCGACGAGGCGACGATCTACGCCGAAGGATCGCTGCGCATCCGCCCCGGCCTGACCGCCACTGCGGGCGGCCGCATCACCCATTCACGGCTGAGTGGCGCGGGGGAGGATGTGCTGCCCTCCATCGCCTTCGCCCGCGCGGCCGTGACGGCGGATCGCACTTCGACGACCGTTCTGCCGTCCGTGGCGCTGAACGCCGAAGTCACGCGCGATACCGCGCTTTACATGCGCTATCAGGAAGGCTTCCGACCCGGCGGTTTCGCGATCGAAAGCGATTTCGTTCGCCGCTTCAAGGGCGATCGCACCGGAACGTGGGAGTTCGGCCTTCGCCATGGCCGCCCCGGCGCAGGCAATTTCGATTTTTCCGCCAGCGTATCCTACACCCGCTGGCGCGACATTCAGGCCGATTTCATCGACAATTCCGGCTTGCCCAGCACGGCCAATATCGGCGACGGGCGAGTCTGGTCGGCCAGCGTTACCGGAGGATACCAAGTGGCGACGGGCCTGCGCATCGAAGCAGGGGCGACGTGGAACCACAGCAGGGTGGACACGCCGCCGCTTGAACTGCTGGCTCTTGTCGCCCGCAGCGCGCCAGCCGCTTCGATGTCGGGTCAAAGCCTGCTGGACGCCACCCTGGCCCGATCGATGCAAGTGCCCAACATCGCACAGTTTTCGGGCCGGATCGGCATCGGCTGGAACCGCGAACTGCGCGAGAACCTGCGGATCACCGCCAACGGCTGGGCCAGCTACGTAGGCGAATCCCGGTTGGGAATCGGCCCCGAACTCGGACGACCGCAGGGCGATTATCTGGACAGTGGCGCAGATGTACGGCTCGGCACGGAGCGATATGGCGTGACGCTGGCGCTGAACAACATCACCAATTCGCGCGGCAATCGCTTCTCGCTCGGCACCCCGTTTGGCACCGCGCGCGATCAGGTGACGCCGCTGCGACCGCGCACGGTGCGACTGGGGCTGGACGTCCGCTTCTGACGGTCGAATCGTGCATGGTTCCCGCTCCATGCAAATTTTTTTCAAGGCTGGCCGCGAAGGTCTCCGTCTCAGTGGTCATTGACCGCCTGAAGGGACGAAGATGCCTCGCTACCTGTCTGCCAAGACCCTGCTTGCCACCAGCGCATTGCTGGCCATCGCTTCCGCTGCCCATGCCGAAGATATCACCACCAAGCGCACCGCGCCGCTTCGGACATCGACCGTCAAGAACGGCGTTGCCGATGCGATCAACATCACTTCCGCAGGCGGCGTCACGGTCACTGCCGGAAGCGCCGTCACGCAGGACAGCAACCATGCCGTCAGCAACGCCGGGGCAATTGCGATCAGCAACGCCAACGGTTCGGTCGGCATCGATTCGCTGGCGGGCGTCAGTGGGGACATCACCAATACCGGTACGATCACGATCGACGAGCCCTATGAGCCGACCGACACCGACAAGGACGGCGACCTCGACGGTCCGTTCGCGCTTGGCTCCAATCGCTACGGCATTCGCACGCAGGGCGCGCATACCGGCAAGCTGACCAACGGCGGCACGATCACGATCGAAGGCAACGATTCGGCCGGTATCGCGCTTGGCGGCAAGCTGACCGGCGCGTTCACGCATGACGGCACCACGAAAGTCATCGGTGATCGCACCGTGGGCGTTTCCGCCCAGGCGATCGACGGGAATGTCCGACTCGCCGGCACCGTTTCCGCGCAAGGCAAGGACGCGATCGGCGCGCGCTTCGCAGGCGACGTGAACGGAGCAATGGTCGTACAGGGCAACATCGCCTCCACGGGATACCGCACCACCACCCCGCCCGCCGATCCTTCGAAGCTGGACGCTGACGATCTGCTGCAAGGCGGCCCTGCCCTGCTGGTCGAGGGCAATGTAAGCGGCGGCATCATTCTGGCGGTCGCACCCAAGGCCGATCCCGCCAAGCCGGACTCCGATGCCGACGGGATCGAGGATGCCAAGGAGGGCAACGCAAAGGTCGTGTCCTATGGCGCGGCGCCGGCCGTGCAGATCGGCGCGACCGACCGAGCCATCGCCATCGGGCCGGTTGCGGGCACTGCCAGCGGTTTCGGCCTTATCGTCGATGGTTCGGTCGAAGGCCTCGGCCTTTATTCCGGCATCAACGCCAATGGCCTTGTGGTCGGTGGACGCGGCGGCGCGGTGACGATTGCGAACGGAATTGGCGTATCGGGCACCGTCACTGCCACCTCGAACGGCGCCAGCGCCACGGCCCTGCGCATCGGCAGCGGCGCTTCTACACCGCTGCTGCAGAACACCGGCACGATCTCCGCCGGGGGTGGCAACACCGTGGGCGCGGTGGCCACGGCGGTTCGCGTGGACGCTGGCGGCAACCTGCCGATCCTGCGCACCAGCGGAACGATCAAGGCCGTCGCCGGAGAGAAAGGATCGGCCACTGCGATCTCCGACGCCAGCGGCACGCTGACCCTGATCGAAAATGCCGGCACGATCTCCGCCACCGGAGCCAAGGCAGGCGAAGGCCGCAACATCGCGATCGACTTGTCCGGCTCGACCGCCAACCTGACGGTGCGCCAAACGCAGGTCGCCGCCGGCATCACCGCGCCCTCCATCGTCGGGGACGTACGCCTGGGGTCCGGCAACGACACGCTCGACCTTGCCGACGGCTCGTTGACCGGCAATGTCATTCTAGGTGCCGGTAACAACACGCTGTCGTTGTCCGGCGACGCGACGCAGACCGGCGCCGTTTCCTTCGGCAGCGGCAGCGATACGATGTCGCTTGCCGGGACCAGCGTCTACTCAGGCGCGGTCGATTTCGGCGGCGGAACGGATGTGCTGAACCTCGCCGGAACCGCGCGCTTCACCGGATCGGTAGCGAATGCCGCCACCCTCGCCGTCAAGGTTGCGGGCGGTACGCTGGACATCAACCGGCCCGCCGTCATTGGCTCGCTGGACGTGGGATCGACCGGCATCGTCATGGTCACGCTGAACAAAGCGGCGGGGGCAGGATCAGGCTACACCGTTGCGGGCAACGCCAACTTCGCCGAGGGAGCCAAGCTGGCCATCCGCATCGCCGACGTGGGAACAGCAGAGGGCAGCTATCAGGTGCTCACTGCCGGAACCCTGACTGGGCGCGACAAGCTGGCCACGTCCACCGACCTCGTGCCGTTCATGTTCAAGGCCGAACTGAACAAGACCGCCGCCGCGAACACCATCGTCGTCGATGTCTCGCGCCGCACCGTGTCCGAACTGGGACTCAACCGCTCCGGCGCGGCGGCCTACAATGCCGTGTTCAACGTGCTGGGCCAAGACAAGAAAGTCGCCGACGTGTTCCTTGGCATCACCGAGGGCGAAACCTTCCGCGCCGCTGTCGGTCAGTTGCTGCCCGATCACGCGGGCGGCGCGTTCGAGAGCATCAGCCTCGGCACCCGCGCGCTGGCTCGGCAGATGCAGGACCCGATCGGGCCGATCGTGCGCAGCGGCAGCTTCAGCACCACCATCAACATGGCGGTCTGGGGCAGCGACCGGAAGACCGGCGACAGCGCAGCCTATAAGCTGAGCGGCTATGCCTGGTCGGCCACCGGCGAGTACGAGACGAAGATGGGCCGCTTCGGCGCGACGGTCGCCTACCTGTGGAACAACCACCGCAACGGCGACATCAATGAAGTCGACGGCACCGCGCTGGAACTGGCTGCCCACTGGCGCGCCAAATTCGGCCCGTTGAGCGCTTTTGCACGCGGGTCGTACGGCATGGCCGATTTCGACGGGACGCGTAACTTCGTCGGCATGGCCGGCACCGAGGAAGTGCGTCGCAAGATGGAAGGCAAGTGGGACGGCACGTTCGTCACGGCCGCCGGTGGCGCCTCGTTCGAGGGCGGATCGCAGTTCTTCTTCTTCCGGCCCGGAGTCACGGTGGACTACGTGCGCCTGAAGGAAGACGGCTACACCGAAAAGGGCGGCGAAAAGCTGAACCTGACTGTCAACAGCCGCAAGAGTGACGAACTGGCCGTCAATCCCAGCATGACCATCGGCGTCGATTTCCTGGGCATGCGCGCGGAAGATGAAAACTGGTTCCGCGTGGAAACCGAAGGTGGCTGGCGCGAGATCCTGAAGGGCGGCCTGGGTGCGACAACGGCCCATTTCGAAGGCGGGCCGGACTTCACTCTCACCGGCAATGACGCCACCAGCGGCTGGTTCGCCCGGGTTCGTGCCATCGGCGGCTCAGCAGGCTTTACGATGGGCGGCGAAGTGTCGGCAGAGGATCGCCACGGCAGGGTAGACCTAGCCCTGCGCGGTTCCATCACGGTCGGTTGGTAAAGGCGATGCGCGCGCGGTTTCTGTTCGCCATCGCCCTGGGCACCGGGTTGCTTCCAAGCTGCGCCCCCCGCGTGCAGCCCGGTGCCCTTCAACCGCCTAAAGCCGCGGCATCCATGGAGGAGGAAATCCGCATTTCCCGCGGCCCCTGCTTCGGGTTTTGCCCGGTCTATTCGGTCGCCGTGACGCCATCCGGTAATGTCGCTTTCAAGGGAGAGCGGCATACCGAAGTGCTGGGTGAACGTACCCATGCCGTGGGGCGTCAGGGCTACGAAGACGTACGGCAAGCGCTGCAGGGGCTGCGTCCAGTCACCGGCGCTGAGCAGGCGTACGAATGCAAATCGCCCCTGCCCACCGACATGGCGAGCTATTCGATCGAATGGATCGCGGCCAACGGGACCCGCAGTGCGTTGACCTACAACACCGGTTGCCGTGATGCGGAAGCCCAGCAAGTAGGCGAGACGATCACCCGGCAGGTCGAGCGTCTGGGCGCCGACGGATGGGCGACGCAAAAGACCCGGCCTGGCGCCAACCGGGGCTGAGGAAAGGAGAGCGAGCGGCATGGACCGCTCGCTCTCCTTTCTCAATCAAGCGAGATCGAAACGATCCGCGTTCATCACTTTGGTCCATGCCGATACGAAGTCAGTCACGAACTTCTTGCCCGCATCAGCGGAAGCATAGACTTCCGACAATGCCCGCAACTGCGAGTTGGAACCAAAGGCAAGATCGGTGCGAGTCGCCGTCCAGCGCTGTTCGTTGCTGCCGCGATCGCTGCCGACAAACTTTTCGTCGCCGCTTTCATCGACCACTTTCCAGGCGGTGTTCATGTCGAGCAGATTGACGAAGAAATCGTTCGTCAGCTGGCCGACCCGATCAGTCAGCACGCCTTCCTTGCCATCACCATGGTTCGCGCCGAGCACGCGCAGGCCGCCGACCAGCACTGTCATTTCCGGTGCGGACAGGCCCAGCAACTGCGCTCGGTCAAGCAGCAGTTCCTCGGTCGGGACGCTGAAGCGCACCTGAAGATAGTTGCGGAAACCATCTGCTTTTGGCTCCAGCACCTCGAAGCCTTCCGCATCGGTCTGTTCAGCGCTGGCATCGGTGCGACCCGGAGTGAACGGAACTTCTACCTGACTGCCAGCATCAGCAGCGGCCTTTTCGACGCCGACGTTACCGCCCAGCACGATCAGATCGGCGATCGAGACTTTCTTGCCGCCGCTGGCCTTGCCGTCGAAGTCAGCCTTAATCCGCTCATAGACTTCGAGAACCGTGGCAAGCTTCGCAGGCTCGTTGACGTCCCAGTCCTTTTGCGGCGCAAGGCGGATGCGCGCGCCGTTGGCGCCGCCGCGATGGTCGGAGCCGCGATAGGTGGAGGCCGAAGCCCACGCCGTCGCCACCAGCTGAGTTACCGTTAGCCCGGATGCCAGGACGGCGCGCTTCAGTTCCGCGATGTCGCCTGCGTCGATCAGGGCGTGATCGACTGCCGGGATGGGATCCTGCCAGATCAGGTCTTCGGCCGGGACTTCCGGCCCGAGGTAGCGCGCCTTCGGCCCCATGTCGCGGTGGCATAGCTTGAACCAGGCCCGCGCGAACGCATCGGCGAATGCAGCGGGATCGTTGCGGAAACGCTCGGAAATCTTGCGGTATTCCGGATCGACTTTCATCGCCATGTCGGCAGTGGTCATCATCGTCGGCAAACGACGTTCGGGGCTATGCGCGCCCGGCGCCATGTCTTCCGGCTTCTGGTTTATCGGCTGCCACTGATGCGCGCCGGCCGGGCTTTTCACCAATTCATATTCGTAGTCGAGCAGCATGTGGAAGTAGCCGCCGTCCCACTGGATCGGGTTCGGCGTCCAGGCACCTTCGAGGCCGGACGTGATCGTGTGATCGCCCATGCCGCTTTCATGCCCGCTCTGCCAACCGAGACCCTGCTGGGCGATGTCCGCGCCTTCCGGTTCTGCACCGACCAGCGACGCGTCGCCCGCGCCGTGGCATTTGCCGAATGTGTGGCCGCCAGCGGTGAGGGCCACGGTCTCCTCGTCGTTCATGCCCATGCGAGCGAACGTCTCGCGAATATCGCGCGCGGAGCCGACCGCGTCAGGCTCGCCACCGGGGCCTTCGGGATTAACGTAGATGAGGCCCATCTGAATCGCCGCAAGCGGGTTTTCCAGGGCCAACCCTTCCTTCTCGTCGATGCGGGTCTGGCCGAGCCATTCTTCCTCGGTGCCCCAGTAAACGTCCTTTTCCGGTTCGAACACATCGGCACGCCCGCCGCCAAAGCCGAACACCGGGCCACCCATTGATTCGATCGCGACATTGCCCGCCAGGATCATGAGGTCTGCCCATGAAAGGGACTGGCCATACTTCTGCTTGATCGGCCACAGCAGTCGCCGCGCCTTGTCGAGGTTGCCGTTGTCCGGCCACGAGTTGAGCGGCGCGAACCGCTGCGAGCCGCTGGACGCGCCACCACGACCGTCACCGGTGCGGTAGGTGCCGGCGCTGTGCCACGCCATACGGATGAAGAACGGCCCGTAATGGCCATAGTCCGCAGGCCACCACGGCTGGCTATCGGTCATCAGCGCATGAAGATCAGCCTTCACCGCCGCATAGTCCAGCGTATTGAACGCCGTGGCGTAATCGAAATCCGAACCCATCGGGCTGGACGGGACGCCTCCCTGGGTCAGGATATCCAGCGAAAGCTGGTTGGGCCACCAGTCCCGGTTCGACCGTCCCGTCAGCGCCCGCCGGGCTACCGCGTTCTGATGTGGGCAACCGCTCAGCGGATCGCTCGTCTTCGCATCCATGGGTAGTCTCCTCTCGAAGCCCCGGAAGAAACGCAGGGCTTTCAAACCAATGCGAGCCGCCGGTCATGGTCGTCCCAGCTGCCCTGTGGGAAAGATAGCGTGCCGCGTTTGGGACGCAAGAACGGCACTCAGCGATTTGTTCGATGTATCAAATCGTTGCCAGGCAGTTGACGCGCGATACCGGGGGTGGGACCGCTGGTGTTGCGTTCGAGATGTCCTGCCCGCCGATCGCCAACGAGAGAGGATCAGAGGTGGCCCGCCCTTTCGCGCCGCGCTTCGCGGTCTACGTTGCTCTCGTGTTCATGCTTTTGGGCATGATGCAGCTTGCCGCCAGCCTTCTGTTCTACCAGTCGATCGACCAGCAAACGCTGGGTGAGGATCATGCGCGGCGTGTGGCGGAAATGCTGGTCGTCAGCGATCGCATCCACGCGCTCGATCCCACACTTACCGCGCCCACCATGAGCACGCGCCATCTGGCGGCCGCCGTGGCGGACAAACCAAGCGTCGATGTTCCCGGTCAATCGGATGCGCTGGAGGACATCGCACAGCGCATCGTTGAATGGGAGCCCTCGCTTGGCGGCAGGTCGCTGCGGCTGGCGGTGCGCAAGGTTGACCGCAACAAGCGCGACCTCGTCGGGTCGATCAAGCTGGGGGACGGCCACTGGCTGAACTTTCGATCGCGGGACATGAACGCGATGTGGCCGGTGGCCCTGCGCGCCACCGTGCTCACCCTGGCGACGACCGCCGCGTGCCTGTTCATCGGCCTGATGGCGCTGCATGTGCTTACTCGCCCCCTGCGACGCATGAGCGATGCTGCGGACGCGATTGGCCAGGGTCGACAGGTAGAGGTTACCGAAAGCGGATCGCCGGATCTGCGTAAGCTCGCCCATTCGATGAACGTCATGCAAGAACGCATCGCCCGTCTGCTGCAGGATCAGGCACGCTCGTTCGAGGCGATCAGCCATGATCTGCGCACACCCCTGTCCCGCCAGAAAATCGCCGCCGAGCTGATCGACGACGCCGAATTGGGCGACGTGATCCAGTCCAGCGTCGACGAAATGGAAAGCCTGCTTGCCTCGCTGCAACGTTTCCTGCGCGCGCAGCATCTGACGGCTGAATCGGAAAACCTGGACCTCGACGAACTGGTCCGCGGCGTGCTGTTCCAGTATGGGGAGCAGGCGGAAGTGTCGTCGGCAGGCCCGGCCCCTGTGCGGACCTTCCGCGAACCCGTCTCGCTCGCCCTCACCGCATTGGTGGAGAATGCGATCCAGTTCGGCACCCGGGCACGCGTATCGATCCAGCGGGAGGGCCGCCACTGGTTCATCGAAGTCGCCGACTCCGGTCCGGGCATCCCCTCGCAGTATTTCGAGGCGATCCTTGACCCCTTCTTCCGCATGGATGAAGCACGGGCACGGGATACCAAGGGTTTCGGCCTTGGCGTGCCCACTGCTCATCGCCTAATGATGCGCTTCGAAGGCGCGCTGTCTTTTGCTGCATCGTCAGACGGCAGCCTGATCGCCCGGCTCAAAGTGCCGATAGCGCCCGGGGGACGGACGCCCGACGCATCGCGCTGACCTTCTTTCTCCCAAGGCGCTTTGGTCCACGGGGTTGTAGCGCGAGCGCACCTCCTTCATTGCTGGGAAGGTAATGCCCAGATCTGCGCTATCCGATGCGCAGCATGATGCGGGCAAACACGACGAACGGACCCGATGCTAGGACACAGATCGATGATGCGGGCAGGCCCATGGCGAACGGCGCTGTTTGGTGCCGGCGGCGCCGTGGCGGCTGGCCTCGGCCTGATTTTCATCAATCGGCTGCCCGTCCGCAAATGCCCCGCGCCGGCGCCTGCGCCTGCCCGTCCTGACAGCACCCTGTGCCGGGCGACGGCAGACCAGGCTGCCAGGCATCCGGGCTTGTCCGGTGTCCACTTGCTCAGCGACGGTGTCGATGCTTTCGCGGCCCGGCTGCTGTTCGTCCGCGCCGCCGAGCGGACCCTCGATCTGCAGTATTACATCTGGCACGGCGACCGCACGGGAACTCTGTTTCTGGAAGCGGTCCACGCCGCCGCCGAGCGAGGGGTGCGCGTGCGCCTCTTGCTGGACGACAACGGCATCACCGGGCTGGACCATGTCCTGTCCGCGCTGAACGACCACCCCCAGATCGAAGTGCGCATCTTCAATCCATTCCGAGTCCGCTTTCCGAAGGCGCTCGGCTTCCTGACCGATTTTCCGCGCCTCAACCGCCGCATGCACAACAAGAGCTTCACGGTAGACGGCGCCGTGTCGATCGTGGGCGGTCGCAATATCGGCGACGAATATTTCGGGGCGGCGGACGGCGCGCTCTTCGCTGATCTCGATGTCCTTGCCGTTGGTCCCGTAGTGCGCGAAGTGGAATCCGAGTTCGACCGCTACTGGAACTGCGAGTCGGCATACCCTGCCGAACAGATCCTGCCCAAAGTCAGCAAACGTCAGCGCACCCGGCTCGTAAAACGCGCTTCGGTCGTGGAGCGCGATGCCTCCGCCCGCCGCTACGTTGAGCGTTTGCAGAGCCTGCCGCTGGTGCATGAGGTCCAACAGGGCACGCTCGACATGGAATGGGCCCATGTCGAGATGATCAGCGACGATCCGGCCAAAGTGCTGGGCGATCTCGATCAGGACGAGATGCTGGCCGGGCAGCTTGACAAGGCGATCGGCACGCCGGAGCAGGAACTGGCGATCGTGTCGGGCTATTTCGTGCCGGGCGAACACAGCGCCGAGCAGCTTTGCGCGCTTTCTGAGTCTGGCGTGGCGGTATCCGTCCTCACCAACGGCTACGCGGCGACCGACGTGGCGCTCGTCCATGCGGGGTATGCGCCATGCCGGGAACGGCTGCTGAAAGCTGGGGTGCGTCTGTTCGAAACCTCTCCCTCCGGCCGCGACGGTCCGTCAAAGAAGGAACGCCGCCGCGGCAACCGGCTGGGTGTCGGTAGCCGCCTGCGCGCCACGGGCAGCGGATCGTTTGCTGCGCTTAGGTCCGGCGCTTCGACCATCCATGCCAAGACGATCACGGTCGATCGCGAACGTCTGTTCGTCGGGTCCTTCAATTTCGACCCGCGATCAATCCGCCTCAATACCGAGCTGGGCTTCGTCATTCACAGCCAGCTGTTTGCTGCGCATGTCGCCGATGCGTTTGAGAGCATCATCCCCGATGCGGCCCATGCCGTCAGCCTCGCCCCTGACGATTCGCTGATATGGACGGCGAAAGATGGCACGGTGGATACGAGTGAACCGGGGATGAAGCTGGTCGATCACGTCCTCATCGCGATCTGCTCTCGCCTGCCGATCGCCTGGATGTTGTAACGGCTTGGGAGGGACAGCGCCCCTCCCTGCCTTGTTATTCCGCTCCCTGCGCGCCGAGGGTCAATGGCGGTGTCTGCTGGTGCTGCACGACGCGCCAGTCATCGTGGCCGAGCCGGTGCAAGGTAGAGGTGCAATGGGCCTCGTAATCGTTGCCCTCGCTACGCTTCGCTTTCACGCGATAGGCGATCACGATCAGCCCTTCCTGCGGCCGCTCGACCTTTTGTTCGCTGAATTCTGCGGTTTCCCAACGCGGTGTCTTCGCCATGGCATCCATCGCCTGATGGCCGCCCAGCACATACGGCGGTGCCGGCACCACGAACAGCGAGGATTCGTCAATCTTCGCCCGGTATTCCTGCTCGTCGCCCACCCACAGGCCCTTTTCAAATTCCCAGATGCGATCGTCTTCCATGAATGTCTCCTGCGGTCTTTCATCGGGAGTGTTCCGCGCGGCAGTTTGGTTGCGTGCCCAAGGCTGCACTGCGCCAAAACGACGTGCCTGCAGGAGCAGCGGAAAAAGCTGCCGCCTTAACGCCTTGGCCACCGGCCACGTCTGGCAATGCCGGTCGCTTCGTGGCAATTGCTGGAAAGGGCCGGCAACAAGGGAGCACGCGCGTTGAAGCACATACCATGGATCATCATGGCGATCGTCGGCGCGGTGTGCCTTGGCGTGCTGGCGGTGTCGCGCGGTGAGCAGATCAACGCGCTGTGGATCGTAATCGCGGCGGTCAGCACCTTCCTTGTCGCCTATCGCTATTACGCCCTGTTCATCGCCCGCCATGTGATGCGGCTGGACGGTCGCCGCGCGACCCCGGCTATCTACCGCGCGGACGGGCTGGACTACGTCGCCACCGACAAGCGCGTGCTGTTCGGCCACCACTTCGCCGCGATTGCCGGAGCCGGGCCTCTGGTCGGGCCAGTGCTCGCAGCGCAGATGGGCTATCTGCCGGGCACTTTGTGGATCATCTTCGGCGTCGTCCTGGCCGGTGCGGTGCAGGATTTCATGGTCCTGTTCATCTCGATGCGGCGCGACGGCAAATCGCTGGGCGAACTGGTCCGCATGGAGATGGGGCCGATAGCCGGGACGATCGCGCTTGCCGGAGCGTTCCTGATCATGGTGATCATCCTTGCGGTGCTCGCCCTGATCGTCGTTCGCGCGCTGGCCGAAAGCCCCTGGGGCATGTTCACCGTCACGGCGACGATCCCGCTGGCGCTGGCGATGGGCGTCTACACCCGGTGGATCAGGCCGGGGCGCGTCGGCGAAGTGTCCATCCTCGGTTTCGTCGGCCTGATCCTCGCCATCGTCTATGGGCAGAACGTCGCGGCGTCACCCGTGTGGGGACCGATCTTCACCTTCACCCCGCAGGCGCTGTGCTGGATCCTCATCGGTTATGGTGCGCTGGCGTCAGTGCTGCCGGTGTGGCTGCTGCTCGCCCCGCGTGATTACCTCTCCACCTTCCTCAAGATCGGGGCGATCGCGGCATTGGCGATCGGCATCCTGATGATGGCGCCACCGCTGCGGATGCCGCCGCTGACCCAGTTCGTCGATGGCGGCGGCCCCGCATGGTCGGGCAGTCTCTTCCCCTTCCTGTTCATCACCATCGCCTGCGGCGCGGTGTCCGGCTTCCACGCCCTGATCGCCAGCGGCACCACGCCCAAGCTGATCGGCAGCGAAACCGACGCGCCTTTCATCGGCTACGGTGCGATGCTGATGGAAGCGTTCGTCGCCATCATGGCGCTGGTTGGCGCGTCCATCCTCGATCCTGGCATCTACTTCGCCATGAATAGCCCCGCCGCTGTGCTCGGCACCGATCCGGCAAGCGCTGCCTCTGCCGTTACCGCGATGGGCTTCCCGATCTCCGCCGACGCGCTGATGCAGACCGCGAAGGACGTGGGCGAACACACGATCATTTCGCGTACCGGAGGCGCCCCGACGCTGGCGGTGGCGATGGCCGAAATCTTCAGCCACATCGTCGGTGGTTCAGCGATGAAAGCGTTTTGGTATCACTTCGCCATCCTGTTCGAAGCGCTGTTCATCCTGACCGCCGTGGACGCCGGCACGCGCGCCGGACGCTTTATGCTGCAGGACCTGATCGGCCTTGTCGCCCCATCGTTCCGTGCCGGCACGTCGCTTGTGCCAGGCCTTGTCGCAACCGGGCTGTGCGTCGCAAGTTGGGGCTTCTTCCTCTATCAGGGCGTGACCGATCCGCTGGGCGGCGTGAACACGCTGTGGCCGATCTTCGGCATCTCCAACCAGATGTTGGCTGCTGTCGCGCTGATGCTGTCGACCGTCGTGCTCTTCCGCATGAAGCAGCAGCGCTATGCCTGGGTGACGGTAGTGCCCACGGTGTGGCTGCTGATCTGCACACTGAGCGCGGGAACGCTGAAGCTGCTGTCCAGCGATCCGGCGGTCGGCTTCCTGGCCCACGCACGAAAGTTCGCCGATGCGGCAGAGGCTGGAACGGTACTGGCTCCGGCAAAGTCGATGGCCGAAATGCAGGCAGTGATCTTCAACGATCGCGTCGACGCCGGGTTGTGCGCGCTGTTCCTGGCCGTCGTCATCAGCCTGCTTGGCTTCACGATCCGCACTTGCATTGCCGCTTTGCGTGAGGATCGGCCGACAGTAAACGAAATGCCCGCGCAGATGGTACCGGCTGAATGAACCGGCTGCTCCACCGCGTGCGCGAGATGGCGCGGCTGATGATCGGTCAGCCGCCTTACGATACCTATCTTGCACACATGGCGCGGCACCATCCCGACGCCACGCCGATGAGCAAGGTAGAATTCTTCCGCAACCGCGAGGCCGCGCGGTTCAGCGGCGCTGGCGGCGGGAAATGCTGCTAGGGTTGCTTACTTCCCGGTAAAGGCAGGTTTGCGCTTTTCGAGGAAGGAATTCACTCCCTCCAGGAAATCCGCGCTGCGGCCAGCGTCGCGCTGCGCCTGCCGCTCTGCCTGAAGTGCGGTTTCGAGGCTGGAATCAAGCGCATTCCAGGCCATGCGTTTGATCATGCCGAGCGAACGCGGGCCGCGCGCAAGCTGCTTGGCGAGCTTCATCGCTTCAGCGTCCAGATCGGCTTCCGGCACGACCTTGGTTGCCAGTCCCCATTCGAGCGCGGTCTTGGCGTGCACCTTTTCACCCAACAGCATCATCTGCGTCGCGCGAACCCGGCCAACGGCCTGAGCGAGCAGGTACGTCGCGCCGCCATCGGGCACCAGGCCGACATGGCAGAACGCGCAGAAGAAATAGGCATCGTCCGCCATCAGGACGACATCGCCCGCCGCCGCCAAGCCAGCACCATATCCGGCCGCAGGTCCTCGAATCGCGGTGATCACCGGCAGGTCCATGTTCTTGATCGCCAGGATAACCGGGTTGAACGCGCGGTCGAGCTGCCCGCCCACATCGCGCATCGGATCGCTCAGCATGTCCTGCGCGGCGGCGAGGTTGGCCCCGGAACAGAAGCCCTTCCCCTCACCCGTGATCAGTACGGCGCGGGCGGCGCGGGCAGCTTCATCCAGCGCCGCGACGATTTCATGGCCCATCGCCTCGGTCACGCCATTCATTGTCTTGGGATCGTTTAGCGAAATCCGGGCGACGCCGTCCTCAAGCGAATAGAGGATATGCTGATACGTCATTGAAGCTCCTGTCCGGGTGGATGACGGCACTCTTTCTGATGCCTGCATGGATGCGGGTAAACTATTGAAACCGACTGGACACGGCCTAAATTTCTGGTGACCGAAAACCGATGGAGTACGCTCACGTGAACGGAATGAAGACGGCCATGCTGCTGGCGGCGCTCACCGCGCTGTTCATGGGCCTGGGCTATCTGTTCGGTGGCGCGGGCGGCGCGATGATCGCCCTGATCGTTGCGGCAGGGATGAACCTGTTCACCTTCTGGAACGCCGACTCCATCGTACTCAAAATGCACAATGCCCGTGAAGTGGACGCCGCCAGCGCGCCTGACCTCTACGGTCTGGTGGCCGAACTGGCGCGTCGTGCCGGTCTGCCGATGCCGCGAGTTTACGTGATCGACACCGATGCACCGAACGCGTTCGCCACCGGGCGCAATCCCGAAAACGCGGCAGTTGCGGCGACGACCGGCCTGCTGAACATGCTGACGCGTGACGAGGTGGCGGGCGTGATGGCGCACGAATTGGGTCACGTGAAAAACCGCGATACCCTGATCATGACGATGGTCGCGACGATTGCGGGCGCGGTGTCGATGATCGCCAACTTCGGGATGTTTTTCGGCGGTCATGGGGAGAATAGGCCCAACCCGCTGGCGGCGATCGCGGCGGTGATGATGGCGCCTTTCGCAGCGATGATCGTGCAGATGGCGATCAGCCGCACCCGCGAATTCGGCGCGGACAAGGCCGGCGCGGAAATCAGCGGCAACCCGCGCGCCCTGGCGTCGGCATTGTCGAAGATTGCAGGGCCTGCTGCGCACTTGCCCAATCCGGCGGTCGAGCGGAACCCGGCAGCGGCGCAACTCTATATCGTGCCGTCTTCCGTGTCGGACCTGTTTTCCACCCATCCGGCTACCGACAAGCGGATCGCTGCACTCATGGCGATGGAGAATCCGGCGGTTCCGGGGACTGATGCCGCTTTCTCGGAGAGCACAGCGCCAATTCGCACAACGGCGATGCGCGGGCGATCTGCCCTGGATCCCAATCGCCGGGGATAAGCATCACGCTCATCCCCAGCAGATCAGTTGATCAGGCGAGAGCGGATACTTTCAGGAACTCAGGAACCGGACCGTTCCAGCTGCCATCGTCGGCAAAGACCGGCTCTGGCTGGTTACGACGACTGGAACGCTGCGGTTCCTGCGCCGCCTGGTCGTCGCGACGAGGCGCGCGCTCCGGCCGCGGAGCAGGTTCGGTCCGCGCTGCCGGTTCGGCCACAGGTTCGCTGTCCGCATTCTTCGGCGGTGCCCGACGCGCGCGGGATTCGCGCTTGGGCTTTTCGTCGCGAGCAGGCTTCTCATCGCGCGGCGCGGGCGTTTCCGCCGCCGCAAGATTGTAGATCGGAATCGGCCCGCCGGTCAGCTTCTCGACATTCGCGATCGCTTCGGCGTCTTCGGGCGCCACGAACGTAAACGCGCGGCCAGTCGCCCCGCCGCGACCGGTACGGCCGATGCGGTGGACGTAATCGTCCGGGTGCCAGGGCGTATCGAAGTTGAAGACATGGCTCACGCCCTTGACGTCCAGCCCGCGCGCGGCAACGTCGGACGCGCACAGGATGCTGATGTCCCCCGCTTTGAAGCGTTCCAGTTCAGCGTTGCGCGAAGCCTGATCCATGTCGCCATGGATCTCACCAGCGGAAAAGCCATGGCTCTTCAGGCTCTTGGCCAGTTCACGCACGGTCGTCTTGCGGTTGGCGAAGACGATCGCGGTGGTCACGTTGTCGGTCCGCAGCAGTTCGCGAAGGGCTTCCCGCTTCTTGCGCGACGGAACCGCGACCTTGTGCTGAACGATGTTGAGGTTGTTCGATGCCGGGCGAGCGACTTCGATATACTTCGGGTTGGTGAGGAAGCGGTCGGCCAGCTTCTTGATGACCGGTGGCATCGTCGCCGAAAACAGCATCGTCTGCCGGTTGGTCGGCAGCTTGGAGCAGATCGTCTCGATGTCCGGGATAAAGCCCATGTCCAGCATGCGATCCGCCTCGTCGATGACGAGCAATTCGCAACCGGTGAGCATGATCTTGCCGCGTTCGAACAAGTCCATCAAGCGGCCCGGCGTCGCGATCAGCACGTCCACGCCGCTGGCCAGCGCCTTCACCTGGTCGCCCATCTGCACGCCGCCGATCAGCAGCGCCATCTTAAGGTCATGGTTCTTGCCGTACTTCTCGAAATTCTCGGCAACCTGTGCAGCGAGTTCGCGCGTGGGTTCAAGGATCAGCGAGCGCGGCATCAGCGCGCGGCGACGACCGTGGGCCAGAATGTCGATCATCGGCAGCACGAAGCTGGCGGTCTTGCCCGTGCCCGTCTGGGCGATGCCGATGAGGTCCTTCATCATCAGCACGGGAGGAATCGCCTGCGCCTGGATTGCAGTCGGCTCGGTATAACCCGCGGCGGTGACCGCTTGGAGCAATTCGTCAGACAGGCCGAGATCGGCAAAGCTCATAGGCGTACGGTTTTTCCGGAAAAATCGTGATTACTGGGGTGGTGCGGATCGCATGGAGCCGTGGCCCCGCCGCGATACCTTCCACACGACAGTGCGCCCTTTGCGGCAAATGGCCCCAAAGTCAAGGAAATCCACGCCCTGCCCCATCGCAGGCGACACGATCAGTGATCCTGCGGAACCAGTTCTCGAATACGGGTGAGCGTGCAGGTCATTCCGTTGCGCGCCAGCAGCGTGTCCCGCTCCACGCAAAGGCGGCCGTCTTCGTTACGCTCCAGTAGAAACCCAGAATAAAAATCGCGCGCCCGACAGGTACGACTGAGTTCTGCCGTTACCAGTCGGCGATTGCGCATGAACAGCATCAGGCGGTTCGCGCGGTCAGGCCGGACGCTGGCGATCCCTGCGATCGACAGGCATTTACCGATCTTGCGCTCGGTAAACTGGGGAACGCCCGGCCCACCTGGCATCCCCATGAACATGTCCGGCGGCATCGGCAGAGCTGCGCGGGGAGCGATGCGGATGGTCATGCGCTGCTCGATCCGCATCTGCCAGGCTTCCTGCGGGAAGGCATCTTCCAGCAGGATAGCGTCCAGCGGCGCGTCGGCCATCAGAGTGGGAACCGCATTTTGCGGCCAGGCGTACGCCTTGCTCGGCACCCCATCGCCAGACGAATCGTGATCGCGAGCACCCGCTGCCGGCAGCAGCAGGAAGATCGGATACAGCAGGACTGAGGCGAAGTTCATGCTCGATCGGGTTCCCGGACATCGGACATGCCGATATGGCTCCCTTATCGCAAGAGCTTGAATGGCCGCTTAACTCTTTGGCATCTATCGACTGTTCGAACGAGGCATTTCTGCCACGCGGGTGGTTAAAATGGGCACGGGCCTGTGCCATACCTTTCCCATGACAGAACCGTCCGCCTTTCTGGAAGCCGCCGCGACCCTCCTTGGCCCCCGTGGGCTGACCCGTGATCCCGAACTGATGGAACCGTGGCTGACTGATTGGCGCGGCCGCTTTACCGGGCGGGCCTGTGCCCTCGCATCGCCAGCGGACGTCGAGCAACTCTCGGCACTCGTCAAGTTATGCGCGCAGCATGGTGTGCCGATCGTGCCGCAGGGCGGCAATTCGGGCATGTCAGGTGGCGCTACCCCGGACGGCAGCGGCACTGCTCTGCTCCTGTCCCTGCGCAGGATGAACGCGATCCGCGCGATCGACACTGACGCCCGCCGCGCGATCTGCGAGGCCGGTGTCGTTCTCCAGACCTTGCACGAAGCGGCCGAAGCGCAGGACCTTCGCTTTCCGCTGACGCTCGGCGGCAAGGGTTCGGCCACGGTCGGCGGGCTGATTTCCACCAACGCTGGCGGATCGCAAGTGCTGCGCCACGGCTCCATGCGCGCACTCGTGCTGGGCCTGGAGGCGGTGCTGGCGGACGGGCAGGTGTTCTCCACGCTGACGCCGCTAAAGAAGGACAATCGCGGGTTCGACCTTAAGCAGTTGCTGATCGGATCGGAAGGGACGCTGGGCATCGTAACCGCTGCCACCCTGGCGTTGATCCCTGCCGTCGCGGAACGGGTCGTCATCTGGGCCGGAGTGCCATCGCTTCCAGCTGCGCGCGCGCTTCTGCTGTATTGCGACGGGCGGATGGGAGACGCTCTGGAAGCGTTCGAAGTCATGCCCCAGGCCAGCATCAATGCGGTGCGCGACCATATGCCGCAGGCCCGCCCCCCGCTTGAAGGCGACCACGCCTGGCATGTCCTTATCGAAGTGGTGGCGGATCGCGATGGCGCGGCGGGCCTGCGCGCTAGGTGCGAGGACATGATGGCTGAGGCGTTCGAGCAGGACCATGTCGAGGATGCTGCGATGTCCGCCAGCGAGGCGCAGGCGGAAGCCTTCTGGCTGATCCGCGAAACCGTCCCCGCCGCCGAGCGCGCCCGAGGCCCGGCAGTCCAGCACGACATATCCGTGCCGGTGGAGCGGATGCCGGATTTCGTGGAGACCACCGCGCCGATGCTGGAGGCCGAATGGCCCGGCACCGAAGCCATCGCGTTCGGTCATCTGGGCGACGGCAACGTCCACTATCACATCATCGCCCCCGCCGTGACCGATGGCCCGGCATGGCAACGGAACGAAGGCAAGGCGATCAGCCGCAGGGTACACGATCTGGTGACGCAGTGGGGCGGCTCGATCTCGGCCGAGCACGGTATCGGCCAGTTGAAGCGCGATGAACTTGCACGACTGGGCGATCCGGTGGCGCTATCCATGATGCGGGCGGTGAAACAGGCGCTCGATCCGCAGGGCCTGCTGAACCCCGGCAAGCTGATCTGACGCACCCGCCGCACGAAACGCCGGGAAGGCAAAGGCGCTACGCTTGCGCGGTTGCGGGGTAATCACTAAAGCGAGCGCCTTCGAAATTACTGCCCCATCCTTGCGGAGAGAATGCAATGGC
The DNA here is from genome assembly GCF_055521575.1 of Novosphingobium sp. BL-S-24. Classification (NCBI taxonomy): domain Bacteria; kingdom Pseudomonadati; phylum Pseudomonadota; class Alphaproteobacteria; order Sphingomonadales; family Sphingomonadaceae; genus Novosphingobium; species Novosphingobium sp. BL-S-24. The sequence continues at coordinate 683,323 of NZ_CM145488.1, forward strand.
CAGCGCGCCTCAGAATCCAGCCCTGCCCTTGTTCTACAAGGACCTCATCCCGCTCAATTCGCAGCAGCATCTGAGCTGGAAGACACGCGCCACGGACAAGGCCACCTGGCTGGCCGGCATCAACTCGGTGCCGCTGACCGTGGAAGAATTTCCGCAGGCGCAGCGCAACTTCCCGATCATCTTCACCGCCGGGCCGGACCCGATCCCGCTCGTGCTGATGGGCATGAACGACGGCGTGAACGTGTTCGTGGACGATGACGGTTCGGTAAACACGCCGATCTACGTGCCTGCCTATGCGCGCCGCTATCCCTTCATGCTCGCCAAGCTGCGTCCCGATGCGGACGAGTTGTCGCTTTGCGTCGATCCGACGAGCGATCTGGTGGGCGAGCAGGACGAAGGCGAACTGCTGTTCGGCGAAGACGGCCAGCCGACCGAAACCACCGTCAACATGCTCAAGTTCTGCGAGAATTTCGAGATTGCTGGCACCAAGACAGCTCAGTTCATGGCCGAACTCGCCAAGCACAAGCTGCTCATGGACGGCGAACTGAACATTGATATCGGCAACGAGCAGCCGTTCAATTATCGCGGCTTCCAGATGGTTGACGAAACCAAGCTGCGCGAAGTGCGCGGCGACGTTCTGCGCACCTGGAACCAGAACGGCATGCTGGCGCTGATCTATGCCCACCTCTTCTCGCTGGAGCTGGTGCGTGACATCTTCAATCGTCAGGCGACGCAGGGCAAGGTGCCCAACCTTTCCGTGACCAGCGACGCCGCACCGGCAGACGGCGCAGCAAACGACGTGAACGCCTGATTCACCACTACAAGGGCGGGGTTATGACACTTTTATCACAGTCCCGCCCGATTCCGCTTATGGTCAAAACAGGGCACTGGACATTTTCTTTTTGCCCTGCATGACGAATCTCTTGAATCTCTGAAAAGTGGTGCGTATGTAGGTGGTGCCCGGCCGGCGCTACCCTCATGGCCCGTTCGGGTTGGTGCACATCGTGCACCTCCTCCCTGAACCTTGGCCACCTCGCGCATCGCGCGGGGTGGTTTTTTATTGGCCGCTGACGAACGTAGCGGTTGAGCCCCGCATTGGCATAGCTCCGCCCGTTTATTCGGCAGCCAGCGCCGTATCCCGGTCGCCTGACCCACCGCTTAATTCTGCAACCACGGCACCCAGCCTTCGCACCAGCCCGGACAGGTCCTCTATCACCGCCCCGATGGTCTCCCCCGGCTCGACCATCGCACCATCAAGATAGCGGCTACGGTCGATCTCGATCTGCATGGCGTGAATGTTGTTCCGCACATCCGCGTGCCGCTCCAGCACATATCCACCCGCATAGGGCCGATTGTGAGCGGCTTCGCGATCGCATTGCGCGAAGTGCGAAAGCGTATCGGCGATGATGCTGGAATGACACGACGCCCCAAACCGATCGCCGATCACCACTTGCGCACCGGGTACGCCGTGGGGCGGCGCCAGCGGCGGCATCGAATGAAGGTCGATCAGCAGCGCCGCCCCCCACCGCGCCCGCATCTCGGTCAACGCCTGACCAAGGGCGGCGTGGTAAGGAGCATGAATGCCATCGACGCGGTCGGACAGGTCATGCGCATCGAGCTTGCGCTTCCACAGCTCCCCGAATGACGGCAAACGGCGCGGAACCAGCCCCAGCCCGCTTCGGGCGCGGCGGCTGGCAAGCGGCAGCCCGCCTTCGGGACGAGCGTCCCGCGTGAACATCTCCCAGTCGATATCCTCGACCGACCGGTTAAGATCGACCAGCGCACGCGGGGCATGGGCGATCAGCAGGCTAGCTCCGGTATTGGCAGCCACCCCCTGCCCCAGCATGTCGGCCAGCCGATCCTCCAGCCGCAGGACGATCGGCCCTGCATGGCGGAAATCGCGTAGCAGGCCGGGCGGATAGCTGCGTCCGGCGTGAGGAACCGCGATGATCACGGGAATTTCGGACGCTGTCGGCGCGTCCAACGTGAAGGCGGCGGCACCGGGCAGTCCGGGAATGCGGCCGCCCCGTATGGGCTGCGAATCATTCTCGTCCATAGGTCCAGTCATGCACGGACGCTGTGCGTTTTACGCACCCGTGTCAAAGCGTCCCGATCCCGGTCACCTCGAAATCGGCACGAGAATTTTAACGGGTAGCGGGTTATATGACGGACATAAGCCGACGCAGTGCGTTGCCCCCCAGCGAACGCCTAAGAAACTGGAAACTATCGCGATGATCCGCATTCTTCTTGCCGAAGACGACGACGCAATGCGCACGTACCTAACCCGGGCGCTCCAGAACGCGGGCTACAGCGTCGTCGCGGTCGATCGCGGAACTGCCGCCCTTCCCCTGTTGCGCGAAGACGATTTCGACCTTCTGCTGTCGGACATCGTCATGCCGGAAATGGACGGCATTGAACTCGCCCAGAAGTGTGCTGAAATTTCGCCGATGACCAAAGTGATGTTCATCACCGGTTTCGCCGCCGTCACCCTGCGCGCCAGCCGCGAAGCCCCACAGGCGAAAGTCCTCTCCAAGCCGTTCCACCTGCGCGACATCGTCATGGAAGTGCAGCGCATTTTCGGCCTTGCCGAGCAAGTCTCGCTCTGATCCCAAAAAACTTGATCAAGCCCCTTGCCACGGTAAAAAACCGCCGCTAGAGGGCCAGTCCTCCCACGGGGACACCCGGACGGAGCGCTCAATGGAATGGGCGTATAGCTCAGTGGTAGAGCACTATGTTGACATCGTAGGGGTCGCAAGTTCAATCCTTGCTACGCCCACCATTCCAGAAAACCCGCCGCGAAATCGGCGGGTTTTCTGCTTTATAGTCAATTTTTCCGGTTTCACCTGATCTTCACTCCGCGTCGTTGGTCAGGTTCGGCGCCGATAGTGAGGTACCCCACCAGCGTCGGCCTTGCCATGCGTGTGCTGCCTGCCTAGAGACGCGGGCAATTCTCACCCCAGGGGAGTCCCTTTAGAATGGCAAAGATCAAGGTTGCTAATCCCATCGTCGAGATGGACGGCGATGAAATGACCCGCATCATCTGGCAGTGGATCCGTGAACGTCTGATCCTCCCCTACCTCGATGTCGATCTGAAGTACTACGATCTCTCGGTCGAGAAGCGTGACGAGACGGGGGACCAGATCACCATTGATGCTGCCAACGCAACCAAGCAGTACGGCGTCGCCGTCAAGTGCGCGACAATTACGCCCGACGAAGCCCGCGTCGAGGAATTCAGCCTCAAGAAGATGTGGAAGTCGCCCAACGGCACGATCCGCAACATCCTTGGCGGCGTGGTATTCCGCGAACCCATCGTGATCTCTAACGTCCCTCGTCTGGTTCCGGGCTGGACAGACCCGATCGTGGTTGGCCGTCACGCCTTTGGTGACCAGTACAAGGCCACCGACACCCTGATCCCCGGCGCCGGCAAGCTGCGCCTCGTCTGGGACGGCGAAAACGGTGAAAAGATCGACCTCGACGTGTTCGACTTCCCGGCCCCCGGCGTCGCCATGGCGATGTACAACCTGGACGAATCGATCCGCGATTTTGCGCGCGCCTCGTTCAACTACGGTCTCAACCTTGGCTGGCCGGTCTACCTGTCGACCAAGAACACCATCCTCAAGGCGTACGACGGCCGCTTCAAGGACCTGTTCCAGGAAGTGTTCGACAAGGAAGGCTTTGCTGAAAAGTTCAAGGCGGCCGGCATTTCTTACGAGCACCGCCTGATCGACGACATGGTTGCCTCCGCGCTCAAGTGGTCGGGCAAGTTCGTCTGGGCCTGCAAGAACTACGACGGCGACGTGCAGTCGGACACCGTGGCGCAGGGCTTCGGATCGCTCGGCCTGATGACGTCGGTTCTCCTCTCGCCCGATGGCAAGACGGTGGAAGCCGAAGCCGCGCACGGCACGGTCACGCGTCACTATCGCCAGCACCAGCAGGGCAAGTCGACCTCGACCAACCCGATTGCCTCGATCTTCGCGTGGACCCGTGGCCTCGCCTATCGCGGCAAGTTCGACAACACGCCGGACGTGGTCAAGTTCGCCGAGACGGTGGAACGGATCTGCATCGAAACCGTCGAGAGCGGCAAGATGACCAAGGACCTCGCGCTGCTGATCGGCCCGGACCAGTCGTGGATGACCACCGAGCAGTTCTTCGAAGCAATCGTCGAGAACCTCGAGCAGGAAATGGCCACCTGGGCCTGATCTGAACCGGGCGACTTTCGTTTGAACAAAAAGCCCGTCGACCATCGCGGTCGGCGGGCTTTTTTTATGCCGCATTGACATTTGTTCTCTATTTGTTCAACCTTATGGCATGGATGCGATCAAGGGACGAGGAGCGGTCAGCGGCGCAACCAGCGCGCGTTTCAATCTTCCCACGCGGGAAATGGACGGCGACTGGCGAGACTGGTCGGAAGAAGTCGACGGTCCGGTTAGCCATCCGGCCACCACCGTCACTGAGGAACATCCGCGCTCTATCCTGTCGTTCAACAAGTCTCCCGATGTACCGTTCGACCGGTCGGTGAACGCGTATCGCGGCTGCGAGCACGGCTGCATATATTGCTTCGCACGGCCAACGCACGCCTACCACGATCTCTCACCGGGCCTTGATTTCGAAACCCGTCTGTTCGCCAAGCCCATGGCGGCGAAGCTGCTGCGGGAGACTCTGGCGAAAAGCGGGTACAGGCCTGCCCCGATTGCGATGGGGACCAACACCGATCCTTATCAGCCCATCGAAGCGCAGTACCGCATCACCCGGCAAGTGCTGGAACTGTGCCTGGAATGTGGCCATCCGGTCACCATCACGACCAAGTCGGACAGGGTACTGCGCGATCTCGATCTGCTGGAACCGCTGGCGCGCCGTAATCTCGTCCATGTCGGCATTTCGATCACCAGCCTTGATCCCGTGCTGTCGCAAAAGCTGGAGCCGCGCGCATCCTCTCCGGCGAAGCGGATGGCGGCGCTGGGGCGACTGATCGAGCATGGCGTGCCCGCGCACGTGTCGGTGGCCCCGGTGATCCCGGCAATCACCGACAGTTTCATGGAAGCAATTCTGGAGGAGGCAGCGCAACGCGGCGTCAGTTCGGCCACGTGGATCGTGGTGCGTTTGCCCCATGAAGTGGCGCCCCTGTTTCGCGAATGGCTGGCGACCCACTTTCCGGATCGCGCCGGAAAGGTGATGGCGACGATTCGCTCGATCCGGGGCGGACGAGACAACGATCCGGATTTTGTTACGCGGATGAAGCCGGAAGGTGTGTGGGCGGATTTGCTGCGTCGCCGCTTTAGGGTCGCGACGCAGCGGCTAGGAATGACCGGTCCCTATGTAGCGTTGGATTGTTCGCAGTTCCGCCGCCCTTCGCTTGATGGGCAGCTATCGCTGCTGTGAAATCCACGATCGGGAACCCACGACAAGAACGGCGCGTTTGGCCCCTCATCACCACGCAGGGAGTCGAACAGATGGCAGACGAGATTTACGAAACCCGCCAGACCGGCGAAGCTCAGCCGACTCACACGACGATCATTCGCGAATCGCCGCGCTCCAGCAGCAGCACCGGGATCATCATGGCCGTCATCCTGCTGGTCGTCGTGATTGCTGGCATCTACCTGTTCAGCCAGAATTCCTCTGAAAGCGCCAAGGACAACGCCATTGCCGAAGCGGCGAGCAATGTCGGCAACGCTGCTACCAAGGTAGGCAACGCTGCCGAAGAAGCGGTCAGCACGAACAAGTAAGCGTGTTTGAAAGGCGGTTGCCACCCGGTAGCCGCCTTTCCCGCCGCCCGGTCAGGCAGCCATCGGCATCCGCTCCGGCCCGCGCTTGGCGGTGAGGGACACGTTGGTGATGCCTGCAACGGCCTGAAGCTGCTCGGCGAAATCACCGTCCAACGCGAAGTCGCGGCCCAGCCGCACTTTCTGCTGCCGCCCCTGTCCCAGATGCAACGTCGCGATCACTTCGCCGCTTCCTTTTGACCCGGGCCGCATCAGCAGCGCCAGTTCCTGCACCGCCTCCACCCTGTCGATCTCCAGCGTCAGGACCATTCTGGCATCGGCTTTCACTTCTGCAAGGGGTCGTCCACCGCGCACGGTGACGCGGGGCGGTTCATCTACGCTGGGCGAATCCAGTTCGACGTTGAGCAGGATGCAGGTGCCGTCCTTCGCCCATTTGACGAAATTCTCGACCAGACTTTCTTCGAAGCATGACGCCGAGAAGTTGCCGGACTGGTCCGAGAAATCGGCCATGACGAAGTCCTTGCCGCGCTTCGTCTTTCGCTTCTGAACGCTCTCCACCATCGCGGCCATCACCGCCCCGGTGCGCCCGCCGCCACCGCCGCCCGCCATCAGGCTGCCATAGGTCCGCGCGCCGTTGGCGGACGCCACCGCCCGGTATTGCTCGACCGGGTGCGCCGCGAAATAGAAGCCGAAGTTCTCGCGCTCCTTCGTCATCTGATCGGCGCGGCTCCAAGCGTCGGCATCGACCAGCCGCAGGCCCTGCTCGGCATGATCGTCCCCGCCGAACAGCCCGTGCTGGCTCGAATTGCGCTCGCGGGACGACCGGTCCGCTTCGGCGAGGAGCGTATCGGCGTTGGCCAGCACTTTGGCGCGGTTCGGCTCGAGCGAATCGAACGCTCCCGCCGCGCCCAGGCTTTCAAGCTGGCGGCGGTTCATCGATCCGGCCGGTGCACGGCGGAACACATCGTCCAGGCTTTCGAACGGACCGTTGGCCTGCCGTTCCGCGACGATTGCATCCATCGCCTTTTCGCCGACGTTGCGGATACCCGCGAGCGCATAGCGCACCGCGTGGCTTTCCGCCGTCTCCTCGACGATGAATTCCGCTTCCGACCGGTTGATGTCGGGTGCGGCGAGTTCCACGCCGTTGCGGCGCATGTCGTCCACGAAGATCGCCAGCTTTTCCGACTGATGCATGTCGAAACACATCGCCGCTGCGTAGAATTCGTGCGGATAGTGAGCCTTGAACCAGGCGGTGTGGTAGGCCAACAGTGCATAGGCTGCGGCATGAGATTTGTTGAAGCCGTACCCGGCGAACTTGTCGATCAAGTCAAACAACTCGTTCGCCTTGCCCGGCTCGATGTCGGAAACGGCCTTGCACCCTTCGACGAAACGCTGGCGCTGTGCGTCCATTTCCGCCTGGACTTTCTTGCCCATGGCGCGACGCAGCAGGTCTGCATCGCCCAGCGAGTACCCCGCCAGGATCTGCGCGGCCTGCATCACCTGTTCCTGGTAGACGAAGATGCCGTAGGTTTCGGCCAGGATCACCGACAGCTTTTCATGCGGGTATTCGATCGCGGCCAGGCCGTTCTTGCGCTGGCCAAAGAGCGGGATGTTGTCCATCGGCCCCGGGCGATAGAGCGACACGAGGGCGATGATGTCGCCGAAATTGGTAGGCTTCACCGCTGCCAGCGTGCGGCGCATGCCTTCCGATTCCAGCTGGAACACCCCCACCGTGTCGCCGCGCTTGAGCAGGTCGTAAACCGCCGGATCGTCCCAGCCCAGCGTTGCCAGATCAATGGAAATGCCGCGCCGCTGTAGCAGGTCGCCAGCCTTCTGCAGCACCGACAAGGTCTTCAGGCCCAGGAAGTCGAACTTCACCAGCCCGGTATCCTCGACATATTTCATGTCGAACTGGGTAACGGGCATGTCGGATCGCGGATCGCGGTACAGCGGGACGAGCTGCGCCAGCGGACGATCGCCGATCACAACCCCCGCCGCGTGAGTGGAGGAGTTGCGCGGCAGGCCTTCCAGCTGCACCGCCAGATCGACAAGGCGGCGAACGTCGGCATCGTTATCGTATTCGCGGCGGAATTCGGCAACCGGCCCGTCCTTGGTCACGCCGTGCTGCTTGCGACCGTTGATCGTCTCGGTCAGCGTCCACGGATCGGTCGGGTGGTTCGGCACCATCTTGCACAGCGAATCGACGCGGCCATAGCCCATCTGCAGGATGCGCCCGCAATCGCGGAGCACTGCGCGGGCCTTCATCTTGCCGAACGTGATGATCTGCGCGACGTGATCGCCGCCGTACTTGGCCTGGACGTAGCGGATCACCTCGCCGCGCCGGGTTTCGCAGAAATCGATGTCGAAGTCCGGCATCGACACGCGCTCGGGATTGAGGAAGCGTTCGAACAGCAAGCCCAGCTTCAGCGGATCGAGACCAGTGATCGTGAGCGCCCATGCCACCAGCGACCCAGCGCCCGAACCACGGCCCGGTCCCACCGGAATGCTGTTCTGGTTAGCCCATTTGATGAAGTCGGCAACGATCAGAAAGTAGCCGGGGAAGCCCATGCCAACGATGATGCCGACTTCGAAATCGAGCCTGTCGGCATATTCGAGGAAGTCTTCGGTGAGCCCCTTTTCGCGCAGCGCTTCATAGGCGGCGACGCGCTCATCGCCTTTCAGCGCCATCGCTTCCGCCAGTTCAGCTTCGGTCACGTCGGGCCAGTATGGCGCCAGCCGGGCGGCCAAACCGATACGCGAATCGTCGGCGAGCATCCGCGCTTCGCCTTCGCGGTCACCGGCAAGGCTGGGCAGCAGCGGCTTGCGCTTGGGCGGGGCGTAAGCGCAGCGCTGGGCGACGACGAGCGTGTTGGCCAACGCCTCCGGCAAGTCCGCAAACAACTCCTGCATGGCCGCGACCGGCTTGACCCAGCGTTCCGACGAGGATCGCGGTCGCTCCTCCGCATCGACGTGCGTCGAATTGGCGATGCACAGCAGCGCGTCATGCGCGGCGTGGAACTGCTTTTCGGGGAACTGCGCCGGGTTCGACGCTACCAGTGGGATGTCCCGCTGGTAAGCGAGCGCAATCAGCTCCTCCTCGCTCTCGTCCTCCTCCGGCTCGCCGGTTCGGGTGATCTCGATATAAAGACGATCGGCGAACAGCGATTGCAGGGTGTCGCAATAGCTTTCCGCCGCGTCGTACTTGCCCGCCGCGTAGAGCCGGGCCAGCGCCCCTTCGTTGCCGCCGGTGAGGCAGATCAGGCCGTCGGTATAGCCACGCAGCGATTCCAACTGGACATGCGGGTCCAATTCCAGCGGGCGGTCAAGGTGGGCGCGGCTGACGTGGTGGCACAAGTTGAGCCACCCCGCCTCGTTCTGGGCGAACAGCGCCAGCCAGTCGATCGCCATGGCCTGACCCTGCGCCACCGCGCCGGGCCGGGCGATGGCGAGGAACGTGCCGATGATCGGCTGCACGCCCACGCCTTTCGCGGCACCCGCGAAGATCGGCGCGCCGTACAGGCCGTTGCGATCGCAGATGGCGGCAGCGGGGAACGTGCGCTCTTTCGCCAGCTTGGCGATCGCCTTCGGATCGATCGCGCCATCCAGCATGGTGAAGCTGGAGAAGATGCGAAGCGGTACGAAAGGAGCGTGGGCCATCCCCTGAATCTAGGAGTTGTCCCTGCCCGCAATCAAGGGCGCGCCGGGGAAAAGCCGGGGGATAGCCCCCGGCCCGTCCCGATTATCGTGCGGTGAGCGGATCCTTGCCGACATGCGGATCGCCATCCGCGCCGAAGTCCATGATGACGTCCTGCACGGGATCGTAGCGCGGCCATGTCGGCAGGCGTACACCGTTGGGATTGCCTGTCTTCGCAAAGGCGATCACCGCGTTGCTGATGACTTCGCCAACGTGATTGTCCCGCGCGGTGACGGCGTCACCATATTTGATGGCCTGCGTATCGAAGAAAAACGGAATATCCGTGGCATGAGCCGCGCCCTTCGCCTTGTTCGAGGATGCGACGTACGAAAAGCGATAGGCGTAGACGGGTACGCCGGCCTGCGTGAGCGTGCGGGCGACGTCGCGCGCACCTTTCACCATCGGCCCTTGCGGGCCGCCGATATCATCGCTGGTCGCGCCAACCATCACCGGGACTTTGGCAAAGCGCCCGGCGGCATAGGCAGCAGCGGGATCGACCACGACCTTGCCGTCAGCGAACGGAGGCGAATAGGCGGGGAGTTTCCTGGCGAACATGGCGGCGAGATTCAGCCCGTCGAGCACCTGATCGGCAGCCAGTGCGCGCAGTTTCGCCAGCGCCTGCGGATCGTTCGGGGCGATGCCCTTTCCTTCGCCGAATGCCGTTCCCAAAGCCTCGGCAGCAGGCAGTCCGCCGGTACCACGGATAGTGCCATCACCGCCCGACATGATGACGGCTCGCCGGAAAAGGCCCTGGCTCTGCGGCGAGGTTAGCAGCGCATGCACGGACATGCCGCCCGCGCTTTCGCCCATTACCGTCACGTTCGTCGGATCGCCGCCGAAACCGGCGATGTTGGCTCGCACCCATTTGAGCGCGGCGATCTGGTCCATGATGCCATAGTTGCCAAGGGCGCCGTCATCCGCGTTCTGGGCGGTCAGTTGCGGGTGGGCGAACGTGCCGAAGCGGCCTAGGCGATAGTTGAAGCTTACGACCATCACGCCCTTGCGCGCCAGTTCCGCCCCCGAATAGGTGGGTGGGGACGATCCGCCGTTGACGAAGCCGCCGCCGTATATCCACACCACGACCGGCAACTTCGCCTTGGCTCGTTGGGGCTTCCATACATTGAGGTAGAGACAGTCTTCGGACGGTTCGGTGCCCAGCGGCGCGGCATCGCTTGGGAACGGCTTTTGCATGCAGTCATGGGCGTAGGCGGTGGTTTGCCGCAGCCCGTCCCAGCGCGGCGGGGGTTGCGGGGCGCGCCAGCGCAAATCGCCAAGCGGGGCAGCCGCAAACGGAATGCCTTTCCAACTGACGATACCCCCCTCGCTTGCACCAAGCACTTTCCCGCTGCGCGTCATCACCACCGGCGTTTCGGCAAAGACCGGTGCGCAAGCGGATGCGGCCAGAAGCACGGGCGTAAGCAAAAAGAGGCGCTTCATGGGCGTCGTTCACTCCGACAATGACAGGAATAGGGTATCTCGGGCAGTCATCTCGACCGCTCAAGGCAGATGGAGTCACCGATTGCTGCGCGGACAATTGCACACAGTCAAGTCGGACGGATTACAGCAGCGCCTCGATTTCCTCGGCAAGCGATGCAGGCTTGTCGGTGGGCGCATAACGGCGAACAACTTTGCCGCGACGGTCGATCAGGAACTTGGTGAAGTTCCATTTGATCGACTTGGAGCCGAGCACTCCCGGCGCTTCCGCCTTCAGCCATTCGAACAGCGGGGTAGTGCCGGGGCCATTGACGTCGACCTTGCCCATCAAGGGGAGCGAAAGGCCGAAATTCACTTCGCAGAACGAGGCGATTTCATCTGCATCTCCCGGCTCCTGACCGCCGAACTGGTTGCAAGGGAAGGCGATGATCTCGAACCCCCGGTCGCGGTACTTCTGCCATAGTTCTTCCAGACCGGCGTACTGCGGGGTGAAGCCGCACTTGCTGGCCGTGTTGACCACCAGCACCACCTTGCCCAGGCGATCCGCCAGGCTGGCCAATTCACCGCTCGGAAGTGTTGCCCGAAAATCGGCGATGGTGCGCGGATCAGACACGGCGGTGGTCAGAGCGCGTGCGGAAAATCGGCGCGTCGCGACAGGTGGCGGATCTCACCGATGCGGAACGTGTGATCGCCGTCCTTTTCGATGGCGTAATCGTCCTGCTTGTCCTCAGGCATTCCCATCACGAAAGCGATCAGTTCCGCTACGGTACCACGACGGATCGTCTTGAAACTATGGAACAGTCCTCCACCATCCTCGCACTTGTGGAGTTCGGCGGTATCTTCCCAGCCAAAGCCCTTCGGGGGGGTAGTGCTCGTTTCGATGGTGGACGGGATGTCGCTCATCGGCGCTGTCCTTTCTGTTCTGGTGCGGTAATTCGATGTGGGTAAGAAAACCGCGAGTTCAACGCCGGTTCCGTGCCCACACGTTAACTAAGCACCCCATCATGCAGTCGCACCACGCGGTCCATAGCCGCCGCCAGCCGCTCGTTATGCGTGGCGACGAGCGCGGCGCTGCCTTCCCCGCGCACCAGCGTCAGGAATTGCGCGAAGACCTTGTCCGCCGTCGCCTCGTCCAGGTTGCCAGTAGGCTCATCCGCCAGCACCAGATGCGGCCGATTGGCGAGCGCGCGGGCCACGGCAACGCGCTGCTGTTCGCCGCCTGAAAGCTTGCTCGGCCGGTGTTCCAGCCGCTGGCCAAGGCCCAGCGCGGAGAGCAGTTCCTTTGCCCGTTCCTCACACGCCGCCCTGCCCTTGCCGGTGATCAACTGCGGCAGCACGACGTTCTCGATCGCGTTGAAATCGGGCAGCAGGTGGTGGAACTGATAAACGAAGCCGATGTGATCGCGCCGCACCGCCGCGCGCTTGTCCTTGCCGAGCTTGCTTGCGTCGATACCGGCGATTTCGATGCGCCCGCCAAAGCCGCCCTCCAGCAGGCCGATCGCCTGCAGCATGGTCGACTTGCCGGACCCCGAAGGCCCCAGCAGGCCAACGATCTCTCCGGGCCGAACGCTGAGGTCCACGCCGCGCAGCACGTCGATCACGACGCCACCCTGCTCAAAGCTGCGGGTCACTTGCGTCAGTTTGACGACGGGATCGATCAAGGGCTCACTCATAACGAAGGACCTGCACAGGATCGGTGCTCGCTGCGCGATAGGCGGGGTACAGGGTGGCAAGGAAGCTGAATACCAGCGCCATGACGCAGATCGTGGTGATCTCCACCGGATCGGATCGCGCGGGCAGTTCGGTGAGGAAGCGGATCGAGGGATCCCACAGGTTCTGGCCGGTCAGGATTTCCACCAGACGCACGATGGGCTGGCGGAAATAGAGGAAGATGAAACCAAGGATCACCCCTGCCACCGTGCCCATCGCACCGATGCAAAAGCCGGCAGTGACGAACACTTTTAATAGCGACTGCCGGGTCGCGCCCATGGTGCGCAGGATCGCGATGTCGCGGGTCTTGGCTCGCACCAGCATAATCAGCGACGACAGGATGTTGAACACTGCCACCAGCACGATGATCGAGAGCACGACGAACATCGCCACCCGCTCTACCGCCAGCGCCTCGAACAAAGAGGCGTTGATCGTCTTCCAGTCGTTGACGATGGCGCGGCCGGACAACTGGCGCGCCAATGGGGCAAGGATGGCGCCCACGTTATCGGGATCGCTCGTCGTCACTTCGATCATGCCGATGGAATCGCCGGTAAGCAGCAGTGTCTGCGCGTCGCGCATCGGCATAACGACAAAGGCGTTGTCGTAGTCATAGACGCCGATCTCGAAGATGGCGGACACGCGATAGGCGATCTGGCGCGGCACCGTGCCGAACGGCGTCGACCGCCCCTGCGGGTTGATGATGGTGATGACATCGCCGACTTGCGCGCCAAGGTTCTGCGCCAGTTGCTTGCCGATGGCGACATTGTCGCTGCCCGGCTTCAGCTCCGCCAGATTACCGGCCTTCACCTTGTCCTGAATGCGGTCAATATCCTGCGCGGTGTTGCCCCGCACCAGGATCGCTTCGACCCGGCCATTGAAGCTGGCGAGCAGCGGCTGTTCGATCAGCGGCGACGCGCGCACCACACCGGGCGTCTTGCGCACGTCTTCCAGCACGCGTTCCCAGTTATCCAGCCGACCGCCGTAGGCCTGGATGATCGCATGGCCGTTGAGGTTGACGATCTTGTCGAACAGTTCGGCGCGAAAGCCATTCATCACGCTCATCACGATGACGAGCGCGGCAACGCCCAGCATCACCGCCACCAGGCTGATACCGGCGACCAGAGCGATGAAGCGCTCGCCCTTGCCGGGCAGCATATAGCGCTTCGCGATGGTCCATTCGAAAGGGGATAGGAGCAAGTGCGACGGGTCCGTCTGTGATCGACCAATTGGGATTGGTCGGCATTAGGATGAAGGTTCCGCGCTGGCAAGCGGTGCACGGGGGCATAGGTTCCCGCACGAAGGGACTAAAACCCCGCGCATCGCACTCTTTTGGCTCCTTCAGACGGTCAGAACCGGAAGCCCACCGTCCCCATCACGTTGCGCGGTGCCCCCACGAAGCAGTCGCCACGCGCGAGGCAGGATGCAAAGAACTTGTTGTTGAGCAGGTTCGTCGCGTTGATCGAGAAACGCCAGTGATCCCAGGTGATCTCGGCCAGCGCGTCCACGGTGGTGCGCGCGGGAGTGACCACGGTGTACAGGGTGCCGTCGGGCAGCGTGCCCGAAGGATTGAGCAGGCCGGTCGACCGGCTCTTGCCGCTGTAGACCACGCCCGCGCCCAGACGCAGTTGCGCCTCGCCGGTCAGGCCGAACGTCTTGGTGGACCAGGCGGACGCCGTGTGACGTGGCATGTAGTCAAGGCTGCTGTTGGTTTCGGACTTGAGCTGATTGTATCCATAAGCAAGCAGCAGTTCGAAATCGCCGGGCAGCGTGCGGCTGGCTTCGAACTCGATACCCTTGGTCGTCAGCTTGCCCGATTGGGTGACGACGTTGTTCGCCAGATACAGCACCCGGTTGCGCTCCTTAATATGGAACGCGGTGACCGTGAACAGCGTGTCGGCATCTGGCTGCCATTTCACGCCGGCCTCGAACTGGGTTCCGGTCTGCGGCTTGAACGGATCGCCGTCGCTGTTCGATCCGGCGATCGGCAGGAAGCTTTCGGTGTAGCTGAAGAACGGCGAGATGCCTGCGCCGATCTCGCCGATGATCCCTGCGCGGAACGTGGTGGCGTTGTCCTTGCTTCCGGCCGATGACGTCACGTGATCACGGCGCGCGCCGAGGACGACGGAGACCCGATCGTAGAAACGGATCTGATCCTGCACATAGACGCCCAGCTGCTTCTGCGAATCATAGCTGTAAGGCCCGCTGGGATCGTACGTCCGCAGCGCGTCGTAATCGATGTTATAGAGATCGATCGTTTCCGGGGTGGTCGCCGCATAGCGCTTGCCTACCTTGTTCCAGCTGTAATCCAGGCCGACCAGCAACTGGTGTTCGATATTGGCGCCGGTGTTGAAGGAGAACAGCAGGTTATTGTCGGTGGAGAATACGTTCATTCGCGCATCGCTGGCTTCCGAGAAGAGGCCGATGGTGCGCCCGTCCGGACCGAACGGGTTGGACGGGTTGGAATAGCTGTCTGCGTAGTGGGTGAAGTATTCCAGGTCGCTGTCGATATACCGCGCCTTCAGGCTGAGCCGCACGGTATCCGAAAAGCGATGAGTGATGCTGCCCCCGCCCTGCAGGACTCGACCGGAATAGCGATCCCAGCCTGGCTTGCCGACGAAGGTATAAGGATCGAGCCGCTCGGGATTGCCCGGGTTGGGCAGGAAGGTGCCGATGATCGGCAGGAACTGGGATGTCGAGCCGGTGTCGTCCTCCTGATACAGCCCGGTGAGGATGACGTCGGTGTCGGGCGTCGGCTGCCAGCGGATAGAGGGCGCGAACATCACGCGGTCATCCGGCACATACTTCACATAAGTATCGGCATCGCGGGCGCGCCCGACCGCGCGGATCGCCAGCGTATCGGTCAGCGCGATGTTGACGTCGCCCAGAAACTCCTTGCGATCGTAGCTGCCATAGACTGCGTTGAACTCGCCCCTCGTTTTGAAATCCGGGGTCTTGGAAACGAGGTTGACCAGGCCGCCGATCGAACCCTGGCCATAGAGAACCGATGCCGGGCCACGCACGATCTCTATGCGGGAGAAGTTGTAGGGGTCGGCCGTGATGCTGGCGTAATACGAAAAGATGTCGCGCATGCCGTCACGGAACTGCAGCGCATCGATGCCGCGGATATTGAATCCATCGACGCGGGTATCGCGGCCGTAGGGGTTGGCGTTGACGCTGGCGGCGTATTTCACTGTGTCGCTGACGCTGATCGCGCCTTGTGACAGGTATTGCTCGGCGGTCACGACCTTGATCGGTTGCGGCGTTTCCTCGGGCCGCGCTTCGGTCTTGGTGCCGGATGTGGTGACAAGAATGGCATCGCCAACTGCCGTGTCCGCGCTGGTCGCATCGTCCGCCAGCGCCGGTGCACTCACCAGCATTCCCGCCAATCCGGCCGCCGCGATCATTCTTGTCATACCTGCCCCGATTAACCCGATGTCAAAACTGCGCGGCCAATACATATGATGCGACGCATTCTCAATAGCAAAATGGAGGGTGGCGCGTCGGTGGGTCGACTGGCGGATATTTCCTACATCGACCCGGCCTGCTACGATGCCGGAGGCTCTTTCCAACCGAAGACCATGCAAGCCGGACACGGCCTATGGAGCACCCTTTTCCGCATGTGTTTCATCAACTAAATCGGGCCGATCGGGCGGTTGCGGGCGCCGTCATTCATTCGTCACGATGCTCGCCTAATAAATTCTGCGGAACTTTGCCTGCCGTTATCGCGTTCCTTGCCCCTTGCTTTTTGCGGCGATCGCAGCCAAATGCGCAGCGTTGAAAGCGCCAGCGGGCTGGACATAAATCCATGAACATGACTCACCCCTTTCGTGATGCCGACGGGGACAAACTGCGCGAAGAGTGCGGCGTTTTCGGCGTCATCGGCGCCAGGGAAGCCGCCGCGATCACGGCTGCCGGGCTTCATTCCCTGCAGCACCGCGGGCAGGAAGCGGTGGGAATCACCAGCTTCTCCGGTGACGAATTCCACTCCCACCGCGGCATCGGCCACGTGGCTCAGGTATTCAGCCAGAAGGAAGTCGATACGCTTCCCGGCACCATGGCATCAGGCCATGTGCGCTATGCCACCACCGGCGGCTCCGGCCTGCGCAACGTCCAGCCGCTGTTTGCCGATCTCGCCGCTGGCGGCTTTGCGATCGCCCACAATGGTAACATCTCCAACGCGATGACGCTGAAGCGCGATCTCGTTTCCAAGGGATCGATCTTCCAGTCCACGTCGGACACCGAAGTCATCATCCATCTGGTCGCCACCAGCCGCTATCCCACGCTGCTCGACCGGTTCGTCGACGCCCTGCGCATGGTCGAAGGCGCCTACTCGCTGATCTGCATGACCGCCGAGGGCATGATCGCCTGCCGCGATCCGCTGGGCATCCGTCCGCTCGTCATGGGCCGCATCGGAGACGCCACCGTGTTCGCCTCCGAAACCGTCGCTTTCGACGTGATCGGCGCGGAATTCATTCGCTCGATCGAACCGGGCGAGCTGGTTCAGGTTGATCACAAGGGCACGATCTCCAGCCACCGCCCCTTCGGCAACCCTGCCCCGCGCCCCTGCATTTTCGAGCACGTCTATTTCTCGCGGCCTGACTCGATCATGGATGGCCGCTCGGTCTATTCCGTACGCAAGCAGATCGGCGTGGAACTGGCCAAGGAAGCCTTCGCCCAGGCAGACGTGGTCATCCCCGTGCCGGACAGCGGCGTGCCAGCAGCTATCGGTTACGCGCAGGAATCGGGTATCCCGTTCGAGCTCGGCATCATCCGTTCTCACTACGTCGGTCGCACCTTCATCCAGCCGGGCGACGCCGCTCGCCATGCCGACGTGAAGCGCAAGCACAATGCCAACCGCCCGGTGGTGGAAGGCAAGCGCATCATCCTGATAGACGATTCGATCGTGCGCGGCACGACGTCGAAAAAGATCGTCGAAATGATGCGCGATGCGGGCGCCGCTGAAGTGCACATGCGCATCGCCAGCCCGCCGACCGAGCATTCGTGCTTCTACGGTGTCGATACGCCGGAACGCTCGAAGTTGCTGGCCGCGACGATGGATACCGAAGCGATGGCCGATTTCATCAAGGCCGACAGTCTCGCCTTCGTGTCAATCGATGGCCTGTACCGTGCCGTGGGCGAAGCAGGCCGGGCCAACAAATGCCCGCAATTTTGCGATGCCTGCTTCACGGGCGATTACCCCACCAAGCTGACCGACTTTTCCGATCGTTTCCCGGCGGAATTGAACGCCGCATGAGTGATCAACCGTTTGCGGGGCAGGTGGCACTCGTCACCGGCTCCAGCCGTGGCATCGGCGCGGCGACTGCCATCGCTCTGGCAGCGCGCGGCGCGCATGTCGTCCTCACGGGGCGCGACACCAAAGCGCTTGAGGGCGTGGAGGAAGCGATCTTCCAGGCGGGCGGATCAGCCACGATCGCGCCTGTCGATCTGGTCGAGCCGGACGGCATAGCCCGCTTGGCCACCGCCCTTTCGCAACGCTGGGGCAAGCTCGACATGCTGGTCATCAACGCCGCGGTCCTGCCAGAACTCACCAGCGTTGCCGATATTGATCAAAAAGCTTTCAACAAGGCCCTGACCACTAACGTCCTGGCCACGCAGGCGCTGATAGCGAATTTTGACCCGCTGTTGCGCAAAAGCGACGATGCCCGCGTGATCGGGATGACGACTACGGTGGCCCAGGCCCCACGGGCGTACTGGGGTGCTTACGGCGCCACCAAAGCTGCGTTCGAAGTGCTGCTCGATGCGTACGCGCAGGAGACCGCCAAAGTGTCGAAGATCCGGGTTGCTGTCGTGAACCCTGGCGCCACCCGCACGGCCATGCGCGCTCGAGCCTATCCGGGCGAAGCGCCAGCCTCCGTCAAGCCGCCTGAAGTGGTCGCGGAAAGGTTGGTTTCGCTGATGAGTGAAGCATTTATGACCGGTCACCGCGAAACCGTTAACCAGACTGCGTAAGGCGAAAGTAACCCAAGGCTGGGAAAAATCGGGATGAGTCGGCACTGTCCGAGTGTCGCAAAGCTCAGGCTCGAAAACGCGAGGTGGCCATGGTCCACACCCAGCAAGATAGATACGCCGCGGCCGCTCAGGAGGACCGCAGTGCACCACGCCTGCGCATATCGATCCCGGCTTCGCTACGGCCTTCGGGATCGAAAGGCTTCCAGACGGCAGTGCGCGATCTTTCGCTTTCCGGGTTTTCAGCGACCGCAATGACGCGCGTGGCGCCAAGAACCATGTGCTGGCTTACCCTTCCCGGCAAGGAAGCCGTGGCCGCCAGAGTAATATGGTGGGACAATGGGTTGGTGGGATGTGCGTTCGAACGACTGCTCGACCCCTTGGACCTGGAAGCGATTCTGTCCCGCTGGAATGGAGACGTGCGCCAGTCCCGGGACTGATCCGGTCAGGCGTCGGTCTTTTTGAGCGCGATGGCCAGACGGATCAGGAATATCGCCCTCACCGTCAAACTTATCGCCACGACCAACGCCAGCATTGCAAGGCCGGCCAGCGCCCCGGAAAACAGCAGCACCAAGCCAAGCACCAAATCCAGCACACCCAGCAGCAGGCGCCAGTTGCGATCGTTCTTGCTGTTCAGCGCGAACGAGATCTGAAGTCCGCCTGCGACGATCAGCCAGATCCCGATAGCCCAGACCAGAGAGATCGCGCCGGCGATCGGGTTTAGGATCGCAAAGATGCCAGCCAATAACGCGATCAAGCCAAGCGCAAGCTCCGTCCAGCGCGCACGCGTAGACATCGATGTCCATCCCGAAGCGATGGCGGCAACGCCGTAGACGAACAACGTCACGCCAAGAACCAGACCGGTGGCTACCCCGGCGACCAGCGGATTAACCAGCACCACCAGTGCGGCGACCGAGAGCACGACGCCATAGCCCATGACCCATGGCCATGTCCTGCCCGGCGCCCGGCTCATCTGCTGCACGATCGGATCACGCTCGACGTGGGGATCCAGCAACGGATCGATCTCGGTGCGCTGCATCGACTATTCCTTCGGCCCATTCGACAATGCCAAAGAAATGCCTCGCGCCCACACAGGTTGCGACGTTGCCTCACGACCGGCCAAAACGAAAGGGCGGCGCGCCTGCCAGCGCCCCGCCCTCCTCTCGTTCAGATATCGGCGTATCAGTACACGCGGGCCTTCGGCTTGATGTACTGAACGTCGTCCGTCAGCGTGTATTCGTGCACGGGACGGTAGTCGATGCGGACTTCGCCGCCCTTGCCGCCCCAGCCATTGAACCAAGCCGCTGTGTGCTTCATCCAGTTTACGTCATCGCGGTTGGGGAAATCCTCGTGTGCATGAGCGCCACGGCTTTCCTTGCGATTCTGGGCACCATGCAGCGTGACGGTGGCCTGAGAAATCAGGTTATCAAGTTCCATCGTCTCGACCAGATCGGAGTTCCAGATCAGGCCGCGATCCGACACGTGGATGTCCTGCATCTTCTCGTAGGTCTTGGCGAGCTTCTCCTTGCCCTCTACCATGAGTTCGTCGGTACGGAACACCGCTGCATGAAGCGACATGGTGCGCTGCATTTCCGTGCGGATTTCCGCCGTGGGGGTGCCGCCCTTGGCATTACGGAAGTGGTCAAGGCGTGTGAGCGACAGGTCCGCCGAGTCCTTGGGCAATTCGGCCTGAGCCGCGCCGGGCTTGACCAGGTCACGCAGGCGATGACCGGTAGCACGGCCGAACACCACGAGGTCGATCAGCGAGTTGGAGCCAAGGCGGTTGGCGCCGTGGACAGAAACGCAGGCCGCTTCGCCGACAGCGAACAGGCCGGGGACAACTGTCTCGGGATTGCCGTCGGCGCCGATCGTCATGACTTCGCCATGATAGTTCGTCGGAATACCACCCATGTTGTAGTGGACGGTCGGCACCACGGGCAGAGGCTGGCGGGTTAGATCGACGCCGGCGAAAATCTTGCCGCTCTCGGTAATGCCGGGCAGACGCTCTCCAAGAACCTTCGGGTCGATGTGATCGAGGTGAAGGTAGATGTGGTCCTTGTGAGGACCGACGCCGCGGCCTTCGCGAATTTCCAGCGCCATGGAACGCGAAACGACGTCGCGGCTGGCAAGGTCCTTGGCCGACGGGGCGTAACGCTCCATGAAGCGCTCACCCTCAGAGTTGGTAAGGTATCCGCCTTCGCCGCGCGCGCCCTCGGTGATGAGAACGCCGGCACCGTAGATGCCAGTCGGGTGGAACTGGACGAACTCCATGTCCTGCAGCGGCAGTCCGGCGCGCAGAACCATGGCCCCGCCGTCACCCGTGCAGGTGTGAGCGGACGTCGCCGTAAAGTAGGAACGCCCATAGCCACCGGTCGCCAGAACGACGGCCTGCGCGCGGAAGCGGTGGATCGAACCATCGTCCATGCACAGCGCGATGACGCCGCGGCACTGGCCGTTCTCCATGATCAGGTCGATCGCGAAGTATTCGATGAAGAAGTCCGACTGATACTTCAGCGACTGCTGATACAGAGCGTGCAGCATCGCGTGACCGGTGCGGTCGGCAGCGGCGCAAGTACGCTGAACCGGCGGGCCTTCACCCATGTTCTGCATGTGACCGCCGAACGGACGCTGGTAGATCGTGCCGTCAGGGTTACGGCTGAAAGGAACGCCAGCGTGCTCCAGTTCGTAGACAGCCTGCGGTGCTTCGCGCACCATGTATTCAATGGCGTCCTGGTCGCCCAGCCAGTCAGACCCCTTCACGGTGTCGAACATGTGCCAGGTCCAGTGGTCCGGCGAATTGTTCTGCAGCGAGGCAGCGATACCGCCCTGGGCCGCGACCGTGTGCGAGCGCGTCGGGAAGACCTTGGTAATGCAGGCGGTCTTGAGGCCGGCCTCGGCTGAACCCATCGTCGCGCGCAGGCCGGAGCCACCGGCGCCGACGACGACGGTGTCGTAAAGATGGTCGATGATCTTGTAGGCAGGCGCGGACATCAGGCGTGTGCTCCCAGCGCGAGACGGACGATGCAGAAGACGCCGAAGGCGGCCCCGGCGAATGCGGCGAGGTTCAGCGCCGTGATGCAGGCGAACTTGTTGGCGTGTTCGTGCACGTAGTCTTCGACCAGCACCTGCAGCCCCAGCCTTGCGTGCCAGAACGTCGACACCACCAGCAACGCCATGATCGTCGCGGCCACCGGACGGGAAATCCATTCGACCACCGTCGCGTAGTTGTAATCCGGCAGAAGGATCAGCGACACGATCAGGAAGAGGACGGTCAGCAGGTTGCCGATGGCGGTGAAGCGCTGCAGCAGCCAGTGGTGAACGACACCGCCCCTGGCGGCGCCCAGGCCGCGCACGCGACCGATGGAAGTTCCGTTACCCATGTTTGCGTCCCCTCAGCGAAGCAGGATCACCGCCCAGAAGGCGGCTGTAAGCACGATGCCGAGGATCGGCGAGACGACCGACCACAGCCGGTTGGTGTTCAGTTCGAACCCGGCACCGGCGTCCATCACGAAATGGCGCAGGCCGCTGCACATGTGCGTGAAAAACGCCCAGGAAATGCCCACCAGCACCAGATACCCGATCGGCGTGGTCATGGCCCACTGGAAGGTCTGGTACGATGCCGGTCCCCCGGCGAGCGCGGCCAGCCACCACAGCAGCACGCCCAGACCAGCGAAGGCCATGCCATCACCGGTGACGCGATGCAGGATCGACACCAACATGTGCGGGCCCCACTTCCAGATCTGGAGGTGCGGCGAAAGCGGACGGCTCTTGGTCCCGGCGTTTGCCATGGCTCTAACGAATCCCTTGCCTGCGGCAGCGCAACAAGCTGCCCTCGACCAAGCCCCTTAGACAAAATGAGCAACGGTGCAAGTTCCCACGGCGCATCTCGATGCCATCGCGCACTGGCCTATCGCATAGGTGAGGCGTAAGTATCGCGCCATGAATCGCATATCGATAGCCGCCGCCATAGCCGGCATCGCCTTTTCCGTCCTGCCGTCAGCACATGCTGCCCCCGCCAGGAACGACCTTTCGCCGGCCCGTTTGGCATCCGCCTGCAAGGGACGATCCGGGTGGACCGATCCGGCCCCACCCGCGCGGATTGTCGCCAACACGTGGTATGTCGGCACGTGCGGCATTTCGTCGATCCTGATCACCGGCAAGGACGGTCATGTCCTGATCGACGGGGGTGAGGCCGAGGCCGCGCCGCTGGTTCTCGCCAATATCAAGCGAGCGGGCTTTGATCCCCGGGACGTGCGGTGGATCGTCGCCAGCCATGAACATTATGATCACGTGGGCGGTCTTGCCGCGTTGCAAAAGGCAACGGGCGCGAAAGTGGCTGCCTTGCCGGTTCAGCAAAAGGCGCTGGAGTCGGGCCAGTCCAGTCCGGATGATCCGCAATTCGCGGGAATGCGCCCCATCGCCGCCCTATCGGTCACTCGCACGTTGGCTGACGGCAATCTGCTCGGTGTCGGATCGATCGTCCTCACCGCTCACGACACCCCCGTCCATG
Source organism: Novosphingobium sp. BL-S-24 (assembly GCF_055521575.1). NCBI lineage: Bacteria > Pseudomonadati > Pseudomonadota > Alphaproteobacteria > Sphingomonadales > Sphingomonadaceae > Novosphingobium > Novosphingobium sp. BL-S-24. Next base: position 706,358 of record NZ_CM145488.1, read on the forward strand.
CACCGGGGTCGACCAGTTGGACGTGGCAGTCCTGCGACCACGCCAAGGTCTGCCAAACGGTCACGTATGCGGACAGCGCCTCGACCATCTCGTCCGATGACTACCGCTTCACCGATCACCCTGCTCGCGTAGCCGCCGTCCGGCTCGGGCTGAAACGCATGGCGGCCCTGCCCTGCGATATTTTGCTGACACCGCATCCGGAAGCCAGCAACATGATGGAGCGGTTCGCCGGCAAGAAGCCACTGGTCGAGCGCAATGCCTGCCGCGCTTACGCTGCGGCGGCGAGCGGAAAGTTCGATGCCAGATTGCGCAGCGAAACCCGCACCGGGAAGACCAAGTGAGCTGGAAAGTTACCGCATTTGCGCCGCGTCCTACAATCGAGAACGCGCTGGTCGCTCATGAAGACGCCTGGGACTGGGATCCCGATATTGTGCTCAGCGGCCGGGAAATCGCCGAAGACAAGCCTGACGAATGGCAACTGGAAGCGTGGCTGGACCACAAACCTACGCGCGCCGATCGGACGGCAATTCTGGGCCTGTTCGCCGATGCTCCCGCCCCCGAACTGACGATCGAGGAACTGCCGCAAACCGACTGGCTGGTGGCCAGCCAGGAAGGGCTGGAACCCATCAAGGCCGGCAGGTTCTACGTCCATACGCCCGAGCATGATGCGTCGAACGATGCCGGAGTGATCGACTTTACCATTCCGGCCAGCCAGGCTTTCGGTACCGGCCAGCACGCGACCACCGCGGGTTGCCTTGCCATGCTGACCCACATGAAATCACGCGGAATCACCGTTCGCAATTGCGCGGACATCGGCACCGGCACCGGTCTCCTGGCGTTCGCCGCCCTGTCGCTCTGGCCGCGCACCTTGGCGACTGCCAGCGACATTGACTCGGTATGCGTGCGCGTCGTCGATGAAAATGCAGCCGCTAATGGAATTCCCTTGGGCGGAGGACGGGGGCAACTGGTGATGACGGTGGCTGACGGCATGGACCACCCCGTCCTGTCGGCACGCGGGCCTTATGACCTCATCATCGCCAACATCCTTGCGGGACCGCTCGTGTCGCTGGCACCCGCTTTTGGACAGTCCCTGATTCCCGGCGGGCATCTTCTCTTGGCCGGATTGCTCGAAACGCAGGAGCAGGCGGTTCGATCGGCCTGCCGCCGGGCCGGGCTTCGCCTCGCCGCTCGTCTTGTGAATGGCGACTGGTCCATCCTGTGGATGCGCAAACGGTCGCGTTGACTGTTGCCTGCAGATTGCTGGCCAGGTCCATGCGGTCCGAAGGGTAGGCAAGCGATTACGACTCATTAACGGTCTAACGCACTCATCGGGCGATTGACCGAGTTCCCGGGAAGCATTTTCGCCCGAGATTCGTTTATGCCCGCTGGAAAATATCGAGATCTATGATGCTGTAATCGCCGGGAAATTTGGTGCGGTGAAGAAATTTTCTCCGTTCGTTAAAGCACCCTGGGGGAAAATACGTAAACGCGCGTTAACTATCTCCGGTCTTTCCAAATTAACATTTCTCGACAAGAATCGAGGTCGACAGGGGGTTGGCAACCTACACTCAAGAGGCCAACCAATGATCGATACTGAACTCGCCCAACCAGAGGTAATCACCGGCCCGCTCGGTGAACCGATGAGCCGGGACACACTGCCGCCTGCCAACACTTCGCGTTGGGTAGTGCGGCGCAAGGCCGAAGTGGTGGCTGCCGTCAACGGTGGACTGCTGACTATCGCGGAAGCCTGCGAACGCTACGACCTCACGCTTGAGGAACTTGCATCCTGGCAGCGCTCAATCGAGCGCGAGGGCATGGCCGGGCTGCGAGCAACTCGAGTGCAGCACTATCGCCAGGTGCACGAGCGCAAGGCGCGCTACAGCTGAGATAAGCCGCAAGTGTCGCTTGCGGCTTATCGCCTCACGCTTCGGCCGCCGCCACGATTTGCGCCCATGCGCCTTCGTCGATCACGGGAATTCCCAGTTCGGCGGCTTTTTTCAACTTTGATCCTGCCCCCGGTCCTGCCACGATAAGGTCGGTCTTCGCGGAGACCGACCCGGCCGCCTTCGCGCCAAGCCGCTCTGCCTGCGCCTTGGCTTCGTCACGGCTCATGGTTTCCAGTTTCCCGGTGAAGACGACCGTCTTGCCGGAAACTTCGCTTGCTTTCGTTTCCACGACGTAAGGCGGCGGCGATACTTCCCGAAGAAGATCATCCCAAACCTGGCGATTATGCTCTTCGTGGAAGAAGTCACCCAGCGCTTCGACGACGACGGGACCAACCCCGTCGATGGATATCAGTTCGGCATAGGCATCGCTGCCGGCCTGCGCAGCCTGCTCCCCGTCCGTCACGTGGGATTGTTCGGCTGCTTCGCGAAGGGCGGGCAAGGTTTCGAACCGCTTCATCAGATCGCGCGCCGTCACGGCGCCAACATGCCGTATGCCAAGGCCGAACAGCAGCCGTGCCGCGTCTGGTCGGCGCTTGCTCTCGATGGCTGCCAACAGGTTATCCACCGACTTGTCCTTCCATCCTCCTAGCGCGAGAATGTCGGCCCGGCGGCGGCGCAGACGGAAGATGTCCGCCGGGCTTTCCAGCCAACCCAGCGCAAAGAATTCGTCGATGGTCTTTTCGCCCAGACCTTCGATGTCGAGCGCGGCGCGGCTGACGAAGTGCTTCAGGCGTTCCGTCCGCTGCGCCGGGCAGATCAGTCCGCCTGTACACCGGACATCCACCTCCCCTTCGGCGGCGACCGCTTCGGAACCGCATTGGGGGCAGTGTTCAGGAAACGGGAATGCAGGACGGCTTTCGTCGCGCGTCAGATTGTCCACCACCTGCGGGATGACGTCGCCGGCGCGTTGCAGGATCACGCGGTCGCCCGGTCTGACGCCGAGCCGGGCAATTTCGTCCCGGTTATGCAGCGTAACATTGGTGACGGTGACGCCGCCGACCAGGACCGGCCGGAGCCGACCCACGGGGGTCAGTTTACCGGTTCGGCCGACCTGAATGTCGATGGACTCGACCACTGTCTCGGCACGCTCGGCAGGAAACTTGTGGGCCAGCCCCCATCGCGGTGCTTTGGCGACGAAGCCCAGCCTTTGCTGCCAGTCCAACCGGTCGATCTTGTAGACCACGCCGTCAATCTCGAACGGGAGCCCTGCCCTACCGTCACGGATTCGGGCATAGGCGTCCAACATGTCCTCCAGCGAATGACAAAGGCGGAACTGAGGCGATACCGGCAATCCCCAGCTCTCGATCCGACGAATCACCTCATGCTGCGTAGCGCCGGGAACCTCGCTCGCCGCGCCCCACCCGTGCGCCCAAAACCGCAAGGGCCGCCGCGCCGTTACGGACGCATCCTTCTGCCGCAACGATCCCGCCGCCGCATTACGAGGGTTCGCGAATTGCCGAACCTTGGTGTCCTCAAAAGCCTCCCCCCAGGCTTCCGCCGCCGCATGTGCTTCATCAACTAACTGCGCATTGAGCGCCAGAAACGCGCCCTTCTCCATGTAGACTTCGCCGCGGACCTCAAAAACGTCCGGCACATCGTCGCCTTTGAGCGTCTGAACGATGTCCGCGATATGGGCGACATTTGCGGTCACATCCTCCCCAACCAGCCCGTCACCCCGGGTGGCGGCACGGACCAGCCGGCCTTTTTCATACCGCAGCGAACAGGAAAGGCCGTCGATTTTGTCTTCCGCAGTAACCGCCAATGGTTCGTCAGCCGTCAGAGATAGAAAGCGTCGCACGCGCCCAAGAAAGTCGGCAACTTCCGCGTCCGCAAATGCATTGTCGAGGCTCATCATCCGCACCTCGTGCTTCACTTTGCCCAGCGGTGACGACGCGACATCGTGGCCCACCTTGTTCGTTGGGCTGTCAGCACGGATCAGATGAGGGTATGCCGCTTCCAACTCGGCGTTGCGCCGGACCAGAGCATCGTACTCTGCATCTGCCATATCGGGGGCATCATCAGCGTGGTAAAGCCGGTTGGCACGGTTTATCTGCCGCGCCAGTCGCATCAGTTCATTGGCGGCTTCGGCTTCGCTGGGAAGACCGGTCGAAATCTGGCTATCCATATGTGAGTATTAAGGCAGCCACCGGCGTTTGGCACTAGTTTCTACCGAGCTAATTGAATCGAATCAGCGAACAATCCGATCGCTTTTTCAGGCCCATTCCAACAGTCGGTCCGCCTGCGCACGGGCCTCGTCAGTCACCTGAGCACCGGAGAGCATACGAGCAATCTCCTCCTTGCGTTCCGCTTTGGTAAGCGGTGTCACCGATGTGCGAGTGACGATACCTTGGCTGGACTTTGCGATCATGTAGTGCTGGTTCCCGCGCGCGGCGACCTGTGGCGAGTGAGTAACCGCCAGAAGCTGGCCGTTAGCAGCAAGTCGCGCCAGACGCTCGCCGATAGCATCAGCCACTGCTCCGCCAACACCGCGATCGATCTCATCGAAAATCACCGTTGCCGCCCCGCCCTCTTCGGCCAGCGCAACCTTTAGCGCGAGGATAAATCGGGACAATTCGCCACCACTGGCGATCTTGGCCAATGGAGCGAAGTCGGCCCCTGGGTTGGTGCTGATCAGAAATTCCACAGCATCCATGCCGCTGGCGCCCCAACGCTCCTCCGGAAGTTTGACGACCGATGTGCGAAATTTGGCGGAATCGAGTTTCAAGGGCGATAACTCGGCCGCCACAGCGAGGTCGAGACGCTTGGCGGCTGCGCGGCGCACGTCATGTAGTGCAACCGCTTTTTCACGGTACGCCAGCGCGGCGCTTTGCGCGGCCCTCTCCAAATCCACGATATGTTCCTGGCCGCCTTCGATGGCATCGAGCGCGGCCTGCATTTCAGTCATTTTCGCAGGTAGATCATCTACCTGACACCCGTGCTTTCGGGCGGCTGCCCGTAGATCAAATAGCCGAGTTTCGATGCGGTCCAGTTCAGCCGGATCGAACGACAACGCTTCCGCCGCACGCTGAAGCTTGTCCTCCGCCTCGCTGGCTTCGATGACGGCGCGATCCAATGCCGCGAGTGCTTCGGCCAACATCTCGTGTTCGCCAGCGATCCGATCGAGACGGCGAGCCGCGCCCCGCAACGCGGTTAACGCGGAGTCGGACCCCGCCCATAAATGCTGAAGCGCCGACAGATCGTCAGCCAGCTTCTCTCCTTTCTGCATGTCTGATCGCGAGCCCGCCAGTTCCGCTTCTTCGCCAACCTCGGGAGCAAGAGTAAGCAACTCTACAAGATGGGCTTGGAGAAGCACCTGATCTTCAGCCGCACGCGTGACAGTATCGCGTGCAATTTGGAGCGCATCACGGGCATCGCGCCACGTTTCCCAGGCAGTCGCCACACCAACTGCATCAGCAACCGCGAACCGATCAAGCAGAGCACGGTGCCCCCGTGCGTTGACCAGACCTCGATCATCATGCTGGCCATGTATCTCGACCAATACCGGGGCAATTTCACGCAAAAGCGCGACGCCGACAGGCTGATCGTTCAAGAATGCCTTCGAACCACCATCTGCCTTCAGGTGGCGCTTTAATATGAGCGGTTCACCTAACTCTATTTCCAACCCGGCGTCTTCGATTACGGCAAGTACCGGCAGAGGCAACGCACCAAATTCGAAGCTGGCGCTGACGCTGGCCTGCGGCTCGCCCGCACGAACCAAGCCACTGTCCGCCCGATTACCGAGCACCAGGCCCAGCGCATCCAGCAAAATGGATTTCCCCGCCCCAGTTTCACCCGTGAGCACGCCCAGCCCTCGCGCGAAATCGAGATCGAGCGCTTCGATCAGGACGATGTTACGAATGGAGAGGCGGCTCAGCATGTTCGCGAAGCGTTCTAGCGGATGACGATCAACCCGTCACCCTGCTTCAACAATTTGCGTGCATTTCGAAACGGGTGAAAAAGGTTCAGCGGCCACGGGGATACGTGACCGCTGAATGATTGCTCGGTCTGATCGAGGATCAGAAATTCGATTTGATCGTAAAGCCCCAGGTCCGCGGATCACCCGGCAGGCCGGCGATCAGGCCCGTGTTACCCGGCCCGACGAACAACTGCTCAAAGTAATTGCGATCAAACGCGTTACGCACCCACCCGTAGACATCGAACCCGGATTCAGTACGGAAGCCGGCGCGGAAGTTGTGCAGGGAATAGCCGTCTACCCATGTGTATCTGGACGGAGTCGGGTTGGAGGAGAAATTGGACCTGACACTCCCGTCATATCCAAAATACACCTCCCCTTCCTTGCCAAGCAAAGAAACCGGAGCGTTTGCTTCAGCGCCGAACGAGAACGACCATTTGGAAACGCCAGGCAAACGCGATCCAGAAATGTCGCAGTTTGCTGGGCTGGACGTGCCGCCCGACAGTTCAGGCGGGCAAGGCGCATCCACGAACTTGCGATAAGTAGCATCCGTGTAGGCACCATTCACATAGGCGTTGAAGCGTTCACTCGGTCTCACCGAGAAATCAGCCTCGACACCTTGTGAGCGAACTGCGCCAGCATTGGCGAGGTAACCGCGCAATACGCCATATTGGCCATTGTTCACGTTGGCTTGGTAATTCGCGATGTCGGTTCTGAAGATCGACAAGTTCAACGTCGCGAGACGGTTCCAGAACTGCGTCTTGACGCCAGCCTCATAGTGATGGACCGATTCAGGCTTGACGGTCGCCGCAGCTAGGATGGGATTGTTGCTACCATCCACTGGAACGCCATTCTGGTTGATACCGCCTGACTTGAAGCTCTTCGCGTATGTGGCATAGACTAAAACATCCTGCGCCACTTTGTAGCTAGCGGTGAAATCGTAGCTGAAATTCCAGTCGCTAAAGGTCGGGGATATTTCCTGCGGCGTGTAGATTGCCAACTGCGCAGTCTGACGAGGAGTGTACGACGCTTGGCCTAGCAACAACTGATTGCCCTGACCATCGAATACACGGCGCTGGTAATATCCTTCTTTCTTATCGTAGTTCAACCTTACTCCAGGCTGCAGCGTCAACTCTGGCGTAACGTGCCAGCTCAGCTGCCCATACAGCGCAGCGCTGGTATTTTTCAGGTACTGGGTGTTGTAAGCGACAAGTCCATTGAGGACGCTGGGATCACAAGCTAGCCGGTTTGCTTCCGTCGGACCGCAGCCAGCTGACCCTGGCGGCACCGCAGTCATCGATCCCGGATTAATGCTCCAGCGGCTCGCAGCTGCGCCCTGCGCCTCTGTTCCCTGCGTGTCGATTCGTTGATAGAAACCGAAAGCGCCGACGACGAAATCGATTTTGTCGCTGCTGTAGTTGTATCGAAGTTCCTGCGTGTACTGGTCTTGTTGCGACGGGTTTTGCGAGAGCGCAACGATCGGGAGGCCCGTAAAGTCACGATCGTTCGAAGGATCCCAATCCCAGAACCTCCATGCAGTAATGGACGTCAGAGTACCTTCGCCCAATTCCCAATTGACGCGAAGAGAAGCGCCGCCGATCTTGTTTTTAGCCTTTAGCGGAGTGTCCAGATCAGTAAGACGATCAAAGGGATTCCGGCTGACCGGCTCGTAACCCTGCGCTTGCGCCAACGCCTCGAACTGGCGGTTCAAGGGGCGTTGAGTCAGACCGGTACGGACATACACCGACCCACAGCAGTTGGCATCCTGAGTGCTGAAATCGCCAGCAAGGGTGACATTCAGCGTTTCGGTTGGCTTCCACAGGAGCTGTCCGCGGATCCCAAGATTGTCCTGGCTCTGAATCCATTGGTCAGTGGTGACGTTGTAGATCGTGCCACGACGGCTAGTCGATGATACGGCCAGTCTAGCGGCAAATTTCTCGCTGAGAGGTCCCGAGATAGCGGCTTTAGCCTGCTTGAAGTTGTAGTTGCCTACCGAAACCTCTGCCTTTCCTTCAAAATCGAAAGTAGGCTGGTTGGTGGTAATATTGATGGCGCCCGCCGTCGTGTTCTTACCATAAAGTGTTCCTTGGGGACCGCGCAGGACTTCAACCTGCGCGACGTCAAGGAAGTCAAAAGTCGCAGATGCAACGCGGGAATTGTAGACGTCGTCGACGTAAATGCCGACGCCCTGTTCGATACCATCATTGGTCAGTCCAAATGGCACGCCCAACCCACGAATGTTAACTGCAGTATTGCGCGGATTAGACGAATAGAACTGCAGTGTGGGAGTGATTTGCTGCAAACGACCGACATTGAACGATCCGGTCGCATCAATATGTTCGCCACCTACCACGGAAATTGCCAAAGGAACGTCCTGGCTTGATTCCTGGCGTCGGCGTGCGGTGACAACAATATCGCTACCGCGATCTCTTGCCCCCGTGCCGATCGACGACGTTTCCTGTTCCTCACTTACGGCGACGTTTCCTGCTGCAACAGGCGCATTGTCCGCAAAAGCCGGCGATGTTCCAAGCAAGGCTGACGAAAGAAAAGTGGTCGCAAAAAGCGTGCGGCGAACAAACAAACTCATTTATTCAAATCCTTCGATCAGGGAATTGAATTGTTCCGGAATACCGGCATGCGCCTGCCTATCGGGCTTGCCCTCTCAAGCCCGCGACGCGATCCGACAACCGTCGGCGCATTGACGCCCGGCCATCAGCAATTTTTGAAGTGGCGTTACGCCACGCGGTTTTGGATGATTTCCCTTTAAGCCTAAATGCCCTCTGTCGAGATTCTCTAATCTCAACTATTTTGATGGACAATAGACTTCAGCTTTCAGGGACTAAAGGGAAACTCTCTGAGCTGTCGCACGAATTGTAGCGGCCGATGCTGCAACACACCATCATCGCGCGCCGGAACTCGCCCCGCCTACGACGCTTAATGTCCACGGGCTGCGGCCTCGGCTCCGAGCAGCATTGGCCTAATCCAAGTGCGTCCTGTCGCAACAAAGTCGCAGAAATGCTGCTAGACTTCGAACGCAGAACCGGCGTTTGACGGAATGGCGCTTTAAATCAAGTCGCGAGGTTCTGCGGCGCGTACTTGTTCATCAACTTGTACGCCCGTGCATACCAATCGCTTCCGGGATAGTTTCGCTCCAAGACCGCAGCAGCTTTCTGCGCCTCGTCGGGGACACCGAGCGACAGATAACCTTCTACCAACCGAAAAAGCGCTTCAGGCGTATGGCTCGTAGTTTGGAAGTTGTCGACCACATTGCGGAAACGCAATGTCGCAGCGAGCCATTTTCCACTCCGCTCATAAGAACGCCCGATGGTCATCTCTTTGCCGGCCAAATGGTCGTTCACCAAATCGACCTTCAACTTCGCGTCCGAAGCGTAGGATGTCCCAGGATAACGTCTCATCACGTCAGTCAAGGCCTGCTTGGCCTGCTGTGTCGTCTTCTGATCACGGGTCACATCGCTGATTTGCTCGTAATAGCAGATCGCAATCAAATAATACGCGTATGGCGCATCCTTGTTGCCCGGATGAATGGAAAGGAAACGTTGCGCCGACTGGATCGCCTTATTGTAATCGCGAGCCGCATAATAGCTGAATGCACTCATCAACTGTGCACGCCGCGCCCATGGTGAATAAGGATGCTGCCTTTCAACTTCGTCGAAAAGAGCGGCCGCCTGCTTGGTTCGACCCGTTTCCAACTGATTCTGCGCAGCCGCATAAAGCGTATTCACGTCACGAGCGACGTACGCCGTGTCACGATTCTTGCCACCTCGCCCTCCACACCCGGACGTCAGGACAATCGCGCCAGTGGCGGCGAAAAGAAGGGCGGTTTTCAGGCGCGAGCGTTCGAACATGGAGGGTCTATAGCCAGCGGTTCGCTGAACGCCAAGTGAAGTTCCATCAACGAAATGGCCCGACCTAGTGAAGTGGGACAAAAGGACCAACCACGACTCCACCATACCGCAGTATCACCGACACGAAAGGAACCGATTGCCGAGGCCTAGCCCTGCAGTTCCGCTCTTATAGCGGCGATCGCATCACTGGCCTTGGAACCGTCTGGCCCACCCCCTTGTGCCATGTCGTCCCGTCCGCCGCCGCCCTTTCCACCCAACACTTCGACGCCCTTCCGAACAAGTGCGACCGCGCTGACTTTCTCCACCAGATCGCCCGTAACGGCGGCGGCGATGCTGGCTTTTCCTTCGTTTACAGCCACGATCACCGCGACACCGGACCCCAAACGCTGCTTTGCCTGGTCCAGCAGCCCACGAAGGTCCTTGGGATCGAGACCGTCCAGCACGTGGCCTGAAAATTTGACACCATTGATTACTTCATCAGCGGCCGTCGGGCCGGCAGAGCCGCTACCCAATGCCAGTGCTTTTTTGGCTTCAGCCAGTTCTCGCTCCAGCTTCCGGCGCTCATCCAACAATGCCGCTACTCGCGCTTCCACATCTTCCGGAGTGGTTCGCAAAAGGCTCGCTGCATTTTTCAGAGCTTCTTCGCGTCCGACAAGCCATTTGCGGGCACCCTCCCCGGTCATCGCTTCGATCCGCCGGATGCCAGACGATACCGCACTTTCCGACACGATGCGAAACACGCCGATATCACCTGTCGCACGCACATGCGTGCCACCGCACAGTTCCACCGAATAAGTCCGCTCCCCTGAGGCGCGTCCCATCGATAGTACGCGGACTTCATCACCGTATTTCTCGCCGAACAACGCCATCGCACCGGCAGCGACTGCATCATCCGGGCTCATCAGACGCGTTAGCACCTGCTCATTAGCCCGGATCTCCGCGTTTACCTCAGCTTCAATCGCAATAATGTCTTCGGGTGTAAGCGCTTTTAGATGTGAAAAGTCGAAGCGCAAGCGATCGGCAGCAACCATAGACCCTTTCTGCGTCACGTGGGCGCCCAAGCGCCCCCGAAGAGCGGCATGCAACAAATGCGTCGCAGAATGATTAGCGCGCACCGCGTCCCGATGCTCTTGGTCCACCGTCAAATTGACTACGTCGCCAACCTTAATGCTACCGTCATTGACCTGACCAATCATCGCGTTGAGCCGCCCGAGCGGCTTTGCGGTATCGCTGATGGATATACTCAGTCCACCAGCACCGGCGACAGATCCCGAGTCACCAACCTGCCCACCTGATTCGCCGTAAAATGGAGTCTGGTTCGTGAGAACTGTTACCAGTTCACCCGTCGATGCCGACGATACTTCACGGCCGTCCTTCACCAACGCAACAACTCGACCTTCGCCGGCAATCGATGTGTAGCCGGTGAACTCGCTGCCCCCTTCACGCTCGGCGATGTCGAACCAAACCTCGCTGTCAGCCGCTTGGCCCGAGCCTTTCCATGCAGCGCGCGCTGCGGCTTTCTGTTGGGCCATGGCCGAATCGAATCCGGCCTTGTCCACCGAGATTCCGCGCGAGCGAAGCGCATCCTCGGTCAAGTCATAAGGAAATCCGAACGTGTCGTAGAGCCGGAACGCGGTGTCGCCAGGCAATTCTCCGCCTTCCGCAATGCCAGCGGTGGCTTCGTCAAGGAGTTTCAGGCCGTTCGACAAAGTCCGCCGGAACTGAACTTCCTCCCGTTCGAGCGTTTCTTCGATCAATGGCTGCGCACGGCCAAGTTCCGGATATGCCTGTCCCATTTCAGCGACCAATGCGGGCACTAAACGGTGCATCAGCGGATCTTTTGCGCCGAGCAAATGAGCATGACGCATTGCGCGACGCATAATCCGCCGCAGAACGTATCCTCGCCCTTCGTTCGAAGGCAGCACGCCATCCGCCAACAGGAAACTCGTCGATCGCAGGTGATCGGCTATCACTCGATGGCTGGCCTGGTTATCATCGCGTGCGGCGACGCCGGTCAAACTTTCAGAAGCGGCAATCAATGCCTTGAAAGTGTCTATATCGTAGTTGTCATGAACGCCCTGCATGACGGCCGACACGCGCTCTAGGCCCATGCCGGTATCGATGGATGGCTTTGGCAGATTTCCTACGATCTCTCCAGCAGCCTGCTCGAACTGCATGAAAACCAGATTCCATATCTCGATGAAACGATCACCGTCTTCATCCGGCGATCCGGGAGGGCCGCCCCAGATATGATCACCGTGATCGAAAAAGATTTCGGAGCAAGGGCCGCAAGGTCCTTCGTCGCCCATCGCCCAGAAATTGTCCTTGGTGGCAATCCGAATGATCTTCTGCTCTGGCAATCCGGCGATCTTCTGCCACAGATCAAACGCTTCATCATCAGTATGATAAACTGTTACGAGCAGCTTTTCTTTCGGAAGTCCCCATTCCTTGGTCAGGAGCGTCCATGCGTGTGTGATGGCTTGCTCTTTGAAATAATCGCCGAACGAGAAATTTCCGAGCATCTCGAAAAATGTATGGTGCCGTGCCGTGTAACCGACATTGTCCAGGTCATTGTGCTTGCCGCCGGCGCGGACGCATTTCTGCGACGACGTCGCACGCGGGGTGCTACGTGTTTCCAGACCGGTGAACACGTTTTTGAACGGCACCATGCCGGCATTCACGAACATCAGCGTCGGATCGTTGTAAGGAACGAGCGGCGCTGATTGTACGGCTTCGTGACCATTGCTGGCGAAATAGTCGAGGAAAGACCGGCGGATTTCGTTGGTCGTCTGCATATTCGCGCCGATAAGCCACCAGCGCCACGTCGGCAAGCGGTTGTCTGCGGTCAGACTGTTCGGGATTTGCGATGAGAATTCGGCTTTTTGCTCATCAACGAGGCTAGATTTTTCGTTGGTGGGAACGCGGATGGGGGTTGGTGGTTATCTGATGTGAAGGCCGGCGCGGTTCTTTCCCCCTCCCCCTCCTGAACCGCGTCGGCCGACTTTAGTTGATCAAACACATGCGGCGGCGCCCTGAATGAGCGGCGATCAGCAACAAAAAACCCGGCTGGTTAGGCCGGGTTTTTTGCTTCTTGTGAGAGAGATCAACGCCGATCAGGCATCGTCTTCCTCGGTCGGACCGACCATCATTTCTTCGGCCAGGCCTTCCGTCTTGGTGCGGATAGCCTTTTCAAGGCGATCGGCGATCTCGGGGTTGGTCTTGAGATAGGTCTTCGCGTTTTCACGACCCTGACCGATGCGGATCGAATCGTAGCTGAACCAAGCACCCGATTTTTCGACAATGCCCGCCTTGACGCCAAGATCGAGAATTTCGCCGATCTTGGACACGCCCTCACCATACATAATGTCGAATTCGACCTGCTTGAACGGGGGCGCTACCTTGTTCTTGACGACTTTGACGCGAGTCGCGTTACCCACGACCTCGTCCCGATCCTTGATCGCGCCTGTGCGGCGGATGTCGAGGCGAACCGATGCGTAGAACTTGAGCGCGTTACCGCCAGTGGTGGTCTCCGGGTTTCCGTACATCACGCCGATCTTCATGCGCAGCTGGTTGATGAAAATCACCATGCAGCGTGAACGGCTGATCGAACCGGTCAGCTTGCGCAGCGACTGGCTCATCAAACGGGCCTGCAGACCGACATGGCTGTCACCCATTTCGCCTTCGATTTCCGCACGCGGAACGAGAGCCGCAACGGAATCGACCACCAGCACGTCGATCGCGTTCGAGCGAACGAGGGTGTCGGTGATTTCGAGCGCCTGTTCACCGGTATCCGGCTGCGAGACGATCAGTTCATCGATGTTGACGCCCAGCTTCTTGGCATAGACCGGATCGAGCGCGTGCTCCGCGTCGATGAACGCGGCAGTTCCGCCCATCTTCTGAGCTTCTGCAATGCAGTGCAGCGCCAGCGTGGTCTTGCCCGAGCTTTCCGGACCATAGATTTCGATGACACGGCCACGGGGCAGACCGCCCACGCCAAGCGCGATGTCGAGACCCAGTGACCCGGTGGAAATCGCTTCGACCTGCATCGTCTCTTTCGAACCCAGCTTCATCGCCGAGCCTTTTCCGAATGCCCGATCGATCTGGGCAAGCGCTGCCTCCAGCGCCTTTTGACGGTCCATTGATTCCTTTTCCTTGCCTTCCTGGATCAGCTTGAGCTGAGCAGCCATGTCTCTTCCTCTCTGCTACCGGGCTGACCGGAAAGGTCAACGTCACGACATGCTGTGTATTCGCTTTGTTCCGGTAGAACAAGAGGAGAACTTCATTGGTTTTCCGTTTTTTAACGGGTGGCTAGCTCTTTGCCATAAGCGACAGAACTTCCCCGACTTTTTCCGAGAGCTGCTGGACCGAGAACGGTTTGGGCATGAACCAGGCGTTGGCGATGCCGATCTGCTTGCGCAATTGTTCCTCAGCATAGCCCGACATGAACAGGACGGGCAGGTCCGGCGCGAACCGGCGAATCTCGCGCGCCATGGCCGGGCCGTCCATTGTCGGCATGACGACGTCCGATACGACGAGGTCGAACTTGCCGCCTTCCTGCACGAGTTCCAGGCCCTCTTCACCATCACGCGCGCATGTCACCTGATACCCCTGCCGGGTCAGGGCGCGCTCAGCCACGACCCGAACCGGATCCTCATCCTCGACAAGCAGGATCGCCCCGCCCCCTGCCCAGCGGCTTGGCGGGGGCTCCTGACGAGCCTGCGTGATTTCCGGCACGCTGCCCGGCGCGACGTGATGCACGGGCAAGTACACGGTAAAGCGAGTGCCTCCCGCCTTCCCGCCATGCGCTACTTCGCTTTCAGCAAAAATGAATCCGCCCGACTGTTTGACGATACCGTAGACCGTCGACAGCCCGAGGCCGGTGCCCTTGCCTTGTTCCTTGGTGGTGAAGAACGGCTCGAAGATCTTACCGAGAATTTCGGGAGGAATTCCGCCGCCGGTGTCCTCCACGATGAGCGCGGTATACTCGCCAGCAGGAATGATTTCGCTGCGCATGGCGCGCACGTCGGTCGTCGTCACTTTGCGAGTCGCCAGCGACAGGCGTCCAGATCCGTCGCCCCGGCTTTGCATCGCATCGCGCGCGTTGACGGCAAGGTTGACGATGACCTGCTCAAGCTGGGTGGGGTCGGCACGGACCGGTCCCAGATCGCGATCATGCGTGACGACCAGTTGGATTTTCTCGCCAATCAGGCGACGCAGCATCTGCGAGACATCGGCCACGATGTCGGGAAGCTGCAATGTCTCGGGCCGCAGCGTCTGTTGGCGTGAGAAGGCCAGCAGCTGGCGGGTCAGCGATGCGGCGCGATTCGAATTGGCGCGGATCTGCTGGATGTCGTCATAGTCCGAATCGCCCGGCGTATGGCGCATCAGCATGAGGTCGCAGGTACCCAGGATAGCAGTGAGCACGTTATTGAAATCATGCGCCACGCCGCCCGCCAACTGGCCGACTGCCTGCATCTTTGTGGCCTGCGCCACCTGACGCTTGAGCCTTATTTCCTCCGACGTGTCAGTCAGCCCGAGAAGCACCGCCGCGTCGCCCAGTCCGCGCACGCCGGCCAGGCTGAGAGATACGGGATCCTCCGGCTGCGACACCAGTCGGATCGCCAGGTCCCCGGCCGCCGCCGGACCTTGCGTGAACCGTCGGATCGCCTCAGCGAGAGCCCGCTTGTCGTCCTTGACGACCATGTCGGTCGGGAACGTTGGCGGCGGCTGGCCTTCCTGACCGGCCGCTCGCATGAAAGCGGGGTTCGCGAACAGCAAGCGGCCATCCCTGTCGGCCATGGCGAGGCCGAGCGGCAGCTGGCTGAGCAGCGCCTCCAGATGCGGGGCGGAGCCGGTGCCGCCGCCGCTGGCGCCGATACCCTGCGATGCTTCGACCACCAGCATCAGCGAAGGGGTCGTGGCCGGGTCGGGATCGTTCGGAAGATCGGGGTCGGCCACGGGCACATGATAGAGAACAAGTGCGCCGCCGCGCCCGCTCTCGCGCGCCCAGCCGATGCGTTCGCCTTCTTCCTGGCTGAGCAGCGCCACGAAATCGGAGCCGGTCATGTCCGCCTTGGCATTGCCGAGGGCGCGCTGCGCGAACCCGGCGCTGGCGGCGCGAATCATGCCGTCGGGATCGACCAGCGCCGCAGCGATGCCCGCCTTGGAGAGGCCGCGCCCCAGCTTGCCACCCAAATGCTCGATCAAGGTAACGACCGGGTCGGTGGCGTTGACGCCGGTGATCCGCCAAACGAGGAAATCGTCACCGCGACCGGCGCGGCGGACGTCCGCGCGCCAGTGCACGCCTTCTTCGTTGGAGATTTCCGCCGTTCCATGGCCATCGCGCCATGCGCGGCGAGTGGCGTCGGCAAGCCGCTCGAGCGATCCGTGGACTACCGGCAATCGCGGCGGCGCGCTGCCAGCCCCGAACCAGCTTTCGAAACAGGGATTTGCGCACGTAAGCCGTCCCGCGCGGTCAGTGATGGCGATGGCCATGTCCGGTCGTTCGATGGCGGCGACGGTTACCGACCAGTCGGGATGAGCGAATTCAACTTCTGCGGAGGGGGCGCGACGGCGCGACACCGCCCAGGCAATCGCACCAAGCGCGGCGATGGTCGCGCAGAATATGAGCAGCAGCACCCCATCCCCTGACACCGCCCAGACCAGCAGCGCGCTGAGGACCAGCGCCGCAATCACGATGAGCACGTCGGAGCGGGGCTTCAGGAACACACCCGTTCCCCCGGTCGGGGCCTTCATGCAAAGGGCTCCGATTCGGTCGACTGAACCGTGTGCGGCCGAGCGAACCGCGCCCGTCGGGCGTGATGCTTGCGCCCGATCCACCAGCGCCAGAACCAGATGGCGACGACATACCCGATGGCGGCGCTGACCGTCGAGATGACCAGGAGCCCGACCAGCAAAGCCGGCGCGGCATCGGACAGCAGCCAGCGGGTCCATTCGGCGATGTCGGCCTTGCTTTGATACAGGGCATAGAACGTCGATAGGTCGGCATGATAGCCAAGGTGATTGCCCAGCCAGATGGACGCCGCGAGAATGAACGGCGTCGTCGCCGGATTGGACAGGAACGTCATCGCGGCGGCGATCGGAATGTTGCCGCGAAACGGAACGCACATAAGCGCGGCGCCGACGATCTGCACCCCCGGGATCAGCGCGAAGATGCCGATGAACAGGCCCACCGCGACGCCTCTAGGCACCGAGCGTCGGGTGAAACGGAATAGTTCCTGGCGACGAGCGAGAGGCGCGGTGAAGCGGTTCGCCTCAAGCTGTTCGTGAGTGGGCATCTGGCGGTGCAGCCATGCCCCCAGGCGCGCCAGCAGAGTGCTCATCCGTGATCGCGCATGATGCGGGCCTGATCGCGCTTCCATTCGCGATCCTTGATGGTGGTGCGCTTGTCCGCCGCGTTCTTGCCCTTGGCCAGCGCCAGTTCGACTTTGGCGCGGCCCCGGCTGTTGAAGTAGATCGAAAGCGGCACGAGCGTCATGCCCTTGCGCTCGACCGCGCCTTGCAAACGAGAGATTTCCCGTTCGTGCAGCAGCAATTTTCGCGGCCGCTTCGGGACGTGGTTGAAACGGTTGCCGTGGCTGAATTCGGGCACGTTGGCGTTGACCAGCCAGCACTCCCCGCCGCGAATCTCGGCAAAGGATTCGACGATCGACCCCTCCCCGAAACGCAGTGATTTCACTTCAGTGCCGGTCAGGGCGATGCCTGCCTCGAACTTGTCCTCGATGAAATAGTCGAACCGGGCCTTGCGGTTTTCCGCGACGGTCTTGGCTTTGTCGAAAAGGGAGTTCTGTGGGCGTGCCATGATCAGCCGGATGTAGGGATGTCCGTCACAAAAGGGAACGGCGGATCGACCGTGAATGTCGGGCGGGGCCTGAGTTTATCCTCACCCCGCCGCATTGCTACGGGTTACTGCGTATTCAGAGCAGTCCGGCGTGGACGAGTGCTTCGTCCACGGCGGTGCGGGCCTTGTCTCCGCAGGGGACGAGCGGCAGGCGCAGTTCGTTCTCGATCCAGTCGTGCACCTGGGCCAGCGCGTACTTGCACGGCCCCGGCGAGCTATCCTCGAACATGGCGTAGTGCAGCGGATAGAGCAGATCGTTGAGGCGGCGTGCTTCCTCGAGGTCGTTGGCGGCGCAGGCGGCCTGGAAATCGGCACACAACCTTGGTGCGACGTTGGCGGTTACCGAAATGCAGCCCACCCCGCCCGCGGCGTTGAAGGGGAGCGCCAGTTCATCGTCACCGCACAGCTGCACGAAGTCCTTGCCGATGCCCATGCGGTGATCGGTGACGCGGCTGAGATCGCCGCTTGCGTCCTTGATGGCGATGAACCGCCCCGGATAACGGCGCGCCAGTTCGCACACGGTTTCGGGCAGCAGGTCGGTCACGGTGCGTCCCGGTACGTTATAGAGCACGATCGGCAGGTCGATGTTCTCGGCGAGGTAGCCGAAATGCGCCAGCAGCCCGTCCTGGCTAGGGCGATTGTAGTATGGCGCGACAAGCAGGGCGGCGGCGGCACCGCACTTCTTGGAGAACGTCATGTGCAGCAGCGCGTTCATCGTATCGTTGCTGCCGCACCCGGCAATGATCGGCACCCTGCCCGCCGCCTGTTCGATGCACACTTCGATGACGCGATGATGCTCGGCGTTGGAAAGCGTCGAGTTTTCCCCCGTCGTCCCGCACGGCACAAGCGCCGCCGATCCCGATTCGATCTGCCAGTCCACCAGGCGGCGGAAAGCCTGCTCGTCGAACGCTCCATCGCGAAAAGGTGTGACAAGCGCAGGAATGGAGCCGGAGAACATGGACTTTACCTCAACTGATGGTCCATGATCGCACGATCAGGGGAACCGCCCCCTTTCTCGAACGTCATGTTCAGCGCCTGATAAGGAGCCTCTTTCCAAAATGTCCAGCATGTTGAGAACCCCCACCCTGCTGCTGAGCATTTCTCTCGCCGCTTTCACTTCTCCAGCCCTGGCCCAGAACGCCAACACCGATGGCCGCGAATGGGACGCCGCCCGTGCACAGGCGATGCAGTCGCACGACATGGCTGTTCATCAGTCCATCGACCGGTGGAAGCAGCTGTCCACGAACGATCGCATGGGCTTCTATGCCTACACCAGCTTCCTGCTCGCCAATCCGGGCTACCCGCAGCAGGACAAGATTCGCGGGTATGCCGAAAAAGCCCTGCTGACGGAATCGCCGGACGCCGGATCGATCATCGCCTACTTTGACCGATTCGAACCGATGAACAGCAAGGCGGCGGGCCGCTATGCCGTCGCTCTGTCCAACATGCGCCGCGCCGATGCCGCCACCAATGCGGTCGCCGCCTGGCGCAAGGGAAGCCTGCTGCCGTCCGACGAGCCGACGCTGCTCGGCCTTTATCGCGACAGGCTGACCCCGGCCGACCACGATGCCCGCATGGACGCGCTGCTGTGGCAGGGCGAAACAGCGCAGGCGGAGCGCCAGATCTCGTTTGTATCGGCTGGCCGTCGCGGCCTTTTCATGGAGCGGCTCGCTCTCCTTCAGGGGCAGGCCCCCGGCGCTTCGGGCGTCACGCTGCCCTCCGATGCATCGTCCGATCCGGGATACATCTATAACCGGGCGCTTCAGGCGCGGCGCACCGGCAACATTCCGGGGGAGGTATCGCTGCTGGCGAACCGCCCGCCGTTGGCCCGCCCCGTTCCCGAGCCCGAGCTTTGGGTGCGCGAACTGCTGAACGCCGCCCGCAGCGCGGACGATCGCAGCGCGGTGCGGATTGCGGCATCGATCGATGACGGCTTCGCGCCGGGCACCGACGTCAGCCGACAGTCCTACCGGGTGCGCGACGATTACACGACCCTGGTCTGGCTCGGCGGCACGAAAGCACTGTGGTCGCTTGGCGATGCCCGAGGCGCTGCCCCGCTGTTCTACCGTTACGGTGCGGCGGCGCAGACCCCCGGCACGCGGTCGAAAGGTTTTTACTGGGCTGGCCGTGCGCTGGCGATTGCCGGGGACACGGCGGGCGCGAACCGGTATTTCGAAATGGCCGGCCAGTATCCACAATACTTCTACGGCCAACTTTCTCTGGAGAGGCTGGGTCGAGCGATTCCCAATCTGGACACGCGGTCAAACGCCTCGCCCAGCGCCGCGCAACGTACGTCCTTCGCGTCATTGCCCATCACCAAAGCGGTGCGGGATGTGGCGCGCGATGCCGATTGGCGGACCGGCGTTCAGTTCTATCGCGAAATTTCCGAACAGGCACAGACGCCGGAAGACTACGTGCTGGTGGCCGACCTTGCCCGACAGATCGGACGCCGCGATCTGGCGGTGATCATGGGGCAAAGCGCGCACGCCAGCGGGTTCGACCAGTTTGGCCAGATCTCCTATCCACTGATCCCGACACCGGCGGGCACCAACTGGTCGATGGTTCACGCGCTGACCCGGCAGGAAAGCCAGTTCGCGCAGAACGCCCTCAGCCATGCCGGGGCCAGCGGCCTGATGCAGTTGATGCCCGGCACTGCGCGCGAGCAGGCTGGGAAGATGGGATTGCCATACGACCAGTCTGCGCTGGTGAGCGATCCCACCTACAACATTCGGCTTGGCGACGGCTACTTCGGCCGCATGATGACGTATTACGGCGGTGCTACCCCGCTTGCCGTGGCCGCCTATAACGCCGGGCCCGGCAACGTGAACAAGTGGCTGCGCGCCAATGGCGATCCGCGCACCGGATCGGTCGACTGGATAGACTGGATGGAGCAGATCCCCATCTATGAAACCAAGAACTACGTGCAGCGCGTGCTGGAAAACGCAGTGGTGTACGAATCGATGTACCCGCGCCAGTCGGACTACACCGGATCGAACAAGCTGACGCGGCTCATGCCCGGCAAGCGCAAGCCGGGCTGATCATTGGCATCGCATAAGCAGCGGCCGCCGCTTGGCGCGCCGCTGCGCTTTGCTTAAGGACGGCGCATGACAGACGCCGCCAAACACTCCGGCCCGCCGATAAGCCCTGAAGGCATGGCGAAACTGCGCGCACGCTACGACCACCTGCTGGGAACGGAGAGGCCCGCAATCGTCGAGATCGTCTCCTGGGCGGCAGGCAATGGCGACCGGTCCGAGAATGGCGACTACCTTTATGGCCGCAAGCGGATGCGGGAAATCGATCGCGAACTGGCGTACCTCGCCCGGCGCATGAAAGCACTGCGGGTGGTCGATCCGGTCTTTCAGGCAGAGCGCGGCAAAGTGTTCTTCGGCGCGCAGGTCGAACTTGCCGACGACGACGACCAGCGCATGAACGTCACCATCGTCGGCGATGACGAGCAGGACGCGTCCGCCGGTCGCATCGGCTGGAGCGCGCCCATCGCCCGTGCCTTGCGCGGCGCCGCCGTGGGCGACCTGCGGATCGTGCGCCTGCCTTCCGGCGAAAAGGAATGGGAAGTGATGGCAATCGCCTATCCTGAAGGCGCGTCATCGACATGCAACTGACGATCGACGCGGTCCTGTTCCTGCTCGCGATCGCGTTTCTCGCAGGCGGCATCGATGCGATGGCGGGCGGCGGCGGGCTGCTGACGATCCCCGCGTTGATGGCCACCGGCATTCCGCCAATCTCTGCCCTGGCAACGAACAAGCTGCAAAGTACCGTGGGCACTGCATCTGCGTTCCTGAGCTATCACCGCGCCGGTCATGTCGATCTCAAGTCCTTCGCCGTTCCGGCCATTGGCGCTTTCCTTGGCTCATTCGCCGGGGGGACGGCCGTGCAGTTCATCGATCCATCGTTTCTCGCGGCCTTCGTGCCGATCCTGCTTGTGGCGATGGGGCTGTATTTCCTGCTCGCCCCGCCGATGAGCGAGGTGGATCGCAAGGCACGCGCCAGCAAGTGGGCGCTCACCGCGATCGTCACCGGTATCGGCTTCTACGATGGCTTTTTCGGACCCGGAACCGGCTCGTTCTTCACCACCGTGTTGGTGGCGCTCGGTGGGCTGGGGCTGGTTCGCGCCATCGCCAACACCAAGCTGCTGAACCTTTCGACCAACATCGCCGGTCTGGGCGCGATGATCTCCGGTGGCAAAGTGCTCTGGCTGCTGGGCGGCGCGATGGCCGTCGCCAACGTGGCGGGCAACCAGATCGGTGCGCGTCTGGCGATGCGCTATGGAGGCAGGGGCGTGCGTCCCCTCTTGGTGATACTGTCGTTCGCGCTGACGGCGAAGCTGATGGCCGATCCCGCAAACCCTTTATGGCGGTGGCTATGATCGTGCGTGCCCCCCTTTGCGTCGCAGCGCTGGCCGCAACCCTTGCGGCGATTCCGACAAATGCCCGCGACAGCCTTGGCCTCTACGGCGGGTGGGGATCCTTTCGCGACGCTCAAGTGCCGCGATGCTACGCCATCGCCATGGCCGAACCGAACGCGATGCAGCGCGATTTTCAGCCTTATGCGGCGATCGGAACCTGGCCGCGAAAAAACGCCCGCAATCAGGTCGACTTCCGCCTGTCACGCAAGCTGGCCACCAACGCGAAAGTGCGATTGCGCATTGGTGATCGCCGCATCGACCTGATCGCCGGGGAAGCCGATGCCTGGCCTCGCACCGACACGGACAACGCGGCGATCATCGCGGCGATGCGTTCATCCTCATCCATGACGGTGAGCAGCCGCGATGCGCGCGGGCGGCCTTTCAGCAACATCTGGAGGTTGGCCGGAGCTGCCTCCGCGATCGACGCTGCTGCGATCGGCTGCGCTGGCTTTCGATGACACGAGAAAGGGCGAGGTCCGCAGACCCCGCCCTTCCCAGTTACCTCAGCTTCGAAAGCGTCAGAAACGAACGCCGACGCCTGCCATCACCTGGTGACGATCAAGGTCGAGGTTGAAACGATCGCCGTCCGGGAAGTCGTTCCGGTAATCGAGTTCGCCCTTCTCGTAGTTGGAATAGCGATACTCGACTTTGACGAAGGCATTGTTGCTGAGCGCCTGCTCGACGCCTGCACCGACCCGCCAGCCGTCCGCGTCGAGGTCGGTGTTGGTGGTCACCGTGCCGACCGCGTTGCGCACGTCGAACTTGGCGTTGGTGTAGCCGCCCTTGGCGTAGATCATCGTGCTGGGGGTGACGACGAAGCCGAGGCGCGCGCCTACGTAAAGGTCGCGGTTGGTCTTGACGTTGCCAACACCAAAACCTTCGAAATCACCGTCGTTGAACTTGGTCTTGGCGGTCGACCAGGTCACTTCGGCTTCAGGTCCGGCCACGAAATTGCCCATGCGGAAATCATATCCGGCGCCAACGCCATAGGCCAGTCCGTCGATGGACTGGTCGTTATCCTCGTTTACGTCATCATCGACGCTGCTGCCAGCCTTGGTCACATCGTAACCGGCCAGCGCCTCGACGTGGAAGCCCGAGAACGGATCGACCGGGGCCACGTTCTGCGCCATGGCGGGAGCGGAAGCCAGAGCCGTTCCGGCGGCGAGGCAGGCAAGAAACTTCTTCATATTGGTACTCCGACTTTTTCAATCGACGGATTTTCCGCCGTATCATTGGTGCGACCCGTGTGCGGTATGCCCGCCTCGGACCTATCAAATGCCCACGATGGCTCCGAAGTTTCCTGAACGTAACACAACGAAAAGCCTGATGTTTTTCGGCCACACTTTGCGGTGCGTGGCCGCTGGGTCGCGATCAATTTCGGGAACGTCCCGGCTGATCATGCTTTCGCGCGAACGCTCCCACCGGCGCTGTCTTTCGTTTCGGGTGGATTTGCACTATATGGCGGCCATCATGCCAGACACGATCAATTTCCCAGCCGGGCCGGACACCGGTCTGGCCGCCGCAGGGCTCATGCCTGTCCAGGGCCACGTCGACCCCGTGCCCGTCCCGCGCCCGACGATCGTGGACGGGGTTACGCCCCGCGAAGATGGCCGCACCGATCTGATCGGCCTCCCCAAGAACCGCATCGCCGAGCTTTTCGAAACCGCCGGGCTCGATGCCAAGGCTGCGAAGCTGCGCGCCAAGCAGGTCTACCACTGGCTTTACCATCGCGGCGTCACCGAGTTCGACGCGATGACCGATATCGCCAAGACCATGCGCCCATGGCTGACGGAACGCTTCGTGATCGGCCGCCCCGAGATTATCGAGGCCCAGCATTCCACCGATGGCACCCGCAAGTGGCTGCTGCGCACGGCCGACGCCCACGATTTCGAAATGGTCTTCATCCCCGACGCGGATCGCGGCACGCTTTGCGTTTCGTCTCAAGTCGGTTGCACACTGAATTGCCGTTTTTGCCACACCGGCACCATGCGTCTGGTGCGCAACCTGACGGTAGGGGAAATCGTCGGACAGGTCATGCTGGCCCGTGACGCGCTGGGCGAATGGCCCAAGGGCGCGAGCGACGTGCGCCCTGCCACCATGGCCGGCCTCGATGATGACGAGGACGAAGGCGATTACACGTCGGACGGGCGCCTGCTGACCAACATCGTCATGATGGGCATGGGCGAGCCGCTTTATAATTTCGACAATGTCCGCGATGCGCTGAAACTGGTGATGGACGGCGACGGCCTGGCCCTGTCCAAGCGCCGTATCACCTTGTCTACCTCCGGCGTCATCCCGCAGATGGAGCGTTGCGGACAGGAGATCGGCGTCAACCTTGCCGTGTCGCTCCACGCCGTGACCAAGGACGTGCGCGACGAGATCGTGCCGATCAACAAAAAGTACGGGATCGAGGACCTGCTGCAGGCCTGCGCCGATTATCCCGGCGCTTCGAACGCGCGGCGCATCACCTTCGAATACGTGATGCTCAAGGACAAGAACGACAGCGATGCCGACGCGCGGGAGCTTGTGCGGCTGCTGCGCAAATACGATCTGCCCGCCAAGGTCAACCTGATCCCGTTCAATCCGTGGCCCGGTGCAACCTACGAATGTTCGACGCCTGAACGCATCCGCTCATTTTCCAACATCGTGTTCGAAGGCGGTATTTCCGCCCCGGTTCGCACCCCGCGCGGACGGGATATCGATGCCGCCTGCGGTCAGCTCAAGACAGCTGCCGAAAAGAAAAGCCGCGCGGAACTCGATCGCTTGTGGGCGGAAAAGGAAGCCGCGCTGGGCTGATCGGACTGTGACGGAGCAGGCGTGCGATCTGACGTTTACGCCTGTTCCGCCAGTGCGGCGACCAGATCCTTCACCTTCTTTTGCCTCCACTGCGGCAGTGGCGCGACCAGCCAGTAGCCGCGCCGGCATTTTTCGGCTGGACCGATCGACTGGCGCTGCGCCGGGTCGGTAATCCCGTCTGCCAGCAGTGCCGGAACGCGCGCCCTCCCGATCCCCGCCAATGCGGCAGACAGCGCCTGCCCCGCATCACCTACCGAGATGTTGGGCTTTGCGTCTTCCTCATTGCCGGATTCATCGGCGTCAGGGGCGGGATCGCCCGGCCAGCCGATCCAGTCTCCACGCCCCACTTCGACCCATTCCGCCGATCCAAGCGCCAGACCTTCCAGATCGCCCGGCCCGTCGGTCCAGCGGACTGCCAGATCGAGATTCGCCTCGGTGAAGTCGGTCATCTCGCCATCGACCAGTACGTACTGCACTTGCGGATTATCGGCGCGAAAGGCAGCAAGACGCGGCGCCAGCCACGCCGCGAAGAACTCACGCGGGGCGGCGATCGTGTAGACATGGCTGGACTGCCCTGCCTGCATCGCCTGCACGGCATCCTCGAAGTGCAGAAACCCGGTGCGCAACGCAGCAAGCCCGGCGCCAGCTTCGTCTGTCAGTTCCAGACCTTTGCTGGTGCGGCGAAACAGCACGATGCCCAGCAGATCTTCCAGAGCGCGGATCTGTTGCCCAACCGCCGCGGGGGTGACGGCCAGTTCGTCCGCCGCACGGGTGAAGGACAAGTGCCTGGCGGCGGCGTCGAACACGCGCAAGGCGTTGAGAGGCAGATGAGTGCGCTTCATGGCGCTTCCCTATTCACTAGGGCAGCGTCGGGCAAGTCAGCCCGCAGTTGCCGGCGCCGCCAAAGGGAAGAAAGGGATGAGCGCCTGGAATTCGCGGCCATCCTGACGCACGAACGTATAGTGCCCTTCCATCGACCCCTGCGGCGTGGAAAGGGGGCATCCCGATACATAATCGTGGCTTTGCCCCGGCGCGAGGACAGGCTGTTCGCCGACGACGCCCGCACCATCGATGATATCCACTTTGCCGTTGCCGTCGGTAATCCGCCAGTGCCGGGTCATGAGCTGAACTGTTTCGCCCGTCTCGTTCTCGATACGGATATGATAGACCCAGAACCACTTCCCCGCCTCGATGCGGGACTGCTCGGGCAGGAAGTTGACAGCGACACGCACGGTCAACCCGTCGGTCATGGCACTATGTTGAAACAATTCCTTCATCGCCGCACCAGAGTAACGACGATTGCGCTCGCCCACAACCGTAATGGACCGGGCCTGCGATCATCGTCAGGCCCGGTCTACCGTCACGCGATTCAGAGGCCGACTTTGCTCAGCGCCTGATCGAAATCCTCGATCAGGTCATCGGCATCTTCCAATCCGATGTTGATACGCAGCATGCCCTCGCCGATCCCCATCGCCTCGCGGGCTTCCGCACCCATGTTGTGATGCGTGCTCGACGCCGGGTGGCACATCAGTGACCGCGAGTCGCCGATGTTGTTGGAGATGTCGATCAGTTGCAGCGCATCGAGCAGCGCGTGGGCCTGTTGCCGTCCACCATCGAGCACGAAGCTGAAGATGGGGCCGCACGCGTCCATCTGTTTTTGCGCCAGCGCCTGCTGCGGGTGGCTCGCGAGCCACGGGTGCAGGATCTTCGGTACGCGCTGTTCGACAAACTGGCCGACTTTCAACGCGTTCTCGCTCTGCTTCCTGGCGCGCAGATCAAGCGTCTCCAGCCCCTTCAGCACTACCCAGGCGTTGAACGGCGACAGGTTCGGACCCGTATTGCGCTGAAAAGGCAGCAGCTTGTCGTTGATGAACTCCTCGCTGCCGCAGACCGCTCCGGCCAGCACGCGGCCCTGCCCGTCCATCAGCTTCGTCGCGGAATAAGCGACGACGTCGATGCCGAACTCCATCGGCCGCTGCAGCGCGGGCGAGCAGAAGGCATTGTCGACCACCGTCGTGATCCCGTGCGCCTTGGCAATCGCGGCGATCGCGGAAAGATCGGCGATGTCCATCGTCGGGTTGGCGGGCGTTTCGAAGAAGAAGACCTTGGTGTTGGGCCGCACCGCCGCTTCCCACGCGCTGAGGTCGCTTGCATCCACGACCGTCACGTCCACACCGAAGCGCGGCAGAAGATGGTCGCCCAGCCAGCGACAGGAGCCAAACGCCGCGCGGGCAGTGACCATGTGATCGCCCGCCGACAGTTGGCACAGCAACGCCGCCGTCATCGCGGCCATCCCCGACGCCTGCGTGCGACAAGCGTCCGCGCCTTCGAGCAGGGCAATCCGCTCCTCCAGCATCGCGACGGTCGGGTTCTGCAGACGCGAGTACGTCATGCCGTCTTCCTCACCCGCGAACCGGGCGGCGACGGTGGCGGCATCGTCGTAGCAATAGCCCGAGGTGAGGAACAGCGCCTCGCTCGTCTCGCCCATTTCGGAGCGCCACGTTCCCCCGCGAATTGCGCGGGTGGCGGGACGCCAGTTGCGAGTTTGAGTGCGATCCTGTCCAGTGGTACGTTTCATGCGCCAAGCCTCTATAAGCGCGCGGCATCGAGTGCAAGCACGCGCCGTTGACGGGCCCGCTTGCCCTTGGCGGCGAACCTCCTTATCCCGCCGACCCGATGCCCGCTGCTGCTCCCCAAAATCGTGATCCGCTGGGCTGGTGCCTGCTGTTGGCCCTCGCTTTCGAAGCCTTGGTCCTGTTCCGGATCGGCACGCCGACCCGTTATTATTTCGATGAGATCCACTACGTCCCCGCCGCGCACAAGCTGCTGGAACTGATCCCGGCCAATCGCGAGCATCCGCTGTTCGGCAAGGAAGTGATCGCCGCCATGATCGAGCTGCTGGGCGACCGGCCGCTAGCCTGGCGACTGGGGCCGGCCCTGTTCGGGGGACTTGGCCTGTTCGCCTTCGCCCGGCTGACCTGGCATCTGACCCAACGCCGCCGCGCCACGATCCTGGCGACGGTGCTGCTCGGCACCAACTTCATGTGGTTCATCCAGAGCCGCATCGCCATGCTTGACATGATCTCGGCGGGGCTGTGCATGGTCGGCTTGTGGCAGTTCGCCGCTGCCCTGCGCGCTCGGCGACCCTCCGGAGCGCGGCTGCATCTGGTTTTGAGCGGCATGGCGCTCGGCCTGTCATTAGGAGCGAAGTGGAGCGGGGCGCCAGCGTTGATAATGCCGGGCCTGGCCTTCTTTGTGCTGCGCGTGGGTGAGACCGGCCTATGGCATATCGGCAGGCGCGGGGCAGGACCGATCAAGGGGATTACCCTGACCGAAGCTGCCGTGTGGCTGGGCGTCCTTCCGCTCGCGGTCTATTGGGCGACCTATCTTCCGGCGATGTTCTACGCCCATCACACGCTTTCGCCGTGGGGCGTGATCGAGCAGCATGAACTGATGATCCGGCTGCAGGACAGCGTGCGCAAGCCCCATCCCTACCGCACGTACTGGTATCAGTGGGTCGGTGACTGGCGGGGCATCTGGTATCTTTTCGAGAACGTGGACGGGGCGCAGCGCGGCATCGTGATGATCGGCAACCCCGTCTCGATGATCTGCGGGATCGCCGCGCTGGGCTGGAGTCTGTTCGCGGCCTTCACGCGCCGCAGGTGGGACGCGCTGGCGTTCGCGGTGCTGTATTTCGCGTGCCTTGGCATGTGGATCGTCAACGGCAAGCCCGTGCAGTTCTACTACCACTACCTGTTGCCCGGCGCTTTCCTGATGGGACTGCTGGCGTTGGCACTCGACCGGCTGTGGGACCGTCGTGATCGCTGGCGGCTGGTGGCCAGAGGTGTCGCAGGTCTGGCCGTGGTCGTGTTCGTTGTGTTCTACCCGATCATCTCAGGCGTCGCCCTGCCCTATCGCACCGCTTACAACTTCTGGATGTGGCTGCCGAGCTGGCGCTGACCAGCGATCAGCGCCGCCGCATTCCGATGTGCAGACTGGCGACGATGGCCCCCGCTCCCGCAAGCGCCATGTCCTTTTGCGGGTCCCATTGGTCGCCTTGCTGACCGTTATAGGCGATCGCATCCGGCCCGGCCATGAGCAGCGTCAGCAGCCATTCGAAGATCTCGTATAGTGCGCTGCCTGCGAAAACAGCCATCACCGCAATGGACAGAGCGCCCACCAAAGAAAAACCTCGGTGCCGTACTAGCCACGCCGCAATGGGGTGGACGGCGAACAGACCAAAGCTGAAATGCACCAGCCTATCCCATGAATTGCGCGATAGCCCGAGCCACTCTGTCGGCGCTGGCAAGCCGACCGCTCGCGCCCAGTCGTCGTAGGGCACATATGAATAGATGTAGCGTCCACCGATCGTATGCAGCCACAGGAAAGCGCAGAGGCAGACGATAGCCGAGGTCGGCATCTGCCAGCGCCTGATCCCGGCCCAGGCTCCCGCGACGATCGCCAAAGTCGGCAGGTTCTGCAATCGTGCAAGGTCGGGGTACGGCGTATCGATCAGGCTGACGATCGCCGCGACAGCCGTCAGCGCCAGTAGCCCCAACTGAGAGCGGGGGGGCACCCAGGAAACGCGTCAGTACTTGCCCCAGACGAACTTGGACGAAAGCGCGAAATTCCACACCGAGCCCAGGATGATGCCGGTGACGACCGCAAGCACGTCATGGACGCCGATCGTCTTGAGCACCGCTGCCGAACCGATGTTGGTGAGCAGGCCGAGCGAGCAGGTGACCGCGAATTGCGCCCACCCACGCATCAGCGGCCCAAACCCGCGCAGGCGCTTGTCGGAATAGGTCAGTTCGTTGTTCAGCACGAAGTTGAACGTCATGGCGACGACCGCCGCCAGAGTGTTGGCGATGTTGAACGTCGTGCTTTCCGACCAGTTGCCGTAAACGAAGCGCTCCCCGAAAACGAGATGCAACATCACCCACAGCGCGCCGAGCTGAACCAGCACGCCCAACGCACCGACCGTGCCGAACAGGGCAAAACGGGTAGGGATGATGCGGCCCAGCCACTTGTCGTAAAGACCTACGAGGAATTCGAACACTACGGTCTGGTCCAGCTTGCTTTCGCCCTCTGCGCGAGCGGCGAAATTCAGGGGAAATTCCTTGACGCGCAGCGGTGTTTCCACCGTCGCCAGGATATCGAGAAGGATCTTGAAGCCAACACCGGACAGCCGGTGCGCATCCGCCCGCAGCGTTTGCGTGCGAAGCATGAAGAACCCGCTCATCGGGTCGGTCAGTTCAACGCCCGTAACCTTGTTGGCAATGCGATTAGCCAGCCCCGACGCCTTGACGCGGTCAGGACGTCCCCAAGCCTCGGTGCTCGCCCCTTCAGCAAAGCGGGAAGCATAGGACAAGTCGTATTCGCCGGACGTGATCGCCTGCAACATGCCAGGCAACAGCGCCGGGTCATGCTGGTGATCGGCGTCCATTACGGCAACTACCGGCGCAGAGGTGGAGCACATCCCTTCGATCGCCGCGCTCGCCAGTCCGCGACGTCCGATGCGCTGGATGCAGCGCACACGCGGATCGATCAGCGACAGACGCCGCGCTTCGTCAGACGTCCCATCCGGGCTGTTGTCGTCCACGAAAACGACTTCCCAGGCGATCCCCGCAAGCGCCTTGTCCAGACGTTCGACCATCGTCGCGACGTTCTTGCGCTCATTATAGGTGGGCAGGACTATCGCCAGTTCGAGCGGCTTCACGCCGCGCTCGGCGGCAACTTCAGCGGCGTGGGCAGCCTGCAAAAGGTCGGAACTGGTAATGTTCATGCGTCCAGGTTGTAGTTGGTATAGGTCAAGAAACCATTATCGCCTTACAGCCGTGCGAGCACCGCGTCACCGATTTCCTTGGTGCCGGCCGAACCGCCCAGGTCTCCGCCCTTGATGCCATCCGCCAGAGCCTTGGCAACCGCCGCCTCGATACGCGCAGCCGGTTCTTCCAGGCCGAACGAATGGCGCAGCAGCATCGCGACCGAAAGGATCGTTGCCATCGGGTTCGCCAGATCCTTGCCGGCAATGTCCGGGGCCGATCCGTGAATTGGTTCGTACAGGCCGAAAGTGCCTTCGGCCAGGCTTGCCGAGGCCAGCAGCCCGATCGAGCCGACGCACATGCTGGCCTGATCGGACAGAATGTCACCGAACAGATTGCCGGTGACGATGACGTCGAAAGCGCCGGGATTCTTGACCAGCTGCATGGCCGCGTTGTCCACGTACATGTGGGTCAGTTCAACGTCGGGGTATTCCTTCGACACCTCGATCACGACATCGCGCCACAGCTGCGACGTTTCCAGGACATTGGCCTTGTCCACCGAGCACAGCTTGCCCGAGCGACCTTGCGCGGCCTTGAAACCGGCGTGGGCAATGCGGCGCACCTCGTCCTCGGCGTACGACATCATGTCCCAGCCCTCGCGCCGTCCGTCTTCGGTCTGGCGCATGCCTTTTTCGCCGAAATAGACGTCGCCGTTGAGTTCACGAACGATCAGCAGGTCGATCTTGCCTGACACTTCAGGCCGCAGCGTGCTGAGATCTTCCAGCCCGGCAAAAACGCGGGCCGGCCGCAGATTCGCAAACAGGCCCAGTTCCTTGCGCAGACCGAGCACTGCCTGCTCCGGGCGCAGGTGACGTTCGAGATGGTCGAGCGAAAAGTCACCCACCGCGCCGAACAGGATGGCATCCGAAGACCGGGCGATGTCGATGGTCGCCTGGGGAAGCGGATGGCCATGCGTGCGATAAGCCGCGCCGCCAACATCGCCTTCGACCAGTTCCAGGCCGGGGAGTTCCAGAGCCTCAAGAACACGTACCGCCTGCTCGGTGACTTCGGTGCCGATCCCGTCGCCCGGGAAGATAGCAATGCGCATGGTCTTTTCCGCTTCTCAAACTAGCTGTCGATCCGCCCCAGCCGCTCACGCAGCAAGGTGCGCGCCGCCATAACGTCTCTGCGGCGATCGGCAAGCGGGTAGCGGGCGAGTTCGTGCCCGACCCGATCGAAACTGTCGAGAATGGCCGGCCAGTCTTCATCGTTGGGGCGCGTCACCTGAACGCCGTAGCCCAACTCGCGAAGCAGCAGGACTTCATAGCGCACCAGGCCGAGCGCCCATCCGCGTGCGGAAGGAGCGACGCACATGGCTTCCAGCACGCCCTCAAGCGCCGCGAACAAGACGGGAAATTGCTGACGCTCGGGCAGTGCTATTGCCGTGAGCGCAGTTACCCAGCCAATACCCGCTGCGGGCAATGGTTCGGAAAGCCATGGCGCCCTGCTCTGGACCAATTCGACTTTGGCGAAAGGTAGCTGACTGTCGGACTTTGAACGGACCTGGGCATCGACTGTGTTGCCCGCCACCAGTACCGGGCGCAAATGTCGCCCCCTGCCCCCGGCCACATAGGCCGCAACCAGCCCATGATCAGCCGTCATCATCCGCGCAACGGACGCAATTTCGCCATGAGCGAAAGTAGCACAGACGATGGCTGGCGCGCGAAAATGCATCGCGGCGCCAGTCAGCTATCAGATGGGGGGATTGAGCTTGGCCTCGATCGCGTCAAGGCGCGCCTTAAGCAATTCAGCTTCGGCGCGCGCGGTCGCGGCCATTTCCTTCACCGCGTCGAATTCTTCGCGGCTTACGAAATCCATGTCGCCCATGAATTCCTTGAACCGTTCCCGTGCGCTGTCCCGCGCCTCGCGACCGACGCCAGCCAGTGTACCGGCGGCGCTGTTCATCATCTTCACGAAATCGGCGACGAAGGGGTTTTCGTTTTGCATGCCTTATAAATGGATCGCGCAAAGCCCGCGCGCAAGAGGGATCAGATGTCGAACCGCTCAACCGCCCCGGACCGCTGAACGCCGTCAAGGCCGGGGTTCTCCCGCAGGATCGCGAAGTTGAGGTACGTCGCGAACGCCAGCCACACCAGATAGGGCAGCAGCAACGCGCCCGCCACCGGCCGCACCCGCCAGAACAACACCGTCGTCAGGACCGCCACCAACAGGATCGCGACGATGACGAACAGCGCCACGGACATCAGGTGAGCGCCGAAAAAGATCGGCGACCAGGACAGGTTCAGAATGAACTGCACGATGAAAGCCACCACGGCCAGACCACGTCCGCGCGCGCCGCGCGCGCTCAGGATCATGGCCAGGGCAACCCCCAGCATGATGTAGAGCACAGTCCACACGATCCCGAACGTCGCTGGCGGGGGATAGCCTGCCGGTTTCACCAGTTCAGCGAACCAGGGGTTTTCCGGCCCGCTTTGCGCCCCAGTTCCAGAGAGAAAGCCGAGCAGCACCACCACCGGCACGCAGACAAGCAGCCACCGCAGGAAGCTGGCGCGCAATTGGCCAGACGAGGCAAGCAGATTCATCTGCGCGAAAATCTCCGAATCACAAAAGGCACCCTAAAGGACGGCGCGGTTTGTGGAGTGGCATGATCCTGCACGCAATCTCTACAATGCGATCAAGGTTGGCGTTGTGCCGAAACGAGAAACTCGATGTTTCCTTCCGGCCCTTTGATCGGGCTTTCGACGATACCCTGGATGTCCCAACCGGCATCTTCCAGCCAGGCGCGCACTTCGTCGCAGACCCGCTGGTGAAGCTCCGGGTCGCGAACCACGCCGCCCTTGCCCACTTCGCCGCGACCGACCTCGAACTGCGGTTTGATCAGCGCCACCAACTGACAACGCGGCGCCGCTAGGCGCAGCGGGACTTCCAGCACTTTGGCGAGACCGATGAAGCTGGCGTCGCACACCACCCAGTCGCAGGCTGCATCGATGTGTGCGACAGTAAGGATTCGAGCGCTGGTCTGCTCCAGTACAGTCACGCGAGGATCGTTGCGCAGTTTCCAGGCCAGTTGGTTGGTGCCCGAATCGACCGCGAATACCCGGCTGGCGCCGTTGGTCAGCAGCACATCAGTAAAGCCGCCGGTCGAACTGCCGATATCCATCGCCACCGCGTCGGTGGGATCAAGCTGGAAATGGTCAATCGCATGAGCCAGCTTAATGCCTCCGCGCGACACCCAGGGATGATCCCGACCGCGCACGTCGATAGCCGCGTCGCTCTTGATGCTTTGCCCCGGTTTGGCGATCTTTGTTTCCCCGGAAAACACCAGCCCCGCCAGGACCAGGGCTTGGGCGCGCGTGCGGCTTTCCACGATCCCGCGATCGACCAGCAACTGGTCCACGCGCACTTTGCCGGGTTTTGCGGCGTCGACGCGGCCAGCTTTTTCGACAGATCGGGGCTTGGATGGGTCGGTCATGAGCCAATGCGCACTTGAGAAGGGTCGCGCGTCATTCCATACCATAGGCATGAAGGCAAATTTGCGCAGTCGCGCCACCGTTTCCCGCTCTCTTCCATCGGCGGTTTGCATATCCTCAGCTCTCGCGGCCCTGTTGGCTGGATGTGTGCCGCCGCCCGCGACGCCCAGCGGAAGCCCAAGCGTTCCGCCCCCGACCCAAACCACTCAACCGCCGACCGCATCGCGCCCGGTACCACGGCCAGCTACTCCTCCATCGCAGGATTGGCGCGACGCCCCGGTAACACCCGGAAACTGGGAATACGCTGCGAACGCTTCAGGATCGACTGCCAGTTTCGGCAACGGCCTGCTAACGATGCGCTGCGATCCAAGGTCGAACACGATTTCGATCGTCCGGGCCGCCCCTGCTCGCGGTCAACAGACGGCAGTCACGATCACGACGACCGACGGTGCACGGTCCGTTACGGGGCGCAGCACCGCGGCAGGCATTGAAGTGACGTTGCAGGCCCGCGATCGGCTGCTCGACTCCATGGCTATCAGTCGCGGTCGGTTCGCTGTGTCCGCAACAGGCGAACAGACGCTTTACGTGCCGAGCTGGACCGAAGTGACGCGCGTCATAGAGGACTGTCGCTGACCGCGTGAAGCAGAGCGACGCCAGCCAAGCCTACGCTCTAGCGGCCTGACGCAAGGCTGGGGAAAACCGGGCCGAAGCACTGATAATGACCGCAAAAAAATACATTTCAAGACTTGTTGTGCGATGCGGGATGAGCCACATTTTCATCAGGACGACGGGCATCGGGAAACGCGCCCGACAGCTACCGAAGTCCACGCTGCCGATGTGCGGCGACTTGGCTCAACAGCGCGAAAGGAGGTGATCCGATGTCTCATGGTTCAGCAGAGAGGTCGGCAATTTCCGTCGCGGAGCATTATCGCTAATCCTGATTTAGCGATAAAGGCTTCGCTGGCGGCACTTCCCGGCCGCTGACCATGCGAAGGGCCGTACCGCTTGCCGGTGCGGCCCTTCTCATTTGTGCGTGGTCAGTTTCGAGCAGAGGGCCTCTCCCCTTTGCCGATCAAGGAACTTTTCACCCGTA
Source organism: Novosphingobium sp. BL-S-24 (assembly GCF_055521575.1). Taxonomy (NCBI): domain Bacteria; kingdom Pseudomonadati; phylum Pseudomonadota; class Alphaproteobacteria; order Sphingomonadales; family Sphingomonadaceae; genus Novosphingobium; species Novosphingobium sp. BL-S-24. The sequence continues at coordinate 741,512 of NZ_CM145488.1, forward strand.
GACCGCTTGAATTGGCAGGCGCTGAGCGCCGCAATCGACGCGAAGGCGACTGTTTCGGGTTAGCGCGGTTTCGCAAAGTCGACCTGCTTCGATTTTGGGAGTGACAGTAATGACGATGCCTATCGTGCTCAAATTCCGGCCATCAAAGCGATTTGGCGTCATGGCAGCGATCGCTGCCAGCATCACGCTGTGTGCATGCGTCGCCCCTGTCGGCCCCGTCGAGGTCACTCGCTTCCATGCGCCAGAGATCTCCCGTCTCGGTTCCGGCACTATTCAAGTGGTTCCTGCACCCGGCCAGGAAGATACGCTGGAGTTCAGGACATATGCCGCCGCAATCGGGCGCGAACTGACGCGGATCGGCTACCGGGAAATCGACGCCGCCCAGACGTCCAGCCAGCAGGTGGCAGTCCTTACCGTTGAGCGGCAGACTTTCCGACCCGAGAGGACGCGCGGTCCGGTATCAGTCGGGGTCGGCGGCGGCACCGGCGGTTTCGGTTCGGGCGTTGGACTGGGATTGGGCTTCGATCTCTCGGGCGGACCGAAGGACCAGGTCGGCACGCGCGTTTTTGTTGCGATCCGCGATCGTAATGCCGCTCCTACAGCGACTGCGCTTTGGGAAGGACGCGCGGTATTCACCGTCCGCAGCGATTCGCCGTTGGCGCAGGCGCCGCTCGGATCGGCAAAAGTGGCAGAAGCTCTTTTCAAGGGGTTCCCGGGACAGTCGGGGGAAACTATCCAGGTCAAATGACAGATAGCACCAACGCTCCCATCCAGATCACCGCCGCTTTCGATGCAGGCAATATCGATGTCCTGTCGATCGACGGCACCAATGCCACGCTGGCTATCCGCAAGGATTGCCACTCGGAATTCTTTCAGTGGTTTCATTTCCGGGTCAGCGGATCAGCCGGCCGGGAGTTGACCCTGCGGATCACGGGCCTCAACGCTTCCGCCTATCCGATGGGCTGGCGGGATTACGACGCATGCGTGTCAGAAGATCGTCAATTCTGGGCACGCGCCGCCAGCAGCTACGACGAGCAGAGCGAGGGCGGCACGCTGACCATCCGCTACACTCCCAGCCATGACATCGCGTGGTTTGCGTACTTCGCGCCCTACTCGATGGAGCGGCACCACGATCTCGTCGCCCGTACTGCCGCGACGGAGGGCGTGGCTCACCGCACGCTGGGCTCGAGCCTCGACGGTCAGCCGATCGATTGCCTGGAAATGGGCGCGGGCGCGGTGCAGGTCTGGTTCTATGCCCGCCAGCATCCCGGGGAAACCATGGCCGAATGGTGGATGGAAGGTGCGCTGGAATTGCTCATCGACCCGACCAGCTCCATTGGCCGTGAACTCCGCAAGCGGTGCCGCTTTCATATCGTGCCGAATGCCAATCCGGACGGCTCCCGGCGTGGCCATCTGCGCACCAACGCTGTCGGCGTGAACCTCAATCGCGAATGGCACGCTCCCTCGCTGGAAAAGTCCCCCGAAGTCCTGGCGATCCGCAACGCGATGGATGAAAGCGGCGTCGATTTCGCCATGGACGTCCACGGGGACGAGGCCATTCCCGCCGTTTTCGTCGCCGGGTTTGAGGGCATTCCATCGCTGAAGGACGAGCAATTGGCAGGCTACAATCGCTTTGCGACCCTGCTTGAACGCCGCTCGCCCGATTTTCAGACGCGGCTGGGCTACGGTCTGGCGCGACCCGGCACCGGCAACCTTTCCATGTCCACCAATCAGGTGGCCGAACGCTTCGGCGCCGTAGCGATGACGCTGGAAATGCCGTTCAAGGATCACCTTCCCGCCGCAGACAATGTGCAAGGCTGGAGCCCGGAACGCTCGGCTCAACTAGGCAAGGATTGCCTTGGCACTTTGCTGGAATGGCTCATTGTACGTGAGAACGATTCCAACCCGCCAGCCTAAAGGTAGGGAAAGAAAGCGACCTGCGCCCTAAATCAGATTGGCGGGACCGAAGGCGTGAGGCAGCAGGTGGGAGAGGCGGGTTTCGAGCACGCCCTCCGCGCCATCGCACCATACGACCGGATCGGTCCCGCCGACCTGCGCGATCTCATTGAGAATTTGACGGCATCGCCCGCATGGCGTCACTTGCGCGCCCTGCCCCGCCTGCCCCGGTGCGCCGCCAGTTACGGCCACCGCCTCGACCGCCGTACGAGATCCGGAAAGGATGTTCGCCACGGCCACCGTCTCGGCACATAGCGACAGGCCATAGCTGGCGTTTTCCACGTTCGCGCCGGTCACGACTGTGCCGTCCGCCAGCAGCAGCGCCGCTCCTACCTGAAAACCCGAGTATGGCGCGTATGCAGCAGAAGCAGCGTTGCGCGCAGCGGCGATCAGCATGTCGCGAGTGGTCGTATCGGTCATGGCTGCACCACTAGCCAGCGTAGCCCGCCCTGTACAATCTCGCTCGCAAGATCCGAATTAGCCGTCCACATCGTCCACGGGCGACCGGCGTAAGTTGGCTCGAAGCGATCACGTACCAGCCAGAGGTTGCGATCCAGCTTGTGCGCGATGATGTAGCGGGACTGGAAGGCCGGGGTCACTTTTAGAATGACCGGCTTGCCCGTGTGCGTTTCGACCTGATTGAGAAAGGTCATCAACTCGCTCTCGACCCGGGCGTCGCTTACTTTGACCGGACAGCCATCCGCCAGCATGCCCAGTTCAACCGCCGGCGGAAGCAGCTTGGCATCGCGCGGAACGGTGGTGACGAAGTTGGCCGCCTGCGTCCCGGCGGGCTGGCACGGATCGTAGCGATGCAACGCGCCGACCTGCATCCCGGCGGTTCGCGCTTCCTCGAAATTCTCGACAAAGCGAGGATCGCGGGCAAAGGCACTGGCGCTGGCATCGATATAGGCAAAGTCCGCGCCGATCGCTTTCAGCGATGCCCAGTTCACCTCGCCATCCTCGGCGCCGATTTCCACCCCTTGGACGGCATAGGCCCCCCGGTCGGGAGACCAATGCCGCACATGCCACCATGCCCATGCGGCGGCGACGATCGCAATTAAAAGGACCGCGCCAAGCAGTCGCGCCTGCCAAGGGCCGCCGCTACGTTTGCGGGAGGTAGGGGCGGCGCGGCCACCCTTGCGTTGTACCATGATCGTCAGCCGCGAATGTGCAGGACGCAGATCAGAGTGAACAGCCGGCGCGCGGTCGGATGGTCAGTTTCGATCTTTCCATCCAGCCGTTCTAACAGCATCTCGGCCGCTTCGTTGTGAACCCCGCGACGGGCCATATCGATCGTCTCGATCTCTTGTGGGCTGGCCTTGCGGATAGCCTGATAGTAGCTCTCGCAGATCGCGAAATATTCCCGGATCGGCCGCCTGAACCGCGCCAGCCCGAGCACCAGCGTTTCCAGATCAGCCCCACCCTCGTCCGAAATATCCATTGAGAGCCGACCGTCCCGCACGGACAAACGCAGGCGATACGGCCCCTGGTGCCCTGCAGTATGGGACCTTACAGGGCAAAACACATTGTCTTCGATCAGGTCGAAAATGGCGATGCGCCGTTCCTGTTCGATATCCGCGTTGCGCCACAGAATGGTCGCATCGTCGAGCTCGATGTGGGAGATGCGCGGGTCCGCCATGATCGAAAAGCCTTTACGCGGTTGCGGCATGAACCGGCAAGAGGGCTTCGATCTCATCCGCCTGCGAGCGTGTGCCCGCCTTCCACAAGCTGTGGATTAATAAGGCGGTGTCGCCCGCTTGCCGGACTCACACGTCCAGAGCATGGTGCGCCGCTTATGGCCCAGCAAGACCTCCTTATCCGCGCCGACGATGCCGGCGCGCGTACCCTGCCTGCCAACGTGGAGGCGGAAGCCGCGTTTCTTGGCGCGGTCCTCATCGACAATCGCGTGATCGAGGAACTGCAGACCCAGCTTGCACCGACTCATTTCTTCGAGCCTGTCCATGCCCGGATCTATGAGCGCATCCTGCAGTTGCTGGACCGCAAGGCCGTTGTGACCCCAGTCACGCTGCGCCCCTATTTCGAGGCGGACGAGGCGCTGAAGGCGCTGGGCGGCGTCGCGTATCTTGCGCGGATGACAGCGGACGGTCAGGGCCTCCTCGCCCCGCGAGAACTGGCGGCGCAGATCTACGACCTCGCCTTGTTGCGCGAACTGATCACGGTTGGCCGTAACCTCGTCGAAAGCGCGATGGATACTTCCGAATCGGTCGAGCCGCTGGAGCAGGTCGAACGGGCGGAAGCCGCGCTCTACAAGGTGGCCGAAGGAGCAGCGACGCAAAGCGAAGCGCAAAGCTTCGGCGTGGCCACGCGCACGGCGATCCAGTCGATCGAAAAGGCGTTCAATTCCGGCGGCCACATTTCGGGCAAGACCACCGGCCTCACCTCGGTGAACCAGAAGATAGGCGGCCTGCACGATTCGGACCTTATCATCCTGGCCGGGCGTCCGGGCATGGGTAAGACCTCGCTCGTCACCAACATCGCCTTCAACGCGGCTGATCGCCTGCAGCGTGACCATGCCGATGGTATCGGCAGTGAAAAGTCGGTGGGCGCCGCCGTCGCGTTCTTCAGTCTGGAAATGAGCGCCGACCAGCTGGCAACGCGTATTCTGGCAGAGCAATCCGGGATCAGTTCCGAAGCGCTGCGCATGGGCAAGATCAGCCGCGAAGATTTCCAGCAGTTGTCGTTTGCTAGCCAGCGTCTGGCCGAACTGCCGCTCTTTATCGATGATACGCCCGGCCTCTCCATCGCCGCGTTGCGCACGCGGGCCAGACGCCTCAAGCGGCGACACGACATCGGTCTGGTGGTGATCGACTATCTTCAGCTGCTGTCCGGATCTGGCCGCGCGAACGACAATCGCGTAAACGAAATTTCGGAAATCTCCCGTGGTTTGAAGACGTTGGCGAAGGAACTTCACGTTCCTGTCATTGCCCTGTCGCAGCTGAGCCGTGCGGTAGAACAGCGCGATGACAAACGGCCGATGCTGTCAGACTTGCGCGAATCGGGGTCTATCGAGCAGGACGCCGACATGGTCTGGTTCGTCTACCGCGAAGACTATTACGTGAAGGCCACCGAACCCAAGTATCCGAGCGACACCGATAGCCCTGACGTCAAGGACAAGTGGGAAACCTGGCGCCAGAAGATGGAAGAAGTGACGGGCCTTTCCGAACTGATCATCGCAAAACAGCGCCACGGCGCGACCGGCAAAGTCCGCCTGCGCTTCGAAGCGCGCATCACCAAGTTCTCCGACCTCGCGCCGGAGGACATGCGATCGGCTTTCGAATCCGACTGACGATTGCCGTTCGAGCGCGCGTTGCTGGTAGCGCGCGGCGCGTCAGACCTGCCGGACCATATAAGTTGCATCCGCGCCATAGCTGACAAGCTTGGCCGCGATGACTGGATCGTCATTACACGGTTCAAACCCCAACCGCTGCCAAAAACCAGCCGAATCGTTCACAGATACCAGCGCGAGGATCTCCGCCCCTATCCCGCGAAGGTGGCGCATCAGCGTGTCCACGACAGGACGCGAATAGCCGCCTCCTCGCCGATCCGGATGCAGCGCCAGGTCGTGCAGATAGAAGGCGCTGTGGTCGTCAGGCAGGCTTCCCAGCGAACTATCCAACGGCGGGATCGAACCGGCTGGCCAAGGATAGGCAATCAGGTACCCCCCGATGTCCGTGCGGTTGGCCAGAACAAAACAGCCTTGCGGATACAGGCAGACCCGCTCCTCGAAACAGGTCCGGTCCTCATAATGGTCTGGAAAAGCAACACGCGCCACCGTCACAACGCCATCGATGTCGTCGCTGGCCATCGCCCGCCAATCGAAGTCACTCATAATGTCGCACGCCACGCTGACAGTCGCGACACCGCTTCATCGATCACCGCGTCCGGCTTGGTAAAGCAAAGGCGCACGATATGCCGCGGTGCCGTGTCATCATCATACAAAGCGCTGAAGGGGATCGTCGCCACCCCTGCTTCCATCACCGCCCGCTCGCTGAAAATGTTATCATCGAGGGCAATGCCCGACTCGGCGAGATCGATACACACGAACCAGGTGGCGTCATTGCCCAGAACCCGGAACCCGGCACGCTCCAGCCCCTCGATCAGTCGCGATCGACACCGGCCCCATTCCGCTCGCTGGCGATCGATCACGTCGGCCATCGCCAACCCTTCCGCCACCGCCCATTGCAGAGGCACCGCGCTGGTGAACGTGATGAACTGATGTACCCTTGCCAGGGCCGTCGCCAGCTCGCCCCTGGCGATCATCCAGCCGATCTTCCACCCCGTAAGGCCAAGAATCTTGCCCGCCGATCCGATTTTCACGGTTCGTTGCTCCATCCCCTCGAACGTCATCAGGGAACGGTGGGCTGCTTGATCGAAGCGCACATCCTCCCACACCTCATCGCAGATCGCGACGAGGTCATTCGCCACGCAGACCCGAGCGATCATCGCAAGCTCGTCATCGCTCGCGACAGTGCCTGCCGGATTCAGCGGATCATTGAGAATCAGCGCACGGCAGCGGGGTGTTACCGCCGCCTCCAATTCTTTCTGATCGTACCGGAAAAACGGTGGCTGCAGCATCACGCTGACAGGAACACCCCCTGCACGTCGTACCATCGGTGCATATGCATCATAGGCGGGCTGGAACAGGATCACCTCGTCCCCGGGCTTTACGACCGCCAACACCGCCGCAGCGATCGCCTCGGTTGCGCCGGAGGTCACGATCACCTGCGCGGGGTTCAGCGCCAAACCTTGCCGCCTGGAATAGTAGTCGCAAACGGATTCCCGGAGCTTCAACACCCCCGCACTCGGCGGATACTGCTGCGATTGGTCGCTCAATCCTCGATACCCAACCTCGATCAGTTCGGGTGGAGGTGCGCCGTCCGGGAATCCCTGCCCGAGATTGATCGCGCCCGTTTCCCTTGCCAATGCAGACATACGCTCGAAGATCGTCGTGCCCATCGCCGCATAGACCGGATGGATAGTGCGACCGATGGACATGGGTTCCGGCTCCTGAATCGACTGCAGACCGGTTAGCGTGGGACACGGAAAATGCACACAGAGCAACTGCCGACGCGCCGAATATACCTGCTTTTGAGCGCGTCAGGTGCCGTTGGGGGGCAACCCGCCGTAACTGCTGGCCAAAACGATTACTCTGAACGCCAGCGGTAACTTGAGATTCAGCGACAGACGCTTACATTGGCGGTCTGAAAGGACGGTTCCTCCGAATGAACGACGACCAGCCTAGCGGCAATCCCTGGGTAAAGAGCCTGCTCGTATGGGGGGGCATCTTCCTTGCCCTCTTGATGGTGGTGTCGATGTTCGGCGCCCGCACCACATCCGGGCCAGCGATCCCCTATTCCGACTTCCGCACCAAAGTTGCCGAGGGCAGCGTGGCCTCGGTCGAGATCGCGCAAGATCGCATCGACGGCAAGCTGAAGAACGGCGACACTTTCACCACCGTCCCCGTCCCCAACGATACGTCGCTGGCGCAGCTGCTGCAGGATAACGAGGTCAAGTATTCCGGCAAGGAAGCCGAGCAAGGCAGCCTGCTGCTGTATATTCTCGCGCAGACCCTGCCGTTCGTGCTGATCGTGGGTATTGCCTTCTTCGCGCTGCGTCAGGTTCAGAAAGGCGGCGGCTCGGGCGCGATGGGCTTCGGCAAGTCCAAAGCCAAGCTGCTGACGGAGCGTTCCGGCCGGGTCACGTTTGACGACGTTGCCGGTATCGACGAAGCGCGCGAGGAACTGGAAGAGATCGTCGAGTTCCTGCGCGATCCGACGCGCTTCTCCAAACTTGGCGGACAGATTCCCAAGGGCGCCCTGCTCGTCGGTAGCCCCGGCACCGGCAAGACGCTGCTGGCCCGCGCTATCGCGGGTGAAGCTGGCGTGCCGTTCTTCACGATCTCGGGTTCAGACTTCGTGGAGATGTTCGTCGGCGTCGGTGCAAGCCGCGTGCGCGACATGTTCGAACAGGCCAAGAAGAACGCGCCGTGCATCGTCTTCATCGACGAAATCGACGCGGTCGGCCGCCATCGCGGCCACGGCCTTGGCAATTCGAACGACGAACGCGAACAGACGCTCAACCAGTTGCTGGTGGAGATGGATGGTTTCGAGGCCAACGAAGGCATCATCATCATCGCGGCCACCAACCGCCCTGACGTGTTGGACCCTGCCCTGCTGCGTCCCGGCCGTTTCGATCGTCAGGTCGTCGTGCCGGTTCCCGACATCGACGGTCGCGAGAAGATCCTCGCCGTGCACATGAAAAAGGTGCCGTTGGCGCCAGACGTCAATCCGCGCGTGATTGCTCGCGGAACGCCGGGCTTTTCGGGTGCCGATCTTGCCAACCTCGTCAACGAAGCGGCTCTGCTCGCGGCCCGTCGCAATAAGCGCCTGGTCGCCATGCAGGAGTTCGAGGATGCCAAAGACAAGGTGATGATGGGTGCGGAGCGCCGCTCCATGGTCATGACCGAAGACGAAAAGAAGATGACCGCCTACCATGAGGCTGGCCACGCCATCGTATCAGTAAACGAAGCCGCGTCCGATCCGATCCACAAGGCGACGATCATCCCGCGCGGTCGCGCCTTGGGCATGGTCATGCGCTTGCCCGAACGAGACAGCTACTCCTACCATCGCGACAAGATGCTGGCGAACCTGTCGGTGGCGATGGGCGGCCGCGTGGCGGAAGAGATCATCTTCGGGCATGACAAGGTGTCCAGCGGCGCGTCGTCGGACATTCAATACGCCACCAGTCTCGCCCGTTCGATGGTCACCAAATGGGGCATGTCCGACAAGCTCGGCCCGCTCCAGTACGAGGAAGCACAGGAAGGCTATCTCGGCATGGGCGGATCACAGCGCACGATGGGATCCGACGAGACCAATCGCCTGATCGATAGCGAGATCCGTCTGTTGGTTGATAATGCCCATGCCCGGGCAACGCAGATCCTCAAGGACCAAAGCGAGGCCTTGGAAACTCTGGCGCAAGCGATGCTTGAATACGAAACGCTGTCGGGTGACGACATCAAGCAGTTGCTCGATGGTGGAACGATCGACCGACCCACGCATCCGCGCGGCCCGTCAACGCCGCGTCCGCTATCCGGTTCGGCCATACCCAAGTCCGGTAAGCGCTTTAGCGGCAGCAGCGCACCACAAGGCGCCTAACGGCAAAACAACGATCCACGGTTCTCCTTCGGGAGAATGCAGGAGGGGCGCTGGACTTTGGTTCGGCGCCCTTTTTTGTTTGCTATGGAAGAGACGAACGTGATCGTCGAATGTCTGTCACCTGGGATGCTATCTCATGACGATGTCGAAATGGATGACATCCTCACGCTCGCCCAGCGATTGGTAAAGAGCGATCGCTGGATCGTCGCTATGATCGGCTTGCACGAAGATTGCCCATGCCTTCAACGATGGCGCCATGTCGCGCAAACGATCAATCAGTGCCGTAGCTATTCCCAGGCGCCGGCGATTTTGCGCGACCGCAAGGTCGTAGATGTAGATCTCACGCCTTGCCTGTTCGTACTTGGTTAGAACATATGCTGCCAACGCACTAACCACCTCGCCGTCGATCAAAGCTACTAATCCAAGGAAATGCTCTAACCCAAGGAGGTCAACCAGCCATTGGTCCTCTGGTTCGCCATGGGGTACGATGACAGATCGTCGAATTCACGCGCGAACAGTGCATTCGCTTGGCGCAAAAGAAAAAGGTCGTCCACCGTGAGGCGAACGACCTTAAATTTATGCTCAATCACCGCAGTCGCCTGCGAGGTCAGGCCGCTTCTTCGGCCTTGTCCCCCTTGAGCACACGGACGGGTTCCTTGCGGCCTTCCACCACATCCTTGTCCACGACGACTTCAGCAATGTTACGCTCAGTCGGCAGATCGAACATGGTGTCTAGCAGGAGCCCTTCGACGATCGATCGCAGGCCGCGCGCGCCGGTTTTCCGATCAATCGCCTTTTGAGCAATCGCCTCAAGCGCGTCGTCGGTGAATGTCAGTTCCACGTCTTCGAGCTCGAACAGGCGGGCATACTGCTTGATCAAGGCGTTCTTGGGTTCCTTCAGGATCTTGACCAAGGCCTCAATGTCGAGGTCGTTGAGTGTCGCAATTACCGGCAGACGGCCCACAAACTCAGGGATCAGACCGAACTTGAGCAGATCCTCAGGCTCGGCTTTCTGCAGCAGTTCGCCCACCCGGCGCTTGTCGGGGTCAGCGACATGCGCGCCAAACCCGATCGAGCGCTTCTGCAGGCGATCGGCGATAATCTTTTCAAGACCCGCGAACGCGCCGCCGCAAATGAACAGGATGTTCGTCGTGTCCACCTGCAGGAATTCCTGCTGGGGATGCTTGCGCCCACCCTGCGGAGGAACCGACGCGGTCGTGCCTTCCATCAGCTTGAGCAACGCCTGCTGTACGCCCTCGCCCGACACATCGCGCGTGATCGACGGGTTTTCGGCCTTACGGCTGATCTTGTCGATTTCGTCGATGTAGACGATGCCCTGCTGCGCCTTTTCGACGTTGTAGTCCGAAGCCTGCAGCAGCTTGAGGATGATGTTCTCCACATCCTCACCAACATAGCCCGCTTCTGTCAGCGTCGTGGCGTCGGCCATCGTGAACGGCACGTCGAATGTCTTGGCGAGCGTCTGCGCGAGCAGCGTCTTGCCCGATCCGGTCGGCCCGACCAGCAGGATATTCGACTTCGACAATTCGACGTCGCCCTGCTTGCCGCTGTGCTTCAAGCGCTTGTAGTGGTTGTGAACGGCCACCGACAGCACGCGCTTCGCGCGCTCCTGCCCGATGACATAATCGTTCAGCATCTCGCAGATTTCGCGTGGAGAGACGATTTCGCCTTCCTTGCGCCCAGCGATACCAGCCTTCGTTTCTTCCCGAATGATGTCGTTGCAAAGCTCGACACACTCGTCGCAGATGAAGACCGTAGGGCCCGCGATCAGCTTGCGCACTTCATGCTGCGACTTACCGCAGAAGCTGCAGTAAAGGGTGCTTTTCGCGTCAGATCCGCTCAATTTCGTCATTTTCCGTCTTTGGCCTCCAAGCGAGGCGACTCGTCCACTCTACCCTGTCGGGGGCCGGTTTTGCAATCCTACCGCCAAATCCTTGCGATAGCCTGAAAAGTCCGGCCCGAGATTCATCAGGTTCAGCCCGGGGCCTTCTCGCCCTCAGGACGGGTTTCGAAGACCTTGTCGACGAGGCCGAACGCCAGTGCTTCCTCGGCCTCGAGGAAAGTGTCGCGATCCATCGCCTTCTCGATCTCGTCGAGCGACTTGCCGGTGTATTTCACATAGAGATCGTTCAGTCGGCGACGCATGCGCAGGATTTCACGCGCCTGGATTTCGATGTCCGACGCCATGCCCTGCGCGCCGCCGGAAGGCTGGTGCACCATGATGCGTGCATTGGGGAGCGCGATACGCATGCCCGGTTCGCCAGCAGCGAGCAGGAAGCTTCCCATCGATGCGGCCTGGCCGATGCACACGGTCGACACGCGCGGCTTGATGTACTGCATGGTGTCGTGGATCGCCATACCCGCTGTCACCACCCCGCCCGGCGAGTTGATGTACATCGAAATGTCCTTCGACGGGTTTTCGGATTCTAGGAACAGCAGCTGCGCGACGATCAGCGACGCCATGTGATCTTCCACCTGGCCGGTGATGAACACGATCCGTTCGCGCAGAAGGCGCGAATAAATGTCGAAGCTGCGTTCGCCGCGGCTGGTCTGCTCGACGACCATCGGCACGAGCGCACCGGTAATGGGATCGGTGGTGAACTTTCCTTGGGCGCTCGAAGCGCCGAACAGGTCGAGCATGGGAGTCCTCATATGATTTGGACTGCCTATGTCGCGTGGCCGACGCCGATGTTCAAGGGGATTAACCCATCAATCGGTGATGGGCGGGGGACAATCCCATGCGGGCATAATAGAAAACGGCCCGGCACCATGCAGTACCGGGCCGTTTCAACGGTCATTGCGACGAGGGGATCAATCCTCCTTGTCGGCCGCCTTCTTCTTGGCGGGAGCCTTCTTGGCCGGCTTGGCTTCGGCTTCGCCGTCCGCAGCTTCGTCTGCCTTCTTGGCTGCAGCCTTCTTGGCTGGCGCCTTCTTCGGGGCTTCTTCCGCTTCTACGGGAGCCTCCGCGGCTTCGTCCTTCTTGGCTGCAGCCTTCTTGGCGGGTGCCTTCTTTGGCGCTTCGTCTTCCGCTGCTTCGTCGGACGCAGCGTCGTCAGCTTTCTTCGCCTTCTTGGCGGGTGCCTTCTTGGCTGCGGGCTTGGCTTCGGCGCCATCGGCATCAGCCTCGATCGCCGCCTGCAGTTCCTCGCGCGTCACTTCACGCTCGGTTACGTCAGCCTTCTCGATGAGGAAGTCGACGACCTTGTCTTCATACAGCGGAGCGCGCAGCTGGGCGGCCATCATCGGGTCTTGCTGGACGTATTCGAAGAAACGCTGGCGGTCCTCGGGACGGTACTGCTGCGCAGCCTGCGACACGAGCATCTGCATTTCCTGCTGCGATACTTCCACGCCGTTGGCCTGGCCGATTTCGGACAGGAGCAGGCCCAGACGCACGCGGCGTTCGGCGATCTTGCGATAGTCGTCCTTCTCGGCCTCAATTTCGGCGAGGGCAGCGGCGGGATCTTCCTCGCTCTGCGCTTCCTGGGTCAGCTGCTGCCAGATTTGCGAGAATTCAGCTTCCACCATTGTCGGCGGCACTTCGAAGTCGTGACCGGCGGCCAGCTGGTCAAGCAGCGAGCGCTTCATGGCGGTGCGGGTAAGGCCGGCGGTTTCCTGCTCCAGCTGGCCGCGCAGGAGACCCTGCAGCTGTTCGAAGCTTTCGAGGCCCAGTTCCTTGGCGAAATCGTCATCCAGCTTCGATTCGGCGGGAGCCTTGATCTCGTGTGCAACGATATCGAAGGTGGCTTCCCTGCCCTTCAGGTTTTCAGCCGGGTAATCGTCGGGGAAAGACACGGTGATGGTGCGCTCGTCCCCGGCCTTGATGCCAACCAGCTGCTCTTCGAAGCCGGGGATCAGACGGCCCGAACCGATGACGATCGGCTGCTTTTCCGCCTTGCCGCCTTCGAACTCGACGCCGTCGAGCTTGCCCGTGAAGTCGCAGATGACCTGGTCGCCATCGGTGGCCTCGCCTTCCTTGGTTTCGAAACGCTGCTGCTGCGAAGCGATACGCTCGACCGCTTCGGTGACGGAATCGTCGGAAACGGGAACGGTCAGCTTGTCGAGCTTCAGGCCATCCAGCGAAGGTGCTTCGATCTTCGGCAGGATTTCCAAGCTGACGGTCAGCTCGGCGTCCTTGCCCTCTTCATAGCCTTCGGCCAGCGAAACATCGGGGTTCATGGCGGGGCGCAGCGCGTTGTCCGCCACGAGCTTGTCCATGGCTTCGCGAATCGAAGTGTTCAGCGCTTCCTGGTGGATCGCCGGGCCGTGCAGCTTCTTCACGAGGTTGGCAGGCACCTTGCCGGCGCGGAAGCCAGGCATCTTCACCTGTGGGGCGATCTTCTTGACTTCACCCTCAATCTTGGAGGTGATCGCGGCGGCCGGGATGGTGACCGTGTAGGCGCGCTTCAGGCCCTCGTTGGTCGTTTCGACGATCTGCATTTCGATGCCTTCCTGTGCAATCCAAAGGGCATTGCGGCCCGTATGACGCGGCTCGCCCTCACACAGGTGACGGATTGGTGCGGGCGAAGGGACTCGAACCCCCACATCTTTCGATACTGGTACCTAAAACCAGCGCGTCTACCAATTCCGCCACGCCCGCATGAGTGAAGCCTGAAACTCAAGGGACGGCCCCTTATAGCGCCCCAAGGCAAAGGGCAAGACTGCGCGAGCATCACATTCTTCTACCAAGCCTTGCGCGAAGGCGATCCCTTACCCAATTGGAATGGTGGAGCGGGCAAGAGGAGCAGACTGATATGGCCACGCAGCCACCAGCCGACAATCCGGGCGACACCCCGGCCGAATTCCCGACACCCAACGATCCGGGAGCGCCCGGCGCGCCGGACGAGACACCGGCAGAAGGTCCAGACTACGACCAGCCCGACAGCACGCCTGTGGAAATGCCGCCTCCAGATTGACCTCATTCACGTCAAAGAAGACAAGAAACCCGCGCCAGCCCTAAGCCAGCGCGGGTTTTTCGTGCGCAGCAGAAGCGTCAGCGAAGGCCGAACAGCTTCGCCAGCATCACCATCTTTGACGCCTCCGGAATTCCGTCAGCCGAGGGTTGATTATCCGACCCAATGCCGCATTCCAGGCAATAAGCCTGCACCCCCCGCGACCCGGTCAAAGCCTCTACGCGAGCGATCGCCTGAGCCATCTGCAGTTTTTGACGCGCGGCGACGAGTCCTGCAAAGTCGAACGCGACGGCCTGTTCCTGCGATGCGGGAGCGAAGCTTTCCAGGATCGCGCTGATCGAATCGGGCGCGTCCTGCAGATACTGGGCATGCCACTTCGCATTGCCGACCCCGCCTGTTTTCGCGGCGTAGGCAAGCGCGGCGTCGAGGTCACCCATTTGATCGACCAGACCGATCCGCTGCGCTTGAGCACCCGGCCAGATACGACCTTGCGCGATCGCATCTATTTGCTGGGGCGTCTTGCCGCGCGACTTGGCAACGATGCCAAGAAACTTTCCGTAGATGTTTTCGACCGAGGTTTGCAGCATCTCGTTCACTTCGGGCGTAAACCCACCCAGGATATCGGGCTGACCGGACAGGCCGGTAGTGCGCACACCGTCGCTGGTGACGCCGAAGTCAGCCAGAGTCTTTTCAAAGCTCGGCACCACAGCGAATACTCCGATGGAGCCGGTAATCGTTCCCAATTCGGCAAACACGCGCTGCCCAGGTGTCGACACCCAATAGCCACCGCTGGCCGCCAGATTCGCCATCGACACGACGATCGGAATTTTCGCATCCCGCCAGCGCATCAGCGCCCGGCGGATACGTTCCGACGCTAATACCGAGCCACCCGGCGAATCAATGCGCACGACCAGCGCCTTGTAGGTCGACGTGCCGTCATCCGGCAGGTTGGTATCGAGGAGCCGTGCGATCCGGTCACCGCCGGCAGTGCCGGGTCCGGCTTCGCCATCCACGATGTCGCCGGCGATCGTAATGACGGCAATCTTGGCCCCGTCCGTCTTGATGGGATTGGCCGCAAGCCAGGTCGCAATGCCGGTATGGGCGTAATCCGGCGAATCGTCGCCATCCGGGCGAGCGATGGAGGTTTCGCCCGCGATCGCTTCGACCCGCTTTTCGAATTCGGTCTTGTCACCGATCCGATCGACCAATCCCGCCGCTTTCGAAGCCTGCGCCATATCACCGCCCGAAGCCTTTACCCATGCCACTGGGTCGGACGTCATCCGATCCACCTGGGCTTTCGGGCGCGCCTTGCTGATCTCCGCTCGATAGGCCGACCATTGGGCGTCATAGATCCCTTTCAGATCTTCGCGCGCCTCGGGTGAGAGATCGGAACGCAAATAGGGTTCCACAGCCGACTTGTAGGTGCCCACCCGATAGACATGGGCGTTGACGCCGAACCGGTCGAAAAGACCCTTGTAGAATTGCAGGTTGCCCCCGGGCCCGGTGACGAAAGCCCCGCCCATCGGATCGACCCAGACTTCGCTGGCATGGGCGGCAAGCTGAACGCCATCGTCTGTGTATGCCGTCGCAAAAGTCAGAACCGGCTTGCCCGCTTTGCGCACTTCATCGATCGCCCCGCCAATATCGTGGAGATGGACGAAGCGTCCGCCGAGAAAGCGCGACATATCCAGCACCACGACCTTGATGCGCTTGTCGCTGGCCGCAAGGCGCAACGCACGCTCGATATCGCGAGCCTGGAATTCCTGGCTGGTCCCGCTGGACGCCATTAGCAGGGCCAGCGGATCCTTCTGCGATTTCTCCTCGACGATCGTACCATCGAGTTGGAGGAGCAGCGCGCCATCCTCGACCCTTCCCGGTGCCGGGCGAGCTGACAGCGCCGCGTAGACGATCCCGAAGAACATCAGCAGGAAAACCAGCGCGAGCGCATCCTTCACCGCCACGAGCAGCTTCCAGACCTTGCGAGCGAATCTCATGAAACCAACCTGCCTTTCGCGCGCGGTCTTAACGGCACATCTGCCGAATGGGAAAGTGGCGGCGATAAAAGCGGTTCCGCCTGTCTTTAACGCTGATGCATCACCGATTGGTGGACAGGGTGGCAGTGGGGGTTGAGCAGGGCCGTCAGGGGGCCTAAGGCGTCGTCTTTAATGACATCCCCTGAATACACGTATCCGGAAGGCGCCCTCGCCTTTCCCCATCGCGGCCTTGTCGGCATCGCAGGCCTGGCTCCACATGAGATCTGGTTTCTGCTGGATGAGGCGGAGCAATGGGTGGAAATGAACCGGGGTGCGCAGAAGCGGCGCGAACTTCTGTCGGGCCTGACGATCATCAACGCCTTTTTCGAAAATTCCACTCGGACCCTGCTCAGCTTCGAAATCGCTGGCAAGCGACTGGGGGCTGACGTCGTCAACATGGCCGTCGCCAATTCCAGCGTGAAGAAAGGCGAGACGCTGATCGATACGGCGATGACGCTTAACGCCATGCGGGCCGACGCCATCGTGATCCGCCACGCCAGTTCCGGAGCGGTGCAGTTGATCGCCGACAAGGTGGACTGCCCGGTGCTCAATGCAGGGGACGGGCAGCACGAACATCCAACGCAGGCGTTGCTCGATGCGCTGACGATCCGGCAGGCGAAGCGCGCCTTCAACGGCCTGCGCGTCACGATCTGCGGCGACATCCTGCACAGCCGCGTTGCCCGCTCGAATATCCTGTGCCTGGCGTCACTCGGTGCCGACGTTCGCGTGTGCGCACCGCCCGCGCTAATGCCTGCAGACATCGAGCAGATGGGCGTGCAGATATTCCATGATTTCGACGCGGCCCTGAAAGGCGCGGATGTGGTCATGATGCTGCGCCTTCAGCTGGAGCGGATGGAGGGGCAGTTCATCCCCTCACCCCGGGAATACCGTCACCTTTACGGCCTTTCGCTGGAGCGTCTGGCAAAGGCGGAAAGCAATGCTCTGGTCATGCACCCCGGACCGATGAACCGCGGGATCGAAATCGACAGCAACGTCGCCGACCATGTCGAGCGTTCCATGATCACGACGCAGGTTGAGATGGGCGTGGCCATTCGCATGGCTAGCCTCGATGTTCTGACACGCAAAGGCCGCAAGGCGGAGGGTTGGGCATGAGCGTTCAGGCACCTCTGACGATCACCGGCGGCCGCTTGCTGCTCGCGGACGGCAGGATCGAGACGGGCGGCATCCGTTGCGAAGGCGGTTTCATCACCGCTATAGGCGCTGGCGTGGGCCCGCAGGAGGGTGATACCGTCCATGACGCACGCGGCGCTCTGGTGGCGCCGGGTCTGGTCGACGTCGGCGTATTTTCGATCGACAAGCCGGCGTTCCACTTCGGCGGCGTGACGCGCGCTGCCCTGATGCCCGACCAGAACCCGCCGCTGGATGTGGCAGCACGGGTGCGGTTCGCCGCGCAGTCGGGCAAGCCCGATTTCTGGGTCCACCCGCTGGCCGCCGCGACGCAGGGGCTCGGCGGCACATCTCTCGCCGAAATAGCTATGATGCGGGACGCCGGCGCCAAAGCAGTGGCCACTGGACGGCGTTGGATCGCGGATTCGGGCACGATGCTGCGCCTGTTGCAATACACCGGCATGCTGGGAATGGTCGTCATCGCTCACGCCGAGGACGCGGGGATCGTCGGCAATGCCGTCGCCACCGCAGGCGAAATGGCGACCCGACTGGGACTACCCAGCGCGCCCGCTCAAGCAGAGGCCATCGCGATCGCTCGTGACATCGCGCTTGCGCAGATGGCCTCGAACCGACCGGGAGGCGCGGCGATCCATTTCCGGAACGTCACCACGGCTGCCGGGTTGGAACTGGTGCGCGCCGCGAAAGCAAAGGGACTGAACGTGACGGCGGGAGTAAGCCCGGCTTACTTCATGCTTTCGGACCTCGCGATCGGGGCATTTCGTACGTTTACCCACCTGTCGCCAGCTCTGCGCTGCGAGGATGATAGGCGGGCTGTGATTGCGGCCATCGCGGACGGCACGATAGACATCATCGCATCCGGCCATGACCCGCGTGGGCCGGAGGATAAGCGTCTTCCGTTCGCCGACTCCGCCCCTGGCATGGCCGGGGCCGAGACTCTCCTGCCTCTCACGCTGTCTCTGGTGCGCGATGGCGTGATCGACCTCGGTCGGGCATTCGAGTTGCTGTCAGCGGCACCAGCGAGGCTGCTGGGCGTGAAGGCCGGTCGTTTAGAACTTGGCCTGGAAGCCGATATCGCGGTCGTCGATACCGACCGTCCTTGGATCGTCAATTCGGACAAGATGGCCGCCAGCGCCGGCAACACCCCGTTCGATCGTCAGCCCGTTCAGGGTCGCGTGCTTGCCTTGTTCAAAGGCGGGGTCGCCGTGCGAACCAAGAAAGTCGCGTAATCCGATCAGCGGCGGCTGGCGAGCCGAGGGCCAGTGGGAGCGGAAGGCGTCGAGGAAGTGCTGCGATCGGCATAGGCGAGACACTGCTGCCCCTTCTTCCGCAATGCAGAGCACAGGGACTGCGCGGAATTGCTGGCAAAATTTTCGGCCGCGACGCGATAGTACCGCTGGCCATTCACGTCGGCTTCGGTGATGCGCATCGTGTGGTCCCGCAAGGCCGAATTATTTCGCACATAGATGCCCCAGGCCCGCTTAGCGCCATCCATCGTGCGGAAAGATCCCAGCTGGACCAGATGGCGACCCTTGGCGGGAGCCGAGGGTGGAATTGGCTTGGGTAACGTGGCGAACGCGCGCTCGATCGTCGTGCGTGATGGCGCAGCCGCCACGTCGGTCCGCTTGGGCGTCTTACGAGGGACGGCGATTGTCAAACTGCGCTGCGTGGACACCGCTTCTTCAGTAGCCGCAGGCGCGACCGTGCCCCATACGTTTTCGGTTGTGGCGATCGGCGGCAGTTCCGTTGTCGCGACGGCAGTCGGTTCTTCCACCGGAGCCGCTGCCGGCTCGATAGTCGCCAGACGCGATGCACGGGAAGCTCCATCCAGAGCGAGCGCCACTGGCTGACCTGGATCGCCTCTCAGTGGAGCGCCCAGCAGACCCGCCACGCGGGCCTGTGATTGATCAGGCCGCCAATGGCTCGCCCATTCCCCAAGCCGGGCATCCAGCTGATCGGCGGGAACGTCCTGCCCGGCGATAACCCGTGCCTCCGCCCAACGCCCGTCAAGGGCATAGGCATAGGCAAGGTTCTGCCGAACCTTGACGCTGGTGTCCCCATTTCGGATCGCCTGCGTCAACACGGCAACGCCGAGGGCGGGTTGGCCTGAAAGAGCAATGCCCAGCCCGTAGTCGCTTGCGGGAAGTTGTCCGCGCGCTTTCACCAGGACTTCCTGAGCAGCTTCGGCTCGGCCCGACCCGATGTAAGACAACGCCAGGCTGAGCGCGGTCCGCAGGCTCGTATCGCCCAGACTAACCGCATCCTCAAACGTCGTGGCTGCCGACTGGAATCGACCAGCCGCAAGGTACAACTGGCCAAGGTCGGCGCGAGCCGATGGTTTGCGCGGGCTTTTGGCCACGCGGCTTTCAGCCTTCGCGATTACGCTGTCTGTATCGGCAGTAGCATCGTGCGCGCCTGCCTGCATTGTCGGGGCACGCCCGGTGCTCGCAATGGAGGACTGTCCGCTGCATCCGGCTAGAAGCGCGGCGACCATGGCGGTGCACAAGGTAAATCCGGCAGTGCGGGCGCTGCTGGCAGGGTTGATCACATCAATTCCTCAATCACGATATACTGACGCGGCGACCAAAGCCGCCTACGGGCCGAAGTGCCCCGGCGCTCATCGGATGGCCGGCAGTCGGAGCGGCAAAAACGGTGCGCCGAAAATTCTTTTCCAGGCGATCGGCAATGTAATTCCACAAGGCCGCCACTTCCTGCGCAGAGCGGCAATTGGGATCGATTTCCATCACGGTGCGGCCATCGATCATCGATCCGGCAAAATCCGTACGCTGATGCAGTGTGATCGGCGCGACCGTACCATGCTGCGAAAGCGCGACGGCTGCCTCTGCGGTAATGCGGGCTTTCGGAGTCGCGGCGTTGACGACAAACAGCAGGGGTTTTCCCGAGCGTTCGCACAAGTCCACCGTTGCACCCACAGCGCGCAGATCGTGCGGGCTGGGCCGGGTGGGTACCACAATCAGTTCGGCCACCTGAATGACGGTCTGGATCGCAAGGGTGATCGCCGGCGGCGTGTCGATCACCGCGAGCTTGAAACCCTGCTGACGTAGCGCCTGCAGATCATTTGCAAGCCTTGCAACGGTGGTCTGCGCGAACGCCGGCATTTCGGCTTCACGCTCGTTCCACCAATCGGCAAGGGATCCCTGCGGATCGGTATCGATAAGGACGACAGGCCCTGCCCCTACGCGCTGCGCCTGCACGGCCAGGTGGCCGGAAAGAGTTGTCTTCCCCGATCCGCCTTTCTGCGATGCTAAAGCCACTACGCGCAAACGAAATCCCCCGAAGCCCCGAGCGATCAGCGCCCTCAGGACCGGAAACTGGCATGGCGTTCCTAATTTACGGTTAATTGTGTGCATTTGGCACGCACGTGCACCCTCGCACGAACGCAGCGAACAGCCATCTACCTCGCATTAACCCTTCCAGGCTAAGCAGTTTTCCGGTTCTAACTAAGCGCTGAATGTACAAGCCTCTGGCTTTACGCTTTGCGTTGCGCTTACCATGATCCGTACATTGGGCATCACCGGGCGATACTGATTTGAAGAAGCTGACTTACCTGCGTTCAGGCGTGCTGGCTCTTGCCATCGCCGCCGGCATC
The DNA here is from genome assembly GCF_055521575.1 of Novosphingobium sp. BL-S-24. Lineage (NCBI taxonomy): Bacteria > Pseudomonadati > Pseudomonadota > Alphaproteobacteria > Sphingomonadales > Sphingomonadaceae > Novosphingobium > Novosphingobium sp. BL-S-24. The sequence continues at coordinate 762,360 of NZ_CM145488.1, forward strand.
ATGAGTGTCGCCGCTCATGCAGATGTGAAGGCGGGTGTCGATGCATGGTCCGCGGGTGACTACGACGGCGCGATCCGCCAATGGCAGCCACTTGCCGACAAAGGCGATGCCGATGCCGAATTCAACCTCGCTCAGGCATACAAGCTCGGTCGCGGCGTGCCAATGGACCTGTTTAAAGCCGAAGGCTTGTACGGAAAGGCGGCGGCGAAAGGCCACTTGCAAGCAGCCGATGCCTACGGCCTGCTTCTCTTCCAGCGTGGGCAGCGCAAGCAGGCCCTGCCCTATATCGAAGCGTCGGCAGAGCGCAGCGACGCGCGCGCGCAATACATTCTCGGCATCGCACATTTCAACGGCGACATCGTCAAAAAGGACTGGGTTCGCGCCTATGCCCTGATCAGCCTCGCGCAGCAGTCGGGGCTCGGACAGGCTTCCCACGCCAAGGCGCAGATGGACGAGCACATCCCGATCGCCGATCGGCAAAAGAGCGTCACCTTGGCAGAACAGATTGCCGCTCGGGCGCAAGCCAATCGGCAGCAATTGAATGCCTCCGCCGAATTGGCGACGCAGACCAACGCGATCACGCCCGCCAGTTCGGCAACGCTGGCTGGAGCCGACTATGCGCGACCTTCGCCTCCGCGCCACGTGGTCGTGGCAAAGCCAACCGTCGAAGTCACGCCAACGAAACCCTCGGCTCCCAAACATGTGTCAGCGGCCACTGACAAAACCAAGGCCCCCGCGCCCATATCGCCCAGCAAACCGGAGCAGAAAAAAAGCGCTACGATTCGACCACAAGACTCCACAGAGACTGGACCATGGCGTGTGCAGCTGGGCGCCTTCGGCGTGGCTTCGAATGCCGACGCGCTCTGGGCAAAAGTAAAAGGACGCCCGGAATTGGCTGGTCGTCGCAAGACGCTCGCTCCGGCGGGCAAGCTGACGAAGCTGCAGGCCAGCGGCTTTCCCTCCAAATCAGCCGCCGATGCCGCCTGCCAGCGACTTGCTACCAGCGGATTCGGCTGTCTTGCGGTTAAGGACTGACTCCCTCCGGTGCCTTGAACGAAAGCGCCGCCCCATCGCGGCTGGCAACGCTTGATCTGATCAGGGGCATCGGGGTTCTGGGAATTCTGACGATCAACATCGCCGGATTCGCGGGTCCAATGATTGGAAGCATCACGCCGCACTTGCCTTGGCCGGTCAGCAGGGCGGACGAAGCTGCCTGGGTTTTCAGCTTCGTCTTTTTCGAGGGCAAGATGCGCACCCTCTTTTCGTTGCTGTTCGGCGCTGGCATCGTCTTGTTCTACGAACGCGCAGAAGCTGCGGGACGCGACGGCGATATTCTCCAGTTACGCCGGCTGGGGTGGTTGTTGCTGCTCGGCATACTCCATTATCTGTTGCTTTGGTGGGGCGATATACTGTTCGTCTATGCAGCATGCGGGATCGCCGCATTGCTGCTCCGCCCCTTCAGTAACAGTATTCTCATGCTCATCGCCTTGCTCCTCTATTGCGGTTGGCATGTCTGGGGCATGCTCGATGCCGCCGATCTTATCACCGCAGAGAATGCCGTGCGTGATGGCAAGGCTGGAGCCGAGCAGTTCGCCATGGTGTCCGATCGCATGAACGCGATGATCAGCTGGGCAGCGCAGGAGCTGCGCGAAGCACACCTGGGGTATGTTGACCTGTTGTTCGTGAAGCTGATCGAGCGGCCTTTCTGGCAGGTTCAGATGGTATCGGGCGTGTTTTCCGAAACCTTGCCGTTGATGCTCATCGGGATGGTAATGTGGCGCCGGGGTTTTTTCGACGGAAGGATACAACCTGCACGCCTTGCCAGACTATCGCTCACATGCACAACGGCAGGTCTGTTGCTCACGATCCTTTTCCTCGCGTGGGCATGGCCTCGCCATTTTCCGCCTATCGCGATGAACGAAGCACTGGTTTGGGGGCTGGCGCTACCCCACCTCCTGTGCGGTTGCGGTTATGCGGGACTGCTGGTGCTCGCCGCTCCGCGTATCGTCAAAACGCCGATTGGCCGCCGTTTGATCGCTGCCGGGCGGATGGCGTTCAGCAACTACATTCTCACCAGCATGATCATGACATTCGCGTTTTATGGCTGGGGCCTGGGCTTGTTCGGCAAGGTCGGACCCTTCGGCCAATGGCTTTTCGTACTGATCGGCTGGGGCATCATGCTGGGGTGGAGCAGCCCCTGGCTTGACAGATTCCAGCGTGGTCCATTGGAATGGCTCTGGCGATCATTGGTAGAGCATCACCCTCTTCCAAATCGGCGGCTGAGAAAATCGATAGCTTAAAAATGCTATTGCGATCCATTCGCACTCGCATATACTGGTGGCGGATTAGAGGATTCGCCCATGTACGTTTGCATTTGCAATGCTATCCGGGAAACTGAACTTCGCTGCGCAGCCCGTCGCTATCGCGGCAGCGCAGAAGCGATCTACGGCGCTTTGGGTCGTACCCCACAATGTCGGCAATGTTTGGACGAAGCGGAAGACATCATTTCGGACGAACTGGCGTCGGGTGGGATGGGCATCGCCGCCGCCGCCTGACCTTACCTGACTTGCCCCCACTGGCCGGTTGCGCTTATACACGCGGCTCATTTTTCAGGAGTTTCGCGCGATGAATGGCGACCAACGGGTCATTGAGTTTCTCAACAAGGCCCTGTTCAACGAACTGACCGCGATCAACCAGTACTGGCTGCATTATCGTATGCTGGACAACTGGGGCATCAAGAAACTCGCTGAGTACGAGCGGCACGAATCCATCGACGAGATGAAGCATGCCGACATTCTGGCGGACCGCATCCTGTTTCTTGGTGGCCTTCCTAATTTCCAGTCGCTCGGAAAATTGCGGGTCGGTGAGACGGTCGAGGAAATTCTGAAGGCCGATCTCGCGCTGGAATACGATGCATTGCCAATGCTGAAAGAGGCGATCGCACATGCCGAATCGGTCCGCGATTATGTGAGCCGCGAGATTTTCGAGCGCATCCTCGAAAGCGAGGAAGAGCATGTCGATTTCCTCGAAAAGCAGTTCGACATGATCGAACGAATGGGCATCCAGAACTACTGCCAGTTGCAGAGCAAGCCTGCCGAAGACTGATATATCTTCGCCCGCCTCTCTCAAGCGATCGACATAGGGAGGCGGGAACCAGGGGTGTCTCCGGGCTTTGTGCAAATCGGAGACCGGCCCGGCCATCGCGCGGGGGCACATTCGCCGGTAGCCTTGGGGGCAGAGTGGATTCAACACACCATAGTGTTTCGGAACGGCAAGAATCTTCCGACCGGGGACTTCAGATCGAGGATATCGGTTTCGCTGTCCTGGTAGTGATCATCACGCTGGCGTTTGCCTATCTGCTGGCACCCTATTTTGGTGCCGTGCTTTGGGGCGTGGTCGCGGCGATCATGTTCCAGCCGATGACCGCGAAGCTGACTTCCCGGCTCAACGGCAAGGCGAATTTGGCCACGTCGATCGTATTATTGGGGCTGATAGCGCTGATCGTGGTGCCCACGATCATGCTGGGATTCAGCCTCGTCAACGAAGCGACTGCCCTATACGGCAAGATCGCCAGTGGCCAGATCGATTTCGGACGGATCATCCAGCAGATCCTCGCTGCCCTCCCCGACCGGCTGCGCGACCTTATCGAAGACAACGGTCTCAACGATCTGGAGACGATCCGTCGCCAGTTCGGCGGTAGCATCTCGAGCGGATTGCAGACGGTTGCGGGGCGCCTGCTGACGGTTGGCCAAGGCGCGCTCAGCTTCGTGGCGGCCTTGGGCGTCATGCTTTACCTAAGTTATTTCCTGCTCCGCGATGGGCGGAAATATGGTGAAATGGTCCGCACCAGCCTGCCGCTGCACGCCGATACGCGTGATTCGCTCATTGAAAACTTCCTACTCGTCGTCAGGGCGACCATGCGCGGGACGGTGGTCGTAGCCGTCGTGCAGGGACTGCTCGGCGGTCTCCTGTTTTCGGCGTTGGGCATTGAAGGCGCGCTGATCTGGGCCGTGCTGATGGGCTTTTTCTCGCTGCTACCGGCGGTTGGCACAGCCATCATCTGGGTACCGGCCGCACTCTACCTTTTCGCGACCGGTGATACCGGCAAAGCCGCCATCATTATTTTCTGCGGCGTGTTCATCATCGGCATGGTCGACAACGTATTGCGTCCGATACTGGTGGGCCGCGACACGCGGCTGCCAGACTTCGTCGTGCTGATCGCTACTCTGGCCGGCCTCGAACTGTTCGGACTAAACGGTTTCATCATCGGCCCCGTCATCGCCGCGCTGTTCATCGCCGTGTGGAACCAGCATCGCAGCCGTCGCGAAGCAAGGCTGACTGGCAGCAATTCATACGTGTCGCCGCAAAGCGAGGCAACCGCGGAGCAGGCAGCACAGGAGGCCGTGGCTCACCCGTCCTGACGGGTTAGTCCTTGGCGAACGGGTTCTTGGCGCTGCGAAGATTCAGGCGGATTGGCACCGAATCAAATCCGAGTTCCCGACGCATCCCATTGACGAGATAGCGCTTGTAGCTTTCGGGAAGCAGATCGAGCCGCGTGCCAAAGATCACGAAGCCCGGCGGGCGCGTCTTCGCCTGGGTGATGTAGCGCAATTTAATGCGTTTGCCGCCCGGTGCTGGCGGCGGATTAGCGGCCAGGGCATCGTCAAACCAGCGATTGAGCGCGGATGTAGGAACACGCTTGCTCCAGGCCTCACGGATGGCGAACCCAGCACCGATCAGTTCATCCAGACCTTTGCCCGTCCGCGCCGATACCGCCAGCAGCGGTACGCCGCGCACTTGCGCAAGTCCGTCATCAAGGGCCGCCCGGACACCGTTGAACAGGCCAGAGGCGTTCTCGGCCACGTCCCACTTGTTGATCGCAATAATCAACGCGCGGCCTTCTTCCAGAACCTTCGACGCGATCGTCAGGTCCTGATGCTCAAGCCCACGTGTAGCGTCGAGCAGAAGCACCACAACCTCGGCGAAATCGATGGCATGCCGTGCATCGGCGACGGCCATGCGCTCCAGCTTTTCAACGACGTTGGCGCGCTTGCGCATTCCCGCCGTGTCAATCAGGCGGACCTGACGCACGTTCTGGGTCTTGGGATCGGTCCAGTCCCAATCCACCGTGATCGAATCGCGCGTGATGCCCGCTTCCGGTCCGGTTAGCAGTCGATCTTCGCCAAGGATTCGGTTGATCAGCGTGGATTTGCCCGCATTCGGACGACCAACGATCGCCAATTTCAGCGGAGCGAGCAGACGCGATTCCTCGTCTTCCTCTTCCTCGAACTCGGGTTCTTCCGGCTGCAGCGGATCGAGATGAGGCAGCAGTCCTTCGAACAGGTCCGCCATGCCGACGCCGTGCTCGGCTGAAACCGCGATGGGATCACCCAGGCCCAGAGAATAGGCTTCGAGCACCCCGCCCTCGCCAGCGCGGCCTTCCGCTTTGTTCGCCAGCAACAGCACCGGCACAGGCGACGAACGCAGCCATTGGCCGATCTCTTCGTCAAGCGGTGTCAGTCCCGCGCGGGCATCGACCACGAACAGCGCGACGTCGGCCGTTTCCAGCGACGCCTCGGTCTGCTTGCGCATCCGGCCCGGGAGCGTTTCGGCTTCGTCGTCCTCCCAACCCGCCGTGTCAACGATCTGGAACTTGAGACCGAGCAACTCCGCGTCGCCGAAGCGACGGTCGCGCGTGACGCCCGGCTGGTCATCCACCAGCGCAAGCTTCTTGCCGACGAGCCGGTTGAACAAAGTGGACTTGCCGACGTTAGGGCGGCCGATGATGATGACTTGGGGAAGCATGATTCCAACCGCTTGGGGATTTCGACTCGTTTTGGCAAGCGTTGCCGCGTCTGGCGGCGTTGCGGCCAACCAACAGACTGGAGCGACGATCCGCTCTGCTCTCCCTTCATACAACCGCTGATGAAACAAACGTACAGTTTCACGGCCATTCGCATCGCATTTAGGCATGAGCTGAGGGAACTTTTCCCTTCGTGGCGATTAACCATTCTCGGCAGACGGCTAATAACCTCCCAGATGCAAAAGGGCGGCATGAGGGTTTTTTGCAGCGTACTTTCCATCGCGATCGCGGCGTGCACATCGACGGCACAAGCGCGTCCGGTCATCGAATCCATGCTGGGCACCGAAGCTGGCAACGACGCGGCACTCGGAAATGCCTTAGCGGTATCAAAGGGGCCGGGCCATCTCGAGTGCGTACCCTACGCCCGCTCTGCATCCGGCATTCAAATCTACGGTGATGCGCATACTTGGTGGAGCCAGGCGCAGGACCGATACGCCACAGGCCATGTTCCTCGCCCCGGCGCGGTGATGGCGATCCCACCATTCAATAACTCACGTCTGGGTCACGTCGCTACAGTCAGCCGCATCGTGGATGCGAGGACCGTCCTGCTCAGTCATGCCAACTGGTCGATCCCCGGCCAGATCGAGCGAAATGTGACCGCGCTCGATGTATCGCCGCAGAATGACTGGAGCCAGGTGCGCATCTGGTATGGCCCATCGCACGGCCTTGGCACGACGCACTGGCCGGTATCCGGTTTTATCTACAATGCAAAACTGGGTTCGTTAGAAAGCGCAGGCAAGCGAGGGGCGGGGCGAACGCCTGCGATGTCTCGTCAGGCCAAGCAGCAAACGTTGCGCCACAACGATCCAATAGGCGCGATCATCGCTGGCCGATACTGAGGCGTCGCGGTTAAGCGACGCCCGGACAATCAGTCCTTCTTGGCGACAGGCGCGTCTTCGCCCAGATCTTCATACCACGCTTCGACCGCGCCGGAGAGCTTGATGGTCAGCGGTTGGCCATGGCGGTCCATCGATTTGCCCGCCTGAACGCGAATCCAGCCTTCAGAAATGCTGTATTCCTCAACGTTCGTGCGAACCGTGCCCTTAAACCGGATGCCGATTCCGCGCTGCAGCTTTTCCTGATCGAAAAAGGGGCTGCGCGGATTGATGGCGAGGTGATCGGGGGGCACGTCTGCGCCGCTCGTTTCGGGGGTGCTGGTCTCTTCGGTCATGCCTTGCGCGTTTAGAAGCAGATCGCCGCTTGTCAATTCGATCCGCTTTGTCTAGGGCGCCGCTTCCCGATAGCGGGCGCGTAGCTCAGTGGTAGAGCACACCCTTCACACGGGTGGGGTCGCAGGTTCAATCCCTGCCGCGCCCACCATCCCCTGACGGATGGTCCCGGTCCCAACGATTTCAGCACTATATGTCACCGCCGTGAAGGTGGATAATCGCGTCGGAGCAAACGCCGTGCGGCTTGCGCGGTGGACCTCCACACGGCATAGCCCGCGGCATGCACGACATCCGCCAGATCCGCGATAATCCTCACGCTTTCGATGCCGGCCTGGCCCGCCGCGGCGTTGCGCCAATAGCCGACCAGATCGTCTCGCTCGACGAGCAGCGCCGTTCTGCCGCAACGCGCGCTCAGGAAGGACAGAACCGTCGCAACGAAGCGTCGAAGGCGATCGGCAAAGCCATGGGTCAGGGTGATGCCGCGACGGCGGACGCGCTGAAAGCGGAAGTCGCGCAGTTGAAGGACACGCTGCCCACTCTCGAAGCAGAAGAAAAAGACCTTGCCGCGCAGTTGAACGATCTGCTTGCCGGGCTGCCGAACATTCCGGTCGATCAGGTGCCGGATGGCGAAGATGAGGCGCACAATGTCGAAGTGGCGAAATGGGGCACGCCCCGCACATTCAGCTTCGCGCCCAAGGAACACGCGGATCTTGGCCCGGCGCTGGGCATGGATTTCGAAACCGGGGCGCTCCTGTCCGGCGCTCGGTTCACGTTCCTGAAAGGCCCGATGGCAAGGCTGCATCGAGCGCTGGCGCAGTTCATGCTGGATACGCAGACCGGGACCAATGGCTTTCTGGAATGCAACGTGCCTTTGCTCGTGCGCGATGACGCAGTGTATGGAACGGGACAACTGCCCAAGTTCTCGGAAGACCTGTTCCGCACGACGGATGGTCGCTGGCTCATCCCGACGGCGGAAGTATCTCTGACCAATGCCGTGCGCGAACAGATCATCGATGCTGCCGCGTTGCCCTTGCGGATGACTGCGCTGACCCCCTGCTTCCGATCCGAAGCCGGAGCGGCGGGGCGCGATACGCGCGGGTTCATCCGTCAGCATCAGTTCGAGAAGGTGGAGCTGGTAACGGTCTGCCGCCCGGACGAAAGCGAGGCTGAGCATGAACGCATGGTCGTCGCCGCGGAAGGTATCCTGCAGGCGCTTGAATTGCCGTACCGTAAGGTGCTGCTGTGTTCAGGCGACATGGGGGCGACGGCTCGCATGACTTATGATCTGGAAGTGTGGCTGCCCGGGCAGTCGGCCTATCGCGAGATCAGCTCCATTTCGAACTGCGGAGACTATCAGGCCCGCCGTATGAATGCGCGGTTCAAACCCGAGGGTTCGAAGAAAACCGAATTTCTGCATACCCTCAACGGATCAGGACTGGCGGTGGGCCGCACTTTGGTCGCTGTGCTGGAAAACTACCAGCAAGAGGATGGCTCCGTGCTGGTCCCAGATGCACTTCGCCCCTGGATGGGCGGCGTCGAGAAATTGGAAGCGAACTCCTGATGCGTATTCTCCTGACCAACGACGATGGCATCAACGCTCCCGGCCTTTACGTGCTGGAAAAGATCGCCGCGCAGCTATCGGACGACATCTGGATCTGCGCCCCAAGTGAAGAACAGTCCGGGGCCGGTCACTCGCTTACGCTGACGCGTCCGGTTCGCCTGCGCAAACATGCCGAGCGACGCTTCTCGGTCACCGGCACGCCGACTGATTCAGTGACCATGGGTTTGCGCAAAGTGTTGCCGGGTCCGCCCGATCTGATCCTGTCAGGTGTCAACCGGGGCGCCAACCTTGGCGATGATGTGACCTATTCCGGCACCGTTTCGGCAGCGCTTGAAGGCGCGCTGGCTGGCATCCGCTCGATTGCACTCAGCCAGGTCTATTCCAAGGAAGGTATGGGCGACGCGGTCAGCTTCGAAGCCGCCGAAGAGTGGGGCGCCAAGGTGCTTCGGCCATTGCTCGACCAACCTTTTGCCCCGCGCACGCTGGTCAACGTCAACTTTCCTGCCCTCCCCGCCGATGCCGTCAAGGGCATCCGCGTGGTGCGTCAGGGCTTCCACGACTATGCACGCGGGTCCGTCGTAGAAAGCACCGATCCAAGAGGGTTTCCGTATTATTGGTTCGGCCTTCACGGGATCGAGCATACGCCGGGCCACGCCACCGATCTGGAAGCAACCGCTGAAGGGTATGTGTCAGTAACACCGCTGCAACTTGATCTGACGCATGAGGCGTCGCTGACCGCTATCGCGGGACGCTACGGTCAGTGAGGACGCTGCCGTTCCTGGTTGGCGTAGCGTTGCTGGCCAGTGGCTCTCTCTCGGCTGCACCCGCTTCGGACGACGATGCGCACGTTGTCCAGCCCGGCGAAACGCTGGGCGGTATTGCCAATCGCACCGGGACAGCCGCAGGCGCGATCGCCAGAGCGAATGCGCTGAAAGAGCCATACGTCCTTCGCGCTGGCCAGAAACTGATCATCCCGCGGGGCGCGAAGCCCATCAAAGCCGGGCCAACATCGGCGGATACATCGGCCAACAAGGCTGCAAAAGTGGCCGCCCGGGTAATCGAGGCCCGCACGCCCGCCACGCAGGGAGGCAAGGCGGAAACGGAAACCACGCACAAGGTTGCGGTAGGCGAAACGCTCGGCGGCATCGCGTCACGAGCGAAAGTGCCGCGCGTGTTGATAGCCGAGGCCAATGGCTTGAAGCCCCCCTTCGACGTTCGCGTGGGCCAGACCTTGCGCATTCCCCGCACCCGTCATCATACCGTGGCGTCGGGCGACACTGGCTTCTCGATAGCGCTGGATTACGCAGTACCCTGGGAACAGATCGCGCTCGCCAATAGTCTCGATCCCGCCGCATCGGTTAAAGTGGGTCAGAACCTTTTGATCCCGACCCTGATTGATCCGCCTTTGACCGGCACCAAGACTTCGCCATCAATTGTTCGGCCTGCCGCAGAAGCCAATGCACGCTTTGCATGGCCCGTCGAGGGACCTGTGCGTAGGGGCTACGCGGTCGGCAGCGACTATCATGACGGGATCGACATCTCCGCCCCCAAGGGCACCATGGTTCGCGCCGCTGCGGCAGGCACCGTCACTTTTGCCGGCTTGGAAAAGAACCAGTTCGGCAATCTCGTGGTTCTCGATCACGGGTCGGGCTGGTTCACTGCCTACGGGTTTCTGAGCCGCGTCACCGTGAAGCAAGGCGCGAAGGTCTCAGCCGGAGAGCGGATCGGACTTGTCGGCGATACGGGCCTCGCGAAAGGCAGCGAGCTTCACTTCGAGGTGCGGCGCGACGGCAAGCCCGTCGATCCGCGCGACCAATTACCCAAGGCGCCCTGACGACGATGGCCGATCGCCCTCCCCCGGCGACGATAAAACCGTTGCGGCGGGCCATATCGCTTCCGGTCTGGGCTGATCTCGGGCTTCGCCTCGGCGGAGCGATGGTCCTCGTCTTCATCGTGGTCTTCGTCCACTGGATGGACCGTACGGGGTTGAAAGACACTCACGACGGGTCCGTCAGCTTCCTCGACGTATTCTACTTCACGATGATTTCGATCACGACGACCGGCTTTGGCGACATTGCCCCGGTGAGCGACAAGTCACGCCTGATCGAGGCCGTGATCGTGACCCCGATCCGGTTCGCGGTGATCTTCATCTTCGTAGGCACCGCCTACAACTTCATCATCAAACGCAGTTGGGAAACGTGGCGCATGAAGCGAATTCAGGAACGCCTGTCCGACCACATCGTCGTTCTTGGGTACGGGGTAAGCGGCTCGGAAGCCGTGCAGGAACTCATCGCGCGCGGCACGGACGCATCGCATATCGTAGTGGTCGATAACTCCGCCGCTCGCCTGCGATTGGCCGAGCAGGTCGGGTGCAACGTGCTGGAGGGCGATGCCACGCGCGACGAAACGCTGGTGGCCGTCCGCATCGACCTAGCTCGCTCGATCCTGATCTCGGCAGGCCGGGACGACACGACAATCCTCATCGTGTTGACTGCCCGCCACGTGGCGCCGGGGGTGCCCATTACAGCCGTCGTGCGCGCGGAGGACAATGAATTGCTCGCGCGGCAGGCAGGATCGGACAACGTCATCAATCCCGTACGCTTTACCGGGCTGCTGCTCGCTGGTTCCGCAGAGGGCCGCCATATTGCGGACTACATGTCCGACCTCGCCTCCGTCGATGGACGCGTCCAACTGGTGGAGCGACCCGTAACGTCCGAAGAAGTCGGAAAGCCGCTGGACTCTATCGCCACTGGCAAGGGTCTGCGCATCTACAGGGGTAATCGCGGCATCGGCTTCTGCGATTTCGAAGCCCAGGCATTGCAGGCAGGAGACGTTATCGTCGAAATCGCCGACACGCCCTGCCCGGACGACAAATCAGCCTAAGGCCCAGAAGACGACGCCCATCGCCAGATAGGCGATCAGCCAGAACAAACAGTCGATAACCCTCCGCATCGGCTCGCTGCGATTGCGCAAATGGGTCAGCCAGACCGACGGCATCACGAACGCAATGGCGATTCCTCCCGTCTGCATGAAATAGAGCCACGGCTTGGCGGCGAGTGTTTCAGAGCCGATCCGCGCGAAGCTGTGGCCCAGCATCGCTGCGCTGAGCAGAAATACGATGCCAACGGCAGCGTAATGGCCAGCTTTCTGCGCGCTACCCGGCATAAGTTGCCTGCCGCTGCGAGCCAGGGGTCCGTTCCAGACGATGCCGATCACCAACGCGACCGCTGCGGCCAATATCACCGCAAGCCAATTCACCGGGCCCATCGCATCATCCTCATTTGTTCAGTTGTGAGCGTTGTTGCAGTCTGCACTGCCATACGCAAGCGCGAGCGGAGAATGCAGCCCGCTGGAGGATTCGTTTTTCGTGACTTTTGCGCGCAATGAGCGTATCGGCCCGGCCAATCCCATGGCTATAGCAATCCCCAATCCGCCCAAGGTCGGCATGGTCAGCCTCGGCTGCCCCAAGGCTCTCGTTGATTCCGAGCGTATCCTGACGCGCCTTCGCGCCGATGGTTACTCCATGAGCGCAGACTATTCCGGCGCCGACGTGGTGCTCGTCAACACCTGCGGATTTCTGGATTCCGCCAAGGAAGAAAGCCTTGCGGCCATCGGCGAAGCGATTGCGGAGAACGGCCGCGTCATCGTCACCGGCTGCATGGGCAACGAAGCCGACGTCATTCGCGCCAAATTTCCCCAGGTTCTGGCAGTCACCGGCGCGCATCAGTACGAAGCAGTGGTGGAGGCAGTTCACGAGGCCGCGCCGCCCGAACTGAGCCCCTACATTGATCTCATCCCCCAGGCGTATGACGAAGCCGGGGTGAAGCTGACGCCGCGCCACTACAGCTACCTGAAGATTTCGGAAGGCTGCAACCACGCCTGTTCGTTCTGCATCATTCCTTCGCTGCGCGGGAAGCTGTCCAGCAGGCGCATCGATGCGGTGCTGCGCGAAGCGGAAAAGCTGGTTCAGGCCGGAACCCGCGAATTGCTCGTCATCAGCCAGGATACCTCAGCGTATGGCGTTGACGTTCGGCATGAGGATCGGACGTGGAAAGACCGGCCGGTGCGCACGCACATGACCGATCTGGCCCGCGAACTTGGTCAATTGGCCGACGGACAGGGTCGCCGTCCCTGGGTGCGCCTGCACTACGTCTATCCCTATCCGCACGTCGACAACGTCATCCCCCTCATGGCCGAAGGTCTGTTGACGCCGTACCTCGACATTCCGTTTCAGCATGCCGCGCCGTCCGTCCTCATGACGATGAAGCGGCCGGCAAACGAAGCGAAAGTCTTGGAACGCCTGCGCAGATGGCGTGAAATCTGCCCGGATATCGCCATTCGCTCCAGCTTCGTCGTCGGTTTCCCGGGGGAAACGGAAGCAGACTTCCAGTACCTCTTGGACTGGCTTGATGAAGCGCAGCTCGACAGGGTTGGCGCATTCCGCTTCGAGCCGGTCGAAGGTGCATCGGCCAACCATTTGCCCGATCCGGTGCCGGAACGCGTGAAGGAAGAACGTTACAGCCGGATCATGGAAAAAACCGCGGCAATCAGCGCGGCCAAGCTGCAAGGCAAAATCGGCCGGACATTGGACGTGATCATTGACGAGGTCGGCGAGCCTGATGCCGAAGGTGACATCGGTGCGACTGGCCGCTCACAAGCGGATGCGCCAGAAATCGACGGCAATGTGTTTCTCCGCAACGTCGCACCTACGGTAGAGGTCGGTGACATAATCAAGGTCACCATCGAGGACGCCGACGAGCATGACTTGTTTGGAGCGCCTTGGTTGAGCAATCCGAAACACTGACTTTTGCGATAACTGACGGACGAAAAAGGGGTCGATCTTCGGATCGGCCTTTTTTCGTGGCAAAATCAATTTCAATGCGGATCAAGTTGCTTGAAACGCAATCGCGATCTCTTATTACGCATTTGCAGCATAAATCGTCTTCGGACATAAGGATCACGCCTTTCAGGCATCCTCTCCCAAAACTTATACAGGGCTGGTCTTCGGACCGGCCCTTCTTTTTTGAGCGCCTGCCGACCAGCGCTTTTGCCTGCACTAGCCCGATGCGTACATTTGCCCTAGCGATAGGCGATGGCTCACACCGCGCGAATCTTTACAGCCGCCCTCATCGTCATCGGTGACGAAATCCTTTCCGGCCGAACGCACGACAAGAACATCGCGCAGATTGCGTCATGGCTGCAAGTGCAGGGTATCCGCCTGAACGAAGTGCGGGTGGTCGCTGATGATACCGACGCGATCGCCGAAGCGGTAAATACGCTGCGAGTGCGAAACGATTATCTGTTCACGACCGGTGGGATCGGGCCGACGCATGATGACATTACCGTGGACGCGATCGCCCATGCTCTCGGCGTGCCGGTCATCATCCATCCGGACGCGCGGGCAATCTTGGAGGATTACTACACCACGCGCGGTGGGCTGACCGACGCAAGGCTACGAATGGCGCGCACTCCGGAAGGCGCCAGCCTTATCCCCAATCGTTACACCGGGGCGCCGGGCATTCAGTGCGCCAATATCTTTATCATGGCAGGTGTACCGAGCATCACCGCAGGCATGCTGGATGCCCTGTCCGGCCAATTGGAAGGCGGCGCGCAACTGTTGACCGAAACCGTCGGTTGCTGGGTTGGCGAAAGCGAAGTCGCCGATCTTCTGCGCGAAACCGAAAAAACGTTCGATACCTGCCAGATCGGATCGTATCCCTTCTGGGCGGAAGGGCGCACCGGAGCAAACTTCGTGATCCGCTCCGTCAGTGCCGATGATCTCGCCGCTTGCGCGTCTGCCCTGATGGAAGGGTTGGTCGCCATGGGCAAATCGACGGTGCCGGGTGGCATCTGAAGTTATTGCCGCATTTGCCCTGATGGCCACAACCCTCCCCCCCGCACCACCGGCGATCGATGCGACACGAGCGCCTACCCTCGAGGAATTCGAGGCCGTTCTACGTCGTCATGATAGTGCCACCCTGGCGCTGGAGGAATGGTGCGCATCGCGCGGAATGGCTGCACCGGCGACCATCACGGCGTTGTTGATACCATCGGATGGAGAAGAGACGCCTTCCGAGATAGCCCGCACCCTCGCGCTGAAACAGGGTGAGACCTTGAAGCTTCGCCATGTTCGCCTGAGCTGCGGCAACGTCGTCTTGTCCGAAGCATGGAACTGGTACGTGCCCGAGCGGCTGTCAGCCGAAATGAATGACGTGCTGGGGCGCAGCAATGTGCCGTTCGGCAAAGTCATCGCAGCATTGAATTTTCAGCGAAAGCCGCTGTCCACCATCAAAGGACCAGCGGAAAACTGCCCGCCAGACACCATCTCAACCCATCGCGCCAAATTGCTACTGCCGGATCAGCGACCGTTGGCTCTCCTGGTCGAGTGCTACACGGCCGCAAATCTTGATGCACGCTAAAGCGTTGGCGCCAACCTGACCGCCCGAGCCCCACCCCATTCGCAGACAAAGAAAAGGCCGGGAAGGTCTCCCCTCCCGGCCTCGAACTTTGCGTAACGCTAATTATCAGGCGCCAGCGATCTCGGTCGTGTCGATCTTCAGGCCAGGGCCCATCGAGGACGAGAGCGAAATCTTGCGGACGTACTTGCCCTTGGCGCCTGAAGGCTTTGCCTTGACGATCGCGTCCACGAAGGCCGAGAAGTTGTTCTTCAGATCTTCGTCCGAGAACGACATCTTGCCGATGCCGGCGTGAATGATGCCCTGCTTTTCAACGCGGAACTCGATCTGGCCGCTCTTCGCGTCCTTCACGGCCTGCGTTACGTTCGGGGTCACGGTGCCGAGCTTCGGGTTCGGCATGAGACCCTTGGGACCCAGCAGCTTACCGAGACGGCCAACCACGCCCATCATGTCCGGGGTGGCGATGACGCGATCGTAGTTGAGGTTGCCGGCCTGCATGTCTTCCATCAGGTCTTCGGCGCCAACCTTGTCTGCACCGGCAGCAAGAGCTTCGGCGGCCTTGTCACCCTTGGCGAACACAGCGACGCGCACTTCCTTGCCGGTACCGGCGGGGAGCGAAACCATGCCGCGAACCATCTGGTCGGCGTGGCGTGGATCGACGCCCAGATTCAGCGCGACCTCGATGGTCTCGTCGAACTTGGTAGTCTTGAGATCACGCAGGGTCTGCAGCGCATCGCCCACGGCGTAGAGCTTCATGTTGTCGCCCAGCTTTTCGGAAAGCGACTTCTGCTTCTTGGTGGTCTTCATGTGAATCAGCCCTCCACAACCTGGAGGCCCATGGCGCGGGCCGAGCCTTCGATGATCTTCGTCGCCGCATCAATGTCGTTAGCATTGAGGTCGGCCATCTTGACCTGGGCAATTTCGGACAGCTGCGAACGCTTGATCGTTCCGGCAGACACCTTGCCCGGCTCCTTCGAACCCGATTTGAGGCCAGCAGCCTTCTTGATCAGGAACGTGGCGGGCGGCGTCTTGGTGACGAACGTGAAGCTGCGATCCGCATAAACCGTGATGATCGTCGGGATCGGCATGCCGTTTTCGAGTTCCTGCGTGGCGGCATTGAACGCCTTGCAGAATTCCATGATGTTCACGCCGCGCTGACCCAGCGCCGGACCGATCGGCGGAGACGGGTTGGCCTTGCCGGCCGGAACCTGCAGCTTGATGTAACCTGTAATCTTCTTGGCCATGAGGCCGCTCCTTTTCACACTGTCGCGCCCGCGAGATCCGCGAACGCTCATGCCTAGCGGTATGACGGGCCAAAGCCCTCCCGCGAGGATTCGCGCCGGCTAAACCGGTCCGAAGGGGGCGCCCATAATGGAATTCGCCAGCAAAGGAAAGGGGATGTTGCCATACCTGCCCCGCCCGACCGTTTCTTAGCGAACCCCGCCGCCCCCAAGATACAGTTCGCCCCGCGACACCAATTTGGCGCGCGGGGCGAGATATCTGGGCGATATGCCCCGTCGCGGATTACTTGCTGAGTTCGACGTGCTCGAATTCGAGTTCCACCGGCGTCGCGCGCCCGAAGATCGACACCGCGACCTTGACGCGGTTCTTGTCGAAATCGAGCTCTTCGACGATGCCGTTGAAGCTTGCGAATGGCCCATCCAGCACCTTCACCGAATCGCCGATCTCGTAATCGATGCTGACGGTCTTGCGCGGCGCCGCGGCGGCGGCTTCGGCTGCACCGAAGTAACGCTTGGCCTCGTTCTCACTGATCGCTTGGGGCTTGCCGCTGGAACCCAGAAAGCCGGTGACCTTCGGGGTATTCTTGACGAGGTGGTAGACGTCGTCGTTCAGGTGCAGCTTGGCCAGGACGTAGCCCGGCATCGTCTTGCGTTCGACCTGAACCTTCTTGCCACGCTTCACTTCCGTGATCGTTTCGGCAGGAACCTGCACGTCCTCGACAAGCTGCTGCAAGCCCATCCGCTCCGCTTCGGAAAGGATCGATTCCTTAACCTTGTTTTCGAAGCCGGAATAGGCGTGGATAATGTACCAGCGGGCCATTTTTACTCTCGTATCCTAGATGATCACAGAAGCGACAGCAGCGAGCTGACGACCCAGCCGAACAGCGCGTCGATGCCCAGGAAGAACGTCGCGAGCAGCACCGTCATGATGCCAACGAAGATCGCCGTCGTCACCGTTTCCTGGCGCGAAGGCCAGTGAATTTTGCGCGTTTCCGCCTGGACCTGGCGCATGAATTCGCCGGGGGTAGTCTTGGCCATCGTCCGTCGCTCTCTCGTGTCACTTGCCTGATGCCGAGCGCTTCTGACGCACGGCGCGGAAAAATGTCTCGTGTCTTCCGGCTAGGGGCCATCGCCGCCCCGGCCGAGGCCGGGAGGGGCAGGTAGGGTCCGCTTGTCGGAAGGAAATCGCGACTTAGCTTCCGTCGGCCGGATTTGCAAGGTCCACTGCGTTGGGCAAGCGCGCGAGGAAAGAGTTGGACGTCGCGTAGACGATCCACGCGCCTTCCGGGATGGCCACGGGCCGCTTGTCGCCGATGTACCAAAGGTAATCCGCATGGCGGGCGGGCTTGAACTTGCGCAGGTCTATGCGCTGGTTTGGCGAGTAGAGGATGCGCTGCGTCGGATCGTTGAAACGATACCGCGTCTCACGCATCGAGAGCATGTGGACATCGGGCAACGCAAAGTTGGAGTTTTCCATCGCGCTGCGCCTGACGACGGCAAAGCTGCCGAAATGCTCGAACGGGCCGAACAGCCATTGAGATCGCGGGATCGCCACCGCCGTCGCCACTCGTGAGCCTTCGGGGACGTGATCCATCGCCACGATCATGTCCTTTGCGGTCTGGGCATCCTGATACCATACGACGCTGGTCACCGCGATCCGGGCGCTGAACAGCAGGCCAGCCAAGGCCAGCCCCCAGCGCGGTACAGGCCAGTCGATCGCCAGGCATGCGACGAGCAAGGCCGCGGTGCTAAGGCGGTAATCGGCATAGTCGCCGCCGAAGATCTGTCGCGGTACGATCAAAGTCAGAATGAACAGGATCAACGCCGCCCAGCCCACGCGTCCGTCGAAGCGGCGGATCACCAGCGCCGTTGCCACAACGGCCACGACGACGCACAGACTGGCGATGTCGAAGACCTGATCGTAGCTGCGCATCGCCTTATACAGGATGCCCCACTTGTATTCGAGGACGCCGTACCGTCCGTATGACATCTTGGAATTGGCACCCATGCCCAGCAGCATGGGGATGATCGGGAAGATCAGCGGCCAGGGCTTGATGAAGGGGCGCCAGTCGCGCCAGCTTGAACGGCGGGCCCATTCGTAGCCGAACATCAACACGCCCATCACGCCCCATCCCGAGACGTGACAGAGCCAGACGACGAAGCCGACCGGCACGAACGCGGCCCAGCGCCACCGCCAGCCTTCCAGTCTTACCCATCCGGCGAAGGCGAAAAGGGCGAAGGCCAGGGACAGTGAATAGTTGAGGAAACCCATCAGCAGCGAGGGCGACCAGATCATCGCGAACGCCAGGATCGCGCCGACGCCGATGCGTTTACGCAGGCTCCATTCCACGGCCATGATCGACATGCCGGTTAGGAACGGAATGATCACGACGATGAAGCGCCCCGCCGCTTCCAGACCCAGCAGCGGGGTCAGTGGAACCATCAGCAATTCCGCGCCGAGGTTGCCGGTCCAGTCCCAGTGAAACAGGAAGTATCGCGTCAGGAAAGGATCGTGCCCATGGTCGAGCATGATCTTGTAACCCGCTAGATGCGAAGGATAATCCGTCATCTGCGGAGTCCAGGCGAGCAACGCGGGAAGCATCGCCAGGCACGATAGAACAAAGCCCAGCCACGCCGCTTCGTGCCGACGGCGCACGTAGATTTCGCTGGTACGGAACCGCCCCGCTGCGGGAGTGGAGGTTGATTCCGTTTCTGGATGCGCGCTGGCGTGCATGAGTGACTGGATCTTTCCCACTGTGTCCGATCAGGTCCTTAGCCGACCGGATGGCGATGGCGCCAGTGCCAAGAGGCGCTGCCGAATCGGCGGACGGGTTCTCCTAGTCTCCACACGGTGATTGGCAAGGCAGGTGCCCAAACGTGGAACCTAAAACGACATTGGCGGCACCTATAACCGCGCAACGGTCCCCGAAGGGGATATTAGCACCATGTTTGGAAATTGCTGGCAGGAGTGGAGGGACTCGAACCCACGGCCCTCGGTTTTGGAGACCGATGCTCTACCAACTGAGCTACACTCCTGCGGGCGGACGAGCCTCTAGAAGGACGCGATGCGGATTACAAGCCATCATTTGCCCGATGTTTTGACGGATGATTTGTCGACGCGATCGACTGGCGGCGACTTGCCCGTGATCGTACCGTTTCGTCGCCATAGCTGCTAAGGCGATATCCGTGCACGCGCCTCGTTCCATTTCGATCATCGAGCCTGAGTTGCTCATGCTCGCCTATCGCAGCGGCATCTTTCCGATGGCGGACAGCCGGGACGATCCCGAGGTTTTCTGGATCGAGCCGCGCCTGCGGGCGATCCTGCCGCTCGACGGTCTTCGCGTGTCCCACTCGCTGGCGCGCTCGCTGCGTCGCGGGCGGTTCACGGTGACGTGCAACCAGGCGTTCTCAGCGGTCATGGATGCCTGCGCCGCGCCGCGAAAGATCCGGCCCGAGGACGATCCCGATGACGAGGATATCGCGGGCAGCTGGATCAGCCATCGGATTCAGGCCAGTTACGAAAATCTGCATTTCCTTGGTCACGCCCATTCCATCGAGGTTTGGCATACCGGGGATGATCGCGTGCGAGAGCTGGTAGGCGGGCTCTACGGCGTCGGGTTTGACCGCGCGTTCTGCGGCGAATCGATGTTTTCACGCGTAAGCGACGCGTCGAAAGTAGCGCTGTGCTGGCTGGTTGCGGCCTTGCGCCGGGGCGGCGTGACCTTGCTGGACTGTCAGTTCATGACCTCGCACCTTGCCTCATTGGGCGCGGTGGAGATGCCGCAGAAACGCTATCTTTCGCTGCTTCAGAAAGCGCAGGAAGCGCCGCAATCAAATGCGGACGGTCATTCCTCCACCGCCGGAACTTCGGCGGGCTCTGCCTCCGGGGTCGCGGTGGGCGATGGCGTGGCGGCAGGTGCCGCCGGTGCGGTCCTGGCGCTTCCGGATGCTTTCGGGCTGCTGCTGGAGGAAGCGGCGTCCTGCGGGCTGGCCTCTTCGCCCGGGAAGCTCATCGCGCAGGATTTCACCCACACGTCGTAGACCGGATGCTCGACCACGTTCATCGACGGTGCGTTCTTGAACAGCCAGCCGGAAAACACCTTGCGCCACGACAGCTTCTGCGCGGTGGACTGGCGTTCTTCCACGAACACCTGAACGAACGCGCCCTCTTCCTGCGGCCGTTCCCAAGGTAGCGTCTTTTCGCACGTCGCCACCTTGACGACGAGGTTGCCGATACGACGGGACTGGCCCGGCTTCATCACCAGGTCCTGCGTCAGGTTATTGCGCTTGTTGAGGACGCCCAGCGTTACCACGCGGTCCTTGTTGGGTGTGCCGATCTGCTGTCCGCGCGCGGCCTGCGCCGGGCCTGCCTGCATGCCCGCAATCGCATCGGGAACGCCGGTATCCTGTACTTCGGGCTGCGGTTCTCCGCGCCCACAGGCACTGAGCGTCGCCAGAAACGACAGCGCAGCGAAAGCCCCGGCCCGCATCATTCCAGCCGCCTCAGGCGTCCGGGGACCAGGCTTCGTAATCGCCGGTAGCGGCCGCGCGGCGGCCGCCTCGCTCCAGCGCGCCCTGGGGACGATAGGCTTCGAGCGTGCCGGTGGCGTTGGGAGTATAGTCCACTTCCCAGATCCGGGGCGCGGGCAGATAGCTTTCGGGGACGCCGTCATAGGAATGATGCAGCCAGCCGTGCCATTCGGCCGGCACGTTGCTGGCATCATTGGCCCCGGCATAGATCACCCAGCGGCGATCGTACCCTTCCGTCGTGCGGATCTTGTCGCCCTTCGAGCGATAGTACTTGTTGCCTTGCACATCGGTGCCGACATGCTCGCCATGACGCGAGCTCCAGAGCGAGGTGCCAATGGTGGCGCCGTCCCACCAGGTGAAGATCTTGGACAGGATTCCCATGAGCCGCGCGTTAGCCGCTCTGCCCCCGGTTAGGCAAGCGCGTTCCGCCCCATTCGGCCCGCTTGCCCGCAATAAGAATGGGCGGCCCGTTACCAGCTGACTTTGTCGCCGGGCTTGATGCCAAGTTCCGCCGCGCGGCCGCCGTTCAGTTCCAGCACGCCGGACGCGACACCGTCCGATGGCAGCGGCGTTTCGTCATACGGCACGGCATTGGCGGCGATGTTCAGGACACGACGGTTGGTGCCGATGAAGATGATGTCAAGCGGAATCACCGTGTTGTGCATCCAGAACGAGGCTCGCCGTGGGGGCTTGTTGACGAAGATCATGCCTTCGTTTGCGCCCATGCTGCTGCGGAACATCAGGCCCTTGGCCTGCTCCGCCGGGGACGTGGCCACTTCGACCGTGAAAGAATGCGTGCCGTTCGCCGAGGCGACGGTCAGCGGGATCACCGCCAGGCCCGAGATCGGATGGACCGCTTTTTGCGCGGCGGATTTTTGCGCACCAGACGATTTGGCGGAGGCATCCTGCGGACCCTGCGAACAGGCGGCAAAAGCAAGCACCAGGGCCATCGCCAGGCTGCTACGGGTCAGGCGCATTCAATCGTCTCCGAATTCCGATTCGGCCCACTCTTCCAGTGCGCCGGCGTCGCTGCTCTCCACGATCCTGCGCGCAATGTCGAGCGGGTGACCGGCGCGCAGCATGGCGGACAGCTGCTTGTCCCGCCGCTTTGGATCGAACGCGCTGTCCGGCTCCTGCACCGCGAAGGGGCCAAAGCGTCGTCGCCGGGCCAGGACCAGCGCGGCCCGGCGCTGCTCGACATGCGCAGGCCTGTTCTGCGCGCGCACATCCTCGGCAATGCCCGCCTGCCCCAGCGCCTCACCCACGCGGCGCGCGCCATAGCCACGGCGCAGCAGGCTGCCGGTCTTCATCTTCGCCCAGGCGGCATCATCGACATACCCGTTTTCGGCGTACCGACCCACAAGCTCGTCGATCGGGGGCTGCGTATCGCCGTCCCACCCCCTTTCGCGCAGCTTGCGCTGCAGATAAGATCGCAGCTTGGCTTGCGTCGTCGCAAAACGCGCGACATAGGCCAGCGCCATCTCTTCCAGCCGGGGTGCGTTCAGGGGCGGCGGTCCCTGACGGGGGCCGTTACGGGGGGAATTGCGACGGTTCTGGGACATGCTGCCCTATTCGTGCCACACTCGCGCACGAATGAGGAGAGTGAGCAGGACCGTATTCGATGCTCTAGCGGCTATCTCCGGTTCAGGAACAGCTGCGTAGTAGCGCCGATCTTGCGATTGATAATGGTATAACAACAACGGGTTAAAAAATCATGGCCGACACCATCAGCTTGGTGCCGAATACGGGGCAGGCACTGAAACCGACCCCCAATGAGGATGCGCATCCGCGCCGCTTCGCCGATTTCGCTACCTTCGGCGATGCCCTGGATTATGCCGCCAAGGGGCAGCGCGGCTTCAACTTCCACGATCCGCGCGGCACGCTGACCCGCGTTTATCCGTTCAGCGATCTGCGCGCGGATGCGCTGGCCGTTGCCCACAAACTGATCGCGATGGGCGTGAAAAAGGACGATCGCATCGCTCTGATCGCCGAAACCGGCGTCGATTTCGCAGCGCTGTTCTGCGGTGCGGTCTATGCGGGCGCCTGGCCGGTGCCGCTGCCCCTGCCCACCAGCTTCGGCGGCAAGGACAACTATATCGACCAGCTTGGCGTCCAGCTGGCGAGCTCGGACCCGGTCATGCTGATCGGCCCGGACGAGATCGCCACGATGACGGAGGCCGCTGCCGGGCGCCAGGGCTGCCGTCACGCGACCTGGGCGGATTTCGCGGCCAAGGATGCCCCGGTGGTGGACCTTCCCGCTGCCAACCCGGACGACATCTGCTATCTGCAGTATTCCTCCGGCTCCACTCGCTTCCCCCACGGCGTCGCGGTGACGCATCGCTCGCTGCTGTCGAATCTGGCAAGCCACAGCCACGGCATGGAACTGGCGCCTGCCGACCGCTGCATCTCCTGGCTGCCGTGGTATCACGACATGGGCCTCGTCGGCTGCTTCCTGTCGCTCATCGCCAATCAGGTTTCGGGCGACTACCTCAAGACCGAGGATTTCGCACGCCGTCCGCTCGCGTGGCTGGACATGATCTCGCGCAACAAGGGCACCTCGGTGTCCTATTCGCCGACGTTCGGCTACGACATCTGCGCGCGCCGCATCTCCAGCCAGAGCGCGGTCTCGGACCGTTTCGACCTGTCGCGCTGGCGGCTGGCGGGCAACGGGGCCGACATGATCCGCCCCGACGTGATGCAGA
Organism: Novosphingobium sp. BL-S-24; assembly: GCF_055521575.1. Lineage (NCBI taxonomy): Bacteria > Pseudomonadati > Pseudomonadota > Alphaproteobacteria > Sphingomonadales > Sphingomonadaceae > Novosphingobium > Novosphingobium sp. BL-S-24. Next base: position 785,842 of record NZ_CM145488.1, read on the forward strand.
GCTTCGTCAACGCCTTTGCCGACGCCGGCTTCAAGGCGAGTGCCTTCCTGCCGAGCTACGGCCTTGCCGAAGCGACGCTGGCCGTCACCATCATGCCGCCGGGCGAAGGCATTCGCGTCGAGCTGGTGGAGGAAGAGCGCCTCTCCGGCAGCCCGCGCGATCTGTCGCGCCCTGCCCGCTACCGCGCCATCGTCAATTGCGGCAAGCCGGTGCGCGACATGGAAGTCGTGATCCGGGGCGAGGACGGCCACACTTTGCGCGATCACCAGATCGGCAAAGTATGGTGCCGTGGCACCAGCGTGATGCATTCCTACTTCCGCGATCCCGAAGCGACCGCCGCTTGCTTGGTCGACGGTTGGCTCGACACGGGCGACATGGGGTACATGGCGCAAGGCTATCTGTTCATCGTCGGGCGCGCGAAGGACATGATCATCATCAACGGCAAGAACCACTGGCCGCAGGATATCGAGTGGGCGGTGGAGCAGCTTCCCGGCTTCAACCATGGCGACATCGCGGCCTTCTCGGTGGAAATGGACAATGGCGAGGAAACCCCCGCCGTCCTCGTCCACTGCCGCGTGTCCGACCCGGTGAAGCGCATCGAACTGCGCGAGATGATCCGCGACAAGGTCCGCTCGATCACCGGCATGAACTGCGTGGTCGAACTGGTCCCGCCCAAGAGCCTGCCGCGCACCAGCTCGGGCAAGCTCAGCCGCGCCAAGGCCAAGAAACTGTACCTGTCGGGCGAGATCGAGCCGTTCGACCTCGCCGCCTGAGCCAGCGCTGATTTACACGAGGAGAAGGCAGGGGTTCGCCCCTGCCTTTTTCGTTGCGGCTTGGCATGGCCGACGTCGGGAACACTGCGCGCGGGCAGGATTTGATCCAGGCACGATGCCCGTAACCGAATCCCCTTCCGAAGCGCCCTACGGCATTGTGCGCCGACATCTGAATGTTGGCCGTTTCGCGCGGTTTCGGACGATCCTCGCCGCCGCCATTTTCGTCGTCTCCCTGGGCAGCGCGATGATGGGCTGGCTTGGCGGTGGCGCTCCCGTGGTGAAGGCCTACGCGTCGCCCGCTGCACGAGTAACGCTGGAATACGAGCCGATCCTGCGCAGCGGCAACTGGTTCGAGACGGTGCTGACCATCACGCCGACCGTCAATGTCTACGATCTGGTAGTCTCCGTGGACCAGCCTTTGTGGCAGGGAATGAGCATCGACACCCTGGCCCCGGACGCCGAAAGCGCCACGTCCACCGATGGTCGGTACAGCTATCACTTCGGCAAAGTTTCAGCCAATCAGCCGATGCGGGTGAAGTTCGATGGTCAGATCCAGCCCCGTGCATTCCGACGCCTGACAGGCAACATCACGTTACTGGATGGCGAGCGCCAGATGATGACCCTCCCCACGTCGGTCACCGTACTGCCATGACGAAAGGGCGGGACTGATGGAAATCGTAATCCGCGCCTCGGTGATGTTCATCATGGTGTTCGGCCTGCTGCGCCTGCTCGGCAAGCGGGAGCTGGGGCAGATGGCTCCGTTCGAGCTGGTCTCGCTCATCGTGATCGGGGACCTTATCCAGCAGGGCGTAACGCACCAGGATTTTTCCCTTACCGGCGCCACGCTGGCGATCATGACATTCGCGGCGTGGAGTTTTGTGCTCGGCCTTATCGCCCACCGCTTTCCAAAGGCGCGGCGGATCCTGAAAAGCAGGCCGGTGATCCTCGTTCAGGACGGAAAACTTATTCCCGGCAATATGAACGAGGAGCGGATAGACGATCAGGAGCTGGCTATCGAGATGCGCATGGCAGGCATCAACGGCCTGCATCAGATCGCATGGGCCATCCTGGAGCCGCAAGGCAAGATCAGCTTCATCCGCAAGGACGACGCCGCTCCAGACCGGCGCGGGGACGACGACAACCAGGTGGCCTGATTACTCAGCGCCTCCTGCGGCGGGATCGGCGTTCCAGGCCTTCGATCTCGCGGTCAAGCTCAAGGTAATCGCTGGGAATACGCAGCGCTTCTGCCGCGACTTGCGTCTCTTTCAGGAACAGCACCAGCGCGATCAGCAACAGCACGACCGAGGCCAGAAAGGTCACAGCTGCCGCCGTATGCCAGTCAAATCCGCTGAGGCCTGACAGAAACAGGATTGCTACGGTCACGCCGATGGCAAGGCCCGACAGAACCATCATGCGCACCGCATGGGTGATCAGCGTCATTCGCTGATGAACCAGCCGCAATTCGCTGACGATCATGTCGTGCTGGGCGCCATCGGTTGCGCCATGGCGCTCCTGAAGGATCCGGGCGCGATCGACCACTCTGCCCAATCGCGAGGACAGGATGTTCAGGATATTGCCGATCGCGACGAGGACGAAGACCGGGGTAAGCGCAAGCTGGATGGTTTGGACGATCATGCCGTCCGTCTTGCCTCGCTACGCCTTGTCTGCACAGCCCCTTGCGAGCAGGCACACCCCGTTTTCCGCGAACGTGACGTCCGAAAGGCGTGCTGCCAGCCCACAGCCACCGGGCGCGATCGTCTCTCCGCCGATCTGCACATCGCCTTGACGCGGAATGATGAGCAGCGCCTCGGGATAGCGCCCTGAGATCTCATCCGTAGGAGACCCCGCGACCTGATCGAGCATGAAGAGCGGCCCGTTCACCAGCGTCTGTGACCCGTGCGGCGGCACGCTTTTGTACCACTGGTCGAGCGCGTACGTTTCGCCTTTCGAGACGGCGATACCATCGTCCAGATGCAGTTCGCGCGGGCGGCCGTAGTCATACAGGCGATAGGTAATGTCGCTGTTCTGCTGCACTTCGATCAGACTCACACCCACGCCGATCGCGTGAACGGTGTTGGCGGGAATATAAAAGAAGTCGCCCGGCGATACGTCGTGCCATGTCATCAAGTCTTCGATCGACCCGTCCAGCGCGGCGGCGCGCATGGCGTCTGGCGTGATATGCTCGTCAAAGCCGATGCCGAGCGTAGCCCCCGGTTCCGCGGCGAGGATCAACCAGCATTCTTCCTTGCCCTGCTTTCCTAGGCCCTTGGCGATGGTCTGCGCGTCGGTCGGGTGGACCTGCACCGACAGCTTTTCACTCGTAAAGATGTACTTGACGAGAAGGTCGGGCAAGGCGGCTGGCGGTTCGAACCAGATTTCGCCGATCCGCTTGCCTTCCGGCGCGCTGAACGGCTGAGGCAAAGTGTCCTTGCCCCAGGGCTTTTCGACTTCGCGGGTTTCCAAGGCGGCTGTCATGCGATCATCTTCACTGGTTGGCGGCGCCGGTCAGCTTGCCGACTTTCTGCACCCCGGAAACGGTGGTGATCATGATGTCGTTCCCATCGACCACGACGATCACATCCTCCAGCCCGATAACCGAGACACGCGGCCCGTCGCTGTCGACCAGCACGTTGCGGCAATCGACCAGTTCGGTTTCGCCGATGCCGCGCACCGAATTGCCGTTCTCGTCCCGGTCGAGCGCGTCGTGGAGCGCGTGCCAGTTACCGATGTCGGACCAGCTCATGTCGGCGGGCACCATCGCCGCCCGCTGGGTGTTTTCCATCACCGCGTAGTCCACCGAATCGCTGGGGACATTGGCGAACGTCTCCGCATCGGGGTGGAAGCGCTGACCATCCTCGCTGCCCCGCGCGACGGCGTCCGCCACCCCGGCGGCGATCTGCGGGCGGTGGGTTTTCAGCTCTTCCAGGAAATCCTTTACGCGGAAAGCGAAGATGCCGCCGTTCCACGCGTAGATACCTTCGGCCAGGAAGGCCATAGCGCGTTCAAGATCAGGCTTTTCGACGAACTGCGCGGTGCGATAGCCGCCCGGAATCTCGTCACCGCGCTTCAGATAGCCAAAGCCGGTTTCGGGCGCGGTCGCCTCGATCCCGAAGGAGACGAGCCAGCCTTCTTCCGCAAGGTCCGCCGCAGCGCAGGCGGCGACCGCGAAGGCGTCCGGGTTGCCAATGTGGTGATCGCTCGGGCACACCAGCATCACCGCGTCTTCCGGCAGGCGATAGGCGGCGAGCGCGATCGCGGCGGCGGTGTTGCGCGCTGCCGGCTCGACGATCACTTGCGCGCCGTCCACCGTTCCCAGCTGCGCCTCCACATGCGAAAGATGGTGGCGTCCCGTCACTACGACCGGCGCAGCGAATCCTCCCGACGCCGGGCAGCGGGCCAGCGCCGCTTCGAACAGCGTGTTGTCGCCGACCAGCGGCAGGAAGGGCTTGGGCATGGACGCGCGGCTGCGCGGCCACAGGCGCGTGCCGCTGCCTCCGCAAAGGATGACGGGTACGATGGTCGGCATAAATGGTGTAAACTCGTAAAGGACGTTCGCGTATAACCGCTCATAGCCGCACAGTGTTGCAACGCAATGTTACAGCTTGTTCGTCGGCTCAGTAGAACCAGCGCTGCTGCCAGCGGTACGTCGCCGGGATCGGCTCGCCCGAGGCATTGATTGCAGGGCGAAACCGGAAGCGCCTGGCGGCAAGATCGCAGGTGATGCGGTCGGCGTCCGGGTCAGGACTGGGCCGCACCACATGGCAATCGGAGACGCGGCCGTCCGCCCCCACCTGCAGGTCGATCACCACCGACGAACCGACGCGCAGGTCCCGGGTTTTGCGTGGATAGTCACGCGCCGAGTTGATATCGCCGGCGATCTTTACGGTAGGCGCACCGCCGCCACCCCCGCCCCGTCCAGCGCCATCTCTCCCGGCGCCTGACCCCGAACCGGCCGCTGCTCCGCTTGTGCCAGCCCCCGCAATGGCCGATCCGGCGCTGTCGCCTGTGCCTTTGTCCGCAGTTGGAACTGCCGCTACGGTGCGGGTCGCGACCGGGGCTTTGGGCAAAACAACGTCGCGGGGTACGGCCATTTTGCCAGCCACCCCGGAAGCGGCTTCCTTGTCCGCAGATCGGCTAGGCGTCGGGCTTGGGGACGGATCGGCCTGGGGCGGGGGAGCCGGTTCCTTCTCAATCGCCACCGTGAAAGCCTGCGTCACTGCTCGGACGGCGGTGGCGGCAAAGTCAGGACGAAAGGCGCGGATGAGCCCTGCCAAGAACAGAATGTGCAGCAGCAGGACTAGCGCCGCCACGCCCCAGCGCGGTCGGCGGCGAGCGCGCTCCATCACTTCATCCAACCACTCAGTTCTGGAGTGAAATGTAGCCCAGCTGCGCTGCCTTGAAGACGGTCTGGCTACGGTTGACCGCATTCAGTTTCGTCGCCGCATTATGGATATGGAAGCGCACCGTCGCCCGGCTGCGCGACATGATCATGCTGATTTCAAGGTCGGTCTTGCCGATCGCGGCCCAGCGCAGGCATTCGACTTCGCGCTTGGACAGGCGCGATTCCGGCGGCAGCGCCTGCGTCGATCCCATGACCTGTACGTACGTGGCGATGAACGTGCGGGCGTAGAGACCAAGGGCATCGGACAATTTGTCGAACTCTTCGGAAAGGTCCGTCTTGTCCTTGTCCAGAGGATTGAAGCTGACCACGCCGATCTGGCCGAACGGCAGATGGACCGGCACGCCGATGGCTGCGCGCGTCATGGCGCGCTGCTCGAAATTGCCGATTTCGATCGAGGCGAGATAGGCGTTCGGTTCGCGCGTGCGGAAGCCTTCAGCGTTGGCCCAGAACGGCTGGCTTTCGAAACGGCAGGCGGTGGTCAGCGGGCTATCGAGCGCGATGCGCGAATTGCGCCACCACACCTTTTCCTCGTTGCCCCAGCCGAAAATCTCTGTCGCCAGGATCTTGCCATCGGCATCGACCGGGGTTCTTTTGTCGGCGATATCATGTGCGGGAGCGGCGCGCATTCCATGATCGAGGGAGATCCGGTGCAACGCCTCGGCAGCTGCCCGGATACCTTCGGGCGACTTGACTCGCACGGCATCGATGTTTTCCTGAGACAGCAATTGCATAAGTCCTCTCCCCGCCCTCTTAGCCCGGTGGAACTGGCGGCACAATCGGGTGTAGTCCCCCCATAGCCCGATTTTATGACTAGCCTTTTGCCCAGCGGTAACGCCTACCTGCTTGGTGATAGATCGGGGATCAAGAAGCGGGAGTGGACAGTGAACTTCGACCTCAGCGAAGACGAGGAAATGCTCAAGGCGCTGACCGAGCGCTTCGTGGCCGACCATTACGATCACGATAGCCGTCGTGCCTTTCTGGCCGAACCGGCCGGTTTTTCCAGCGCCAACTGGCAGCTGCTGGGCGAGCTTGGCCTGATCGCCGCGCCGTTCGCCGAGGACCTTGGCGGGCTGGGGCTGGACGCGACCGGCATTGCGACGGTGTTCGAGGCGCTGGGTCGCGGGCTGGTGGTGGAACCGCTTGCCGAGGCGGTGGTCATGGCAGGGCGACTGTTCGCCACCAAGGCCCGGCCTGCCCTGCGCGATGAATGGATCGACGGGCTGCTGACGGGCGAGAAGCGGCTGGCGCTCGCCCATGCCGAAGCACGGGCCCGCGATGGGTTGCCGTGGGTGGAGACGACGGCAGTCGCGGATGGTGAAGGCTACCGCATCTCCGGCGCCAAACCCTATTGTGCGGCTGGTGGCGGGGCGGACGGCTATGTCCTGTCGGCGCGTCTTTCCGGCAGCCCGGGCGACGCCGATGGCGTGGCGCTGTTTTTCATTCCAGCGGACGCGCCGGGCCTGTCGAGCCGCGAATGGCGCATGGCCGACGGCAGCGTCGCCACTGCGCTGGAGCTTCGCGACGTCACCGTGCCCGCCGCGTATGTGCTGGACGAAGGCGGAGTGGATGGCCTTGCCGCCATCGCGTCGGTGAACGATCTGGCGGCACTTGCCCGCAGCGCCGAGGCGCTGGGCATCATGGAGCGCATCTTCCGCGACACCATCGATTATCTGCGCACCCGCGACCAGTTCGGATCGCCGCTCGGCTCGTTCCAGGCAATCCAGCACCGCATGGTCGCCCAGTACGCCGTGATCGAACAGAGCCGGGCGCTGCTGAACCTGGCCCTCGTTTCATGGGGTAGCGATGAATTCGCCACTGCCGCCTATGGCGCGCGAGCCTATATCGCCGATGCCTCCGTCCACCTGGGGCACGAGATGATCCAGTTCCACGGGGGCATGGGCGTGACGGACGAGCTGGCGATCGGCGGCGGGCACAAGCGCCTGCTGGTCCTGTCCCGCTGGCCGGAAGCCCCACTGGCGGCGCTTGATCGCTACGCCGGCCTGTTGCACTGAATTTAACGAACCACACCTGACAAAGGGGCGGCACCTTTCGGTACCGCCCCTTCTTTTTGTCCGCGATCGAGCGGGTCTTACCGCTCGCGCTGCTTGACCCAATCAATGCCCCGCCGCAGCAGGTCGTAAAACACCGGCAGATCCCACGCGCAGCGATCCACGGTGGGCCACCAGTCCAGCATCGGCTGCAGATCGTAATGGCCGCGACAATGCCCAAGGGTATTGTACAGAACCGCGCCCTTGCCATGGCCCTTCAGGTACATGACCGGCTGTGTGCCCAGTGCGTCCTTCGCCTCGACGAAGCCTGTACCTTCTTCGGTGCAGTCGGTTTCGAGCAGCACGTGAAGATCGCCGTGCGTTTCCAGATGATACAGTTCGTCCGTCGTCTCGAACGGCTCGATCCCGGCGACCAGCGGATGGTCGGGATCGGCGACCGTCACCGTATAGGGTGCGATGGGCGGGTGCGAAATGAACTGCGAGCCGAGCATGTCCATGAACAGCGGTGCCCAGCGCGGCGCATCCCACAGGCCCTTGTCCGGCCCTTCCGACAGCAGGCGCAGGACCGAGTTCGTGCCATGCAGGGCATACCAGCGCCCACCTGCCGTCAGCCATTCGCGCAGCACTTCCTGCGCCGCCAGCGAGGGCGTGACGTCGCAGGTATAGGTGATGAGGATGTCCGCCTCGCGAAGGGCGTCGAGCGTCTCGTAATTCTCGAACACCCGGGTCCGCACGGACGGATCCTCTGACAGCAGCTTGAGCAGTTCAAGCCGTGCGAAGTCCATGTCGTGCCACACGCCGCCGCAAACGAGGACGCAGTTGATGCGCGGCGGACGCGCTTCGGTTTCCGTCATGCTGTCAGGCCTTCGCGCCGCCGAGATCACCCTCGATGTATTTCATCATGGTGTCCTGGAACTGACGGATGCGGATTTCCTGATAGTTGCCCAGGTTCACCTTGCCGTTCTTCGAGGCGTGAAGGCCGTCCTGCACGTAAGGCAGGTTGTCCATGTCCTGTTCGAAAACGTCACCAAGGATGCCCAGCTCGGGGGCCTCGGTCCACTTCTGGTCAAGGCGCAGCATCTTCAGCGGCGCACCGCGTGGGATCGGCTGGCCCTTGGGGATGCGGGCCAGAATGCGCACTTCCATTATGCAGGTGTCCGGCGTCTTTCCGGGCAGCCAGTTGTAGACGATGTTCGGCATGTAGCCGCCCCAGGGCGCGAAGTTGGGGAACACGTTGTAGACGATGCCGTCCAGCAGTTCCGCATCGGTCGCGTCGGAGTGGTCGTAGCCCGTGCTTTCCGTATAGGCCTGTCGCATCGCTTCGCCCAGCGCGGCGCGAGCGGTCATGCCTTCGGGCACCTTGATCGCCATCGGGTTGGCGTGAGCCTCCCCTTCGTAGTTGTCGCCTGAGCGGCCGTTGTACTTGATGAACTCGTCAACGATCCACTGTTCGCCCTGCCCTTCCTGGATGTGCGGGCTCATGATGCCGAACGGCACCAGATTGACGTTCACGTTATCGCCCCAGGTCCAATACGCAGCGTTGGAATCGCCGGTGAAAGGCAGCAGTTGCGGATGGGTGACGATCGTGTGCCAAGCCTCCATGAAGGCTTCCATCACGACCTTCCAGTTGGCGGGCACTTCCTTAGCGACGCGCATGACGCTGGCGCATTCCTCGTGCCGCCAGCGCTTGAAGTGTTCCGGCAACGGGGCGAGAAATTCCTCCAGGCTGGGGCCACCCTTTTCCTCCCGCAGGAAGACGTATCCGCCCCAGCGGCCGACTTCGGCATCGGGCAGGTCCAGCTTCTGTTCGGAAAGATGCGGAAAATCCCATTGGCAGGGCATCGAATCGAAGCTGCCGTCCTTTTTCCAGGCGAAACCGTGGAAGGGGCAGACGAACTTTTCGGCAAAGCCATCCTCCGTCCGCAGCTTGCGCCCGCGATGGAGGCACACGTTGTGCATCGCCCGGATCGACCCATCGTCCTGACGGCTGACCAGATAGGAACGCCCGGCGTTTTCATACACGATGAAGTCGCCCGGCTCCGGCAGGTCTTCCTCCCGCGCGACGAACTGCCATACGTATGGCCACATCCGTTCGCGTTCCAGCTTTGCGAATTCCTCGCTGGTGTAGCGTTCCGCCGGGATCGGGTCCGATCCACGATAGGTATAGCTCTCGTCCGTCAGGATTGAGGGCGGGGTGCGCGAATCCAGAGCCATAAGCTCGGCCCAGCTGATGCCCTCGCTGCGGTCTTCGCCCAGTTTGCTGGCGATTTCGGGGTCGCGGTCGGCCATCTGATTACAATCTCCCAAGCACAGATTTCCCTGTTTGGAACCATGTCTGGACCTTCAAGCGCATGGAGTCACCTTGCTCAAATCATAGGTTGTCGCCGCGATCGGATCAGTCATGTTCCTATCAATCGTAATGGGAGACTGCCGTGAAGCGGCTTGAAGGCAAAGTGGCGCTCGTCACCGGGGGAACCTCCGGCATCGGCGCCGGGACGGTAGAGCGTTTGTGCGCGGACGGCGCGAAAGTGATTTTCACAGGGTCCAATCAGGCCGCCGCAGACAAGCTGTGCGCGGCGACGGGAGCCCAGTTTGTAAAGCATAACGTCACAGATGCGGCCGCCTGGGACGGGCTGATCGCCCAGATCGCCGAGCAACACGGGCGGCTCGACATCGCATTCGCCAACGCCGGCACCGAAAGCGGCGATGGCAGCATCGAAGATATCTCCATCGATGGCTGGAACAACATCATCGGCGTCAACCTGACCGGCGTGATGCTGACGGTGCAGCACGCCATGCGCGCCATGTCCCGCAATCCAGACGGCCCGACCGGCTCGATCATCGTCAATTCCTCGATGAACGCGCACCGCGCCATGGGCAACTTCTGCGCCTATTCGGTATCGAAGTCGGCCGTGATCGCGCTGGTGAAATCCTCGGCAGTCCATTCGGGCAACCGCAAGTATCAGATTCGCGTCAATGCGGTGCTACCGGGCGTGGTGGAGACCGCGATGATCCGGGGTCTGATCGACAAGTCCCCCGATCCGGCGGCCACGCGTGGTGCCTACGAAGGGCTTTCCCCCATGGGCCGCATGGCATCGGTGGAGGAAGTGGCCGGAATGGTATCCTGGCTTGCCAGCGACGAAGCGCGGTTCTGCTCGGGCAGCGAATTCACCATGGATGGCGCGTCCACTGCAGGAATGAACGGCGTATGAGCGAGGAACTGGGTTCGCAGCGGCTGAAAGGCCGCGTCGCACTGGTATCGGGCGGACTGCGCGGCATCGGTCTGGCCTGTGTCGAGCGGTTTCTGGCCGAGGGCGCGGAAGTTGTCTTGACCGACCTTGCCGCCCCGGACAGCGAGCAGGCCACCGGCGTGCTGCAAAAGCTCGGCCAGGCAGCCAGCTATGTGCAGGCCAACGTCACCAGCGAAGATGACTGGGCGAAAGTGCTCGCCGCCGTCACCGAGCGGCATGGCAAGCTTCATATCCTCGTCAACAACGCAGGCATCGACCTCACCGGCCCGGTTGCGACCACGTCGCTGGACGGATGGCGCAAGATCATGAGCATCAACGTCGATGGCGTGTTCCTGGGCACCCGCACGTTCGTGCCGCTGATGGAAAGCAGTGGCGCCGAGGTGCAGGGCGGCGCGTCGATCATCAACGTCAGCTCCATCATGGGCCTCGTCGGCATGAGCGAAGTATCCGGTTACAACGCCAGCAAGGGTGCGGTGCGCCTGTTCACCAAGTCGATCGCGCTTGAATTCGCCGAAAAGCGCATGCCGATCCGCGCCAATTCGCTGCATCCCGGTTTCGTCGTCACCCCGCTGCTTCAGGAAGGTTTCCAACGCTGGGTGGACAAGGGCGCGGCCAAGCATACGCAAGAGCTGGTCGATGTGATGGCCAGCAAGACCCCGATCGGCCGCCTGGCCGATCCGTCCGAACTGGCAAGCGCGGTGTACTTCCTTGCCAGCAGCGACAGTTCGTACATGACCGGCTCAGAGCTGGTGGTTGACGGGGGCTGGACCGCACAATGACCATCGCTCTTCCCGACGTAATCGCCGTCGTCACCGGAGCAGCCGGTGGCATCGGGCGTGAAATCGTCAAGGCCATGAAGGCCGCCGGCGCCACCGTGATCGCCACCGATCTAAGGGATCAGGCCGAGATCGAGGGCGCCGATCACTACCTGAAACACGACGTCACCAGCGAGGCTGACTGGCGCGCGGTCGAAGCTCTCGTTCGTGAAAAGTACGGCCGCCTCGATGCGCTGGTGAACAACGCCGGGTTCTCGATTGTCACAAAATTCGAGGACACGCCACTCAGCGAATTTCACAAGGTGAACGCGATCAACGTCGATTCCGCGATCATCGGCACGCAAGTCATGCTGGATCTGCTGAAGGAAGGCGGCAAGGCCCGGCCTTCGGGCGCTTCGGTGATCAACTTCTCCAGCGTCGGCGGCCTGCGCGGCGCGGCGTTCAATGCCGCCTATTGCGTCAGCAAGGCGGCGATCAAAATGCTGAGCAAATGCCTTGGCGCAGAGTTCGCGGCGCTCAAATACAACATCCGCGTCAATTCCGTGCACCCCGGCGGCATAGACACGCCGATGCTGAACTCGATCATGGACCGCTACGTTGAACTGGGCGCCGTCCCGTCGCGCGACGCGGCGCTGGCCGGGGTCAACGCAACCCACCCAATCGGCCGCCTCGGCAAACCGGAAGAGATGGCGGGCGGCGTCGTCTTCCTGGCCTCCACCGCATCCAGCTTCATGACCTGCGACGAACTCGTGATGGACGGAGGGTTCAGCCAGGTCTGATTACATTATGGCCCGCGCGGGAGAGCGCGGGGCCTTCGGGAGAGATAAGATGACCAACAAGGCATACGATCTCGTCGTGCTCGGCTCCGGCGCTGCGGGCATGACCGCCGCGCTGACGGCGGCTGAGCATGGCGCCAAAGTGCTCGTCGTGGAAAAGGGCGAGAAGGTAGGCGGCACGTCCGCATGGTCGGGCGGACAGATCTGGATTCCCTGCAATCCCCACCAGAAGGAATTCGGCAAGGAAGACAGCCGCGACAAGGCGCTGACGTATCTCGCGTCGATGTCGAACGGGTTGATCGAACCGGAAATGGCCGAAGCCTACGTCGATGGCGGCGTGGAGATGGTTTCGTTTCTTGAGGAGCGCACGCCGGTCCAGTTCATGGTCGTGCCTCATTTCCCGGACTATCACCCCGAACAACCTGGCGCCGCCAGTCGCGGTGGGCGCACGCTGGAATGCCCGGTCTATCCTTACAGCGAGCTGGGCGAATGGAGCGACAAGGTGGAAGTGTCCCCCTACTATTGGCCCCACGTCCACTTCACCGTAGGCGAGACGTCGCTGGCGCAAGCCGTCCCAGACCCTCTCCCACCCGAAGAAGCCAAGCGCCGCAGCGAGAATGACGAGCGTGGCCTTGGCCATTCGCTGGTCGGTCGCCTCCTTCGCGGCTGTCTCGATCGCGAAGTGGATTTCCTGCTCGGCACCGGCGGCAAGGATCTGGTTATCGAACATGGCGCGATCACCGGGGTCGTCCTTGACGATGGCAGCACGATCGACACGCATAACCTGGTCATCGCGACCGGCGGGTTCGAGCACAACGAGGCCTTCAAGGCGGCCTTCCTGCGCGGCCCCCTCACCTCCCCCGTATCGATCCGCACCAATACCGGCGACGGCTTGCGAATGGCGATGAAGGCTGGCGCCATGCTCTCCTCCATGCGTGAGGCGTGGTGGATGCCAGTGGTCGAAGCGCCGCTCAACGAAATGGGCTGCATGCTTTTCACCGGCGAACGCACGCTCCCCGGAACGATCATGGTCAACCGCACGGGCAAACGCTTCACCAACGAGGCGGCGAACTACAACGCGTTTGGCGCGGCGTTCCATGTGCAGGATCTCAATTCCTGCTCCTGGGCGAACCTGCCGGCGTGGTGCGTGTTCAACCAGTCGTTCTATGACAAGTGGGGCTTCCTCGACGCGCAGCTCATCGGCACCGCCGACGCCAGCGAGCACAAGAAAGTCCCCGCCGACTGGATCGAGCGCGGCGACACGCTGGATGAATTGTCAGGCAAACTCGGCATTCCTGCCAGCGCGCTGGAGGCAACGGTCGATCGCTGGAACCGGATGGTCGATAACGGCAAGGACGAGGACTTTGGCCGGGGCGACAGCTACTACGACCTCTACTGGGGCGACCCCGCGCACAAGGGCGAAAAGGAAGCCACGCTCGGTAAGCTGGAGGGCGGCCCCTGGTACGCCGCCGAAGTCAAATCCGGCGCGCTTGGCACGAAGGGCGGCCCCAAGACGGACACGTTGGGCCGGGTCATCGACGTGGACGGCAAGCCGATCGGCGGCCTCTACGCCGCAGGCAATGCGATGGGTTCGATGATGGGCATGACCTATGGCGGCGGCGGCGGCACCCTCGGCCCGGGCATGGTCTTCGGCTATCTCGCGGGTAAACACGCGGCGCAGCGCAACGTCGGGGCGGAAAGCTCTGCGGCGGTGTCGGCATGAGCCGCGTTCACGGCGTCATCGGTGTCCACCACATCGGCGTCTCGGTGCCCGACCTTGCCAAGGCGCGCGAGTTCTACATCGATATCCTTGGCGCGGTGGAGGAAGTCGAACCGCTGAGCTGGGCGGACAATCCTTTCATTGACGAGATCGTCGGCCTTGAAGGCAGCGCTGCCGATCAATTCTTCTGCCGCCTCGGCAACGTGCAGATCGAAGCATTTCAGTACAATGCGCCAAAACAGGCCCCCCAGGACCCACGACGGGGGGTGAACGAATACGGCTACACCCATATTGCCCTCCAGGTGGAGGATGTCGTCGAGGTTCACGAGCGCATTGTTGCTGCCGGGCTGCCCGTCCATGCGCCTCCTGCGATGGAGGGTATCACGACCGACGAGCACGGGGTGAAGCACGGCTATGCCGGAACCTATTGCCGCGATTTCTTTGGTAACGTGTTCGAAATTCTGGAGGTCCACGAAACGCCGGAGATGCGGCCGATCTGAAGTGGCGTTGGGCGTTCCGCTTCAGTCGATACGGTCGGCGACACGATCGCAAAGCGGAAGCCACACGCCGTCCGGCTTCCATTCCCAGCACCATACCTGGCGCGCACCGTCGTGCTCGAAGCGAACGGTCGCCCGCTCCGTTGGACCTTCAAAACGCCAGGTATCACCATCGCGCATAACGGCGTAATCGCGATAGAAGCCATGGTTTTCCACACTCCGCGAAAAGAGGGTGCCGTCCTCGTTCACGCCAAGAATGCTCAGCGTATCGAAGCGACTGCCTGAGATATCCGCCCGCTCGTCCTGCACGACAAAGAACTTGCCGGTGTGCCAGTACGCCTCGTGCGTGCTGATCCACGTCTGCCCATGTGCCTTCGGGTCATCACCGCGCTGGTCGGTTCCGCCGTACGACATGCCGCGCGCCGACCATCGACCGACGAATATCCCAAGCGCCTCATGCTGATCGGTACGCGGTGGAGATTGCGCCATCGTACTATCCTCGCGATTGCCTCCTTGCCTGAACACATCAACGAAACGGGCGTTCACCGGGAACGGCGTATTTTGTCTGGCAGGTGAATACGCCCCAGTTCCCACCGCGCCGCCGGGCTGAACCCATCTACCGGTCACACTCAGGGAGGACCGATGATGGTGAGTGTGCGCAGAGCCTATGCCCAAGGCCCATTTGGCCAAATCCATCTGCGTCTGGCTGGAACGGACGCTAAGGCCGATCGTCCAGCGCTGATCTGCCTGCATCAAAGCCCGAAAAGCGGTCGCGACTTCGAACGCCTGATCGGTGTTCTGGGCGATCGACGCCATTGCGTGGCCCCTGATACGCCCGGTTATGGAGACAGCGACGCCCCTTCATCGCCGCCCTCCATCGCCGATTATGGCCGGGCAATGCTTGAATTGATCGACCGTCTGCAAACGGACGGCACGCTTCCAGCAGGCCCGGTCGATCTCATGGGCTATCATACCGGGAGCGCCATCGCCGCGTGGATGGGACGCCATCACCCCGACCGGATCAGGCGGATCGTGTTCGTCAGCCTGCCAGCACTGGATGAGCAAAAGCGGCTGGTGATGCTGGCCAACATCGATGCCTTTCCTGTCCCGCGTGAGGACGGCTCCAGCATCATGGAGTTATGGAATCTGACGCAGACGCTGAACGATTCCCGGCTAGATGCGAACTGGCGGTACGTTGCGCTCGGCGATTGCCTGCGTACCGGCTCCCGCCTGCCGTGGGGGTTTCGCGCGGTGTTCGATCATGATTGCCTGGCCGACCTGAAAGCAATCGGGCAACCGACCCTGGTGTTCTGCCCGCGCGACGATCTTTGGGACGAAACGCAGCGCCATGCCGCGTCGCTTCGCCAATCCACGTTCGTAGAACTTGGCGATGCAGGGAATGGCTTTCTGGACCTCGATACAGAAACCGTCGCCCACACTATCGAGCGATTTTTAGCAGACTGATCCTCTCAATCAGCGGCGACCGGCAGCCATACGGCGCTTGCAGCATCGCCGCCATAGTGGATCGTCTCCGTCGCTTTCACGTAGTCGGCAGGCTTGGCATCCATGATCGAGGGCACCCAGCTTTGCGGATTGCGATCGTAAAGCGGGAACAGGCTGGACTGCACCTGTACCATGATCTTGTGCCCCGGCAGGAACACATGATCCACGTTGGGCAGCGCCCACTTGAAATCATACACCTTGCCCGGTTCCAACGCCTGGGGGGTGGAAAAACCATTCACATAGCGCCCTCGGAAAATCTCGATCCCGATGCCCAGCTGATAGCCAGCCATCGTCGGGTCGGCGCTGTTTTCCTGCGGATAGACGTCGATCAGCTTGACCACAAAGTCGCTGTCCTGCCCGCTGGTCGCGGCGCGCAGATCCACCTTGGGCGCGCCCTTGATGTGGACCGGCTTGGCGAGCGTACCCGTTGAGTAACTCAACACATCCGGCCGCCCATCGACGAAGCGCTGGTCATGAACCAGCCAGGTGCGCCACTCGTCGCCTTTCATGTCGATGGGTCGCGGCAGCATCGGGACGGGCTTGGCCGGATCGGACACGTAGCTGTCTGTGCCGGATTGCGGCTTGGCCCAGGACAGTCCGTAATTCGCCGAAAGGTACAGCGGCGTATACGTGCCAGCCGGCCACGCTTGTGACACTTCCCACTGGTTCTGGCCGGTCGCATACGTAAGCACCGGCGGCGTCTCGCACGCCGGGGCCTGCGTTTTCAGATGGCAATCGAGAAACGGCTTCATCCACCGGGTGCGGAACTGCAGCCCGGTGTCGCCCTCCCATTTCAGCGAGCCGAGATTGCGAGCTTCGTAATTTACCTGCGAATGTCGCCATGGCCCGATCACCAGACTGACCATGTCGCTGGGCGTACCGGCTACCTTCAGGGCTTGATACACCGCCGGAGCGCCATAGCTGTCTTCCTGATCCCACTGCCCGACGACCAGCATGGTCGGCACGGTCAGCTTGCGTTGGGCCAGCAGTTTGTCCACCGCCTGCCCCTGCCACCAGGCGTCATAGCTGGGATGTTCCAGCACTTTGCGAACCACCGGCAGATCCAGCAGGCCATACGTCCGGGCGTAGTCCATCGCCGATCCGGCCTCGAGGTAGGCGGTGTAATCGTCGCCCCCTCCGCGCGGCACGTCGCCGCCGCCCTTCTTCACCGTCTGGCCTAGGTCATAATCGAACCCGAACGTGCGGAAGGCGCCGTTATGGAACCAGTCATCCCCCATCCATCCATCGACCATCGGGCTTTGCGGGACCGCGGCCTTCAACGCCGGATGCGGATCGATCAACGCCATCAACGACGTGAAACCGAGGTAGGATGAACCCGTGATCCCGACCTTGCCGTTGCTTTCTTTTACATTCTTCACCAGCCAGTCGATCGTGTCGTAGGCATCGGTTGCGTGATCGACCCTGGTCTTGTTCAGCGGCCCGCGCAAAGGCCGGTTCATGACGTAATCGCCTTCCGATCCGTCAAGCCCGCGCACATCCTGATAGACGCGGATGTAACCGTCGTTGACGAATTCCGCGTCGGCGACCGGCAGGATTTCTTCGATCTTCTGGCTACGGTTGCGGCTGGTCGATTTGTCGGCGTTATAAGGGGTGCGGCTCAACAGGATCGGCGCGTCGCGGACGCCTTTCCGAAACACGATGACGGTGAACAGCTTCTTGCCGTCACGCATCGGGATCATCACGGTGCGGCGGACATAATCAGCCTGCGGCCTGACCCAGTCGTACTCCTTCACCTGCTCGTTCAGCATGGTGTCGGTTGGACCGGCCACCTTCTGCGCTAGAACAGGCGAGAAGATGGCGGCGGCGCAAACTGATGCCAAGGCAAGCGTTGCGCAGAATGTCCGGGGTTTGATCATATGCCATGGGTGCCGCGACACCGGTCCCCGGTCAAGTATCCCGCAGTAATGATGGTGGCTGCGGTGCCCCGCTCCCTATAGCGAGGCACCTCAGCCAAAGCGATCAACCGCCCATCGGTACTATTTCATAAGCCGAGGCCAAGTCCCTCTGCCCCTTCATGAAACGTTCGTTATGACGAGCAGCGTCGGCGCGCATTTTGGTGAGCCTTGCGCGCGCGCTTTCTTCAGAATTGGCAAACAGCACCCTTACGATGAACGTCTGTTCTGCGCCAACTGCTTCCGGCAGCGGATGAAGAGTGGGAATGCGGGCTACCGCGCGCAACGTGGCGCGATCCAATTCACCATGTCCGGACGAGTCAAGCAGTTGAACTCCGGCGGGTTGTCCGTTCTCGCTACAGTTGAATTTGACAGAGACAATACCTTCACTGGGTTGCGCTCTGCCAAGTGGCACTGGGTTATTGATCTTTCGCTGAAGATCGTTGAATACTTTGGTCGACCATCGCTCAATAGTTGGCGCGGTGACCATGATTGGTGCGCCTTGTACGTGATTGTGGCGATCCGCCGCAGCGGGTTCCGCCGACGAAACAGTTGGCAACACAAAACCGGCCGCAAAAGCAGCCCCGACAAGCAGATACTTCATCACGACATACTCCCTGACGCTGATTTCGCTCAGGCGCGCAAGCACGTGCGAAATCTGCAAAGTCGCTATTCAATCTGCGAACGATCCGCATGACTGACCGCGCCGCACGTCGTATGCGCCAAATAAAATGGTTAAGGCATCATTAAAATTGCTGATGCGACTGCATTAAATGCAAAAAAATTGCTGCTCGCATTATGATTACAGCAACTTAGTAATCTGCGCAGCTCGTTGCTTGAGATGAATAGAGGTTAATGCGCGACGAAGCCCATTTTAACGACCTCGCAGCTTTGATTTGCAATGTCGCTGCCGTGCAGCGGAGGATAATCCGCGCCCAATTCAATGATCTGACGGAGGCTTAACTTGCTTTCGCATACAAAAACGCAGGGAGAACAACTCCCTGCGTCTAATGTATTGAAGAAAAAAGAAAGCGACTAAGCCGCTTGCTTCTGCCGTTCAGTCGCTTCCAAATTCAACAAGTCCGCCATCTCGAAAGCAAGTTCGATCGACTGCGCACCGTTGAGGCGCGGGTCGCAGTGCGTGTGATACCGGTCCGCGAGTGCCTCGTCGGTAATCGCGATAGCGCCGCCGGTGCATTCGGTCACGTCCTGGCCGGTCATCTCGATATGGATGCCGCCCGCATGCGTACCTTCCGCGCGGTGGACCGCGAAGAAGCCGCGCACTTCGGACAGGATGCGATCGAACGGACGGGTCTTGAAGCCACTTTCCGCCTTGATGACGTTGCCGTGCATCGGATCGCACGACCACACCACCGGATGACCTTCACGCTTCACGGCGCGAACGAGCTTGGGCAGACCGGCTTCCACCTTGTCGTGGCCATAGCGGCTGATCAGCGTCATGCGACCCGGCTCTCGTCCGGGGTTGAGCGTGTCGAGCATGCGCAGCAACGCGTCCGGCTCCAGGCTGGGGCCGCACTTCATGCCGATCGGATTGCCGACACCGCGCAGGAACTCGACATGCGCCGACCCTTCGAAGCGGGTGCGATCGCCGATCCACAGCATATGCGCCGAACAATCGTACCAATCCCCGGTCAGCGAATCCTGACGGGTAAGCGCCTGTTCGTAAGGCAGCAGCAGGGCCTCATGGCTGGTGTAGAAGTCCGTGCCCTGAAGCTGCGGCACGGTCGTCGGATCCACGCCGCACGCCGCCATGAAGTCGAGCGCTTCGCTGATGCGATCGGCCATCTGGGCGAACTTTTCACCCCAGGGGCTGCGGCCGATGTGTTCCATCGTCCACTGGTGCACTTGACGCAAATTGGCATAGCCGCCATGCGCGAATGCACGCAACAGGTTGAGCGTCGCCGACGACTGGCCGTAAGCCTTCAGCATCCGCTCGGGATCGTTGCGACGGCTTTCGACGCCGAAATCGATCCCATTGATGATGTCTCCGAAGTAGCTCGGCACTTCCACGCCGCCCACGGTTTCGGTCGGCGCGGAGCGGGGCTTGGCGAACTGACCAGCCATGCGTCCCAGCTTCACCACCGGCTGCTTGCTGGCGAACGTGAGCACGACCGCCATCTGCAGGATGACGCGGAAGGTATCGCGGATATTGTCGGCGCTGAATTCGGCGAAGCTTTCGGCGCAGTCACCGCCCTGAAGCAGGAAACCGCGACCGGCGGCCACTTCCGCCAGGTCCGCCTTCAGAGCGCGGGCTTCACCGGCAAAGACCAGCGGCGGGTACTTCGCAAGCGTGGTTTCGACCTCGCCCAGCTTCGCCTCGTCGCCATAAACCGGCAGATGGCGCGCTTCCTGCGCTTTCCAGCTTTCCGGTGTCCATTTGCTCGCCACGTTCTTCACTCCTCATGTCCTCGGCACCATGCCGGGACGCTTCGACGCCGCCTTTCTCATGCGGCGCAAGCAAGGGGCGCCCCATAGCCCGCAACGGCAATTTTTGCAAAGCCGGTTTGCCCGATCAGCGTGATCGGTTGCGCAGCGATGGAGCAGCTGCTTACTTTACGGCGACGGTCTTGGACTCCTTGCCTTCCGGCATGACCTCAAGGCGCCAGGAACGGTTCTTGCCCAGGTACTGCGCCGCCAGCGCCTGCATCGCCTGCGGGGTGGTTACCGTATAGTCGCTCAGGACGCTGCGCACGCTGCCGATCCGCGAGGGATCACTGGTGGCGCCTTCAAGCTGGCTCATGAAGAACGCCGTGCTCGATGCGGCGCGCGTCACTTGCTGGCGCAAGGGTTCCGTCACCAGCGCCAGTTCATCCGCCGACGGCGGGTTGTTGATCAGGTCCTGCGCGATTTCGTCGGCGGTCTGGAAGAACACCGGCACCGACTTCGGATCAAGCTGCGCCACGGCGGTGATGGATCCGCCCGCCGCCAGATCGACCGGCCACGACGAATAGACGTAGGGCGCATAGGAGACACCCAACTTCTCGCGCACCGCAGCCATCAGACGGTTGGTGAACAACTGCGTGAGGATTTCAAGCTGACGCGACTCGCGGATGCCCATCACTCCGCCGCCGGTGGGCCAGGAGATAACCGCAGCCGCCTGATCGGGATCACCGTGGTGGGCCAGCGTGATCGGCTTGTCCGAAGGCTGGGGCACGGTGATCTTCGCGCCGGCTGCCACTCCCTGGGCCGGTTGGCGTGACTTCAGCGCACCGAACGTCTTTTCCAGCGCGGCGATGGTAGTGGTCTTATCAAAATCGCCGAAGATCTGAACTTCGACTGGGCCTTCCTTGAGCGCCTTGCTCCACACCCGCTTGAAACCCTGAGGCGTCGTCGCTTCCACTTCGGCCGGGGTCGGCGTCGCGAACCGGGCGTCCTTGCCGCGCTGGTAATATTGCAGGTCTCGGCTGAGCACGCCCTGTGGCGAGGTCGAGAACGTGGCGTATTGAATCTTCGCCGCCGCCTTGGCACGGGTGAAGGGATTCACGTCCCATCGCGGCAGATCAAGCTTGGCCGCGAACAGGTAAAGCTGATCGGCCAAATCCTGCGGCCGGGTTTCGGCAGACAGTTCGAAGGCCGCATCCTTCACGTCGAAATCGAAGCCCATCTTCCGGCCGGTCGAAATGCGATCAAGCTTTTCCTGATCAAGGGTAGCCAGACCGGAACTGACCAGGGCGAATTTCCCAAGCGAGATGTAAGCCGCGTCCTTGGGATCGACCGAGCGGTAGCCGCCGCCGAAGCGGGTCTTCACCATGACCCGGCCAGGTTCTTCGGCCACCGGCCACAGCAAAGCCTTCACGCCGTTGGCAAAGGTCAGCTGCTCGATCTCCAGCAGGCCGGTCGGTGTGTCGGAGACGGCTTTTTGTGGCGCCCCGATCGCGGGCAGCTTGTCGAACGAAACCGGCGCCAGCGCCTCGCGAACGCTCGTGTCCGCCTTTACCGTTTCCGACAGCGCCTGCCGCAATTGCTCGTCCGTCGCGACATTGGGCTTTTGTACGGTGAACAGCGCGCGCGTCACCGAGCCGGTGAACAGCTGTCGGGTGTGCTTCAAAACCGCGTCGGGCGTGAACAAAGCCTTGGACTGGCGGAAGATGTTCAGCACATCCTGCGGTGCCGCGACGGTTTCACGAATGTCGAGGGCATTGACCATATCGTCAGCGAGTTTGGAGCCGGGCAGAATACGCTGCTGCTCGACCGGGACCTGGAATGCCACATCCATTTCGGCAGCCTCTCGGTCGATCTCCGCCTGGGTCGGCGCTCGGGTCAGCGCATCCGCGATCACCGAACGCACATCGCGCAGCGCAGCATGCCAGTCGTCACCCAGCGGGGTGACCGACACGAACGTCGCGTCGGCAGAGCGCGACACGTCGTTCTGGTTGACCGATGCGGAAAGGTAGCTGCCCCCTGCCCGAGCCTTGGATTCCAGACGTCGGTTGATGATCGCTTGCGCCAGGGCGTCGGTCATCAAGCCCTGGTTATAGGCGATGTTGTCGGTCACCTGTCTCCAGGGCCGCAGCACGGCGTACATTAGCGAAGGCGGGAGGTCCGGCTCCACCAACACGCGCGTTTCGCCCACGGGGTTTTTCGGATCAGCGCCAGCGGGGGCGACCGGATCGCCGAAGCTGGGGGCGGGCGTCCGCTTGCCCTGCGCAGGCCAGTCAGCGAACCATTTCTTGACGTAGGATTCCAGCATGGCCGGATCGACGTCGCCGGCCACGATCACGGCAACGTTGTCCGGTCGATACCAGCGGGAGTAAAAGGCGCGCACGCTGGTTGGCGTTGCCGATGTCAGCGTCTCCACGGTCCCGATCGGCTCACGATTGGCAAGCGGCTGCCCGGCGTAAAGGACCTTCTGCATTGCGTCCTGCACGCGCTTGGCTGCGCCGCCCCGTTCGCGCATTTCAGCCATGACGATGGGCAGGTCAGACTTGAGGTTCGATGCCGACAGCGTTGGCGCGGTGACCATCCCGCTCATTAGCTTGAACGTCTCGTCCAGATTGGTCGGCGTGGCGTTCGGCAAGTCCAGTTTGAAGACGGTCTGCGTGGTCGATGTCACGGCGTTGGTATCGCTGCCGAAGGTGGCCCCCAGACGCTGGAAGGCCGCGATGGCCGTCCCTTCCGGCAGATACTTGGACTGCCGGAACAGCATATGCTCCAGCAAGTGCGCGTAACCCCGTTCGGCATCCGTTTCATAAAGCGAGCCGGCATCGACGCGGATGCGGATGGACACCTGTCCCGGCGGCACGCCGTTCTTGCGCACGGCGTATTTCAGGCCGTTCGGCAGTTCGCCGAAGAACCATTCCGGATCGCGAGGAATGTCGCTGCCGCGATAGAGCCACGGGTCCGATTGGCCGATCTGCCCGCCCGCGCCGGGAGCAGGCACCGCTTTAACCGGCATATCCTGCGCGAGTAATGGGGGGATCGGAGCCTGCAGGAGAAGCAGACAGGCGAGCGTGCGTGCGGCGCGCGGAAAAGTGGTCATCGCGAACGATATAGGGGCGCTTCGCCTTAAGGACCAGTGAATAGAAGGGCTCTATTTAAGATGCCGCCGGGCGCGCTTGCACTTGACCCGTTGGCATGTTGTCCTACATCGCTTGGATCATGTTCATTGAAACCGAAACCACGCCCAATCCGTCGACCATCAAGTTCTTGCCTGGTCGGCAGGTCATGCCCTCTGGCACCCGCGAATTCACTTCGCCGGAAAGCGCTGTGGCCTCTCCCCTTGCCGAAGCGCTGTTCGATCTCGGCGATGTGACGGGCGTGTTTTTTGGAACGGACTTCATTTCGGTCACCGCGGCCCCGGGAGTGGAATGGGCCTCGCTGCGTCCGCAGGTCGTTGCCATTCTGCTGGACCACTTCGTATCGGGAGCCCCGCTGTTCGCTGGCGGCGATGCCAGCGGGTTCGCGGTTCCCGCCGACGATGATGATTTCGGCGATGATCCGGCCGATGCGGACATCGTCGAGCAGATCAAGGACCTCATCGAAAGCCGCGTTCGGCCAGCCGTCGCCAACGATGGCGGCGACATCGTCTATCGCGGTTTCCGGGAAGGCGTCGTCTATCTTTCCATGCAAGGCGCCTGCTCCGGATGCCCTTCATCGTCGGCGACACTCAAGCAGGGCATCGAGAGCCTGTTGAAGCATTACGTTCCCGAAGTAAGCGAAGTGCGCGCGGCCTGACACGGTCGCCGTCATCGCGCGCAGACATGGACGCGTGATTGTGCCTGTTACGGAAAACTCCGCGCCAGATACTGCGACAACGCTGGTGATCGACAGCGCAACGGAAGCCTGTTCGGTCGCGCTTTTCGATCGCGGCTCATATGTTGCTGGCGACTTCCGCGTTCTGGGTCGTGGTCATGCCGAGGCGCTGGTCCCCATGATTGCCGCCCTTCCCGGTAAAGGCCGCGCAAGCCGTATCGCCGTTGCGCTGGGGCCGGGCAGCTTCACCGGCGTGCGCGTAGGACTGGCGACTGCAAGGGCGCTGGCCCTGGCATGGGGCGCCCAGCTCATTGGTTACCCTACGCTTGCATTGATCGCCGCCATGGCCCGTGAGGCGGAAGGCCAGCAGTCGGTCGGCGTCGCGATGACCGGAGGCCATGGCGAATGGTTCGTCCAGGGCATCGACAGCAATGGCAGATCCGGGCGAGACCTGGCTTCCTGCAAGCCGACAGACGCCGTATCCATAACCACAGAGGCGCTCGTCGCTGGCAATCAGGCCGCGGCGCTGGTGGAAGCGAGAGGATTTGGGCGGGCGCTGTCGATCCTCCCGGACGCGCGATCCTTTCTGGCGCTGAACGCGTTGGATTTGCTGCCTGAAGTTCACCCACTGTACGGCCGCGCGCCGGACGCCAAAGTACCGCTCGCGATCTCATGAACGACGATATCGACAAGATCATGGCGGTAATGCAAGCCGCGTTTGATCCTGTCTACGGCGAAGCATGGAATCGCCGTCAGGTTGAAGATGCCCTCAAGCTGGGCAATTGCCATTACGGTCTCCTCGATCACAACGGCAAAAATCCTGCCGACATCATTGACGCGGCGGGTTTCTTCATGTCGAGAACCGGATACGAAGAAGAGGAACTGCTGCTTCTCGCCGTTCACCCAAAACATCGCCGCTTGGGACTTGGCCTTGCCTTACTCGATGCATTAAAGGCAGGCGCGTTGTCTCGTGGCGCGCATCGATTGCTTCTCGAAATGAGAAAAGACAACCCTGCGGGTACTCTTTATAGCAGCTTTGGCTTCTATCCGATCGGCGAAAGGCGCGAATACTACCGTACGCCGGGCGGCGATAGGCTCGATGCGGTTACATTTGCATGCGACATTCGGTAGCATTCCTGTCAAGAAGACTGGGCGTTTACTCAAAGACCGTTCTTCTGCAGTAATTAGTACTCAATCGACCTTGCATCTGCCGCTCAAAAAGTTCAATGCGCGAACAGACACGCCAGAATAGGCATGCTGCCCTAAAAAATTTGGTCGCCCAAAGGATAATATAAAATGGATAATATCCAGAATGACATCAACGAAACGTTGATCACACTGGCTTCTGACATCGTTGCCGCTCACGTCAGCAACAACAGCGTGTCTGTAGAAGATCTCCCGTCGCTTATCACTAATGTGTATGGCGCCCTCGCCGGTCTTGGCGGCGTTGCTCCGATCGAAGAAGAAAAGCCGGAACCGGCAGTATCCGTTCGTGCCTCGGTCAAGCCTGATTACATCGTTTGTCTTGAAGACGGCAAGAAGCTGAAAATGCTGAAGCGCCATCTTATGACGCACTACAATATGTCGCCAGAAGATTACCGTGCGCGCTGGAACCTGCCGGCGGACTATCCGATGGTCGCGCCGAACTACGCTGAAAAGCGCCGTGAACTGGCGAAGAAGATCGGCCTTGGTCGCAAGTCGAATGTCCGTCGCGGCCGCAAGCCCAAGGCTCCAGTCGCCGCGTGATCCATGACCCGGTGAAAGCGTGGAATTTTTCCAGGCTTTCACTTGCCGGGTGACAGACGGCCCATAGCTGTTGTGATAGCAGGCGCAGCGTCCTATTTAGGTCGGTGCGCCTCTCTCTTTTTTAATAGGTAACACGTGCATCAGCCGATCGACATCGAAGCCCTTTGCGCAGAACGCGGTCTGCGTATCACGGAACAGCGCCGGGTGATCGCGAAGGTCCTGTCGGAAAGCACGGACCACCCTGACGTGGAAAAGCTGCACGAACGTGCGACCGACATCGATCCGGGCATTTCCATCGCCACGGTGTACCGCACCGTGCGGCTTTTCGAAGAGGCCGGGATTCTTGATCGCCATGATTTCGGTGATGGTCGCGCGCGGTATGAAGCCGCACCGGAAGCGCATCATGACCACATGATCGACGTTGAATCAGGCCAGGTGATCGAATTTGTCGACCCGGAACTCGAAGCTCTGCAGCGCCAGATTGCAGAGCGCCTCGGCTTCCGACTGGTCGATCATCGCATGGAACTGTTCGGTGTTCGCCTTGAGCGGCCGGAAGGTGAAACAACTTTCCAGCGGAAGTAAAACCGCAATGGCGGGAACTATAGCCGTCCGTTCCCGCGCCATCGACTGGTGGAGATGGCCGCTGGTCTGGTTGAGATTAGCGGCTCTTTTGGCGGCGCTCCTGCTTTGCGCGCCGCTTTTCTATATCGTAGCCCCGTTCGTCTCCCGAAATCCGGTGCCCCGCTTTTTTCTTTGGGGCGTGGCCGTTATTTCCGGCGTGCGGGTGCGGACCACCGGCGCTCCCCCACCACCGCGGGCCTTTCTGCTGGCCAACCACGTCAGCTGGATCGACATTCCGGCGCTGGCCGGCGCGACGGGCACCGCCTTCGTTGCGCACGATGGACTGGCGCAAATCAAGCCGCTCCGTTGGCTGTGCAGCCTCAACGACACCGTATTCATCGCGCGACACGAGCGAGGGAGCATCGCCGCACAAGTCGAGCAGGTACGCATGGCGATGAAGGATGCCGGAGCGCTCACGATCTTTCCCGAAGGCACGACTTCGGACGGACGCTCCACGCTTCCATTCAAGTCATCGCTGTTGTCAGCCTTCGAAGGCGAAGATGACAGGGCGGTGTCTGTCCACCCAGTTTGGCTCGACTACGGCCCCGAAACGCAGGACATCGCCTGGGTTGGGGAAGAGCCGGGCACTGACAATGCCATGCGCATCCTCTCTCGCCTGCGCCCGGTGAACCTGACCATCCACTTCCTGCCTGCTCTGCCTCCACAGGCGCGCGCGAACCGCAAGACGATGGCCAGCGCCGCGCGGCAGGCTATCGAAGCGACGCGAACCGCGAGCAGCGGTTAGACCGCGCCCTCAACGGGTGGCGTTGTATGCCAGTTGCGCGTCGTTGAGCTGGAAGCCCACCAGCACTTCAAACGATGACCGGGCTACCGCTGCCTTGACTTCGGGGTCGGCCAGCGGATCGAGCGCAGCATCCGTATCACCCGCCTTGCGCTTGCGCGTGATGCGTTCACGAATGTCGTCCGGCAGCGTCGCCGCAGCGCGATCGATGAAGGCATTGACGTTGCCACTCACCTGCCCGCGCTGCGCGCCATCGGCGAAGTTGACGGTCACATTGCCCACGCGTTTGCTGATGACTGCCGATCCGCCCTGCAGGACGGTGACGAAATACGGCAGTGTGACCTGGCGTGCGCCGGCTACGTCGTTTCGGCGCGCCTGTACCTGGAAAGTGATGTTGGCCGTCACCTTCTCACCGGTCACCTCGTTGCACTGCGAGCGCACGTCGGTCATCGAGGCGGTGACATCGAGGTTTGCCGCAGTGCGATCGTTCGGCGCTTTGAACAAAGTGACGTCACCGGTGTAGTCAGGAATACCGACCGCAGGGCACTTGCTGCGGATCGAGGTGATGCCCACGCCCTGGTCGACAACGATCTCTCCCTTCGTCTTGCACCCGCTCAACGCGGTCATTGCAGCTGCGGAACACAGGACAGCGGCAGTCAGACGGGATGTATTCATCGTCACTTCCTCGAGATGGCGTGCGCTTGCCCTAGCGATGCAAGCGGCAAAGCGCTAGAGGGCGGATCATGAACGCGCCCTTTCAATCCACCACGCCGACGCCTGCCGAAACGGGCGCCCCTTCCGAAGCCCTGCTGCCGATCCGGTTGCTGGTCGCGGCACCCCGCGGTTTCTGCGCGGGCGTCGATCGCGCGATCGAGATCGTGGAGCGGGCGATCGAGATCTATGGCGCCCCGGTTTACGTGCGGCACGAGATCGTGCACAACAAATTCGTGGTGGACAGCCTCAAGGCCAAGGGCGCCGTTTTCGTCGAGGAACTGGACGAAGTGCCGGACGGCGTACCGGTGATCTTCAGCGCGCACGGTGTGCCGAAAGCCGTACCCGCCGCCGCGACCGAGCGCGGGCTGGAGTGGCTGGACGCAACCTGCCCGCTCGTCAGCAAAGTACACCGCCAGGCCGAGCGTCAGATCGAAGCTGGTCGCCATATCCTGTTCATCGGCCACGCCGGGCATCCCGAAGTCATTGGCACGTTCGGGCAGGTTCCCGACGGCAACATGACCCTTGTCGAAACCGAAGAGGACGTCGAGCGCCTGGAATTCCCGGCGGGGGCGGAACTTTCCTATCTTTCGCAGACGACGCTTTCCGTCGATGATACCGCCGCCATCATCAAGGCGATCGAGCGCCGCTTCCCTGACGTGGTCGCGCCCAAGGCGGACGATATCTGCTATGCAACCTCGAACCGGCAGGCGGCGGTCAAGCAAATCGCTCCACAATGCCAGCTCATATTGGTGATCGGCGCGCCCAACAGCTCCAATTCGCTGCGGCTGGTCGAAGTCGCCCAGCGTGAAGGCGCGGCGTCGCAACTGATCCAGCGGGCGGACGAAATCGATCCGGCGTGGCTCGACGGGATCGACACGGTAGGTCTCACCGCAGGGGCGTCTGCGCCGGAAGAACTGGTCAGCGAAGTGATCGCCCGCATCAAGGAACTGCGCCAGGTCGATGCGGAGGAGTTCGTAACGACCAAGGAGCATATGACCTTCAAGCTGCCCCGTCAGTTGATGCGCTGATCCGGAAGCAGGCATGGCAGTCTATACAAGGCTCGGCGCGGAAGAAATCGCCGACATCATCGCCGCGTTCGATGTGGGTTCTCTGGTCTCTGCCAAAGGGATTGCCGAGGGCGTTTCCAACAGCAACTGGCTGATCGAAACCGCTAAGGACGGCGGGGCGCGTCGTTTCATCCTGACGATGTACGAAAGCCGCACCGAGGTAGCGGACCTGCCGTTCTTTCTCGATCTGCTCGATCATCTCGCCGCCCGAAATTGCCCGGTTCCTCGCACGATGCACGACAGCGAAGGAGCAAGCCATCGGCTTCACCCGACGGCTGACGGGCTGAAAGCGCTGGCGTTGATCGAATTCCTGCCCGGCGTTTCAGTATCGGAGCCGACACCGGATCAAGCCCGCGCAGTGGGTGCAGCCCTGGCGCAGATCCATCTGGCGGCGGCCGACTTCTCGCCCCAACGCACAAACACGCTCGCGCTCAAGGACTGGCAACAGTTGCTGACGGACTGCGGGCGGGCGGAACTCGATTCGATCGACCCAGGCCTCGGCGGTGTCATCGAGCGCGAACTGGCCTTGCTAGCGCAGGATTGGCCATCGGATCTGCCGTGCGGCGTGATCCATGCGGACTTGTTCCCCGACAATGTGCTGATGCTCGATAATCACGTCACCGGGTTGATCGACTTCTATTTCGCCTGCACGGACATGCTGGCCTACGATGTGGCGGTCACTCACGCCGCGTGGTGCTTTAGCCCGGATGGCACGCGCTTCCTGCCCGAACTATCGGTCGCACTGATGGCCGGGTACAGCGGCGTGAGACCGCTCAGCGATGCCGAACATGCCGCGCTGCCGCTGCTCGGACGAGGCGCGGCCATGCGTTTCCTGGCGACTCGCGCATACGATTGGCTCAATCGGCCTGAAGGCGCGCTGGTGACGCCGAAGGACCCGATGGCCTTTGCCCGACGCCTGCAATTCTATGCGGATCCGGCAAACGCGGGAGTATTCCAATGAAGCAGGTGGATGTCTTCACCGATGGTGCGTGCAAGGGAAATCCCGGCCCGGGCGGCTGGGGCGTGCTCCTGCGCATGGGGCCGCATGAAAAGGAGATGTCAGGGGGGGAGCCTGACACCACGAACAACCGTATGGAGATGACAGCCGCGATCAAGGCGCTGAACGCGCTTATCGAGCCATGCGACGTCACTTTGCATACCGACAGCAAGTACGTGATCGACGGCATTACGAAATGGGTTCACGGCTGGAAGAAAAAGGGCTGGATCAATTCCAGCAAGCAGCCGGTCCGCAACGCCGACTTGTGGCACGATCTGATCGAAGCGGCTGGCCGTCACAAGGTTCAGTGGGAATGGGTGCGGGGGCACAGCGGCCACGTCGAAAACGAACGAGTCGACAAACTTGCCAGCGACGCCGCCAAAGCCGCAGGCTGAGCTAGTCTGAAATCAGCTGAATCTGGCGGGTGAGTATGGGGCCGGATCGATGGCTCCAAGCTTCTCGCCAAGCAACAGGGCAGCGCCAAGGTCCGCTGCCGCAGGTGCAGTCTGGATACCGAACCCGCCCTGTCCGGCGAACCAGAAATAGGCATCGTTGCGCGGCGCAAAGCCATAGACCGGGAGGCGATCAGGGGCGAAGGAGCGCAAGCCCGCCCACCGGTGCTCCACCCGGGTAACGCGCCAGTCGACCACTTGCTGCAGCCGATCTATCGCCAAGGCGACATCGATTTCCTCGGGCGCGGCATCGCATGGTGCGCTGGGCGTCTCATCATGCGGACTCAGCCAGATGCGGCCGCTCTCCGGCTTGAAATAAAAGCCGCCACCAATATCCAGCACCAGTGGCAGGTCGCCGGGAACGGGATGATCCACGATCAACTGCGCAATCGTTCGGCGATAGGGCGTGATGCCCAGCGGATCGACACCCGCCACACGCGCCACCGTGTCAGCCCACGCACCGGCGGCATTGACCAGAATCGTCGCGCGAACACTTCGCCCGTCCGTCATGGTCAAATCCCACCCCGCTGGCGTTCGCCGCGCGGTCTGCAATCCCGCCCTGCACCATAACTCGACGCCCAAGGTCTGAGCCTGCGCCAGGTAGTGCTGATGGAGTGCCGCAACGTCGATATCGCACGTGCTTGGCTCGAGCGCCCCGCAAGTCCATTCGCGGCGCAAGCCCGGCACCCGATCCGCAATAGCTGCGCGATCGAGCAACTGCACATCCACACCGCGCGCTCGGAATTGCCGGGCAAAATTCTCAACCTGGGATTGCTGGCCCGCTCGTCCAAGCGTCAGCCCGCCGCGCTGCGTGAGCACGCCCAGATCACGCAGAACCGGACCGGATGCCGTGGTCAGGGGCTGCACCCCCGGCCCGCCGTAGCTTTCCGTCCAGAATGCTGCAGAACGGCCGGTGGCATGGTAGCCGGGACGGTCCTCGGCCTCCAGCATGAGAACGTGCGCTCGATCACCGATCGCAGCGGCAAGCGAAGCCCCTGCCATTCCAGCACCGACAATGACGATATCGAACACGGGCTCCATTGCGATCAGCCCCTAGCGGGGGCCGCCCGGTTCAGGAAGTCCCTGATCTCCGCGAGGGCACGATCGCGCACCGGATCGACTTCGCGCAGGATTTCATGCCGACATTCGCTGCCGAACGCGATGAGGTGCGCGTCAGGGATGCGCTCGGCCGCCTTGCGTATCGCACGCCACGACACCAGGCCATCGATGCTGGTACCCAGTAGGGCGACGGGGACTTTCACACACTCCAGCACGCCTTTGCCTTCAAGGAGGCGCATCGATGCAAGCGCGCGTTCTATCCAACCCCAGCTTGCCGCTCCCATGCCGATCACCGGTCGTTGGCGGCGCCACCAGTCTTCGTCGTCATAGCGTGATGCGTCATGCGTCAGCAGCAGGCTGCGCGCGGCCCGATCGGCACCGGGCTTTTCACCACCCTTCCACGCTGGCCGACGGGGATCACCCAGCCGCACGATGGTCCGTGCAAGGCGATGAAGGGCACGGCTGGGCACCCATGTCGGATGAATGCCCAGCATGGGAGCCGACAGCACCAATGCATCCGGCCTCACCACCGCTTCTGCCACAGCTCGCAAAGCGAGGTGGCCGCCCATCGAATGCGCGATCACAATATGCGGTCCGGGAGTGGCGGCGGCCC
This sequence comes from Novosphingobium sp. BL-S-24, assembly GCF_055521575.1. Lineage (NCBI taxonomy): Bacteria > Pseudomonadati > Pseudomonadota > Alphaproteobacteria > Sphingomonadales > Sphingomonadaceae > Novosphingobium > Novosphingobium sp. BL-S-24. Next base: position 817,686 of record NZ_CM145488.1, read on the forward strand.
AATCGGCAAACAGGGCCGCAAAGTCGCCCACCCATACCGAGAAGTCCCGCACATGTCCGGTGGTCGCGTCTTTCCCCAAGCGGCCTGAGCCAGCCTGCCCGCGCCAGTCTGCCGACGTGATCTGCCAGCCTTCTCGATGCCAGCCGTCCAGCGTCTCCAGCCACTTTTCATACGCATCCCCCCTGCCCGGCATGAACAGGATCGACCCGCGTGGACTGTCAACCGACGCCGACCAGTCAATGCGGCGGAGCAGGTTCCCATCCGGCAACGCCCAACGTGATTCGCGGGCGGCGGCAGGGATGGCCCGGCGAGCGGGTGAAAGGCGGAAAGCGTTGAGGGCGGTTGACACGTGGTGGGCCGGTTGCCTTGGTTACTATTTGGTAGTGGTAGCCGTTGTAGATGCGTCCCGGACGAAGGGACAAGCGAATGTCGGGCGGTTATTTTGCGTACGCACTGCTGGCAGCCTTGGCAACCGGGCTGCTGATCGCCGCACTGACGGATCTGCGCCGACGGGAGATCAACAACTGGCTAACCCTTTCCATCGCGATCGCGGCTCCTTTGTGGTGGCTGGCGATGGGGTTCGGTCCGATGGACATCGCGTTCCAGATCGGGCTTGCGGTAGTGACGTTCGTCATCGCTTGCCTGCTGTTCGCCGCCGAACAGATGGGCGGCGGCGATGTGAAGCTGCTTGGCGCCCTTGCCCTCTGGTTTCCACTCGCCAGCTTCCTTGATCTGGTGATGCTGATGGCGCTCCTCGGCGGGGGCGCTTCCCTCGCGATGGCCGCTTTCAACATGCAGCGTCGGTCCGGCGAATCGGCGCGCGACGGTCTCGCCATGGTGGTTGCCGTCATGTGGGTCTGGTGTGCTTGCGCCATCGTTTATGCCGTTGCGATCGGAAGGCCAGTGATCGCGCCCGAAACGCTCAAGGCCATCGCCCGCGCCCTCCCCAGTGGCTGGATGATCCTGGCCATCGTACTCGCCATGATCGCCGCTCTGCTCTTCGGTTTCCGCCACATCATGCGCCGCCAGAAGTCGAGGTTGGAGATCCCGTACGGCATCGCGATCTCGGCATCCGGGCTGTGGGTGATGGGCGCGCAGACCCTCGTGAGCGTGAGCCTGGCGGCCTGAATCCTTATGGATCGGGGTGAACCCGTTCTTAACCATTTTGCTCGATAACCATGTTGTAGATCGGGGATTTTCAAGGGGCTTCCAAGCCATGGACAGGAAGAAGGTAGTGCTGCTCGCAGTGGCGCTGCTCATCGCAGCTTTCACCGCGTTTGCTGCACGCACGATGTTCGCCGGAGGCGCAGCCCCTCAGGCCGAAGCCGTCGCCGCACCGACCGGACCCAAGGTCCTGGTCGCGCAGCGCGCGCTGCCTGTCGGCACCATCATCACCGCCGATTCGGTTTCCTTTCAGGATTGGCCGAACGAGCTGGTGAAGGACGCCTACTACCTTGAGGGGCAGTCAGACATGGCCAAGCTGCTCGGAACCGTCGTGCGCTTTCCGATCACGGCGGGACAGCCCTTGACGCAGGGCGCGCTCGTCGCTCCCGGCGATCGCGGATTTCTGGCCGCCGCACTGGCTCCGGGCATGCGCGCCATCACCATTCCGGTTTCGGCCAAGACAGGCGTCGGCGGGTTCATCTTCCCAGGCGACCGCGTGGACCTCATGCTGACGCAGGACGTCAAGGGCGGCGGTGACGGAGACTCGCTGCGGACCACCGAAACGATCCTGCGCAACTTGCGGGTTCTGGCAACCGATCAGGCGACGGACAGCGAAGTCGTGGACGGCAAGACCGTGGTTCATGCCTTCAACACCGTGACGGTCGAAGTTACCCCGCGCATCGCCGAGAAAGTGGCCGTTGCGCAGGAAATCGGCCAGATCAGTCTGTCCTTGCGCGCCATTGCCGACAACCAGGGCGAATTCGAGCGCATCCTCGCCAATGGCGACGTCAAGGTTCCCGAAGGCGCCACGCGCCAGCAGGAAGAAGCCTTGATGAAGCAGGCGATGGACAAACCGATCGATGGAAACACCACCTATGTCACCGGCGGAGACGTATCCCGCTTCCAGCGCTCGACCCGGCCCAGCGCCCCGGCACCGCAGATGATGGCAGCCCCGCAAATGGCCGGCGCACCTGCGGCTCCCGTACGAACCGGCCCCGTCGTCCGCGTCACTCGCGGCAAGGCTACCACTGTCGAACCGGTCGGGAAGCAGTGATGCCCGTCTGCACCCATCTTCGGCCAGCAGCCTTCCCCTTCTCCGCCTTTGAGGGCATCCAGATGAAGCCTAGCCTGAAAAAGCCTGCACGCGCGCTGAAGACCATGCTGTCGGCATGTGCTGTCGCATCGTTGACGGTCGCCATGGCCGGTCCGGCCGCCGCACAGTCGGTCAGCCAGCCGATGCAGGACATCCAGCTTTCGATCGGCAACGGCCAGCTGATCAACCTTCCCGGTTCGATGGCCGACGTCTTTGTCGCCAACGACTCCGTGGCCGACGTGCAAGTGAAGTCGGCACGCCAGCTCTACGTCTTCGGCAAGGGCGGCGGCACCACCACCGTTTATGCCAGCAACGCGGCGGGCGCAGTGGTCTGGTCGGGTACGGTTCGCGTGGGGTCAAACCTCGACAGCGTCGACTCGATGCTGCGCATGGCCATGCCGGATGCGAAGATCGCTGTCTCGACGATGGGATCGAACACGTTCCTACTCACCGGCACCGTCCGCTCGCCGGAAGACGCTGCCGAAGCCGAGCGCCTGATCCAAGCGTATGCCGGCAAGGAAGCCAACGTCATCACCCGCCTGCGCACCGCGACACCTATGCAGGTCAACCTGCAGGTCCGCATCGCGGAAGTTAGCCGCTCGCTGGTCAAGTCGCTCAGCGTCAAACTTTCGACTCTCGACGGCACTGGTGGTTTCAAGTTCGGCATCGGCCAGGGCGGCGGCGTCGGAGGACAGTTCTACCCCGGCCGAGTACTCGGCGTCGGCACGGGCGCAACCTCACAATACGGTATTGACCCAACCACGGGTGAGATCGCCAGCCTTCCCGGCAGCAACATTCCCGGCTCCCCCTCTGCCACGACGTTGGGTCTTGCCGGCAGATTCTTGGGCATGAACATTTTAGGCGCCCTAGATGCCGGTGAAACCGTCGGCTTGGTCAGCACGCTCGCCCAACCCAATCTCACCGCGCTTTCGGGTGAAACCGCTGAGTTTCTGGCAGGCGGCGAGTTCCCCATTCCGTTGGCTCAGGGTCTTGGCAATACGACCGTCGAATACAAAAAGTACGGCGTCAGCCTAAGTTATACCCCGACCGTTCTGACCAACGGCCGCATTTCCATGCGCGTCCGACCCGAAGTGTCCGAGCTTTCCAATGAAGGTGCTGTTTCGCTAGGTGGCTATACCATTCCGGCGCTGACGACTCGACGCACCGAAACGACGATCGAACTGGGTTCGGGTCAGAGCTTCATGATCGCCGGCCTGCTGTCGAACAATACGCAGAACACGATCCAGAAGCTGCCGGGTGCGGGCGATCTGCCGATCCTGGGGTCGCTGTTCCGCTCGACCAGCTATCGTCGCGGAGAGACCGAACTGGTCATCATCGTCACGCCGTATTTGGTGAACCCGGTCAATTCGTCATCGCAGATCGCATTGCCTACCGACGGCTTCAATTCGCCGGACGAGCTGCAGCGCATCATCGGCAACATGGCAAGCGATGGCGTCAGCGGCGCCCAGCGCCCCGAGGCGACGAGCCAAGCACCGCCTCAAGGGCCAGGTACCCCCCTCGGAGCAGCCCCGTCGGCCAATCAACGAAAGTCGGCAAAGCGCGCCAGCCCTGAGGCCGCCGCCAAGCCCGGCTTCAGCCTGAAGTGAGAGAGGTTTTCACCATGCGCAAACACGCAACTGTCGGCCGCAAAGGTGCCACCGGCCTCGCGCTGATCCTCGGCCTGTCCCTTTCGGCATGTGTCGGCGGCGTTTCGCACAACCGCTCGATGGACTCGGTCCATCAGCCGATCGTCGAAAAGTCTGACTACATGCTCGACCTCAACACAAGTGGATCGGACGGTCTTGCTTACGGTGAGCGTGAGCGACTTGCCGGATGGTTCGGCGCAATGGGCCTGAAATATGGCGACCGGATCGCGATCGACGATCCTGCCGCTGGCCCGGCGACCCGCGAGACCGTCGAAGCCGTGGCCTCGCGCTATGGTCTTGTGGTGGACGAGCACGCGCCGCCCACCGCAGGCGCTATGGCACCTGGCACGGTGCGTATCGTCATGAGCCGTGCACGCGCTTTCGTTCCGGGGTGCCCCGATTGGTCCTCCAACAGCGATGGCAATCCGACCAACGGCTTGTCCAGCAACTTCGGCTGCGCGATCAACACGAACCTTGCCGCGATGGTCGCCAACCCAACCGACTTGCTCCACGGCGAGCAGGATACCGGTACGACGACGACGATGACCTCGAACAAGGCGATCAACGCCTATCGTGCCGCCACGCCCACCGGTCGCGGCGGGGCCGGCGTCAATCAAGTCAACTCGAAGGAAGACTAAGGTGATGAACGCACCCTGGAAATCGGGCGGACCCGCCAGTCGCGACCAGTTCGCGGCCTTCGTTTGCGACGACTCCTCGCTCGACGTCATTCGTTCGGTGGCAGTCGATCTCGGGTGGCAGTCGGAAAAATGCCACAAGGGCGGCCTGCGCAACGCCGTGCAATCACTGTCGATCACCGCCAGCCCCAATATCCTGCTGGTGGATTTGTCCGAAAGTGGCGATCCGCTGAGCGACATCAACGCGCTGGCCGAAGTGTGCGAGCCGGGCACGGTCGTCGTCGCCATCGGTCAGGTCAATGACGTTCGCCTTTACCGCGATCTGGTGGCAAGCGGCATCCACGATTACATGCTCAAGCCCCTATCGGCATCCCAGGTGCGCGACACCCTGGCGCAGGCGCAGTCCGTCTTTGCCGCGCCGCGTGTTCAGGACGCAGGTTCGGGCAAGCCCCACATTTCGACTGCGGTCATCGGCACGCGCGGCGGGGTCGGCGCGTCGACGCTGGCAACGTCGCTCGCCTGGCTGTTCAGCGGGGATCACAAGCGGCCGACCGCTCTGCTTGACCTCGACATCCACTTCGGCACAGGCGCACTCTGCCTCGATCTGGAGCCGGGACGCGGGCTTACCGATGCCATCGAAAACCCCAGCCGCATCGACGGACTGTTCATCGAACGCGCGATGATCCGCGCTAACGATAACCTTGCCATCCTGTCGGCCGAAGCGCCAATCAACGCGCCACTGATGACGGACGGTTCGGCCTTCGTGCAACTGGAGGAGGAATTCCGCCAGGCGTTCGAAATGACGGTAGTCGATCTGCCGCGCAACATGCTGATCAACTTTCCGCAACTCGTCACCAACCTCAACGTCGTGGTGCTCGTAACCGAAATGACGCTGGCGTCGGCGCGTGATGCGATCCGTATGCTGTCCTGGCTGCGCGCTAATGCCAAGGAGACGCGCGTCATCGTCGTGGCGAACAAGGTGCAGACGGCGCTGGCGGAGATCTCGAAGGCGGATTTCGAAGCCTCGATCGAGACGAAGATCGACTTCCTGATTCCTTATGATCTCAAGGCTGCATCCATGGCTGCGAAATTGGGTCAGACCTTCGCCGATGCAAATCGCGCCACCAAGGCAGGCAGCGTGATGCGCGATCTGGCCGGCATGATCAGCGAAACGGAAAATGCCGTGGCACCCTCGGGCAGCAAGTCTTCGCTGCTCGGCAAGATCGACTTCAAGGCCATGATGTCCAAATCGAAGAAGAAAACGCCGGCCGCGACGCAGTGATGCATCGCAAACGGCGCACGTAAAGGCACGGCTGGGTTATGGACATTTTTCCTCTGATCATGGTGTTCGCCGGGGTTGCGGGCGTGGGTCTGCTGATCTTCGCGGCATTTTCGGGGCCATCGGCGACCAAGGAATCCACCCGTCGCCTGAAGTCCGTCCGGGCCCGTCATTCGGAGAATACGACAGATCGGCTGGAAGCGCAGATGCGCCGGGCAGTCGCCGCGCGCAAACCGCGCATGCACCAGATTGCCGGATCGAACTCGCGTATAGAAGCGCTGGCTCTGCGGCTGCATCGTTCCGGCAAGAAGTGGACCCTCTCGCAATATATCTACGGGTCGCTGGCGTTGGGTGGAGTGGTTGCCGCACTTATCTTTCTTAAGACTGGCGCTCTGTTGCTTGGCCTGGCGGTTGGCGCGTTCGTTGGGGCGGGCCTGCCGCACATGGTCGTCAACTTCTTTATCAACAAGCGCACGAATGCATTCACGGTCAAGTTTGCCGATGCCATCGACTTGCTGGTCCGCGGCCTCCGATCGGGCCTGCCGGTGTCAGAGACGCTGATGATCGTGTCGCAGGAGATCCCCGGCCCGGTCGGAGAAGAATTCAAGCTCATCACCGATCGCATGAAAGTCGGCAAGACGATGGAGGATGCGCTCCAGAACACTGCCGATCGCCTGGGCATACCGGAGTTCAACTTCTTCTGCATCACGCTCGCGATTCAACGCGAGACCGGCGGCAACCTCGCTGAAACACTCGCCAACCTGTCGGACGTGCTGCGCAAGCGCGCGCAGATGAAGCTCAAGATCCGGGCGATGAGCTCAGAATCCAAGGCGTCCGCCTACATTGTCGGATCGCTGCCCTTTATCGTGTTCACTATGATCTGGTGGATCAGCCCTCAATATATCGGCGAATTCTTCATCGACGAGCGTCTGATCGTGGCCGGTATCGGCGCGGCGGTATGGATGGGCATCGGCGCTTTCATCATGGCCAAGATGGTCAGCTTCGAAATCTGATCGAGGGACGCAGGACAAGACCATGATGGACCAACCCGCCGGCCCCACCCTTCTCGGCTTCGACGTCACTCTCGTCGGCACCCTGCTGTCGATCGTGGCCGCTGCATCCGTAATCCTGGCGATCTATTCCGCCATCACCATCCGCGATCCGATGGCCAAGCGCGTGAAGGCGCTCAACCAGCGGCGCGAGCAATTGAAAGCGGGCATCGTCACCACAGCCCGCAAGCGCCAGAGCCTTGTCCGCCGTAACGACACTACCGACAAGATGGGTGCGTTCCTTGGCGGCGCCAAAATGTTGCAGGACAGCCAGATCAAGGCGATCCAGCAAAAGCTGGCACAGGCCGGTATCCGCAACAAGGAATGGGCCGTCGCGGTCGTGCTCGCCCGGCTTGTCGCGCCGATCGTGCTGGGCGGCATTGCCGCGCTGCTGATCTACGGGATTGAGTATTTTCCTGAATGGGGTTCGTTCAAGCGGTTCATGGCCTTCGCATTCATGGTGTTGGCCGGGTACAAGGGGCCGGATATCTTCATCCAGAACCGTGTCACCAAGCGTACCGACGCGATCCGCAAGGGCCTGCCTGACGCGCTCGACCTGCTGGTCATCTGCGCGGAAGCTGGCTTGACCGTGGACGCCGCATTCGAACGCGTGTCGCGCGAACTTGGCCGAGCGTACCCGGAACTGGGCGACGAATTCTCGATGACGTCGATCGAACTGTCGTTCCTTACCGAGCGTCGCCAGGCATTCGAAAACTTGGCCTATCGCGTCAATCTTGATGCCGTGAAAGGCGTGGTCACCACCATGGTGCAGACGGAGCGCTACGGCACGCCGCTAGCGTCGGCCTTGCGTGTGCTGTCAGCCGAATTCCGCAACGAACGCATGATGCGGGCAGAGGAAAAGGCAGCGCGCCTTCCTGCGATCATGACGGTGCCATTGATCCTGTTCATCCTGCCGACGCTGTTCGTGGTCATCCTCGGACCCGCGGCGTGCTCAATCTCGGACGCTTTCTCCGGCGGCGATCCCCACCCGCCGAAAGGCTGACCTCGTTAGATTGCCCACCGCTGCCGTTTTGCAGGCTCGGTGGGCATGGAACGTTCAGAGAGCAGGCAGGCAAACCCGCATTTCGTCCTTGATGGTCGAACTTGCCTTGTAGCGCGCGATGAACGAGGCGTACCTCGCATCACGCTCGGGCTGCTTTCCGCCGTACTTCGTAATCGTGACGACCTCGCTTCCGGAAAGTGCCGAAGCGGAACCACGCGGGTTAACGACCCGGGCAATGCGTGTCACCGTGGCGCTTCCCTTGCGGGCATACCACGCCGTATGATCGACGACTGCGCGTTCGAACTCGGCCATCTTGCCAGGCTTGATCGCGTTGCGACGGATTGTCGCGTACTGCGTTCCAGGCGGACAAGGTGCTTCCATCCGACGCTCGGCCTGCTGGGCATACGCAGGCATTGCGAAAATCAGGGTCAGAGCCAATGCGGTAAGAAAGTATTTCGACGTCAAAGTGCAGTCCCCCAAATATTCGACAGCGGGACCTAAGCCAGCCGAACCGGCCAGCGAGGTTAAAATTCAGACAGGCGTTTCGACCAGTTCTGCGATCTCGAAGCGATAGTCGATCCACCCGCGAATGCGCGCACCGTCGCCAGCCGCCGCGCGCTTCTTCTTCGCTTCGGCCAGCGATCGTGTGTGGCCCCAGAACACTTCGGTCCTGCCGTTCTGCAATTGAGCGACGATCCGCCAGTAATGGGTGAACGGATCTGTCGTCGGACCGATCGTCTTGACGTAGCCGTCAGGCATCGTCGCAGTAAGATAACGCTTCTTCCTCGCCATCGCGAAACCAGCCGCTCAGGGGCGATCCGCCAGCACCCGCCGGGCGACGGCGTCGAGACGGGTGGCCATTTGCGCATCCCGGTGCGTGGGCGACGTGATTATCGCATGATCCAGCGCCCGATCGATCGCGCTCGGCTCACGATGTTCCGGCAGTGATGCCGCCAAAGCGGCCAACATACCCCGCGCAATGTCGGCATTCCCGCGCATCACGTCCAGCACATGGCTGACTTCCACACCCGCCTCGTCCTCGCGCCAGCAGTCATAGTCCGTAACCATGCCTAGCAACGCGTATGGCAGTTCCGCCTCCCGCGCGAGCCGCGCCTCGGGCATTGCGGTCATTCCGATTACATCGCCGCCCCATGCGCGATACATGCGACTCTCCGCGCGAGTGGAAAACTGCGGCCCCTCAATCGCGACGTAACACCCGGAGGGGTGCACCACTCCGCCGACTTTCCGCGTCGCGTCGCCCATGTATCTGGCCAGGCAAGGGCATATCGGATCAGCCAGGCTGACATGAGCGACGAAGCCCTCGCCGAAAAAGCTGCCTTCCCGCCGCGTCGTGCGATCGATGAACTGGTCGACTGTCACGAACTGCCCCGGCACCATCTCCTCGCGCAAGGACCCTACCGCCGACAAAGCGATCACATCCGTCACGCCGCAACGTTTCAGGACGTCGATGTTGGCACGATAGTTTACCTCTCCGGGAGGGATGGAGTGCCCCGCCCCATGCCGCGCGATGAAGGTGAAGCGGACCTTGCCTATGTGTCCGGTGGTGATCGGCCCGGATGGCGGGCCGAACGTGCTCGCGACCTCAATCTCCTGCATGTCGTCCATGATCACACCGGAAGCGAGGCCCGACCCGCCGATCACGCCGATATGCCATCGATGAGCCTGTTCAGTGCGCAAGGATGCCAGCCATGATGATGTCGATGGTATGTTCGCGGTACCGGTCGCGCAGTTCCTCGGTCAGGGAGTCCTGATCAAAGCAATGCTTGAGGACCAGGCGGGCGGAAAAGAACCGATCCACGGCGCCCGTCACAGTGAAGTAGAAAAGCTGCGGATCGATCTCTCGAAAGACTGACGCCTTCACTCCATCGCCGATCAACTGTTCATAGGCGCGGTAGATGGGCGACAGATAACAATCGGCGATCCGCCGCGCTTCGGTATCGTCGCTTTCGCGCACCATGCGCATGGTCAGCCGGTTGAGGTACGGCACTTCGTAGAACGTATCGACGACCTTCCACAAATGGCGCCGAAGCTTGGCCTCAGGCTCCCATCCATCCTTCGCCAGCAGCGCATCGACGCTGCTGACGATTGACTGCCAGTCCCGATCAAGCAGTGCCTTCAGGAGTCCGGCCTTGTTGCCGAAATAATACTTCACCAGCGCTGAGTTCAGACCCGACCGCAGCGACAGTTCCGAAAGGGAGATGTCCACCACATCACCGTCCCGCATAATAGCGCTGGCGGTATCGAGCAGCATAGCCCGCGCTCCGGGCGGAACCGTAACGGCGGCATCATTTGCAGCCACAGTGATCGGACGTTCTTTCATTAGACCTATTTCGGCCCCATTCGGATCGCGCCGTCAAGGCGAATGCTTTCGCCATTCATGTAGTCGTGCTCGAGAAGAAACAGCGCGAGCTTCGCGTATTCCTCGGCTTTGCCCAGCCGCTTTGGAAACGGCACCATTGCTGCAAGTGCGTCCTGAACGCCCTGCGGCATGCCAGCCATCATCGGCGTTTCAAAGATGCCGGGCAGGATCGTATTGACCCGGATGCCTTCGCTCATCAGGTCCCGAGCGACAGGAAGCGTCATCGCCAGAACGCCGCCCTTCGATGCGGCATAGGCGGCTTGGCCGATCTGACCATCCTGGGCAGCGACGGAGGACGTATTGACGATCGCCCCCCTTGATCCCGCAGCGTCGACAGGCTCCAGCGTAGCCATCCCGGCAGCCGACTTGCTGATGCAGCGGAAGGTACCGACCAGGTTGATGGCGATCGCCTTTTCGAACAGCGCCATGTCGTGACAGCGAGGCTCCCCGGTTTCGCGGTTCTTGCCCACGGTCTTGGCAGCAGGCGCAATACCGGCGCAGTTGACGAGCACACGCTCTTGACCATGCGCCGCACGCGCTTTGGTAAACCCGGCGACTACGCTCTCCTCGTCGGTCACGTTGACCGCGCAGAATACGCCGCCGATCTCGCGGGCGAGAGCCTCGCCCACCTCCGCATTAAGATCGAATATCGCCACCTTCACGCCCTGCGATGACAGCGCCCGTGCAGTCGCTGCGCCAAGCCCCGATGCGCCGCCGGTAACGACTGCGGCCACACTCTGATCCAGATTCATGCAGGCTCCTTATAGTTATGTGCGACACCCCGCCCAACACAGCCAAGATCGCTCAATTTAACTAAGCGATTAAATCGCCAGGCGCTACCACATAAACACGTTGTGCAGCCAAAGCAGCGCAACGCAACGGTGTGTCTCTGCAGCCTCGCGTTACGCAATTTTTAGTGGCGTGTTTACGTCTTCTCAATCTGTCTGTTGTTTAAGCTAACTAGCTAAATTCATTGCTACTCTGTTTCCTGACCCAACACCTGCATCCGTAGCTGTGGCGCCACTGCAACAGCCGTTCGACCAAATTACCACCGTCGCCAAATTGCATTGAAAGCGTGCCCTTGTGGAGCAACAACCCCTTCCTATGGCAGCAGGGCGTCCATCGCTCGTAAGCCGGCAACGGGTCATCTCATCAGGTCTGGTCACGCTCCTGGTAAGGCGAACGAAGCAACAAGGGACACATAAGTGAAAACAACTATCCAGAAAGCCGCCCTGCGCGGCGCGACCAGCCTGTCGGCCGTCGCCCTGCTGTGCGGCACTGCATATGCGCAAGATACTGCCGCTCCCCAGACGGCAGATGAAGCCGAAACTGCCCAAGCCATCGTCGTCACCGGATCGCGCATCCGCTCCGCCAACCTGGAATCGACCAATCCGGTCACTGTGGTCACCGGCGAACAGTTCTTCCAGACTGGGCAGGTGTCCGTGGGCGACGTGCTCAACGAGCTGCCGCAGCTGCGCAATACATTCAGCCAGCAGAACTCCACCCGCTTCCTCGGCACGCGCGGCCTGAACCTGCTCGACCTTCGCGGCCTTGGTTCGGTTCGTACCCTAGTGCTGGTGAACGGTCGCCGCCACGTTGCGGGCGACATTCTTTCGACGGGCGTTTCGGTGGACGTCAACACGATCCCGACAGACCTGATCGAGAGCACCGAAGTTCTTACCGGTGGCGCCTCGGCCATTTATGGTTCTGACGCTATCGCCGGCGTGGTCAACTTCAAGCTGAAGACGAATTACGAAGGGCTGCAGATCCGCGGTCAGAACGGCATTTCGAAGTACAACGATGCCGGCAACCAGTACGTTTCCGCTCTTGCAGGCAAGAACTTTGCCGATGGTCGCGGCAACATCGCGCTGAACCTGGAATTCGCACATCAGTCGCAATACGACGCTACGGGACGCCCCCTCGCGCGTCAGGATGGCTTCGTCACGGTCGACACCGATCCTGCGTCAGCTCCCAGCGACGGCATCGCTGACCGTCAGTTCTTCCGTGACATCCGCTCGGGCACCATCTCGCTCGGTGGCTTGACTTCGTTCCGCTACGGCGGCGCCAACGGGCCATGCGGTGGAGCAGGAGGATCGGCCTTCACTTGCACGGCGCTGTTCCAGCCGGACGGCACACTCGTTCCTCAAACAGGGCAGCGGGTCGGCATCGGTCCAAATGGTTCATTCATCGGGGGTAACGGCATCACCGGTCGTGAAGGCCAGTTGCTGACGCTGTCGCCTGACCTCAAGCGCTACTCGGCCAACCTGATCGGCCACTTCGAAGTAAGCCCTGCCTTCGTCCCCTTCTTCGAAGCAAAGTACGTTCGTACGGAAGCTCGTGGTTCGCAGAGCGGTCCTTTCTTCTCGCAGGGCACTACACTGGGTGATGGCGTATCTGGCATCAGCGGCTTCGCTGGTCAGTATGACCGCTCATTCGCAAACGGCTCCTATGATGAAGACGGTGTTCTTCTCCCTACCGCAGTAAATCGCGAGGGCGTTCGACTCGACAATCCATACTTGTCCGTCTCTGCACGCTCGACGATTGCTGCTCAGCTTGCTGCCTCGATTAATTCGGGCGTCAACCCCAACACTGGAGCGGCTTTCAAGACCGCAACGAACACGGTCGAACAGGCTGCAGCAAACCAGGCTGCCGCTCTCGCCCAGGTCGCTGCTGGAACGTACCGCTTTGGCCTGCGGCGCAACTGGCTTGATCTGGGTATCCGCGACGAAAACATCCGTCGCGAGACCTATCGTGCAGTCGTCGGTGTACGTGGCGACTTCAACGATGGCTGGAACTATGAACTCTCCGCGAACTACGGCGAGTTCAAGGAACGCAACCAGATCCAGGGCAACGTCAACGTTCAGCGCTTCCTGCTCGCGCAAGACACCGTTCGTGACGCTACGGGCACCATCCGTTGCCGCGCGCAGGTGGATCCGAACTATGCCGGTTCCGACCTTGGCGGGAACCCGGCCGTTCTGGCTGCCGATATCGCCGGATGCGTTCCGCTCAACCCGTTCGGTCAGGGATCGGTTAGCGACGCAGCTCGCCAGTATTTGCTGGTTCCTTCGGTTGCGACCGGCAAGATCACGCAGTTCGTGGCATCGGCGTTCGTCGCTGGTGACTCGAGCAAGTGGTTCGAACTGCCAGGCGGTCCGATCGGCTTCTCGGTCGGCGGCGAATATCGCCGTGAAACGAACCGGTACGACCTGGACGATCTGACCCAGGCCGGATACGCGTTTTACAACGCCATTCCTTCGTTCACCGCTCCGGCGTTCGAAGTGAAGGAAGCATACGGCGAAATCCGCGTGCCGATCCTCAAGGACATGCCGTTCTTCCGCGAGCTGACGCTGACCGGTTCAGGCCGTATTGCAGACTATAAGGGTGCGACCGGCACGGTCTACGCTTATGGCGGTGGTATCGACTGGCGTCCGATCGAAGACGTTCGTCTTCGTGGTACTTACTCGCGTTCGGTGCGTGCTCCAAACTTGTCCGAACTCTACTCGGCTCAGGGTCAGAATTTCGCTCCGAACTTCGTCGATCCGTGCTCGTCGCGCAACATCGGTACTGGCTCGGCCAACCGGGCTGCAAACTGCGCGGCTGCAGGAGTGCCCACCAGCTACGACTACGTATACTCGCAGTCGCTGGAGACGATTTCTGGCGGCAACCCACTGTTGACAGCAGAAAAGTCCGACTCGTACACCGCTGGTATCGTTTTCCAGCCTTCGTTCGTTCCGGGCTTCTCGATTTCCGTCGATTACTACGACATCACGGTCAACAATGTGATCTCGTCGATCAACGCACAGCAGGTTGCCAACCTCTGCTACGACTCGTCGTCGTTGAGCAACCAGTTCTGCGGCCTGTTCCAGCGTGCTGGCGCAGGTGGTGGTCCTCGCGGTGAACAGGCCTACCAGATCCTGGAAGGCACGCTGCTTGAATCGTCGGCTAACTTCGCCAAGCTGAAGGCACGCGGTATCGACACAAGCGTGAACTACCGTCGTGACTTCGATTGGGGTCAGTTGAACTTGGGTGTCGTGTGGACGCGCGTTCTGCAGCGCGACGATTACACCAACCCGGATGATCCAAGCTTCCGCGATCAGATCCTGGAAGAACTGGGCGATCCCAAGAACCAGGTTAACCTCAACAGCAGCCTCAAGGTCGGTCGGGTTACGTTCGGTTACCAGATGCGCTGGATCGACAAGATGTACCTCAACACTTACGAAGACTACAACTCGGTCAACGGTCTGCCTCCGCAGAACCCAGACTTTGCGCCGGTCGCGAAGTACCCGGATGTGTTCTATCACGACATCCGCCTCGACGTTGACGTAAGCGACAAGTTCAATCTGTACCTTGGCGTTGATAACGTAGGCAATAAAATGCCTCCGTTTGGCCTCACGGGTGTCGGAAATGGCTTGAATACTGCTGCCAATGGCGGTGCCGGTATTTATGATGTCCGTGGACGCTACATGTACGCGGGCTTCGTCGCCAAGCTTTGATATAAACCTTTTTCGTAATACTTCAGGGCCGGTGGAGCGATCCACCGGCCCTTTCTTTTGTGCAGCGGAGACGGCAGGTTACAAAAATGAGTGTCATAAGTAGCAGGGCCACCGATGCCTTGGCCAAAAACCGTCCTGCCGAAGCAAGCGATCTGGCGCACGAAGGTGCTGCGGCTGGTGACGCGGACTCGCTAGCGCTATTGGCGCAATGGAGGCTCATCGGGCATCCTACCCCTCGCGATCTACCGGAAGCGCGGCGCTTGCTACGTCAGGCGGTGCTTCTTGGGCACGAAGATGCAGCACTGATGGAAGTAGCACTATGCGCGAATGGGACCGGGGATTCACCCAACTGGCCGGCCGCGGTTTCTTTGCTTCAACAAGCTGCCGCGCGGTATGGAGGGGCTGCGGCTGATGATCTGGCTATGCTTTCAAGGATGGCGATCGACGCCTCAGGATACCCCACAAAACTTCCGGATCCGGAGTTTCTGGGCGACGATTGGCACGTCAAGCGCTGGCGCCAGTTCGTCACCCAAGAAGAGTGCGCGCATATAGCCATGTCGGTGCGCGATCTGCTGGGGCCCTCCATTGTTGCGGACCCCCGCACAGGTCGGGCCATCCCGCATCCGGTACGAAACTCCTCCGCTGCGGTCTTGGGACCAACACGGGAAAGCCTGCCCATCCAGGCGATCCTGCAGCGTATCGCAGCAGCGACTGGCACAGGTGTCGCCCAAGGCGAGCCGCTTAACGTGCTGCATTATTCCCCCGGCCAGGAATATCGCCCTCACATGGATACCTTACCGCTCGAACCCAACCAGCGGATCGTGACGGCGCTCATCTATCTTAACACCGGTTACGTCGGCGGAGAGACGAAGTTCCCTTCCGTCAAACTGTCCGTGGCGGGATCCGGGTGCGACATGATCGCATTCTCTAACGTAAGAGCAGACGGCTCCCCTGATCCGCGCAGTCAGCACGCAGGCGCTCCTGTGCGTGATGGAGTGAAGTGGGCGGCCACCCGCTGGATACGGGCCGAAGACTACAACGTCTGGAAATAAAATGACCGGGCCATCCTCGAAGACAGCCCGGTCATCTGCTCAACTCACACCAATCACCAGCGCCCCATCGCCATCTTCGATGTGCAGATGCGATCCGTCGGGGACTTCTCCGGCGAGCAGTTTTTCGGCCAGCGGATCCTGCAGGTAGCGTTGCACGGCGCGTTTCAGGGGGCGGGCGCCGTAGACGGGGTCGTAGCCGACCCGGCCTAGCCAGCGCTTGGCTGCATCGGTCAGGTCGAGGACGATCTTGCGGTCCTTCAGCAGTTTCTGCACCCGCGCCACCTGGATGTCGACGATCGGACCCATGTGTTCCTGGCCGAGACGGTGGAACAGCACGATTTCGTCCAGACGGTTGAGGAATTCGGGCCGGAAATGGCCGCGCACCACTTCCATGACTTGCGGCTCGACCGTGTCGACGTCCTGCCCTTCGTCCAGTTGGGTCAGGTACTGACTACCCAGATTGCTGGTCAGGATGATCAATGTGTTGGTAAAGTCGACCACCCTGCCCTGCCCATCGGTCAGCCGTCCATCGTCCAGCACCTGAAGCAGCACGTTAAAGACGTCCGCGTGCGCTTTCTCTACCTCGTCGAACAGCACGACCTGATAGGGCCTACGCCGCACGGCCTCGGTCAGCACGCCGCCTTCTTCATAGCCTACATAACCCGGAGGCGCGCCGATCAGGCGGGCGACCGCGTGCTTTTCCATGAATTCGGACATGTCGATGCGGACCATCGCGGTATCATCGTCGAACAGGAATCCGGCGAGTGCCTTGGTCAGTTCGGTCTTGCCGACACCCGTGGGGCCAAGGAACAGGAACGATCCGAGCGGGCGGTTCGGATCCTGCAACCCGGCGCGCGCGCGACGGACGGCCTTGGACACGGCGGAAACCGCGTCCTTCTGACCGATGACCCGTGCGCCGATGGCCTCTTCCATCTTGAGCAGCTTTTCACGCTCGCCTTCCAGCATGCGGTCGACGGGCACGCCGGTCCAGCGGCTGACGACACCGGCGATGTCATCTTCGGTCACTTCCTCGCGCAGCAAAGCATTGCCCGCCGAATCCTGAGCCTCGGTCAGTTGCTTTTCCAGGTTGGGAATCGTGCTGTAGGATAGTTCTCCCGCCTTGGCGTAGTCGCCGCCCCGCTGGGCCTGCTCCAGTTCGATGCGGGCAGCGTCCAGCTGTTCCTTCAGGCGGCCTTCGGCTGCGATCTTGTCGCGTTCGTTCTGCCAGCGCGTCGTCAGTTCGCTTGACTGCTGTTCCATATTACCGAGTTCGCCGCGCAAGCTGGCCAGCCGATCGCGAGACGCCTCGTCGGTTTCCTTACCGAGCGCCATCTCCTCGATCTTCAGCTGGATGATGCGGCGATCCAGTTTCTCGATTTCCTCGGGCTTGGATTCCACTTCCATGCGGATGCGGCTTGCGGCCTCATCCATCAGGTCGATCGCCTTGTCTGGCAGGAAGCGGTTGGTGATGTAACGATTGGACAGCGTCGCCGCTGCCACGATGGCGCCGTCGGTGATCCGCACGCCATGGTGCAGCTCGTACTTTTCCTTCAGCCCGCGCAGGATGGAGATCGTGTCCTCCACCGTCGGCTCGCCAACGAACACCGGCTGGAAACGACGCTGCAGCGCCGCGTCTTTTTCTACGTACTTCTGGTACTCATCCAGCGTAGTCGCGCCGATGCAGTGGAGTTCCCCGCGAGCAAGCGCAGGCTTCAGCAGGTTCCCCGCATCCATCGAACCTTCGGACGCGCCTGCGCCGATCAGGGTGTGCATCTCGTCGATGAAGAGGATGATGTGGCCTTCAGCGCCCTTCACTTCGTCCAGCACCGCTTTCAGACGCTCCTCGAACTCACCGCGATATTTCGCGCCGGCGATGAGCGAGCCCATGTCGAGCGCCATCAGCTGGCGATCCTTCAAACTGTCCGGAACGTCACCATTGGCGATGCGCAGCGCGAGGCCCTCGGCGATCGCTGTCTTGCCGACGCCCGGGTCGCCGATCAGCACGGGATTGTTCTTGGTTCGACGGGCGAGGATCTGGATCGTGCGACGAATTTCCTCGTCACGACCGATGACAGGGTCCAGCTTGCCGTCGCGCGCCGCTTGCGTGAGATCGCGGGCGTATTTCTTCATCGCGTCATAAGCGTTTTCGGCCCCCGCGCTGTCCGCCGTGCGTCCGCCGCGAAGTTCGGTGATCGCCGCTTCCAGGCTCTCCGGCGTCACGTTGGCAGCCTTCAGCGCCTGACCGGCAGGCGTAGTGCTGGCAAGCGCGAGGCCCAGCAGCATGCGCTCCACCGTAACGAAGCTGTCGCCCGACTTGGTCGCCGCCTGCTCCGCTGCATCGAGTACGCGAACGGCATCGTTGTCGAGGCCCGGGGCGCCCGCCGCACCGTTGCCTGACACCGCCGGCAGCTTGGCCAATGCGCGATCGAGTTCCTGCGTTGCGAAAACCGGGTTGCCGCTGGCCCGCTTGATAAGCCCGGCCGCCATGCCTTCGGAATCGTCCAGCAGTGCCTTGAGAATGTGTTCAGGACTGATGCGCTGATGATTGTTGCGGATCGCAACGGTCTGGGCTGCCTGGAGGAAGCCCTTGGCGCGGTCGGTGAACTTTTCGAGATTCATAGAATGCTTGCCTCCTGATCCCGTTTATGTGGTGTTGTCTTTATGCAACACAAGGTGTGACTCTGCGATATTCCCTATGCAGGTTTCGGGCGTCAACCTGCGTCGAGCCCGAAAGTGGGATCGGCCACGAAAATTTCCATGTGTCGGTGACAGGATTTGCTTTTGCCGGGAGGCGTTTGGCTCTGGCAAGCAGCGGGCAAGCTGCTACCTTGCGGCCATGCGAATGTCCCTTACGCCGAGCGTTACCGCTCTTGCCGCCGCCCTCGCCCTTTCCGCCTGCAATACTACCGGCCCCGACCGTCCGCGGGAAGCAGGCGCGGTCCCAGCCCGACCTCCAGCTACCACCCCAGCCGTATCGCCGCAGGAACTGGTGCAGAAAGTCGATATTCCATACGACAAATTCGTCCTCGCCAATGGCCTGACCACGATTGTCCATACCGATCGCAAGGCCCCGGTCGTCGCGGTAACGATCTACTACAAGGTCGGGTCGAAGAACGAACCGCGCGGCAAGACCGGCTTTGCGCACCTGTACGAGCATTTGTTCTTTGGCGGGTCGGCCAACGTGCCGAGTTTCGACATTCCGCTGGAGGCGGCGGGATCCACGCCCACAAACGGCTCCACGTGGTATGATCGCACGAATTACGTGGAAACGGTGCCAACCGGTGCTCTCGATCTGGCGCTATTCATGGAAAGCGATCGCATGGGGGCATTGCTTCCCGCCGTCACCCAGGACAAGTTGGATAAGCAGCGCGGCGTCGTTCAAAATGAAAAGCGGCAGGGCGACAATCAGCCTTATGGCCTGACCGAATATGCCGTGGCGGACGGGCTGTTCCCGGTCGGCCACCCGTATCGCCATTCCACCATCGGATCGATGGCCGATCTGGAAGCCGCCAGCCTTGGCGATGTGCGGAAGTGGTTTGCCGACCATTACGGCCCGAACAACGTCGTTCTCGTGCTATCAGGAGACATCGACGCGGCGATAGCAAAGCCCAAGGTCGAAAAGTGGTTCGGCACCATTCCCAAGGGGCCGGACGTTGCCCCCGTCAGCGCAGATCCGGTAACGCTTGCCGCGCCTGTATCGCGTGACATGACCGATCAGGTGCCGGTGCTGCGGCTGATGCGGCAGTGGAGCGGGCCGGGCCTGAACGATGCGGAGGCCCCGGCGCTGCGCATCGGCATGCACATTCTCGGCGGCCTCGCCAGCTCGCGTCTGGACAATGCCCTCGTGCGCGGATCGCAGGAAGCGGTATCGGTTTCCGCTTCGGCGCAAGTTTATCAGCAGGTCGGCGTGCTGCAGGCGCAGATGGACGTGAAGCCCGGCGTTCAACGCCCCGCTGCCGAAGCCGCGTTCGACAGAGTCATCGCCGATTTCCTGGCGCAGGGGCCGACCGATGACGAACTGCGGCGCGCCGTCGTCAGCACCCTTTCGGGCGAGATAGGCGGTCTGGAGCAGGTTGGAGGCTTCTCCGGCAAGGGCGCCACGCTGGCGGAAGGACAGGTTTATTCAAACGACCCTGCCAAGTACAAGGCGGACCTTCAGGCCATTGCCGCCCTGACACACGATGCAGTGCGGACTTCCATGCGCAAATGGCTCGGCCGCCCGGTCTACAAGCTGGCCGTCGTCCCTGGACAGCGCACGGAAAGCGGCAACACCATGGGCGGATGGGGCGATGAAGGGCAGACCCCGCCGCCGGTCGCCGACGCCCAGACAAAAGTGCCCAAGCTCCCGCCAGTTCCCAAGCGCTCCGCGCCCTCGGTCGCGCCCGTATCCGCCCTGGCGTTTCCGGCGATCGAGCGTGCTACGCTGTCCAACGGCATTCCCGTCGCACTCGCCCGGCGTACGGCGGTTCCCAAGGTCATCATGTCCATCGATTTCGATGCGGGCTATGCTGCGGACGCGCTTGATACGCCCGGCACGCAGGGCCTCATGCTGGACATGCTGGAGGAAGGCACCCGCACCCGCAACGCCACACAGATCGCCGAGGAGCAGGAGCGACTGGGTGCCAACATCGGCACGGGCGCGTCGCTGGACGCGAGCAGCGTCACGCTGAGCGCCCTCACCGCAAACCTCGCTCCGTCGCTGGCGCTGACGTCCGACCTGATCCGCAACCCTGCTTTCGCCCAGGCGGATTTCGATCGCGCCC
This sequence comes from Novosphingobium sp. BL-S-24, assembly GCF_055521575.1. Taxonomy (NCBI): domain Bacteria; kingdom Pseudomonadati; phylum Pseudomonadota; class Alphaproteobacteria; order Sphingomonadales; family Sphingomonadaceae; genus Novosphingobium; species Novosphingobium sp. BL-S-24. The sequence continues at coordinate 838,243 of NZ_CM145488.1, forward strand.
GTTCACAGGCACTGGCGGAACTGGCGCAGACCGAAGCGACGCCCAGCGCCCTGGCAGCCCGGACGCTGGGCGCGGAGCTCTACGGCAGCCATCCTTATGCCCAGCCCAGTGACGGTCTTGGCTCGAAGACCTCCCTCGCCGCGCTGACCCCCGCCGCGCTGAGCGCCGCGCATGCCAAGTGGCTGCGTCCGGATCTTGCCCGCATCACCGTCGTGGGTGACGTGACGATGGCGGAATTGAAGCCGCTGCTGGAAAAGGCGTTCGGCAACTGGGCGGTACCCGCCGGGGCCAAACCGGTGAAGGACCTTAACGCCCAGACCCCCACCGCCTCACCGCGGATCGTGCTGATCGACCGGCCCAATTCGCCACAGTCGGTGATCATGGCGGGCCGGGTCCTGCCGTTGACCGGCCGCTCACAAAACGAGGAGCCGCTGATGCTGGCCAACGACGTGGTCGGCAACGGCTTCCTGTCACGCCTCAACGCGGACATTCGCGAGGACAAGGGCTGGAGCTACGGCGTGCGAACGGGCGTGAGCCAGCCGATAGGGCCGCGCGCGCTGCAGATCATGGCCCCTGTCCAGGCCGATCGCACGGGCGACTCGATCAAGGCGATCATGCAGGACATGTCCGCTTTCCCGGCACGCCAGCCGGTCACCGCCGAGGAGTATCAGCGCGTCACCGAAGGCGCGATCCGTGCCCTGCCCAACCAGTTCGAAACCAACGCCGCGGTGCTGGGCGCGATCGTCAAGAACGACAGGCTCGGACGGCCGGAAGATTACTACGTGAAGCTGGCCGCGACGTATCGCGCGATCGATCCGAAAGCTATCGGTTCGGCGGCGGGACAATACCTGCAACCGACCGATCTGACCTGGGTTATCCTGGGCGATCGCAAGATCGTCGAACCGCAACTCAAGAACCTGGGCCTGCCGGTCGAAGTGCGACCGGCTCCTGCCGATGGCGGCGACGAGCCTCAGGAATAAGGAACGATAGATGACGCTGGCCGGAACCTACGACTGCGTAACCAACACCCCGCTTGGCAAGCAGAAGGGTGTGCTGACGATCATGCCAAGCTATGCGGATACGTTCACCGGACACATATCCGGCGATCTCGGCAGCATGGCGATCACCGACGGTCGGATCAGCGGGCAGACCTTGTCCTGGTCGATGAAAATGACCATGCCCATGCCGATGGACCTCGATTGCACCGCTACCGTCGATGGCGACGACCTGCGGGGTGAGATCAAGGCCGGAATGTTCGGTACGATGGAACTGACCGGAACGCGCAGCGCCTAGCTGCATACGTTTCATCGCAGAGAAAAAGCGCGCGGAATGGAGTGATCCATGCCGCGCCCTTTTTGTTTAGTTGGCTATGTCAGCCGAGTTTCGACTTAAGGATATCGTTGACGACCTGCGGGTTGGCCTTGCCCTGCATCGCCTTCATTGTCTGGCCAACGAAGAACCCGAACAGCGCCACCTTACCGCCGCGATACTGTTCTACCTTATCCGCGTTGGCGGCGAGGATACCGTCCACCGCCGCTTCGATGGCGCCGGTATCGCTTTCCTGCTTCAGCCCCTCACGCTCGACGATCGCGGTCGCGCCGTCGCCGGTGTCGAGCATGATTTCCAGAACCTGCTTCGCGATCGAGCCGGAAATCGTCCCTTTGCCGACGAGCGAGAGAAGCTCCGCCGCCTGCTCATGACTGACCGGCGAATCGTCAAGGCTGCGACCCAGCTTGTTGAGCGCGCCGAACAATTCGGAAATCAGCCAGTTGGCGGCCTGCTTGGCGACATCCGCCGGCTGTTTGCCTTGCGCGGTCGCCGTTTCCACCAGCAGCGCTTCGAACCAGCGATACGTATCGACGTCGGCCGTCAACACCGCCGCATTGTACGGCGAAAGGCCCAGCTCGCTCGCGTAACGTGCCCGCTTCGCGTCAGGCAATTCGGGCAGGGAAGCGCGACAATCATCGACAAACGCGTCGTCAAGCACGAGCGGCAGCAGGTCGGGGTCGGGGAAATAGCGATAATCATGCGCGTCTTCCTTCGACCGCATCGACCGGGTCGACCCGGTGCCCGGATCGAACAAGCGGGTTTCCTGCACGATCTTGCCGCCGCCCTCGATCACATCGACCTGACGATTGGCTTCATGCTCGATCGCCTGCATGACGAAGCGCACCGAATTGACGTTCTTCGTCTCGGTCCGCGTGCCCAGTTCCTCGCCGGGGCGGCGCACCGATACGTTGACGTCGGCGCGCATCGATCCCTGATCCATGTTGCCATCGCACGATCCGACATAGCGCAGGATCGTCCGCAGCTTGGACAGATAGGCTCCCGCTTCCGCAGGCGAGCGCATATCAGGGCGGCTGACGATCTCCATCAGCGCCACGCCCGACCGGTTGAGATCGACATAGGACATCGTCGGATGCTGATCGTGCATCAGCTTGCCGGCGTCCTGCTCGACGTGGATGCGTTCCACGCCGATCACCTTTTCTTCAGGGATGCCGGCCTTCTCATCGGCATCGATCGTCAGCGAACCTTCGCCCACCAGCGGGTGATACAGCTGGCTGATCTGGTAGCCCTGCGGCAAGTCGGCATAAAAGTAGTTCTTGCGATCGAAACGCGACCACTTGTTGATCTGCGCATCAATGGCCATCCCGGTGCGCACGGCCTGGCGGATGCACTCCCGGTTGGGAACCGGCAGCATGCCCGGCATCGCCGCATCGATCAGTGATACCTGCGAGTTTGGCTCTGCCCCGAACGCAGTCGCAGAGCCGGAAAACAGCTTGGAGTTGGACGTGACCTGCGCGTGAACTTCAAGGCCGATCACGACCTCCCAGTCTCCGGTGGCGCCCTGGATGCGATATGTGCTCATGTTACCACCACTTCTCCGGCTTGGCCGCAAAGGCAGCGCGTGCCTCGATCGCGAGACCGGCGTTGAGAACACCCTGTTCGTCAAGCGGACGGCCGATGATCTGCAGTCCAAGCGGCAGGCCCTGCCCATCGACACCGGCCGGAACCGACATGGCCGGCAATCCCGCCAGAGAGGCCGGAACGGTGAACACGTCGTTGAGGTACATGGCCACCGGATCGGCGACGTTCTCACCCAGTGCAAACGCGGCGCTTGGCGCTGTCGGCGTCAGCAACACGTCAACCGTCTCGAACGCCTTGGCGAAGTCCTGCGAGATCAGAGCGCGGACCTTCTGGGCCTGCGTGTAATAGGCGTCGTAGAAGCCCGCCGACAGCACATAGGTGCCGACCAGGATACGCCGCTTCACTTCCGGCCCGAACCCGGCTGCGCGGGTCGCGGCGTACATGTCCTGCAGGCCCGCCCCGTCCGGCAGGTCGCGCAGGCCGTAGCGCACGCCATCGTACCGCGCGAGGTTCGAGGAAGCCTCGGCAGGCGCGATGATATAATACGTGGGCAGCGCATATTTGGTGTGCGGCAGCGATACCTCGACCACTTCGGCCCCGGCATCCTTCAGCCAGGCTATGCCCTGCTCCCAGATCGCCTCGACTTCGGACGGCATGCCATCTACCCGGTATTCCTTGGGAATGCCGACTTTCTTGCCCTTGAGATCGGCGGACAAGCCAGCCGCCCACGCGGGCACCGGAGCGTCGAGGCTGGTTGAATCCTTGGGATCGAACCCCGCCATCGCCTCCAGCATGATGGCACAATCGGTCACGTCGCGGCCCATCGCGCCTGCCTGGTCGAGCGAACTGGCGTAAGCGACCACGCCCCAGCGCGAACACCGGCCGTACGTGGGCTTGATGCCGGTGGTGCCGGTGTAGGCTGCGGGCTGGCGGATCGATCCGCCGGTGTCGGTCCCGGTGGCCGCCGGAGCGAGGCGCGCCGCGATCGCCGCCGACGATCCGCCCGAGGAACCACCTGGCGTCAACTGCGCATTGCTGCCCGGCCGCCGCCAGGGCGACACCACGTTGCCGAAATGGCTGCTCTCGTTAGAGGAACCCATGGCGAACTGATCGAGGTTCAGCTTGCCGAGCATGCCGGCGCCCGCTTCCCACAGCTTGCGCGACACTGTCGATTCGTACTGCGGCACGAAGCCTTCGAGGATATGGCTGGCGGCGCTCGTCTGGACGCCTGCGGTGGCAAACAGGTCCTTCATGCCGATCGGTACGCCGGCCATGGGGCCCAGTGCCTGCCCGGCAGCGCGAGCATCGTCCACCGCCTTCGCCGCTTCGATCGCTTTATCGGGCGTGGCGACGATGAAGGCATTCAAGGCCCCCTGCGCGGCAGCGACATTGGCGTTGAACGCCTCTGCAACTTCGACGGCGGAGAATGTGCCGGCAGCGACGCCGTCGCGAATGGCGGCGACGCCAAGGTCTGTAATCTCGGTCATTATTCGATCACCTTGGGCACGCCGAAAAAGCCGTGTTCGGCGGCGGGGGCGTTGGCCAGAACAGCGTCGCGGCGATTGCCGCCGGTCAGCGGATCGGCATCGGTCACATCATCGCGCAGGCGCAGCGTGTTGGGGATCACGGCGGTCATCGGCTCGATACCAGTGACATCGACTTCGCCGAGTTGCTCGACCCAGGCAAGGATGCCGTTCAGTTCGGGAACCATGGCTTCGAGCTCTTGCTCGCTCACCTTGATCCGGGCGAGGCTGGCGATCTTCGCCACGGTTGCGGTATCCACCGACATGGCTTTCCTTCACGGTTTGGATCCACGCCAAGCTGCGCGCGGAACATCATTCGAAGCGGGCAGCTAGCATCGCCGCCCGGCGGCTTCAAGCCGGGGACAGGCACGAAACGAAAACCGCGCGACTTATGGCGTGGTTTGGGGTTGCTGTCCGGGCGAGGGAGACTTAGCGGCAGCCTGCGCGCGCATCTCAGCCATCAAGGCGGCAATCTCCTCGGGCGTCTTGAAATCAAGAAGGTCGATTTCGAACACCAGCGTCGAGTTCGCCGGGATCGGGCCGGACGCCTTTGCCCCATAGCCAAGCTCGGGCGGGATCGTCAGCTTGTAACGCCCGCCGCGCTGCATCTGGACCAGCCCTTGGGCAAATCCCGGGACCACTTCGTCCAGCGGCATCGGCGTCTGCTGCGCCTGATCGAACACGGTCCCGTTCGGGAGCATGCCCTTGTAGTTTATCAGGACATAGGAGTGCGCCGGAGGACGTTCACCCGAACCAGCCTTGAGCGTCTCCACCGTCACCGTACGCGCAGCCTTAGCCACCGCCGCCGTCTGCGCGGCAGCACTTGCTGAGGTCATGCACAGGAAGCCGGCCAGCATCATGCCAGCCAGGCCGCGAGCAATAAGCCCAGGCCGCGTCAAGGCTGTACCGGAGCCGGAGCGGCGCCCGGAACGCCGGGAGCCTCGCCAGGAGCGCCAGGCATCGCGCCCGGAGCGCCGGGAACCGCGCCCTGCTGCTGCATCTGCTGAAGCTGCTGCATGATGCGCTGCTGCTGCTGGATCTCGGCAAGGCTCTTGAAGTCGAGCAGTTCGACTTCGAACTTAAGATCAGCGTTGGCGGGGATTGGCGATCCGGCGGGCGGATTGGCGCCGTAAGCCAGCTTCGACGGGATTTCGACCAGATACTTGCCGCCGCGCTTCATCTTCATGAGCGCCTTGCTGAAGCCGGGCACGAACTGGGCGACGGGGTTGGGATAGCCCTTGTTCTCATCAAACACGGTGCCGTCTTCCAGCATGCCCTTGTAGTTGATGAGGACCACGTCTTCCATCGTCGGCGATTCGCCGTTGCCCGCCGTCAGCGTCTTCACGGTCGGCGCAGGCGGCAGCGCGGCGTAGGCGACGCCTCCGGCCACGAGCGCAATGGCGGCAACACCCAGCCAGATCTTCGTGACAGCGCCCTTGGCAATCGGCTGGAGCGGGACACGGGTGATCTCAGTCATCGTCAATGCCTCTTGTTCGCAAATATGGAGCCGTGCCCAAGCGTGCTTGCACGAAGGGCGCGGAAAGGAAATTCCGCGCCCTCATGGCTCAACCCGGCGCGGCGTTCAAGCCGCAAGCCGCGATTTCAAGGTGCCCCGCGCAAAGGCGCGGGAAACACGCTTACTTGGCGCCGTCGCGCTCCATGCGCTTACGCTCGAGCTTGCGGGCGCGGCGAACCGCAGCAGCCTTTTCGCGAGCGCGCTTTTCCGACGGCTTTTCGTAGTGACGGCGCAGCTTCATCTCGCGGTAGACACCTTCACGCTGCAGCTTCTTCTTCAGCGCACGAAGGGCCTGATCAACATTGTTGTCGCGGACGAGAATTTGCATAAACCGACACACCTCAAAAAAAACGAACGAGGCCCGTCCCGCATCCACTTAGGCGAGACGAACCGCGAATCTTGAGCCAAAATAGAACCGCTACCAGCAAAGGAGCGGCTCGAATGGCGCGCCCGTTACCAAACCGGCGTCACTAAGACAAGTCCAAACGGGCACGGCGAGGCCCTGACTTGCGGCAACGCGTGGATATTGCGCTGAATGAATCGTCGTTAGCATGTTTCGGCGGCAATTGCGCGTCACTGTCTCGCGTCGTTTGGAAATTCCCCGATTCGCGTCTAAGGCGAGCGCCATGCCTCACCCCTCCTTTCTTGCCGCCTCGGTTTACGTGGCCGGCGGCGGCGCCTTTGGCTCGTGGCTGCGCTTCCTGGTGGGGCGCGGCATGGGGGCGGCGCTGGGTCCAGCTCGGGGCGCTGCGTTTCCGTACGGGACGCTAACCGTGAACATTGTCGGCAGCCTGCTGATGGGTGTCCTCGCAGGATGGCTTGCCCGTGCTGACACGACCGGTGAGCCGGTTCGGCTGCTCTTGGGTGTCGGCGTCCTTGGCGGCTTCACCACCTTTTCTTCATTCAGTCTCGATGCGGTCGCTCTGATCGAACGAGGCGCGATCGGCACGGCGGCTCTATATACAGGGCTGTCGCTGCTCGCCGGGTTTGCCAGCCTGTTCCTTGGCCTGATCTTGATGCGGAGCGCGGCATGAACCCCGGTAATTCTGAAACAGTGCGTCAGTTCACTGTCGGCCACGACGATGACGGGGTACGCCTGGATCGCTGGTTCAAGCGCCATCTGCCTCAGGTGAGCTTTGCGATGGTGTCGCGCTGGGCGCGTACCGGACAGCTGCGTGTCGATGGCAAGCGCGCCGACGTCGATACACGGCTGACGCCAGGACAAGTCCTTCGGGTCCCCCCCGGCGGTGATCCGAAGGCGATCGATGGCCCCCGCCCTCGCCGCGAACTGACCGAGGAGGAAATCGCCCTCGCCGATTCGATGGTGCTGACGCAGGACCGCGCGGCCATCGTGCTGAACAAACCGCCGGGTCTGGCGACGCAGGGTGGCTCGGGCATGACCCAGCACGTCGACGGTCTGCTAGACGCCTATGTCGAGAAAGGCCCGCGTCCTCGGCTGGTCCACCGCCTCGACAAAGATACGTCCGGCGTTCTCCTGATCGCGCGCACGCCGGGCAGCGCCTCGTTCTTTTCCAAGCGTTTCTCCGGCCGCACCGCCCGCAAAATCTACTGGGCGCTGGTCGTCGGCGTCCCCAGCATCAACGATGGCATGATCGAATTGCCGATCGGGAAGCAGCCCGGAACCGGCGGCGAAAAGATGCACGTTGACGAGAAGGAAGGCCAGACCGCGCGCACCCGCTATCGTGTCATCGATCGCGCCGGTAACCGCGCCGCCTGGGTGGAGCTTCACCCCCTCACCGGCCGCACGCACCAGTTGCGCGTGCACATGGCGGCAATCGGCCACCCGATCGTGGGCGATGGCAAGTACGGCGGGCAGGAAGCGTTCCTGACCGGATCGATCAGCCGCAAGATGCACCTGCACGCCCGCCGCCTGATCATCGAACACCCGGACGGCGCACCGCTGGACGTCACCGCGCCCTTGCCCGAACACTTCGCGAATTCTCTCGAATCGCTGGGTTTCGAGGAATCCGAAGGCGAAATGCCGGACGACGCACCCACCGATTTCTCGAAGGAAGAGCGTAAGAAGGCCGCCAAGGCTCACGCAAAGGAATACCGCAAGGAACGGCGCGGCGAGAGGCGTAAACGGACGGACAATCCCTCAGGCCAGGTTCGGTCGGGCAAGCCATCGGCAAAGCCTGGCTCCAAGGCGACGGGCAAGCTAGGCGGCAAGCCCTTGGCCAGAAGCGCTGCAAAACCGGGCGCGAAGTCACTCGGAAAGCCGGTGCGCGCGGGCGGCAAGCCTAGCGGTCCACGCAGTACCGCTCCCGCTCGCAAACCCGGCGGCGCACCTCGCGGCGCGCCGCGTGGCGGGCGTAGCTGATGAAGCTGGCGGTTTTCGACTGCGACGGCACGCTGGTCGATGGGCAAGCACCAATCTGCGAAGCCATGGAAGCGGCGTTCGCCGAATTCTCCCTCCCTGCCCCATCGCGCGGCGCAATCCGCCGAGCGGTGGGCCTTTCGCTGCCTCACGCCATTCGGCAACTGCTGCCTAAATCCGACGGCGAGCAGCAGGCTGCAATGGCCGAAGTGTATAAACTTTCCTTCCGTAGCGCGCGCGAACAGGGCCGTGTTGCCCAGCCCTTGTTCCCGGGCATCGCGGACACGCTGCGTTCTTTACAGGCAGCCGGATGGACGCTTGGCGTGGCGACCGGCATGTCGGACCGCGGTTTGCAATTCTGTCTTGAAGCCAACAGCATTTCCGATCTTTTCGTGACCTTGCAGACGGCCGATCGCCACCCGTCAAAGCCGCATCCGGCCATGCTGGAACAGGCCCTGATGGAAGCCGGCGCGCGGCCTGACGAGGCCGTAATGATCGGTGATACCGCGTACGATATCGCGATGGCGAAAAGCGCCGGGGTTCGAGGGATCGGTGTCGATTGGGGCTACCACCGCCCCAGCGAATTGCTGGAGGCTGGGGCCGAGATCGTCGTCGACAGCCCTGCCCTGCTGCGGGACCATCTGCTTTCATGAGCGAACGTGACCCGGCAATGGCGCGTTTCGCCATCCTGAATGCCGTGCGCCTTGCCGGTGTCGCCTTTGTCGTGCTCGGAATGCTGATCACCTCTGACCGCATTCTTGCGCAAGTTCCGCAATGGGTCGGCTACCTGCTGATCGCCAATGGTCTGATCGATGTCTTCGTCATCCCGACCATCCTCGCGCGCAAATGGCGCACTCCCCGATAGAGCCACGGATCATGAAGCGTTTCTACAAACAAGTTGGTCTGGAACAGGCCGAGGGCGGATGGCGGGCCACTCTGGACGGGCGCGGCATTCGAACTGCAGGTGCCCGCGCCCAGATCGTGCCCAGCCGCGCGCTGGCCGAGGCGCTGGCGGCGGAATGGGACGCACAAGGTGAGACGATCGACCCCGCCACGTTCCACCTGCGCGATCTGAGCGACTTCGCCATCGACGCGGTGGCCCCCGCGCGCGATACGGTAATCGCCGAACTGATCCCTTACGCTGAAACCGACACCCTGTGCTATCGCGCCGATCCCGATGAAGCGCTGTACAAGCGCCAGACTGCCGTGTGGGAACCGCTTCTGGCGGCGTTCGAACAGCGACTGGACGTTCGATTCGCCCGCATATCCGGCATCATGCACAAGCCTCAGCCTGCTGACACGCTGGATCGTCTGCGCGCAGAGTTACGCAATTGCAGCGATTTTGACTTGGCGGCGTTGAAAATGCTGGCGAGCCTCGCATCCTCGCTGGTCATCGCACTGGAAGCGATCCGGCCGAACAGCGTTGCAGTCGCCTTGTTCGATGCCGCTGAACTGGAAGCAGACTGGCAAGTCGAACTATGGGGCGACGACTGGGAAGCAGCGGAACGCCGCGCCGCCCGGCTTGAAGCGTTTCAACTGGCGATCAAGCTGGCCGAACTGGCGCGAGCCTGAAACATCCCGCGCGATACACTCGCGCGGGCTGGTCTCTTACCTCAAGAGCCACTGACCCAATCGGCGACCTGGCGGGCAACGTCATTCGCCGCCTGATTGAGCGCGACGCCGACGGGCTTGGCTTTCGCTTCCACGCCGCTGACCACGGATTCAAAGCGACGCGATTGCACGTTCTTGCCGCCCCGCTCGGTGCGCATCGCATCGAAGCGGACCACCACCGCGCTGCGCTGCGCATCATAGCCCATCTGCAGGATCCGGCCGCCAATCAACGTCCGACCGGTAACCTCGAAGTCGCCACCTTCCACGACCAGCCGCCCGGTCCGCGCCCGCAACGTTTCGCCAAGAAGAGAGCGGAACTGACGTGAAGGCTTCTCGATCCACAAGGCGTCCTTGAGGTACGCCACGCTGGAGGAATCGACTGTGACCGGAACGCGCAATACGTCCAGCCCGCGATCCGCCTCCGGATCGAGAACGACGATCGCGTCGGTCAACTGGCCACTGGCGGTCGAACCCGCAGGCGCCGACTCCGCAGGGGTCAGACGCATCAGTTCGTCCGGCGGTTTCGCCCCGAAGCTGATGCAGCCTGACAACGTCAGCGCGGCGGCTATCGCCATGAAGCCGGATGCGTGAACTCCGCGAATACGCATGCCGCCCAAACGGATCCCTGAACGGGTCATCGCCTTTTCCATCGTGCCCCTCGTCATGGCTTATAGTCCGGCAGCTTCTGCCCTTTGAGCAGCGCGCCCGCACCCTGTTCGTCGATCTTTTCGGTAACGCTGCGCAACGCCTTGCTGGTGGCCCGCAGATCGCGGATCGCCGCCTCAGCGGCCGGCAGCGTTTGCTGCGAGACCTGATCAAGCGCGGGTTGTGCATGCTGCATGGTCACGTCCAGCTGATCCATCGACTTCTGAGCCGACGCCAGCGTCTTGCGCAGCTGATCCGCCAGAGAATTGCCTTCGCTACCCAGCAGATCGTCAGCTTTGCCCGCCACGCCTTCAAACGCCTTCAACGTCTGCGTCGCTTGCGCCAAAGTCTTGCGCATTTCGACCATGGTGGTCCGGAATTCCGGCGTTGCCTGCGAGATATCGCGGGTCATCTTGTCGGTGTTCTTGAGAATGCCGGATATCGAGCGCCGATTTTCATCGCTCAACATCTGATTCAGGTTTTCGGTGAGCGTTGCCAGACGCTCCAGAAGAAGCGGCGCGTTGGACAGGATTTCCCCGAAACCACCGCGCTTGGTCGGAATAACAGGCACGCCTTCGGGCCCCGGTTCGGTCAGCAGCGGCGCGCCTTTCACGGCGCCTTCCAGCTGGATGTCGGACACGCCCGTAAAGCTGGCCTGGATCGTCGCGGTGGTGCCCACCGTAATTGGCACCTTTTCATCCACTTTCACACGAACGCGCACGAAGCTGGGATCCTGCGGCCACAACTCGATCTTCGTCACCTGACCAGACGGAACGCCTGCGTAGGCGACTTCCGACCCTTTCGCCAAGCCATCGACCGATTGTTTGAAGAAGATGTCGTACTCGTTCTGCGAGCCTTCGTTAAGACGCGCGATCCAGATGACGAACGCAGCCAGCGCCGCCAGCAACACCAGCGTAACGGCGCCGACCCAGACGTGATTGGCCCTTGTTTCCATCGTCTGTGCCCTATGCCCCTGTCTTGCCGCGGTCCGGATCGGACGGCTGCGCCTCGTTCGAGGTCGAAGAAGTTTCAACGGATCGGGTTGTCCCGTGTTCCGCCCCGTGTTTCGCGTCACGGTCCGGCATCACCGCCGGATCGTCCTTGGTGGCGAGTGCCGCCCGGCCGCGAGGGCCGTTGAAGTATTCCTGGATCCATGGATGGTCCAGTGCCAACAGTTCCGGGATCGTGCCCACGGCGATCACCTGTTTGTCCGCCAGCACTGCCACCCGGTCACAGATCGCATAAAGAGTGTCGAGATCGTGGGTGATCAGGAACACCGTCAGGCCGAGCGTTTCCTTAAGTTCCCGGGTCAGGCTATCGAAGGCCGCCGCCCCGATCGGGTCGAGCCCGGCGGTTGGTTCGTCAAGGAACAGCAGCTCCGGATCCAGCGCCAGCGCACGGGCAAGGCCAGCACGCTTTTTCATGCCGCCAGAAAGTTCGTTCGGATACTTGAACGCCGCCTCTTCCGCGAGACCGGACAGCCGGACCTTGAAGCGTGCGATGTCGGCCCGCAGCGAATCGGTAATTTCCGGGAAGAACTGCTTGAGCGGCACTTCCACGTTCTCACCCACCGTCAGCGTCGAGAACAGAGCGCCGCCTTGAAACAGCACACCCCAGCGCGACCGCAGGTCGATCGAATCTTCCTCGGTCGAATCGCCCATCTTGTGACCAAGGACGGTGATGTCGCCCGCTGTCGGCTGCTGCAGGCCGATGATCGAGCGCATCAGCACGGATTTGCCCGTACCGGAGCCGCCAACGACGCCCAAAATCTCGCCTTTGCGGACCTTTAGCGATAAATCTTCATGAATCACGTGATCGCCGAAGGTATTGCGCAGCCCTTCGACAATGATGGGGTATTCGCCCCGATCGGTATTGGTGGAAAGATCCGTCATTCCCAACCGATCTTCGTGAAGAACACGGCGAAGAAGGCATCGAGCACGATTACCGTGAAGATCGCGGTCACCACGGCCTGCGTTGTTCGCGCGCCAACTTCCTCGGCGTTGGAGGTGACCTGCATGCCCTGATAACAGCCTGCCAGCGCCACGATCAGCGCGAAAACCGGCGCCTTGATGAGGCCGACCCAGACGTCGGTGATCGGCACCACTTCCTGCGTGCGCTGGAGGAACGTCCAGAACGGGATGTCGAGAGCGAAGTTCGATATGAACGCGCCGCCGATGATCGCCAGCACCGTGCTGTAGAAGCCCAGCATCGGCATCATGATCATCGAGGCCAGCACGCGGGGCACGACCAGCGCCTCCATCGGCGACACGCCGATGGTGCGCATGGCGTCGACTTCCTCGGTCAGCTTCATGGTGCCGATCTGCGCGGCGAAGGCCGAGCCGGACCGGCCAGCCACCATGATCGAGGTCATCAGGATGCCCAGTTCGCGCATCGAAAGGCGGCCGGTCAGGTTGATGGTATAGATTTCTGCGCCGAACTGAGCGAGCTGCACCGCGCCCTGCTGCGCGATCACGATACCGATGAGAAAGCTCATCAAGCCGATGATCCAGAGCGAATTTACGCCCACGTACTGCATGTGGAAGACCAGCGCCGTGCCCCGCAGCTTCGATGGGCGGCGGATAACCGCGCCGAACGCGACCATCAGCTCGCCCAAAAAGCCGACCAGTTTGTAGAGGCCGTGCCCCCAGTTGGACACCAGATCGCCCAGTTCCCCTAGGGTTCGGGTGACCAATGGCAGTTGCGGTTCGGGTTTCGCCTGTTCTTCGCCGATATCTCCCAGCGAGGCGAAGAGGCGGCGGGCCTGGTCGCTTTCGCCGGTGATTTCGAGGCCCCGTTCGCTGGCGTAGCGGCTGACGAGCCAGGCGCCGGTCGTGTCGATGTCCGTCACACCGGACATGTCTATCCGCTTGAAATCCCCGGATAAACCGGCCAGCTTTGCATCGATGTTGCCAAGAGAATGGACGCGCAGCGGTCCCTTCAGCGCAAGGACATGGTCGCCGCCTTGGTCGTTTTCCGACAGGGTGAAGTCAGCCCATTCCCGCATGTATGCTCGTATCTGCGAAAAACCCCTAACCGGCAAGAGGTTCCATGCCAGCGACGAATTGTTCGTAAAGTCCCAAAACGCGGCACCTAAAACTACATAGGCCGCACCTACAACCACAGGACCGCCCTGCCCCTCCACTGTTGTCTTGCGCGCCATCCCGCGCGCTGGCAAAGCCCCGCGCCATGACCGACGCCATTACAGATGCCGCGCCCGAGGGCGGACTCGACAAGACTTTCGACCCCGCCCGGATCGAGGCGAAGTGGTACGCCCACTGGGAAGCGGGCAATCTGTTCCGGCCGGAACGCCCGGACGCCGCGCCCTTCACCATCGTCAATCCGCCGCCGAACGTCACCGGCTCGCTGCACATCGGGCACGCGCTCGACAACACGCTGCAGGACGTGGTGATCCGGTACGAGCGGCTGCGCGGCAAGGATGCGCTGTGGGTGGTCGGCACCGACCATGCCGGGATCGCCACGCAGATGGTGGTCGAACGCCAGCTGGAAGCCGCGCAGGACAAGCGAACCAACTATTCGCGCGAACAGTTCATCGAAAAGGTGTGGGACTGGAAGCGCGAAAGCGGCGGCACCATCACCGGCCAGCTGCGTCGCCTGGGCTGCTCGATGGACTGGAGCCGCGAGCAGTTCACCATGGACCCGCATTTCACCCGCGCCGTGGTGAAGGTCTTCGTCGATCTGCACAAGCAGGGCCTGATCTATCGCGACAAGCGACTGGTGAACTGGGACCCCAAGCTCAAGACCGCGATCAGCGACCTTGAGGTGGAAACGCGCGAAATTCAGGGCCATTTCTGGCACTTCAAATATCCGCTCTCGGACGGTTCGGGCCACATCATGGTCGCCACCACCCGGCCCGAGACGATGCTGGCCGACATGGCCGTGGCCGTTAATCCGGCGGACGATCGCTACAAGCCGCTGCTCGAACGCGGGGCGACCGTCACCCTGCCGATCACCGGCCGTGAAATCCCGATCATCGCCGACGAGCACGCCGACCCGGAACTGGGTTCGGGCGCTGTGAAGATCACGCCTGGGCATGACTTCAACGATTTTGAGGTAGGCAAGCGCGCCGGATTCAAGGCGGCGGACATGCTCAACATGCTCGATGCCGAGGCGAAAGTCTGCCAGACGTCGGACGGGCTGATCCCGCACGCTTTCCTTGGGCTCGACCGCTTCGACGCCCGCGCCGCCGTGATTGACCAGATGAAGGAGCTGGGTCTCCTCATACCGCACATCACGAAGGACAAGGAAGGCAACGAGGTTAAGCACGACGCCGAGCCGCGCACCATCGCGACGCCGTATGGCGACCGTGGCGGCGTGGTGATCGAACCTTGGCTGACTGATCAATGGTACGTCGATGCGCAAACCCTCGCCAAGGCGCCGCTGGAAGCGGTGCGCACCGGCCAGATCGAGATCGTCCCCAAGACCTGGGAAAAGACCTTCTTCAACTGGATGGAAAACATCCAGCCGTGGTGCGTTAGTCGCCAGCTATGGTGGGGACACCGGATTCCGGCGTGGTTCGCGGATGACGGGGAAATCTTCGTCGCCGAAACGGAAGAAGAAGCGCAGGCGCAGGCCGGCAACAAGAAACTGGTTCGTGACGAGGACGTGCTCGACACCTGGTTCTCCTCGGCGTTGTGGCCTTTCGCCACGCTCGGGTGGCCCGATCAGGACGCCCCGCTCCTTGCCAAGCACTACCCCAACGACCTGCTCGTCTCGGGCTTCGACATCCTGTTCTTCTGGGATGCGCGCATGGCGATGCAGGGCATCCATTTCATGAAGGAAGTGCCGTGGAAGCGGCTCTATCTGCATGGGCTGGTGCGCGCCGCCGATGGGCAGAAGATGTCCAAGTCCAAAGGCAACGTGGTCGATCCGCTGGGCCTGATCGACCAGTACGGCGCCGACGCGCTCCGCTTTTTCATGACCGCCATGGAAAGCCAGGGCCGCGACGTGAAGATGGATGAGAAGCGGGTCGAAGGGTACCGCAACTTCGCCACCAAGCTGTGGAACGCGGCGCGTTTCTGCCAGTCGAACGGCATCGGCGCGAGCACGTCGCTCGCCGCCCCCGCCGCCACGTCCGCCGTCAATCGCTGGATCATCGGCGAAGTGGTGGAGACCGTCGCCGCGCTCGACAAGGCGATGGCGGACTTGCGCTTCGATGCCGCCGCCAACGCGATCTACCACTTCGTGTGGAACCAGTTCTGCGACTGGTACATCGAACTGATCAAGGGCCAGTTCGATGACGAGACGAAGGCCGTCGCCGGCTGGGTGCTCGACCAGATCCTCGTCATGCTCCACCCCTTCATGCCGTTCGTCACCGAAGAACTGTGGAGCAAGATGGGCGCGCGCGAGAACGAGCTGATCGTCGCGCGCTGGCCGCAGCCGGGGGTGAAGGTCGATGCGGCCGCCAAGGTCGAGGTC
Source organism: Novosphingobium sp. BL-S-24 (assembly GCF_055521575.1). Taxonomy (NCBI): domain Bacteria; kingdom Pseudomonadati; phylum Pseudomonadota; class Alphaproteobacteria; order Sphingomonadales; family Sphingomonadaceae; genus Novosphingobium; species Novosphingobium sp. BL-S-24. The sequence continues at coordinate 854,180 of NZ_CM145488.1, forward strand.
GAGTGGCTGATCGCCCTTGTCGGCAACTTGCGCGGCGCGAAGTCGGAACTGGGCATTTCGCCCGGCGCGCGGCTGACCGCCTATCTCGCCCAGCCATCGGATGAGACGCGGGCCATCATCGAGCGTAACGCCCGGGCGATCGATCGCCTGGCGCGGCTGGATGCGATCCACTTCGAGGCTGCCCCTGCGGGCGCCGCGATGCAGGTGGGCGCAGGTGATGCGATGCTGGCGATCCCGCTGGAAGGCGTGATCGACATCGGAGCCGAAAAGGCGCGTCTGGAAAAGGCGCACGCCGCCTCAGTAAAGGAGCGCGATTCGCTCGCCAAGCGGCTCGACAATCCGGCCTTCGCGCAAAAGGCCAAGCCCGAGGCGGTGGAAAAGGCCCGCGCCGACCACGCCGCGCATTCGGCCGAGGCCGAACGGCTGGCAGCGGCGCTGGCGCGGTTGGGGTGAGTGATGCCGCCTGGACCTTGCTGACGCGCTGATGCTGACGCCCTGATGCTAACTCTAGCCACCACAACGCCGGGGCAACCGGAGATATTCGCCTCCCTTCAGGGCGAAGGTCCGTCGTTGGGGCGGCCGAGCACGTTCGTGCGCCTCTCCCGCTGCAATCTGGCGTGCCACTGGTGCGACACGGCCTATACCTGGCGCTTCACCGGCGACAATCGCCCCCATGACGACGGTCTGGCGTTCGAGCGTGCCGACAATCAGGTGACGATGGACGAGGCGGAGCTGGCCCGGAACGTGGCTGCGCTCCCCCCGGATCGACTGGTCATCACCGGCGGCGAGCCTTTGCTGCAGGGCGCGGCGCTGGCGCGGATGGTCATGGCGCTTGGCGATGTGCGGCCGGGCATGCACATCGAGATCGAGACCAACTCCACGGTCCCGCCGCATGCCGCGCTTGATCCGCTGGTCCACCAGTACAACGTCAGCCCGAAACTCGCGCACAGCGGCAATGCCGCCGAGCTGGCGCTGGTCCCTGCCCGGCTGGCGGCGTGGGCGGCGGAACCGCGGGCCTTTTTCAAGTTCGTGATCGCGCAGGAAGCGGACCTTGCCGAGATCATGGACCTGCAACAGACCTATGCCATCCCCGGCGAGCGGCTGTTCCTGATGCCGGAAGGCCGGTCCAGCGACGTGATCCGGGAACGATCCGGCTGGCTGGCCGATTTCTGTTCGCGCAACGGATTGCGGTTCTCGGATCGCTTGCACATCCATCTGTGGGGCGACACGAGGGGCACATGAACGAAGCATCCCCGATTCCCATCGCCGAGGCTCAGGCCATCGAGGCAGAGGCCAAGGCCCGGGAAGAAGCCGCGCGTCAGGGGCCGGCGCTGAAAGGGGACCTGACCCAGGGACCGATCCTCAAGACGCTGCTGATGTTCTCGGTGCCGATGCTGCTGTCCAACGTGCTGCAGACGCTGAACGGCTCGGTCAACGCGATCTGGGTGGGCCGCCTGCTGGGCGAAAGCGCGCTGGCGGCAACGGCCAACGCCAACATCGTGATGTTCCTGGTCTTCGCGGGCGTCTTCGGCTTCGGCATGGCGACCACCGTGCGCGTGGGCCAGCATTTCGGCGCGCGCAACATGGACGCGGTGCGCCGCACGTTCGGCACCGGCATGGGCTTTTGCATCGGCATCTCGATCGCGACCGGCCTGATCGGCTGGTTCGGTGCGGGTCCGCTGCTCGACACGCTGGGCACGCCCGAGGCCAGCCGCGCGGATGCGCTGTCGTACCTGCGGGTGATCTTCCTGACGATCCCGCTCGCGACGATCAGCATGATGGTGTCCATGGGCATGCGCGGGGCGGGCGATTCCAAGATCCCGCTCTATGCGATGATCCTGACGGTGGTGCTCGACATCGTGCTCAACCCGCTGCTGATCATCGGTGTCGGCCCGCTGCCGACGCTGGGCGTGGCCGGCTCCGCGATCGCGACGGCGCTGGCGAACACGGCGGGGATGCTGTTCCAGATATGGTTCATCTATCGCCGCGACCTGCCCCTGCGGCTGCGCGGCCCGGAGCTGGAGTACCTGATACCGAGCGGGCCGGATCTTCGCTATGTGCTCGGCAAGGGCCTGCCGATGGGCGCGCAGATGCTGATCATGTCGTCCGCCGGGCTGGTGATGATCAGCCTTGTCAACCGGCAGGGCCTGAACGCAGCGGCGGCGTACGGAGCGTCGTTGCAGCTTTGGAACTACCTGCAGATGCCCGCGCTGGCGATCGGCTCCGCCGTCAGCGCGATGGTGGCGCAATCGCTGGGCGCGGGCGATCATGGCCGGGTGGACAAAGTGACGCTCACCGGCCTCGCGACCAACCTCGTCATGTCGACCGTCGCGGCCGCGCTGATCGTCGGCTTCGATCGCCCCCTGCTTGCGCTGTTCCTGGGCGGCGACAGCCCGGCAATGCCGATCGCGGAACATATTCAGGTGATCTGTACCGCGTCCTTCGTGATCGTGTCCGTCACCATGATCCTGACCGGCACGATGCGCGCCTATGGTGCGGTCGTGGCTCCGCTGGTGATCCTGTTCCTGGGCCTATACCCCGGACGCCTGGGCTTTTATGCTCTGGCGGTGCCGTATCTGGGGAGCGATGCGGTGTGGTGGGCCTATCCGGTCGGATCGGCGCTCACCGTGGCGATTACCCTGGCGTACTATCGCTTCGGCAACTGGCGGGCGGCGTACAAGGCCCCCGCCTGAAACGGAAGCCTACGCGCTCACCGCCCCTGTGCGCGCCAGCGCTGGACGGTGCGCAGGACCATGTCCTCTTCCCCGCCGCTCGAATTCCATAGCTCGGTGAAGGACGGATCGGCCGAAGCGGGCCGCTTTTCCTCTTCCAGATCATCGAACGCAACGCGCATCGGGATGGCCACGCCTTCCCCGCAGATGATGCACTCGCGGTTGCGCAGCGCTGGGATCGAATCGAGGAAGCCGCGCGCGCCCTCGGGCATGGCGGCGCGCACGAACGCCTGATCGCGGTCGTTGTTGAGGCGCATCGAGATGATCGTGCCGCACTGCGACAGCACGCCTTCGGCAAGGTCGGACGGGCGCTGCGTGATCAGGCCGAGCGAGATGCCGTATTTGCGCCCTTCCTTGGCGATACGCGACAGGATGCGGCCGACGGAGGAACCATCCGCGTTCTTCTCGTTGGGCACGTAACGGTGTGCTTCCTCGCAAACGAGGAGGATGGGGCGCGTCTTTTCCTCACGCGCCCAGATGGCGAAGTCGAACACCAGTCGGCTCAGCACCGCGACCACCGTGGACGTGATCTCGGTCGGCACGCCGGACACGTCGATGATCGAGATCGGCCGCCCGCGCGACGGCAGGCGGAACAGGCGCGAGATGAACTCGGCCATGGTGTCCCCCACCAGCATGCCGGAGAACATGAACTGGTAGCGCGGATCGCCCTTCAGCTCGTCCAGCTTGTTGCGGATGCGCAAGTACGGCGCGCTGTTGTGACCCTTGTCCAGCTTGCCCATCGCGTTGTTCAGGATCATGCCCAAGTCGGACAACAGATAGGGGATCGGCGAATCGACCGTGATCCGGCCCAGCTGCTCGGCAAGCCGGTTCTTGGAACGCGCCTCCAGCAGCGCCTTGCCAAGGATTTCGGCGTCGAGCTGCCGGTCATCCCCGCGCGAGGTGAGGAGGACTTCGCACGTCTCCTCGAAATTCATCAGCCAATAGGGCATCTGCAGGTTCGACACGTCAAGAATGACGCCGGTATCCTGGAACGCGGCGGCGTATTCGCCGTGCGGATCGACCATAATGACATGGCCTTCGGGCGCGTGCTGGCAGATGCGATGCAGGATCAGCGCCACGCTGGTCGACTTGCCGGTGCCGGTCGATCCGAGCAAGGCGAAGTGCTTGCCGAGCAGCGCGTCGACGTACAGCCCGGCGCGAATGTCACGCGTAGGATAGACGTTGCCGATCTGGATCGCCGAGCGTCCGTCGCTGGCGTAGATCTGGCGCAAGTCGTCGCTGGTGGCGGGGTAAACGAGGGCGCCGGGAATGGGATAGAACGTCACGCCGCGACGGAAGGCGTGGATGCGGCCGGTCAGGCGTTCGACCTGGCCCTCACCCAGAAAGTCCGCATCCGAGAGGACGCCGCCCGCCATCTTGGCGTCCTGCCGCTGGTTGCGGACACTGGCGAGGAGCCAGCCGTTGCCGACGCGGATCTTGACCTGGCTGCTCACCTGTCCTGACATCGCCACTGACGGATCGCGGTCCTGCGCGATCTGGCCCAGCCGCTCCAGATCGAAAGCAATGCGCGTGCCCGATCCGCTGACATCAAGGATGACGCCGATCGGCTCCTGATCGCTGTGAAACGCGTGATCCGTCACCGGCGGGGCCGATGCGTGCGGGGTGTGGACCGGATCGAGACCATCGACATACATCTGCGTTCAACCGTCGGAAAAGAGGCAACCGATCCGGGGGGTTAGACGCGTTCCAGTTAATTTCAGACTAAGAGCCGAACTCAGATCAACGCAAACAGACGCCCCGCCAGCCAGCCCATGCCGACCGACACGAACACCGCCATCAGGCCATAAGCAAACCCGTAGTTCTCGGCAAAGTTGGCGATCGCCCGCTCCGCCCCCTGCTTGCGCACTTCGACCTGGCTGGTGGCAGAGGCGACGACGCGCCCTTTGGATATGGCGAACGTCTCGGCGGTGTAGACGCCGATCGGAACGCTGGACGGCAGGTCTATGCGCGCCTGATAGAGAACTTGCTCGCTCACTTTCACGCCGCCCTCCTCTTCGCGATAGAGGCCGTTTCGGCGGTTCAGATCGACCAGCCCGGCGGAAAACCGGGTCTGCTCCTCGGGATCGATGACGCCGATGGGAGAGAGCTGGAGCCATTTGAGGCCGAGTTCGTAGATCGCCGCCGTCTTGTCGTCCACGATCTGCGCGATCGGCCGGGTGGAGGCGATGGCGTAGTAACTGGGCGCGCTGCGCAATTCGGTGCTGTCCGCGTTGATCCAGATGCCGGCGACCTTTTCCTTTTCACGCAGAACGATAGATTGCGTCGGCCCTTTCAGCACCACCACGATGTCATAGTCCTGCGCGGCGCGCGAACCCTCCGGCGTCAGGATCGCGCCGAACAGCAGCAGTTCGGTGCCGGTGAAGCCCTGTTGCAGGTCGACTTCGTGCTGGGACACTTCGGTGACAAGGATCGGATCGCGCGCGCCGGTCAGCATCACCAGCGCGAGCGGGACGAACAGCAGGCTCAGCCACGCTCTCATAACGCGCCGACCGTGTAGATCTCGTCCGGGCGATAGCCGAGGCCCAGCGCCATGCGCCCCGCCACCAGCAGGACGATCACCGCCAGGATCAGGCGCAGCTTCACCGGGCTGGCCTTCTGCGCGAACTGCGCGCCGACTTGCGCGCCCGTCACAGAACCGAGCAGCAGCAGCGACGCCAGCACGATATCGACGGCGCGGGTCGTCAGCGCGTGCATCATCGTCGTCGCCATCGTCACGAACAGGATCTGGTACAGCGACGTGCCGACGACCACGTTGGCGCTCATGCCCAGGATATAGAGCATCGCGGGCACGAGGATGAAACCGCCGCCCACGCCCATCAGCATCGTCAGGATGCCGGTCCCCATGCCGAGCAGCAGCGGGGCGAGCGGCGAGATGTAGAGGCCCGAGCGATAGAACCGCCAGCGCATCGGCAGGTTGGCGACCATCGGGTGGTGGCGGCGCTTGCGGGCGGGCAGCGGCACGCCGGAACGCTCGGCCCGGATCGACTGGATGCTTTCCTTGCCCATCAGCCCGCCGATCGAACCGAGCATCACCACGTAGAGGATGTTGATGACGGTATCGATCTGGCCCCATTGCTGCAGCAGGTTGAACAGCAGCGCGCCAAGGCCGGTGCCGATGATGCCGCCGGCGACCATCACCGACCCCATCTGGTAGTCCACGTTGCCGCGTCGGGTATGCGCGAAGACGCCCGACACGCTGGCGCCGGTCACCTGGCTGGCGGCAGATGCGGCGGCGACGGTGGGCGGGATGCCGTAGAAGATCATCAGCGGCGTCGTCAGGAATCCGCCGCCCACGCCGAACATGCCCGAAAGCACGCCGGTCAGCGCGCCAAGGGCAACGATGATGAAACCGTTGACCGACAGGTTCGCGATGGGAAGATAAACATCCATTAGTGCCCTCTCGCTACCGCAGCGTCACGCGAGAGAAAAGGCGGGAATCAGAAACCTGCGGATAGCGTGAGCGCAGGCCCCGACCCCGGCACCGCATCGCCCGCCACGCGGAAGCGCCAGTCGAACGCGGCGCGCCCGAACAGACCGCGTCCCAGCGGCAGCGTGATCATCGCCGATGGCCCTGTGTCCAGCCGCGCCGCGCCTTTCTGGATGCCGCCCCAGATCCCGCCGCCCAACCGCGCGTCGACTTGTCCGAAGCTGAACAGGGAGCGGTCTGCCCGCAGTTGCCCATCGGCAAACGGCGTCGCGAATTTCCCGGCGACATAGCCTGCCTGCCCATACGCCTCGCCCCGGAAGTCCATCGGCAGGATGAAGGGCGGCAATTGGGTGACGGCCATGACCACGGGCTGGATCCGCTTCTGCCCGCCCGATTGAGTGAGCCGCCCCTCCACCGCCGCGATGACCGGCAGCGAGGGCAGCGGCCGCGCCGACAGGCCCAGCGCGGCGGACGTCTCCTGAAAACGGCCGGTCGTGGCGGTCGTGCGCAGATAGACGCTCGGCTGGTACGGGTTGGTGGTGGACAGGCGATAGCGCAGCACCGCGCCGGTCTGGCTGCCCCCGTAGGTCGAAGGCAGCAGGCCGGGTGACACTGCGCCGCCATCCTCGTCGCGGCGCAGGAACGCCCAAGCGTCCACCGACCAGCGTTTGGGACGAGGCGCGGCTGTCGGCGCGCCGCTGCCCACGGTCTGCCCCGCCATGCCGGGCGGCTCCGGCGCATAGAACGGCGGCAGCGGATTGGCGGGCGAGAATTCGTCCCCCATGCTGCGGGCGACACGCGGATACGGCTGCAATCCGGCGATGGCGCCTGATGCCGCGCGTGGTGCCATCCTGTAACTCGGCGCGGCGGCGTAGGGGTAATACATCATCGCAGGCGCATATCCACGCGGCGCATACCCCTGCGGCGCGTATCCCGGTGGCGGCCCATATTCGGGATAGCCGCCGTAAGCGGGCATCGATCCGGCGTAAGACTGGGGGCCGGGGCCAGTGTCGACGACATAGGCCGCTTCCTCCAGCGGCGGGGCGATCGGGGCGGGCTGCACCACGGCGCTTGCCGCAGGCTGCTCCCACGTGGCGGTGCGTCCGCCGATCCAGCCGCCGACGACGGCCAGCAGGGCAACCAGCGGATGGCCGCGCGTAATGGCCTGCCGGTTCATCGTACCAGCCCTCCGAGCGAGGACGCAGCGAGCGCGGGGTGCCCTTCATGGCGCGTCTTTTCCCAGCGCACCGCAACCCCGCGCAGCGACTGGACATAGCCCGCCAGCGCCCGGCGCCCCGCGAAAATCGCGATGAAGTTCGCCACGGGTATCCGCGCGATGGCGTTCAACCCCTCGATCAGGTCATACTCACGCGTGGTGAAGAAGACGCGAAAGGCGCTGCGCCACAGCAGCCCCAACAGGCACAGCCAGGCAACCCACTGCGTCAACGAGGACATCGGCTGGGGGGCGCGGATCCCCGCGAAACCGGCCAGCGCCAGGACCCCTTCGATCACGACGAGAAGGTAGGCGCAGGCCAGCACGATGGCGGTCAGCGGGCCGCGCCGGTCGCGCAGCGCCATCCATAATTCGGCCATCCGGCTGGCGGACCAGCCACCGTCGGTCCACCCCAGCCGGTCCCAGCCCTGAAAGGCGATGCCGTGGATCCAGCGCGACTTCTGGCGCACCGATGCCTCCAGCGTATCGGGGAAGTAGGCACGGGTCGCGACCAGCGCGCCGTCCGCATCGCGCATGCGCAGAAAGCGCGACCGGGCTCCTTCGCGGCGGACCAGCAGGCCCAGCTCGTAGTCCTCGGTCAGGCATTCGGCGGCGAAGGGACTGACCTGCCCGTGCGAGCCGTCGGCCCGTCCACGCCGCCGGGCGATGCGGGCGATCATGGCGCGAGAAAAACCGCAGCCGACGCCCGCTGCCGGGATCGAGACGCCCAGCGCATCGCGCACGACCATCACCTTTGCATGCGCTTCGGCAAACTCGTCGGAATAGTGCCCGGCGACCCACGGCGAGGATGGCTGCGTCTCTGGCAGGACCGGCAGTTGCACAAAATCGGCGTCGGCAAGGCCCGCGTCGATCGCCGCCAGTTCGGCCGAGTGCACCATGTCTTCGGCGTCATGCAGGATGATGGAACGAAACTGCCAGCCATACCGGCGCTCATCCGCGCAGAGCGCCGCATAGACCCGGTTGAGGCAGTCGGCCTTGGTGGTCGGCCCCGGGCGATCGGTGATGACCAGCCGCACGCGCGGATCGTCCCCGGCAGCTTTCATCGCCGCCGCGATCGTATCGGGATCGTTGCAATAGCAGCCGAGATAGAGCGTCACCTCGCGCTGCTTCCAGGCGGACAAGGCATGCGTGATCGTGGCGCCGATGACGCCCGCTTCCTGCCACGCCGCGATGAACACCGCCGCCCGGCCGGACAGCGGCGCCGCGGCGGCCTGGGCGGTGACCGCCCCTTCGCGCGCCCGGCCTGTCAGCTTCAGCCACAGCCAGCAGACGTCGATGCCGAAATCGTCGAGCGCGCCGAGGATGAACCAGAAACCTGCAAACAACAGCAATTCGTGCCGTATCGTCGCCAATGTGGCGACGACGTACTCCAACGCCTGCATTTCCTGAAATTCCCCTTGGTCACGGCGCATCCATCGGACGCCCCTCGCCAGTCACCACGGGGAACTATTACGAACCTTTATGGCTATTTAGCCAGAGCTTTCCGGTCAGGGTTTCAGTTTCTTAACCATGACCAGAATCGGCTGAGGACATTACCAGGACCCGACGTTGGGCATGTTCATCCACGGTTCCGCCGGTTCCAGATGCCCGTCCTGCAGCAGTTCCACCGAGATGCCGTCCGGACTTTTGACGAAGGCCATGTGGCCATCGCGCGGGGGGCGATTGATGGTAACGCCCGCATCCTGCAGCCGCTGGCACGTCTCGTAGATGTTATCCACTCGGTAGGCGAGATGGCCGAAGTTGCGACCGCCGGTATACTCCTCCGCCGGGGCGCCATCGGCCTGCCAGTTGTACGTCAGCTCTACTTCGGCGCCTTCCTGTCCCGGCGGGGCGAGGAAGATCAGCGTGAAGCGGCCCTGCTCGCTGGAAAAGCGCCGCGTCTCCTTCAGTCCGATCAGTTCGAAGAACCGGATCGTCGCGTCCGGGTCGCTCACGCGGATCATGGTGTGGAGGTAGCGGGTCATGGTCTGTCACTCATCGAATTGATTGCGAAAGCCCAAGATAGACGCCGTCGAACGCCACACAAGTGCGCGTCTTGTAAGCGGTGATGCGCAGATGTAATGTCGCCGCCTGCCATGCTCACCAAAATCCGCACCTTTCTGGCTCGCCGCGATCCCGGGCCGCCGCCCGCGATTCCAGCGGGCGAGCGGGTCTATGCGATCGGCGACATCCATGGCCGCCTCGACCTGTTCAAGGCTCTGATCGACCGGATCGAGCGGGACGATGCCGCGCGCGGGGCTGCGCGCACCACCATCGTGCTGTTGGGAGACCTTGTCGATCGCGGTCGGGACAGCGCCGGAGTGATCGCCCGCGCACGGCGCTGGCAGCAGCAGCGAGCGGTCGAGATCATCCAGGGTAACCACGAGGAGATGCTCCTCGCGAGCCGGGAGGATACCGCCGCTTTGCGCGGGTTCCTGACGTTCGGCGGGATGGAGACGCTGATATCCTACGGCGTCGATCCGCACGCGCTGGCGGCCGCCGACATGGACGAGGCCCAGCGCCTGATGATCGCGGCGATCCCGCCTGCTGACGTCGATTTCATTGCCGGATTCCGCCCCAGCATCGCCATCGGGGACTACCTGTTCGTCCACGCCGGGGTGCGCCCCCGCGTCCCGCTGGACCAGCAGGACGAGCGCGAGTGCCGATGGATTCGCGAGCCTTTCCTCAATCATCGCGGCGATTTCGGCGCGTTCGTGATCCACGGCCACACGATCAGCGCGGAGCCGGAAATCTGCGCCAATCGCATCGGCATCGACACCGGCGGATACCTCTACGGCACCCTCACCGCGATCGGGCTGGAGGGCGAGGACCGCTGGTTCCTGCAGGCCAACGAGGGGGCCGAGCGGGACGCCCAGGGGATCAGTAGTGCGCCGGGGAGCCTGTAAGCCGGGTTCTGTACCTGGCGTGGTCTCCCAATCGAGGGGACCTTACGCCGCGGCGGCAGCCATTCCTCTAGGCGACGCATTGCTGCGCCGCTCAAGCGACCAACCCGGGCTGCCTGGGTCCGAAACGAACCCGCCGATCCCCCCACTTGCGTGGACGCCGACGCGCAGCCCCTATTCGGTCTTGCTCCGGGTGGGGTTTGCCTTGCCGCTTGCCGTTACCGGTAGCGCGGTGCGCTCTTACCGCACCCTTTCACCCTTACCTGTTTCCTGACGGAAACGCGGCGGTCTGCTCTCTGTGGCACTTTCCCTAGGCTTCGCGAGGCCTGAAAACCCCACTCGCCCGGCGGGCGTTACCCGCCACCCTTGTTTCGTGGAGCCCGGACTTTCCTCGCGGTCCCAAAAAGGACCCCGCGGCTGCCCGGCTCCCCGGCGCGGGGGTCACCTAGCACGGCCTATGTCGCGCTCCAACAGGAGTTCGAACAGAATTCCGCCGATCTCGCCGTCGATCTCGCCATCGATGATCTGAGGCCGCCAGCGCCGCTGGAACGCCCGCACCGCCGCGCGGCCATCGGTGATGTCGTAGCCGAACCGCTCCATTCCCAGATAGAACGCGCCCGGATTGTCGTAGAACAGGTTCATCTTGGCCTTGGGCGTATCGAGCGCCAGGCCAAGGTCCGCCAGCCGGTTCCAGTCGAAATATTCGCCCGGATCGTCCTTGCGGGCAGGCGCGATGTCCGAATGGCCGACGACATTGGCGCGCGGAATGTCATGCCGGTCGAGAATGTCGCCGAGGAGCGGCAGCAGCGCGTCCATCTGCGGCTCGGGAAACGGGCGGTATCCCCATTCATGCCCCGGATTGACCAGCTCTATCCCGATGCTGGCGGAATTGACGTCGGTGATCCCGCGCCAATAGGACCGCCCGGCATGCCAGGCCCGCTTGTCTTCCGGGACCAGCGATGTGACCGTCCCGTCCTCGTCGATCATGTAATGGGCCGACACTTCCGCCGCCGGATCGCACATCCGCTCCAGCGCCTCGTCAGCGGTTTTCATGCCGGTGTAATGCAGCACCGCCATCGTGACCGGCAGCTTGCGCTCGTTGCAGTTGGGGGAGGAAACCCTGCGGTTGACGAGCCAGCGGTTCATCCCTTCCCCTCCCGATTATCAGGCCCCGGGCAGCACCGCGCCCAGCACGAGCGCGTCGTCCGCCAGAACGTACTGCAATTGTCCGCCGGTTGCCTTCGACAGCTGATGCAGCATTGCCGCGGGCGCCGTGCGGCTGGACAAGTCTCCATCCGGCAGGCTGCCTTCCAGCGCGCGGCCTACATCGCGATCGAAAGCGATGCGCGGCCCGGCCGAGCGGACCACGATCTCGCTCGCCCCGCCGCGATATTCCGCCGCGATCTCCAGCGTGCCGCCGCGGGGCAGCGCCTCCAGCCCGATCAGCGCGAAGTTCAGCAGCGTCTTGATCGCGGGCTTGGGCAGCGAATCGCTGTTCAGCGCCCAGTTCAGCGTGATCCGCGCGTTGTAGGCGACCAACGCATCGACCAGCACTTTGGCCTCGCTCACCGGCACCATCTCGCCAAAGCCGCCAGCCGCCCCGAACGCGAGGCGGAAGAACTTCAGCTTGTCTGCCGAGATGCGCGCGCTCTGCTCCAGCAGTTCGAAGCACCGCTGCCGCATGTCCGGGTCCTTCTCGTCCGCGAGAAGTTCCAGCCCGTTCGACAGCGCACCCACCGGGCTGAGCATGTCGTGGCAAAGGCGCGAACACAGAAGGCTGGCAAGTTCGACCGAACTCGATGAAGTCATGGGATTAGGGTACTTTCCGTATTCTTGTCGGGCCGGTTTCGGGCGATGCCACCCGCGCCGTCAATCGACGATGCGAATGGTCAATTGCGCAAATCCATTCCCGCTATCGCGCCAGAATGCAACCTCGCTCTCGCCGATGATCGCCCATACGCGCGAATCCCCGGTGGAATGTTCGCAGTCCGTGGCGGACGGAACCGGATGGCCTTTGGGGTGCGAGTGGTAATAGCCAAGAACGCGCGGGCCGCCATTACGCGCGGCCTTGTGTGCGCCCAGCAGCGCCAGCGGATCGATCTCGAAACGAATGAGGCGGTTTTCCGCGACATTGGCGGCGGCCTGCGCCCCTGCGATGCGCTCCAACCCCTCCTCCGGCGCGCCGAGCAGCAGGCCGCAGCACTCTTCCGGTGCGGCCTTGCGCGCTTCTTCCAGAAGTGTGGCGAGCACGCCTCTTGTCACCTCGATATCCATACCCAAATCCTACAAGCAATGGGGGCCGAAGCAATCAGCAACGACGCGCAGGACGGCGGCAGGATCGAAGGTCTTGTCGGCGATGCCGGTGGCCGCGTTGACAAGGCGCTGGCCGACGCGAGCGGCCTGTCGCGCGAACGGGTAAAGGCGCTGATGGGCGAAGGCCGCGTGCTGCTGGCCGGAAAGCCCGCAAAACAGGCGTCGCTCAAAGTCGAACCCGGTACCGCGTTCGTGATCGACGTGCCGCGGGCGATCCCCGCCGCAGCGATCGCGCAGGACATTCCCCTCTCCGTCGTTTTCGAGGACGAATACCTCATCGTGGTCGACAAGCCCGCCGGGCTGGTCGTCCATCCGGCAGCGGGCAATCTGGACGGCACGCTCGTCAACGCGCTGCTGCATCATTGCCGGGGGCAGCTTTCCGGCATCGGCGGCGTCGCGCGGCCCGGCATCGTCCACCGGATCGACAAGGATACGTCCGGGCTGCTGGTCGTCGCCAAGACCGACAAGGCGCACGAAGGCCTGGCCGCACAGTTCGCCGATCATTCCATCGCACGCGCCTACCTTGCTGTCGTTGGCGGGCGGCCCGTTCCGGCGGCCCGCACCGTCACCGGGGCCATCGCCCGCTCGCCTCACGACCGCAAGAAGATGGCGCTGGTCGAGGATGGTCGGGGCAAGCACGCCGTTACTCACTTCAAGACGCTGGAACCCCTGCGCGCGGCCACTTTGGTAGAGTGCAGGCTTGAAACCGGACGCACGCATCAAGTGCGCGTTCATATGGCGTCAATAGGTCATCCGCTATTAGGAGACCCTGTATATGGGCGAACTCCTTCAACGCTTCGGACGATTCTCCAGGGACTCGGTTTCTCCCGCCAGGCGCTCCATGCTGCGGAACTTGGCTTCGTCCATCCCGTTAATGGTAAAAGCGTCCATTTCGCGAGCCAACTGCCCGACGACATGCGGACATTGATCGACGAACTGCGACACTGAAATCGCTTTTATGTGCTATCACCATAAGGTGGCCACAAGCTAAGACGCCTTCAAGGGTCTTTGACCGTGGGCCGACCTAGAAAGGACGGATTTACCGTGAGCAACAATCGAAATCTGGCGACTGTGCCGGCTTTAGGCGGTGAGCAGAGCCTGAACCGCTACCTGTCCGAGATTCGCAAGTTCCCGGTGCTGGCTCCTGAGCAGGAATATATGCTCGCCAAGCGCTATGCCGAACATGAGGATCCCGCCGCCGCTGCGCAGCTCGTAACCAGCCACCTTCGTCTCGTCGCCAAGATCGCGATGGGCTATCGCGGCTACGGCCTGCCCGTGTCGGAACTGATTTCCGAAGGGAATATCGGGCTGATGCAGGGCGTGAAGAAGTTCGAGCCGGAGCGCGGGTTCCGCCTCGCCACGTACGCCATGTGGTGGATCAAAGCCTCGATCCAGGAGTACATCCTGCGTTCGTGGTCGCTGGTGAAGATGGGCACCACCGCTGCGCAGAAGAAGCTGTTCTTCAACCTGCGCCGCATGAAGAAGAACCTCGACGCGTACGAGGATACCGATCTGCACCCGGACGACGTCGCCACGATCGCGACGAAGCTGGGCGTGTCGCAGACCGAAGTGGTGAACATGAACCGCCGCATGATGATGGGCGGCGATGCCTCGCTGAACGTCTCCTTGCGCGAAGAAGGCGAAGGCCAGTGGATGGACATCCTGCAGGATGACCGCCCGCTGCAGGACGAAACCGTCGCCGACGCCGAAGAGGCATCGGTTCGCCACGACATGCTGGTCGAAGCGATGGGCTCGCTGAACGAGCGTGAGCGCGACATCCTGATGGAACGGCGCCTCACCGAAGATCCGAAGACCCTCGAAGAGCTAAGCCAGGTCTACTCGGTCAGCCGCGAGCGCGTCCGCCAGATCGAGGTGCGGGCCTTCGAAAAGCTGCAAAAGGCGATGAACCGCATCGCCGGCGACAAGAAGCTGCTCCCAGCCCTCTGATCGCTTACGAACAAACAAAAAACCGGGCCGCTCAAAAAGAGGTCCGGTTTTTTCGTGTTTCGGTTGATGACCCCCTGCCCGCATGTGTTTCATCAACTAAACCCGCTGGCACATTCCCGCCCGTTTGGACTAGAGCAAAGCCGATACTCCTCGATCAAGGCTTCCTGTGCCCATGCGTCTGATTGCCAAGCTTATTCTCTGGTTCGTGGCGATCAGCGTCGGCCTGGTGGTCCTGTACCGCTTCGTCCCGCCGCCCGTGACGGTAACCATGCTGGTGGACGGCAACGGGATCACCAAAGACTGGGAGCCGCTCACCCGCATCGACCGCAACATGGTCGCCGCCGCAATCGCCGCGGAAGACGGCAAGTTCTGCAGCCATAACGGCTTCGATACCGACGCCATCGAAAAGGCGATGGAACGCAACGCCAAGGGCGGCCGCCTGCGCGGCGGCTCCACCATCAGCCAGCAGACCGCCAAGAACGTGTTCCTCTGGCAAGGGGAAGGCTGGACCCGCTACGCTCGAAAGGGCTTCGAAGTCTGGTTCACCTTCCTGATCGAGAACCTTTGGGACAAGCGTCGAATCATGGAAGTCTACCTCAACGTCGCGGAAACCGGCATCGGCACGTACGGCGTCGAAGCGGGCGCCCAGCGCTACTGGGGCAAGTCAGCGTCCAACCTGACGCCGGCCGAGGCCGGGCGCATGGCTGCTGCCCTCCCCAGCCCGAAGACCCGCAGCGTCAAGAACCCCGCTGGCTTCACGCGCCGCTACGGTAACACCATCGCCGCCCGGATCGGCACGGTGAAGCGCGAAGGCTACGACGCCTGCGTCTACGATTAAGGCGTCGGCTTTTTCGCTTCGGCTTTTTGAGCCGCTATGATGAGATCAAGCCGCTTCAACTGCTCGAAAAGGGGTGGAAGGTACACCGCATCGTCCGGCGCCCGTTCCAAAACGCCAGCCCACAACTGCCGCGTCTCTTCCAGCTTACCCTCCTGTGCCAGCGCAAGGCCCAGGAAAAACGGTGGGCCGGGAGCATCCGGGTCGGCCACTATAGCCCGACGATAGGCATAGGAAGCAGCCGGGGTCAGAGCACCATCGGCATGGCCGACCAGCGCATTGGCCATCGCAAGCCAGGCTTCGGAACTCTTGGGATCTTCCTCGATAGCGGCCCGTAAAACCTCTGCCGCCGCCGCATAATCGCCGTTGCGTGCAAAAGCGTCCGACGTCACCACCCAGCGATTGAGGGTGGGGATGCTGCTGTTAGTGATCTTGGCCCGCGCGTCGACCAGCGCGACCGAGCCATTCGATCGGGTGATGGTAGCGTTCCTCGGAGCGCCGGCCAAGCTCGGCGCGCCTTGCAGACCATAACCGGCCAGCCCCAGCAGCAAAGCCGCGCCGATCGCCTCGCGCCCCCCGCGCGGAACCTTGGCCGTAAAGACGAGTCCGGCGAACACCACGATGGCGAGGCCGATGACAAGAAACCAGGTCACTGCTCGTTCCCCTTGGACCGGACGACAAATCGCCTTCGCACCAAAAGGAACGCGATCAAAAGCAGCACTCCGGGCACTGCAAACAAAGGCCAAGTCAGCCCGGTCAGTTGCGGTGCATAGCTGACATAGTCTCCATACCGTTCGATCAGCCAGGCCCGAATAGCCTCTGGCTTTTCGCCAGCCTTGATACGCTCTCGCACCAGGGACCGCATCGACCCGGCGATCGGCGCATCCGAATCGGCGATGGACTGCCCCTGACACTGGAGACAGCGAAGCGTCTCCATCAGGTCCTGTGCTCGCGATTCCTGGTCCCGATCGTCGAGCTGCCGGTACGCGTACGGTGCGGTGGACTGTTCCTGTTGCGCCAATGCAGGCAAAGCCAAGCCGAACACAGCCGAGATCGACATGAGCAGGCGTATCACTCGCCTGCTTCCCTCAATTTTTCGAGTATCAGTCCAAGATGTTCCGGTCTGATCTCACCGATGTGCTGGTACGTGATCTTGCCCTTGCCATCGACCACATATGTTTCAGGCACGCCGGACGATCCCAGGGCGAGCTGAACGCGGCCATCGTCGTCGGCGCCAATCCGCTTGAAAGGGTCGCCATTGGCCTGCAGGAAAGCCTGCAGGTCCTTCGCAGTGTCGCGCACTGATATGCCTTCAATCACTACACCCGCTTTGGCCAGCTCTGCCAACTGGGGGGCTTCGACCCGGCAGGGCAGACACCAGCTTGCAAAGATATTTACGAGCCTCGGCTGGCCCGCTGACAAGTCTCGGCTCGTCAGTCCCGGGCGGCCCGGCACCGCAGCTGGCAGATCAAACCGTGGCATCTGCTTTCCGACAAGGGCGCTGGCGACCGTACGATCCGCAGGGTGATACAAACCGATCACCACCAGGCCGACAAAACCGAGGAAGACGACCAGCGGCAACCAGATGGCCCAGCGCCGTGGTGGTGAAGGTTCAGCACCTGTCATCTTCCTTGCCCCTCCCGGCGGTAGGCAATCTTGTTCCGAGCGAAATATCGTCGCAGATCGGCTGAAACGCGACCGATCAGTGAAAGAACGCCGCCTAGCGCGATCATCAGGCCGCCTAGCCAGATCAGGGGTACAAACGGCTTCCACCACAGACGCAACTGCCAGCGCCCATCGTCGTCTGCACCCTTTGCTGATGGTGCCTCACCCCCCAAGACTGCATAAAGCTGGCCGTTCCACCGCGTCAGCAGGGCGGACTCGCTGGTCTGCTGCGGGGGCGCCCAGAAACTGCGCGATTGGGGCAGCATGCGGATCACTTTTCCATCAGCGCCATAGCGAACCAGCAGCCGCGCTTCCAACGCCGTCCAGTTCGGCCCGGCGACCGGCTCGACGGTATCGAGTTTGACCCCCCAGGGACCAACCTGCGTGATTTCACCAACCTTGATAGCAACCAGCTTCTCAACTGAAAAAGCGCTTTCGCTGCTCATCCCGAACAGCGCCACGGCAATGCCGAAGTGAGCCACTACCATGCCCCAGATCGGCAAGGGCGTGCGGCGCAGGTTGCGATCCTTCAGCGGCAGGACGCTCGCCCACGCCAGCCCCGCCGCGATGACGAACCCCAGGAACGGGAGCAGCGCCACGCCGCCGATCGCAATCAGGACGCCGCCCGCGACGACGATGAGCATGCCTGGAATGACCAGTCTACGTCCCACCCGCGCAAACGTATCGCGACGCCACCGCAGCATCGGTCCGACCATCAGCACGATCAGCATCGGCACCGCAAACAGGGCGCTGACCGGATTGAAATAAGGCGGACCAACGGAAACCTTCGCCCCCATCGTCTCAGCCACGAGGGGGTACAATGTCCCAAACAGGACGATGCCCAGGATCGCGCACAGCATCACGTTGTTGACGACCAGCGCCCCCTCACGGCTGATCGGCGCGAAGCGCTGCCCTTCACTGACGGTGGATGCCCTCAGCCCGAACAACGTGAGCGCCCCGCCGATGTAGGTCGCAAGGAGGAAGAGGATGAACGTCCCACGCTGCGGATCAACTGCAAAGGCATGGACACTCGTCAGAATGCCGGATCGAACCAAAAAAGTCCCGATCATCGACATCGAGAAAGCGACCACGCCCAGCATCACCGTCCACGCCCGCAACGCGTCGCGAGAGGCCAGCACAGTGCAGGAATGGAGCAACGCGGTCGCTGCCAACCAGGGCATGAGCGACGCATTCTCAACGGGGTCCCAAAACCACCAGCCTCCCCAGCCGAGTTCGTAGTACGCCCAGTATGATCCCGCGGTTATGCCGATGGTGAGAAATATCCACGCTCCCAGCACCCATGGACGCATCGCCTTTGCAAACGCAGGGCCGACCTCACGGGTGATCATTGCCCCGATCGCAAAGCTGAAAGCGATCGAGAGGCCGACATAGCCCAGGTAAAGCGTGGGTGGATGGAACGCGAGACCAAGATCCTGAAGCAGGGGATTGAGGCCGTTGCCCTCTATCGGTGCCGGCGACAGCCGCTCGAACGGGTTTGATGCCAACAGCAGGAAGGCATAGAATCCGAGGCTGACGAAAGCCTGCCCCACCAAAGTCGCCAGCATCGTGCGCTCGGGCAGGCGTCGCTCCACCAGTGCGACAAAGCTGCCGGCCAGGCCCATGACCGTCACCCAAAGCAGCATCGAGCCTTCATGATTGCCCCAGGCGCCGGCTACCTTGAACACGAGCGGCTTCATGGAATGCGAATTCGTCGCGACCAGCTTCACCGACAAATCGGTAACAGCAAAGACGTAAATCAGGCACGCGAACGAGACGAGCGCAAGCGCCCCCTGGACGATTGCTACCGGACGCACGACAGCGCCGATAGTCGACGCCCGCGCACCAAGACCCAGGCTGCCGGCAACGAGTTGCAGAGCCGCCAATGCGGCGGCGAACCAAAGAGCAGCCAGGCCAAGTTCGGCGATCATTTGGTTTCCGCCACCACTTGTTTTGCCTGCTCTGCCGTCATGTTCTGCATCTCGCGAGGCACGTAATTTTCATCGTGCTTGGCAAGCAGGTTGTCGGCGATGAACGTGCCGTTGGCTAAATGCCCTTCGGCGACTACGCCCGAGCCTTCGACAAACAACGAGGGTACAATGCCTCGGAAGGTCACCGGAACCCGAGCCTTGCCGTCACCCACGATGAAATTGATCGTGATCCCGTCGCTCGCCGTCTTGAGCGATCCTTTCTCGACCATGCCGCCAAGCCGCACGCCCTGTTCAGGTTGAGGAGGCTTGGCCACGATCTCGCTCGGAACATAGAAATAGCTCGCCTGGTTGCGAAGCGCCCATGCGGCGATAAGACCCGCACCGATCAGTATGACGAGCGCCCCCACCAATAGCACAAGACGCTGATGCTTCGCCTTGACTGCCATCAGCGCTTCCTAGCCTCGTCGCGGCGTCGCTCCGCCCGGCGCATGGTCAGGATGGACCACGCAACCATGCCTAGCGTCGCGCCAATTCCGACTGCGTAGGACGCGATGACGAAGGTCCATGGGTCCATAGCTTCGCGCATCGACCTAGAATTCCACTTCGCTGTATGCTTTGCGACGAAGTCTCGCCTCCGCCTGCTGAGTGGCCAGGATCGCGCGCATCCTTGCCAGGACGCAGCCCACGAAGATCAAGGTGAACCCCACCATCGACGCCAGCAGAGGCAGCAGAAAATCCCCCGACATCGCCGAACTGCCCATCGTGATGCTCGGAGGCTGATGCTGGCTGTTCCACCAAATCACCGAATAGTGAATGATCGGAATGTTCACAGCGCCGACCAACCCGAAAATTGCGGGTGCGCGGTTTTCCGCACCATCGTGCGCTTCGCTTGCCTGTGCGAGCGCCATCCATCCAAAATACAGAAACAGCAGGACCAGCATCGACGTCAGTCGCCCATCCCAGACCCACCATGTGCCCCAGGCGGGACGACCCCATAGCGATCCGGTAACAAGGCAAACGGCGGTAAATACAGCCCCGGGAACCGCGCAACCCCGCGCGGCAATCGCGGCAAGAGGATGGCGCCATACGAGTTGAGCGAAGCTTGAACTCGCAATACCGATCCAGCCCGCCATGCCCAGCCAGGCGGCGGGTACGTGGAGATAGACGATCCGAACGGTTTCGCCCTGAAGCCGCTCAGGCGGCGCGATGAACAGACCCCATGCCAGGGCTACCGTGGCTATGACCAAACCCAACCCCATGCTCAACGGCGTCAGCCATCGAGCAATGCGCAAAAACCGGGCAGGATTGGCTAAGCCATGCATAGTGAAGGCGCTTCTATCGTCCAAAGGCGCAGGAGCAAGAGGTTCCACGTCGCCCAACGGCTTTTCGCGCACAAACGTTCGGAAAATGTCTGAATAGTGGAAATAATGGGGCGATCGATGGGGTTCGAACCCACGACCTCCGGTACCACAAACCGGCGCTCTAACCAACTGAGCTACGATCGCCACACGAGCGCAGGAGCAATCCATACGCCAGAGAAATCACACTGGCTGGGCATGTAAGCTGCAACCTGTGCGGGAGCGCGCCTTTGCACAGAGAGAGCATTCTTGCAAAGCAAAAATTGGATCAAAGCGAATTCGTCGACGTTTGCCGGTCTGAATCAACAGCGCCTGACTCGCGGATTGAACTGGATGCCTTGGAATCCTCGCGAGTATTCCCTCCCCTCAGTCTGGCTTCAGGAAAGCAGGCTGAGAGCGAACCGTCGTCCCAGCCCGAGAATAGGCATTACTTTGCTTTGCTGATCACCGCGCAGCCGATGCGACCGCCAGCGTTCCCAGAAGGCTGGCTTGAATAATCGTCGGCTCCGGCATGGATGACCAGGGCGGTGCCATCGGCATCGTTCAAGGATCGGACGCCGGGGGACAATGTCACACCCGTATTCAGAACCTGCGTCTTCAGGGCTCCATCCGCCCCGACATGCTGGTTCGGCATATCACCCCCGTGCGGACCTTTCGTCGTCAGGTATCCATGCTGATGATCGCCGCCGGTGAAGTGACCGCCCGACGTTTCGAACTTGGCAGCCGGATCGCATATCCCTTTCTGGTGGAAGTGAAATCCATGCTCCCCAGCCGGAATGCCCTTCACATCAGCCGTGACAAGCACGCCCGCAGGCGTCTGCTGAAGCATCACAATGCCCATGCTTTTGCCATTCAGTCCGATGACATCTGCATGCACCATGCCCCCGGTCGACGAGTTCATGGCGGCACTGTGGTCGTGCTTAGAAGCAGCTTTGGCGGTCGTGGAAGAACTCTGAGCATTTGCCCCAACGCCGCAAGCAAGCAGAGCAGTCGCCGCCAGGGAAAACACAGAAATTCGAGATGCGCGCAATGTCATCGGGTTTCTCCAAATCGAAGCTCAAAAGCGTGCATAGTCAGATTTTCGTGCTGGCCATCGCAAAACGCGAATACCCGCACCGATGTTTCTGGCACTGCCCCATCGAATGGGCGCATGCTAATGGCTTATGTCTCAAACGCAATTATCGACTGTCGGCAAAGTTCCGGCGCGCCGCCGACGCCAATGCGAAAAAGGCGGCCCCGAAGGACCGCCGTTTCAAATCCAATCGTACGACACAGCCATTGGCCGCATCGATTACTTCTTGGTGAGAGAGAGACCGCCGAAACGCTTGTTGAACTGGGCAACGCGGCCGCCATCTTGCAGCTGCGCCTTGCCGCCGGTCCAGGCCGGGTGTGACGTGGGGTCGATGTCGAGCACCAGCGTGTCACCTTCCGAACCCCAGGTCGAGCGGGTCTGGAACGTGGTGCCGTCCGTCATCTGCACCGTGATCGTGTGGTAGTCGGGGTGAGTATCGGCCTTCATGATTCGTCTCTTTCGCATGTGGCCGGTTCCGACCGGCCTGCTTCGGAAAGCGGCGCCCTTAAAGCCAAGAGCGCCGAAATGCAAGAATGAGTTGGTTCGCGACGCCCCGCTGAGATCAGCTATCGGCGATCATCGCAGTAAAGTTTACTTCGCAGGTCACTTTACCCTCGATGGATGCTTTGCCCCAGAACTTGCAAACTCGCGAACGCTTCTGAACAAAGCCTGCGTGAAGAGTGAGCAAATGGCCGGGCGTGACGGGGCTGCGGAACTTCGCATCCTCGATCCCCATGAAATAGACCAGCTTGCCGGTCCCGGCCAAGCCAAGTGATTCGATGGCCAGAATGCCCGCCGCCTGAGCCAGTGCCTCGATCTGGAGGACGCCAGGCATGATCGGTCTGCCGGGAAAATGACCCTGGAAGAAATCCTCGTTGAAGCTGACAGCCTTGATCGCGTGGATCCCCTCCTCCTCAGAGATGGAAACCACGCGGTCGACCAGCAGCATCGGATAGCGATGCGGAAGCGCCGCCAGGATCTTCGCGGTATCGTAAACCGTCTCGGTAGGCTCGCTCATGCCCGTTCCTGCCGAACTATCAGCGACCGGTCGGTGCAGGTGCGGCAGCTGCCGGTGCCGCCTGCGGCTGCGCCTGACCTTGCGCCTGTGCACGCTGTTCGCGAACCTGGCGCGGTTCCCAGCCAGCCGGCGGGACCAACTGCGCAGACGGAAGTGCCGTGTTCAGCTCGTTCAGGATGTCCTGGTTGAGGTTGTACGCGCCGCCGTTTACGGCAAGGATCGCTTCGGGCGAGATGAGGATCGAGACGCTCTTCTTGCTCATCGCTGACTTAACTGCATCGTTCAGCTTGTCTTCGATCTGCTCGTTGACGTACGCCTGTGACAGACCAACGGGCTGAAGAATGCGCTGAAGTTCGGCCTTGCCGCTTTCCTGAAGCTGCTGGATGGCGTTTGCCTGCTGCTCAAGCTGTGCCTGCGTAGCCTTGCCGCCCTGACGGTCGGCATTGAACTTGTCTACCAGCGGCTTGATCTGGGCGTTGAGCGCATCATTGCGCGTCTTGGCCTGATCGAACTGCGCCTTGTAGGTTGTCTGGCGCTGGGTTTCAGCCGCCTTGTAGGCGTTGGAGTTGGCGATCACCGCGTCGAAGCTGGCGACGCCCAAGCCCTGAACGATCGTGCCGCCCGTAGCTGCAGCGGCGCCTTTCTTTTGAGCCATAGCGGGCTGCGCAGCGACAGTGGCGAGCGCGAGGCCAGCGGCCAGGGCGATGGTCTTGGTCATGGTGCTCATCAGAATTGTGTTCCCACGTTGAAAGTGAATGCCTTTGGATCATCGCCCGGCTGTTTGAGAAGGACGCGCGAGAAATCGATACGGAAAGGGCCGAAGGGCGAATTCCAGTTCACGCCGATGCCGATGGCTACGCGCGGTTTCCACGTATCGCCTGTGAATTCCTCGATGAAGGAATATTGGAAGTCGCCCGTCGCGACGTTTGGAGCCCCGGTGATGGTATTGGTAGGGGAAGTTACGACCGTCTGATTTCCGGACGCATCGGTCTGAGTGTAAGTAGGGTTACAGCCGGGCTTGCATTGCGTCAGTTCTGGTTGACGGACGCTCCATACGGCGCCGACATCAGCAAAGATTGACGGACGAAGCCCCATTTCGCGAGCGCCAGATCCCAACGGAATTTCAAGCTCTGCGCGGCCCATGTAGTAGTAGTTGCCGCCCAATGCATCGTCCGACCATTCGCTGCGCTTGGTCGACGGATTTCCATCTGCATCAAGGAATTTACGCAACACACGTGGTCCGACACCGCGGATGGCGAAGCCGCGAATTTGGGGTTCGCCCAGATAAAACCGGTCGGTCAAACGAACATTGTCGCCATTCAGCCCCTTGATTGCACCACCTTCCGCCGAGAGCGAGAAGATGAAGCCTTTGCCCAGGTTAAAGAACTGAGATGCGTTGCCACGAATGCGCGCATACTTCACGTCGCCGCCAAGCCCCGCGAAGTCGAAATTGAGAGATGCGGTGTGGCCACGCGTCGGGCGTACGCGGTTATCCAGAGTATCGTGGACAAGCGATAGGCCAAGGATGGACGACAGGCGCTTTCCGATCGCATCGCAAAGATAGCGGCCGGCTACCAAAGGATCGCAAGTCCCGTCCGGGCGGAAGTACTCGCTGCCAAGGCTCACGTCGTCGTAGTTCAGCGTGTAGCGAGCGACCGCAGTGAAGTACTCGGTCAGGGGCACACCAGCTCTGATTTGGAACCCGGTGGTTGACTGTTCGTACGTCGTATTACGGTTAGAGTTCAAGTAGTTGAAGCTGTTGAAATCGCGACGATAGATGTCGACGCCCATCGAGATGTTTTTGTCGAACAGATACGGTTCGACGAAGCTGGCTTCAACGCTCTTGGAATAGCGCGAAATGCTGCCGGAAAGGCCGACCGTCTGCCCGCGTCCACGGAAGTTGCGCTGGCGGATCGATGCCTGGAAGATGAAGCTTTCAAGGCTGGAGAAGCCTGCCGACAGCTGCAGTTCGCCCGTCGGCTTTTCCTCGACGTTCGCTTCAAGGATGATGCGATCTTCGGCGCTGCCGGGCTTCTGCGCGACTTCGAACTTCTCCTGGAAGTAGCCGAGCGACTTGATGCGGTTGGTTGAACGCTTGACCTGAAGCGAGTTGAACGCGTCACCCTCGGCGATACGGAACTCGCGGCGAATGACCTTGTCTTGCGTCAGCGTATTGCCGTTGATGTCGATGCGCTCGACATAGACGCGCGGCGCTTCCTGGATCACGAAGGTCAGCCCCATGGTGAGGTTTTCCTTATCGCGATCGTACTGCGGGCGGACATCGGCGAACGCGTAACCGAACGCTCCAGCGGTCTCGTTCAGGCCTTCGATCGTATCTTCGACCTGCTTGGCGTTGTACCAATCGCCCTTCTTCATGACGAGATTCTTCGCCATCTTCTCGCCATCGAAGTCGCGCAGCTGGCTTTCGACCTTCACATCCCCGAATTTGTAACGTTGGCCTTCCTCCACCACGTACGTGATGATGAAGTCCTTCTTGTCGGGCGTAAGCTCCGCCACTGCGGACACGACGCGGAAATCAGCGTAGCCTTGCGTCAGATAAAACTGACGCAGCTTCTGCTGGTCGAACGCCATGCGATCGGGATCGTAGCTAGTCCCTGAGCTGAACAGACGGGTGAAGCGCGCCTGCTTGGTGACCATTTCGCCACGCAGCTCACCGTCCGAGAAATGCTCGTTGCCGATGATGTTGATCTGGCGGACCTTGGATTTGTCACCCTCGGTAATCTCGAACACGATATCGACGCGGTTCTGGTCAAGCGCGACCATCTTCGGCTCGACGGTCGCGGCGTAACGGCCCTGACGCTTGTACAGTTCGATGATACGAGCCACGTCGGCGCGGATCTTGGAGCGCGTGAAAATCTGGCGCGGCGCGACTTTGATCTCCGGCAGGATCTTGTCGTCTTTGATTCGTTTGTTGCCTTCAAGGATGATGCGGTTGACGACCGGGTTTTCCTGAACCTGGATCGTCACGATCCCGCCATCATTGCTGATCTGAACATCCTTGAACAGTTCAGTGGAATACAGGTCCTTCAGCGCAGTATCAGCGGCACCCTTGGTGTACGGCTGGCCGACACGAAGCTTGATGTAGGACAGCACCGTCTGCGCCTCGAGACGCTCGGCCCCCTTCACGACGATCGTCTGGATCGGAATGCCCGCGTCCGGTTCAGCCGCAGACGCTACCGGGGTGGGGCTTGCGGCTGCAGGACGGGCCGACGCCGCCTTTGCGGCAGGCGACTTCGCCGTTTGTGCTGCTGCGACAGCCGGGGATCCAGCGAGTATCGTGGTTCCCATCAGCACCGCCGCAAGCTGCGAAGCGCGGCGCCCGTCAGTGCAGCGAACCATTTCCCATCCGATCATTCTACGCAAAATCCCGTGTTCGCTTTCGCGATTAAAACAGATCACTTCCGGCCAGCACTACCCTTGGGTGCGCACCCGACCCCGCAGGCAACCGCAGCCATCTGCCCGATGGAGCGCATCCGATCAAGCAGACAAAACTTGGCAACAATGTGATCGCTGAACAAAACCTCCCGGCTATCCCCCGAAAATCGGGAGTTGAGCCAGATCATTGACTGTGACGAAAAGCATCAGAGCAAGCACCAAAGCGACACCTGTCCGGATCGCCCATTCCTGACTACGTACTCCCAAGGGTTTCCGACGGACCGCTTCAGCCGCGTAGAATGCCAAGTGACCGCCATCCAGGCCGGGAATTGGCAGCAGGTTGATGAATGCCAAGTTAATCGAAATCAGCGCGGCGAAGGTCACAAAGGCTTCCCAGCCCAAGCTGAATTGCTGGCCCGAATATTGTGCAATTTTCACCGGTCCACCTAGCTCGCGGACTGACCGGTCGCCGGTGATAATCTGGGTTATGCCGGTGACCATGGAACCCATGACCTTGAAGCTCTGATCGAAGCCCAGGAATACCGCCCGCACCGGCCCGACCTGTTCAACCCGGCCGGCCCTCACCCCGATCTGACCAACTTCCCTTTTAGCCCCCTGCTCGTCGGTCATGACGGCTCGCCCGGTCGTTAACGGGACCGTCAGTACGTCACCGCCACGGCGCACCGTGACGTCGATACTACGCCCGGGTTTGGGCATGACGAGGGGAGGAATCTGATCAAACCCGCTGACGGGAGTGCCGCTGACGGCGATGATCCGGTCACCCAGCTTGAGCCCTGCCCGTTGGGCTGGCGAATCGTTCGAGAACCCACCAACCACCGGAGGCAGCATGTCCACCCCCAGATCGCCAATCTTGGCCTTGTTACCGAACTTGTCGCTCACCTCTTCAGCTTTGAGCCTCACCGGGATGACAAGAGTGCGGCCATCGCGCTCCACCGCGACGGACAACGTCTTCCCAGGATAGTAGATCGTATGATCGCCGATCTGCGAGGCATCCTCGATCTTGTCGCCATCAATGGCGACAATGCGGTCACCTAGTTGGATGCCTGCTTGCTGAGCGGCAGACGTGGGCCTGAAGCCGGTGACTTCCGCATCAGCGACTACACGCCCGTAAGAGCCGTAAAAGGCGGCGAAGATCGCAACGCAAACGATCAGGTTGGTCATCGGGCCGGCGAGCACGATAAGGGCGCGTTGCCACAGCGGCTTTACGTGAAACGTCTGCGCCCGTTCTTCCGGGGTCAAGCCATCGGTCCGCGGGCTTGGCGCACTGGACGGGTTCATGTCGCCGGCAAACTGGACATAGCCGCCCAAGGGCAGTGCCGAGAGCTTCCAGCGAGTCCCGCGTCGATCCGTCCAGCCCGCAAGCTCCTTACCGAAGCCGATCGAAAATGCGTCCGCCTTGACGCCGAAGAAGCGCCCGACGAGGTAATGGCCCAGCTCGTGAATCAGCACCAGGGGTCCAAGCACCAGGAGAAATGCGAAGATTGTCGTCAGTAATCCTGGTGATCCGGTCAAGCGGGCAATCTTTCGTCAGGGGCTGGCGACGAGAACACGCGCCTTGGCCCTAGCTTCGCTATCTACTTCCAGCACGTCGGCGAGGCAACCGGGCGTTGGTGGCGCATAGGAACCCAGAACTTCTTCCACTTGTGCAGCAATACTGGTGAACGAAATCTGACCGCCCAAAAATGCGGCGACCGCCACTTCATTCGCGGCGTTCAGCACTGCGGGGACGCCCCCGCCCGCCTCGGCGGCACAGCGCGCCAGCCGCGTCGCAGGAAAGCGCACTTCGTCGGGCTTTCGGAACGTGAGTTCGCCAATTTCAGCAAGATCGAGAGGAGCGCACGGCGTGTCCATCCGCTCCGGCCATGCCAAGGTCGACGCGATCGGAACGCGCATGTCGGACGGACCTAGCTGTGCCAGCGTCGACCCGTCGCGATACTCCACCATGGAATGGACCACGGATTGCGGATGGACGATAATGCGCAAACGATCGAGGCCGACCGGGAAAAGATGGTGAGCCTCGATCAGTTCCAGGCCCTTGTTGAACATCGTGGCCGAATCGACGCTGATCTTCGCTCCCATGTCCCAGTTGGGGTGGCGAACCGCCTCAGCTGCAGTTGCGGCGCGAAGCCGCTCCCAAGACCAGTCCCGGAACGGGCCTCCGCTGGCGGTGAGAGTGATCCAGCGTACGTGCGCGGGATCGTTGTCCGCTAGGCACTGGAAAATCGCGTTATGTTCGGAGTCCACCGGCAGCAACGTGGCACCATGGAGTGCGACGGCAGCGGTCATCACCTCACCTGCCGACACCAGGGCTTCCTTATTGGCCAGAGCGATGATCCCGCCCTGCTCGATGGCCGCCATGGTCGGTGCAAGGCCTGCACAGCCGACGATCGCCGCGACTGTGATGTCCGCCCCCCGGCCTGCGGCCTCGACCAGCGCTTCGGGACCGCCAGCTGCCTCAACGCCGCTTCCGGACAACGCCTCACGAAGAGCCGGCAATTGCGTTTCATCCGCGACAACCGCGAGGTCCGCGGAAAACTCTCGAGCGAGCCGCGCCAACTCCTCGGCGTTTGAGTGCGCGGTAAGCGCGACTATGCGCCAGTCGCCCCGATTGCGGCGGATCAGATCGAGGGTCGATGCTCCAATCGATCCGGTAGCGCCAAGAACTGTAAGTGTGCGCATCGATCTCATCGTGGCTGAAAAAGGATCATGAGGCCTAGCACGAAGAGTACCGCCAGTAACCCGTCCACCCGATCGAAAAAGCCACCGTGCCCAGGGATGAGGTTACCCGAATCCTTCACACCGGCCCTGCGTTTCATCCAGCTTTCGAAGAAATCGCCAATCTGCGCGCAAACAGCCACCAGAATTCCGGTCATGAGACAGGTGGCGAAGAGCGGAACCGGGTGCGCCGTGGCGTACCAGCAAGGTTGCGTACCGAAACACGCAACCGCGTCACCTGCGGATGAGTCCGGGGTGAGACGTATGGTCTCGTCCTGCCAAAGCCGGGCAGCCGCAAACAACGCCAGCGCCGCGCCCAAGGCTCCGCCGCAAAGGCCGGACCAGGTCTTGGACGGGCTGATGGATGGCGCGATCTTCGGACCACGCAAAGTGCGGCCCGTAAAATAGGCTCCGACATCCACTGCGATCACTGTACCCAACAACGTCAGGACAGGCGCGAGGGTGAAGGCGTCGTTATGCAGAAAGAGCAGCATCGCTGCGCCGACGCCGACATAAAGCATCCCAGCAAAGTTCCAGGCGGCTCGACCGCCTGGCCCCGGGGTGGCTCGACGTGCCAGTCTGATCCATTCCCACAGAACGCCGACCGATACTGCGCATACGAAGGCGATCCAGACCGCCCCTCCCAACCACAACGCGGTACCGGCAACCACTGCCATGATAATGGCTGAGGCAGTTCGCACGCCCAGATCGGAAATGGCCCGCCGTGGCGGTTCAGCGCCCGCCATAACGCCTCTCACGTGTGGTGAATGCCTCAAGCGCGTCGCGCAGATGATCAGCCGTGAAATCAGGCCAGAGAACGTCGGTAAACAGCATTTCGGCATAGGCTGCTTGCCACAACAGGAAATTAGAGAGCCGCACTTCGCCGGAAGTCCGGATCAACAGATCAAGCGGGGGCATATCCGCCGTGTCCAATTCCGCAGCGATGGTTTCCGGCGTGATGGCGCCCTTTGCCGCGGCTTGGGTGGCAGCGCGTGCGATCTCATCCTGCGAGCCATAGTTCAGGGCGACCGCAAGTGTAGTGCCAGTGTTTTTAGCAGTGCGCGCCACGGCGCCTTCCACCAGTTCGACGACGTCGGACTTGAATGCCTTGTAATCGCCAATGATCTTCAGCCGCACACCGGCCTGCGCAAATTCGTCCAGGTCCGAAAGGATGAACCTCTTCATCAGGCTCATCAGGTCGGACACTTCCTCTTCCGGCCGCCGCCAGTTCTCCGTCGAGAAGGCGTAAAGGGTCAGGGCATCAAGCCCGAGTTCGCGGGCACCGCGCACAACGCGGCGCACCGCCTCAACCCCGCGCTGGTGACCCAGTGCGCGAGGAAGGTGGCGTTTTTTTGCCCAGCGTCCATTGCCATCCATGATGATGGCAACATGCCGAGCGCGGACTGGATCATCCTTGGCCATCAGGCTTCTTCAACACGAGGCGGTGAAACCTCACTTGCCGAGGATTTCCTTTTCCTTGCGGCCAAATTCTTCGTCCAGCAGCTTGATCATGTCGTCGGTCAGCTTCTGCACCTCGGTCTCGCCGCGCTTGCGATCATCTTCCGAGATTTCTTTCTTTTTCTCATCTGCCTTCAGGTTTTCGATGCCATCGCGACGGACGTTGCGAACGGCCACCCGCGCCTTTTCGGCATAGGAACTGGCGAGCTTTGCCAGCTCCTTGCGGCGGTCCTCGGTAAGATCGGGGATCGGGAGACGCAGGGTATTGCCATCGTTGATCGGGTTGAGGCCAAGCCCCGCCGAACGGATCGCCTTTTCGACCGGGCCGATATTCGATTTGTCCCACACCTGCACCGACAGCATCCGCGGCTCGGGTGCGGAAATGGTGGCCACCGAGGTCAGCGGCATCGCGCTGCCGTACACCGTGACGGTGATGGGCTCCAGCAGCGCGGTGTTCGCGCGACCAGTGCGCAAGCCGGAAAGGTCGTGGCGCAGCGCATCGATGGCGCCCTTCATCCGGCGCTCGAGGTCTGCCTTGTCGTACTTGGCCATTGTCAGGCTCCCTTCTGAACGAGCGTCTTGGTGCCACCACCGGCGAGAACGGTGGCAAGATTGCCCTTCTCGCGGATGGAAAACACGACGATCGGAATCGCATTGTCGCGGCACAAGGCCACGGCGGAGGCATCCATCACCTTCAAATTGTCGGCGAGGACGGTGTCGTAATCGACGGATTCGTAGCGCTTCGCGCCCGGGTTGGTTTTCGGATCGCTGTCATACACACCATCAACACTGGTGCCTTTCAGGAGAGCGTCGCACCGCATTTCGGCGGCACGCAAGGCGGCGCCTGAATCGGTCGTAAAATACGGAGCCCCGACTCCGGCAGCGAAAATCACCACACGCCCCTTCTCGAGATGGCGCTCGGCTCTGCGCCGGATGACCGGCTCACACACCTGATCCATCTGAACGGCTGATTGCACACGGGTTTCCACGCCAATCTGCTCGAGCGCGTTCTGCATAGCCAACGCATTCATCACAGTCGCCAGCATGCCCATGTAATCCGCTTGAGCGCGATCCATGCCCCTCGCCGCGCCGGCCATGCCCCTGAAGATATTGCCGCCGCCAATGACCAGGCAGATTTCCAGCCCGGTATCCTTCGCCGCCTTCACTTCCTTGGCGAGTTCGGCCACGAAATCGGGATCAATGCCGAACTGCTGGCTCCCCATAAGCACCTCGCCCGAAAGTTTGAGCAGGACGCGTTTGTAGGGGGAGGATGACATGCCGCTGGGTCTCCTTGGAACGGGGTGGCCCGGCTTTAGGAGCGCGGATGACAATTGCCAAGGGGAGAGCGACAGGAACCTCGGCCGCGCGCCACGTGGTCTGAACCGGTGCCGGCTTGCAACGGCATAGGAATTGGTGCGCCAGGGCGGATCAGCGATTCGCTCGTCCGCCCCAGCACAATGAATGGATCAGGCCGCTTCGGCGAGAGGCCCACCGATCGAGCAAGCCGCATCGACTCCAAGAACATGGGCAACACGGCCCATCGCCATCCACGCAGCCGTGCAGTGCGTCAGTTCCACAATCTCCGCATCGGTCATCACGGATTTGAATTCACGCCAGAATGCTTCATCTTCGCCCAGACCACGTGGGTCGGTGCCCATCGCTTGCGAGAATTGGACCGCCAGCCGCTCTTTCTTGCTGAGTGCGCTGAGGTCGCCATTCAGGACCGCCTGATACATGGCTTCGTCCGGGGCCGGCCCCGCTTGATCGATGACACCGCCTTCCACACCAAGCGCTCGCAAGTCCCTCTGCGCCCGCCAGTTCATGCATACGGTGCATCCATTGATGACGGCCGTCGCGATTCGACAAGCCTCAAACAGACGCAGCGGGAGTGTGGAATGGCGATAGGCAGACAAAGCGAACATATTGCCCGCTCTGACGATGTCGGCCGAATATTGCTGCGCCAGGTCAGGGATCGCATTATTTGGTTGGGGTTCTAATTCGATGCGCATGACAGCCTCTCCGGGTTGCGGCCCGGCCGCTGCGCGGGCCTTTTCAAACCGGTGTCGTTCACTGCACCGGCGTGGGGAAAGCTACGCCGACGTCAGGCGAAGTCAATCATGCATGTTTGTTTTGTAACGTCGCGGAGGACACTCACGAAAGAGGGGCCGAAAAGCTCACGCTTCCCGGCCCCTCTTCAA
The DNA here is from genome assembly GCF_055521575.1 of Novosphingobium sp. BL-S-24. Taxonomy (NCBI): domain Bacteria; kingdom Pseudomonadati; phylum Pseudomonadota; class Alphaproteobacteria; order Sphingomonadales; family Sphingomonadaceae; genus Novosphingobium; species Novosphingobium sp. BL-S-24. The sequence continues at coordinate 886,400 of NZ_CM145488.1, forward strand.
TAGTGATCTAGCAAGGATCAGCCTGCGACAGCAGCAGCCACTTCCGCTGCGAAGTCGGAAACTTCCTTTTCGATGCCTTCGCCCAGCTGAAAGCGGGCGTAATCCTTCAGGACGATCTTCGCGCCAGCTTCCTTGCCCGCCTGATCGACGACCTGCTGGATCGGGGTCTTGTTATCGAGCACGAAAAGCTGGCTGAGCAGAGCGTTTTCCTTGGCATACTTGGAAATCGCGCCTTCAACCATCTTCGCCTGGACCGCTTCAGGCTTGCCCGATTCGGCAGCCTTTTCCTGAGCGATCTTGCGTTCGCGCTCGATCAGTTCCGAATCCAGATCTTCGGCGTTCAGTGCCAGCGGGAATGCTGCCGCGATGTGCATGGCGATCTGCTTGCCCAGCGCCTCAAGCTTGTCAGCCGGTACTTCCGATTCGAGCGCCACCAGAACGCCGATCTTGCCGAGGTTCGGCGCAGCAGCGTTATGCATGTAAGGAACGATAACGCCGTTGGATACCTCGACCGTCTTGAGACGACGGACCTGCTGATTCTCGCCAATGGTCGCGACGTTGTTCGTCAACGCATCGGCAACGGTACCGCCGTTGGGATAGGCGGCCGCCTTGAGCGCGTCGACATCGTCACCCGACACGCCAAGCGCAACTTCCGTGGTCTTGCGCACGAAGTCCTGAAACTGTTCGTTCTTGGCAACGAAGTCGGTCTCGGAGTTGACCTCGACCGCAACGCCCTTGGTGCCGGACACGGCAACGCCTACCAGCCCTTCGGCTGCGGTACGGCTGGACTTCTTGGCGGCGGCAGCCAGCCCGCGGGCGCGCAACGCGTCCACAGCGGCTTCAAGGTCGCCATTGGTTTCGTCCAGAGCCTTCTTGCAGTCCATCATGCCGGCGCCAGTGCGCTCGCGCAGATTCTTTACGTCAGCGGCGGTGTAAGCCATCGCACAGATCCTTTAAGTTTGGGTGGAGCACGGAAACTCCACATGGATGCGCGCCAGGTCCATTGGACCCGGCGCGCGACAATTCCATGACGAAAGTGCCGTAGTGCCGGGCCTATCAGGCTTCGACGGCTTCCTCGACCGGGGCGTCAAGCGCACCAATGTCGATACCGCTGTCAATCACGGCGCCGCGGCCGCCCTTCGTCGCGGCCTGGGCGATCGCATCGCAGTACAGGCGAACGGCACGGCTGGCGTCGTCGTTACCTGGGATCGGGAACGCGATGCCCTGCGGGTTAACGTTCGTGTCCAGCACGGCGACGACTGGGATGCCAAGGACATTGGCTTCCTTGATCGCCAGCTCTTCCTTGTTGGCGTCGATCACGAACATCACGTCCGGAATGCCGCCCATGTCGCGGATACCACCGAGCGACAATTCAAGCTTGTCACGCTCGCGAGTAAGCTGGAGAACTTCCTTCTTGGTCAGACCAGCAGTGTCACCTGCAAGCTGCTCTTCCAGCGCCTTGAAACGCTTGATCGAACCAGAAATGGTCTTCCAGTTGGTAAGCATGCCACCAAGCCAGCGGTGGTTGACGAAGTGCTGTCCGCAAGCGCGCGCCGCCTGAGCGATAGGCTCCTGAGCCTGGCGCTTGGTGCCGACGAAGAGAACCTTGCCGCCAGCCTGGACCGTCGACTGCACGAAATCGAGAGCGCGCGCGAACAGCGGCACCGTCTGCGACAGGTCGATGATGTGGATACCGTTACGCGCACCGAAGATGTACGGCTTCATGCGCGGATTCCAGCGATGGGTCTGGTGACCGAAGTGTGCGCCAGCTTCAATGAGCTGCGACATCGTGACGACGGGAGCCGCCATAATCATATTCCTTTCCGGTTAAACCTCTGGAAGACTGGAACCGTGCGGAAATCCCGCTTCGGCACCGGTATGGTTGCCTTCCATGTGGATTGCATGCTTTCAATCGTACGCCGAAAAATGGCGGCCGACCGGCATGGGTCGCCCCATAGCGAAAGGTCATTCCAAAATCTAGACCCATTTCGACGCACGAGACGGTCATCTCATCGTCAAATCGACTGATTTCGTTTGAAAACAACGGTGTATGCGGGAACTCGTCCGATCGCACTAATGTTAGTGCTGCAACGATCCAGTTGGTTAACCGAATACAATATTCGAGATCATATCGGATTAAACAGAAACATCTGTTGGGGGCAGCAGCGACACAAGGCAATCAGCATGAATATCGTAGCGTCTCTTTTATTCACGATAGCAGTTACGACCGCCCTACTAGTGATCTGTCTGAGCATCCGCCGCGCGTTTCCAGAAATTTCAGTATTAAGAGAAAAGCGTATTGCAGCTATGTCAGACAGGTCGATCGCCTTCTCCAGACTCGAGACGCGAGACCCTATCGAATGGCATGACAATCGTCACGGTGTGGCGAACTGCCGTCGCAATACAGTGTCCGCCTGACCAGAATTTATGGCTGAGGCATCGCCCGGAAATATAATCCAATCTCAATCCACTTGACAGCGCGAGAACAAAAAGCGAACTAACACCTCACGGAACATAATGAGAACTGGCTGACAGCGCGTACTGCGAATGGCGTCGGGTTCGAAAGGAATGATCGTGACGGTATTGGCTTCGACTATCTTCTTCTTGACTATGTCTGCATCACTATGGACCATACTGGCCACGTTAGGTCGCTTCACCCGCAGCGCGTTAATGCTGAACCAGGAACTCCGCCAAAACCAAGAGCCGAAAATCTTGCGTTGGAAAGTCGGCGCTCTCAGACATTCGCTGTCAGGTGTCTGCCCAGCGCGAGAGACCATGGAAAAGGATGTCAGGTCACTTTGCCTTGAGTTCGCCGCTTGATGTTGAGGTAGCTGTAAACTCCCACTGGAAGAAGTATCAAGTAAACCAAAGTGATCGCCGCGAGGGTCAGCCATGGCTCTGTAAGCAACGCTGCTACGGTCAGACCAACCAGCGCGATGACCCCTAACCGCAACGATCCGGGCGGGCGTAAACGTGACCATCCAAGTGTGGGAATGGATGAGATCATGAGAAACGCAATCAACACCATCCACAGGCTGACGATAACCGGATTAGCGAAATCCGCTTCTCCGGTGGCAATCCCCAAGTACATCGGAAGAAACGCAAGCCCGGCGCCCAAAGGTGCGGGAACGCCGGTGAGAAACCCGGCCTGTTTGTGTGGTTGATCGAGCATATCCAGACGAGAGTTGAACCGCGCCAACCGCAGAACGCAGCAAATTGCAAAAGCGAGTGATGCGATCCAACCCAAGCTGGGCAAATGGTGCAATGTCCAGAGATAGACGATCAACGCCGGCGCTACTCCAAAAGAAATGGAATCCGCCAAGCTGTCCAGTTCCGCGCCGAATCTTGTCTGCGCATTCAGCAATCGCGCAGCACGTCCATCAATACCGTCCAATAGCCCAGCAAGGATGATGGCCAGAACAGACTTCTCGAAATCATCTGCGATCGCGAACCGAATACCTGTCAGCCCGGAGCACAGAGCGGCTGCCGTAATTGCGTTTGGAACGATCGCTCGCATTGAAAGACCTGCTGACAGCTTCCGGCGCGAAGATGCGACTGGTATCGCTGAATGGTCCGCTGAACCGTGCCCGGGCCGATCGTCTGACCCGATCACTGGGCTACACCTTCGATTACCGGCGCCACTCCGGCTCGTGCAAGTATGGTTTCGCCTGCAATGACCTTCTGGCCCATCAAAACGTCAGGCTCAGTTCCCAGCGGCAGATAGATGTCAACGCGGCTTCCAAATCGAATCAATCCGATACGCTGGCCTGCGGCAATAATGTCGCCGGGCTTGATGAAAGGAACAATTCGTCGCGCCACCAGTCCTGCAATCTGCGTGAAACATAGGCGGAGTCCATCACTCCGTTCGACTAGTACATGGTGGCGTTCGTTCTCGTCACTAGCCTTGTCCAAATCCGCATTTACGAATTTGCCGGGAATATAAATCACGCGAGTGACCGTACCCGCGATGGGCGTTCGATTGATGTGCACATCGAACATCGACATGAAAATCGATATCCGAGTCACTGGTTCGTGCGCCATGGGAGCGGATCCCGACCCATCCTCGACAGTCAGTTCCCGGGGCGGCGGCACTTTGCCGATCAGCGTAACCAGCCCATCCGCAGGTGAAATGATCGCAGTCTCATCCTGAGGAGTGACGCGTACGGGATCCCTGAAGAACGCAAAGGTACATGCTGCCAACGCAGCAAAGGGCCATCCCAACCATGGCCCGAAAATGACCCATACCACCAGCGCCACCGCAGCCGCGATCGCTCCGAATTTTCGGCCCTCAGGGTGTATGGAAGGCCATTGCCACGATGCTTCGCCGCGGCCCTGATTGTCAAAAATTTGTCCGGGCATGGCTCTCATCTAGATAGAGGTTACGAGTACCGCAATGCCGCTAGCACGTCGGCGTTCCAGGCGGCTATCTTAGATCGCCGATAAAGCCTGCTCCATCTTCAAGCCCAACGATGCATTGCGAGATGTTGAGAGCTAAAAGAAATGGTGGTGGACAGGGCTGGATTGCCGGACCATCCGTAGAAACCGCAGAATTCCGAGGCTTTGCAACCTCGAATGAGGAGGCGTGTGTAGCAGTGCAGCGCGGCGGCCGCAATCCACATCGTTTTATATACAGAGCAATTGCCGGTGCCTTGTTTTGCATACGACGCTTGGTAGTAGGCTTGGCATTAAATCGCGCCCCCCAGGATGGAGGGGTAGCCAGCGGAATTTTTGCAGGAGGCCACGAATGGACTTGGGGCGTGCGACCCGCTTGTTAGCGAGCATTTTAGAAGTTGATGCGTCCCTCAGTATTCCTGCGAAGTTCGCCGAACTGCGGATCGCAGCCGAGCAACTAACATCAAGTCCTTCAGACACAAGCAATCAGCTAAACGTAAACTCCTCTGCTACAGCTTTACTTGCGGCACTTTCTGTCGCAGAGGAGCATTTCTCTCCCGAAGAAATAATTGATGCCTCAGAGCTTGTGGGTGACGACCTCTTTTCACTCCAACCTGTTCAAAATTTTGCTATTACACTTCGAGACAATCCAGCTACCCCGGCTGTCGCGCGCGATATGATTACATCGGCGGAGAATCGGCGGAATTCGATCCTCTCAAATGTATCCTCACTCGTAACAGCGGGAGCCTCGCTGGGCTGGAAGAACGAGCCTGTGGACGTGCCTTGGGAAGCAGAGGTCGGCTTCAAAATTCCGCGAGCGATATTTTCAAACGAATTCGACGGCCTGATAGGTGAAATGCGTTTCATTAGAAGGTTCGTAAGTGACGTCTCAGAAATCGACGGAATTTCCATTTCCGATGTGAAGCTTGCATCGCTTTCGACCACTGACCCCCTCATCTTATTGGGCGTAGGTGTGCTGGTCGCAGAGAGGATAGGAAAGCTAACCACCTGGGCGTTGAACTGCTGGAAATCGGTAGAGGAAATTCGCAAAATACGCGCAGAGACCAGTAAGCTGGCTTCCTTTAGCGAAACTGAAATAGAGAATATTTTTGGCAGTAAAATAAAGGGCGAAGTCGCTGCGGCAATCGAGGAGAAAGCGAACGAACTTACATCCTCCGTCACTGATTCCGGTCGCCAGAACGAACTAAAAAATGCTTTCGTTAAAGACCTTCGGGAGTTTTTAGGGAGAATTGAACGGGGGATGACGGTGGAAGTGAAGCTAATATCGCCGCCTAATGCCGAAAATGACCCGGAAGTTTCAAACCTTGTGGATAGGTTCGATATTCTTGCGAGTGAGTTACGCTTCCCACCCCCATCTGATTCGCCGGTCCTACAAATTAGCCAGCAAGGAGGTGCTTGACGAAGGTGGAAAAAAGCAGGGCAAAGGACAGGCTTGCTTTCACCTAAGGCGCTTCTCAATTCTTTGTATAGCAGCGCGGCTGACGCCATACGTCCTAGCTAGCGTTCCTAGTGAGACCCCTTCGGCCCGCTTTCTGCGTACTTCGTCCTGCTCCTCCTTCGAGAGCACCGGGGGTCTCCCGAGGACCTTCCCCTCAGCCTTGGCCCGGCTCAAACCGGCTTGCGTCCTCTCGATAAGGAGGTCCCTCTCGAACTCTGCGACGGCCGACAGGACGCCCATTGTCATCTTGCCCGCCGCGCTCGTGAGGTCGACACCGCCAAGTGCGAGGCAGTGAACCTTCACTCCATCCGACGCCAGCCGCTCAACGGTTGCTCTAACATCCATCGCATTGCGGCCGAGACGATCGAGCTTGGTGACGATCAGCACGTCCCCCTCCTCCATTCGATCGACAAGCCGAGCAAAGCCTTTCCGCTCCACGGCAGAGACCGAACCTGAGACGGTCTCCTCCACCACCCGCCTTGCATCTACGCTGAAGCCTGCAGCGGCGATCTCGCGGACCTGGTTGTCGGTCGTCTGGTCGGAGGTGCTAACACGGCAGTAGGCGAAGGTGCAAGCCATCGTTCGATCCTTTGTAACGAAAACATGGCTCGTTATATGAGCTGCATCCAAATGCCTGTCAAGCTAATTTCCGATACAGCCTACGGCGGTGTACCGTAATCGTTCGTTTTCGAGCCGACATTGCCCACCCAGCGTAAAAGCCCGTGACTTCAACTCGCCGCACAAAGGACTCGGCTGGACTCAAAGCGCTCCTGCAAGTGGAACCATCGGGTTTCGTCGGTTAACCGTTCCGCTAGATCGATGAAGCGTGATCGGCGCAGCAGGGGAATGACAGAAGATGATCCACGAACGCATTGCACTAGACGCTATCGAAGCCAATGACCGGACAGAATGGCTGCAGTTCAACCGTATAGCCGTAGGGCTCGATAGCATCGAACGCCGGTCACATAGTGCCCGCCGCCGCCTTAACCTGCTCCTTCACGGCGTCGAGACGGCCACCCGTTTAGACAGCGCGCATTGCCTATCAGAAATGTCCCGCGATGCTGCAATGGAGAGGGTCCGGGAAATGGCGGCGGAGGATCAAGGAGCATTGAACCGTGAGCGAGCCCGCCGTCGTGCGGCTGGCCTCCCACGGTTCGCCCACAGATGAGCTGAGGATTAGAGTGGAGGCTCCCCAACATGAACCCGAGCCCGTAGAGTGCGCCCATGCCTGCGCCAGTGGTGACTGCCCCCTTGATGCCCTTGCCAGCAGCGAGCTTGCCGCCCACCGGAACGAAGGCACCGGCAATCTGACCAGCCAGGAAGGCATTACCATGACGCTCTTGAGCATCCCCGAGGATCGTCCGGTTGGCGTCGGTTGCTGTCGAGGATTTCCCCGAAGCCACGTTCGCTGTTCCTTCCGCGTCCTGCGTGACGTGTTCGCCGGTCGTGAGGTGGCAACCGTCACGCGAGAGGACGCCAGAGGCATTGTAGAGCTATTGCAGCGGCTCCCGACTATGCCGGGGAAACGGAGAGAGCTGGACGGCCTCACAATGCCGCAGGCTGCCGATCGAGCGCGAAAGCTAGGGCTACCGACGCTTTCGCCCAAAACAATCAACGATGGCTACCTCCTTCACATTGCCTCAGTCTTCAATTGGGCTGTTCGGGAACAGTGGATAGCCTCCAGCCCGTTCAAAGCGCTTTCGGTTCGATCTCACTCACAACTGAATAGCTCACCATCGTGGGAGGCAAAATGCCTACTAAACAATTCATGGCTCAGTATGACGAACTGGAGCCAGCCACCGAGTCGTACAACCCTGCCGGTCGAGACATCCGATCCAACCGCGTCCTACGGGATGGCGAAGGGCCGGACACTGCCGGTAGCTTCATGCTCGGCGTGGGCGACACCCTCTCCTTCGGCTGGCTTGATGAGGCCGGCGCGTTCGTTGACAGCATCGGCCTGACTGCAGGCCGTGAAAACGTCTGACAGGAACCACAGCCTTCTTAGACGACCCGCTCCACCCAGCCGCCTTGTCGGCTTCATAGGCCGCCAATAGGTTGTCTAGGGTTCGCTCCGGGGCAGCGGTAGTTTCATCCGGGACAGCGAGCAGGGCATGCCCCACAGGGATTCGTTCCTGATTCCCTGCCAGGGCCGCTAGTGCATCTTCGTGCAACGCCACAAACGCCTGCATCAGCATTGGATAGAAACGGCCCCACGCCTCTGAATCCTCGGGCAAGTCCACCCCTGCCTGTGCAATGAGTGTCCGTGCGACACCAAGAATAGGCGTGAACTCGTTCCGCCCTGACATAAGGCGGACGGCGGCCAATCGTTCTTTAGTGTCTAGCAGCAAGGACTGCTGCTCAATCGTGTCGATCTGTCGCTTAACGATGAACCGGGGCAGGTTGTCCCGATAAAAGTCTGCGGTCATGCGCCGCAATTGAATTTCAGATATTTCGGAAACAGGCTTGGCCGCGATTTGCGCTCGGGCCTCTGCAACCCGCCGCTCATACTCTGCCGCGATCAGGACAAGCTGCTGCTGCGCTTTGGCTCGCTCCTCCTCGCCCGTGGAGGCGTTGAACTCGCCCGCAAGGATCGCTGCAACGTCGGTCGGCCAGCGCTTCCGGACCTGCCACTTTGTCAAGCCTTTGCGCCGGGAGAGTTTGAACACCGCTTCCATGCCTTCCGTGTAGCGCTTTTGTGTAGCACTCGGAAGCTATCAAGCTCGGTTTTCTGCGATTCTCAATGGCTTGAGAAATGGTGGTGGACAGGGCTGGATTCGAACCAGCGTACGCTTGCACGGGCAGATTTACAGTCTGCTGCCTTTAACCACTCGGCCACCTGTCCACACCATTTGCTGGCTGCTGAAATTCCTGCCGTAGCAGAAAGATCGAGCGTTGGTCGAGGCTCCGAAAGGGGCCTCGTTGCCGAGGAGCCGGGCCTTTGCCGAAGCGAGCCTTGCCTGTCAATGGCCTCCCTGTCAGAGGGGACAAGAATTTCGCATTATTTCGACTTCGAAAGGACCAATGGATGAACAAGCGCAGCGGTGCTCGCGGTGACGCTGACGAACGGCCGGCCAAAGCTTTGCGTGGTCGAGCGGGCCGCATGAAGAATGGTCGTGGCAGCGGCCGGGCGAGTGCGGGCGCGGTTCGTCTGTGGGGTCGTCATGCTGTGGAAGCAGCGTTGACCAACCCGGACCGGGTGCACCGCAAGCTATGGGCCACCCGCGAAGGCGTAGAATCATTGAACGGCGATCTGCCTGCGGATTTCCCGGTCGAATGGGCGCAACCGGCAGACCTGGCGCGCCTGGTCGCCAAAGATGCCCCGCATCAAGGCCTGGTTCTGGAATGCGAGCCGCTCGACGATGTCTTCCTTGCCGATGTTTTGGATGGCGACTCGTTTCGCCCTCTTATCCTGTTGGATCAGGTAACCGATCCGCACAATGTTGGTGCTATCATGCGGTCCGCTGCGGCATTTGGGGCATGCGCAATCGTTACCCAGGACCGCCACGCGCCTCCGGAGTCTGGTACGTTGGCGAAGTCAGCATCGGGCGCCTTGGAAGTCCTGCCTTGGGTCAGGGTGGTCAACCTTGCACGTGCGATGGAAGAAATCGCAGAGGCTGGCTACTGGCGCATCGGCCTGGACGGAGCAGCTGAGACGACGCTGCAGGACGCATTGCCGGCGGGGCCTGTTGCTCTGGTCCTTGGCGCGGAAGGCGACGGAATGCGCCACAATATTGTGCAACACTGCGATGCCATTGCGAAACTGCCGATCAGCGACGCTATGGAAAGCCTTAACGTCAGCAATGCCGCTGCTATCGCGCTCTACGCCGCCGCGACCAGAACCATCGACTAAAAGCCAATAACAGAAACGCCGTGCTGCCTTAGGCTTCACGGCGTTTTTAAATTGGCTGCTACTTAGGATCAGGGCTTAATTGACCGAATCCTTCAGGCCCTTACCGGCTTTGAACTTTGGCTGCACGGATGCCTTGATTTCCATTGGCTCTCCGGTGCGGGGATTACGTCCGGTTGACGCTTTACGCTTGGCTACCGAGAAGGTCCCAAACCCCACAAGCCGGACCTCATCGCCCTTTTTAAGCGAACCTGAGATTGCGTCAAAAACGCCTTCGACCGCCTTGGTTGCATCGCTACGCGTCAAGCCACTTGAATCGGCCACAGCGCTGATCAGATCGTTCTTGTTCATCAATGAACCCCCTTATTTAAAATTCAGCTCAAGACGAAACCCAAAAAGATTCGTCGTTGAATGCGGAGGAATTGAGCCGCTTTTGATTTAGCTGGCAAGGCCTAAACAGGCTGAAACGCCGGACTTTGTCGCGTTTTCTGGCCAGTTTTTGCAAACATTCCTGTTGTGCGGCGCAGCATTGGCGTTGGAGTAATCCACCAACACCGCTTTACAAAACCTTAGCCCAAAACATTTTCTGTTTCTTTTTGATACGATATTTGCCGCCATGCGCTCCATCGAGCGGGTACGAAAAAAGGCGGCTCAATCGAGCCGCCTTTCTTAATTTTCAAACCCAAGTCAGCGTTGCGCTGCTCAGGCCTCGTTGATGCGACGCTCGGCGATACGCGCGCGCTTGCCGGTGCGGCCACGCAGGTAGTACAGCTTCGCGCGACGCACGACACCACGGCGAACCACAGCGATCGAATCGATGTTCGGCGAGTACAACGGGAATACGCGCTCCACGCCTTCACCGAAGCTCATCTTGCGGACAGTGAAGTTGGAACCCATGCCACGGTTCGAGCGCGCGATGCACACGCCCTCGTAGTTCTGGACGCGGGTACGCGTGCCTTCGACAACCTTGACGCCTACGCGCACGGTGTCTCCGGGACGAAACTCAGGAATATCCTTGGCGGCCTTGGCGATTTCCTCGGCCTCGATCTGTTGAATCAGGTTCATGAACCCAAGTCCTCATTTTCATGCCGCGCGCCAGAGGCAGGCCGAACCCGAGCGTCCCTTTGACGCTCCCACAGATCGGGCCTGCGTAACCGTGTATCATCGTCCGCCTGCCGTTTCCGCCAGGCAGCGATTTTCGCATGATCCCCCGATCGCAGCACTTCAGGGATCATGCGCCCTTCCCAATCAAGGGGTCGGGTGTAATGCGGATACTCAAGGAGGCCGTCCTCGAACGACTCCTCGGCACCGCTGGAAGGGGCGCCCATTACGCCGGGAAGCAGGCGAATGCAAGCATCCAGCACCATCAGCGCAGCGCATTCGCCGCCAGACAGGACGATGTCACCCACCGACACTTCTTCAACATTGCGGCCAGCAAAAATGCGCTCGTCAAAACCTTCGAACCGTCCGCACAGGATCGTGACACCTGGGCCTGCGGCAAGTTCGCGAATGCGGGCTTGGCTGATCGGTTTCCCGCGGGGCGTCATCGCCAGGACAGGCGCTTCAGGAGACTGCGTCCGCGCGTGATCGATGGCTGCTGCCAAGACATCGACCTTGAGCACCATACCAGCGCCCCCGCCTGCAGGCGTATCATCCACGGTGCGATGCTTGTCGCTTGCAAAATCACGGATCTGGATCGGCGTGAGCGACCACTTTCCGTCGGATAGCGCCCTGCCCGCCAGGCTTACGCCCAGAGGCCCCGGAAACATGTCGGGATAAAGCGTAAGAACAGTCGCCGCGAACGTCATGGCTCAACGAAAGCGCTGTTGACGATGATCCGGTCGTCATTCCATTCCGGCACGGCCGCAGACGTCATCGGGACCATGAACCGACGGGTTTTTGTTTCACCCTCGGCGGGCCGTTCGATCTCGAGCACGTCGCCAGCGCCGTAGTTATCGACGGCGACACAGGTCCCCAACGCTTCGCCCTGGTCGGAGATCGCCGAAAGGCCCAGCAGGTCTGCATGATAATATTCGCCGTCCTCGAGCGGCGGCATCGCCGAACGCGGAACGGTCAAAACAGTGCCGCGCAATTTCTCAGCCGAGGTGCGATCGGTGACTTCGGCGAAGCGGGCGATAGCGCCGCCCTTCCCGTCATCCTTCAGTTTCGAGACTGTCAGACTGGAATCGTTGAAGGCACGGTAGCGCTTGAGCGCCGCCACGCCTTCTCCGAACAGCTTGAGGCGGACTTCGCCCGTCACACCGTGCGCGCCAGTAACGGCCGCAAGCGTGACGGGACGATCCTTGCCTGAAGTCGACAAGGCTTAGGCCTCGGTCGATTCCTCGGCAGCGGCTTCTTCAGCCGGTGCTTCTTCAGCTGGAGCAGCAGCGGCGGCCGCAGCGGCTTCTTCAGCTTCGCGCAGCTTGGTCGCGCGGTCTTCAGCGCGTTCCTTCGCCTTCTTGCCCGGCTCAGCCTTGTTCGGGTTCACCGTGGCAGTGCGCTCCTTGATGCCGGCCTTATCGAGCATGCGGGCAACGCGGTCGGTCGGCTGGGCGCCAACGCCAAGCCAGTAGCGCACGCGGTCTTCAATCAGACGCACGCGGTTCTCATCGTCCTTGGCAAGGACCGGATTGTAGGTGCCGACCTGCTCAAGGTAGGCGCCGTCACGCGGAGCGCGCGAGTTGGCGACGACGACCTTGTAGTAAGGGCGCTTCTTGGCACCACCGCGCGAGAGACGGATCGAAACGGACATTGCAATTACCTTTCTGTCAAACTGTACAAATACTTGAAATTACTTCTTGAGGAATTTGCTGAGATCAGGGGCGCCCCCGCCCATGCCGCCAAGCCCGGAGAGACCACCGGCCCCAGCGCCGAGTCCCTGCCCGCCCAGGCCGGGCATCGCAGCGTCGAGGCCGCCCTTGCCGAACATCGCAGCCAGGCCCTTGAGGCCGCCCATCTTCTTGATCTGCTTCATCGCCTTGGACATTTCCATGTGCATTTTCAGCAGCTTGTTAACGTCTTGAACCTGCGTGCCCGATCCATTCGCGACCCGAATCTTGCGCTTGGCGTTCAATAGCGCTGGATTGACACGCTCTTTCGGTGTCATCGAGCCGATAATCGCGTCCATGCGCAACAGGACGCGATCGTCCATGCCCGACGCCTGCATCGCCGCCTTGGCTTTCTTCATGCCGGGCATCATGCCGGCAAGCATGCCCAGGCCGCCCATGCTTTGCATCTGCTTGAGCTGCATGCGCAGGTCGTTCATGTCGAACTTGCCCTGGTCCATGCGCTTGGCCAGTGCCTCGGCATCCTCGGCCTTGACGACTTCCGCCGCCTTTTCGACCATGGAGACGATGTCGCCCATGCCGAGAATGCGGTTGGCGACACGGCTGGGATGGAATACCTCGAGCGCTTCCATCTTCTCGCCCGTACCGGCGAACTTGATGGGCTTCCCGGTGACCGCACGCATGGAAAGCGCCGCGCCGCCGCGGGCATCGCCGTCCATTCGGGTCAGCACGACACCGGTCAGGTCCACCTGACCGGCAAAAGACTGCGCGACGTTAACGGCGTCCTGGCCTGTCAGCGAGTCCACCACCAGCAGCGTCTCGCGCGGGGTCGAGATCGCGGCGACCGCCTTCATCTCATCCATCAATTGCTGATCGACGTGGAGGCGGCCCGCCGTGTCGAGCAGGAGAATGTCCACGGCCTGCAAACGTGCGGCCTGCATCGCGCGGGTCGCGATTTCCGTCGGCTGCTGTCCGGCGATGATCGGCAGCGTCGCCACGCCGACCTGCTCGCCCAGAACCTTCAGCTGCTCCTGCGCTGCGGGACGATTGACGTCCAACGACGCCATCATGACCTTCTTCGCCTGCTTCTCCTTTAGAAGCTTGGCGATCTTGGCGGTGCTGGTCGTCTTGCCGGACCCCTGAAGGCCGACCATCATGATGACGACCGGCGGCACGGCTTCAAGCTCGAGGCCCGGCGTATCGTCGCCGCCGAGCGTCTCGATCAGGGCGTCATTGACGATCTTGACGACCTGCTGACCCGGCGTGACCGAGCGCAGGACGTTCTGGCCCACGGCCTTTTCAGTGACCTGATCGACGAAGCGACGCACGACAGGAAGAGCGACGTCCGCCTCAAGCAGAGCGATGCGCACTTCGCGCATGGCATCGAGAACGTCCTGCTCCTTGAGCGCACCACGCCCGCGCAGCTTGTCGAACACCCCACCAAGGCGATCTGATAGGCTGTCGAACATGGCCGCTCTCTCCATCAACACGCGACGCCGAAACGCCAAAAACGCCGGTGGGCGAAACCTCGCTGACCGGCGTGCATGACTTTATGCGAAAAACGCCGGTGAACGAAACCTCGTCGACCAGCGTGTCGCAATCATGCGAAACAATAATGTAGAAATGGTGGAGCCTAGCGGGATCGAACCGCTGACCTCCTGCATGCCATGCAGGCGCTCTCCCAGCTGAGCTAAGGCCCCGTCCATTTCAACCAGCCGATCCTGGGAGGTTCGACCCGTTTCCCTTGCTTTCCGGCGTTTCAGGAAGCGCCTCCGCTTGGGAGGCCGCCATCTAGTGGCGGCCGGAAATGTTGGCAAGTGGAAAATTCAGAGCGCCGGATTTTTTCAACCCGGCGCCCGTACCGTCAATTATCGTGGTCGTTGTCGTCGTCCGCAGCACCAATGCCGAGGTCATCGTCGCCGCCAAGATCCACATCGTTGTCCGGCGAATCGCCATCCTCGTCGATGTCCAGATCCTCTTCGGCGAGATCGGCGTCTTCACGCTCGACCACTTCCTTCTTCTGGATTTCTTCATACGGAATGGGCTGCTTCGATTTCAGCACCGGCTCGGGATGCCATTCGTGGCCGCATTCGATGCAATGGACCGGGTCATCCTTGCCCAGGTCATAGAAACGGGTGCCGCATTTCGGGCAGCCGTGCTTGGCGCCCCATTCAGGCTTGGCCATGGAAAGTCCTCGTCTTGCCCGACCCAAACGGCGCGGGCGTGAAATTGCAGTCTTGATGGTAGGGCACGCGCGCTAAATCAAGCGTGACGAGATCGAACGCAGCCGCCGCATCAGGGCGCGCGCCTTGCCATAGGCGGCGGTCGCTGTCAAAAGCCGGCCCGAATTTAGACCTCCCCACCGGAAAGAACCGATCCCGTGAGCCACGACATATCCGACATGCGCCCTCGCCGCTTCCTGTCAGCGGGACCGTTAAGGGGCACGATCCGGGTTCCGGGCGACAAGTCGATCAGCCACCGATCCATCATGCTAGGCGCATTGGCTATCGGCGAAACGCGCGTGACGGGGCTGCTCGAAGGAGAAGATGTGCTGGCCACGGCCGCCGCCATGCGAGCCATGGGCGCGCAGGTGGAACGACGCGAGACGGGCGAATGGGTCATCCATGGCGTGGGTGTGGGCGGCCTTCTTCAGCCGGAAGCGCCCCTCGAAATGGGTAACTCGGGCACATCGACGCGACTGCTGATGGGGTTGATCGCCAGCCACCCCATTACCGCGACCTTCACCGGAGACGCTTCATTGTCGAAACGTCCGATGGGCCGGGTCATCGATCCGCTATCGACAATCGGCGCGAGTTTCGACGCAAGCGAGGGCGGGCGGCTGCCCCTGATACTGAGAGGCGCCACCACCCCGGTGCCCATCCGATACCGCCTGCCGGTGGCCTCCGCGCAAGTGAAGAGTGCGATCCTGCTCGCTGCCCTCAATACGCCCGGCATCACTAAAGTTATCGAACCGGTCCCTACGCGCGACCACTCGGAGCGGATGCTGCGGGGATTTGGTGCCGATCTCACCGTGGACATCGATGCCGACGGCGCCCGTGTCATCTCTATCCGTGGTGAAGCGGAACTGCGGCCACAGACGATCGAGGTTCCCGGTGATCCGTCATCCGCGGCATTCTTCATCGTCGCCGCCCTGATCGTTCCGGGTAGCGAAGTGCTGATCGAGAACGTCGGCCTTAATCCCACGCGCGCCGGGATCATCGACGTGCTGCGACAGATGGGCGGCTCCATTGAAGAGGTGAGCCCGCGCGAAGTCGGCGGCGAACCGGTAGCCGATCTGCTGGTCCGGCATTCCGCCTTGAAAGGGGTCGAGGTTGATCCGGCGATCGTGCCGAGCATGGTGGATGAGTTTCCGGCGCTGTTCGTTGCCGCATCGGTCGCTGAGGGGGTCACCACAACGCGCGGCCTCGATGAGCTTCGTGTAAAGGAGTCGGATCGCCTTGCCGTCATGGCGACGGCCCTCACCGCTGCTGGTGTGCGCTTGGAAGAACGCGAGGACGGCCTTGTCATCAAAGGCTCGGACGGCGAACTCCTGCGGGGAACGGACGGGCCGGTTGCCACGCATCTGGACCACCGGATCGCTATGTCGATGGCCATCGCGGGTCTGGCCAGTCGTTCCGGCGTCGAAGTGGACGACACTCGGCCTATCGCTACCAGCTTCCCCGTTTTCGAGCCGATGCTTGACGGCCTGACAACATGATCATCGCCGTCGATGGCCCCACCGCGTCCGGCAAAGGCACAATCGCCAAGGCTCTGGCGGCACACTTCGGGCTGCCGCACCTCGATACCGGTCTCCTTTATCGTGCGGTTGGCCGGCAGTGCCTGCTGAATGGGGGCGACCCGGACGATGCAGGCTCGGCTCTCGCCGCCTGTGCGTTTTCCGAAGCTCTGCTTCAGGACCCGGAACTGCGTTCGGAAGCCACCGGCGGACTGGCCAGTCGCGTTTCGATCCACCCCGCCGTGCGTCAGGCGCTTTATGAGCGCCAACACAGCTTCGCCGTCCAGCCCGGCGGCGCAGTGCTGGACGGACGTGACATCGGCACCGTAATCGCGCCCGAAGCACAGGCCAAGCTGTTCGTGACCGCCTCGATTCCGGCCCGAGCCCAGCGCCGTTTCCTCGAAATGCTCGCCCATGGGCGCGATGTGTCACTGGACGATATCACCGCCGACCTTGCTGGCCGGGATGAGCGTGATCGCAACCGCAGGGATGCGCCATTAATCGCCGCCCCCGATGCCGTCGTCATAGACACATCCGATTTGCGCCGCGAAGAGGCGATCGCCGCCGCCATCGCTGCTGTCGAAGCCAAGCGCGCCACCGCCTGAACGGTCGCTTCTGGAAGCCATTTCCCTTGCATTTGAACGGGCCGAGGCATACACGCCGCCGGTCCCGACAGTCATATGTCTGAAGGGGCGCCGCGACCGGCATCCGGCCGCCGCGGCAGTACGGCCCTTTTGGCCCGCCTTCCGCAATGGTGCGGACAGCGGAGAAAAGACCGGCGGAACCAACCGCCAGGCCGGAAAATCGAACGAAGGAAATGTCTTAATGGCATCTGCTGCCAATCCGACTCGCGACGATTTCGCGAAAATGCTTGACGATCAGCTCGGCGGCGTCGCCGATGACGGCTTCGAAGGCCGCGTCGTCAAGGGTACCGTCACCGCCATCGAAAACGACAAGGCCGTCATCGACGTGGGCCTCAAGAGCGAAGGTCGCGTGCCACTGCGCGAATTCGCGCGCGGTGAAGACGACCACGGCATCAAGGTAGGCGACGAAGTCGAAGTCTATGTCGATCGCGTTGAGAACGCCGACGGCGAAGCGATGCTCTCGCGCGACCGTGCTCGCCGCGAAGCCGCATGGGACAAGCTCGAAAGCGAGTTCGGCGAAGGCAAGCGCGTCGAAGGCGTGATCTTCGGCCGCGTCAAGGGCGGCTTCACGGTTGACCTCGACGGCGCCGTCGCGTTCCTGCCCGGCTCGCAAGTCGACATCCGCCCCGTGCGCGACGTCACGCCGCTCATGGACGTGCCGCAGCCTTTCCAGATTCTCAAGATGGATCGTCGCCGTGGCAACATCGTTGTGTCGCGCCGCGCCGTCCTCGAAGAAACCCGCGCCGAACAGCGCAGCGAACTGATCGACAAGCTGAGCGAAGGCCAGGTCATCGACGGCGTCGTCAAGAACATCACCGATTACGGTGCGTTCGTCGACCTCGGCGGTATCGACGGTCTGCTCCATGTCACTGACATGAGCTACAAGCGCGTCAACCACCCGAGCGAAGTCATCGCCATCGGTGACACCGTCAAGGTTCAGATCATCCGCATCAACTCGGACACCCAGCGCATCAGCCTCGGCATGAAGCAGCTGGAAAGCGATCCGTGGGAAGGCGCTACGGTCAAGTACCCGGTCGGTGCGAAGCTGTCGGGCACCGTCACCAACATCACCGAATATGGCGCCTTCGTGGAGCTGGAAGCCGGGATCGAGGGCCTTGTCCACGTTTCGGAAATGTCCTGGACCAAGAAGAACGTCCACCCGGGCAAGATCGTTTCGACCTCGCAGGAAGTCGAAGTCATGGTTCTCGAGGTCGACAGCGACAAGCGTCGCATCAGCCTGGGCCTGAAGCAGGCACAGCAGAACCCATGGGAAGCCTTCGCAGAGAAGCACCCCGTCGGTTCGCAGGTCGAGGGCGAAGTCAAAAACGCAACCGAATTCGGTCTGTTCATCGGCCTGGATGGCGACGTCGATGGCATGGTTCACATGTCCGACATCGCCTGGGGCATCTCGGGTGAAGACGCGCTGGCCCTCCACCGCAAGGGTGAGCAGGTATCGGCCGTGGTTCTCGACGTCGACGTCGAAAAGGAACGCATCAGCCTCGGCATGAAGCAGCTTGAGCGTGGCGCTCCGGCAGCTGGCGGCGCGGCTACGACCGGCGGCGAAGGCGGCCTGCGTCGTGGTCAGGTCACCACTGTGACCGTTCTCGAAGTACGCGACGGCGGCCTGGAAGTTCAGGCTGGCGACGATGGCGCCACCGGCTTCATCAAGCGTTCGGACCTTGGCCGTGATCGTGACGAACAGCGTCCCGACCGCTTCCAGGTCGGCCAGAAGCTCGACGCCATGGTCACCGGTTTCGACCGCTCCAAAAAGCCGAACTTCTCGGTCAAGGCCCGTCAGCTGGCCGAAGAGAAGGAAGCAGTCGAGCAGTACGGTTCGTCCGACTCGGGTGCATCGCTCGGCGACATCCTGGGCGAGGCTCTGAAGGGTCGTTCGTAAGAACCCTTCAGGCTCGATCAGGCCTGAAATTGCAAAGCCCGTCCGGAGCGATCCGGGCGGGCTTTCGTTTGCAAAAGGCCAATCGTTGGCAAATCAGCGCCTGTCCAAAAGGACGTTGCGCACTTTCGAACCTCGCGCTTCAGACCTACATTCCAATGAGAAGGAGAGGTCAAATGCTCGAGGTTCACCAATTCCCATGTCTATCCGACAACTATGGCTTCCTGCTTCATGACAGCGACAGCGGCGAGACCGTTTGCATCGATACCCCTGATGCTGGCGAGTATCTGAAACAAGCAGCGCACAAGGGGTGGCAGATCACCCAGATCTGGAATACCCACTGGCACCCCGATCACGCGGGTGGAAACTTTGCAATCAAGTCCGCCACGGGTTGCCGTATTACCGCGCCTGTTAACGATGCCGCCAAGATTGAGGGGGTTGATCGAACCGTGGGGCAAGGCGACATTGTCGCCATCGGCGATCGCCAGGCGCACGTCATTGACGTCGGCGGACACACCGCCGGGCATATTGCGTATCATCTGCCCGGTGCCTGCCTGGCGTTCGTCGGTGACGCTCTATTCGCCCTCGGCTGTGGCAGAATGTTCGAAGGGACACCGGCCCAGTTCTGGACATCACTCCAGCGCCTCAAGGCACTGCCCGGCGCGACGATGATATACTGCGCGCATGAATACAGCGCATCAAACGCCAAGTTCGCGCTACACGCCGATCCCGAAAATGCTGAACTTCAGGCCTATGCCGAAGAGATCGACAGGCGACGCGCCAAGGGTCTACCCACCGTCCCCGCCAAACTGGAAAGGGAACTGACTACTAACCCATTCCTCCGGGCTGATCAGCAAGCCATTCAATCCCGCTGGGCGCCGAACGACAACCCGCATGATCCGGTCGCTACATTCGCAGCTTTGCGATCAGCAAAGGACGGTTTCTGAACGCCTCAGGTATTCGGAAACGACAGTGTGTGGTTGAGGCGTTCCATCACTTCCTCAAGCGGCTCGACCACCGTCACCGCACGGCCTTCTCCAAACCGAATGCGCGTTCCGCCGGTAACTTGCGAAATGAAAGTGACCTGAGCCGCGTTGACCGATGTCGCCGTACGATCCGCGCCAGTGAACTTTACGAACATGAATCACCTCTCCATTCGCTTTGGAAGGTGAGCCTATAGCTTGCCAGCGCCGCGTCAAACGCTCTCGTAAAGATTTGCCCCTCGTCACTCCAGACGACGCTTGCTGGGAGCATGCATAAGAAAAAGCCCCCGCCGGGACGACGAGGGCTAATCTATAATTGTGTGGAGGAACCGATCAGATTCCGGCGATTGCCTTATCAACCAATGCGCGATCAGCATCAGCGGTATGGTTTGCCGAAATCAATCCCCTCGCAGCTGCTGCAGCTGCCGCAGCAGCCTGGTTACGCAGCTCGGTGACAGCCGAGAATTCAGCCGCAGAGATCTTGTCCCTGGCCATCTTCTCACGCCGGACGACGACATCCGCCGTGTCCTTTTTTGCCTTTGCGATGATTGCCTCCGCTTCATGACGCGCATGATCAATCATCGAAGCCGCGTCTTTCTCGGCACCCGCAATTTTGTTGGCATATTCCTGGCGCAAGGCCTCCGCCTCGGCACGCAAGGACTTCGCTTCTGCGAGCTGCGCCTTGATTTCGGCAATCTTGGAGTCGAGCCCCCCTGCGAGAAGCTTGGGCACACCCTTCCATGCCAAGATAGCGAGCAGCACGATCATCGAGGTGCTGACGATCGCAACCGGGGGAGCAAAGCCCATCAGGAGCGGCTCAGCGTGATGCACAGACGCGCCCTCATGAGCATTGGCGCCAGTCACTTCGGCGCCCTCATGCTGAATGCCCTGTTCTACGGCCAGATTAGGATCAGCCATGGATCAGATTCTCCCTTACGGCGCCACGCACGGCAGCATCATCGAGCGACAGTCCAGCGATACGGCTGACGATATCGCGCGTAGCGTCGGCAGCGACGTTTTCGATTTCGGCGGCCGCCGAACGACGGGCTTCCACGATGCGGCTTTCGGCGCTCGAGATAGTTGCATCGATGCTGGCCTGTGCTTCAGCAAGGCGCTGCGCGGTAGCGGTTGCGGCTTTTGCGCGGGCATCCGCGATCATACCCTGCGCCTGAGTGCGATTTGCGCTTTCGCGCGCACGCCAGGCGGCTTCTTCCGCGTTCGCCTGTGCGCGTGCGGCTTCGGCCGCCTTGAGGTCGTCGGCGATCTGCTTGTCGCGGGTCGCGACCGTGTCCATCACCTTAGGCACCATTCCACGTCCGACGACAAAGAAAGTGATGCCGAAGAAGACGAGCAGCCAGAAGATCTGGCTTGAGTAGAATTCGCCTAGCTGTGCGATCTGAGGCATTGATCAGCCCTGTCTCGAGGAAGCCGTAAAAATCTTGAACCAGGAAAACCCGGTCGCCTGACCAAAGGGTTCAGGCGACCGGATCAATCTGGTTGACGCTGGGATCAGGCGAAGATCAGCAGCGCGGCAATGACGAACGAAAGCAGGCCGAGAAGCTCTGCACCGGCGAAGCCGATGAAGAGGCGGCCCTGCTGGGCATCAGCAGCGCCCGGATTGCGCAGCGCGCCTTCGAGGAACTTTGCGAAAACATTGCCCACGCCGATCGAGGCCAGACCGGCGCCGATTGCAGCGAAACCAGCTCCGAGCAGCTTTGCAGCTTCTGCGTCCATTTCAAAAACTCCCTTTGGTAAACCCGTGTTGGCGAAAAAAGATCAGTGAAGGTTCTCGGCGTCGTTCAGATAGACGCAGGTGAGAAGTGCGAAAACGTAAGCCTGGATACCGGCAACCAGCAGTTCCAAGGCGCAAATGCCAACCATCAGCACAAAGCTGGGAATGCCGGCAATGACGAACAGAGCCGGTCCGGCGTTGCCGCCGCTGATGACGAAGCTGGACAGCACTTCAAGAAGAACGTGCCCTGCCATCATGGCAACGAACAGTCGCAGGCCGAGGCTAAATGGGCGTACCAGGAACGAGATCAACTCGACCACAAAAATGATCGGGATCATCAGCACTGGCGTACCATGGGGCACGAAAAGCGAGAAGAAGTGCAGGCCATGCTTCCCGAAGCCAACGATCAGCACGATGGCGAAGGAGAGCACCGCCAGAACACCGGTTGCCGAGAAGTGGCTGGTAAAGGTGAATGGGTGCACGCCAACGACGCCAAGCGGCATCAGGCCCAAGAAGTTGGCGAACAGGATGAACATGAACAGCGAGAAAATGTACGGGACATACTTCTTGCCGGCCTTGCCGACGTTCGCAGCCAGCATACCGTCGATGAAGCCGGTGAATGTTTCCACCGCCATCTGCCAACGGCCGGGCACTACCTGGCGCTTCATCCCGCCAGCCACGAAAACGATGAGCGCGAGCGTCGCGATACCCATCCATAGTGCACTATTGGTGAAGGCAATGTTGTAACCGGCAATGTTCCAGTCCGCGCCCGCCAGCTTTTGCAGCTGGAACTGGTGCATCGGATCGAGCTTTGCTTCGGCTGCCACGCGAATTTCCCTGTCGCCAATGAACGGCAGCGCCCCTTAACAGTCCCGCAGCGATGGCAACGGTTCAGTCCGGGCGCCGGTTCGTAATCCGGATTATGTTTCTGAAAGCAATGCCAATTCCGACGAACAGCATTACCATCAGACCCCAGGGCGATGTTCCAGCGAAATGGTCAATCAACCATCCCAGGAACAATCCACCCGCAAGCCCCCCCAGAAGTTCCGAAAGAACGCGGTTCCCAAGGCGATAGCTCGCATCAGTCTCCGCACCTGCTTTCGGTCGGTTACGCTCCTCTTCCTTATCGCGGAGGGCTTTCAGCCTTCCGTCGAGAGAGTCGATGCGCGCATCCTCGCCTACAGGGTCTTGGGCGGAAGGCTCGTCGGTCATGTCAGGGTCCTCATCTACGACAACAAGAACGCAAGACACAAACAACGGCTGCCCGCCAAGAGCGCCGCCCCCTTAGGGTGGCCGTTTTCCCGAGTCAACCATAGGTGACGGATACCGAGGTCGTCTGGACTACATTGTCGGCAGCGATTGGCCATGCTTCCCTGTCGCGGAAAGGTTTGAGAAGCCATTTCGGCCAACGCGCGTTGCTGCTTTGATAAGCGATTGCGCAAAAAGGCTGCAAAAACATATCGTTCCTGCAGCCTGATAATGTTGATGTCAGGTTGGACCGGGATAGCCATCATCCGACAAAGCTTCGAAACCACACTTTATCACCGTGCGGACAATCGAAACCGCTGCGGCATTCAGGGGCAGCGTGGATCCAACTCCGGCGCGCTCGCGCCACGCGTTTTCCATGAGCCGTCGAGACCCTGATACTTTTCGCCCGGTTTCGTGTCGCGAATGAGTTTGCAGCCGGTAGTGAACGCATATTCCTGGATGGTGCTCTTTCCGGATGATGCATTCGTATAGACGGCGCGGCGCTGATTGTTGAGATCGCGCACCATGGCTGCGATATCCGCGCTTTGCCCTCCCACTACGCCCAGATAACCGTCCGTCTGTTCGCCCACCTGCCCGGCGGCGCGCGCGGCATTATAGGCCGGACTGCGACCTTCGGCATGAGCCGAAATAAGGCCCGAAGCCATCAGGATAGTGGCGACTGCTGCGCCGATGAGACGGATGCTGGTCATCAGAATATACCTTCGTTCTGCTCCACGGTCTTGGCCGCATCAGCCGCCAGACGATAGACCACTTCCTGCCGGATGTTGATATTCAGTTCGATGACGATGGGCTTGTCCGGAGCAGCAACCTGTATGCACCCGCAAAGTCCCAACGCTACCGATGCGGCCATCAGCATCACGCCAAATTTACAAGCGCGAACGGCGCGCCCTCCGGACCTTGAAAACACCAGTTGCTGTTGAGATGGACCATCCTGCATGGTCGGGTATCTCGCAGCCAGCGCGCTTCCGGTCAATTCACACGGCAACATCATCTTTTCTCGCTGACTGGAGGCTGAATGGAGACGGGCGGAGGCGTGGAGGGGATGACAGTTGCGTCAAGACCCGATTCGCGACGGCGACCGTCCGAGTCGAGCAGCCCTATTTCTCGCGGGTCAGTGACAAAGTTAGGATCGTACAAGGAGCGCATCGATCCGAATAAACTGAAGAACGGAGCCCTGATATTGAGCACAAAGCGGATCGGCAGCTTGGCGATCTGCTTGGTGATAAAATTCTTACTCGCGCCCTTGCCCTGGCTAAGGCCATCGAAGCTGATCCGCGTCAGTATCTCGCCCGAAAGTGAGCCGCCCAAGCCGATTTCCATGTGCTTGTAGTTCACCGACTTAAGCGCATCGAACGCAAAATTACCCATCGCCGACAGGTCCTTGTACGTCAGCGCTCCGTTATAGGCGACAATTCCGCCAGGTGGGCGGCTCAACAGGAAGCCGTGTTCGATCCGCCCCCCATTCTCGTCAAATATCAGCGGCATCTCGCCATCGAACGTGCCGGTAGCGCTGATATTCTCCAACTCCAGATGTTGGATGAAGGTTGCGGCGTCGAGGCCCGTCACCCTCAAGGTGTATCGCCGCGTCTCCGCCACACCAATCTGCATATGAGCGGGATCCAGGTTGAGCGTACCGTCCATGAACGGCCACTGCGCGCCATTGATCTGTAGCCGGTAGCCCGGCAGCATCGCATACGACAGCGTGCCATCGGTCACTTCGATGCCAGGGTTGGCGGACGCGATGTGGACGGTCTGCTTCGGCGCGGTGACCAGCCCCAGCAGATCGGTGAAGACAACTTCGCCCGATAATCCCTTCACCGGCCCAAAGGCAGCGGCAAAATCCACACCGTCGGTTGAAAACCTTCCACGGCTCTTCACCACGTCAGGGGTCCAATCAATCCGACCGGTGCCCTTCACCAGTCCTTTCAGACCGGAAACGACGCCGAGCATCGATCGCGACAGCGTGTCAGCCTGCAATCGCTTGTCGAAAATAACGCCATCGACAACTAGGTCGGCATGCCCAGTCGCGTTGGCCAGACTGTGGGTAATCGTGGTCCTCACTACTTGCCGGTCGCTGGATGGCTCCCTCAGCAACGCATTGGCAACGATGCGATTGTCCGCCAGGCGCAGGCTTGCATCACGCGCGACTAGAGGTTGGAAACGACCGACCGGCTGACGGTCGACCAGCGCAAATCCCGCCTTGTCGATCGAAAGAACGCCGCCCGCATAGCGCCATTCTCCTGACGCCTGCTTCATGTCTAGTGGCACCGCCGCCAGAGCAATATCCGCCTCATCAAAACTTCCCGCGATGTCTTTTCCGACGCGCGCGGCGATGCGGTTGATCGAAAAATGGGAGGCGGTCTGTGCCGGTCCGAGCGAAACCCTAACATCGCTGGCGCGCAAGGCACCAGGGCGCCCCCTCCCCGAAGCAAAGCCGACTGGCCCGCTCGCGATCCGGATGGGCGTTTGCCCCAGCTTGCCCGCCAATGTCAGCGACGTCGCCCCGGCACCGAATGAAACCTCTTCCGATGTCCCTTCGACGATGGCTGCCCCTCGCGATGGGCAGATCGTCAGCGCTCGTTTGTCGATCGTGAGGTTGGCGAACCGCAATTCGTCGAAACGCACGTCGACACAGTCTCGCCAGACCGCCAGCTTTCCATTGCCCGACCACTTCCCGTCGACAGGTACGAGCAGGTTGCGCGCAGAGCCGCCCGGAACAGCGCCGCCCAGCAGCACTTGCCCGGTAAAGCCCAGCGTTCCGTCCCGGTCTTGGGTCAGGGACAGGCGCGGGACGCCGATCAACGCCGGACCGGCGCGGTAATCCGGCATGGCGATCTGCATCGTGAGACGGCCACCGGGGGCCGTTTCCATCCGCCCCCAGATCTTGGGCAGTTCCTTGCCACCCGTCGTGAAATTTCCGGTGACGTGAGGGGGTTCGTCCTCCCCTTTCCCAGCAAACAGCGCCTGGATGCGTGACAAAGACAGGAGCGATGCGCCGCTTCCACCGCGCAGAGCACCTCGCGTCACCACCAGACTGAGGCGCCCCTGTGAACGGCGCACCAAGACATTGGCGTCGAGCGTGCTGCCCCGCGATTCGCGATGCAATGCATTGCGCATTTTCGCCATGATCGGGTCTACCAAGGTGCCTACGCCTGCCCGCTGGGCGCGTCGTAGCTCACGATCGATCTGCTGGCCGAGAGCAACATTGCTGCCTTCCAGGTCCCCTTCGACATCGAAGCGCGCCAATCCGCCCGTAGAGCGCACCCAGCCATCGAAACCGAGGCTATCCATGCTCGTCTGCGGGGTCGACACGCGGCGGGCCGCAATCTTGTACGTGCTGCTCAACGCCCGCTTTCGATAGGTAAAACGCCCGCTCGCCGACAAGCCGGCCACTGCGTTCGCTCCGTACCGGCCATTACCGGCCGACAGTCCTGCCTTGCCCTCACCGCCGTCCAGCGCTTCATCCAGCGTGAGGTCAAGCTGGACGCCGGCTTGCGCAAGTCGGGCGTTCCGATCGGGGCACGCGAGGCCTTGAGTTCGGATCGGCCCGACGAAACGCGGCTTGGCCGATGCTATGGTCAGTTTCCCGTACAGTGTGGTCCGTCCAGCCGAGCATCCGCGGACGGCGATGGTCGGCGCCACTGCCGCCACTTCACCCGAGAAACCGCCGCGCAAAGCACCCTTGCCAGCCAGCTTTACGCCGACGCGTCCCAGATCGCTGTTGATAAGCGCACGGCCATCGACGATGCCCACGTCGAGGTCAGGCATGGTGAATGGACCGCCCGCCCCCCCGAACAGCACTTTATCGAGACTGCCGAAGCTTAGTTTTCCACGATAAAATTTGCCATAAAGGCGCGGCCTCACCAAGGTGATGCGTCCAATGCCCGGCAACCCCCAGTAGAGCCGGGTGGAAATGCGCAGTTCCGACACGGTAAGGTCCGGATTCGCGGGATCGCCGATCGACAGGTTGCGGATGACCTGTTCGGACGGGCCGATTCTGACGATATCGTACCGTGCCGGCAGGTTCATCGCGTCGAGTTGCTGCTGGATCAGATTGTCCGCAATTTCCTTGCGTGAGAGCCAGGCGGCCCCCATCGCAATGACAAGTATCGTCCCGACGACGATGACCGGCCCCCGCCAACGCACGCGAAGTGCCGGCGCGCGGGCCGTCCCACTTGCAACCTCTCCGCCATCCTGCAACTGGTCGTGCTCTTGCGCCATCCGCTGCATCACTTGCGCTGGCCGAGCGAGAAAGGCAATTGCCTGCGCACGCTATGTCCGACCAGAACTCCTTATTCGAGGCCAATGCTGGCCCCTATGCGCCGCCCCCGGTCGATGCCGGCAATGATCCAAGCGGTCACCGAACCCGCCTTCGGAAGCGACTTCTGGAGGGCGGAACCGAAGCCCTTGGTGATCATGAAGTCATCGAACTACTGCTTATGCAGGCGGTTCCGAGGCGCGACATGAAGCCATTGGCGCGAAGCCTGCTGCAGCGGTTCGGATCGTTGGCAGGCGTCCTGCAGGCGGACCCACGCACCCTGGCAGCGCATCCCGGCATGGGGCAGGCCACTGCGGCCGCCCTACGCATCGTCACGGTGGCCGCGACTCGAATGGCGCGCCAGAAAGTGCGGGAAGCCCCCGTCATTGGGTCATGGCAGGCGTTGATCGATTACCTGACGATCGACATGGCGCACCTTACCGTAGAGCGGGTGCGCGTACTCTATCTGAACACGCGCAACATGCTGATCCTGGACGATCTGGTGGGCGAGGGATCGATCGATGAAGCGGCGATCCATCCTAGGGAAGTGATTCGCCGTGCGCTGGATCTTGGCGCCGTCGCCCTTATCCTCGTGCACAACCATCCGTCCGGCTCACCCCAGCCGAGCCGCGCCGACATCGAAGTCACCAATCGCATCGCTGAGGCGGGCCGATTGCTCGGCGTGACCGTTCACGATCATGTCGTTATCGGTCGCGAGGGCCATGTTTCGCTACGCGCGAAAGGCCTGATCTAAATACCTAAGCCGCGATAAGCCGGTTACGCCCGCCCCTTTTGGCTTCGTACAGGGCCATGTCGGCGCGGTTGAGAAGATCGATGCCGTCTTGACCCGGCATGCGATGGACCAGACCACAGCTGATCTGGGCTTGGGCCTCTCCACCCAGCGGCAATTGCACGGGCTGGGCTGATACGCTGGCGACGATGCGCATGCAGATCTCCCGTGCCACTTGGGGGTTCGCCGTCCCGAGCAGCACCACAAATTCATCGCCGCCCAGTCTAGCCACAAGATCACTGGACCGCAGGTTCCCCGCAATCCGGCGGCCTACTTCAGCCAGCGCGGCATCGCCGGCCACATGACCCAGTTCGTCGTTCAGAGATTTGAAGCGATCGACATCAATCAGCGCTATGCTGATTCCATCGCTCGGCGGCTCAGCCAATGCCGTGTCGAAGCGGCGCAGGAATCCGGCGCGATTGATCAGTCCGGTGAGTTCATCGGTTTCCGCACGGCGCGCGAGTTCACCCTCTCGCGCTTTTCGAGCGGTGACGTTCGTTAACGTCGCTACAGAGCCCGTCATCAACCCTTGTTCGTCGCGTTCGGCCCGGAAAGTGGCCTCCACCCACCCCAGCCCAGGTCGTTCCACCTCGACCGTAACAGGTCCGTCAGAATCGGCCGCCTGGAGATGCGCGGCGAAGAACTGATCGCCCATGGGTTGCTCAAGCTCCCCAAGATGCGCACCCGGCAGAAATTCGGATCTCTCTCCCAGCAGCAATCGGGCGTTGCCCACTACCCGCGTGCATGAGCCATCGTCCGAAAAACGCAAAAGGACGATGGAAGAGCGATCAGCCAGCAGCTTGAGCGACCTCTCACTTTCACTCAACCGGTCAATCAGGTCGCGCCGTGTCGCAAGAGCCGCCGCCACCGGCATCATTACGACCAGGACGGTACCCAGATAGACCTGCAGGAATACCATGTGCATCCCCATGTCCCCGCCGGAAAGAGTGACCGGTCCATGCCCGTAAAATGTCGCAACGCCCCCCACGACCGCCAGCATCATCACGCCCAGGCTGGTTCCCAGCCACCCTTGGCGGAACGACAGCAGCATAAGCGGCGCGAGCGGCATGAATAGGATGGGGAACCGATCCTGCCAGAACACGGCCGCGCTTACGATGAGCACAGCGCTGTAGAGCGCCAGTATCCTGGCTCGCTCCTTCCAGTCAGTCGCCCGGATGTTTGCCAGATAGTCGCCGCGGAACAGGCCATAGAAAAACGGTGTGAAGATTAGAAGCCCGAGCGAATCGGCACTGAATTTGGTGACCAGCGAGCCCCCGAAAGACAGGCCATATGCCATGTTCGCGACCAGTGCCCCCAAGGTCGCTCCACAAGCCGGCGCGATCAGACCTGCGAAGATGGCGAAGCGGCCGACGGAGGCGTGACGATGCAATAATCGGCCGTCTCCGTCCACAGCGCTACGTAGCAGCCAAGCAGCAAGCAATATCTCGAAACAATTTGCGATCGCGAAGCCGAGGGGTGCGATCAGGGTGCCTCGGGTGATGATGCCAGCGGCCATGATGGCCACAAACGCACCGACAATGAAGCGCCACCATTCGCCTCGGCTCCGCCCGATCAGCTGAGCCACGACCACTGCATTGGCAGGCCATACCGACGCGAGATTTCGGTCAAAACTCAGCAGTCTGATCATCGCGACCGCAATCGCAAAACAAAGCAGCGCGCTGATGAGGGGCGCAACAATGGTCCTGATCCTGATCATTCTAGATGCCTTGAATTTGGCCCCGGGTATCAAAGTGTTTTGCGTGTGAACGTAGCCTTGGCTGTAATTGGTTAATATTAGTACCTGCTCCACATCCGACGGCTGCTTCCCGGCAACAAGCAGACGGCGGCTCCTTGCCTGTTCTCAGGGGCCTCACGCTTGCGTTTCCCGCCCAGCCCGCCTAGCGGCCCGTGCGTCAGCCTTAGGAGTCGAACATGGTCCCCCGCTACGCCCGCCCCGCGATGACCGCGATCTGGGAACCCGAAGCACGTTACCGCATCTGGTTCGAGATCGAGGCTCATGCCGCCGTGAAGATGGGTGAGATGGGCACCGTCCCGCCCAGCGCAGGCAAGGCGTTATGGGATTGGTGGGGAACGAACCCGACGATCGACGTGGCCGCTATCGACGCGATCGAGGCAATTACCAAGCATGACGTGATCGCCTTCCTGGACTGGGTCGCACAGCAGGTCGGCCCCGAAGCCCGCTTCATGCATCAGGGCATGACGAGTTCCGACGTTCTCGACACCACGCTCAACGTGCAGTTGGTGAAAGCGGCAGACATCCTGCTGGAAGACCTCGATGCCCTGCTCGCAGCCATCAAGCGTCGGGCGGAGGAGCACAAGTACACGCCAACGATCGGTCGCAGTCATGGCATCCATGCGGAACCGGTGACGTTCGGCCTCAAGATGGCCGAGGCGTATGCCGAGTTCTCCCGCTGTCGCGCCCGGCTCGTCGCGGCACGAGAAGACGTTGCGACGTGCGCTATCTCTGGCGCAGTGGGTACTTTCGCGAATGTCGATCCCGCCGTCGAGGAATACGTAGCGGACAAGATGGGCCTGGGTATCGAGCCGGTCTCCACCCAGGTGATCCCGCGTGATCGTCACGCGATGTTCTTCGCGGTGCTCGGCGTGATAGCCAGCTCGATCGAACGCCTGGCAGTCGAAGTTCGCCACCTGCAGCGCACTGAAGTGCTCGAAGCAGAGGAATATTTCTCGCCCGGGCAAAAAGGCTCCTCGGCGATGCCGCACAAGCGCAACCCCGTTCTGACCGAAAACCTGACCGGCCTTGCCCGCGTCGTCCGATCGGCCGTCGTGCCAGCGATGGAGAACGTAGCGCTCTGGCATGAGCGGGACATTTCGCACTCTTCGGTTGAACGCTTTATCGGACCCGACGCCACCATTACGCTCGATTTCGCCCTTGGTCGTCTGACCGGAGTGATCGACAAGCTGCTGGTGTATCCCGAGCGCATGCAAAAGAACCTCGATCGCATGGGCGGTCTCGTTCACTCGCAGCGCGTTCTGCTGGCTCTCACGCAAGCTGGCCTGTCTCGCGATGAAAGCTATAGGCTCGTCCAGCGCAACGCGATGAAAGTCTGGGAGTCGGACGGTCAGCTGTCGCTTCTGGAACTGCTGAAAGCAGACGCCGACGTTGCCGCTGCACTACCGGCCGAAGTCATCGAGGACAAATTCAACCTCGATTATCACTTCAAGAATGTGGACACGATATTCGCGCGCGTATTTGGTAACTGACGCGGCAACCGTCACCGCAAAAAGGGAATGATCGTCAGGCTCGCTCGGCGTTGGCCGAAGGAGCCTGACGCGATTGCAGGCAACCTCTTTCCTTGCCCGGATTTCATGCCTAGCATCAGTAAGTCCGGCGGGGGAAAGCAGGAGGTTCAATGCAAGTCATCCGCACCATAGCGTGGATCGTTGCCACGGCCGTTCTCGTCGCCTTCGTGGCGATGAACTGGAACCGGGCGCCGGTGAATTTCTGGCCGCTGGAAAACGGCAACTATATCCATTTCGACTGGCCGGTCGGTTTCCTGGCGCTGCTGTTTTTCGTGCTCGGTATGCTACCGGTCTGGCTCTACCTGCGCGCCGTGCGCTGGCGCCTGAACCGTCGCATCGCCAGCCTGGAAAACTCGCTGCGCGCCACGTCGACCTCCAATCTCGCCACGCCGTCCGGAGAACCCGTGCCGGTCAGTCCCCTTGAAACCCGTCCGGAACCTTTGCAGCCATGAACCACAATCCCGTCTATCTTGCCCTCGATCTTCCCCGCCTCGACGCTGCCGAAGCGTTGGCGCGAAAGGTCGCCGGGCATGTGGGCGGGATAAAGCTGGGCTTGGAATTCTTTTGCGCGCACGGGCACCATGGCATTCATGAACTGCACAAACTGGGGCTGCCGATCTTCCTTGATCTGAAGCTGCACGACATTCCCAATACCGTGGCCGGTGCAATGCAGGCCATCCATGTGCTTCAGCCGTCAATCGTCACCGTTCACGCGGCGGGTGGCCGCGCGATGATGGAGGATGCCAAGGCTGCGGCTGGCGAAAACTGCAAGGTCGTTGCCGTTACCGTGCTGACCAGCCTGGATGGCGATGATCTCGCCGCGATCGGCGTGACTGATGCCGATCCGCACGCGCAGGCCCTGCGCCTTGCCGACCTGGCCCATGCCGCCGGTCTCGACGGTATCGTGTGCTCCGGGCACGAAGTGGGCGCCGTGCACAAGCAGTGGAAGGATGGCTATTTCGTGGTCCCAGGCCTGCGTCCGGCCGATGGCAAGTCTGCTGCCAGCAAGGGCGACCAGAAGCGCATCGTCACACCGAGGGAAGCGCGCGACGCCGGCGCCAGCGTCCTGGTGATCGGCCGCCCGATCAGTCGCGCGGAAGACCCCCTCGCAGCTGCCCGCGCAATTGAGGCAACGCTGTAAGCTTCGAAGTTCGTTTCGCCTTAACCTTGGCTCGTTCCGTCGTTCAGCCGAAGGCAACCTCCGGGCATCCAAGTCGTTGTTCCTGATCCTGATCGATGGAGAACGACCGGAATGAAAAGCCTGAACTTCCTCGCAGCCACTGCCCTTGGCGCGGCCATGATCCCCGCGATCCCAGCCGCCGCTCAGCAGGTTGGACCTGTGCCGGCGATCGAGGCAGGCCATACCTTGCTGACGGTGACCGCCGAGGGATCCTCCGCCCGCGAACCCGACCTGGCTACCTACACCGCAGGCGTTACCACCCAAGGGGCTACGGCGACCGAAGCGCTGGCCGCCAACTCTTCCCAGATGAACAAGGTCCTCGCCGCAGTGAAGCGCGCGGGTATCCCCGACCGTGACGTGCAAACCAGCAACCTAAGCGTCAGCCCGGTTTATGCGCAGCCGAAGCGTCTGCCGGATGGCAATTACGAGGACGGTCCCCAGCGGATCGTCGGCTATCAGGCGAACAACTCCGTTAATGTGAAGCAGCGCAAGCTGGCTGACATGGGCAAGGTCATCGATGCGCTGGTCACGGCCGGTGCCAATCAGGTGAACGGTCCGTCGTTCATGCTCTTCGCTCCAGACGCGGCCGAGAATGAAGCGCGCACGGCTGCCATGAAATCGGCCCGTGCCCGCGCCGATCTTTATGCCAGCGCGGCTGGTCTGCGAGTAGCGAGGATCGTCTCTATCAGTGAGTCCAGCGGGTACGTCCCCCAGCCCGTGATGTATGCGCGCAAGCAGTCTGCCGATGTAATGGTCACTGGTTCTTCAGTCGCTGCCGGCGAACTCGAGACGAAAGTGAATGTGACCGTCCAGTTCGAATTGGCCCCCTGATCGGCGGTATGCGCGCCGCCTGCCCAGCGTGGCGGCGCGCAACCTGCCCATTGTCGCGCCCAACCTTCTCGCTACATAGCCCCATCGACGTTCAGACATAAGAGGTGGGCCAATGCCGGCAGCGGCAATCAAAATCTGTGGTGTTTCCACACCGGACGCGCTCGAAGCAGTGGTCAAAGCCCGCGCTGCCTATGTCGGATTTGTGTTCTTTCCGAAAAGCCCACGGGCGGTAACCCCAAAGCAGGCGTCGTCTCTTTCCCAACAGGCACAAGGGCGAGTGGGTCGTGTTGGGCTGTTCGTCGATCCCGCCGACGATGCCATAGGCGAAGCTGTCGCCGCCGCCGCCCTAGACGCCATTCAATTGCATGGTGAGGAGACACCCGAACGAGCCGCCCAATTGCGAGCGCGGTTCGGCATTCCGGTGTGGAAGGCTCTTCCCGTTGCAACGGCCCGGGACATTCATCATGCCACGGCTTACGCCGACGCGGTGGATCTCATTCTATTTGACGCCAAAACGCCCAAAGGCTCCCTGCCAGGTGGAATGGGGCTCAGCTTCGACTGGACATTGTTGAGCGCTTACAAAGGGCAAACCGCTTGGGGACTGGCGGGCGGCCTCGACGCCAAAAATGTGGGCCAGGCGATAATGGTGACCGGCACACCGCTCGTCGATGCATCGTCGGGCGTGGAAAGCGAGCCGGGCCAAAAGGATGAAGCCCGGATCGCTGCCTTCTGCGCCGCGGTCCGTTCTGCCGGTACGTAGACTTCACGAAAAAGGGCGGCCCGTTGCCGAACCGCCCTTTCCCTCGTGTAATCATCGGTCACCGACGCCGCCGACTCGGGACATGCAGCGGATCGGATCGCCGGTGATCAGAACTTGACGCCGAGGCCCACCAGCCCGCGATCGGCATCGGGCGTGTTGTCGCCCACCAGCAGGTGCTGGTACTCAGCCTTGACGTAGTAGCGTTGATCGAGATCGCGCTGCACGCCCCCACCGACGCCCACGGCGCTGTTGCCGAAGCGGGTGTTCTTCGACTGCCAGTCAGCCAGCGCATAGACCTTGGTCGCCGGGTTCAGCTTGACACCAACACGGCCGCCGGCGCCCCAGGAGACGCGGGTGTTGCTGGTGAGGATCTTGTCGGCCGAGCCCTGGACGCCGACGAACAAATTGTCCGACAGGTCGTAATCGTAACCAGCGGCGACGCCCGCCGTCGCTTCGCTGTCGCTGCCGTTCCAGATCACGCCGCCGCGCGCTTCCACGCGGGCTTCATTGGCGAATGCGGGAGCTGCGGCGGCCATGGCGGCGACAGCGGCGAGCGAAACGAGTGCAATACGCATACATAACTCCAGTATCTTGTGTCCCGGCCCTCACCGGGTGCGCGGCCAGTGAGCGTGGCGACCTTGCCGCCAAATGAACGATATTCTCGGGATGCCATCAAACCGTCACAAAACCAGCGCGCGCAGGGATTGTTGTTTTTGGAGCCAGCCGCTTGCGGAATTAGCAATTGAAAATCGATCGCGGACGACCAAGGCGGGCGGGGGCTGCGCGAACTCTCGCTATGGCTTCTGGACAAGAATCGAAGCGTCTGCCAAGCGCCCGTATCATGACAGCACAACCGCCCGTGAATTCGCTGCGCTCCCTGCCCGATGCGACCGGCCATTTCGGCCAGTTCGGCGGACGGTATGTGGCCGAAACGCTGATGCCGCTTATCCTGGACCTGGAAAAGGAATACCGGGCGGCGAAACTGGACCCGGCTTTCCAGGCCGAGTTCGACGATCTGCTCAAGACATTCGTCGGCAGGCCCAGCCCTCTGTATCCCGCGCCCCGCATCACCGAGCATTTTCGGAAGCTCGCGCCCGATGGCAAGGGTCCGAAGATCTACTTCAAGCGCGAGGACCTCAATCACACCGGCGCGCACAAGATCAACAATTGCGTCGGACAGATCCTGTTGGCGATGCGGATGGGCAAGACCCGCATCATCGCCGAGACCGGAGCCGGCCAGCACGGCGTCGCCACCGCCACGGTCGCTGCTCGCTTCGGGTTGCCCTGCACGATCTTCATGGGCGCCAAGGACGTTGAGCGCCAGAAGCCGAACGTGTTCCGCATGAAGCTGCTCGGGGCGGAAGTTCAGCCAGTTACCAGCGGCGCGGAAACCCTCAAGGACGCGATGAACGAGGCGCTGCGCGACTGGGTCGCCAACGTCCACGACACGTTCTACATCATCGGCACCGCCGCCGGTCCGCACCCTTACCCCGAACTCGTTCGCGATTTTCAGAGCGTGATCGGCAACGAAACGCGTGAGCAGATGATGGAGGCGGAAGGTCGCCTTCCCGATATGCTCGTCGCGTCCGTGGGCGGTGGATCGAATGCGATCGGCATCTTCCACCCTTTCCTTGACGATCCCGAAGTCGAAATGGTCGGGATCGAAGCGGCCGGCCATGGCGTGGAGACGGGCCAACACGCCGCCAGTCTCACCGGTGGCAAGCCGGGCATCCTGCACGGCAACAAGACCTACCTGCTGCAGGATGAGGACGGCCAGATCACCGAGGCCCATTCGATCAGCGCCGGCCTGGATTATCCGGGCCTCGGGCCAGAGCACTCGTGGCTGCATGAAAGCGGGCGTGTGCGCTATGTGCCGATCACGGACAATCAGGCGCTCGAGGCGTTCCAGCTGTGTTGCGCACTGGAAGGCATCATCCCTGCTCTCGAAAGCGCCCATGCGCTGGCTGCCCTGCCCCAGCTGACGAGCGAGATGGACGAGGACAAGATCCTTGTCGTCAACGTGTCGGGCCGCGGCGACAAGGACATCTTCACCGTCGCCGAGGCCCTGGGGGCAGAGCTTTGAAGAAAGGCGGGTGGCAACGCTCGCTGATCGACGCCGCCATTTTGTGGATGGCAGTGTTCCCGGCGATGAAAGTGCTGGCCGATCTGGTCCGCGCGCGCTCGTTCGATCTGTCAGGCGCCGGCTATTTCTGGTCGTTCGCGTTTCGCGGTGACTGGGGCGCCATCGGCGTGAGCCTCGCTTATCTCGCCATCTTCATCGGCCTCACCGCCGCCATCCTCCGCTTTTCCGGAAAGACGCTGTTTTCCTGATGACCCGCTTCCAAACCGCTTTCGCCAAAGGCCCGGCGCTCGTCTGCTTCATCACTGGCGGCGACGGGGACACCGCTGCGAACCTCGACGCATTGGTTGCAGGCGGCGCGGACGTGATCGAGCTGGGCATGCCGTTCACCGACCCCATGGCCGATGGGTCCGCGATTCAGGAAGCGAACCTGCGCTCCTTCGCCAAAGGAACGCGCACCGCTGACATCTTCGCCATTGCGGCGGCCTTCCGTGCGCGCCATCCGCAAGTGCCCTTGGTGTTGATGGGCTATGCCAATCCGATGACTGTGCGCGGCCCCGAATGGTTCGCCGCCGAATGCGAGAAGGCGGGCGTCGACGGCGTCATCTGCGTCGATATACCGCCCGAGGAAGACGCCGATCTGGGTCCGGCCCTGCGTGAGAAGGGCGTCTCCCTCATCCGCCTGGCCACGCCGACGACGGACAGCGCGCGCTTGCCCGCCGTGCTGGAGGGTTCATCCGGGTTCCTGTATTACGTGTCCGTCGCGGGCATCACCGGAATGCAGCAGGCGGCACAAAGCTCCATCGATGAGGCTGTGGCGCGGCTCAAAGCTGCCTCCAAGATTCCGGTCGCCGTCGGCTTCGGCGTTCGCACGCCCGAACAGGCGGCCGCTATCGCCAAAGTGGCGGACGGCGTCGTCGTCGGCTCTGCGCTGGTGGATCTGGTGAAGCAGCATGGAGACAACGCCGCCGAGCCTTTGTGGGCCTTGACCGCCGCGCTGGCGCAAGCGGTGCATTCGGCGCGCTGATGCGCGACTTCGCGGTATCGGATGCGCCTGCCGTCCAGAAGCAGCTGGACCGTCTCGCGGCGCTGTCGTTACCGCAGGGCCGAATTGGACTGGACGCGATCCGGGCGCTGCTAGGCAGGCTGGGCGATCCGCACTTGGCGATACCCCCGGCTTTTCATGTGGCCGGGACGAATGGCAAAGGATCGACCTGCGCTTACTTGCGAGCGATCCTGGAAGCGCAGGGCTACAAGGTTCACGCGATCACCAGCCCGCATCTCGTGCGCTACAACGAACGCATCCGCATAGCCGGCGAACTTGTCTCTGACGCAGAACTCGCATCGCTGCTGGATGAGGTGCTGGACGCTGCGGCCGGGCTTCAAGTCAGCTTCTTCGAAGTGACGATCGCCGCCAGTTTTCTGGCGTTCTCTCGCCACCCTGCCGATGCCTGTGTGATCGAGGTCGGGCTTGGCGGCCGGTTCGATGCGACCAATGTGTTGCCCGCTCCCCTCGCGTGCGGGATCGCCACATTGGGTATCGATCACGAGCGTTTCCTGCTCGCCCCGGAAGCGGATGTGCCGGGCGAACCGCTTTCACGCATCGCGTTCGAAAAGGCGGGTATTCGCCGCGCCCATGTCCCGCTGGTGACGCAGGCTTATCCGCCCAGCGTGGTGGCGGTGCTGCAATCGCTCGCCGCATCGGATGACGTGCCGCTGTTCTGGCGCGGCGAGTGCTGGAATGCGCGCGCCACCAGCGATGCCATCTGGTTCGAGGATGGCGACGGATCGCTCACCCTGCCCCTGCCAACGATGCCCGGAGCCCATCAGGCAGACAACGCGGCGCTGGCCGTCGCGATGGTTCGCAGACAGGATACGCTGCGGGTCGATCCGGCTGCAATAGCGCAAGGCATTCGATCCGCGCATTGGCCCGCCCGGATGCAGAAACTGGCTGACGGCCCGCTCACGCAACTGGTGCCCGGCACTCCCGTCTGGCTGGATGGTGGACACAACCGCGATGCAGGGCTGGCGCTAGCCGCGTTTCTCCAGGAGCAGGAAATAGCGCCGCAGCTCGTGCTGGGCATGATCGCAGGCAAGGATCCCGGCGCCCTTCTCGATCCGCTCAATCGGCTGGTCGAAAGCGTCACGATCGTCCCGGTGCCGGGCCATGATTGCCTGCCGCCTGAGTCGTTCGCCGAATGGGCGCCGGACGCCAGGACCGCCCCTGATGTGACGACCGCGCTGCGCGAACTGGAGGCTCGCAACCCGCGAAGCATCCTGATCGCCGGATCGCTGTATCTCGCAGGAGCAGTGCTGGCACAAAACGCGGAATGGCCGGACTGACCGTTCCGCGCCGCTTACGCCGCTAGACTTCGACTTCGCCTGCCGACCCCATTGCTTGATCGACCAGCCCGGTACGGCTCATCCACCAGAACAGCACGATGCCCGGCAGGGCGGCAAGCGTGGTCAGCAGGTAAAAGTTCACATAACCCAGCGCCTCGATCAGCGCGCCGGCGGTCGTGCCGGTGAGCAGCCGCCCCACCACGCTCGCCGCCGCCGAAATCAGGGCGTACTGGGATGCGGTGTAACGAAGGTCGCACAGCGCCGAGAAATAGGCGATCACCACCACCCCGCCATAGCCGCTGGCAATGTTCTCGAACCCGATGGCGCCAGCCATGCCCCAATTGCTGTGGCCCGCCGCCGCCAGCGCCGCGAAGCTGATGTTGGAAACCCCCATCAGCACCAGCGACAGCATGACCGATCGCTTCAACCCCATGCGCGCATAGGCGACGCCGCCGATGAACACGCCGATCATGTACGCCCAGAAACCAAGGCCGATGTCGTAGATCGCGATCTCGTCATTGCTGAAGCCAAGATCGTTGAACAGCAGCCGGAAAGTAAGGTTCGCCAGCGTGTCGCCGATCTTGTGGACCAGGATGAACAGCAGCACCAGAAATGCGCCGTTGCGACGAAAGAACTCGACAAACGGGCCGACGATCGACGACCAGACTTCGGCCACGCCTTTCTTCTCGACGACGACCTTGCGGCGCTCAGGCTCTCCGAGGAACAGGGCAGCGAGCATGGCTGGAAGCGCGAACACCGCGCAGGCCATGTACCCGACACTCCATCCGTATCGGGCCGACAGGACCAGCGCCAGCGCGCCCGCCCCGGCAGAGCCGATCCGCCAGCCGTACTGGCTCATCCCCGATCCCGTGCCAAGCTGATAGGGCTTGAGCGTCTCGATCCGATAGGCGTCGATTACAATGTCGAAGCTGGCCCCGGCCACGCCGACAAGCACGGCGGCCAGCACGGTCGCGCCAATGTCGGCGGATGGATTGACGAGGGCGAGGTTCACCACCGCCGCCATGACCGCCAGCCCGCACACCAGCATCCAGGAAACTCGCTGCCCCACCCGGTGCAGCAGCGGCAGGCGCACACCATCGATGATCCAGGCCCAGAAGACTTTCAGATTGTAGACCAGGAAGGCCAGGGTGAACGCGGTGACCGTCTTCTTGTCGATCCCGTTCTGCGCCAGCCGGGTGGTCAGCGTGGCGCCGATCATGGCGTAGGGAAAGCCCGAGGACAGACCCAACAGGAACGCCGCCAGCGATTCCCGCTCAAAATAGGGCTTGATGGCCCCCAGGACGCTGCGACGCTCCAAACTGCTATCGGCGTCCACGCCTGTCTCCTGATTGCGAACCGGCCTGCAACTTAGCGGCCCCTCCGGTGAAGGGAAGGCTGGATGATAGGGCGATCAACAGCTATGGGCGCTCGAATGTCCAAACCACCCAGCAAGTCCGGCGGCGCCGGCCGCGGCCGTCCGCCCCAAGGTCCATCCGGCGGCGGATCGTCGCGCGATCGCTCGTCCTCCGGCGAATCCCGTAGCGGCGGCTTCCGCAACGACAGCCCGCGCGGTGGGCCTTCGCGTGGAGCGGGACCGCGTGAGGATGCTTCCCGGGGCGGCGATGGGTCGCGGTATAATTCGGGTGGATCGCGCGGAGCTGCACGCTCCGGCGGACCTCGCGACAATTTCCGGCGGGACGATGCCCCCCGCGGAAAGATCGGTCGGGACGAGGCTGCCCGGCGCGATGGCCCTCGCCCGCCACGTCGTGATGACCGGCCCCGCGCGGATGGTCCCCGCGATGCTCCTGCGCGTGATGGCGCATTTCGCACCGGGCCGAGGGACAGCGCCCCGCGCGGCAAGTATTCGCGCGATGACCTGCCGCGTGGCGGTTCCCGCGATGGCGCACCCCGCGCTACCTATTCGCGCGGCCCTGCCCGCGACAGTCGCTTTGGCGATGATCGGCGCGACAACCGCTACGGCGACGATCGTCGCGACAACCGCTACGGCCGGAACGAGCCATCGCGTGGTCCGCGCCCGATCTCGAACCCCGGTCCCGCACCTCGCGCGGCAGCACCGACACCGAAGAACCCGGCGCTTCCCGCGCGTGAAGGAGAACGGATCGCCAAGCTGCTTGCCCGTGCCGGTGTCGCCAGCCGCCGCGAAGTGGAGCGGATGATCATCGAGGGCCGTGTGAGGCTGGGCGATGATCTGATCGAAACGCCCTCCACCGTGCTGACCAGCCTGGCGGGCGTCACCGTTGACGGCAACCCGGTGGCTGAGGCGGAAGGCACTCGCCTGTTCCTGTTCCACAAACCCGCCGGTCTGATCACGGCCGAGCGTGACCCTGCCGGGCGGCCTACGATCTACAACGCCCTTCGCAATGCGCTGCCTGATGGCGCTGGCCGGGTGATGCCGATCGGACGGCTGGACCTTAATACCGAAGGCCTGCTGCTGCTGACCAACGACGGGGAGTTCAAGCGGCAGCTGGAACTGCCTGCCACCGGGGTTCCGCGCACCTACCGGGCACGCACATTCGGGGACATCACCCAGAGCCGCCTTGAAGAGCTGATGGAAGGCATCGAGGTCGATGGCGTGATCTACGGCAAGATCAACGCCAACATGGAGCGGCGCACCGGCCGCAACCAGTGGATCGAAATGACCCTGACCGAGGGCAAGAATCGCGAAGTCCGCCGCGTTCTGGAAGCGCTGGACCTGCAGGTCAGCCGCCTTCTTCGCGTGTCTTACGGCCCCTTCCGCCTTGGCGATCTGCCCAAGGGCGCGGCGGGTGAAGTCGCGCAAAAGGACCTTGAGAACTTCCGCCGCTCGTTGCGCGAAGGGAAGGCATCGGGAGGCCTGGCTTGACCGGATCGCTCCGCATCGTCGCAGGTGAATGGCGCGGCCGCAAGCTGATCGCGCCGCAAGGCGATACTACTCGCCCCACCGCCGACCGAACCCGGGAAACCCTGTTCTCGATGCTCGTCAGTCGACTGGGCGATTTCGAGGGCCTGAAAGTAGCCGACCTGTTCGCCGGGTCCGGCGCGCTGGGGCTTGAGGCGCTTTCACGCGGCGCGGCGCATTGCCTGTTCGTGGATCAGGACGCGGCGGCGATCCGGGCCATCCGCACCAACATCGCCAATCTTCGGGCGCAAAACCGTAGCGATGTTAGAGCAAGTTCGGTGATGGCGCTGGGACCGGCGAAAGAACCGCTCGATCTCGTCCTGCTTGACCCGCCCTACGAAAGCGGCGCCGGTGCTGTCGCGGTGGACAAGCTGGCGCGGCTGGGTTGGATCGGCGAAGGAACCTGGGTCAGTCTCGAAACCGGCAAGGGCGAGCAGGTCGTCATCCGCGGGTTCGAAACCGAAACCGCGCGCGATGTCGGCAAGGCGCGGCTGCATCTGCTTCGCCGCATCGAAAGAACCTGAAACGTCGTCCCGGACGCAATGCCGGGACGACGAAGGGCTTCAAGGTTACTTGCCGCCGCGATTGCGGCAGTTGTCGGTCACGGTCTTGCTGCAGACCGGATACTTCTTGTCCATTGCAGTAGCCGGCGGCGGGGTCATCGTGCCCTGGCCTGCCATGCTCTGATCATTCTGGTCAGCTGGCATCGTAGTGAGAGCCGCCTGTCCCGCAGTTTGCGGATCCGGCGCGCCACTGGCTGGTATGCCTGCTCCCGAAGGATTTGCCTGCCCGGCAGGGGTCGTCGGCGTCTGGCCATTCATCTGCTGCATGATGGAATTCCACGCCATCTGGCGCTGTTCCGGCGTCATCTTGTAGATCTGGCCACGCTGGTCTGCGGTGAGTGCCCAGTATCCCTTCTGCTGCTCGGGGTTGAGTGACCAGTAATAGACCTTGTAGTCGTTTGGCCAGGCATCATAATCGGTTTTCTGGGCTGCCGGCCACGCATCATACATTGCTTTCTGCGCTGGCGTCATGGTCGGGGCGGCGGCGGTTGAGGTGGGTGCGTCCGTCATCGGGGCCGACTGGGCCTGGAGCGCGGCGGGGACGCTCATCATCGTCAACGCGGCGCATCCTGCGAGCAGTATTTTACGCATGTGTTCTCTCCGATATTTATTTTAGCTGACGGAACGACGAACCACCGGCGGAAATGTTCCAGACACACCGTCATGCAGACTTGCGCCCAGACTTGGCGTTCCCTAGTTGTTCACGGTGAACAATCTGCAAGCCCCCCCTTCCCCCGATGCGCTCATCGCGGGACTCAACGAACCGCAACGCGACGCGGTGATGACTACCGAGGGCCCTGTACTCATGCTGGCGGGCGCGGGAACGGGCAAGACGGCCGCCTTGACCACCCGGCTCGCCCACTTGATTCGCAACCGCCTCGCCTGGCCCAGCGAAATCCTGTGCGTGACTTTCACCAACAAGGCCGCGCGCGAAATGCGCGAACGCGTCGGCCACATGATCGGCCCGGCGGTGGAAGGAATGCCATGGCTCGGCACGTTCCACTCGGTAGCGGCGAAGATGCTGCGGCGGCACGCGGAACTGGTCGGACTGCAATCGAACTACACGATCATCGACACCGACGATCAATTGCGCCTGCTCAAACAGCTGATCGTGGCAGAGGGTGTCGATGAAAAGCGTTTTCCGGCCCGTCAGCTTGCGGGGTGCATCGATCGCTGGAAGAACCGAGGCTTCAACCCGGCGGACATTGATGCCGGCGAAAGCGAGGCCTATGCCAACGGCAAAGGTCAGCACTTTTACCAGCTGTACCAGAACCGCCTGAAAGCGGTGAACGCCTGCGATTTCGGCGATCTGCTGCTACACATGTTGAACATCTTGCGCACGCATCGCGAAGTGCTCGAGCAGTACCAGCAGCGCTTCAAATACGTGATGGTAGATGAATATCAGGACACCAACCAGGTCCAGTACCTGTGGCTGCGCCTGATTGCACAAGGCCGTCAGAACATCTGCGTGGTGGGTGACGACGATCAGTCCATCTACTCCTGGCGTGGGGCGGAAGTCGCTAACATCCTGCGTTTCGAAAAGGACTTTCCCGGCGCCAAGGTGATCCGGCTCGAACAGAACTATCGCTCCACCCCGCAGATCCTTGCCGCCGCGTCCGGTCTCATCAACGAGAACAGCCAGCGGCTCGGCAAGACATTGTGGACCGAGCGTCATCCCGGCGAAAAGGTGCATGTCATCGGTGTCTGGGACGGGCCCGAGGAAGCCCGTCGCGTGGGGGAGGAGATCGAGCGGATCGAGCGTGAAGGCGCCCCACTGGACCAGATCGCCATCCTTGTGCGCGCCCAGTACCAGACGCGCGAGTTCGAAGACCGGTTCATTTCGATCGGCATGAAATATCGCATCGTCGGCGGATTTCGTTTCTATGAGCGCGCCGAAATCCGCGACGCGCTGGCGTATCTTCGGGTTATCGCCCAGCCGCAGGACGACCTCGCCTTCGAACGTATCTACAACAGCCCAAAGCGCGGCCTGGGCGCCAAGGCGTTGGAGGCGCTACACACGCTGGCCCGGCGCCAGAACATCCCACTCGCAATGGCCGCAATCCAGATCGCGGACAGCGACGAGCTTTCCGCGCGACCGCGCAATACGTTTCTCGCGCTGATGCGAGATTTTGCGCGTTGGCGCGAACTGTCTGCCACGGAAAAACCTTCCGACCTGATCCGCACTGTGCTCGACGAATGTGGTTATACCGACGCTCTGCAGGCCGAAAAGACGGCTGAGGCAACCGGGCGACTGGAAAACCTGGCTGAACTCGCCCGCGCCATGGAAGAGTACGACAGCCTCGGCGATTTCCTCGAACACGTCAGCCTCGTCATGGATAACGAGAATGCAGCGGACGAGGAAAAGGTCACGATCATGACCATGCACGCCGCCAAGGGGCTGGAATTCGACAACGTATTCCTGCCGGGCTGGGAAGAAGGCGTGTTTCCTTCCCAGCGTGCGCTGGACGAGGGCGGTCTCGCCAGCCTGGAAGAGGAACGCCGGTTGGCGTACGTCGCCATCACGCGTGCCCGGCGCAAGTGCACGATCCTCCACGCGGCAAACCGACGCATCTATGGCCAGTGGACCAGTTCCATCCCGTCGCGCTTCGTGGCCGAATTACCGGACGACCATGTGGAAACCGAAACCACCCTGTCTGGCGGCGCGTCCCTGTGGCGGGCGCAGTGGTCGGAGCATGCCGATCCTTTCGCCGACGTCGCTCGCGCACAGCCTTCGCGCACTGT
The DNA here is from genome assembly GCF_055521575.1 of Novosphingobium sp. BL-S-24. Classification (NCBI taxonomy): domain Bacteria; kingdom Pseudomonadati; phylum Pseudomonadota; class Alphaproteobacteria; order Sphingomonadales; family Sphingomonadaceae; genus Novosphingobium; species Novosphingobium sp. BL-S-24. Next base: position 930,873 of record NZ_CM145488.1, read on the forward strand.
CACCCGTGGCCCGGGTTGGCAACGAGCCGCCGCGCAGGAATTCGACACCAAACCCAAGCGCGTCGCCGAAAGCTCCCGCAGCGCCGCCAGCTTCGCTGCCAAGCCTCGCGCCGACATCGCCACAGGATCGCGCGTTTTTCATGAAAAGTTCGGCTACGGCACCGTTGCGGCGCAGGAAGGCAACAAGCTCGAGATCGACTTCGAACATTCGGGCCGCAAGCGCGTGATCGACAGCTTCGTCAAACCCGCCTGATCATCAGGCCAGCGTGATCAGGCAAACGAGTGCCTGAACTGGCAAAGCCCTGCTGGGTTCGAACCAGCGACCTACTGATTAAAAACAAAAGTTCAATGATTTGGCAACTTTGCCCCCAACTCCCATGTAGCCTAAATCCCCTTGTTTTCGGTGATTTTTCACTGCACTTCTTATTCTGCGATAGCTTCGAAACGCTCTCTACTGCTGTTTGCGGTGGTTGCTAGCAGTTGGAAATGGGCAACTTACAAAGAGAACGATCGACCGCTTAGAGGTCATATCAACGGCGCCAAGCATCCTTTCGGATGATCAGCTACCCGGTTTCGGGGTGAAAGCTTTCCTCACTGGCCCCAAACGGTTCATCCTGAAATGCCGCACAGGCGGCGGTGGCCGAGCAGCTAAACAGCGATGGATGACGCTCTTATGGACAATGACGCTCGACCAAGCTCGAGGTCTAGCAAGGCAGGCGCGTGCAGAAATTGCTGGTGAAGGTAACCCGCAGGATGCCAAATGCAAGCTGTGAGCCGCTCCAACCTCACTGGGTGTATGGGACCGATTTGAGCGTGAGCAACTCGATCGCCAAAAGGCAATCACGCCGCGCGATTACAAAGCAGCTTGGAAGATCTCAAAGCACCTCGGCTGAGGTCGACAAAATCGAAGCAATGACACCTGCCCTCGGACGGATGGGCTCACAATAGCGAAAAATACGGTTGCGCTTCTAAAGCGGAAGCTCGTTGGTCGCCTTGATCGAACGCAACACTATCCAAGACTTAAGCGCGGTGACACCGCCGGTGACGGTCATTATCCGGTCGATGAGGTCGGCTAGTTCGCTCAGATCGTGAACCGCCACCTTGAGAATAAGGTCAACATCGCCGCTTTGCATATAACATTCAAGCACCTCCGGCGCTTCGCGCACGAACTGGTAAAATGTGTCATTTTTGTCCCGCTGATGCTCTCGGAGGCTGATCAGCACATGCGCAAGGATTGCCAATCCCAAGCGCTCGCGGCTCAGCGTGGCGACCATGCCTTCCACATATCCGTCCGCCCGTAGTCGATCGAGTCGGCGCGCGCATTGGCTGGCGGACAGGTGAACGCTTTCCGCGAGCTTGGCATATGTCAGGCTGCCGTCGCGCTGGATCGCGCGAAGCAGACGGAGATCAAAGGCATCGAGGTTCATGACAGGACAATGCGCGTATCTCGCATAAATGCCAACGTCTATGCGAAAAACTAAGCATCAAGCGACCATATTTCGGTCAAAATGCGTACTTCCGCGGTGGCTCCAGCGGTATCTATGCCATTTTAATTCTGAGGCAAGTTATGATCGTGATTCCTACGGATCTTCCCGCCTTCATTGCTTCATCCATCCTATTGGCGTTCGTTCCCGGTCCAGACCTGCTATTCGTTTTGACCGAAACGATACTGCGTGGAAGGAGGGCAGGCCTCCTGGCGACCGCAGGCCTTTGCAGCGGCCTGCTGGTGCATACAGCGGCCGTTGCGCTAGGTGTCGCAACGTTACTTCAGGCGTCGCCCACAGCTTTTGCCGCCCTTCGATTTTTGGGGGCGGCCTATCTGCTCTACCTCGCATGGCGGACCTTTAGCGCGTCGCACGCGGCAGTCGAAGGCGACGAGCCAGCACCGGTCATCACGAAGGCAATCTATCGCCGTGCTGCGATCATGAACGTCACGAATCCAAAAGTGCTGATATTCTTCCTCGCATTCCTGCCGCAGTTCGCCCAGCCGTCGCGGGGCGGCATGGCGGGCCAGATGCTTGTGCTCGGCGCAACCTTCATGGCTTGCACTGCCCTGTGCTTCTTCGTCATCACCTTGGCAGCGCATCCGATCGGAGGATGGATTAGGAGAAAGCCCTCCCGGCAGGTGCGCCTCAATCAGGGTGCGTCCGTTGTGTTCGTAATGCTGGCCGTGAAGCTGGTCCTATTCTGACTGCGATTACGCAATGCCGGCTATAACCGTTTATAGGTTCACGATCTAAAGCGCAGATATTCCTCAAGCATAGCGACAATGTCCGGCGCGCGCTGTAGGACTACTTCCCTAAACAACTCTTCCTTGCTTGCAAAATGGTAGATAGCAAGGCCGTGCGGTACCTGCGCGAGCTCCTAATCTGTCGCATCAACGCGCCAAAACAGCCTCGCTCAGCAAAGGCCTCGTCCGCAGCGTCGAGAAAGGCCAACTTCCCCGAAGCTGTCATTGATCCCTGCCGGAACATGGCCGAGGCGCACAGAGCGAAGTCCCTTAAATGGCGATCCAGATCGCTTGACCATAAAACTCTACGATCATGCAGTTTGGACGAGAAGCGGGAATGATCCGCATTTTCGTCGACATCGGATCATCATGATAGGGAGGAGAGAATGCACGAACGGCCGAACATAGCCCTTCTTCGATTGATCGGCGGAGCGCCCGACTCCGACAGATATGAGCGCGTTTTGAGCGTCGAGCTAGCCAACACCCGTCGGGTTGGCGTGTTTAGTCATCGTGATGCCCTGCTGCGCGATCGTGATTCATTTGTTCGGACGGCTTTACGACCTTTCGGACTGAGTGCTAGGGGGGCATCAGATCAGCCGTTGCTCATCAGGCGGTCGCAAACGACGCGGTCGACTGGCGCCCCGTTTCCTCATGTCCTTAGCGTTCTGACGCTCGGCGACACGAAATTGGTGGCCCTGTCGCCCCTGCCCACTTCATTCCTTCATTGATCGAGCATGAGTTCTGTTGAAGCGTCAATCGACCTGCGCGTCGGCGGAATCAGCCGAATTGCAGCCCGGCATCAGCGTATGACATGGCGGGCTGGTTGCGTTGGAGCGGGGCCGTGGTTCGGTAGCGATGTCTCGGCGCTTCGAAGCTTCGGCCTAGGATTTTGGGGCCGGAGTTGGTTTTCTTGGCAACGGTTGGCGACATCTTCACAAGCATCATCCCACGTCATATCTGGAAAGCGATATTGAGGGTAGCTGATGCGCCATACCTTCATCAGAGCATCGCCCGCCTCTAACTCCCTCTCGTATATTAGTTCTTGGCGTTTCAAAGTCATTCTATGAACATCAGTTGCTTTTGCGAGTTCGGACCGGTGCGTTTCTAGGGCTTCATTCAGTTTCCCTTGATGGTCTTGCAGCCATCTTTTTGATGCATGGTTACTCATGAACTTGGCGACACCAGCCGATACTACACCCACGCCACCAAGCGCCGTCACCGCCGTTAACCCGGCCGTCACAAGGTCCGTATAATCTACCATCGCTGAACCTATCGCTTATTGAAGGATCATCCTAACGCTCGACAAAAAACTCCGGGCGCGGGAGACAGGTCGTTTACCATCCGCAACGTCGGAACTTTTGTGGACGTAATCACAATGGCGCGAGAACGTAATGCAGACCACCCGCTTCAGCGCGGTAAACGAGGAGTTCGGCGACGTCGTTCTCGGTTGCGATTTGAAACCACGTCCGGCGCTGCATCCGGTTGCAGGCTTCCGTAGTCGCGAGAAGACCGCAGGATAATCACCATCGTGGACGGCAGCGTCATGAAGGCGGCCTCATGGATAGACAGCATTAGTGCATGCACGGGACAAACTTATGCCCGCGTGCGAGACGCGAAAATACTGGTTTCAGCTCACCGCTTACCTGATCCTTTCCCGAGCACTGGCGGAGACTTGGCATGTTACACAACCGCCCGTCCGGCGAGCGCCACCCTCCGCTTGGACCGCGTGAGAGCACCATCGGGAAGCAAACGAGGTTGCCGTTCCAGTACGCATCCGCCAACTTGCCCGAAGGGGGACGCTAATGACGAAAGACCAAAGGCTGCTGGCCCTTCTAGGCAGGGGATATTTTCCAGACGAGTTGCCCCCGTCGTTTACGAGCATGACCTTTGCCAAATATCGTAATGCTATCGGAAAGGCCTGGGCCGGGGCACAGGCGCAATACCCCAAAACCGTTCCCGAAATATTCTCGATACCCAAAGCAAAAAAGGTTCGTCGCGATCTTTCTATCGTGAACCCCATTGCAGAATATCATGTTTGCAAATTGATCGCCGATAACTGGATCACGCTTCGTAAACATTTACAATCTTGCGACCTCGGCCCAGCGCCACTCGAGATTATGTCCAGTGACCAGCGAGCGATACCAATCCCTGACTTCCGCCTGATCAGCCTTCGCCAGGCGGAAATATCCGCATCTTTCGATAACTTGCTCATTGCCGACGTTTCTCGGTTTTATGGCACCCTGTACACTCATGCAATACCCTGGGCGCTTCATACGAAGTCTAGGGCAAAGAAACACTTAAACACCCCAATCTACGACAACTCATTGGGAGCAAAACTCGATAGAGCTGTAAGAAAAGGAAATGACAACCAAACCATTGGCATACCAGTAGGGCCCGATAGTTCGAGAATACTTTCAGAGATTGTCGCTGTGGCTGTAGATAAAGAACTGAGGGGAAGCTTGAAGGTCTCCTCGTCCTGCCTGCTGCGCAATGTAGACGACTGGTATGTCGGCTTTGACAGCGCTGGCCAGGCGGAAGATGCCATAGCTGCGATAGCAACCGCGTGCCGCACATATCAGCTAGAAATACACCCCGATAAAACGCGATCAGGTCACGCTGGAACGATGATTAACGCGGTTTGGCCTACCACTCTTCGACAAACACCGTTTCGGCAGGCAGTGTACCCACAGGGCCAAGATATAGAGCACTTTTTCGCACTCGCGTTTGATTATGCAAATGCAAATGCAAATGCAAATGCAAATGCAAATGCAAACCCAAACATTTTAGACTTCGCAGTCAAGCGAACAATGTCCGTCAAGGTTCACCCGGATAATTGGCATCGCTATGAGACATATCTTCTGAAGGCGGTCAGGTCCAATGCCCACAACAATACCCGCCGTAGTTCAGATATTTGCTAGTTATAATGAATTGGCTTATCCGTTGGGGAATACTCGCATAGCGAAGCTGATCAGTGATCTAATTCGCCGCTGCGCCCCGACGGGGAGTCACGCCGAAGTTTCGTGGGCACTCTTCCTCGCGAAAGCGTTAAAGATCACACTTACTTCGTCCGACGTCGGGCCTGTTTCTGGTGTAGAAAGTTCCGTTTGCGCGCTAATCGCACTCGACCTGCGTTCCCTCGGACTAATCAACGGCACGCTGGACACCTCCCTGTGGCAGCAGAGTATGAATACGGCTGGTTTGAGATCTAATAATTGGCTGCTAGCCTACGAGGCGAACATCAAAGGCTGGTTACCAACCGTAGCCCCCAATTATCTCGACGATCACACACATTTCTCTGTATTGAAAAATCACGGCATCAGCTTCTACGACGTCAAAAAGAACGTAAAACGTATCAAGGCACGGAAGCCAAAACGTGTTTCACCTGCGCTTGCTGAATACCTCGCTGCGACCAAACCTGAACCATTCCAGATAGCCGCCCAACTCATGGGCATGTCGATGACAGGCTGATGTTGGCAACGGCAAGCGCCTAACTCCATTCGCCCACAGTCTACGCAGCACCTTCTTCGGAGCCATTCCCTAATGCTGACCACCATCGCGCCCCTCTACGACGCTCTGCTTGACCGTGTGTCGGGAGCGACCCGCGACTTGAAGTCTGACGATATGACCGAGAAACTGGTTGCCTTGATCGTTGCCTCGCGCGGTTTTTTGATGACACTAAACCGCGTTCCGCTAATTTCTAAGGTTTTGGGCAAAGAATATTTCATGTTTTGCGACGCGGCGGGGAATAAGACCTCTCGACCTGTCAATACTGCTTTATTTAACGATGCCTTACCTGCTGAACAAATCAGATCGCTACTAAGCTGCAATGTTGAAGGACTAACAGAGGATCAAATCACGGCAGGCGTATATTCATGCGCGATTGCCTATTGCTGCGCGACGGACATTCTTAAAGCGTCGGACCAAAAAACACCCGGCACGTTCTTTGAAGTAATCATAGGCCACATGGTAGCGCGGTCATTAGGGGTAAACCCAGAAACTTCAATTACGGTTCCTACTTTGGATGTAAAGATCACCTTACCAACCGATTACGTGTTCGATCTAGGCCCAGATAAGAACAGAGTTCACCTGCCGATCAAAACTTCTACGCGGGAGCGCGTCGTGCAAGTTTGGTGCCGATGTCCGGATCCATGGGCGATGCGACATCCTCGATCAACGGCGCCGATCGCCGGATCGTAAGGTCGATGTCTTCCGAAAAGCGTGCGATGATCCCGTAGGCCTTCGACAGCGACGTTCCGCCCTTGAACGTCAGATGGCCCGCCAACTCTCGAGTCTGGGTCAGGCGACGAAGCGTCCAGCAAACCCAGAAATCCTTCTCGATGACGAGAGCGGTCAAATCGCGACGAGCTGCACATTCCTCGACAAAGACAATCCGCTCTTCAGCGGGGCGTCGTGCGAATTCATCCATGGCGGGCTTCCTGAATCTTGAGAATCACGTCGCTCATCCATCCGGACATCCGCGAGCGGGCCCTAAGGAGGGCGTGCATGTCGCGATCATCCACCTGGTTCGCAAATTTTCCGATGGCATCGGCATCGACCTGCCCTTTTCCCAAGTGCGCGAGCGCTTGCACGATCGCATTAGCAGATGCGCTCGCGTTCTCCAGAACCGGTGCCCGGCTGTGCCGGAGAGTCAGACTGCGTCCGGCGGCACGCTTGATCCGCGTAGGACCATTTGTCGCATAGCTCGCTTTGGCGGGCACCTGCGTCGAAAGGCCCAGGCTATTTGCAGCCATAGCGCCCGAAGGAGCGAACCGGTCGCCGGCTTGCGTGGAGACAGCGTCTGCCAGTCTGTTGGTTTCGGGGCTCAGGGCACCCAACGTCGCATGAAGACGCGGATAATCGTAAAGACCTCGGCCAATGCGGCGAATCTCTCCAGCCTTGGCGAGTCGGGACAAGGCCACGTCTATTGCGCCGCGCGTCCCGAAGTCGACAAAATGCTTGGGCGTGAAGACCCAACCGCGGCCCTTCCCGCGTACACGCTTCATAATCCTGTCGCTCACGGCCAGCATAGCTTGCTCCTAGGCGTTAGATATTAGCGCACTAGTTTCTAACAGACCAGATGATAAAATGGGGCCGAAATATGAGGGAAAATCGTGGTCTATGGCTACCAGCACCATTGACGACCCCCAAGGGTCTGTAACGCAGACAAGCCCTGTCCGATACGACGGCCTGTCTCCCGGTGCGCAGCGAATGCCCCCCTCGGCATACTAGGTGCATGAACGCGGATTTCGGTCTAGAGCTATCGGCGACCGGAGAGGTGCAGATAGTAGGCTCGAAACAGGAACACTGCCTACATCTTCCTTTTCTTGCCTTCGAACCCGTCCTTGACGTCATCGATCCAGGCGACGATTTCATGGTCGCTCCACCGGGAGGCGCCATTGGCGAGCCTATAGGGAGCTGGGAAACGGTCTTCCTAGATGAGACGATAGACCATCGACTTGCCTAGGCCGACCCGACGCTTGACCTCGTCCAGCTTGATGAAACGGTCAGGGCTATCCCTCTCGGTATTCATTTCAATACCGGCCAGAGCATTGGAGCGGACGGATTCCTGCCTCCCGAATGAATGCCGTTCGAATGATCGAAGGGGCGGCATTTATTCGGATGTGCAAATTTGTCGGTTTCATATGGACCTCCACCGCATCGCTCGCCACGACGGGTTCGGCCTAGGATCTGCTAGCCACATCCTTAAAGATAGACATTCTCTGGTATCTCGAGGGTCTGTTTCAGGGTCGCCGGTTGCATATCTCCTGCGGCCGTTCTCCCGCGAAATTTTTAAACTACGTGTGAAGATCGCTTCGAAGCCGGCAAACCAACGAGTACAGAAGAGGACTCGAAAACGAGCAATTCTGGCGCAGAAAACCGCCATTTCTTGAGCATTGTCGCGAGCTGATACCATGATCGATACCCAGGGACTTTTTGTCGGAGCGGTTCGAGTCCTGAAGCCCCCGAAATTGTGAGTGTGCCCAGGTGATTCGATAAAGCCGCTTTGGGGAGGCGGTAGCCCTTGCTGTCATTCGAGAAATTCTTGAAACTTTCATTTATTGAATGTATCTGGAATTTATGAGCGCGCTTTCGGAACAGATTTCGGGATCAGGCCTTGCTGAGCGGGTCTTCAACGAAGACCAGCTTCGTGAGTTGTTGGGCGGGAGCGATGCCCGCCGTCATGCTCTGGTACACAGGGCTTTGAAGGACGGTTCTCTGATCCGCCTCAAGCGGGCCACCTACATTTTGGGTCAGCGATCCAGCAACGATGCCATCCATCCCTTCGTGGCTGCCCAGGCGCTTTTGCCAGGGAGCTACATCTCCTTTGAAACCGCCCTCGCTTACCATGGCTGGATTCCGGAGGCCGTCTTCACCACGGCAAGCGTTTCGCCCAGCCGCAAGACGATTACCTATGACACGTCATCCTTCGGGCAATTCAGCTTTCATCCCCTCGCGCTCAAAGAATACCAGTTTCTGACGAGTGTCGACCGGGAAAAGTTCGGCAAACTTGCGGCATTCGTCGCACAGCCTTTACGAGCAATGATGGATCTGGTCGCCTTAAGGAAAGAACGCTGGTCCGGTTTGGACTGGCTTACCACGGGCATGCGCATCGACGAGGATCAGCTGTTGTCGCTTAAACGCAAGAATTTCTCCGCACTCCGCCCCGTTTACAAGCATAAGGCCGCCAACCATTTTCTTCATTCACTTGAAGACGCCATTTTGACGAACAAAGGCGCAGTCAAAGGACGCCTCGCGGATGATTGAAATCATTCAAGAGAAGCTTCGCCAATATCGAGCGACCAACGCGGTCGAAGAAGAGAATGCGACCAAGGAGATCATCCAAGAGATCGCTCTGTACGCGCTATGGCGTGGCGACTTTTTCGATGTTGCCCTTTTCCAGGGCGGCACGAGCCTACGCATCCTGCACCATCTGCCAAGGTTTTCCGAAGACCTCGATTTCATGCTCCGGTCACCGAACCCCGAGTTCGACTGGGCACCCTATCTCAAAATTCTGGTCGAGGTTTTCGCACAGTTCGGATTGAAGCTCGATGCCCAGCCGAAGGAGAGGATGGACAAAGCGGTTCGGGAGGCGGTGCTCAAGGATGACTCCATCGCGAGCCAGCTCGACCTGACCTTCGCGGGAACAGGACGCCGCAAGACCATCAGGATCAAGCTGGAGATCGACACCAATCCACCGCCCGGGTCCGGGGAAGCCAGCACCTTTCTCGATTTCCCTGCCGATTACGAGGTGCGGCATCAGGATCTGCCTTCTAACTTTGCATTGAAAATACACGCACTTCTTTGCCGAGGATATCTGAAAGGGCGGGATTGGTTTGACTTCTCTTGGTATGTTTCGAACGGGGTGCTTCCCAATCTGACACATCTCCAAGCCGCCCTCATCCAGGTAGGTCCATGGACGGGGCAGGAAGGCTTCAAGATCGACATGGCATGGCTGGAGGACACGCTGCAGAACACCATAGCCACTATCGACTGGAAAGCCGCCGCCGGCGATGTCAGGCGCTTCCTGCGCCCAGCGGAGGCAAAGTCGATGGAATTATGGAGCGAACGCTTCTTCCTGGCGAAGCTTGAGAAGATAGGGGCTGTCTGACTGGGTCATTCAATACCGAGAATTAGCGGCGTTCCGCCCTCATTTACGACGGGTTTTCCATGCCGCAGACGGAAATTCTGGCAGTTCCCGCTATAAAGCTGTCTGGCCATTTTGCAGATTGAACCGGACCGGCACCCAAATAGGGGGTCTGAACGGTGAAGCTAGTGGAGTTGTCGATTACCGGAACCAACTTTCCGGCAGAAGCCGACCAGCGCACGAACCCGCTCTGCGGGAGGGTCGCTTTGGGTGGGCAATGGCTCTGTCTTTGAGAAAGCCGGGAGACGCGACGACCGCGATACGTTGCATCTGACCCAGCGGTATGGCGATCGCGTCGCTGGGCACCAAGTCCGCACGTCGCACGCCCAGATCAAATTCCGCCGCCACGACGTCTACCAGCCGCCCCTCGGTGACCATGACCCTGCGGGTAGCGCTGCATATCGTTCAGAACGAGCGGCACCATGATCTCGCGCGCGGCCGTTGCGAACGCATTGATGCGCAAGGTTCCGGATGGCGTCTCCTGTTGCGACCGCGCCGTATCCATCGCCTTCTGGATGCCTTCAAATGCTGGTTTAATCTGCGCGACAAAGATCCGCCCCGCGTGCGTAAGTGACACGCTGCGCGTAGTGCAATTGAATAATCGTACGGCTAGGTCCCGCTCGAGCTTGCCCACCGCGTTGCTGATCGCCGTCGACATGCCGAGATCGAGCGCCGCCGCGCGAAACGAGCCGCACCGCCCGATGGCGAGAACCGCCGCTAGCTCAAGAAACGAATGGCGATTCATTATTCCGATATTCGTGACATGGCATGCCGATTTGTCTCGATTATCAGGCGGAAAGTCCACCGCTACATAGACCTCGTCACCATCAAGAGATGATCATGTTAGTAGACCTGCCCAAGCCGATCGCCGACTATGTCGAGGCGAGCGCCCGTCTCGATATCGACGGCATGTTGAAGCCCTTTCAGCGCGACGCCATCTTCATTGACAACGGCAAGCATTTCGAGGGCGGGGCGGCGATCCGCCAACTGCTCGAAGAAGAAGTGATCCCGGTGAAGGCGATCTTCACGCCGGATACTGCTCGGGAAGAAGGCGACCACGTCGTGGTCGAAGGCCCCGCCCATGGAAAATTTCAGGGCAGCCCGCTCCGCTTCACTTATCGCTTCGCGCTGTCGGCCGGCGCCATCGAGACGCTGGAGGTCACGCTATGAGTATCAAGGTCGATCCCGCCAAGTTCGCCGGCAAACGCGTTCTCGTCAGCGGTGGCACCAAGGGTTTGGGGCGCGCCACGGTAGAGCGTTTCCTGACTGGCGGAGCCCGTGTCATCACCGCCGCCCGCACGATCAGGGATGCCATGGAGGGCGTCGACTATGTGCAGGCGGACCTGACGACCGCCGAGGGCGGCGAGGCACTGGCCAAGGCGGCGATCAAGCGGCTGGGCGGCATCGACATTGATCTGCCCCCACCGAGTGGCCCAGAGACTATGATAGTCTGGACCCCGAAAGCGATGTCGGCCATGTTGTGCCCGCGCGCGCGCGCGATGTCTCGAGCCTTCCCCCGGCCTATATCTGCGTCGGGGCGCTGGATCTGTTTCTGGAGGAAGAACTGGACTATGCACGCCGCCTGATGCGGGCGGGCATTGCGGTGGAACTTCACATTTTCCCCGGCGCCATCCATGCCTTCGAACTGGCTGCCGAAGCAGCCGTCTGCCAGCGCGCCGAGACAGAGCGCCGGGTGGCACTGGCCCGTGCCTTCGGTAGCTAAAGCTCGGCCCGATCATTTCGAGACGGCATCCGCTCGCAATCCCAAAACACGGCGTTCTCAGCGCAATTATTGATAGGCCCGAATTAAAAGGCCGAGAAACAACAGAAACCCGAGCAGCAAAATGCCAAGTCTTAGCCATCGCTCGCTGATCCGCCGAAGCAACCATACGCCCCACAGACCGCCCAAGATCGCACCGATGCCAAGGACGGCGGCCTCGACCAGCGGCACATGTGTGGTGATAAGAAAAATGACGACGGCCGCTGCATTAATCAAACTGGCAAGAACATTCTTCGCCGCGCTGGCTCCCCGAACTCCAAATCCCGCTATCGTCAGAAGCGTGATTATCAGAAAGCCCATGCCACCACTGAAGTAGCCGCCATAGAGCGCAATGACACCTTGCAGCGGCACGGCGCGAACGGGGCCTATACGAACCTTCGCCTCAGCCGGTTTTTTAACGAAGCTGCTCCAGGCGAAAATCCCCGTCGCGACGAGCACGAGCCAGGGCACCACGACATTGAACGCGGCCGACGAGGTTATCAACAGGAGCGCAGCACCCACGGCTCCGCCTGCCAGGCTGATGACGGCGAGTTTTCTGAAAGCGACGCCGGGCACCTGTTCGATCAGCTGACGCCCCGCAAAGCCGCTGATCACCTGACCCGGGAACAGCGCAATGCACGACGCAATATTGGCTGTTTTCGCGTCGAATCCCGCCAGAATGAGCGCGGGCAGTGTCACGAAAGACCCGCCACCCGCCAAAGCATTTTGCGCCCCCGCCCATAAGCCTGCGAGAAACAGAACGAGGAGCGTCAGCACGGACAATAACCATAGCCTTCAAGACCGGAGCGCCAGTGTAAGGCCCGGCACCGCTGTCGCCTGCTCACGAAACGCGGGTCGACATCCCGCACTTATCCGATCCGCGGTTTGAGAGCATCGGCGCTGTTCAACACTGCCGCCATCACGCAGACTTGATCGCTTCGATTGCTCCAGGCATGGTTGGTGCCGCGCTGCACGATGACGTCACCCGGACGCAACAGCACCTCGCCCTGCTCCATGACGCAGTAAATTTCTCCGGAGATTATCGCGACATAATCTAGCGTATTGGTCTGGTGCATGGCCGGATGCGGCTCGATGGCCGCATCTCCGACTGGTTCATCCGCCGCATCCGTTGATTGCTTGGCGTCGATTTTGGCCAGATACTCCCGATCCGGCGGGATATGGACAATGCGAAAGACGTTCCCGCCGACCGCCGGTTCGAGCGAAAACTCGTCCGGGCCATTGTCCGGTCGCGCATTGTCGGATGGCAACGCCTCGACACGCCAGACGTCGTTGACAGAGAAGTCCGCCACCCACAGCGCGGCGTTGGCACTACAGCTGGCATCGCTGACGATCACAGATTTCCCGTGCACGTCATGCCCGGTGACCACTCGGCGAGTGAACCGCACGGGAGAAGGAGGGGACACACTCATCGTCGATCATCCTAACACGAGGCAGTCTTATACAAATTACCAGAATATTGCGCTGCTTCAGGCGACAACAACCTCCTGCGGCCCACGTACCAGACGGCCAGGCAGATCGCCGGTCGGCTTGCCATTTCTGTACACCATCTTGCCGCTGACGATGGTCGCGACATAGCCATCGGGATCGTCGATCAGGCGACTGCCCCCGCCCGGCAGATCGCAGACGACATAAGGCCGGCTCACGTTCACTCGGTCGTAGTCGATGATGTTGAGGTCCGCTTTATATCCGGCCTCGATGACACCGCGGTCGTTGAGACCGACCGCTCTGGCGGTATCCTGCGTCAGAGCTTTGATGGCCCACGCCAATGGAACGGTCCCGGATGTGCGGTCACGGGTCCAGTGGCTGAGCAGGAAAGTCGGATAGCCTGCATCACAGACCAGGCCATAATGCGCCCCGCCATCGCCCAGGCCAAAGATGGAATGCTCGCTCACCATCATCGCGCGCGCCGCATCGAGATTACCGTCGGCATAGTTGACGAAGGTCAGATAGAGCATCGCATGCCCGTCGTCCCGAAGCATGACCTCATATGCGAGTTCCTCCGGTGAAATACCCTGCGCCTTCGACAGGTTTTCCAGACTTTCCTTGACGTTCGGTTCGTAATTCGGGCGCTTCTCCAGAATATACATGTGCGCAAAATCCCGCACCGAATTGAAGAGGACGTGGCCGTCGTCGACAGGCTCTTCGGCGAGCAGGCGGGCGCGAACCTCCGGCCGGGCAAGCTCGCGCACGCGCTCGTCATGGGGAAGGTCCGCCAGTTTGCGGTAGGAGGGGCAGAATACGAACGGATGGGTGGAAAGGGACAAGCCCATCAGCACACCCGGCGCTCGTGGAAAGACCTGCACGCTGACCTGCGTGCCTTCCTTCTCGTTAGAGTCGGCGATCAGCTTCAGATGCTCGCTCCAGGCGGTCGGGTCCTCATGAATCTGCGTCAGCGTCAGCATCACCGGGCGGTCGGATGTCTTGGCGACATCGATGAAAAACTGGATTTCACCCCGCATCATATCGGCCGCGAAGTTTGGCGTGACCTGCATCACGCCGCGACCCGCTTCGGACAGGGCACCCGCGATTGCCTGCATCTCCGCCTTGTCCGTTTCGAAACTCGGGATGCGCTCACCACGCGAATTATGGTGGTGCTTCGTCCGGGATGTAGCGAACCCCAGCGCACCTGCCTGCAACGCCTCGCGCACGATCTGGCTCATCTTGTCGAGGTCGTCGGCGGTCGCAGCCTCCCGGCGAAGCGCGCGATCACCCATTACATAGACGCGCAGCGGCGAATGCGGCAGATAGGCACCGACATCGACGTCCCTGGGTCGCTTTTCGAGTTGATCGAGATATTCTGGGAACGTCTCCCAATCCCATGTCAGCCCTTCCCGGATAACAATTCCGGGAATGTCCTCCACTCCCTCCATGAGGGTCACAAGCTCTTCGCGATCTTTCGGGTGGCATGGTGCGAAACCGACCCCGCAATTGCCCACGATTGCCGTCGTCACGCCGTGCCGCGAGGACGGGATAAGTCGGTCGGACCAGATTGCCTGGCCGTCATAATGGGTGTGCACATCGACGAAGCCGGGCGTAACCAGCATACCAGTCGCGTCGATCTCCGTGGTCGCCGACCCTTCTACAGCGCCCACGAAGGTGATCTGGTCGCCGACTATGCCGACGTCGGCAATCCTCGGATCGGCACCCGTACCATCGACGACAGTGCCATTTCGGATAATAAGATCGAAGTCCGCCATTTCAGCCTCTCTTCCAGTTGTTGCAAGGTCGCATCCCGTCGCCTTCACTCCATCCGTTGCTAGAGTTGGGAGGCTATTTGCCCCGGCTTACGTGGTGCGCCTTGTATATTCGGCTTTTATTTATCGTGCGGCGGGTGCAGCCCGCCCACTTCGGACCGGGATCGTGGTCGGCCTATTCGCAGAACCACGACCATTCGGTCTTCATAGTCCAGGCCCGCACATCGACGGGCCCGGGTCACCGCTCGCTCGGCTCAAGTGTCGAGCCCGTAAAGTTTCCGCGCATTACCGCCCAACACTTTGCGCGCATCCTCGATACCGAGAGCGTCTATGACGGATTCCATCGAATGCCGACTATATCCGAATGCGCCTTCCAGATGGGGATAGTCGTTGGCCCACATAATCCGGTCAACCCCGATATGATCGATGAGCCGCAATCCGAGCAGGTCGTTCTGGAACGTCGCGTAGCAGTTATTGTGCCAGTAATGGCTCGGCCGGTGTTTCGGACGATAGTCCATCACTTCGTCATGGCAGTCGTAAAGCAACTCCGCATCCTGGAGCACCGGCGGAACCCACGCGATACCACCTTCTGCAAAAACGATCTGGAGATTGGGATGTCGGTCGAAAACACCGGAAAACACCAGCTCCGCGAACAGCTTCCTGAACACCCCGAACTGAATCATCGCTCCGGTCGAGACCGCTCCGCGACCGTTCAGCGAGAATCCTTCGCCGATGTGAAAGCTCACCGGCAGTCCAGCTGCGGCAACCTCCTCCCAGAGCACATCCAGTTCAGGGGAGTTGAACGCCAGAGGCTGGCCATCGGCGCCCTTGCCGGGAATGCGTTGCGAGATCATGAAGGTCTTGAAGCCAAGATCCTTTATCTGCTGAACCGCGGGAGCGATCTTTGACGGATCCCACCAGTTGCTGAGGATCGCCACACCGAAAAAGCGTTTCGGATATCGGGCAAACAAGGCGGCGATATGCTCGTTATAGATCCGATAGACCTGCGACATGATGGCGGGATCGGAATGGCTGAAGCCGAGAACCGATTGGGGATAGATGATCTCCTGTTCGACACCCTCGATCGACAGATGCTCTGCGCGCAGGTCGAGGTCCGCCCCGCCCGGCCCCATCGCAAATCCGAAAACTTCCTTATATCGCTCGTCTAGGGCCGCCATCGCTGGATTGGTCTTGAAAAGCTCCGGATAACCGAGATGCCAATAACGGTCATGCCAAACTCTGGGAGCCTTTTCCTTCAGTTCCTCGGGAAAGCGCGAAAAGAAGATATCTTCGGAGAGGTCCCAATGCCCGTCTGCGGAAACCACGCGCAGATCGCTCGGGAGGTCCCGCGATCCTTCGCCCTGTGGTGTGCGCTTGGGGCTGATGGGCCGGTTGGCTGTCAGGGGATTAACGAGGGTCTCGACGCCCATGCTGCTTCCTCTCTTGCATGTACTCGAACCGGGGAGGCCGGGCCGGTGCAATTTATTGATTAAACATCTTACCCTGAAATCCGGGACAATCTATGCGAGCCGCTCCAGATAATCCCATCGATCGTCCAAAACCCCTGCCGGATGGTGAGCAAAGTCCAACGACTGCCCTGCACATCCACGGTCCCACGGGTCGATTGCCGCTCTTCGGAAGTGGTTGCCCATGCCAGACGAGACATGGGGGGGGCAGCGAGTGGCGCAGCGATGGAAGTCGTGGCCGAGCGTGAGCCGTCCCCGTTGGACAGTGGCGATCTTTACGATTTGCCGAAAAAGCTCGGGGCACATCCATTCCGTCTCCGGAAGGCATTGCTGAACGCAGCGCCCGACTGATAACCGACAGATCGTGCGATGATTTCGAGGGGCTGGCGTCCCAGCGCAAGAGCGTCTCGCGCCAGGCACATCCGCCAGCTGGCGAGATATTCCATCGGACTGCACCCGACCACCTCGGCGAACCGCTTGGCGTAGGCGGATCGGGACATCCCGGCAGAACGCGCCAGTTCCGAGACTGTCCAGCCATGGGTCACGTTCGCATGCATCGCGCTGAGGGTACGCGCGACCCGCACGTCATGCATACCCGCCAGGAGACCCACCTGTACTGCGCCACGTTCGAGATCGTGCCAGCGCAGGGATTCGATCAACAACACCTCAAGGAGCCGCCCGAGGACCACCTCGCGCCCTGGCCGTTTATTGAAATATTCGTGCGTAATCAGGTTGATGATCGAAGCGAGATCTGTGGTGTCGCTCTCCGACGACCGGATATAAAGCCGATCGGGCAGGAGTTCCAGCAACGCAGGCGCGTTTTGCGGATCGATGCTGAATGCACCGCCCAATATGCGCACATCAGGCGAATCTTGCGACTCACCATAATGCAGGTCACCCGCCGAAAATGGGGTGCCGTTGCACTCTGCACCGAGGTCGCTTCGCAATTTGAAAGGCTGCGAGGTCCGAATGAGAAGAAAATCCCCGGGCTCCAGCATCCGGTCGTTGCGCGGGGAATTCTCGAATGTGATCCAGCATCTGCCCTCCAGGACGATGCAGAATGTCGGCGCGTCGTAACCGACAAACCGCACCCCCCACGAGCCGGACCCGGTGATATGCTTCACCACCACCGCATGTGGCCGCAACAGGCCGACGATGTCGCTCAACGGATCCGTCATACTCGCCTCCACCTCCCGACCCGACCGCGCATTCCCTGAAAGCGCAGACTTTCGGCCATGGCGAACATCCCTAGGCACGCTTTCGCCGGGAACACAGAAAGATCGGGCCCGCCATCGCCCTGTTCAAGATACGCAGGCCCTGTAGATCGGATCAAGGTAGGTCAGGTCGACTTCATCCCCCGCTATGGGCGCAAACTGCTCGGGAAAAGCACCGACGAGGTTGGCTACCACGATTACCGCCGTTCCTTCTGGATACAGGACCACCTGCGCCTTTGCGCCTCCCACCGCAGCCGGGAGTATTCCACTGGCGCTGCGACCCACGATCCAACCGATGCCCCAGATGCCGGGACGCCCGTCATGCCCCGGCGTCGGGGTCATGAGCGTGGCCAAGCTGGCGCTTCGTTCGAGCAATGTCCCATTGTGTAGACCGATGACCCAACGCGCCAGGTCTTCCGCCGTGCTGTGAACGCCGGCCGACGTACGGAGCATCGCCGGGCAGTTCATATGACAGTTCGACACTATGCTGCTGGCGCTGCCGTCGGAACTGACGCTCATGTAGGAGTCGGCGCGGTTCGGGATCAGATCGCGGTCTCCGGCATATCGCGAATGCGACATATTTGCCGCATCGAACTGGCGTTCCGCGATGAACGTCGCGAAAGGTTTGCTGCTCAGCCGGTCGATAATCCGCCCGAGAAGAGCATAGTTGGTCTGGACGTAACGATAGCCTTCGCCCGGCCTGAATTCGACGGGCAGCCGATTCGCGGCCTGCCACGCCTCTTCCTCCCCGCCACCCCCGATCAAACCGGTGGAAAAATCCTCGGCTATCGTCATGATCTCCGGCACGCCCGACGTGAAGGTTGCGAGCTGGCGGACGGTGATCGCTTCCCAGGCGTCGGGCAGGTCGTCCAGATACCGGGATATCGGCGCGAGAAGATCGAGCTCTCCGGCCTCCACAAGCTGCATGAGCGCTACACCCGTAAATGCCTTTGCCATCGAGATGACGGAGAATATCGAATGATTTGTCGCCTCGACGCCATGTTCCAGATTGGCGATGCCGAAAGTCTCGCTATAGGAAATCCGCCCTTCCTTGACCACCGCAACCTGCATCGCGGGAGAATTGCGCTGCGCCATCAGCTGCCGGACATGATCGTCGATCGTCATCTTCTGCAAACCTTCCATATTCACTGATATCGGTCCCGCAATCCTATCGGGACATGGCTGCATTCGTTTCGACGTCGCCAGCATGATCCAGCACGGCCATATGACGAGCGGCTCGAAGCATCAGGCCACCCCCGGCAAACATCACCACGAACAATATCATGATGGACCATCTCAGCCCCTCTCCGGTCCCATAGGTCGGTGCAAGGCTGTCGCTGATGACGCCGGCGAGAAACGGACCCAGGCCAAGACCGATGAGATTGGCAAATAACAGAACGATCGCAACCGCTGTCGCACGCCTGCTGTTGTCGCAGGCGAGCTGAAGAGACGAAAACAGCGGGCCATACATGACATTGAGCAACGTAATGCCAAAGAAGAGACCCCCCGCCATGGCCGGGAGCGTCGATCTTGAGAAGGCGAACTCGAAGACAGGCACCGATGCGATCATCGCCCAACCCGCTATCTTCGGGATGTTGGCCAGGCTCGTCTTCGCCCCGCGATTGGCTATCCAGCCGCCGAGGAGATTGCCGAGCAGCGCGCCGGAAATCGCAATCGCCCCGAAAGTCGAGCTTGCCGCTTGCAGGCTTACGTCGAACAACCGCATCATCAGTGAGACGACAAATACGATTGCGCCGTATCCCATGAAGAAGTGAATGGTGATCGCCGACAGGATGCAACGATAGGCTGGAGACTGGAATAACGCTTTGACAGTTGTGTGGAGAGGCTCGACTATCGACTGCGGCACAACTTTTGTCCGTGGATCACGCAGCACGAGCAAACAGATCGGTCCGAGCACGAGACTGGCCGCCCCTACGAAGATGAAGGCATTGCGCCAGCCATAATGCTGCGCGATGTAGCCGCCCAGGATCAGTCCAACCGCATAGCCGACGGCCGACGACGACATCAGGAAGGACATCGCTCCCGCGCGTTCCTGCGGCGGAAAATAATCCGCGATCAAGCTCTGCGATGTGGGAAGCGCCCCGGCCTCGCCCGCACCGACGCCGAGCCGCGCGAGCATCAATTGCCAGAACGACTGCGTGAACCCGCACGCTACAGTCATTGCACTCCACACGACCAGCGAGACCGAGAGAATGAGGGCGCGATTACCCCGGTCGGCCAGTCGCGCTATGGGAACTCCCAGAACGGCATAAAACAGGGCGTAGACAATGCCGCTGAGCAGGCCAAGTTCGGTATCGCTGACGACGAATTCCGATTTGATCTGGGGAAGCAGGACTCCGACGATCAAACGGTCGATGTTGCTGGACGCCGTTGCCAGAAAGAGAATGAACAAGAACAGCAGGCGACGCGGCTTGGAGTACAGTAGCCAGGGCTGATCGGGCATACCCACGGAACGATCCTCATCAGCATTCATATTCAGATCCCCGCCAACCGTTTTTATCGATATTTCGAGGCAACACGACCGATCCGCACCAGTCGCCGTAGATTATGCCATGTGCCGATCCGGGGGCAGGAACCTCACTTGAAAACAAACTGGCCGATCGGAATACGGCTGTACCAAACCTGTTGCTCTCCGCTTCTCGCGTCGCCCCAGCCAATCGCCACACTCTGCCCGTCGCCGGTGATATAGGAGAAGCTGTCTATACAGCCACTCAAGACCCCGCCCAGACATTGGGGCGAATATTTGCCCGACTTACTGCTGATTCGGAGAGGCGCGCTGAACTCCACGCCATCGCTGGTCTTCCTCCCCATAGCAGCCCACATATCATATGATGTCGTGGTGAGGTCCGGCGTGCCGTTCCAGGTGCGCCACGCCAGCAGCAACTGACCGGACGGGCTGTAGGAAAACCACCGGTTGAACCGTTTGCGCCGCGGTGTTTCTGCCACGACGGCCGGGCCCCGCCACGTCAGGCCGGAGTCCACCGTCGTATAGACTTGGTTTTCCGTTTCGTCCGCACCGAGCGTGAGTATGGCGAAGCCGCCCTTGGCGGTCGGGTCGGCCGCCACGAAGAGGACTCCCGCATTGGAGCCCCCTTCGATAGAAGCATTGACCGTGGGGACGACATCGCGGCGCCATGTCGCGCCCCCGTCGCGCGTCGTCGCGAGGACGACACATCGCGACCGGCAGCCGCCGGACGCAGGATCCGCAACATAGGCCACGGCCAGAACGCCGTTCGCGACCGCTATGTTGGCGCTGTTCAGTCGAGGATTACGGTAGAAGGCTTGGGGATAGGTCGGGGAGTCGATCGGGTGGATCGTCCCCCAGCTATTGCCCTTGTCCTTGGACGTTACGACGAAACGCTGCCTGTTGCCGCCAATTTTCGTGGCCGAGAAATATATCGTCCCGGAGGATTGATCGACCGCCAACTGGGGACGGTCGAAGACACCCGCCGGTTCCGGCGAGCCCGGCGCGTAGCGATAAGTGCCCGTCCCAGGCGTTCCCAGCGGGCGCGGCAAGTCGGTCCAGCTTTTACCTCCGTCCGTCGAACGGGCCAGCATCGTCGTCCCGTAGAATTCGATACAGACCTGCGTATGTCGAGCACCCAATACCGCGTAAATCGGAAGGCTGCCGGTCGGGCAGCCCGGTGGGTCGCCTGCACGATTGTCATACCCCAGAAACGCCGCGCCACCCGCGTAGAGGGTGCCATCCGGGCCATAAGCCGCCACACCATTGGCGCATTGGCTAAGCGTGAAGCGAGTCTTTTGCTTGTAGGGAAGAAAGGCCGGCTTCCACGTCGCCCCTTTATCGCTCGAAATCATTCCGCCGCAGGAGTGCGGCGGGGACGGCTCGAACGATAATGCCGGATCGAGCGACCCGGTATATTTCGACGTCGAATATGCGACGAAGACTTCGTCGGGGTTAACCGGGTTAATAGCCACCTGTGGCTCGCCCGACTGATATCCGGGCGCGTTCACCGGACCGGTCACGTCGAGCTCCAGCCGAGCATCGCCTGGCGAATTCGGCGACGAGGCCGCGGCCTTCGGACCGCGCACCGGGGCGCATCCCGCAACGGCCGAAAACAGCAATACGGCTCCCGCAGCAATGCCGGACGACCGCAATCCCGGCATTCCGCGCCCGAACTTCGCCACGCCTGAGATTTTCACATTGTTACAGGGCATGAGGATTGCCTCTCCGATGTCCGCTCGATCCGGTAAAAAACGAGAAGTTGGTGATATCTCCAAGGCAAAACGCATCCAATCCCATCAAAAGCCAATCGATGATCATGTGGACGGCGACGCACTGAACGATGTGCCTCGGCCTCTCATGTAGCCGCCGTCCAGACAGTCCTCCTGTCCGCATCGCCGTCGCCAGCTACACACGGACATACAACACTTAAAATTTATGCTGGAACTGAAGACCGATCGTTCTCGGCCTGACCCTGGATTTATACTCCGGCACACCGAACGGAAATAACACCACCCCATTCTCGTTGAGCAGGTTGTCGACGAACAGGCTGGCAGTCCACCCGCTCGGCGCCTCGACGCCGATATTCGCGCGCGCCAGGGTAATCGCGTCGCCCACGCCCACCTCTTTATTGGCGAGAACCAGACGATAGGTCAGCGGAGAGGTGTGGTTCACCGAGGCATCCATACGCAGCTTGTACCCTGCGCTTCCGATATCGGTCACATAATTCACGAAAGCGCCCAGCGTGTACTTCGGCGAATTGTTGAGCCGGTCGCCCTTTTCGAACAAGACCGTCCCACCCGACACGACAGTACCGTTGATGTGAAGATCGTTCACGCTCAAGGTGCCGCCGAAGTCCAGCCCCCTGAAGGGATGAAGGGTTAACGAAAGATCGGTGCCGACGCCGGTTGCTTTGGGTCCGTTGACAAGGGCAGTGAACGGCAACGGACCGATCAGAACCGTGGTCGAAAGCTGTACGTCTTTCCAGTCGATGTAGTATAAGGCTGCTTCGTAGCTGACAAAGCCGTCGAAGAGACGTCCTTTCGACCCGATTTCGTAATTTGTCAGCGTATCGGGACCGAGCTGCGGAAACGTCGGATTGGCCAGGATCACCACCGGAAATTGCTGCGTACCGCTCCTGAACCCTTGAGAATAGGAGGCGTAGAAATTCAGCGTGTCGGACGGTTTGTAGGTCAAAACGGCACGGGGTGTAAATTTTTTGAACTTGTCCGCGCGGCTGATCAACGGCGTGCCGATTATGCCATTCGCAGGATAATTCTCCTGAAGCTCCACCTTGTCGTGAAAATATCGCGCGCCAGCCGTGATCTCCAGCTTGTCGTCGAACAGCTTTCGAGTGACCTCGCCGAAAACGGCATAAGCATTCGATGTATCGGACAGGTCGGTTGGTATGGTTATCGCCGATCCGAAAAACGCGCGATCCTTGACATGCCTATAGCTTCCACCCAACGACCACAACCACGGCCCATCGCTATTGGAGTTCAGCAGAATCTCCTGGTTGAACGTCTTCGACCGGTTGCGAACGGTTTGGGTCAGGACGAGCGGAAAGGTGAACGGTGTAAAGTCGTTGATCGCGTCATTGCGATAGTTCACATATCCCGTCGAGCTCGTCGCCGTGAACCCGCCAAAATCATAAGAAATCTTTGCGCCGTAGATGTCGTAATTTGTCTCGAACGGCAGCGCGACGGGGGCGGTCGACCGGTATGGGAAATCGCCCTGCGGGGGATCGTCATATTTCGACCGCGAAATCCAGGCCGACAGGACGACGGACAGTTGTTCGGTCGGCGCAGCGTTGACCTTTACCCGCAGCGTCTTGGTATCGGAGTCGTTCGCGTCCTTTTTGCCCGGACGGCTGATCCAGCCACTGCCATGATCGTAGCCGACCACCGTGCGCACAGCCAGCTTGTCTTCGATGAGAGGGATGTTGAGTGCCGCATCGCCGCGATAGTTGATGCCGCCTTCATGAGTCGAAGACACCGACGCCCGGGTCTTGAGTTCGAACCTGCTCAGATCGGCATCCTGCGTCAGGACACGAATGACGCCGTTAAGGGCGCTCGCTCCGTATAGCGTACCCTGGGGACCACGAAGAACCTCAACCCGATCGAGGTCGTAAGCGTTTGAGTCGGGCGCAACGGCATTTCGCACAAAGCCGAACGCCGCGGTGTCGAGATAATAGGCGACCGGGCTGGAGCCGTTGAAATAGGGTCCGCCCGCCGATACACCGCGGATGGTCAACTGAGTGCCGCCGCCCTGGACTGCGTTCGTAATGGCCGTACCTGGAATGCGCCGAAGCAGTTCGGATACACCTTCATTCGATTTGTCTGCGACCAGAGAACCCAGGACCGAAATAGAAATCGGGACCTGTTCGAGCTTCTGCTCGCGTTTCTGGGCGGTGACCACAATCTCGCCAACGGCATCTGTTTGTGCGGCGTGATCTACGCTGGCCGCACCCCCCGATGGCTGAGACTGTGCGTGCGCTGGCATTGCAGCCGTCAGGCACGTCAATGCCAGACCTGCACACCCACCAAGATAAGACCACTGTCTGGCATGTCTCTGCATTATTGCGCTCCCCTCTGATTATTCTATTTACGAAAATTCGCGCTGTTCATCAGTATTTGCCAGCGGGTATTGCCGCTGGCCGATCCAGTCGCGGAAACGAAGAAGAAGACTTCGCCGATTTTATTCCGGACAAGCCCGTTTTTAGGTACCAACCATGGTCCTCTTCGTTAATGCATCGGGATCAATTACTGACTGAAAGAATATAACTGCGGATTCTCGCGTCACTTTTGATTGGGTTCATCCTATCTCGAAGACTAGGACAATCTATGCGAGAAGCTCCAGATTATCATATCGATCATCCAAAAAATGCTCAATTGGAACTGGACCGGATCACCGGACGCATTTTGATGCGGCTGCAGCAGATATGTGTCCGCCTCGGCAGGCGCGGATGTTGGAGCAGAGCGACTAGGCCACCGTATCGCGCCGCCACGGGCGCTCGGTCCAATACGTTCGACCGGGCAGATAGTTTAGGTCCTAAACATCTACTGGTTTGATGCGCAGCCCCGCTCCCTTATTCCCGATCCGGTAATCAATATGGAGAGACAAACGCGGGCAACGGAACCGCGCCAGTTGAAGACTGCGGCGGATCACGCGTTCGACCCACAGGATCCTGCGACAGTGCACAACCCCGGCCCCGCCTATTCGGAGCTTGCCGCGAAACGCCCCTTCTATCGCTACGAGGGCAAGGATTTCCCATATTATATCGCGAGCGATTATAAGGAAATTCGCGAGAAAGTCCTGTGGGACAACCCGATCTGGTCTTTCAAGTGGGGAGACGGCCCGAGCGATTGGGAGCATTTCAGCGATTTCGGCATATTGACCGACCCGCCCTTTCACTTCGACTATATGGCGGCGATGCGTAAAGGCATGGCCCGTCCCAGATCAAGGTCTATCGTCCCCGGATAGAGCAGATCACCGACGAATTGCTGGACGACATGACCAGTGCGTCGGTAAAGCAGGGCAATTTTCACGATCTCTGTGCCCTTCCCCTGCCCGCCCGTGTCATCTGCATGCTGCTCGGTTCGGATGAAAGCATGTATCCCGAGTATAAGCGGTGGGGCGACGCACTGGTCGCGTCTCTGAAGCGCCTCATCGCGTCTTTCTCTAGCGTCCCAGGCTGACGTCCGGCCATAGGCCAAGATGCAGTGTCTTCTGCTTACCGAGATGGCGGAAGCTCAGCTTCCATAGCTTCGAGCCATTGGGCTGAACGGTAAGGAACACGCTTTGCCGGTCAGAGAGGTTAAATGCCTTGTCGGAGGGCTAGGCGGCGGTGATCTTGATATGAGGCAGCATCATATGAGTCCCAGCAAAGCCGGGTCGATCCACCACCGACAAAAACCCCAACAAATGTTGGTGTTGTAGCTGGATTCCGGTGGATATCGCCGGACGGTCAGTCGGCGATTTTCCATCGAATTATGCTGTAAAACATGCTGCTTGCTGGACAATCCCGGATTGTACCGGGAGCGTTTCTGGTGCCAGAAGAGGCCGAAGATGGGCGCTCAAATCATGGAGAAATTTCAGTCTCACGCGGCTAGCGGCCGGTAGCTGACTATCCGATCCTGGGTCATCAGGCTAAAAAAGCTGCCGTCGGCTTCCGACCAATTCACGACCTTCAGTGGCTGTGCTGCGGATGACCGTCTGTGCCGAAAGCTGCCGCCACATGGCGGAGCTTGTCAGGATTACGAACTATATAGATCCCCATGATGCGGCCATCGCGTACATCAAGCGCAGTGGTCTGGAGCACGTTGCCTCGATCGATACTGATGTAGCCGGGCAGGCCGTTAATGATCGCAGTGCGTAGCAGCGTCGGCATTGAGGTATACTTCCGACGCAGCCCGGCGAACAAGCGAAGCGCTCGGTCGATCCCGCGCACCACATTGCGGAAAGCGATGACCTTGCCGCCGCCATCGGAATGGATCTCGACGTCGCGCGCCAGCAGTGTTGACAATCCGACCGTGTCACCGTCGCGAGCAGCAGAAAAAAAGGCTCGCGCGATCTGATCGGCCTCCGTCGCCTCTACGGTAAAACGTGGCCGCGCATGCTGCACGTGCTTGCGTGCGCGCGAGGCAAGCTGTCGCACGGCTGTAGGTTCGCGCCCCAATGTCGTCGCGACATCAGTCAGCGCCATGTCGAACACGTCGTGGAGCAGAAAGGCAGCACGCTCCAGCGGGGACAGGCGCTCCATGGCGAGCATCAGAGTGAGCGTCACGTCATCGGCGATCGCCTCCTCCGCCTCGGTCGTTCCCATGAGCGGTTCGGGCAGCCAGGCCCCGACGTAGGTCTCCCGGCGCGCGCGGGCCGACTTGAGCTGGTCGAGGCAGAGACGCGTGACAACACGGGTCAGATACGCCGCCGGCGTGTCAACGCTCTCCGCCCTTGCCGCCCATCGCAGCCAGGCCTCCTGAAGGACATCTTCCGCCTCGCTGACCGATCCGAGCATCCGATATCCGAGACGCAGCAGTCTTGGCCGCTCGGCGTCGAAATCAGCGAGGCGTCCGTCAGTGCGTGGCACGAGAGTCCTCCATCGGATGCGACCGGCGACTGCCGCTTACCGCATCGCGCCACGCCCACAGGGCGAGAGCGGCCGTCAGTATAGCCGGAAGTGTCACTGCGGGAAAATCCTGAACCAGCGCGCCCGTCCCGCAGATGCCTACCGCCACCTCCCAGAAATGGAACAACGCGTGGCCCCCAAGCCAGAGTGCAGCGAGGGACCACAGCGTGACGCGCGCCGCCGACCGCGCGGCACCGGTCAGCATTGCGATACCGACTAGAAGGAAGATCAGTCCGATATCGCGCAGGAAGTGCTGGTTGAACGGGCCGGTGGTAGTGACGCCCGGGACCGCGAAGTACCAGTTCGCAGGCGAGATCAGCATGAACAAGCCATTGGCTATGGCCCCGAGACCGAGCGCTACGGCCAGCGCGATAGGAAGGCGCCTGTTCATGCCGCCTGCCCCTGCGACTGAGCGGCAAGCCACGCATCAAAACGCGTAGGCGTGATCCGCGCGTCCTCTCCAGGCACCAGCGTGTGGTCGTAGACGGGCGCGCCGAAATAGTTGCGATCGTCGGTGATGACGATCCGGCGCGGATCATCTCGCGCGCCAAGCCAGCTGGCGGTGAATTCCACGAGCGGCGCGCGCTCGGGTCCCGCGACTTCGACGATGCGATCTGCCGGATCAGACGTCGCTATCTCGGCAAGCAGGGCTGAGATGTCGGCGGCAGCAACCGGCTGGAGCGCAATGCCCGGCAAATGCGCAGCGTCGCCCTGCGTATAGCCGTCCGCGATGCTTGACAGAAATTCGAAGAACTGGGTGGCCCGCACGATCGTGTAGGGAACGGCGCCGGCGGCGATCAGCTGTTCCTGCGCTAGCTTGGCACGAAAATAGCCCGAAGCTTGTAGGCGATCCGTGCCGACGACCGAAAGCGCGACGAAGTGGCGCACCCCGGCGTCGCGGGCCGCTTCCAGCAGGTTCGCCGTGGTGCCGCGAAAAAAGGCGAGAGCGACCGCGTCCTCGAACGAAGGAGCATTGCTGACATCAACTAGCACGGCAGCATCTGTTAGTGCCCGAGCCAAGCCTGTGCCGGTTTGGGCATCAACGCCGGTGCTGGGCGATGCGGCGACGACCTCATGGCCCTCGGCCCGCAGCAGTCCGACGAGGGGCCGACCGATCAGTCCGGTACCGCCGATGATAACGATCTTCATGTCCATGTCTCCAATGCAGGTGTCTTCCTGCATGACGAGATGGCCGCCTCCGGTGTGACATGGGACATCGGCGAGAACGGAAAATATCTGCGCCATAATGTCACGATGCACCGGCGTACCTCGTCAAGTCAGCGAGCGCCGGTGCTTGGCGCCGATTACGAGGAAAGCAGTATGACCGAGATAAAGCGTTTGAACTGGTCGGAAATCGCACCCGAGGGCGCCAAGGCTCTGTTCGGTATCCATCATTATGTGACCAAGAAAACGGATCTTCCTGAAGAGCTGATCCATCTAGTCTTTCTACGAGTGTCGCAAATCAATGGCTGCGCCCACTGCATCGATATGCATACGCGCGATCTGCTCAAGACCATGGCGATCGACAAGGTTGCCCTCGTCCCCGTCTGGGCGGAGGTGCCGCAGCTGTTTTCTGACCAGTATCGGTCGGCGTTGGCCTGGGCGGAGGAAGTGACCAATGTCAGCACAACCCATGCTTCGGACGAAGCCTATGCCGCCGCTGCCGCCGTCTTTGCTGAAAAGGAACTGGTTGATCTCACGCTAGTGATCGCGGCAATGAACGCGTTCAATCGCCTCGGCGCGCCATTCCGCCTGCCGGTCGCCGCGAAGCCATAGGCTCGCAAAAGGGGGGAGCATGCCCTTGCTTCCCCCTTCGGCAGCACGTGACCAAGCCTCGCTGTTCGGGAGTGAGGGCACGTACGTCCGCTTGTACCATGATCTGCCGTCCGCTTGCCGCCGGGCTGTCCGGCGGCAACGCCGCCAATGTAGGATCCCTGTGTCCACGGGCGTGTCCCCTGAACCGGCCATGCCGGAAAACACCTGATTACCGTCAGCCCTGCGGCTTTCCCACAAACGATGGTAAAACAAGAAAGTGTGCGCCCACCCGATCACCTCTAAGCCGGCAGGGTTATAGCACCACTAATCAGATGTTGCGAAAGCGGTAGATACGGCCGTCAGGTGCGTAAGCGAAGCTTGCATGGCGTGCCCGGCCATTGCGCGTTATTCTGTAGCGCCGGACGTGGCCGCCAGGTTCGGCATGATGCCCGACAAGCCGAAAATCGATACCCGTCGTGTTCGCTCCAAGCTTGAACGGCACTACGACGCCAGCAGCTGGACCTTTCATCAGCGCGGAGATTTCGGGGGTGAACAGGCCCGGGTCCAGTGGCCGGTCGCCACGTGTCAGCAGGGCCAGCGCCTGCGCCGTAACCTCCGGCGCGTCGTCCTGGGTCGGAACCAGCCCCAGCGGGGTGGATTCTGGAGCAACGAACTCCGCCAGCATCAGGCAGGCCTCTTCAATGAACCGCCCAGCTGGTCCGCTTTCGATGTTGACCATGACGGTGACCGCAGTCCGGGTAGACGGCGCGCGCCAGGCGAAGGTCAGAAAGCCCGTCACACTGCCGGAATGGTACTGAACCGCCCGGCCATTGATCTCATCGGTGAACCAGCCCGCGCCATAGGCTGCGCTGCGGCCCGAGGACATAAGGGCCGGACGCACCAGTCTTGCAACCGTCGCTGGCGATGGGACAGGACCAGCCTGGAGTGCATGTTCCCATCGCGCCGCGTCGCGCGCCGACATCAATACCCCGCCGTCAGCCGATTGCGAATAGTCGGAACTCATGCCAACGGCGTGCCGCGTGATATTATCTTCCAGTACGTAAGGCTCCGCGCGTCCTGCAATCACGGCACTTGCGTCGTCCACCCGGGCATCGGACAGGCCGGCACGCCTGAGCAGCCGCTCGGTCACGAGGTCGCGATAGGATTTCCCGGTAACATCGGCCAGCAGATAGCCGAGTAGCACGTAACCGGTATTCGAATAGGCCCAGGCATGGCCCGGTTGAAAGTCGAGCGGGACGGCAGATACGCCAGTGAGAAAAGCCTCGCGCGTGATCGGGCGGTCGGCGTCGAACCCGGGCAACCCTTCATAGTCCGGCACCCCCCCGGTGTGGCTCAACAAGGCGCTGATGGGAATCGCAGCAAAGGCGTCCGGAAGGCCTCGCGCATAGCGCCCGACCGGACCATTCAGATCGATCGTCCCGGCTTCGGCCAACTCGAACACCAGAGCAGCCGTAATTTGTTTGCCCACTGATCCAAGATGGAAAAGCGTCTTCTCGTTTGCGGGAACTTCGAACGGCAGGGAGGCCGTGCCCAGACCTGCGGCCATCATCGTGACGCCATTATGCACGACCGCTATTCCCGCAGCGGGAATCCGCCTATCTCGCATCATCTCCTGAACGCGATCAAGCACCTTGGACGGTAATCCGCTTCCTTGCGATGCCATCCCGAAGCCTGGTGTGGCTATTACGCCGGCACCTACGGCCATCACGGATCGACGGCTCCAGCCACTCATATTCTTGGTCAATCTCGATCCTTATCACGACGAAGCGGTCAAACCTATTTAACGCGCCGTCATAGCCATTCCCACAGGTAGCGGGAGAGTCGCTCTGCCGACCACGCCGACGGTCTTCTGTAGGCTTCGCATTTCCAAAACCTGTTCCAATTGCAAAATCCCGAAATGCCCTCACGGACATTGGGAAATGAGAAAGCCATGGTGTCGCAAAACATGTGGAGAACGGCGGCTATCGCCTGATTTCCGGCAAGCCAAAAAGCTGCCATTCAGCCATCGACCTAATTACCGCCTTTCAAACCTCCATTTCCAATTAGCAGACCATACAGTCTCTGTGAGCCGATTGATTTCACTGCTCCGATCATCATCGACCTGTCGACAAAACGCCCATATACTTATGTTGCTAGAGGCGATTCCGGGTTTAAGTTCGGAAAAGACGTCTCCAACCAACAACGATACCGCTGATTGAAATAAGGAGGCAAGCACCTGACAACAGCCAGATCAGAGTATGCCGCATCGGCGGCCAGATCAGCAGCCATGGGAAATCCAGATTGTGCAGCGCGCTAAACAGCCAACGATAGCTGCGAGCACCTGATCCAACCTGACCCAGTAATGCGCCAGTGGCTGGATCGATATGCAACCATGTTTGCGCAGCGTCGTCGAATTTGAGCCGCAGCACGGGCAGCGGTCGGCTGTCGTCCCGCACATTTCCAGTCGAATACCAGTAGCGATCGGGACGTTTCAGCCGATCCACGCCGGTCAGCGTCGAGCCGGGCATGGCGGCCTGTGCAGCGATGAGGATCCGGCCCTCATCCATCGACATTTGCTGCCCCGTAAGACCGTCCAGCAACTGGGGCTTTCTTTCGCCCCATAAGCTGACGACCGGCCGACCACCAACATAGGTGAAGCGAGCCTCGCGCGCACCTGTGGCTGCCCGCGTCAGCATCGCCACATTAGTAGCAGGAAAACCGGGGCGCGCTGCGCCATAGAGCCTTGCCACATCGCCACCCGCCTTGTCCCGCAATCCACCCCATGGGCTCATGGACAGCCAGCCGCTGAACACCCAGGTGATGACGAACAACCCGCCCGCCAAGCCCGCGACATGATGCCATTTCATCCAGCCGCGATAGGGGCTGACCGACCCTGATTTGTAGCGATTGCGGAGCCGGACCCGCAACAGGCCGATCCAGACGCCGGCAATCGCCCCCAGCAGTCCGATGCCTGACGTCCACAGGACTGTCTGGCGCCATGGTTCCTGAAACACCCGCAACACCTCGAAATAGATCCAGTGCGGGATGCGCCCAACCAGTTCCAGAATCGTTCGTGTGCGGTCGTATTCTGCACGACCTCACCGGTTTTTTGGCTGATGTAGACGTCGGTCGCTACGGCATCGGCAAGCCTTACCCGCCAGAACGGGGCCATCGCCATGTAGGCGCGCGTGACCACCCATTGGTCATGGTCAACAGTAGTAATAGAGACTGTCGGTGCGCCGGTAAGGGCGGAGGCAATCGCCTCCGCACGCGGCGCATCGATCTGTGTGATTTCATCGCCCGTTCGCGCCGACACGGCGCGCCGCCCGTCGGGCGTAACGAACCGATAGACCGGTCCGCCACCCGTCATGCCAAGCCGCATTTCGGTAGGAAATGCAGCCAGATTCAGTTTCGCCAGTGCCCGATCCGGACCAACATGCACCTGTTGCCATTCGATCGGCGCTGCCGTCGCAACCCGTTCCTCAGCGCGGAAGGAGGGGAAGGACACGTAGAGCATGACCAATCCGGAGAAGAACCAGATAGCAAACAACAGACATAAGGCGATGCCCACCCAGCGATGGAAGACATAAAGCCAACGCTTCCCATTCTTGGTCCAGGCGGTCAGCGAGAGTGGCGACTGCCTTGGCCGGGTCATGATTGCTACTTTAGAAAGCGACATGAAGGGTCGCCTCCACCGTGCGAGGATCGCCCAGCACCCATTGCGACGCCCCATAGGTCGCACGCGCATAGATTTCGTTGAAGATGTTGCGCACCCGTACCGCCGCACTCGCGCCTTCAATGAACTTCCAGCGGATACCGGCGTCCGTCAAGGTGTAAGCGGGGACGACACGGCTGTTGGCCGCATCCTGATAACGTTTGCCCACATAGCTGACACCCCCGTCGATGACCCAGTCATCGGCGAACGACCAACTGACGAACGCATTGGCGCTTTTCGTGGCGACATTGCTGGGGCGGTTGCCTGCGCGCTGGAACAGAACCCCGCCCACCGATTCCGCAAAATCGTCGTAGCGCGCACGCAGCAGCGCACCGTTGAGGGTAAGGCTCAAGCGATCGATCGGCTCCAGGAACAGCGACGCTTCGACACCGCGAGAGGATTGTTCGCCGACCTGTACCTGGATCGTGGGGATCAAAGGATCGGATGTCAGCAGCTTGCGCTTGACGATGTCATACACCGCCAATGTCCACTGGCCCCGGCCCCCCCAGAAAACATGCTTGATGCCCGCTTCATATTGCCGACCGGTGGACAGGTCGAAATCACTCTGCGCCACACTGGTCGATACCAGTGCTCCAACAGGATCGGCTGCGGTCGCATATTGGCCGTAGAGCGCGAGCGTCGGCACGGGATTATAGACGGCCCCGACCCGCCACGTGACGGCGTCCGGCGTCGACGTGAAATTGTTCGCCGCGTTGACATAGTCTGTCTTTGTAATCTTAGGCCGGTCGTAGCGCAGGCCGCCAACCAGAGAAAATTGCTCGCTGAACTGCAGCCGATCTTCGGCAAATATTGAATATTGCCGGATCCTATTGGTGTAACGGGGCTTGGTAGGCGCGTTGGCCTGGTGGAGGAAAAGCGTGAAAGCCGGATCCTTCACATCGACCAGGCGGGTTGCGTTATTGCCGCTGTTGCTGACATTCTTGTAGCTGATACGGTTGATGTCAAAGCCGACAACCATCTGGTTCTCCATCCCGCCCAGCCTGTGGGTGAGATTGGCGGTCGTCCGGTTCCCGGTCTGCTTCTGGATATGATAGAGTTCCAGGAAGCTGGATTGCTGAATTTTTGCGGTGCTGGTCGCCGTCGCAGGCACATAAGTGACGTTTTCGGCATTCTTCCAATATTTGTTGGCCCACAGATGATAGAAGGTGCTGCGTATGGTCAGCGCATCGGATGCTGCCCATTCGATTTTTGCCTGGCTCCAATTGTCGCGGAAGCGCAGCCGGGCATCGTCGACATTATAGTTGTTCCGGCGCAGCGATCGGTCCAGCTTTCCGTTGACCAGCGGCACGCCGAACCACGTCCGCGGATTTTGGTTACTATGGTCGTGGGACAAGGTGATGGAGAGCGCATCCGTCGGCTTCAGGTGAATGGCCCCCGACAAGGCGATCGCGTCAGAATCGCCGCGGTCCATCCAGCCTTCGGATCGGCGATAACTTGCATCGGCCCGGAAGCCGATGGCGTCCGTGATCGGCCCGCCAGCGCCCGCCGCGACGTTCAGACTGTCGAAGGATGCAATGCCGATGCGGCCGCTGACCTCTATCTGTTCAGAGGGCTGCTTGCGCACGACGTTCACCGCGCCGCCAATGGCGCCCTCACCATATAGAACGGAGGCTGGTCCACGCAGAATCTCCACGCTTTGCGCCATCCACGGGTCAGCCGGGAAGGTCAGCGTGTTGTTGTACATCCGCATCCCGTCGTAGAGCGTCATAACCGAATTCTGCCCGGTGAAGCCGCGGGCGGACAGGCCATAGCCGAAGACCCCGGATGTGTTGACGATACCAGTAGCGCGCGCGGCAGCATCCTGGATGGTCAGATCGCCCCGCAACCGGATCGCGTCGCCATCGAGCGTTTCGACGCTGGCTGGCATTTCGAGCGGTGTAAGCCCAAGGCGACTGGCTCCTTCGGTCTTCAGATTGAGCCGAAGCGGATCGACCACACCCGTCACGATGATGGCGTCAGGTGTGGGATTGATGTCTTCCGCCGGTGTCTGGGCATAACCAGCGGTCGGCAAGGACAGACCAACCGCAGCGAGCATGACGTTCTTGAAATACTGCATATAACCCCCGTTCGTTTCGCGGCGCACCTGTTGTGAGGGGCGCCAAGTGACAAGTTACGAACGGTTGGAGATGTGGTGGCGCGAAGAAGGAACGGTTGCCGCAACGTCGGGAACGCGCACCCAACCGCCCGGATTCCCGCACTTGCAGGTCCAGCCGTTCGTTCGTCGCTCAGACGGAGTTCACCGTGCCGCGGCCATCCCCTGGACCAAGGCAAGAGCGACCAGACGCCGGCAGGTCTCCTGGCTCATGGGTCATCGCTTGATATACGGCCTTCCCAGGCCTCGCAGGATTTAGCGTCCGGCCCAGTGGCTGGCGGTTGGGGCACAATGCCGTCCGCACATGTATATCGCGCTCGCCACTTACAGTTGCAGGGACAGCTGCGGCATAGGATTCTTGCAAGGACCCGCACCGCATTCCCTTTTAATCCCCGTTTCCGGGGAACCGACGCGATCTATGTCTGTATCCTGCCGAAGCAGAAAGAGACGGCGCTTCTTATGACGCTGAATATCGTTTCGCAAGTGACTGTCGTTGCCCGTCGGAATAAGCCTCCCCAGGCTGACACCAGAGCGGAGGGTCTAAGTGGTGAACGCCCCGGTCATTCGGCTCGAAACAGCCTGCCGGCGCCAGACCCTTAAAGCCGTCAGCGCCTGTGTCACGGATCGGGAAAGGGCCTTCCCACACGTTGGCGCGCGCCCTGCCGTCGGAGTGAAAAGCCCAACTGGTCGGATTGCGCGGGCCGTCCTACCGGCCGCGCGCGGCCTGTTCCATTGCGCTTCAGTCGGCAACGCGCCACCGGCCCATCGGGCATAAGCTTTCGCATCCTCGCGATCGACATGGACCACCGGGTCGTTTTCATGGCCTTGCAGATTAGTGTCCGGCCCCTGCGGATGGCGCCAGTTCCCACCCTTTACCAGGCGCCACCAGCGCGCAGCATTGTCGAGCGGCACAGGTGCGAGCGGCTGAACAAAAAGGGCAGACGCCCCCTCATGTTCGGCGCGGGTCTGATAGCCCGTCGCTGCAACGAAAGCCGCAGACTGGCGATTGGTGACTTCGTGGCGGTCGATCCAGAAGGCGGCGGTCGTTACCCTATTGCCCGGGCGGCCGGGCCCGTCCTCGCCGAGGAGCACCGCCGGCAGGAACGGCGATGCGGTCGTCCCGGCTGTCGCATTGCGACGGCGACACAGTCGGCGCTGGCGATCCTGAGCCGCCGACGATCGCAGCCAGAGGCGCAGCGATCAAGGCCATGGACCGGGTGGGAAGCCGGATCCGCATCGTCAGTCCGCCCCCCGTGGTGGGCCTGGATGAGTCAGGGGATCAGCGAGCACCACGCCCACGCGCCTGGCGTAATCATTCCAGACGCTAACCAGGGCTGCCTTGCGGGCCGGCTCAAGCGCCGAAAGGTCGCGCGTTTCGCCGGGATCGGCGGCGACGTTGTACAGGCGCCACTTCCCGTCGCTGATATCGGTGATCTTCCAGTCACCGTCACGGATGGACCGCGAATTGAACAGTTCGGAGCCGATCGGCTGTCCCGCAGCATAAACCGGCGCGCCGGTTTGCAAAAAGGATTTCCAGCTTCGACCGTCGATCGGCTGGGCCGTCGCCCCTCGCGCGGAAGGCTGCGGAATGCCGGCGAGATCGAGAAAGGTCGGGGTTACGTCCGTGACATGCGTAAATGCGCGGCCAATCTGCCCTTTTGGCACCGCAGGCCCGGTGAGGAAGGCTACGGAACGGGTGCCACCTTCCGTGGCATAGAGCTTGAAGCGATAGGATGGCGCGGTCGCCGCCTGCGCCCAGCCTTCGCCATAGGTGGCGTAGGATGCCGCGTTGCCGATGTCTTCGGGCGCCTTGACGGGCGGGACCATGTCGCGCAGCATTTTCAGCCCCGATCGGCTGGCTTCCATGCCTTCGGCACCATTGTCGGACAGGAAGAGGATGATGGTGTTGTCCAGTTCGCCCGTTTCCTTCAGCGCACCGACCACTTGGCCGACGGCAGTGTCGAGCCGATCCACCATGGCCGCATAGACTTCCATCTTGCGTGCCTCGATCTGCTTGTCGCGCGGCGACAGCGTCTCCCAGGGTTGGGCGTCCACCAACGGGTGCGGCTGCACCGATGCATCGATCAGGCCGAGTTCCCGCTGCCGCTTCAGTCGCGTGGCCCGCAGCACCTCATAGCCCGCATCATAGCGCCCTTTATATTTGGCGATGGTTTCGGGTGGAGCCTGCAAGGGGTAATGCGGCGCGGTAAAGGCGAGATAGGCGAAGAACGGCTTCTTGCCGTCCGAACCGGAACGCGTGCTCTTGATTTGCTCGACCAGCTTCTGCCCGAAATAGTCGGACGAATAGAAGTTGGCCGGTATGGTGACGGGCACGCCGTTTTCGCGATAGGTCGGGGCATATTTCGGGTTCGAACCCATGCCCCCGCCAAAATGATTGTGGCCGCCCTGCGCCAGCGAAAAGCTGAGCTGGAAGCCACGGGCGTGCGGGTCCTGGTCGGGTTCGACGCCCAAGTGCCACTTGCCGGAGTAAAGCGTGCGATAGCCCGCCGCGCCCAGTCGCTCCGCCAGCGTCGGCGCGTCGGCGCGCAGATAGCCTTCGTAGCCAGGATGGCCTGTTTGATTGGGCGCCATCACTTCGGCCATGGCGCCCAGCCCGACCCGGTGACTGTCGCTGCCCGTCAGCAGCATGGCCCGCGTCGGCGAGCAGGCGGGTGCGGTGTGGAAGCCGGTCAGACGCAAGCCGGACTGCGCCAGCTTATCCAGATTGGGCGTCTCGATCTCGCCACCGAACGCGCCCAGATCCGAATAACCCAGATCGTCGGCGACGATGATGAGGAAATTGGGCCGGCTCTTCGCTGTCGATTCCCGCGCGCCGCCGGTTCCCATCGTCATGGCTGCCAGGGCGACTGTTGCGGCCAGACGGCTGATGATATTTCTCATATCGTCCTCTGCTTTGCTGCTGCGGTCAAAAATTTGCCCGCAATGTGGCGCCCAGGGTGCGCGGTTCGCCTGGCAGGCCCGTGACTACGCCGATTGGCTGAACCACCTTCGTCACGAAGAAGTCCTTTTGCGCCAGGTTGCGTGCCCATACGGACAGGTCATAGCGCCCCTCAAGAAAGCTGAGGCCGACACGGGCGTTGAGCACGCCATAGGCGGGTATGACGCCATAGGAACTCAGCGTCGCGGTCGCATTGGTCGACGAGCGATGGAGATAATTGATACGGGTGTAGACCGAGACGCCGTCGCTAAGGGGTCGGGATGCATCGACATTCAACGTATAGGTAAATTTGGGCACCAGCGGAAACGACGTGCCCGACAAATCCTGGATCGGGCCGAGATAGGCGCGCTCGGGTGCCTGCGCGGCATTCTTGTAACTGACATAGCGCGCGTCGGTGTAGGCCGCCGAAGCACCCAGCCGCAGGCCTTCTACAGGCGCGAAATTCAACGTCGTCTCGAAACCTTTCGAGCGCACCTTGGGAACATTGGCGATATACTGGATCGAGGTCGTCGGGCCGGTCTGCTCATTGATGTTCGTCTGGTAGTCGCGCACTTCCGTCAGATAGGCAGCGGCATTGAAGGTCAGCCGGTGGTCGAGCCATTGCGACTTCAACCCTATTTCGAAATTGCCGACCTTCTCCGGCGCGATCACCGGGCGGGATGCGCCACCGGGACTTAGGTTGAGCCCGCCGGACTTGCTGCCCCGAGAGTAGGTGCCGTAAACCAGCACGTCGTCGGCGGGTTTGTAGCTGAGCGTCACCAGTCCCGATATGGCATTGGAACTGTCGCGGGCGTCGAAGGCCAGTTCACGCTGGGAGGCGCGGGCCGCCGTCGCGATCGCCCGATCGGCGGGGGACAGGATGGACAGGTCATTGCCGCCGACCCAGAACTGGCTGAAGCTGCCTTCCTTCTTCTCATGCGTGTAGCGCAAACCTCCAGTCAGGGTCAGCGAAGGCGCGATGTGCCAGTCGATCTGACCAAAGGCAGCGTAGCTTTTTGTGGTCGGATCAGAATAGTTGGACGATTCGAAATTCTCGACCGCGTACCGGTTGATCGCGAGCGTCGCCGGTGGTGTCGTCGCTGGATTATAGTTCCATGCGGCATAATCGCGCCCGAAGGCCGCCGAGCCATATCCGCGTACGACTTGCCAGAAATAATAAAGACCCGCGACATAATCGACCGTATTTTGCCCGTTGGAAGCGATGCGCATCTCCTGGCTGAACTGGCGCTGGCGATTGGACGTGTGCTGCTTGGTCATGATCGGCAGCGAGGTGCCGTCGGTATCGTTCCGGGGATCCCAGTCCCACCAGCGATAGGCCGTGATCGAGGTTAGTGTAGCCGACCCCAAATCCCAATCGACCTGCCCGGATACGCCGTAACTCTTCATATTCGCCTGGATCTGCGCATCGGCGTCGCCCCGGCGGTCGAAGGCTCCCGCCGCCAGCGGGGTATAGCCCAGACGCGCCGAACGATCGAATATGTTGTTGGCGATGCGCTCGCCGTTGGCCAGCGTCGTGAAATATTCGTCATTGATCGACAGCATGAAATATTGCTTCTGCCGCGAATAGTCCCCGATGATGCGGACTGTGACGTCATCGATAGGCTTTGCCAGAATTTGTCCGCGAAGGGTGAGGTTCTCGTAGTTCTGCGCGTCCCTGCCGTTGAAGACGTTGGTCAGGAAACCCTTGCGATCCGTGTAGGCGGCGGTCAGGCGGACGGCCAGCCTGTCCGCGATGATCGGAGCCGATCCCGACGCGCGAAGCTGGCGCTGGTCGAAATTGCCAACGCTGCCTTCGACCACCAGTTCAGGATCGAAGCTCGGTGCGCGGGTCGTGATGTTGATCGCGCCGGCGGTCGTGTTCTTGCCGAACAGGGTTCCTTGCGGACCGTTCAGCACCTCGATCTGCTGCAGGTCGATGAGATCGACCTGAGACTGACCGGGCCGACCATAATAGACGCCGTCCACATAGAAGCCGACGCCATATTCCAGACCATCGATCGCGATCGTGGCATTTGCGCCGAGCCCCCGGATCGTGACATTGGAATTGCGCGCGTTGGTGGTGGTGATCTGGAGCGCGGGCACCAGTTGTTGGATCTGGTTGAAGGTAGAGGTGCCCGAACTGCGAATATCCGCCGCGCCAATGACGCTGAGCGAAATTGGCACGTCCTGCGCCGCTTCATCGCGGCGACGCGCCGTGACGAGAATCTCTCCGGCCCCTGCGTCGCTTGCCTCAGCGACGCCATCCGGCAGCGGGGATTGTGCCTGTGCACTATTCGCATAGCTCATCGCTAGCACTGCAAGCGAAACACCAGGCAGCGCCCGACGCAGCGCGAATCTACGGAACATAGGTATCCCCCTTTGCCAGGCGCTATCACCGCGCCGTCTGACAATTTTGATGGTGAACGCCCTGACGTGGTCGCCTCGGCTGCAAGATGTCCAGCCATGCGGACATCGCAAAAGTCTACTAAGGAAGTAGGCAATTGTAAGCAATTGAAGTTTTTATGAGGTGCGGCAAACCTGAAGTATGGGGTGCTGGAAAAATGGCATTCGCGCGCCGTGGGCGATCGACTTCGCTGCGGGGTTTCCGCACGTGCACCCCGATTTCGGCAGCATGGCTTCGAGATTGCCGGATATGCTGCCCGGGGTGAGGACTGCCGATCTCGATGCTATGGACCTAATGGCTTTACCTTTGGATGTTGCGCAGGCAGCTGTTTCTCGCCAGCGACATGGCGAGTTTCGTAACGTAGCCCGCCCAGTGGGCTGATGGCAGCAACGCGGCAATGAAACTGTAAGTGTTCTTGACGGCCAACAGCTTTCCATCATGCTTGCGCATAATAAATGCTGTTGGCTTCGATCGAGATGACTGCTTCTGATCGAAGCCGCCGTTCCCCACAGCAGACTGAATGGCAGAATTGTTCTACTTTAAGGCAATGAACGAAGGGCCTGAATGGGGCGCCCATTTTGGCTCGGGACCTCCAATATCAGGGCGGTTCTTGCGTTTATGTTTGAACGATTTCCTATGCCATCGAAAAATGGCCGAAGGGTGATGGACTATTGCGAGCGAGACTCCTTCAGCTGCGTCAATGCTGCATTATTGCCTTGGGCTTCTGCCACTAGCGCAGCCGATCGGCCGGCCATGTCGAGAATAGCGGGATCCGCGCCCCCTTTTAGCAGCATTGCAATTTGCGCCGTGCGGCCGAACAAAGACGCCATCATCAGCGCGGTCTGGCCCGCCTTGTTACGTGCATTGACGTTGCACTTCTCCTGGAGCAGGCGAGCGGCGATCCGATCATTGCCTTTGAAAGCCACGCCCATCTGCGCGGTGTTCCCCTGGATAAGATCGGCTTTGCATGGGTCCGCCCCTGCCTTGAGCAGGGCTTCTACCGCATCGGCCTGCCCATTATACGCTGCCAAGATCAGCGGTGTGAAGCCCCTGGCTTCGTAAGCGTTCACGTCTGCGCCGTTCTCTACTAGCAGAGGGATTAGGTCCGTCCGGCCCAGCTTCGCCGCCTCAAAAAGCAACTCCTGCCGCCGCTCTGGCGGCGGCAGGGCGGCAGCTTGTGCTGGGGTGGCGGCCAGCACGGATGCGAGGAAAAAGGCCAGCATCACTGCTGTCCCGCGTAGCGCGCATCAACGGCGGCCTGGTATTCGGTCACGGCCCGGTTGACCTCGCCCATTGGAACGCTGATGGCCTTGGCTATGCGCGTGCCAAGGTCCTTGTCGGCCTGCGCGAAATAGCTGACCATGATTACCTTGGTGCGGGCCGAAGTGACTACGCCAAGGTCGCCGGCGAGGTTCTTGACCAGGTCCGCCTTGTCCGCTGGCTTAAGCGAGCGATAGAAGTTGCCGGCCTGATCAAATGGCTCGGTCTTCGAGACCGGCACGGTCTGGACGATCGCGTCGATCTTGTATGGCGTCGGCGCGAAGGCCGGATCCACCGTTTTGCCCTGCATCACGGACGGGAAATAGTTCACGTCGACCTTGCCGGTGGCCGTGTCGAGCTGACCGTCCTGGTAATTGTTCACGACCGGAACGTGCGGGCGGTTGACGGGCATATCCATTACGTTCGCCCCGACCCGGTAGCGCTGGGTATCCGAATAGGAAAACAGACGTCCCTGGAGCATGCGATCGGGCGAGGGTTCGATCCCAGGCACGAGGTTGGCTGGCGCGAATGCGGACTGCTCGGTCCAGCGGAAGAAGTTTTCAGGCACTTGGTTGAGCATCATTTCACCGATCTTGCGGAAGGGCACGTCCAGCCATTCCTTGGTATCATCGAAGGGGTTGAAGGTGAGCTTGCCCAGTTCCTCGGCAGTCATCGTCTGCACCATGAGATCCCAGGTCGGATAATCGCCTGCCGCGATAGTGCCGTACAAATCGTCGGTCAGGTAATTCGGCGGTGCCTTGGCGGCGGCATCTCCGTTCAGGCTTTTGACGCCTTGGCGGCTGATCCAGCGGAATTTGGCGAAGGTGACCTTGCCCTCCTTGTCGACCAGCTTGAAGGCATGCACTCCGTTGCCGTCCATCGTTCGGTACGAAGCGGGGGTACCTAGGTTGGAATAGACGTGGACCAGCATGTTTGTGGCTTCAGGCGTGCCTGAGAAGAACTCGAAAAAGCGGTTGGGATCCTGCTTGTTGGTCACTGGAGACGGCTTGAGCGAATGGATCATGTCGGGGAACTGGATCGCATCGCGGATGAAGAAAATCGGCAGGTTGTTGCCCACCAGATCCCAGTTGCCCTGGTCAGTATAAAACTTCACCGCGAAGCCGTGCGGGTCGCGCATGCCTTCGGGCGAGCCCGAGGGATGGATCACGGTCGAGAAGCGTACGAACACCGGCGTCTCCTTGCCGGCCAGGAAGAGCGAGGCGCTCGTGACGCTGGAAAGGTCCGCAGTCGCCCGGAAAACGCCCAGCGCGCCGGTGCCTCGCGCGTGGACGACGCGCTCGGGCACACGTTCGCGGTCGAAGCGAGCCAGCTTTTCGATCAGCGTGGTGTCCTCGAGCAGCACCGGTCCGGTGTCTCCGGCGGTCAGCGAGTTGCGGTTGGAACCGATCGGGGCACCATTGTCGCGCGTCATCTGCGGAGCAGCCCCGCCGGGTGAGCCGGACCGCGCATCGACAGTGCCCTCTACGCCAGCCTGTGCGGCCTGCGGCTTGGCAGCAGCCATGGGGGCAGCGACAGTGGTCATGCGATCTTCGACTTGCGTGGCCGTCTGGGCCTGCACCGATGTCATGGATGCGATCGATGCGGCGGTAGCTAGCATAATGGCGTTGGAACGCTTCATGACATCTCTCCTATTGTCGTGACAGCTCTGCGCCTTGTGGACCTGGCGCTCCATCAGCATTCGCCCATCACAGTAATCGGGTAAATCGTTCATCGTAGGGCAAGGTTGCAAATCCTCAACGCGGCGTATTGAAGTAAGCACGATCATAAGGCTGTGGTGTAAACCCCGCCTGTGAGCGATGACGGTACTAGGCTTACGCTGCAGGTGCAGACCAGGTCGCGTATCGACCTGATCATTTATTGGCAGCCGATCGCGAGCGTAGTGTTCCAACGAAATGTGTGGCGGGTGTCTAACACCTCCAAAATGAGGCGGAAAGGAAACGTTCAAATGATCGGATGGACACTTTCAGCAAAGACGATTTGCAGTGTGAACGTCCGAAATCAGGGCGAAATCCGTGCTAAGGCTAGGGGTTCAGTAACAACTCGCGATCCATTTTGGACGCTCAGGCATCAATTTTCTTATCGTTATAAGCAGACGTGCCGCAGTTAGGACAGTTGTTGCCGAATACTGGCGTGCATTTAAATCGCTAAGTTTGCGGCCGAGAGACGGCTGGGACAGGGCTTAACCTACTACAAGATCGTAAACGGATGAAGATGCCCTCAGGCTAGGCGAGTCACATACCTATGAATGGATCTATCACCAGACTACAGATCACGAAGTTGTCACATTCGAGCTTGTGGTTGATCCACAACCCCACCCTTTTTGCACTGTCACTGGGTTGTCCGCGCCGATCGTCTGGCGCTTGCTCGCATACCTTTCGATTGTTGTAGCAAAGTTACATCTTCACGGAAAAGCTAGAAAAATTTGACCGTCGCTCCGGTCAGGGTTGATCAGGGCAGGTGATCTGGCGTTTGTTACCGGTGACATCGAAAGGTCACACAGGGGACATTGTATGCAACGGACTTCCGTCATGATGCGCCAACTACTCTCGGCAAGCTGTCTCAGCCCGCTGTTGGTAACCTCTGCACTCGCGCAGGAAGCTGAAACCCCAGATCAAGGCGAGACCATCGTGGTTACCGGTAGCCGGATCCAACGCAGCGACTACAATGTTCCTAATCCCGTCGTAACCGTGACATCGGAAAATCTCGAGCAGGCGGGTAATGTCCAGATCGTCGATACGTTGCGTCAAAATCCTGCGCTTATAGCCTCGTTCAGCGGTGCGCAGACGTCAGGATCCAATTCTGATTTCGGCGCGGTTGGGGTGCAACTTTTGAACCTGCGCGGCTTGGGTGAGAACCGCACATTGGTTCTGGTCAACGGGCGCCGCCACGTATCGAGCCTTGCTGGTTCGGCTGCTGTCGACATCAACACAATCCCAAATGACCTAATCGAGGGCGTTGACGTGCTGACCGGTGGCGCATCGGCCATCTACGGCGCTGACGGTGTGTCAGGCGTCGTCAACTTCCGCCTCTTGCGCGATTTTGATGGGTTCAAAGCTAGT
This sequence comes from Novosphingobium sp. BL-S-24, assembly GCF_055521575.1. Classification (NCBI taxonomy): domain Bacteria; kingdom Pseudomonadati; phylum Pseudomonadota; class Alphaproteobacteria; order Sphingomonadales; family Sphingomonadaceae; genus Novosphingobium; species Novosphingobium sp. BL-S-24. Next base: position 974,780 of record NZ_CM145488.1, read on the forward strand.
GGGCAGGTTGGCATTTCAAGCCGGGGCGATGCCGGCCAGCGCTACGGCTCCCTAACTTATGGCAAGAATTTCAGCGACGGGCGCGGCAACATTGCTTTGTCCTACGAATATCGCGATCAGGACAGGGTGAGCAGTTCGAGCCGATACCGCACCGGCAATCCGCTCGGTACATACGGAATTGTGCGCGATCCCAATGACATTCCAGACGATCCAAACCGGCCCGACCGAGTACCGACGAACAATCTGCGTTACGCAGACAGTTCTCCCGATGGCGCTGTCGACCTGAATTTAGATGGCATTCCTGATTTCACCGGTTCGGGCAAGGTCTATGATCGCGGGCGACTACTGCCATCCTCGGGTGGGTTGACGCAAGGCGGAGACAGTACGCCGCTGGCCGGGTATCAAGGCGACCTTCAAGCCTATAATCGCGTCCACAATTTCAACCTGTTATCGCATTATGACTTCAGTGACGCGTTCAAGATCTTCCTCGAAGCCAAATACGTGAAGAACCGCACTTTTACGCTGGCTCAGCCCTCGTTCGACTTCTTCACCTACCTGTCACCCCACAACCCTTATCTGCAGGACCGTTTCACAGGGTTGGCCGACACGACCCAGGGCGCGTTCATCTCGCGGGACAATTACGACCTTGGTGTACGCGGTGAGCGCAATGATCGTGAAACAATGCGCTTCGTCGGCGGCTTCGAGGGACGTATTTCAGAGCACGCCACCTATGAATTGTCCTATACCTTCGGTCAAACCAAGTCGAAGGTGCTGCTGACCGATTATCGCATTGGCGATCGTTACTGGGCAGCGATTGATGCAGTGCGTGATCCAGCTTCGGGCGCCATCGTCTGCCGCTCTACGCTGGATCCCACGGCGAACATCAATCCTGACAATTATGACGCGCCGGCAACCAGCTTCACGCCCGGCGCAAACAGCGGTTGCCGTCCGCTTAACTTACTCGGCAACGGAGTGCGGGACCAAGCGGCGCTTGATTGGGTCAATGCCGACATACTCAATCGCGCCAGAGTGCAACAACATGTTGCATCCGGCTCCATTTCTGGAGACTTTGGTCAGTTTTTCGAATTGCCTGGCGGTCCGATCGGCTTCGCTCTGGGCGGAGAGTATCGCAAAGAAAAAAGCAGCTTCGTTCCTGATCAGCTGTTGCAGCAAGGGGCTCTTCAGGACTTTTCGCTGCAACTGCCCGAAAGCGGCAGCTTCGACGTCAAGGAAGTCTTCGGCGAACTGTCGGTGCCTGTCCTCAAAGATGCACCTTTCGCGTATAATTTGAGCTTCGGCGCAGCGCTCCGGCTGTCCGACTATTCAACGGTTGGCAAAACAACGACATGGAAGGTGGACGGCACCTATGCGCCGATCGCCGACATCACGCTGCGCGCCACTTATTCCGAAGCGGTGCGAGCGCCCAACATTACGGAGCTGTTCGCCCCGCGCAACGGGGGCTTCTCATTCATCACCGACCCTTGCGACCCGGTGGCCCTGCCCAATGGCACTCAATATCGCGCCGCCAACTGCCAGGCAGCGCTGCAGGCAGCAGGCCTGAGCCCGGCGCAAATCGCCGCGTTCAATCCCGAGAATGATCCGACCGCCACCGTCAGTTTGCCGGGCTTTTCCGGCGGCAACCGCAACTTAAGTGAAGAAACGGCACGGACCTGGACCGCAGGCGTGGTTTTTCGCCCCAGCTTCATTCCGGGTCTGACAGCTTCATTCGATTGGTATGACATCAAGCTGAAGAACGCGGTCAATACACCCACCGCAGAGGAATTGGCGCAGCTGTGCGTTGATCAGCCTACCCTCGACAATGTCTATTGCCAGAACATCACCCGCACGCCCGGCACGGGCTATATCAGCAGCTACTTCGTGCAACCTCAGAACGTCGCGAACTTTCGGACCGCAGGTGCTGACTTCAAGCTGAATTACGGTTTCGACACAGCGCGGCTCGGCAGCTTCGCCATCGGGCTGGTGGGCGGCTATCTTCACCGCCTGGAATTTATCCCGACGCCCGGCGCGACCGTCAATATTGATCGCAACGAAGCCTATTATCCCAAGTGGAACGCGACTGGCGACATCACATGGAAGCTCGACAAACTGACGGTCAACTATGGCATCAGCTGGTTCAGCAAGACTGACCGCTACACGCGCGAGGAACTAGCCGGCAATCCGGATATCGCCGCGCCAGAATATCTGAAGTTTAAGGAGAAGTGGCAGCATGATCTGTACGTGGCATATGACGTGGACACGCGCTTCCGCTTTTACATGGGCGTGAACAACCTGTTTGACCAGGAGCCCTCGATCGCCTCAGCCAACTATCCTATCAGCTTTGTTGGTCGCTATATGTATGCGGGCGCTAAGATTACGATGTAGTAGAGCTATCAGAGTCAGGAAACGATCTGCGCGGCGCCTCCGATTTTTCCGGAGGTGCCGCGGACATTGTGCATCGAGGTTCATCCGAATGAGCCCGGCGAATTCAGTGAGTGTCAGAACAGCTGCCCCAATCTGCCTCTGAGATACATAATAGGTCATGGGCGCTCGGCACGACTGATTGTCCTTAACCAGCCCATCCTCGCGGGCAGTTCTTTACGTTATCCTCACGTAAATTAGTGATAGCCGATTCAAGACGAGGGCGTACGCTCGCCCCCGCCAAGCCGTTGGGACGGTAGAGCCGGTCACGACGGATTGGCCAAGACCTCACGAAATGCAACGATACCGCCCTTTGCGGCGTGATCCGACATAGGCCAACAGCCCAGCAGCCTTGAGCCTCGCAATGTCGCGCCGTGCGGTCTTGGGGCTGACCGCCCATACGTCCATGATTTCGCTCGCCGCGCAGCGATATCCTTGGGCGACTCGGCACAAGAACCAGTGCTGCCGCTCGTTGAGCTCGACCGGATCAGGGTCATCCAATGGGTCACGATTAGGGTCGCTTCCAAGGTCATCGAGCGGACGTCCGCTTGGCGGCAAGCCCGCCGCATTCTCGCCCGTGACATAGGCGGCGCGTGCAGCCGCGAGGGAATAGCGACCGACAAAACTGCCCACCCCAGTCGCGGCAGGGCGCTCGATGAGACCTAGAACGAAGGCCCGGATGACGGGCGAGGACACCATGAGGCGCAGGAACAACACGGTATCGAGGCCATGTTGACCCGACAACCAGTGTTTGACGGCGCGTTCGCTCGCATGGGTCTGGCGTATCAGCATCTTGACCGCCTGATGGCTGTTGCCATGCTCCTTTTTCAGCAGCTCGGCCATCGTGCGAGCATAGCTTTCATGATCTGCAAGGACGCTGGTCCAGGCCGGTAACCTCCTGCCCCTTTTCGGCAACATCTTCCGTATCCTCAATCGGTAGACTGAGAGCGGCTCGAAGTACGGCTGAGACCGGGTGCGAAACCGCGACCAATCATTTCCAGCGCCGTGACAGGCATCGCATGATGCCAACGAAGAAAAGGTGAGGCTTGTCGATTAACACGGCCTTCGATGAAGATCACCCGTCTTCCCCAGGACACCGGGTGCGGGCCGCGGAATATGTCCGCATGTCGACCGACCATCAGAAATACTCGACCGAAAATCAGGCCGATGCGATCCGGCACTATGCCGCAACCCGCGGGATCGACATCGTACGGACCTATGCGGATGAGGGGAAGAGCGGCCTCAAGATCGAGGGGCGCGACCTGGCCCGACGACATGAAGTCCGATCCCGACGCCTTCTGGCAGAAGCAGGCGAGCCCCTGGCATTACGTCACCGTGAAGGGCGACGATTACAAACCTTCCGATGCTCCAGCAGTGGGCGACGCGGTGACGGCGCTCACGCGTTTCACTGCGACCCTGCGCAATTCGCATGCTTCGATCAGTGACAAGCGCCTCGCGCTGCGTTTCATCGTCCACATCATCGGCGACCTGCACCAGCCGCTTCACGACGGTGCCGGCGACGACCGTGGGGGCAACACTGTCGCCGTCACGTGGTTCGGCAAGCCGACCAACCTGCATTCGGTGTGGGATTCAGCCTTGGTCGAGCAGCGATCGCTTTCGTACTCCGAGTACGCGAACTGGCTGTCCCGTTCGATCACCCCCCAGGAGGTGATCGCCTGGACCGAGCGCGATCCCGCGGTGTGGATCCATGAGAGCATAGCGCTGCGCAAGACGATCTATCCGACCGATCCGGCACTCTCGTGGGACTACGCCCATCAGCATCGGACCGAAGTCGACGATCGCCTTAAGCGGGCCGGCGTGAGGATCGCGGCTTATCTCAATTGGATCTTCGACAGTGCCCCAGCGGCAGGCGGCGCCGCGAAGCGCTAGGCGGCGTCAAGTTCGCTCAAAGCATCTCGAGCGGGCGCCGCCTGGCCGGCTTTGGGAAGCTGTGCTCCAGCAGCGCAACATCGTCTTCAGTGAGTTCGAGGTCCATCGCAGCGTGATTGTCGCGAACGTGGGCGAGCGAAGCTGCCTTCGGTATTGCCAGCACCCCAGGCCGCCGAAGCAGCCAGGCCAGAGCGACCTGCGCTGGTGACACGTCATGTTTCATGGCGATCTGCGTCAGTGCCCGGTGTCCGAGCAGGCGACCCTGTTCGACCGGACTGTAAGCCATGACCGGGATGGAGCGCTGCTCGAGCCATGGGATCAACTCGAACTCGGGGCCACGCCGGGTCAGATTGTAGAGTATCTGGTTTGTCATGCAGGCCAGGCCCCCGGCCGCCTCCAGTTCTCCCATGTCCGCGGTGTCGAGGTTGCTCACACCCCAGCGCGCAATCAGCCCCGCTGCCACGAGAGCTTCCATCGCCTCGACCGTTTCCGCCAACGGCACGCCGCCGCGCCAATGGAGCAGGTAGAGGTCGAGCCGATCGGTCCCCAGGCGTTCGCAGCTTGCTTCGCAGGCCTGGCGCAGGCGCGCTCGCGATGCATTCTGCGGATAGGCCTTGCTGACCAGGAACACCTCGTCCCGGCGCCCCGCAATGGCTTCGCCGACCACGCGCTCGGCTTCGCCGTCGGCATACATCTCGGCGGTATCGATCAGCGTCAGGCCAAGATCGAGCCCGGCCTGCAATGCGGCTATCTCGTCGGCCCGGCGGCCGGAAGCTTCGCCCATCATCCATGTACCCTGGCCAAGCGCGGGCACCGTCGTTCCGTCCGAAAATTTAATCGTCTTCATGATCGGATGAACGTCCTGGCAACAGTTGGGTTCGCCGCGAATCCTGCATCGACACGACAATCGGATACAACCCAGTCCATCCCGCCCCTCATGTTCGCGGCACATGTTCCGATGCGTGATCCCGGCTTGGCAATGGGATACAGGCAGCCGCAGTTGCCAAGCCGGGACAGGCGGCTACTCTGCTCGGCGAGAGGACGACGGCCATCTGCAACCTGTACCGCCTGACCACGCCGACCAGCGCCATCGCCGGGCTGTTCGCAGCGCAGGTCGGGCCGGCACCCAATGTCGCCGAGGAAGTCTATCCAGGCTACCCAGGTCTCGTCGTCGCCGCTGGAGACGTACGCGCGATGACCTGGGGGTTTCCGCGAGCGATGAAGAGCAAACGCACCGGCCTTCCGATCAAGCCACGTATGGTTAACAACGCCCGCGAGGACAAGCTGGCGACGCCGTTCTGGCGCGACAGTTTCGTCAACCGGCGATGCCTCATCCCGGTCAGCGCCTGGGCGGAGGCGCAAGGCGAGGAAGGCCGCATGACGCGCACATGGTATGCAGTGCCCGGTGACGAACCTTTCGCGGTGGCGGGGATCTGGCGGCCGACAAGCGAGTGGGGCGATGCCTACTCGATGGTCATGGTCGACAATTGCGATTTCATGGCCGAGGTTCACGACCGCATGCCGACGATCCTGCGCAGCAAGGACTGGGAGGCCTGGCTTCACGGGACGCCCGAGCAGGCTTTTGCCCTGTGCCGTATTTGGGACGGACCGCTGGATGCAGACGCAACGACCGAGCCATGGGCGAAGCCGCGCCAACCCGCCGCCGCGCCCACCCCGCCCTCGCCGACTTTATTTTGAGGCATCGAAAGATCCGGCTCGCAATCTTCGCGCTCGTGGTGCTGACAGGTAGATCCGCGATGGCGCAAGCTCAGGAATTCGGCGGAAGCGCGCGCGCTATCGATGGCGACTCGCTCCACGTCGGTACGCGCGAAGTGCGGCTGTTCGGCATCAATGCCCCAGAATATCGCCAGACCTGCAGGATCGGCTTCACCAACTGGAGTTGCGGCGGCGATGCGGCCGCGGCGATGCGCGCGATGGTCGATACCCGTCAGTTGACCTGCGAAACGCGTGACCGTGACGTCTACGGGCGCACCGTCGCGACCTGCCGCTCGAACGGTGGGGACATCGCCGCCAAAATGGTGAGCTGCGGCTTTGCGATCGTACTTCTCGGCGCGCCGACAAGCTATGGTCAGCGCCAGGCCGCCAGCAAGACAGCCAAGGCAGGTATCTGGGCCTCAGAATTCATTACGCCTGCCGAAATCCGCGCCGCGCATCCCCGAACTGGCGCAGATGCGAGAACCTCTCCGCCGCGGACGATCTGGCAAAGCAGTCCGGCCACGCGTGCGCCCTCCCCCGGCATGTGGCGCAGCTGCGCCGAGGCACGCGCGGCGGGCGCCGCCCCGGTCCATAGGGGCAGTCCAAGGTACAACCCGATGCTCGACGGCGACAACGACGGGATCGCCTGCGAACCGTCGGCCTGATGCGAAGTGAGTATGGCACGCACTCACTCCGCCGAACGAAGGCATCGATCATCTACAGGGCAACCGGCAACCTTCGTGCCGTCCAAATCCGGCTTGGCCACAGCAAAATCGAAAACACGGTCCGCTATCTCGGGATCGATGTGGAAGACGCACTTGCCCTTGCCGAGAACACTGAGATTTGACCCGTCGGCTCCTCGCTCCGGCGAGGGGCCGAACTCACAGCGGTTGGGACAATCCTGTCGTTCCCAGCGAATGGCCCAAATGGCGAGTTCGTCTGAAACCCGCCATTGGCCGGTCAGAAAATCAGCGATTGTTAGACGGCAGCTTGTCAGCGATTATGGATAATTTGAGCTTGCTCTTTTGGTCTTAATGCCAATCCGAGCGGAGCGTTTTCGGATCCACAGGAGGACGCCCGTTACTGAGAGCATCGTCACCAGCATTCCAATCACGGTTGTCGCAATGCGCCACGGCAGGCCCCAGACACTTGCCATGTGCATGGCGGTCAACCACTCTGTGATCGTGTTTGCGCCGTTCTGACCCTGCGGTATCACCGCCTTGATGAGTTTGCCCGTGCTGCTGTCGAAGATAATCAGCGACCGGCCACCTTCGCGCCGCATGTCTGCCGAGGAACTGTAGATGTAAGCGTAGATGCCGGCGTCTGGTCGGTGGAGCAGTCCGCTTTCCCGCGATGGGTCGAGCATAATATCGGATCGTGACGTTTCCTGTTGCGCAAGACGGCGTCCCACCGCCTCGGCGGCCCGAAAATCGAGAGCGGACCGGTAACGCGGCGCGGAAGGTGGCACGATATCATCCTGCAAGCGTTCATAGCCGAACAGCCGCATGACCGGATCATGGACCGTTGGTAAATTGAACGACACGCCCGACCACGCAAACACCAGTAGCAGTGGCCACAGCCACAAGCCACCGGCACGGTGCAGATCGAATGTCAGCTTGTGACCGCTTGCATACCAACGTACCCGCCAGGCTGGTTTCCAGCGTGACCACCAAGCTGAACCCCGTGTGACCTGACGCTGGCGCACGGGCAGGGTTAGATAAAAGCCGACAAAACAGTCGAGCGTCCAGATCAATGCCGCGATCCCGAGCGCCATCAGGCCCCATCGCCCGAGTGCGAGCGATTGATGGAGCCGGTATATGAAGGGCATGAGGTTGACCATGCCTTCGCTGATATCGCCCCAACGGCGATGCCCCATCGTTCGCCCGCTATAGGGGTCAACGAAGAGTTCATCCCAGCGGCTCGACCAGGGCACGAGGGTCCCGGTTTGATGATCGATGCGGTCGACGCGCAGGATGACGCTCCGCCCCTGCGTCAATCGGAGCGGCAGATAGTCGATTACGCCGCCGGGATGGAGGGCCAATACCTTGTCACGCAGCGCCTGGGGATTAAGCGTGATCGCACCGGGATGCGGCGGCGTCACCCGGTGCAGTTGCGGGGCCGACCAACTCTCCAGTTCATCGTTGAACGCGAGCAGGCTGCCGGTCAGGCCCGCGACCATCAGGAACAGGGCGATCGTTAGCCCTGCCCACCGATGCGCGATCACCCAGAAAGCACGGATACGCATGAGAACGGGAGATGCCCGTTCAGAACCGGGTCGTGAGGTTGACGCGCCACGTCCGCGGCGCGCCGGGCCAAACCTCGAACAGGCTGTAGGCGTTGCTGTAGTAGCGTTCGTCAGCCAGATTCTCGACACTCGCACCCACTTCGACATGGTCGGTAAGGGCATAGGCTATATTGGCATCCAGTCGCCAGTAGCTGGGCAGCGAGAAGCTGTTGGCGATATCGGCGGGCCGCTTGCCGGTGTAGGTCGCGGAGCCGCCGAGAGACAAGCCGGCCAGTGCGCCAGACTTGACCTCATAGTCGCCGCGCAGGACCAGGCTATGTTCGGGGGTGTTACGAATGCGCTGGCCAACTATGGCAGGATTGCTGTCCTCGGTCGTCTTTGCGTCCATGTACGCATAGCCAGCATAGAGGGTCAGGCCAACGACCGGGCGCCCCGTCGCCGACAGTTCGAAGCCCTTGGCGACCTGCTCACCGATCGCGATCAGGAAGCCAGGTGTCACCCGGTCTGCCACCGCCACGTCGCCACGCTCCAGGTGGAACAGTGAGCCGTTGAGCGAAAGCGCGCCGTTCAGCAGGACAGCCTTCGCGCCCACTTCATATTGGGTGCCGGTCTCGGGCTTGAGCGCCGCGCCAGCAGAGGTGATGCCCTGCACGGGGAGGAAAGACGTCGTGCGGTTGGCAAACAGCGAGATCTCTGGCGTCGGCTGATAGAGTAGGCCGAACTGCGTCGTCCACGCCGTCTGCTGCTGATCGCGGGTGAGCGCCGCGCCGCCGCGCGTGCTGACGACGGTCTGGCGATAGTCGGACCAGCGCACGCCCGCGATGAGCTTGATCTGGTCGGTAAGGGCGATGCGATCTTGCGCGAACAGGCCGGCGGTGCGCGTTGATTCGTCGTTGGTCGTGCTGCGGCTTGGAACCAGCGTCGTCGCCGGCCGTGTTGCCTTCAGATAGACGGGCGCGAACAGATCGAGACCGGGTGCGAGGCTGGTGGTCCCGGTCGTATAGCGGTCGAACCAGGTATAATCGCCTCCGATCACCAGTTCATGGCTGAAGGGGCCGATCTCGAACCCCAGGCCCAAGTCCGTATGCGCGGTCCAGGTATCGCCTGACGATACCGACGCCAGCACGGCGCGCGACAGCGTGCGCTTGGCGGTGTCGGCCCAGCCCAGCAGGCCGAGCACCCCTTCCTCGTCCCGATGCTCGTGCATCCATGTCATCGCCGTGCGCCAGCGTATCCTGTCGCTGAAGGCATGTTCCACGCGCGCGGTGATCTCGCTGTCTTCGCGGATCGACGGGCGGAAGGTGGGATCGGTCAGCGTCAGCGATCGCGCGAAGAGGCCGTTAGGATTGGGCAGCACCGTCCCTTCCGCAGGCAGGCCGTTGAAGAAGCCCTCGAGGCGGTTGCGTGAATACATGCCCTCGATCGTCACCGTCGTCGCGTCACCGGCATTGAACGCCAGCACCGGCGCGACAAAAATATGCCGGCGGTGCCAATAATCGATGAAGCTGTCGGCATCGTCATAGGCGCCGGTGACACGGAAACGCAGGTTGCCGTCGGCGGTCAGCGGCCCGGTCAGGTCTACCGTCCCTCTGAAATCGTCGTAGCGTCCATAACTGAGACCGGCGCTGCCGGCCCATTCGCGCTGTGGCTGCTTGGTGACGACGTTGACCACAGCGCCGGGTTGAAGCTGCCCATAAAGAACCGAAGCCGGTCCTTTAAGAACCTCGATCCGTTCGACGCCGATGCTATCGCGTGGCTGCCGGATGGTCGAGACGGCGATACCGTTGACCGTCTGGTTGGCGAGGAAACCCCGGATCAGATAGGTATCGCCAAAGGCGTCGAGGGTCGAGCCGTCCCGCGATGCGCCGGGCAGAAAGCGCAGCGCCTCGCCCACCGTGTCGCTGTTGCTCGATTGGATCGCGTGAATGGTGATGACATCGACGCTCTGCGGGATGTTGAGCGTTGTTTCCCGTGTCAGCCGGCCATAGACGAGGATTTCTGTCTGCGCGGGATCGGCTATTGCAGTCGCAGCAGGCGTAGGCGCTGGCGCAACGGATACCTCGCTTCGGACCAGCACATAGCCGCCGCGCCCGTCCGGCTGCGCCTCAAGCCCGGTTCCGCGCAGGATCTGATCGAGCGCTTCCCTAGAGGCAAGATCGCCACGCACGGCGCTACTGCGCTTGCCCCGGGTTAGGCTGGCATCGGCCACCACGAGTATGCCGGATGCTCGCGTAAAGCGGGCAATCGCGCGGCCCAGCGGCTCGGCCGGCAGGTCGAAGCTGCGCGTCGCCGCGCTCTGTACCTGAGCATTAGCAGGCAGGACGGGAAGTGTTGCACAGCACAGCAGCGCGCCAGCCAGGCGCAGAAAACGATCGGTCATTTATATCCCCCATTGTTCGGATGCTCTTCCTACGGACGGATCAGCCGCGGCGAGGGACAGTGCGGAACGGCTTTTTTTTTAACGGCGACGGATCGTGAGGCTTTCTCCACTCCGTTCGATCGCCACGGGCAGCGCAGCTCTTATGCTCGCCAGCGCGCGATTGGCGTCGGTAAGCGGAAAGGTCCCTGAGACTTTCAGCCCATCGAGTTCGGCCGCGTCGAAACGGATCGGCGTCGGCCGGTAGAGATTGAGCCGGTCGATCACCTGCGCGAGAGGCATGTCGTCCGCGATCAGCAGCCCATCGCTCCATGCCGTCTCTGTCGCTGGGTCGATATCAGCGAGCCGTTGCACGCCACTGCCATCGAGCCGCGCGCTCTGACCCGGCCTAAGTGTCAGGCATCGACGCCCACCCTGGCTTGCACAGGCTTCCACGCCGGATTCTATCACGGTGACGATGGTGGCGTCCGCCGCAATACGCACGCTGAACTGCGTGCCGAGCGCGCGAGCGAACCCTTGGGATGTGCGGATCACGAATGGCTGGGCCGAACCTTTCGCGACCTTGGCCATGACTCCGCCCCGCCAGAGCCGGACAGAGCGTTCTCCCTCATCGACGTCGGCGGCACTATCGCTGTCAAACGTGACCTGATCGGCCGTGACCAGCGTGACTGATCGTATCTCCCCCACGGCCGTGCGTGCATCAGCCATAGGTGCCCGCACGGACGGGTCATGCGCAGCCAGCCATGCCGCGAGGCCAGCGCCACCCACAAGGACAATTGCAACAAAAGCGGTTCGGCGCGAACGCCGCGAAAGCATGGCTTGCAATGCGGTTCGCTCGATCACGTCGCGGTCTGACACGCGACCGGCGATACTGCTCATCCGGTCAAAAGCGATCCAGTGCGACGGATGCTCGTTCAGCCAATGGTCGAACGAGGCGCGGTCGGCGGCGTCGCAATCTTCGTCGGCCAGCCGGGCCTGCCACATGGCGGCCTGTTCGATGACGGCGCGGTTGGGTTCTGCAGGATCAGTCCGGGCAGTCATGCATGACGAGGTAGCAATGGGCGAAGGCTCGCGCGACATATTGCTTCACCATACTCGCCGACACGCCAAGTTCCTGGCCGATCTCGGCATAGGTAAGGCCATCGATCCGGCTCATCAAAAAAGCGCGGCGAACGCGATCGGGAAGTTCGCCGAGCAGTTCCGCCAGGGCGGAGATTTCCTGCACCGCTGCGATGATCCGGTTGGGACACGGCTCTACTGCATCACCCATGTGCAGCGCGAAGGCTTCCAAAAAACATCGTTCGGAACGCTGTCGGCGCACATCGTCGATCAGGAGCCTGCGCGCCACCGTCGCAAGATAGCGTCGCGGATGAGAATGAAAGGACAGCTTGTCTTGCGCCGCCAGTCGGCAGAATGTCTCCTGCACTAAATCGCTCGCGCGCGCCCGGCAACTGGCGCGATCGGTCAGCCAGTTCAGCAGCCAGTGCTCATGCGCACGGTAGATGGATTCCAAAGACGTTTGCGTAAGGGCGGTCATGCCGCGATGCTAAATTATATGATAATGGCTCGCAATAACTTCTTCCATTAGGTGATATGTTGACATTGTTCGGACGGGAGCTGGGACCTTTCCGCCATTCCCATGCGACAGCCGAACGGCAGTTCTTGTCAGAAGCCGGCGTTCAGCGCTCGCCCGACCTCTCGCACGTTAAGGCCGGGGCGTGCGGGCGTCCTTCAGGCGAGGCGCCGACGATCAGTGTGGCCGAAACATCGACCTGCACCCGCCAGGGGCCGAGCGGAAATAAGGGCCTAGTCAGCTCAACAACTATATGGAAGATCCGACAGGAAGAAAGGCGAGGTGATCGCCGACCACCGACGCGCCCGAAGTGTTGGTGGCGTCACGCCATCGGCATAATTGCCAAACGGGCGACTGGGGTCGCCCCTTGTTCGAGACAGGCGGGTCGCCGATTTCTGCGACGCAGGCAAACGGAGTGAGTTAGTGAGTGGAAACAAGCGCAAGCAGGAATTCCTGAAGCAGCACCCGATCTGCTTCAACTGTGGCACCGCGGCCGCGACCACTGAGGACCACGTTCCGTCGCGCGAGTGCTTTGTCGAGCGCCAGTGGCCCGAGGGATTCGTGTTTCCGGCATGCGAGCCCTGCAACGCCAAGATCTCGTCGATTGAGCAAGGCATGGCGTTGCTCATCCGCGTCGCCGACCACGACGAGAGCCGGGTAGATCAGGCGGTGTTGGAGAAGCTGATCCGCGGCGTCAGGAACAACACCCCCGACCTGCTCCCGCGCGAATTCACGAGCGACACGGAGCGGGAAAAGGCCATCGTGGACAGCGGCTGGGTCCCCGGGCCTGGCGAGACCATGGCCGATGCGCCGGTGCTTGCACTAGGACCGGGGTGGCGGGATGCGGTCCACGCGTTCGCGCGGAAACTGACGCTGGCGCTCCACTATAAGGAAGTGGGCCAGCCGTTGCCGCTCGACCATCACATCCGAACAGAGTTCTTCCAATTCACGGATCACGCGGCCCCGGAAATCGTCGAGCAGTTCGGGACTATGATGCCGGAATATCGTACCGGTGAGCGCCGTAACTTCGACTTCGGTGATCAATTCCAATACATCGTCGGGCGTTCGGATGAGGAAGGCGTCTTCGCCTACCTCGCCCAGCTCGCCCAATCATGGTTCATCGTTGGCGTGACGGTGCCGCCGGCGCTGGGCGCGGGTCGGGCCAACTACATCAAGCACGAGGACGAACTGAACCTTTGAAGCCGGCGGCGCCCTGCGTACGATTCACTGGACTGGCATAGGCCGCCAAGGCATTCGTGGCCGATGAACAAGCCAATGATCCGCCAACGCAGACACGCCATGTTGATCCCGTTGTCGGCGCTTGCCGCGCTCGTGCTCGCCACCTCAACGCCTGCGCTAGCGTCCGCCCAAGTCTCCAACGGCATCGCGACCAATATGTCGATTCAGAACGACGTGGCTGCGAACGGGAGCGTGCCCGGCGACAACTTCGTAGGTGACGCACCACCGCAGGCCAAGGCGACGGAGGCAGGCGAGGCGAACGCGGCGAATGCCGAGGTTGCACCCGCGACCGACACGGACCGGGGCGGCGGCGACGAACGGGGCTGGCTGAAAGTAATCGTTGCCGGGCTGGTCGGCGCCGCGGGCGTCCTCGCGACCCAATGGATAACCGCCCGCACCAACCCCGCGATCGCCAGAGAGCAGGCGGAGATCAGCAAGTCCGCAGTGCAGGTCGCCGCGGACGCCGCGAAGGCCTCTGCGCTCGGCGCGAGCGCCGCGGTCGAAAGCGCGGGGGCCGCCCGCGAGAGCGCGGCGGTCGCCGGGCGGAACGCCGACAACCTCGGCGTGCACGCGGTCGCCCGGCTGCGGCAGGACTGGATCAACTCCGTCCGCGACGAGCTGTCCAGGCTGCATTCCCTTCTGGCGAACTACCGGCCGCTCCCAACTAATGCCACGCCGGGGCAGATCGTCGCGCATCAGCAGGGCCAGCGAGATGCCAACCAGTGCCGGGCGAAGATCGCGCTGCTGCTCAACCCCCGCGAGGTGCCGTCGCGCAACCTGACCATGGTCATCCGCCGGTTGGACCACCCGACGCTATCGACCGCCGACCGAGCCCGGTGGGCGCGGTGGCTCGTGCGCTGGGGCCAAATACTGCTGAAAGAGGAATGGGACCGGGTGCGCGCCGAGCTCAAAGGCGAGAAGCTCGCGGTGCCATTCAGGAGGGACCGGCGCCCCTGATACCCGGTGGCTCCGCGCCGCATCGAGCCGGCTTGCGTCGGGTCATGCGGCCCGCAGGTCGTCGCCGATGCCCAGCTGGCCAATCAATGTCGCCCACGCCTTTATAAAGGCGAGGAAGTCCGCCTCACGCACGGCGACCAGCCGATATGTCTCGCCGGCCTCGCGCTGTTCCGGCGTCTCCTCGTATCTCGAAAGGAAGCCGAGCCACTCGACCCGCGCGCCTGCGACCTCGTGCCCGTCTTCGTTGAGGTAGACGATGCTGCCGTGCGCGAGCGCGTTGCGGAGCACCCGCAGGACCTCGACCGCGCGACGCCTGCCGATCGTGTTTGCCTCTTCCGCCATCGACCTGACGTCGCGCTCGTCCCGCCAGCCGGCGACTTCGTTCGGATCGCCCATGATGCGCGCGAAGCGCCATCGGACCGGTGACGCCGCCGCCCATTCTCCGACTTCGACCCATCGCTGGCCCGCGATGCGCTTCAGGCCTGCGGCGAGGTCGTGGCCGGCACCGTGCAGCGGGTGCCGGGCGTTGAGCCTTTCGAGCGGAACGGTCAGCATCGACGAGGCCAGCATGATGGCGAACGTGCCGACCAGGTCCTGACGGGTGGCATCGCTCTCGAAGCTCTCGAGCAGGGTGAGACACCGCGCTGGGAACTCTGTGACGAACCGGTCTGGAATCATAGCAGTCATATAACCCGCTGGCCTAAAGCTGAAAATGACGAATGCGTACGTGCGTCACCTGCCGTCGCCGTAACGCGAGAGTGCAGCGGCGCTCGCTTTCCAGATGCAGGAATTGGGTTCAGCAGGTTGAACGGAAAAAAAGGAAGCCTGCGGCGCAGCCCACAAGCATGAGGATTAAGCCATCAAAATTGCGAAAGACCGGTTCCGGCGTGAGCGGACATTCCCGCCACCGCATCGGAACGGCGAATTTTGGTCGCAAACGGCCGGTTAGCCAAAGGAAGGGTCGGTAGGAATCCTTGCCCTCCCTCGGCTCAGTCAGCAACGTTTTAGGCGCCGGAGAATAAACTACATCCGCGCTGGGAAGCGAAAATCTGCCTCGACGATCGGCAGCATGCGCCGACGCGAGTGCAACCCTATTTCCTTTGCGGGCCCGGCGAGCAGCGAGGCCGGATCGGGCAAGCCATCGGTCAACACTCCGGCCCAAACCTCGGCCAATTCCCGGCGGCGAGGAAGGTAGGCTGCCCGGTTGTAAGCGCTCTCGACCCTTTCCTTGGGAACATGGGCAAGCATCAAATCGATGACCTTGCGATCATGGCTCTTGCCTTCCCGCTCCGCCCACTCGTTCATGATCGTCGAGAAGGCTGCGCGAAAACCGTGCGGGACATGACGACCGTGATAGCCTGCCCGGTTGAGGAGATAGCCGATCGCATTCTCGCTCATGGGCTTGTGGGAATGGCGGGTGCTGGGGAACACGAACTTGCCCCCGCCGGTGAGCGGCCAAAGCGCCCTGAGCACGCCCACCGCCTGAGGCGTGAGGGGAACGAGGTGATCGCCGTCGATCTCGTCCTTGCGATCAAGATCTCCTTTCATCCGTGCCGCGGGGATGCGCCACAGCGGTTCGCGACCATCGAGATCCTCCATTTCGGCCCAGAGCGCCCCGCGAAGCTCGCTCGGCCGCACCGCAGTGAGTGCAAGCAGGCGCAGGGCCAGGCGGGTGATGGGGCGGGCATAGTCTCCTTCCGCAGCGACGATCATCTTGCGCAGGGCCTCGATCTGGGTGATCGCCGGTTGGCGGCCCTTTCGCAGCGGCTTGAGGACAGCGCCGAGCTTTTCGGCCGGATCGTTCTGCGCAATGCCCTGGGCGATCGCATAGATGAAGACGGCGGATATGCGTTGGCGTACGCGCCTGGCCGTCTCGATCGCGCCGCGCTGCTCGATCGCTCGAAGAACGCCGAGGACATGAGGCGGTGTAAGGCTCGCGATCGGGAATTCGCCGATCAAGGGGAAGACGTCGCGCTCGAGGCTGCGGAAAATATCGCTGGCGTGGACAGCGGCCCACTGGGCCTTCGCATTAGCGTGCCATTCGCGGGCGACCCGCTCGAACGTCTGGCGCTCCGCCTCGAGAACCGCCTCTACCCGCAGCTTCTTCGCGATGGTGGGATCTCGACCCTGGCACAGCGTGGTATAGGCTTCGTCGCGTTTTGCCCGCGCGTCAGAAAGCGTGACCAGCGGATATGCGCCGAATGCCATCCCCTTTTGCTTGCCATCGAACGTGTAGCCCCACCGCCAGAGTTGTCCTCCGCTGGGCGTCACGAGCAGGAACAGTCGATTGGTGTCGGTGAGCTTGTAGGGTTTGGGGCGCGGCCTTGCCGCGCGGACCTTCGCTTCAGTGAGCATCTGCGATCTCCAAAAAGTACCACGTTTTTGGACGCCGCGTACCACGTTTGCGTGCTTCCAGAGCGCTGGAAGGGCATGGACGGGTGCGGACGACCGGAGCCGAACTGGCTAGCTAAACGTCGGTAATCAGGGAGAAAAAGTCCATCCCAGTGGTCCTTTGTGGACCGTTCTGGAAGGGCTCTTGGCGGAGAGGGTGGGATTCGAACCCACGGTACGGTTTCCCGTACACTGCATTTCGAGTGCAGCGCATTCGACCACTCTGCCACCTCTCCGCTAGAGATCGAGATACAATGGGGTTTGCCCACCGGGTCAAGGAAGCGCGCGGTTAGCGGACTTGCGGTGGCTTGCCAACCCCCAAATGCACTTTGTCGGGAACGAGGTGCGATGCGGCTTGTTTGATTTGGACATGAAACCTATATCGCAACCCATGAATAGAGCGTCCTTTTTCTCTCCTCAAGCCGGACGCGTGATCGATGCTCCCCGGCAGATGCGGGCGCAATTTGCGATCGGGGACGTCGTACGACATCGGCATCACGATTTTCGTGGCGTCGTTTTTGACGTTGATCCCGTCTTCGCAAATAGCGAAGAATGGTATCAGTCGATTCCGGATGACGTTCGACCCATGCGCGATCAGCCATACTATCATCTGTTGGCCGAAAACGAAGAATCCAGCTACGTGGCATATGTCAGCCAGCAGAATTTGCTCGGCGATGCGGACGGAGGGCCGGTGGATCACCCTTCCCTGGCCCAGATGTTCGATCAATTTGATGAGGGACGGTATCGGCTCCGTCCGGGATTAGCCCACTGAGAAAGTCTTAGCTTGCTATCCGGTGTCGCGATAGGACGCGGGGCTCAGGTGGCATGTCGCAAATTTGATCGATTTTCGAACTTGGGACCGGCCGTGACAGCAGGAACCCCTGAACCTCATGACATCCGACGCGACTGAGGAATGCACATTGTGCATGATCTTCCACCCCCTCGGCAGTCAGTTGCAAACCATTTGCCCTTGCCAGGGAAACGATCGCCTCAACCAGCGCCGCACCGGGTATGGTTCCCACCGCTTGGACGAACGATCGGTCTATCTTGATCCGATCCACCGCGAGATCGCGTATGTGGCTGAGCGAGGAATATCCGGTGCCAAAGTCATCAAGCGCGCAAGCCACGCCCATGGCGCGCAACGCCCGCAAGGATTGTGCGACGTCCTCTGACGCGGTCATAAGCGCAGTTTCGGTCAGTTCCAATTCGAGCCGGTTGGCCGAAAAGCCAGTCTCGGCTAACAAGTCACGTACGGTTTCCGCAAAATGACGGCTGTGCAGCTGTGTAGGTGACACGTTCACCGCCACGCGTAGGCCGGGCCAGGAGAGAGCATCTCTTACCGCTCGGCGCAGAACCCAGTCTCCCACCACCTCGATAAGATTGAATTCCTCAGCCGAGCGAATTAATTCGATGGGGCCGATCAACCCAAGCTCCGGATGCTGCCAGCGCAAAAGCGCCTCCACACCAACCATGCGGCCATCGCGCATTGCGTATATCGGCTGATAGTGAACCTCCAGATGCCGGTCGCAATCCGCGATGGCCATCCGCAATTCCCGGTAATGTTCTTCTCGCGCGTGAACATCGACGTCCATGTCTGACGTGAAGAAGCAGAAGCGGCTGCGCCCTTCGTGCTTGGCGCGATACAATGCAATATCTGCCTTGCGGGTCAACTCGGTACGATCAAGTCCGTGACCCGGCGAGACCGCTACACCAACGCTCGCACCAATGAAGGCGGGCGACCCGTCGAGATCAAAAGGGCGTTCCAGTTCGGCGATCACCCGCGTGCAGATCCGCTCAATCGTCGCGCGATCTTCCGGCTCGCCGATCAGGATGGCGAACTCGTCTCCGCCCAATCTTGCGACGAAATCATATCCACGAACTTCAGCCTCAAGGCGCTGGGCTACCTGCCGGATCAGTGCGTCTCCCGCCGGATGGCCGAGGGTGTCGTTCACTTGCTTGAAGCGATCGAGATCGATGTAAAGAAGCGCGAGCAATGAGTTTTTGCGCCGTGATCGCATCAGCGCCTCTTCCAAACGCTGCTCGAACATCGCCCGGTTCCCCAAACCGGTAAGCTCGTCATGCATGGCTCGGTGCTGGGCATCGTGACGGCTTACTTCAAGATCGTGAGTACGCCGCGCCAGTCGGCTGGCAAGAAGATAGATCACGCCGGTAGACAGCAACAGCACAAGCAACAGGAACGGGCCGACGGCGGACGTGACCTGACTGCCAGGGGCAAACGGTTTCCAGACCAGAAAGCCAACAATGCCACCGGATCGGTTCCGGATGGGTGCAGATCGAGAACCAGAATCGCGAGCGGGGGCAACCGCATAATGCGCAGCATTCATTGAATATTGACGGCCGACGCGAGAAAAGTAGCCATCATCGAGATAAAGGATCGCGGCATGGACTGCCTCCTTGCCGGGCTTCTGCCGCAACTTGGCGCTATCGGTCACAATGGGCTTTACACTGACGACAGCCGGCCGACCCTTCACGATCGCAAAGTCCCCATAGCCTGGCGACAACATCGCAAGATTAGAGTTGGTGCGCACCTTGATTAAGCGGGTGGATCGCAGTTTGGCGACGAGGGGTAAGACAGCGTCCTTTACAGCGATGTAGCTTTCTGGGCGAACACGATCGCCATCGCCCATTGCATAGATCGGTCTGTCCTCGGGATCGAGGACGTAGACCTCATCAATTCCGGCGTATTCCGTAAACCAGCCGCCAAGATTAAGGTCCATCCACGACAGATCTAGCGGACGCTTGCGCACCTGACGGACAGCTTCCTCCCAGATGGTGGAGGACTCTTGTGCGTGGGCTACCCGCTCTGACGCTTGCGACAGCACAAGCGAGACGATGTCCCGATCTCGTTCGAGGGCAATCCGGTCAACCTCGCGCCCTGACCACAAAAGCAGCATCAGAATGCATGTCATGACGCACAATGCCGCAAAGACGATTGGCGTCGTAAATCTTACGACGGTCCGACTGCGACTTTCGCTCGAGGCCTGCTTATGCATCACCGTCCACCGATGTGCATACCCATGGATAACTTTTCGTTAATAAAAGGAGTAGATCGGTCCTTTCTCCCCGTGGCCCGTTGATCTCTACCCCTTCAGCTTCCAACCAGAGCGCAAGACAACGAAAACGATCGTCGCCAGCGCCGCATCAAGCAAGCCGATGCCGATAGCGCTATGCAGCACCGCCATATTGGTATCGCCGATGTCGCTCTGGCCGAGGAATCCAAAACGGAAACCGGAAATAACATAGAAGAAGGGGTTGGCCCGACTGATGGCCTGAAAGGCTGGAGCCAGATTGTCGATCACATAGAACGTGCCCGACAGTAGCGAAAGTGGCGCGATGACGAAGTTGGTCACGGCCGCGTTGTGATCGAACTTTTCCGCCCAGATGGACGACAAGAAACCGAGCAGCGCAAGAAAGACCGAACCAGTCAGGCCGAACCACAGGACCGCCCACGGATGCGCCATCGAAAGGTCGACGCCCGGCCACAACAGCATCGCCGCCGTCAGCGCCAATCCCACCAGCACCGCACGCGTAACGGCAGCGGATACGATCGCCAGCATCAACTCGCCCTCGGTCAGAGGCGGCATCAGGAAGTCGATGATCGTGCCCTGGATCTTGCCCGCAAGAAACGAGAAGCTGGAATTGGCGAAAGCGTTCTGCATCATGCCCATCACGATCAGGCCCGGCGCCACGAAGGTCGCAAAATTGACGCCAAGCACTTCCCGGCCACCCCGACCTAGGGCCACCGTGAAAATGACGAGGAACAGCATCGTCGTGATCGCGGGCGCCCAGATCGTCTGGGTCTGGACCTTGAAGAAGCGGCGCACCTCCTTCATATATAGGGTCTTGAGCCCCACCCAGTTCACTTGGTGGATTACCGGCTCTCCCTTTGCCGGAAAGCGACCCGGAAGTGGCATAGCCTGGGTGGATTGCGGCATCGCCGCTCCCACGGTCGTGGTCGGTTGAGTCGAATGGGGTTGATCGGGCATGGACCGGCGACTATCGGCTGTACGCTTGCGAGGCAAGGGGCGCCTGAATTTCCGGGGCGATTCTCGTGACGCATCCTGTGGGACGGTCGCGTGGCGCCCTACCTTAGTTATGATGGAACTGTGATGAGCTGGACTGACGAGCGGATCGAGAAGCTGACCAAGATGTGGGAAGGCGGTGCCACCGCCAGCCAGATCGCGGACGAACTCGGCGGCGTCAGCCGCAATGCGGTGATCGGCAAGGCCCACCGTCTTGGCCTGAAGGCTCGCCCTTCCCCGGTCAAAGCCAATGAAAAGCCAGCACGCCCGGCGCCGCCGAAGAAGGCCAGACCGGATGCAGCGCCGCCAGTCGCGCATGCGCCGGAACCTGAGCTAAAGGCTCCCGCCGCGCCGATACAGGCGCGCACCGCTCCTGTCGCTCCTCCTACACCGCCACGCGCGCCAGAACCTTCGCCTATCTCTGCAGATGCGCCTGCGCCTGCGCCTGCGCCTTCGCAGCCGCGTGTCGTATCGGTAGGCCCCGGAGGATTCCTAAGGCAAGGGCCTGGCGATCAGCAGCAGCCTATACCGCCCGCACCCCCACGCCGCCTTGTGCCCGCCAAGCCCAGTGCGGATATTGCTGACAAGACCAGCCTGCTGGATCTCAACGATCGTGTCTGCCGCTGGCCCATGGGTCATCCGGGAGAGCCGGACTTCCACTTCTGTGGCGAAAAGGTGAACCCCGGCTTCCCATATTGCGTTGAGCATTGCGGACGTGCCTATCAGGCGCAACTGCCGCGTGGTGCACGTCGAGCGCCCCCGCCGTTGCCGTTCGGCGGCCCGCGCGTCCGCTGACCCGATGCGGCGGCTTGGCAGCATGATTACGCAGACGGCGCTGGCGCTGCTGGCGGCGCCCTTGTTCATCACACCTGCTCTGGCTCAGGAGGTCGCGCAGACAGCCCCTGCAGCGATGACCCCGCCCGCTGCGGTTGAAGCTGCAAAGGCTCCGGTGCCTACCGAATGGGTCTACGTCGCTCTCACGGTCTCGCAAGGGGTCATCACTCTTGCGCTCGACAAAACGCACGCGCCTCTGACTACCGCTAACTTCCTGAAATACGTCGACGCGAAAAAGATGGACGGCGCGGTGTTCTACCGCGCCATGCACTTCGATCACGATCCCAATCAGGGCCTGCTGCAAGGCGGCGTGCGTAACGGTGCTAACTTGCTGCCCCCCGTGGCGCATGAACCGACCAGCAAAACCGGCATCAGACATGTGGCAGGCACCGTATCGATGGCCCGCTTCGCCCCCGGCAGCGCAACGGCCGACTTCCTGATTCTGCTGTCAGACATGCCTTCCCTTGATGCAGAAGAAGGCAACGAGGGCAAGGACCCCGGCGCCGGCTTCGCCGCATTCGGCCACGTCGCCTCGGGCATGGATGTGGTCAAGACGATCTGGAATCTGCCTCGTTCTACCACCAAGGGCGAAGGCGTGATGAAAGGCCAGATCCTCGAAAACCAGGTTCGCATCATTACCGCGGGGCGTACCAAATCACCCCAAAATCCCTGATCATGCCGGGCTAACTCGCTCCGCGCCTAGCCCGACCCGCTCGTCAAAATCCGATCTTAACGCCTACCATCAGGCGATTACTCTGTGCTCCGGGTAGCTGAACCGAACCCATGCGAAGATCGATAGTGGCATTGTCACTCAGCCGGGCTTGAGCCTTCGGTAACGCCGGAGTAGGGCTCGCGGGTAATATGGGCAGACGGTCGGCATCCGGACTGCGAGCGCAAACAACAATTTCGCCCGCCGACCCACCTCCGCAGGGAGGACGAACCATGCCGGACTTCATCCCGAGGTCAGCGCCAGCCGCCACATCAAACTCCGCAGCGACATGCGGAAGATGTATCGCATGCGGTGCTTCGGGTAACGGCACGACCAATCTCCCTGACTCGATGCGGCATCATTATGCTGCTCGATCAAGGCAATTTGAAGGCGATTGGTGCCTATTGAACACTGAAGCTAATTACCTGTCAGCGCTCTAGGCAGGTCTGCCGCCCCGATGTTCCTCAAGCTCCATTTCCAGAACCTCCATCAGCCTGGCGGCAGGCATCGGCCGTGTCAAAGGAGCCCCCTGCCCTGCCCATTGCGCGCCGAAACCATACTCCCCCTTGGATTTCGCCGCAGCATTAAGCGCTTTTCCGGCATCGTAAGCGATTGGGTAATCCGGTGGACGAACCCCTTTAGCTGATGTCGCCAGCTCGGTGAACCTGTTTGCTAGCGCGCGCGCCGGTCGCCCGGAGATGAGAGACGTCAACGTCGTATGATAAGCTCCTGGCCCTGCCAGCGCGGCGCGATATGCCTCGTCTGCGGAGCTTTCGGTGCAGGCGATGAACGCTGTGCCCAGTTGTGCGGCGATGGCACCCAGATCAAGCACTGATGATATCCCGGCACCATCCATGATGCCTCCCGCGGCGATGACCGGAAGCCCGCCCTGACTGACCAGCAGTCGCGTCAACGCAATGGTGCCGAGCGCGTCGTCCGTCGCCGACGGATCGAAAATGCCGCGATGGCCACCGGCTTCAATTCCCTGTGCCACGACGACGTCGACTCCCGCAGACTCGATCGCGCGCGCTTCTTCGATGCTGGTGGCGGTTGCCATCAAAAGAATGCCGCTTCGGCGTAGCGCTTGCACGTAGGATGCGGGGGGAATCCCAAAATGGAAGCTGACAACTGCGGGCGAAACGTCCAGCAGCATCGCCAACATGTCCGGATCGTCGTTGAAGCTGCGGTAAATGGTGCTCAGCGTTCGCGGAGGCGAGGCTCCAAATTGCGCGAACTGGGGGCCCAGCCATTCTACCCATTCGGCTTCCAGAGCAGGATCCACTTTGGGCGTGTCGTGGACGAACACATTGACGTTGAAAGGGCGCGAGGTGCGCGCCTTCAAGTCTTCTATCATGGCGCGTGCACCGCTGGCGTCTACGGCACCGACCCCGATCGAACCCAACCCGCCCCGGTTCGATACCGCAGCCGCCAACGCCGGTGTAGAAACGCCCGCCATCGGTGCTTGGACGATGGGAACTGACAGTCCCAGCCGATCGATAAAATTAGAAACCATGACTACCAATATACGGGGAATAAGGGCAATTGCATCCCTGATCCGTTCGGTATTCAGCACGGTCTAAACGAAAAGGGCCGCACTCTCGTGCGACCCCATCGTTACACGCCCGATCAAAGGCGATCCGGTCAGTCTTCCTTGAGGAAGGCCGGCAGATGGTCGGGATTGCCGCCACCGTTCTCCCCGTCGCGATCACGACGCGGGCCGCGATCACCGCCGCCACGCGGGCCACGGTCACGGCCGCCACCGCCGCCTTCACGGCGCGGGCCACGACGATCGCCGCCACGGTCGCCGCCGGGACGATCGCCACGCGGTTCGCGTGGTTCGCGAGCCGGACGGGTGTCTTCCAACTCAGCACCGGTTTCCTGATCGACGACACGCATCGACAGGCGAACCTTGCCGCGCGGGTCGATCTCGAGGACCTTGACCTTTACTTCCTGGCCTTCCTTGACGACGTCGGTCGGCTTTTCGACACGTTCGTTGCGCATTTCGGACACGTGGACAAGGCCGTCCTTGCCACCCATGAAGTTCACGAACGCCCCGAAGTCGACGATGTTGACGACCTTGCCGTTGTAGACCTTGCCGACTTCCGCTTCCTCGACAATTCCGAGGATCCACTTCTTGGCAGCTTCGATCTGCGCGATGTCGGACGACGAGATCTTGATCGTGCCTTCATCATCGATGTCGACCTTGGCGCCGGTTTCGGCGACGATCTCGCGGATGACCTTGCCGCCCGTGCCAATAACGTCACGGATCTTCGACTTGTCGATTTGGATCGTCTCGATGCGCGGGGCATGAGCCGACAATTCGGAGCGCGAAGAACCAAGAGCCTTGGTCATTTCACCGAGGATATGCGCACGGCCGGCTTTCGCCTGCTCCAGCGCCTTGCCCATGATTTCCTTCGTGATGCCGGCAATCTTGATGTCCATCTGCATCGTCGTGATGCCGACTTCGGTACCAGCAACCTTGAAGTCCATGTCACCGAGGTGATCTTCGTCACCGAGAATGTCGGAAAGAACCGCGAAGTCCTTGCCTTCCAGGATCAGGCCCATGGCGATGCCCGAGACGGGGCGAACCAACGGCACGCCGGCGTCCATCATCGAAAGGCTGCCACCGCAAACGGTCGCCATCGAGGACGAGCCGTTGGACTCGGTGATGTCCGACAGAACGCGGATCGTGTAAGGGAAGTGTTCCTTGGCGGGGAGCACGGGGTGCAGCGCACGCCATGCCAGCTTGCCGTGACCGACTTCGCGACGACCCGGAGCGCCGAAGCGCCCCACTTCACCGACCGAGTAGGGCGGGAAGTTATAGTGCAGCATGAACGAGGAATACGACAGGCCTTCAAGGCCGTCGATCATCTGCTCCGCTTCCTTGGTGCCAAGGGTTGTGGTGCAGATCGCCTGCGTTTCGCCGCGGGTGAACAGCGAGGAACCATGCGTGCGCGGCAGGAAGCCGACGATCGCTTCGATCGGGCGAACCTGGTCGAGCTTGCGGCCATCGATGCGCTTGCCGTCCTTGAGGATGGCGCCGCGAACGATTTCGGCTTCCAGCTTTTTCATGGTCTTGATGGCGACCATCTGCGTCTGCGGCGTCTCTGCGCCAAACGCTTCCTTCGCCTTGGCGCGGGCGGCGTTCAGGGCGTTAGCGCGGGCCGACTTGTCGGTCAGCTTGTACGCAGCGGTTACATCCTTGCCGACGGCCTTCTTCAGTTTGGCCTTGATGTCGGCGGTGTTGTCCGACAGGTCTACGTCCCAAGGATCCTTGGCAGCCTTTTCGGCCAGATCGATCACGAGGTTCACAACCTTGCGGATTTCGTCATGCGCGAACATGACAGCGCCGAGCATGACTTCCTCGGTCAGTTCCTTGGCTTCCGATTCCACCATCATCACGGCATCGCTGGTGGCGGCGACGACGAGATCGAGGCTGCCGTCCTTCAGAGCGACGTCCTGCTTGGGGTTCAGCGTATATTCGCCATCGACATAGCCGACGCGCGCAGCGCCGATCGGGCCCATGAACGGCACGCCCGAGATCGTCAGCGCGGCCGACGCGGCGATCATCGCAACGATATCGGCTTCGGTTTCACCGTCGTAGCTCAGAACCTGAGCGATAACGTTGATTTCGTTGTAGAACCCTTCAGGGAACAACGGGCGAATCGGACGGTCGATCAGGCGACTGGTCAGCGTTTCCTTTTCGGTTGCGCCGCGCTCACGCTTGAAGAAGCCACCGGGGATGCGGCCGGCAGACGAAAACTTTTCCTGATAGTGGACAGTCAGCGGGAAGAAGTCCTGGCCTTCCTTCACCGACTTGGCGGCGGTCACTGCGCACAGGACCACGGTTTCGCCGTAGGTGGCAAGAACAGCGCCGTCGGCCTGACGGGCGATGCGGCCGGTTTCCAGGGTGAGGGTCTTGCCGCCCCACTCCATGCTTACGGTTTTGACGTCGAACATAAGATTTTCCTCGACCCACCGGCCCTATTGCAACGGCGGGGCTTACTGCCGGGGTACCGTCCCGGTCCGGTGCGGGGCTTTTTCTCGGCCCCAGGGCTCCTTGCCGAATTGCGAGGATACCCGGTAAATCGGTGGGGAGCGCGAATGCGCCGCCCGAAAGCAAGAAGCGGCCCACAAGGGGCCGCTCCAAGGTCGATCTTACTTGCGCAGACCGAGCTTCTGGATGAGCGAGTTATAGCGCGCTACATCCTTCTTCTTCAGGTAATCCAGCAGCGAGCGGCGCTTGTTGACCATGGCCAGCAGACCGCGACGCGAGTGGTTATCCTTGTGGTGAGCCTTGAAGTGCTCGGTCAGGTTTTTGATACGCTCCGTAAGGATCGCAACCTGGACTTCCGGGCTGCCCGTGTCGCCAGAGGCGCGGGCGTTGTCCGTGATGATGTCCTGCTTCTTTTCAGCGGTAACCGACATTTCTTCTACTCCGCGACATCTGATAGATTGAACCCCCTGACGACGCGGACCTCATGGTCCGAAAGCTGGACGAGAGCGACGGGGACTAAGCCCAACCGCGCGCAGTACAGCCCATCTTCGTGGGGCATTCCGGTCAGAACGCAGCCCTGACGGACCGCCCCTGCCTGCTCCGGATCGAGGTCGATGGCCGGGATGTCGTCCAGCCCCGCCTCCAGCGGCAAGAGTACGTGTTCAAGAGGCGCGCCCTTACCGATTTTGTTCAATTTGTCCAGCGAAATCGCCTGTGACAGGATGAACGGACCGGCCTGAACGCGGCGCAGCATGGTGACGGTACCGCATGATCCAAGGGCAAGAGCGATGTCCCTCGCCAGCGAGCGTATGTAGGTGCCTTTGGACACTTTGGCGAGTAAAGTGACGTCGCCCTCCCCCTCGGTTTCGGGGCGGAGTTGGATATCGTGGATCGTGACGCTGCGCGGCTGCAATTGCACGTCCACTCCGGCGCGAGCCAGATCGTAAGCGCGCTCGCCGTCCACCTTGAGGGCCGAATAAGCGGGTGGCACCTGCTCGATGGGGCCGGTGAAGTGCGCCAGTACCGCAGCCACCTTCTCTCGCGTAGGTCGCACCTCGCTGGTTGCGACTACTTGACCTTCCAGATCGAGCGTGTCGGTCTGCTCGCCGAAGCGGATCGAAAAGGCGTAGGCCTTGCTTGCGTCGAGCATCCGGCCGGTCAGCTTCGTCGCTTCCCCCACTGCGATCGGCAGAACCCCGGAGGCCAGCGGGTCCAGCGTGCCGCCGTGCCCTACCTTGGTTTTCTTGCCGAACCCCGCTTCGCGCAGATTACGCTTCACCGCCGCGACCGCCTGCGTCGAGCCGAGGCCCACCGGTTTGTCGAGGATGATCCAGCCATGCGGCATCACAGGCGATCCTTCGGCCAGGCGAGTTGGCGGGCATAGTCCGCAATGGCACTGGGCCACAGCACGCACAGAGCATCGAAGTTATCGCGATCGCCTGCGTAAAGTGCGCGCGTGGCTTCCTCGTACCCGGGGCGGTCGCCCGCCATCACCGTGAGGAAACGACAGGCAGCGTCCAGACAGTCACGCTCGCTCCGCCCTGCCCTCATCGCCGCTTCAACCAGCTTGCGCAGCGTAACGGAAGCGCCGCCCGGCTGGCTTGCCAACCAGTCCCAATGCCGGGGAAGCAGCGTCACCTCGCGCGCCTCGACACCCAGAGCCGGGCGCCCGCGCGGACGGGGGCTGGCTGGCTCGGCAAGATCAAGGTCGACCTGACGGCCGGTATCGTCATCGAACGCCAGCAGGTCGCCGCTGCGGGCTGGCGTATCGAGAGCGCGGGTCGCGGTGCGGGCGTCGGCTGAAGAGCCGCGAGCGATAATTTCGTCTTTGTGGAATACGGTGATGGGCATGAGAGCGCCCTATATTTACCCGGATTAAATTGTCAATGTGCGCATTCAGGAAATGGGCCTAAGGCGCAAAGAGGTCGTGCAGCGCCGCAGGCTACTTTGCCGATGTGAGTATGCGTTTCGCGCAGCGAGGATAAAGAGAGCAGCCTCGCGGCAGGCGCCAATCCTTCGCGCCTCTGCGCCTTCGCGTGAACTCTTATATCCTTATTGCCCGAGCGACTCACTGAAATGACGGCGACACAAGGCTACATACCGGTCGTTGCCGCCGATTTCCGTCTGCGCGCCTTCACTCACCGCCCGCCCCGCTTCATCGACCCGAAGGTTCATCGATGCCTTGCGACCGCAGTGGCACACCGCTTTCAGCTCGATCAGGCTGTCAGCGATCCCCAACAGCACCGCGGCGCCCGGAAAGAGTTCGCCCCGAAAGTCCGTCCGCAAACCATAGCACAGCACGGGAAGCCCGGCCTTGTCCGCCAGATCAGCGCATTGCCAGACTTGCGCGGGCGTCAAGAACTGCGCCTCATCGACCATGACGCACGACAGCGGCTCAACCGTATGCGTGGCGCAGACCTGTTCGTACAGATCGGTGTCGGGCGCAAAACGGTTGGCGCCTGCATGCAAGCCGATGCGGCTTTCAATGGCGTGCCCGGCGCATAGATCCGCGCTGCGGTCGTCGATCGCGGCGGTCCACAGCATCGTGCGCATGCCTCGCTCTCGATAGTTGAAATCCGCCTGCAATAGCGTCGTCGATTTGCCCGCGTTCATGCTGGCATAATAGAAGTAGAGCTTGGCCATCGCCGCCGTCGATACCACCAGCCAAGGCAGCACGCACGATCCCCGACAGGCTTCTCCCCGGCGGGATTGCGCCGCGCCGCCAAATCCATCAATGGCGGTGATGAGGTGGGTGACGCGCTTGACGAGCGCGGCGGGACGGAGCGGAAAAGCAGATGAAGTTACTGGTTGCCGGGGTGGCATGTTGCGCATCGGCGTTGCTTGTGGCTGCATATCTGGCGCTGGCGCCCGTCGGAGGCGCGCTTGCCGGGCTGGACGTGATCGCCGGACGATTCGTCGGTACGCTGACCCGCGAAGGTGCGGTTGTGGCAGTGCTGCTGCTTGGTCTGGTGCCGACGCTCGGTCTGTTCCTGCTCGCCCGAAGCCGCGCCGCGCATGACATGGAGTTTGAGTGGGACGATCCGGTGCCGATGACTGCGGAAGAACCGGCAGCCGGCCCAATCTGGACGCCAGAACCCGCCCTTCAGCCGGAAGATACGCGGCCCGCCCGCGTAGTGCCGCAAGTCGCCGAGGTACCTCTCTCCATTCGGCGGGAAGTTCGTCCCTCCCGGCCTGAAGCGCGTTTCGAAACCGTTCTGCACGCATCCATGGAAAGCGCCGCAACAATGCGAGCGCTCATCCCACCCCCGCCGGTCATCCTGATCCGCAAGCCGCGTGAACGGGATCGGGACTGGTTCGGGGATGCAAGCTGGTTCGGTGGCCTGCCTCGCCTCGACGGCACGCAGTGGCCCTGCGAGGAAGACGGGACGCCGCTGCCTTTCGTTGCTCAGATTGATCTGTCGGAACTCGCCCGCGCCTGCCCGGAAACACCCCTTCCCACCAGCGGATCACTGGCATTCTTCCTGGGCAATGGCGCCGTCGTAGCAGTACCTGAGGGCGAGCACGAATTCAGCGATCCGCCACAAAATTTGCCCCCGGCATTCGATGAGGGTGGAACGCCGTTTCCACCGACCATCGACCGTCTTAGTCGCTTCTTCTTCCCATTCTGGCCCGTCTCCCCGGTCGCGCTGGACCTGCCGGAAAACCTGCGCGATCACGGCGACCCCTTGCGCGAGACGGTGATCGAAGAAGCCATGGAGCGGCGGCTGAAGCGCCATGCCGCCATGCGCGATCACCCGTTCTACGCGGCAGGGGTGGGCGCGCCTGTCGAAGCGCTATGGTGGCATTCGGTCATCCACCTTGCCGATCAGGTGCATGAAGCAAGCGAGTCGAGTGCCGGGACCTATTCCGATAAGCTGACTCTGGCCGACGCTGCAGACGCCGATGTCGATCATCCGATGAGCCAGCACGACGAGCTCGCCGCCATGGCTGAGGCGCTCGATGGTTTCATCGCCGGGCGCGATCCCTGGACCGCGCTGACCGACCAGGAACTCGACGTCGTGGGCGATCTTCTGGCCGAACTGCATGAGCGCTTCGGCGATCTGGTGCATCACCGCCTCCCCGGATCGTTGGCGCAACTGGCCACGCTGTCTCTGCGCGCGATGGTGTCGGGCTCACCCGAAGCGCTGGCCGCCGTGCCGGACGATGCGCTGACCCGGATCAACAGCGAGTACCGCCTGCCACCAGTTGACCAGCACCAGATGTTCGGCCTGCCTGCAAGCCGTGCGCCATCCCGCTATGATCGCAGCGACGACCTACTACTTCTGCAACTCGGCTATGACGACATGATGGAATGGTGCTGGGGCGAAGCCGGGCTATTCCAGTTCTGGATCCACCCCCAAGACGCCGCCGCTGGCAACTGGGCCGCCGCCCGCCTCACCTTTGACGAGAGTTAAGGGTCGGCCCGGTCGCTCAATCGTCCGAAAGGTCGCGCTTTACGCGGGGATCGTTAAGCAATGCGTCGATCCGGCTGGCCTCGTCAAACGTCTCGTCCGCCCGGAACTGGATCTTCGCGGCGTATTTCAGCTTCAACCGCTGCGCCACTTCCCTCTGAAAGAACGCGGTGTGCGTGCGCAGCGCCTTCAGCACCGCCTCCTCGTCCTCGCCCAGCAGAGGCTTCACGAAGACCGCTGCAGAGCGCAGGTCCGGTGTCATCCGCACTTCGGTGACGGAAACGGTATGCGCGCTCAGCGTTGCGTCATGCACCTGCTGCCGGGTGAGGATTTCCGAGATGACATGGCGCACCTGTTCGCCAACCTTGAGCAGGCGGACGGAGTGCTGTTCCGGGGTGGTCTGGTGGCGTGCCATCGTGGGTAGGTCCATGTTGGTCGGTTGCGACAATTTGCAACACTTGATTTCGGGTTCCTGAGCAGATGTCGGGCGTTACCCCCAATGCGACAACCCGTCAAAGGAGTGCTCATGCACAAGTTTACTGCTGCCCTAATTGCCGCCGCCACGCTCGCCGCAGCCCCCGCCATCGCGCAACCGATGCGCCACGATGACCATCGCGGGATGGAATCACGCCAGCAGACCTGGAAGAATTTCCGCAAGGGCGAGCGGTTCGACCGCAAGCATGCCCGCAATTACCAGCGCGTCGACTACCGCAAGTACCGCGGCGTCAAGGCTCCGCCGCGTGGATACGAATATGTTCGCTCGGGCAACGACCTGCTGCTCGTGCGGTCGAGCAACGGCATGATCACGTCGGTACGCAGCGGCCTTTTCCGCTGACGCTGTAGTCGGATACCTTGGGGGCGGCCTTTACGTGAGGCTGCCCCTACTCACATCTTGGCTAGAATACGCGCGAGCGAGCGGACGTTGCGCGCCGTTCCCCTGCAGCCCAGTCGCCGTTCGATGAAGGCGCCCGTCAACTTCGACTGCCCTGCCCCGTCCACGTAATCGATGTAGAGCGAGCGTGGCCCGGCAGCGATCTTCTCGGGCCCGCGCCCCGCATGATCAGCAGCGAGTTTGGCGAAGCGATCCGGGTCCGGCTGTCTTTCCAAAAACAGCGTGTGCACGAAATGGTCCTGCCCGATCCCCGTGTAGGGATTGCCCTCTATAGCCACGCACACCTCTTCGCGATTGCGCACGGCGGCGAAGGTATCGATGTCGAAACGGTCACGCATCATGTGCGCGAACAGGTCTTCCAAACCATCGGTCGGCCGGTCCTCGAAATCGAAAAGGACATTGCCGCTGGCCACGACTGTCTCGACATTCTCGAACTCCTCCCGCTCGAAGGCGTAGCGCAAGTCCGCCATCGTCAGACGATTGCCACCGACGTTGATCGATCCGAAAAAGGCGCAGTAGCGGGTCATTATCTTCCATCAATAACCAAGGGCGCATCGTATCAAGGCAATCTGCTAAACAAAAGGCCACCGCCGGATCTCCGACGATGGCCTTTGGGTTTAGCGAGGACAACCCTGTCAGCCGACGGTGCGTTCGCGCTCCGTGACTTCGAACACTTCGAGCATATCACCCGGCTTGATGTCGTTGGTGTCGGCCAGAACCACGCCGCATTCCAGACCGGCGCGCACTTCGTCCACGTCGTCCTTGAAGCGCCGCAGCGACTGGATGAGCGTCTTCGAAACGATGACGTCCTGACGGGTAAGACGCGCGTTGATGCCCTTGCGGATATAGCCATCCGTAACGAGCAGACCCGCTGCCTTGTCCTTCTTGCCGGCGGGGAACACCTGCTTGACCTCGGCGCGACCAACGACCGTTTCGATCCGCTCGGGGCCCCAGATACCGGCCATCTGCTTGGCGACTTCAGCAGTCAGCTCATAGATGATGTCATAGTACATCATCGGCGTCTTGGTCTTCTCAAGCTGCTCGCGCGCCTTAGCGTTCGGGCGGACGTTAAAGCCTACGATCGGCGCACCGCTGGCGGCTGCCAGCGTGACGTCGCTCTCGGTGATCGCACCCACGCCGGAGCTGAGGATGCGTACCTTGATCTCGTCGTTCGACAAGGCGTTGAGCGCGGCGTTGATCGCCTCGACCGAACCCTGCACGTCGCCCTTGATAACCACGGGATACTCGATGACGTTTTGCTTGGCGGCAAGCGCCGAGAACATCGTGTCGATGTTGGTCGGGGCGGTTGCCGTACGCTTGGCGGTCGCTCGCTCCTGACGATAAGACGATACCTCGCGAGCGCGCTGCTCGCTGTCGACCACGGTGAGCATGTCGCCCGCCATCGGCACGCCGCCGAGGCCCAGCACTTCGACCGGCATCGATGGCAAAGCCACCTTCACCTGACGGCCCTTGTCGTCGAGCATGGCGCGAACGCGTCCGCTTTCGGTGCCGACGACGAAGATGTCGCCGACCTTGAGCGTACCGCGATTGACCAGTACGCTGGCCAGGGGGCCCTTGCCCTTGTCGAGTTTGGCCTCGATCACCGTGGCTTCCGCCTCGCGGTCAGGGTTGGCCTTCAGCTCCATCAGTTCAGCCTGAAGCAGGATCTTCTCGATTAGTTCGTCGAGACCCTTGCCGGACTTCGCCGATACTTCGACATCCTGGACATCACCCGACATTTCCTCGACCACGATCGAGTGTTCGAGCAGACGCTCACGCACTTTTTGAGGATTGGCTTCGGGCTTGTCGATCTTGTTGATCGCGACGATCATCGGCACGCCCGCCGCCTTGGTGTGGTTGATCGCCTCCACCGTCTGCGGCATGATACCGTCATCGGCTGCAACCACCAGTACCACGATGTCTGTGACGTTGGCGCCGCGCATGCGCATCTGAGTGAAGGCAGCGTGGCCCGGCGTATCGAGGAAGGTGACGAGATCGCCGCCCTTTGTCTTGATCTGGTAGGCACCCATGTGCTGGGTGATACCGCCCGCTTCACCGCGCACCACGTCGGTGCCGCGAAGGGCATCGAGCAGGGACGTCTTGCCGTGATCGACGTGGCCCATGATCGTGACAACCGGCGCACGCGGCTTCAACGTGTCCTCGGCATCAACGTCGCCAGCAGTGTCGATATCAACGTCACTCTCGGACACGCGCTGGATGTTGTGGCCGAATTCCTCGACCAGCAATTCCGCCGTATCGGCATCGATCGTCTGGTTGACGGTGACCATCATGCCCAGCTTGAACAGGGACTTGACGAGGTCAGCGCCCTTCTCAGCCATACGGTTGGCGAGTTCCTGAACGGTGATCGCCTCTGGCACGATCACGTCACGAACCTGCTTCTCGCGCTGCTGCGACGACTTACCGCCATAGCTTGAACGGCGTTCCTTTTCACGCGCACGCTTCAGCGCGGCGAGCGAGCGGGCGCGTGCACCCTCGTCATCGTTTAGCGCACGAGTGACGGTCAGCTTGCCGGACTGGCGACGATCGCCACCGGCACCTTTGCCACGGTCCCCACCCTGCGGTGCCGCCGGACGGGCAGGCAATGCGCCCTTTTTGGCGGCGTCGGCCTTCTTGGCACCGGTCCCGGATGCCGGGGCAGCCGCGCCAGTGCTGGTTGCGGCGTTGCCGGCGGCAGCTTCGGGCTTGCGGGTTTCCGGGCGGGGAACGGGTGTAAAGCGACGCGCAACCGGCGTGAAAGCGCGCGGCGCCGGAGCAGGCTCGGGTGCCGCCGGTTCGGCAGGTGCTGCTTCGACAACCGGCGTGGCTGGCGTTTCGGCAACCGCTTCGGTTGCAGTCTCCGTTGCAGGCGTTGGTGCGGCCTCTACCGGTGCAGGGGTTTCTGCCACCAGCGGAGCCTCAGATTCAGACGCGGGTTCCGGCGTCGGAGCTGGAGCAGGCGCGGCTGCCGCAGTAGCGGCTTCCTCAGCAGTGCGGCGAGCATCCTCGGCGCGGCGCTTTTCTTCCTCCATCGCGCGGAGACGGGCTTCCTGGTCGCGGCGGTTGTTTTCCTCCTGCGATGCCAGGCGATCTTCCTCGGCCTCACGCTGCAGACGGGCGACACGCTCCTGCGGCGTCTCGCTCGACGGAGCAGGGCGCTTGGCGACGGGAGTGGCAGCCGGACGCTGCGGCACTGGCGCCGGAGTGGCGGGGGCCGGTGCGGGCGCCGCAGCGGCGGGGGCGGGCTGCGCCTCGGCAGCGCCTTCCGAACCGGGCTTGCCGATCAGCTTGCGGCGCTTCACCTCGACCACCACCTTGTTGGTGCGGCCGTGGCTGAAGGTCTGCTTGACCTCACCCGCTTCCACCGAGCGCTTAAGCCCAAGCGGCTTGCGGCCCAGGGTCGGTTTGTTGTCGGTCTCGCTCATAATTCTCGTCTTCGCCCTTCGGTCAGTTCGTCGTCACGGAGGCGGCATCCAGTGCCGCTCCGTCGCCATCATCCATGTCGGTCGCGCTCAAGTCCCCTCGCGGGGTTTCCCGGCTGCCGGTCCCATCGGCATCGTCGGTGCCCGGAACCTTACCCTGGAAATGCAAAAGGCGCTGAAGCTGCGCGGCGACTCGGTCAGCCGCCCCGCGATCGTTCAGCGCCAGATGAACGACGTTGTCGCGGCCCAATGCCACAGACAGCGTCTCTCGGTCCAGTGGCAAGCGCGTGCCCCTGAGCCCACTTCCTTCTTCATCACGCCCGACCCGCCAGGCCTGATCCAGTTTACGCGATCCGTCCTCGCTTGCATCGGCGGCATGGCCGAGCCATTCGACCCGTCCTTCGCGCGCATTCTGGGCGATCCTGTCCGATCCCATCAGCAGACGGCCAGACTTTAGTTCAAGACCCAAACGATCAGTCAGGGAGCGCCTGAGCGCGATTTCGATGCGTTCGCCAAGATCGGCCGGGATACTAATCACCGCCCCTTTGTAGGCGCGCGCCAGTGCTCCCTTTAGTTTGCCCTTCGAGAGCGCAATTTCAAGGTCTGGCCGGGAAACGCCGATCCACGCGCCGCGCCCAGGGGCACGCGCGTTCACGTCGGGAAGCACCATTCCGTCCGGCGAAATGGCCAGACGGACGAATACGTCCCGCGCAGCTTTCCCGCCGGAGAGGATGCAGGTCCTCTCCGCCCGGGAGCCATCGATGTCGGAGCTTACGCGATCATTGCGAGGAATCCGCATCGGCGGCCTCCTCGGTTACGGGTTCGTCGTCGAACCAATGCGCACGCGCGGCCATGATGATCTCGTTGCCCTGCTCTTCGTTCAGACCATAGTCGCCCAGGACGCCGCCTTTGTCCTCGTCGCGCGAGGCGCGGCGATTTACGGTGCCGTCACGGCGACGCTGCTCGGTCCGTTTCTTGGCGATGAGTTCGTCGGTGGCGAGATCGGCCAGATCGTCCAGCGTCTTGATGCCCGCCTTGCCCAGCGTGACCAGCATGGCCTCGTTCAGGTGCGGCAGGTCGGCAAGCGCGTCTTCCACGCCCAACGCACGACGCGCTTCGCGGTTGGCATCTTCGCGGCGTTCCAACGCCTCGTGAGCGCGGCTTTGGAGTTCCTGTCCAAGTTCCTCGTCGAACCCTTCGATCGCCGCCAGTTCGTTGACGTCGATATAGGCGACTTCTTCCAGCTCGCTGAAACCTTCAGCCACGAGAAGCTGCGACAGCGTCTCGTCGACGTCCAGTTCTTCCTCGAACATCTTCGAACGCTCGGCGAATTCCTTCTGACGCTTCTCCGAGGATTCTGCTTCAGTCATGATGTCGATCTGCGAGCCGGTCAGCTGCGAGGCCAGACGCACGTTCTGGCCACGGCGACCGATCGCCAGCGACAACTGATCATCAGGAACGACGACTTCGATGCGGCTTTCTTCCTCGTCGATGACGACGCGGCTGACGGTCGCGGGCTGCAACGCATTGACCACGAACGTCGCGGTGTCCTCGCTCCAGGGGATGATGTCGATCTTCTCGCCCTGCAGTTCCTGCACGACGGCCTGAACGCGGCTGCCCTTCATGCCGACGCAGGCGCCGACCGGGTCAATCGAGTGATCGTTACTGATGACGCCGATCTTGGCGCGCGAACCCGGATCGCGGGCGGCAGCCTTGATCTCAATCACGCCGTCGTAGATTTCGGGCACTTCCTGCGCGAACAGCTTCTTCATGAAGTCAGGGTGCGCGCGGGACAGGAAGATCTGTGGTCCACGGTTCTGACGCTCTACCCGCATCACCAGCGCGCGCACACGCTCACCGACACGGGCGGCCTCGCGCGGGATCTGCTGATCACGGCGGATCACGCCTTCGGCGCGGCCAAGGTTGACGATCACATGGCCGAACTCGACCGATTTGATCACGCCGGTGATCACTTCACCGGCGCGATCCTTGAATTCCTCGTACTGACGGTCACGCTCTGCATCGCGGACCTTCTGGAAGATTACTTGCTTCGCGGACTGCGCATCGATGCGGCCCAGATCGACCGGCGGAAGAGGATCGACGATGAAGTCACCGACCTTGGCGTCCTTTTGCAGCTTTTCGGCCTGCTTCAGGTCCACCTGCTTGAAGTAGTCCTCTACTTCCTCAACCACTTCGACCACGCGCCAAAGGCGAAGATCGCCGGTGCGCGGATCAAGCTTGGCGCGGATATCGTTCTCGGCGCCGTAGCGGTTGCGAGCCGACTTCTGGATCGCTTCTTCCATCGCCTCGATGACGATCGACTTGTCGATCATCTTCTCCGACGCGACGGAGTTCGCA
Organism: Novosphingobium sp. BL-S-24; assembly: GCF_055521575.1. Taxonomy (NCBI): domain Bacteria; kingdom Pseudomonadati; phylum Pseudomonadota; class Alphaproteobacteria; order Sphingomonadales; family Sphingomonadaceae; genus Novosphingobium; species Novosphingobium sp. BL-S-24. Next base: position 1,012,250 of record NZ_CM145488.1, read on the forward strand.
ATCGCGAGCAGCTCGGCGCGGTTGGCGGAAATCGCACTGGCCATGGCTTAGTCTTCCTGTTCCTCAAGAATGTCGTCTGCGCCGCTGGTATCCAGCGGGCGGCTTGCTGCGATCAGCCTGTCGGTCAAGATCAGGCGTGCCGATTGAACGTCTGCCAGCGGAAAGCTGACGGAGCCGGATTTCTTGTCATTCACGGTGACAGTTTCTGCACCGGGTTCGCCTGCGATGCCGACAAGATCGCCATGCAGGCCCTTGCGATTGCCCTCGATCGGATTGGCAAGGTTGAGCTTGACCTCATGCCCCGCCCAATTGTCGTAATCCTTGGGACGCGTGAGCGGGCGATCGATGCCGGGCGAGCTTACCTCCAGCCGATACGCTTCCTCGATCAGCGTTTCGCCGGTGCTTTCCAGCGCATCCATCCGGTCGGATATACGGTGCGACAGCGCAGCGCAGTCATCCAACAGTAACTGGCCGGTAGCCGGGTTCTCGGCCATGATCTGAAGCGCGATCTCATCGTCACCGACCTCGCTCTTACCGAAGATGCGCACGCGCACGAGATCGAAGCCAAGAGCCTTGACCTCTGGTTCGATCACTTCGGTAAGGCGTACGATATCGACCAAACGGCACTCCGTAATAACAGCAACTATAATGCAACGCAGTTTTGCGCCGGCCCCGTCCGGCGCCAGCCCAACCTTGTTTCACCATGTCGGGATGAGCGCCAAATAAGCGCGATTCTGAAAAAACGCAAGGGCAAGTTCGAAATCTCCAACACCTTCAAAACGTCCCGATTTTCGACAGGATGTATCGCAAGTGAGCCAATGCGCGCTGGTCAGTGGCGACAAGATCGGTCATCTTCACCTGCCCCCTCCTTCCGTCAGGAAAACTGTTTGAAAAACCAGATTTTTAGCGCTCTTGCTACCGCAGCCGTGGTGATGATCTGTACCTCGCCCGCCACCGCTGCCCAGACCCCACGCGATCTGCTTTCCGCCGCAGCATTCCAGGCCCCGGACAAGGCCAGGGCGCTGGCGCTGGTTAACCAAGCCATCGCAGCCACCGACAAGGCGCTCGCCGCCAACCCGGGCAACGCGGAGGTGGCATTGCAACGCGGCATCGCCATCGGCTACCGTGCGAAGCTTACGCGCAGTCGAAGCGACGCCAAGGCCGCGTTGGGAATATTCGACAAGCTGGCTGCGCAGAACCCCAGGGATCCCGAGCCGCATCTTGCGGTGGCCGGCTGGCATCTCGACGCGATAGATAACCTTGGCAGCTTCGTCGCGCGGACGATGCTGGGTGCAAAGGCGCAGGTCGGCAATGCTGCGCTCTCTCGGGCGGTAGCGCTGGGCGGCAATCGCTCGCTCTATTCGGGGTATGCGGCGCTGATCGATATCCGAAGCAATCCGCAGGATGTCGCGACTGCTCGGAAGTGGGCGGAAACCGCCGCTACAGGACAGACGCCTACCGCGCTCGACAGCGTGATGAAGCGTGCAGCGATCGCTATCCTCCCGTCACTCCGCGCCAACAATGGGAAAGCTGCAGCGGCGCAGGCTCGAAAGCTTTTGCCGTTTGGAAAACTGGATTAGCTGGGCAGTACTCCGATCGAGTCAGACCGCGAGGGCGTAGGGAAATTGCTGCGGAAGAGTGATTGTCGGCAGCATACGGAAACCCGGACGCGCAAGCAGGAACCCCTGAATGTAGCGCACGCCCATGGCGCGCAGGGCCTGGTACTCGCCGATGGTTTCAATCCCCTCGGCGATAACCTGAATGCCCATGGAATGGGCCATGCGCAGCACGCCTTCGATGATCAGGCGTCGAGGCATGTTTTGATCGAGGCCGCGCACCAGTTCCATATCGAGCTTGATGAAGTCAGTCTGCAGCTTGGCGAGCAGCCCCAATCCAGCGTGGCCTGCACCAAAATCGTCAATGGCGGTGGCAAAACCCATGCGCTGATAGGTCTCGATGATGTTGCGAACGTGGTCGGTGTCGACCATTTCCTCGTTCTCGGTAAATTCGAAGATGAGCCGGTCGGTTGGAAAGCTTGTTTCAGCCGCCGTTTTTAGCGTCAGCTGGATGCAGGCAAGCGGCGAATATACCGCGTTGGGAAGGAAGTTGATTGATAACCGGGCGCCCGTCTCCAGAATGCCCGCTTCCACTGCACCCTCGATAGCGGCGACGCGGCACTGCTGATCAAAAGCGTAGCGATTCTCGGGGGTTACCCATGACAGAACCTCCCCCGCACTCTCGCCCTCACTACCGCGCACCAAGGCTTCGTAGGCGAATGGCAGGCCGGTTTCGGTATCGACGATCGGCTGAAATGCCATGGCAATCGCAAAATCATGGTCGCTCGATTTGCACCCCTGACAACCAAGTTTCATAGTCAGCCCTGTATCCTGTTTCGGTCAGGCTATCGGTGATGATTGAAAAAACCGTTAAATACTCACATGTTACTTATGTAACATAAGTTAGGAACCTAAAATGACATTGCCGCGTTTTTGGCGGCCTTGTCTCAGGACTTAGGCTTCAGGCCGTGCTTGCGAAGGCAATGGCGAAGCTGGTCGTACGTCAGGCCGAGCGCGGCCGCCACACGCCGCTGATTCCATCGAGCCTGATCGAGCGCCGCCATCAAGAGGGTGCGTTCATGCGCCTCGACTGACTCCCGCAACGACATCGGAGGGGTAACCGGCAAGACCGGGGGCGGCGTCCCCGCTTCTGAAGTAGCCGGAGCGCCAGACCCGACCTGCGCAGACGGCGCCCACGCGCTGGCGAATGGATCGAACACCACGTCCCCGATCATTTCATCATCGCGGGCCCAGCGGTATACCGCGCGTTCCACCACGTTGCGCAGTTCGCGGACGTTGCCAGGCCATTCGTACGCCTCCAGCGACGCGATTGCTGCGGCGGAGAAGCCGGGCCAGCGATCCCATTCCAGTTCGCTGGCCATGCGCCGCCCATAATAGTCGGCAAGCTCGACGACGTCTCCTTCGCGGGCGCGAAGCGGTGGCAACGTGATCACTTCGAAGCTCAGTCGATCGAGCAGGTCTGCGCGGAAGGTGCCGGCCTGCGCCATGCTCGGAAGGTCCGCGTTGGTGGCCGCGACGATCCGCACGTCGACCATGATCGGTCGGGAGGAGCCGATACGCACGACCTCGCCATATTCGATCGCCCGGAGCAACCGCTCCTGAGCGCCCATCGACAGGTTGCCCAGTTCATCCAAAAACAGGGTGCCGCGATCCGCTTCCTCGAACCGGCCGGTCCGGGCTCGGGTAGCCCCGGTGAATGCACCGGCCTCGTGACCGAACAGTTCCGCTTCGATCAGCGTTTCGGGCAAGGCCGCGCAGTTGAGAGTGACCAGTGGCTCACCCCAGCGCGGGGAGAGGTGATGCAGGCGCTGCGCGATCAGTTCCTTGCCGGTCCCCCGCTCCCCGATCACGAGGACAGGGCGTCGCACCGCAGCGGCACGGCTGGCGCGCTCCACCGCATCGAGGAAGGCCGTCGACTGGCCGATGAATTGCGCTTCCCGCTCCATTCCCAATACTTAGGAAATTTTCCCATTCATTGGCAATTCATTTTAGCAGGAGATGGTGCCCTCATGACGGGATCGCTGAATTTCAGGCCTCTGGTCTGTTTGGCACGCTCATTGCGATACGGTTGGCAAGCAAGAGTTCAGGACCGCAAGGAAACATCGCCATGTCTTCGCCCGCCGCTCATTTCGTATCCGCCGGTGAACGCAACACCTCGAAGATTGGGCGCTCGACGATCGGCCAGTCGACTCTGGCACGCACCAAGCTGGACTGGGCGATCATCGCCAGCCTTCTGGCGATGGGCGCGCTGAACCTCTATGTGATGGCCGATCAGTTCGGCCCCACGAAAGCCTATGCCGCCCCTGTCCGCAGCCATTCGTGCGGAGCGCCACTGGCATGAGCAGGCTCGACATGGAAATAGAAAGCCTGCGTCACCATCGTATGGACGACACAGCTTCGACGCGCTCTTCCAATCCGAATTTCATCCGAGGAACCACCGCCATGGGCATCTTTTCCCGCACGCGTGACATCGTCGCCGCGAACTTCAACGACTTGCTCGACAAGGCGGAAGACCCGGCCAAGATGATCCGCCTGATCATCCTGGAAATGGAAGAAACCCTGGTCGAAGTCCGGACCTCCAGCGCCCGAACCATTGCGGACCAGAAGGAACTGCGCCGTCACGTCGGCAAGCTGGACAAGCTGCAGGCGGACTGGGCCGACAAGGCGCAGCTGGCGCTCAGCAAGGACCGTGAGGATCTGGCCCGCGCCGCCCTGCTGGAACGCAAGAAGGCGGCCGACATGGCCGAACAGCTGGCTGCCGAGATCGAGGTGCTGGACGATGCCCTGCGCGCTTACGAGGCGGACATCGAAAAATTGCAGACCCGCCTGCGCGAGGCCCGCAGCCGCCAGTCATCCATCGCGGCCCGCTTGCAGAGCGCGGAGAATCGCGTCAAACTGCGCACCTTGTTGGCCAGCGAGCGCGTGGACGAGGCCATGGCTCGTTTCGATCAGCTGGAACGTCGGGTCGACTATGCGGAAGGCCGCGCCGAGGCGATGAGCCTGTCCGACCGCCGCCAGCCGACGCTTGCCGAGGAGATCGCCGCACTGGCGGATGGTGACACGATCGATGCCGAGCTGGCCGAAATGAAGCGGACGCTTGGGCAGGCTCCATCGCCCACCACCCCGACATCGACCGAACAGTAACCATACGGCCGGAATTCAGCGAAAGGGAAATCCTGTGTCTCGTGGACAATTCTATCTCGACAAGTCGAATGCCAAGCTGGCCGGCGTCTGCGCCGGGATTGCCGATTACACCGGCGTCGATAGCTTCTGGGTACGTCTGGCGGCCGTGGTGCTGACGCTGTTGGGCTTCGTCATCATCATACCGGCGTATATCGTCGCCGCCCTCGTCGCTGGCAAGCGACCGACAGAACTCTACAGCGAAGAAGAGGAAATGCGCCTGCTTCGCCGCATGGAGCGCCGCCGTGCCCGCAAAGGGCTGGGCCGTCCCGAATCGTCCAGCCGCCTGCGCTCCGACTTGTCCGACATGGATCGCCGTATCGCCGACATGGAAGCGCACTATTCCAACAGCAACTCTCGCCTGGCTGCCGAGATCGACAAGCTGCGCTGATAGCGCCTGGGCAATAGGGGGATTCGAAAATGGAAGACGCGATATTCGTTCTTATACCGCTCGCGCCGTTCATCGTGGGAGGCTTTGCGATCTGGGCCAAGCACCAACGCAAGATGGCGGAGCTGCAAGTCCAGGCCACCGCCGAAAAGGCCGCGCAGTACGCTTCGCACTCGCGCGAGCTGGAGGAGCGGGTCCGCGTGCTGGAGCGCATCATCACCGATGGCGGCTATGACACCGCCCTCCAGATCGAGGCATTGCGCGACACCCGGCAGGTCGAGAGTGAACGGGCCGGAACCCGTCGCCAGTGATCGGGGAAAATCGCGTGCGCATTGCGGCGATGCCCATTACGATCGGCGGTGAGCGGCCCGATCCGACTCCCGGCCGCCACTGACTGTACAAAGAATACGAAAGTGACTCTGCAATGAGCTTCTGGACTGCCGTCGTCGTCCTTTTTGCGATTGCCTGTGTGACGTGGCTCAAGGCACAGCGGTATCAAGCGCTGGGCGAGAGCGACGGGCGGCGGCGCAACCCGGCCTTCGACCACACCGCGCGCGAACATGAACTGGAACGCCAGGTCGAGGAAATGCGCGCCCGTATCAACGTGCTCGAACGCATCGCCACGGACGAGAAACGCGGGAACGACCTCGCGCGTGAAATCGAATCGCTGCGCGATTGAACTGACCGACCAACGGGTTGAAGTTCACGGTGTTTCGGATTGCCGTGCGGCCCGACCCCTTACGGCACCCGCGCATCCAGCTCCGCCAGCCACACCGCCGCGCTGGCATCGGACGGGGCCCGCCAGTCCCCGCGGGGTGAGAGTGCCCCGCCGGACGAAACCTTTGGCCCGTTGGGAATGGCCGAGCGCTTGAACTGGCTGAACGCAAAGAACCGCCGCAGGAATTTTTCCAGCCATGAACGGATCGTCGCCAGATCGTATTCGTTCTTCTTCGCTTCCGGGAAACCGGCGGGCCACGTCCCCTCTTCCGTTTGACGCCATGCATGCCAGGCGAGAAATGCGACTTTCGAAGGCTTTTGCCCGAACCGCATGATGTGGTGCAGGAAGAAGTCGTTCAATTCGTACGGACCGATCTTCGCCTCGGTGCTCTGGATCGCGCCATCCGCCCCGGCGGGCACCAGTTCGGGCGAGATTTCCGTTTCCAGGATGGAGAGCAGGATTTCTTCGGTCGAGGCGCTGAACTGGTCGGTGGTTGCACACCAGCGGATCAGGTACTGGATCAATGTCTTCGGAACGCCCGCGTTCACGGCGTAGTGGCTCATGTGGTCGCCCACGCCATACGTGCACCAGCCCAGCGCCAGCTCGGACAAGTCGCCCGTGCCGACGACGAAGCCGGCATGCTGGCTTGCCAGACGGAACAGATAGTCGGTGCGCAAGCCCGCCTGCACATTCTCGAACGTGACGTCGTACACCGGCTCGCCATCGGCAAAAGCATGGCCGATGTCCTTCAGCATGGTGGTTGCGGCGGGGCGGATGTCGATCTCCTCGGCGGCGATGCCGACCGCGTTCATCAGCTTCCAGGCGTTGGACTTCGTGCCGTCGCTCGTGCCGAAACCGGGCATCGTGTACCCCCGGATCGTGGTGCGCGGCAGACCCAGCCGATCACACGCCCGCGCCGCGACGATCAGCGCGTGGGTGGAATCGAGCCCGCCTGATATGCCGATCACCATCGACGTCGCACCCGTCGATTCCAGCCGCCGCATCAGGCCGTCGACCTGGATATTGAACGCCTCATAACAGTCGGCGTCCAGCTTGTCGGCGCGGGCGGGAACGAAGGGGAAGCGGCTGATCGGGCGTTTGAGAGCGATATCGCCGCCGCTGGGGGAATGGCGGAACGGCACCGTGCGGAACGTCTCCTGCGGCGATCCCGCGACGTCCGACGCGTCGTTGAACGTGGGCACGCGCATCCGGTCCATCACGATGCGGTCGCAATCCACGTCGGCGATGCACAGTTCGGCCTCTAGCGAAAAGCGTTCGGATTCGGCCAGCAGATCGCCCAGTTCGTAGACGATGCCCTGCCCGTCCCAGGCGAGATCGGTAGTGCTTTCCCCATGGCCCGCCGCCGAATAGACATAGGCCGCAACACTGCGCGCCGACTGCGATCGGCACAGCAGATGCCGCTCGTCCGACTTGCCGATGACGATGTTGGATGCGGAAAGGTTGCAAAGGATCGTGGCCCCCGCCATCGCCCCCAGCGAGGACGGCGGCGTCGGCGCCCAGAAATCCTCGCATATTTCCACGAAGAAGCGGAAGTTGGGCAGCACCTGGCTGGCAAACACCAGGTCGACGCCGAAAGGCACTTCCTGTCCGTTCACCGTGATCGTCGCCCCCCGGATGTCCTTGCCGCTGGCAAACCAGCGCTTTTCGTAGAACTCACGGTAATTCGGCAGGTACGATTTGGGCACGACACCCAGCAGACGCCCGTGGGCGATCGCCAGGGCGCAGTTGTACAGCCTCCCGTGCCGCATCAGCGCCGCGCCGATCAGCAACACCGGCGAAAGGTCGGCACTGGCCTTCACCACCTCGGCAATGGCGCCTTCCACGGCCTCGATCATCGCGCCCTGCAGGTGCAGATCGTCTATCGCGTAGGATGACAGGCAAAGCTCGGGGAACACCAGCAAGTCGACATGCGCATCATGCGCCCGTCGCGCTTCATCGAGCACCGCGTCGCGATTGAACGCCACGTTGGCGGTCCGCACGCGCGGGGTGGACGTGGCGACACGCACGAATCCGTGATCGTGCATGGCGAAGAACGGGTGGCTGCGGTCTGCGGTCATGGCCTAATCCCTGACAGCAACGCCTCTGTCTTGCAACGTCCGCTGCAATGTTCCCCTTGCCCTTGGCGCCTTGCGCCTTAAATGCCTGAACGCATGCGCAGTCTTGATGATATCCGCGAAGAGTATGAGTTCCTCGATGGCGATGAACGCTATCGCCTGCTTATCGAACTGGGGCGCGAGCTGGACGAGATGCCGGAACCGCTCAAGACGGAAGCGACCAAAGTGCGTGGCTGCTCGGCCAGCGTATGGGTCTATCCCACCGCGCAGGACGATGGCACGCTGCACTTTCTGGCCGACAGTAACGCGGGCATCACCAAGGGCATTGTCGCCCTGGTGATTGCCGCCGTACAGGATCGCCCCGCCGCCGATGTCGCGGCCACGGATATAGCCGCAGAACTGGCGCCGTTCGATCTCAAGAACCAGCTGTCATCCAATCGCACGCAGGGCATCCCGAACATGATCGCGCTGATCCGGGAGACCGCCGCGCGCTATGCACAGGGTTAGGCGACCGCTCTGGATCGCCGCCGGCGTCTTCCTGGTCGGGCTGGGAACGGTGGGCATTTTCCTGCCGCTGCTGCCCACCACAATCTTCTATATCCTGGCCGCCTGGTGCTTTTCGAAAAGTCATCCCGAATGGGCGCAGCGGCTTTACGATCACCCCAGATACGGCCCGCCGATGCGCGACTGGCGGGACAGGCAAGCCATCAGCCGCAAGGGCAAAATCGCCGCCATCTCCACCATGGGCCTTAGCATCGTGATGGTGTGGTTCACGGCCGGAGGATGGTGGACGCTGATCCCGGTTTCCGTTCTGGCGACCATCGGCACGTGGATCTGGACCCGCGCGGAGTAGGCGTCAGCTCAACCGGCGGACCGCGCCGCCGCTCACTTCCCAGACGGCCGCTTCGGTTGCGATAGCCTCGAACGGCGCGATTTCCGTCCCCGTCAACCACACCTGAGCCGAACCGACACGCAACCGGTCGAACAACGCTTCACGCCGCAAGGGATCGAGATGCGCGGCCACCTCGTCCAGCAGAAGCAGGCGTGGGCGTCCGCTTCCCGCGGTATCGGCCTCCAGCAACTGCGAGTGCGCAAGCGTGACGGCGATCAGCATCGCCTTCTGCTCGCCGGTCGAGCATTCGGCCGCGGGCTGCCCCTTACCCGCCATCACCACCGCCAGTTCATCACGGTGGGGCCCGGTCAAGGTGCGTTGCGCCGCCCTTTCCCGCGCACGTCCTTCTCGCAAGGCAGCGGCCAAAGCATCCGGCTCCAGCGGACCGCCCGGCACATAGCTCAATGAAGGCCGCGCAAACGGCCCTTCCGGCAACGCGGCCAGCGTCTGGGCCAGTCTCTCCACCATGTCCGCCCGTGCCGCCCCCACCAGCGCCCCGGCTTCCGCAATCTGCAGTTCGATCGCGTCGAGCCAGCGCGGGTCAGGCGCCCGATCATCAGACAGCAGGCGATTGCGTTCCCGCAGCGCCCCTTCCAGCCGCGCGGCATTGGCGGCATGGCCGGGGTCGGTCGCCAGCACCAGCCGATCAAGGAAACGCCGCCGCGCGCCTGCCCCTTCCACGAACAGACGGTCCATCGCCGGGGTCAGCCATCCGATCGACAGCCACTCCGCCAGGCCGATCGCCGATCCTTGCGCGCCGTTCACCTGTACCAGCCGCCGCCCAGGCCGCTCGACCGACACGCCCGTGCCAAGGCGCACCGGTTCGCGCGACATCTCTCCCCGCTCGATCAGGTCCGCGCTGATCGCAAAGCCGCCATCGCCGGTCTGGCTGGGCAGATCCGCTAGTTGCGCGCGTCGGAGCCCACGACCGGGGGCAAGCAGGCTGATCGCCTCCAAAACATTGGTCTTGCCCGCACCGTTTTCCCCCACCAGCAGGTTGAATTGCGCCGTCCCTTCCACGGCAGTCTGTCGATGGTTGCGGAAACGGGACAGGAGGATACGGTCGAGCATGGTCGCGGGCTGACTAGCGGTACTTCCCCGTCAAGGCGAGCGTCGAAGTCCGGTATCGTTCACACCGCCCGCGATTTGGCGAAGGGCGAGAAGTCCAGGTTCTCGTCAAAGACTTCCACGCCCTCCCGGCGTTTCAGCCAGCCGACCACCGCATAGGTGACCGGGGTGAGCACAACTTCCCAACCCACTTTCATCGCCCAGTTCGTCACCATCACGGTGACGACCTGCGTGGTCGTCCAAGTTCCTAAAAAGGCGATGGGATAAAAAAGGGCGCTGTCGATCGCCTGACCCACTACCGTCGATCCGATGGTGCGCGTCCACAGGTGCTTGCCGCCGGTCAGCAGCTTCATTTTGGATAGGACGAAGGAATTGACGAACTCGCCAGCCCAGAATGCGGTGATCGACGCCAGCACGATCCGCCAGGTTGAGCCGAACACCGCAATATACGATGCCTGCCCGCCCCAATCGGCAGCGGGTGGCAACGCCACCACGACATAGCTCATGAACGCCATGAAGATCAGCGCGAAGAACCCAGCCCACACGCAACGGCGGGCGTTGGCATAGCCATAGACCTCGGTCAGCACGTCGCCGATGACGTAGCTGACCGGGAAGAACAGGATGCCCGCGCCGAACGTGACCCCCCCCACCGACGCCAGCTTGGACGCGCCAATCAGGTTGGACAGCAGCAGGATCGCTACGAACGCCACCATGACGTAGTCGAAATAGCGAAAGTGCCGCCTCGCTCCGGCCAGGCCATCGATACGGGAAAGGTGCGCCGCATCGTCCCGGCGCGCATCAGGGCTGTCGTTCATGCAGTTGTGCGTAACCCGGCAGCGCTGCCCCGCAAAGCCCCGTTTTGCGCTTCACACCCGGTTTGCCAAGTCGCCGTTCCACGCTATGGGGAACCTGCGCGCGCCCGTAGCTCAGCTGGATAGAGCACGAGCCTTCTAAGCTTGGGGTCACAGGTTCGAACCCTGTCGGGCGCGCCAATCCCGCTGAACGCCGGACACGAAAAAGCCCGCAACCTTGCGGCGCGGGCTTTCGTGCGTAAGGCACCATGGGGCCAGGACCGACGCGAATGCGCGCCGGTTCCGGGCGCCAGGATTACATTGCCTCGGAAGCAGCCTCGGTCGGCGCGTCGGTCGCTTCGCCGGTCATGACTTCTTCGGGCATCGCGGTGACGGTTTCGGTAGCCGTGTCGCTGGGAGCGGCAGTCGGTTCGCTGTTGCAGGCGGAGAGGGCGAGAACGGCAACCGAAGCAAACCCGGCGAGAGCGATCTTCTTCATGAAGTAATCCTTTGAAAGTTAGGCTCGCAGATCGGCGATAACCGTCCCGCGATGGCGCCATTTGAGGAAGTTCGCGCGCAAGTGCAATGGATTTTGCTGCATTGCATTAATTCTTCACGGTTTCTGCACAGGCGTCCATGACCCCGGACCGCCACAGCCGCTTGCCCTTAAACGCAAAACCCCCCAAAGCTGAGCGATTAATATGGCACCCTAAGCATGGGAGACGACGGCAATGGCCGTGATGATGGATACCGGCAGCAACCCCGCCGGTTTTGAAGAGGAAGTGCCGGGTGGCTATGTAGACGCTCCCGAGTTGCGTTACTTCGTGATGGCGCTGTTCTTCATCTTTGGCGGCATCACCAGCCTCAACGATGTCATCATCCCCAAGCTGAAAGAGCTATTCACGCTCAGCTACACCCAGGCCATGCTGGTTCAGTTCTGCTTTTTCGCTGCCTACGCCGTAATCGGGATCCCCGGCGCCATGATGGTTCGCAAGATCGGCTACATGAGAGGTGCAGCAGCAGGTCTCGTGATCATGATCGGGGGTTGCCTGGCTTTTATTCCGGCCTCGCAAACTGCCACCTACTGGCTGTTCCTCGCCGCGTACTTCGTGCTGGCGGCTGGCGTGGTCATCGTTCAGGTCGTGGCCAATCCGCTGATCAGCCTGCTCGGCAAGCCCGAAACGACAAGTTCGCGCCTGACGTTTGCACAGGCGTTCAACTCCTTGGGGACAACGGTATTTCCTATAGCGGGATCGGTCCTGATCCTCGGCAGTCTCGCAACCGTGTCGGCGAAAGAGCTTTCAGGTCCCGCGCTCGATGCCTATCGCCGCGCCGAAAGCCAGGCGATCGTTCACGGCTATCTCGGCATCGCCGTGGCGCTTGCCCTTGTCGCCGGTGCGGTATGGATGTTCCGCAACCGCCTCCCTGCCGAAAAGCACGCGGACAGCGCTGGCCTCTCCAGCCTGGGCCTGCTCAAGCGGCCTCGCTTCGGCTACGGTGCGCTGTGCATCTTTCTGTACGTTGGCGCGGAAGTGGCGATCGGATCACTGATCGTCAGCTACCTGATGCAGGATCACGTAATGGCGCTGCCCGAACAGTCCGCCGGCAAGCTGATCGGCCTTTACTGGGGCGGCGCTATGGTTGGTCGGTTCATCGGCTCCGCCGTGCTCCGCGTGCTGAATCCCGGCCTCGTCCTGGGCTTCAACGCCTGCGCGGCGATTGCACTGATCGCGATCTCCGTCACTACGACCGGTCACCTGTCCGGCTACGCGCTGCTGCTGGTGGGTCTGACCAACTCGATCATGTTCCCGACGATTTTCAGCCTCGCGTGCGAGAAGCTGGGCACGCGCGCGGCGGACGGTTCGGGTATCATCAACGTGGCAATCTGCGGTGGCGCGATCATCCCGCTGGCGACAGGGGCACTCGCCGATGCAGCAGGTGGAGACCTCCATGTCGCGCTTCTGCTTCCGGCCCTCTGCTATGCAGTGATCGCCGGCTTCGGACTTTACGCGCGCAAGCCAGCAGTCGCCTGAGTAACGCGAAGGTATCGCAGTTAATCCATATTAAACCGTTTTTCGCATACGATAGGCCATGACCCGCCGCATCCTCCCCCGCCGCTCGCAGCGTCGCCCCGTTGCCATGGCGGCGCAGTGCCGCACGCAGAGCGGTCTGCGCGACGACGGGGAGATTTCCGACATCTCGGTGGAGGGATGTCGCCTGCGCCTTCGCGGCCTGTACTTTCGCGTCGGTGCGCGGCTGATCATTCGGCCAAAGGGGCTGGAAGGATTACCCGGCGTGGTCCGCTGGGTGAGCGGAGATTTCACCGGGGTGGAATTTGACCGGCCGATATACGGGCCGGTTCTGGAACATCTCGTGGCAAGCAACGCTCCTCGCCCGCCAGCCTGAAGACATCACCCCCTGCGAGCCGAAGCCATGTTCTGGCTGCAGACGGGATACCCGTGATGCTCCTCGATCACCAACCATTGACCGTCGTCACGATCCTCGATCGTCGGGATGATCCGCTCCACCGGATGGGCCGCGATATCCGACACAGCGGCATCATAGGCTTCAAATTGCGCCAACCGCTCCAGATTGCGTAGCGTCGGAAAGATGACCGAGATTTCACCCCGCTCCGCCATTCCTAGCGCTTCGACAGCGCTAGCCCAGAACAGGTGGGTATTTTCCGTTGCGTCCACCTCTATGTCGACAGCCCCTGTACCCACGTCGGTGATAAAAAAGCGCGTATCGAAAGCCCTTTTCATCAGCGGACACCAATGGGCAAACAGCTTCAGGTCCGCCGGGGTCAATTCCCAGCCATAGTGATCGATGACCGTATCCAGCCTGCCGGTTGCAAGCAGCAGCTTGCGCGCGCCGGCGACCTCGTCTGCGGCGATCGGATGGCGCGTGGCGACCATAAGGCCTGTCTCTTCGAGAGTCTCCCGAATGGCGGCGATACGCGCTGCTCCCATTTCCGGCGGGTCGTCCGGAAGGATACGTCGCGCCAGTTCATGATCTGCAGGATCCACGCAGCCCCCCGGGAACACCGCTGCGCCACCGGCAAACCGCATTTCGTCAGACCGCTGCACCATCAGCAGTTCAGGCGCGCCACTGGTACGTGAATGTCGAAAGATGATGACGGTGGCTGCGGGAATAATGATGCGGTCATCGCAATGCATTGGCTGATCGGAGGGGGGTATGCGTATCATACCTACTTTCTCCCCCGCCGATCGCCGACCAGCAAGCGAAATTAGCGCTGTCGACAGCCGGAAGTGTCGGGCCATTTTACAGCAGAGGCAGGGCGGACCTGAACCGATGACTGCAACAGCACGGTTTTGCGCCATTTATGGACTTTGGCACGGCTCATGCTTATATGATAGCGTACCCCAAAGCAGTCTCGATAGAGGCGGGGCCGATCAGTCTCCCGGCCCCGCCTCCCCGAGCAGGCATATCCCCAAAGCATAGGTAGCCCGAATTATTGGTGGCCCAGTAACATGGGCGTCGGATTTCGCCCCAACGCAAAAAGCCCGGGCGTTTGCACCCGGGCCTCAAATGGTCGAGGATGTTTAGCCTCAGCCCTGAGCCGCGATGCCAGCTTCCGCGACGAGCTGATGCAACTCTCCCGCTTCGTACATTTCCATCATGATATCGCTGCCGCCAACGAACTCACCCTTGATGTAAAGCTGCGGGATGGTGGGCCATTCGGAGAACGTCTTGATGCCCTGACGGATTTCCATGTCCTGCAGGACGTCCACCGTTTCATAGGGCACCGCCAGATGCTCCAGGATCGCGATCGCGCGGCTGGAAAAACCACACTGGGGAAACAGCGGCGTGCCCTTCATGAAAAGGACCACATCGTTACTGTTCACGATTTCGCCGATACGGGCGTTGACGTCGGACATTTCGGAAAAACCTCTAGCTGTATGCGACGTCAGTTGGGGACGGCGGTGGTGAGTTGCAAGGCATGGAGCACGCCGCCCATGCGGCCACCCAATGCTTCGTAGACCAGTTTATGCTGCGCCACGCGTGGCTTCCCGGCAAATGCAGCAGAGATGACGTGCGCCGAGTAATGATCACCGTCGCCGGCAAGATCAGTGATGGTAACGTCCGCATCCGGCAATGCCGCGCGGATCAGCGTTTCGATTTCCTGGGCGGACATCGCCATGATATTTCTCCGTCAGCCCAGAAACGCGCGGCGGGCTTCGACTTGCTTGGTTTCCAGTGCGGCGCGCACTTCGGACTCGGTCGTGTCGACGCCCGCAGCGGTCAGATCGCCCAGCAGCTTGCGGATCACGTCTTCGTCACCCGCTTCCTCGAAATCGGCCTGAACGACCGACTTGGCGTAAGCATCGGTTTCGGCCTGCGAAAGCTTCATGCGCTCCGCCGCCCATTCACCGACGAGGCGGTTGCGACGGGCCTGGACCCTGAACAGCGTATCGGCGTCGTGCGCGAACTTTGCTTCTTCGGCGCGTTCGCGATCCTGGAAACTCGTCATCGGACAACCTCGATCTGTTTGCTTCAGATCGGCGATAGGGAACGGCACGAGCCGGGGCAATCCCGATTCGCCAAACCTGTCGCATTCCAAAGCCTGAAACGAAAGATCAGGCGGCGACGAGAGTTTTCGCGAGGAAAGGCAGCGATGTGCGGGTGGCCTGTTCGTGCTTGGCGATCGCATCGCCCTGCGCCATCGTCAGACCCACTTCATCAAGACCGTTCATCAGGCAATGCTTGCGGAACGGATCGATTTCGAACGTGAAACGATCCTGGAAAGGGGTCGTCACTGTCTGGGTTTCAAGATCGATATCGACGGGTTGGTCCTGCGCCACTTCCATCAGCCGGTCGATCGCGGCCTGCGGAAGCGCTACCGTCAGGATGCCGTTCTTGAAAGCGTTGCCCGAGAAGATGTCGGAGAAACTGGGCGCAATCACACAGGTCACGCCCATGTCGAGCAGCGCCCATGCCGCATGCTCCCGGCTGGAACCGCAGCCGAAGTTATCGCCCGCGATCAGAACCGGCGCGCCTGCCCACCGTTCGTCGGTAAACACGTTGCCTGGCTCCGCCTTGACGGATTCGAAGGCACCCTGCCCCAGGCCTTCGCGCGTTACGGTCTTGAGCCACTGAGCCGCAATGATGACGTCAGTGTCGACATTCTTGCGGCCGAACGGGATCGCCTTCCCGGCGACGTGCTTGATTGCCTTCATCAGTCAGTCTCGATCGGATAGCGCGGCGCGGTGCCGGTCTTGGGCGGTTCGGCGTCACGCGTCTTGCGATCGTTGCGACGCTTCACGAACATGACGGCCGCCGCGATGGCTGCCGAACCGATGGCCGCACCTGCTGCGATAACGGCCTTCCCGGCCAGCGAATTTTCAGAATCGTCAGACATGGTGTCTATCCTATCACGTCGCGGGAGCGAGGTCGCGCACGTCGGTCAGGCGGCCGGTCACCGCGACAGCCGCCGCCATTGCCGGGCTCATCAGGTGTGTCCGCGCGCCCGGCCCCTGCCTTCCGACGAAGTTGCGGTTGCTGGTCGATGCGCACCGTTCGCCCGAAGGAACCTTGTCGGGATTCATGCCGAGGCAGGCCGAACAGCCCGGCTCGCGCCATTCGAGCCCGGCATCAATGATGATGCGGTCCAGCCCTTCGGCCTCCGCCTGTTCCTTGACCAGACCGGAACCCGGAACGACGATCGCCCACTTGACGCCCGGAGCCTTGTGGCGGCCCTTGAGCACTTCGGCCGCGGCACGAATATCCTCGATGCGGCTGTTGGTGCAGCTGCCGATGAAGACGTTCTGCACTTCGACGTCGGTCAGCTTGGTGCCGGGGGCCAGCCCCATGTAGTCCAGACTGCCTTTCACCGCATCGCGCTTCGACGCGTCAGCGAAATCCTCGGGCGCAGGGACTACGCCGCCGATCGCCGACGTGTCTTCCGGGCTGGTCCCCCAGGTGACGGTCGGCTGGATGTCTTCCGCCCGGATCGACACCGATTTGTCGAACGTCGCGCCATCATCGGTGGCAAGGCTTTTCCACCAGGCCAAGGCCTTGTCCCAGTCATCCCCGGTCGGGGTGTAGGGGCGACCTTTCAGATACTCGAACGTCGTGCCATCCGGCGCGATCAGGCCAGCGCGGGCGCCCGCCTCGATCGACATGTTGCAAACGGTCAGGCGTCCTTCGATGGACATTTCCCGGAAGACGTTGCCGCGATACTCGATCACATGACCAGTGCCACCGGCCGTGCCGATGACGCCGATGACGTGCAGGATCACGTCCTTAGGGCTGACGCCGATGCCGAGCTTGCCCTCAACACGCACTTCAAGCGTCTTGGATTGCTTGAGCAGCAGCGTCTGGGTGGCCAGCACGTGCTCCACTTCGCTGGTGCCGATGCCGAATGCCAAAGCGCCGATGCCGCCATGGCAGGCCGTGTGGCTATCACCGCACACGATCGTAGCGCCGGGGAGCGAGAACCCCTGCTCCGGGCCAACAACGTGAACGATGCCCTGCTCGCGATCAGCGTCGCCGATGTAGCGGATACCGAAAGCCGGCGCGTTTTTTTCCAGCATATCCAGCTGCTGCGCACTGTCACGGTCCGCGATAGGCACGCGATTGCCGTTCGCATCGCGCCGCGCCGTCGTGGGAAGGTTATGGTCGGGAACCGCGAGCGTAAGGTCTGGGCGCCGCACCGGCCGCCCGGCAGCGCGAAGGCTTTCGAAAGCCTGCGGGCTCGTTACTTCATGGACGAGATGCCGGTCGATATAGACGAGGCAAGTGCCGTCATCGCGTTGATCGACGACGTGGGCGTCCCAGATTTTCTGGTAGAGAGTGCGCGGTGTGCTTGTCATGATGACTGCCGATTAGGCCCCGCGTTTTGGCAATTCAAGTCCGAACAATCGCACGATTGCTGATCGGATAGAGTTTCATTGCGTTCGCCGGCCGCGGATTGATGCTTCGTTGCGGCCATGTGCTCATACAAGACGTAAAAAGGGGCGCCGAGGTCAACCCGGCGCCCCTCTCACGTATGTTATCCGCGGCGGCGATCGTTATCGCGGCGTTCGGCGCGCAAGGCCGTGTGAACACGTTCCACCCGCTGCTGCAGCGCCCGGGTTTCCTGACCGGTCAGGCCGCCACGGGCATAGCGTGCGTACATGCGCTGTACCTCGGCAGCTTCGCGACGAAGTCCGGTAGCTTCACGCTGCGAGATGGCGCGGCGAGCGGCAGCGCGATCGATTTGGGCGCGAAGGCCGTTGATGTCGGCACGAACGCGATTGTCCCGATTGGGGGTATAACGAGCAGCATCATGGCGGGGAGCAGCTTCCGCAACAGCGGGCGCGATGGCTGCAACACCGAGAACGGCCACGAGAGCGGGAGCAACGAGCTTGGTGAACTTGCGCATGAGTGATACTCCTGAGTTAAGAATGGCGAAATCGGAAGTCCGGTAGTTGGTTGCCTCGCTTCCGTTACATTCATAACTAGGCCCCTGAAAATGAACGCCAGCGATATGACCCGTCGCACAGATGTCCGGCATTGTAAGAGATTGTCGCAAGATGCCGACAGGCTGCTATAAGAAGCCGCAATGTCCGTAACCGCCATAACCATCGTCATCCTGTTGACCGTCGCCGCGATGGAGTTCGTCGCGTGGTCCAGCCACAAGTACATCATGCATGGTTTCGGCTGGGCCTGGCATCGTGACCACCACGAACCGCATGACAATTTGCTGGAGAAGAACGACCTTTTTGCCATCGTCGGTGCGGCGATCAGCATCGGTATGTTTGCGGTTGGATCGCCTTTGGTCATGGGCACTTCCGCTTGGGAGCCGGGGACGTGGATCGGAGTTGGCGTGCTGATTTACGGCGTCATCTACACGCTGGTCCACGATGGCCTGGTGCATCAGCGCTATTTCCGCTGGGTGCCCAAGCGCGGTTATGCGAAGCGCCTGGTCCAGGCCCACAAGTTGCATCACGCGACGATCGGCAAGGAAGGCGGGGTCAGTTTCGGCTTCGTGATTGCCCGCGATCCCGCGACCCTGAAGCGCGAGCTGCGAGAACAAAAGGCAAGCGGCATCGCCGTGCTTCGCGATGCCGACTGACTTGGGCGCCGGATAGGAAGAAAAGCGCGGACTAGCTGCGCGGCACCTTGGGTAAAGCGTCCTGAACATCGTCTACCGTCGCGGCGACGATGGCATCGATTCCCAATGCGGTCGGATGAACATGGTCCCCCTGCATCAGGTCGGGCTTGTCGATGACCGGCTGGAGAAAGAAGGGCACCAGCACCGCGCCATACTTTTCGGCTAGTTGCGGGTAGATCGGATTGAAGCCCTTGGCGAAGTCAGGCCCTAGGTTTGGCGCGGCCAACATTCCCAGCAGGACGACGGGAATTTTATCTTCCTTGAGACGGTCCATGATCGCCTCGAGATTCTTCCGCGTCTCCGCAGGAGGCAAAGACCGGAGCATGTCGTTGCCGCCCAGACTGATGATGACGAGTTCAGGCTTCCTGCTTTGGCTTTTCAGCGTGAAGTTCAGCCGTTGCAAGGCCGCCGCCGTCGTATCTCCAGATACCCCGGCGTTGGCGATCCTCGCGTTGACCCCACGTGCCCGCAGCGCCTGTTCAAGGCGGTCCGGATAGCTTTCGCCATCCTCCAGACCGTACCCGGCGAGCAGCGAATCCCCGAACGCCAGAATTGTGCGCTCCGGCCCCATGACGGGGATCTGCGGCGGCGCATCGAGCGTGCTTTCGCTCGCCTGCGGCGCTGGGGTCGATGCTTTGTCACACCCGCTGAGAGCCAGTATGGATAGAGCGAATATCGGGGGGATCAGCGAGGCTGGAACGGGACGCAAGGCAAACTCCTTTTGGTGCCCGACTTGTCGGACCGCCTGGTGCTATCCCATATGGGCAGCGTGACAAGCCCTGCCCACTCCCCCGCCGCCCCTGATTCCACCATTATTGCAAAGGACTTGCGGCTGACGCTGGGTTCGCAGGAGAGTGCAGTCGAGATCCTGAAGGGCATCGACCTCGTCGTGCCGAAAGGCCAGACCCTGGCGCTGCTGGGGCCGTCCGGTTCGGGAAAGTCATCGCTGATGGCCGTCCTGTGCGGTCTTGAGCGCGCCAGCCACGGTTCGCTCCAGGTTGCCGGACAAGACTTTTCCGGCATGGGCGAAGATGCCCTTGCCCGGGCACGGCGAGGTCGGATCGGCGTGGTACTGCAGGCGTTTCATCTTTTGCCGACTATGACCGCGCTGGAAAATGTGGCGACGCCGATGGAATTGGCTGGGATGCCGAATGCCCACGAAAGAGCGGCGGCCGAACTGCAGTCGGTGGGACTGGGGCACCGGTTGCATCACTATCCGGCGCAGCTTTCCGGCGGCGAACAGCAGCGGGTTGCGATCGCCAGGGCATTGGCACCGCAGCCGGCGCTGGTTTTTGCCGACGAGCCGACCGGCAACCTCGATGCGGCAACTGGCGCCTCCATCGTCGATCTGCTCTTTGCCCGCCGCGCAGAAGCAGGAGCAACCCTGTTGATCATCACTCATGACGAAAACCTTGCCCAGCGCTGCGAGCGCATCGTGACACTGGCCGACGGCCGGATCGCGAGCGACACCCTTGACTGAGAGCGCGCTTCGCTGGCGCACCGCCTGGACCATCGCCCGTCGTGACCTGTCGGCGCGGTTCAGGGGCCTGAGGCTTCTGCTCGTCTGTCTCTTTCTGGGTGTGGGCGCGATTGCCGCGATCGGAACGCTCACCGGGTCGATCGAGACCGAACTGGGCGCTCGCGGGCGGGAGATCCTGGGCGGCGACATTGAATTACGAGTATGGCAGCGCCCCCTCGCCGCACCCGAACAGGCGGCGCTCGGCAAGCTGGGCAGCGTATCGCAAGGGTTGCGCATGCAGGCGATCGCCAGCCGTGGCGACGCCAGCGCGCCCGTGGCTCTCAAATCGGTGGACGATGCCTGGCCACTTTACGGCAAGCTCGAACTGATCGACGGAAGGCGCGTCGGGGCGCCTCCTGCCAACACCGCCTGGATTGCCAAAGGCACTGCCGCACGGCTTGGTGCGGCCAAAGGCACACGCATCAACATCGGCGGTGTGCCGGTGATCGTGGGCGGCATCATCAGCGCCGACCCGGAACAGATGAGCGAAGGCTTCGCGCTGGGCGACACGGCAATCGTCCCGGTCGACCTACCGACCCGCGCCGGTCTCACCACACCCGGCGCCATGTATCGTAGCGTTGCCCGGGTGCGGTTCGCCGATCCGGCGCGCGATCCCGAACCGGTGATCGACCGGCTGAAAGAGCAATTCGGCGACGGTGCTTTCGAAACCCGTACCCGCAAGGCCGCATCTCCATCGACGGGGCGTTTCGTCACCCGGATGGGCGAATTTCTGGTGCTGGTGGGGCTGGCGGCGCTCATCATCGCCGGGATCGGCATCGGCGGCGGCGTATCGTCGTATCTGGAAGCGCGCCGCACCTCGATCGCCACCTTGAAAGTTCTAGGGGCGACGAGCGGCGACATCGCGCGCATCTACCTACTGCAAATCGGCGCAGCAGCAATCGCGGGCAGCCTTGCAGGACTTGCCGCCGGTGTATTGATCACACCGCTGCTGGCATCCGCGCTGCAAAGCCTTCTGCCGGTTGGCACGGGTCTGGCCGTATCTCCCACTGCGCTGGCGACAGCAGCGGCCTACGGCTTGCTCGTGGCATTGATTTTCGCCGCTCCTCCGCTCGTTCGGGCACGCGGATGGCCGGCTATGGCCCTAATGCGAGCACGGGTTATGCCGCTTGCCACAGACCGCAAGGCAGTGGCAGTGCCGGTGGGGATCGGGCTGGCCGCCATAGTGGCGCTCGCCTTGGTGAATGCGGCCCAGCCTCTGGTCACGCTGGGATTTCTGGCTGGATCGGCGGCGATGCTGGGTCTGCTGGCGTTGATCGGCATTGGCATCCGCAAGGGGGCGGCCCGGTTGCCGCGTCCACGCGGTCCGATGCTGCGCGCGGGCCTTGCCAACCTGCATCGACCGGGTTCGCAAACCGGCGCGCTGGTGACGGCTCTGGGCTTCGGCCTTTCCGCCTTTGTCCTGATCGCGGCGGTACAGACCAGCCTGGAAGCCAACATCCGCCGTTCCGTGCCCGAACGCGCGCCCGACTTTTTCGTGCTGGACGTACCCCGGGCAAAGGCCGTCGAGTTCCGCGATACCGTTCAGCAGTCCGTGCCCGGCGCGAAGCTGAAGCTTGTGCCCAATCTGCGCGGGCGCATCATCGCCTTCGGCCCGAAGGACCGCATGACCAAGGTGTCCAGCCTGGGCAAGGATCTGCCCGATGGCGCATGGGCGCTGCGTGGCGAGCGGGGGCTGACGTATTCGGTCGGCGTGCCGGAAGGCAGTACCGTCACAGCCGGGCAATGGTGGCCGGAGATAGACACGCCCGAACCCCTGGTATCGCTCGACGAGAAGCTGGCCGAAGCGATCGACCTGCACGTGGGTGACTACATTACCGTGAACGTGCTGGGCGTCGAGCGGACGGCGCGCGTCGCTGCCCTGCGCCGGATCGACTGGGATTCGCTGGGGTTCAATTACGTCCTGGTCTTCTCGCCAAGTTCGCTGGCAGACGCGCCCCACAATCTGGCGGCCACGATCGAAGTTCCGCCAAACACGTCGACAGCGGGCTTGCTGTCCCGGTTAGTGCGGGCGTTTCCTTCCAGTTCGGTTATTGAAACCGGCACCCTGCTACGTGACGCGCGTGGCTTGCTCGATCAAATGTCGGTGGCAATCCTGGCAGCGGCGTCGGTCACGGTGCTGGCGGGTCTGGCAGTATTGCTGGGCGCGATCGCTGCGGCCCGCGCGGCGCGCACCTACGATACGGTCATCCTGCGCGTCCTTGGCGCAAGCCGGCGCCAGTTGTTGATCCTTCAGATGGCGGAATATGGACTGATCGCCGCCGTTCTGGCAGCCATCGCCCTTGCTGCTGGCAGCGCGATGGCCTGGGCAGTGATCGTCAAACTGTTCGAATTCGACTGGATGCCGGACTGGCCGCGCATTCTGGCGGTGCTGTTCAGCGGATTGGCGCTGATCCTCGGCTTTGCACTCGCCGGTTCGCTGCCGCTGCTGCGGGCGAAACCGGCTCCTGCTTTACGAGAACTCTAGGCAAAAATTTCCGCGTTTGTCGGGTCTTTCGGATCGGAGCCGAAACGGTTGTGGCCCGGCGTGCCCGGCAGAAGCGTGATCACCAGCAACGCGATACTGGCGATGAAACCGACCAGCGGGATGAAGCCCAGAACGACCAGACCCAGATACCACCATCCGCTCATGTCCCGGTCGTGAAAGCGGCGCACGGTCACGGCGATGCTCGGGAGGATCGATGCGAGCATGTAGAGGCCGCCAAGCCCGAAAAGCACCATCACGCCGCCGCCCAGCGCGGCCGAGCCTGCAGATCCCGGCTCTAGGTTCGTCAGAGTGCTCAGTGACATGCCCATCGCCACGGCAATCAAGGCGATGATGCTGTAAACGATGACGTTCAGAAGGCTGAACGCCCAGAACTCCAGGCGGCGGGATCGCCCCTTGAAATCGGCATATCGACGAAACGGCATTAGCATGTAGTTGAGCATATCGTTCCCCTGTTCACGCCAGCGTCGGGCGCTAACGGCCTGAACTATAGGCGCAAACCACTCGTGAGCAATATCCTAGACGTCATGCGGCGGGTGGAGGCCTCATGCCCCTGCGCTCAGGATGAACGGCAAGGGGATGAGAACATAGACCAGGTGCTGATGCTCAGAACCGGTACCGGGCCGCCACACCGTACGTGCGCGGCTGGTTCGGGTAGCCGGAAATCGAACCGGGCTGCGCAGGACTGTCGAAGATCTGCAGGATGGTTCGGTCGTTCAGCAAGTTGCGTCCCCACACCGACAGCTCAAGGCCATTGGCCATGGCATACGTGGCAGAGGCGTTCACATCGTTGATATCCTGCTGGAACTCTCGCGCAGCAGCCAGCGCGGCAGCCACGCTGGTTACGGTGCCCGCCCCGTTGCGAACGACCAGACCCGGCAAGCCTTCGACAAGACTGAACTGCGCTTCGTAATGATAGTCACCGCGCAGGATCAACCGATCCCCACGTGAACCGATCGGCTGGACGAATTCGGCCCCGAAAGTGACCGAAAGCGGTGAAACGCCCGCCGGTGTCGTCCCGGACAGATCACCGAACGCCGACAACTGGAACCGGTCGTACTTGGGATTGAGGTACGTCCACGCCATCGTCAGGGTCAGTGGATCGATAGGCTTGGCCGACCCTTCGAACTCTATCCCAAACGCAGACTGCTTGCCCGCGTTGGCCAGAAAGAACCCCGATCCGGTGAAGATGTTGGACTGGAAGTTCTTGATGATCTGCTTGAACACCGCGACGTTGGCGGAAACGATGCCCCAATTTCCTTTGAAACCAAACTCGTAGACCGTCGAGTTCTCAGCATCTGCGAAGCGACTGCCGGCCGTAAGATTGGTAACCGCAAGGCCCTGGGCGCGCAGAGCTACGAGATCAGCCGGTGTCGGGCGGCTGTCACGCGACAGGTTGATGGACGCGGCCTTGTACCCCGTCGCCCATGCAGCATAGAGATTGATGGCCGGGCTGACGTCCCACGCAACGCGGGCGGTGTAGCTGAAATCGCCATCGCTGATACGCCCAGGCTCCACCGTGTTGGGCACGTTCATGAACGGCGGGAAATACTGCAGCGCGCGCAACGGGTTGAGCGGATTGGCGGTCGGGTTATTCGCATTGCCATTCGCGAAAGCGACCAGCTGGCGGTATACGGGCGCCGTCCCCGGGCTGGAAGCGAACGCCAGCACCTGAGCGGTGTTCGTCGGATCGACCCCGACCGACCGCAGCGCACCGCCCAGCAACAGCTGCTGCCGAAACGCCGAATAGCGCGGATCGTCAAAATTGATCGCGGCAAAGGTATCGTTCGATGTGGTCGCGGTCGCGAAGCGCTTCTTGTCGTGCGTGTAGTTCAGCCCACCCGTTACGATGAGGCCCGGTGCCACTTCGAAGTCCAACTGGCCGAAAATCGAGTACGCCTCGTTCTTCAGCTTGTACGCTTCGGTCAGGCCGGTTCCAGCGCGGAAAAACTGACCTACATAGCGGCCGGCAAGCGCCGGGTTTCCGGCAGCAGCCGCTTCCGATCCACCGAATGCTGCCTCAAGCGCCGGGACGCTCAGCGCGCCGCCGGAAAGGTTGCGGACGAGCAGATCAGCGTAGTTGCGGGCATCCCGACCCCAGAAAACTTCGTTGTTCTGGTCGATCTTTTCGTTGAAATAATAGCCGCCGATCAGGCCGGTAATGCGCTCGCCAATCTCGAAATTGGCGCGCAGTTCCTGGGTAAACGTCTTGATCCTCAGATCCTGGTAATTGCGGCCCAGCAGATCGGTGCTGGAGAAATCGGAGTCCTGATCGGTCAGCGCATTCGTGCGACGATAGGACGTGATGGACGTCAGCTTTGTCCCGCCCAGATCATAATCGATCTGACCCGAAGCCCCCCAGTTCTCGATGCGGTTCGAGGACTGGAAATTGTTGTAGACGATGTTGTCGTACTTCTGGTCCGGCCGGTTAACCGCGCCGCCCAATGCGAAGATCGCTGCCGTCGGGGCCGCCTGCCGCAGATTCACCACCGCACAGCAATTCTCGTCGATCTTGCTGTAATCACCGATCAGGCGAACTTCCAACCCGTCGTGATTGTCGAACAGCATTTGACCGCGCGCAAACCAGCGATCGCGCTCGTTCGTCCGCTCACCGGTCGCCAGATCGCGCACAATTCCATCGCGCTTGTTCAATCCGCCAGCAAGACTGAACGCAACGTTTTCGCTTAGCGGTCCGGTGACCACTCCCTTGACGACGACTGCATCATAGTTGCCATAGCTCGCTTCCACGTTGCCGCCGAATTCGAACTGAGGCTTGCGCGTAACGATCGAGATCACGCCCGCCGAGGCGTTCTTGCCGAACAGAGTGGATTGCGGTCCGCGCAGGACTTCGATGCGCTCGACGTCCGGGAAGTCGGCGATCATCGACGCAGAACGCGACCGATAGACGCCATCGATGAACAGTCCCACCGACGGCTCGATCCCCGCGTTGTTGGCGCCATTGCCGAAGCCGCGGATATAGAAGTTGGTATTGGCGCTGGACTGCAGCTGGTTCACGCGGAGCGACGGCACTACCGATTGCAGATCCTTGAGATCGCGGATCTGGGCGCGCTCCAAGGTGGCGCCGGAGGTGACTGTGACCGCAACGGGAACGTCCTGCAGTGTCTGCTCACGCTTGGTGGCCGTGACGATGATGGTGTCGATCGGCTGGCTGTCACCCTGAGCGTTGTCCTGCTGGGCCAAAGCCGGTGTCGAGCAGATCCCGGTCAGCGCAACACCGGCAAGCAGACCCGCCTTGCCCAGCACCGAACCATCGACCGCAATCAGAGCTTTAGCGAAACGCGAAACCGTGGCGTGCGCGATACCTTTCATCGGATCCCCCTGTCCTGTCTGGCAGCACACGACGCATACCCATTCGTCGGTTGAGCCGCTCTCTATTCAAAGGTTTACGAGCGAACCCGACGCTCGACAATTCGGGCGCGGGAGATCGTGATACAATTCAGAGATTTGTGGTATTGTCGCCACAACTGCTGATTGTGACCGTCCGTGGCGGCATAAGCCGTGCCACACCGCCCTTGCTGAATTTGCTCATGTGCGGTAAGGGCGCGCAAATTTTGCAGTGCAGCACGCACATGCGCGACGCTACCCTCCTTTCGAAAGAAGACCCATAATGTCCGCCCCGCTTCCCTTGCGCAACATCGCGATCATCGCGCACGTCGACCATGGCAAGACCACGCTGGTCGACCAGCTTTTCCGCCAGTCCGGCACGTTCCGCGACAACCAGCGGATCGAAGAGCGGGCGATGGACTCGAACGATCTGGAAAAAGAGCGAGGGATCACGATTCTCGCGAAGCCTACCTCGATCGAGTGGAATGGCTATCGCATCAATATCGTCGATACGCCCGGACACGCTGACTTCGGTGCGGAAGTGGAGCGTATTCTGTCGATGGTCGATGGCGTGGTTCTGTTGGTGGACAGCTCCGAAGGCGCGATGCCGCAGACCAAGTTCGTGACCGGCAAGGCGCTTGGCCTGGGCCTGAAGCCGATCGTGGTCGTCAACAAGATCGACCGTCCCGATGGCCGTCACGCAGAAGTGCTGGACGAGGTGTTTGACCTGTTCGTCAGTCTCGATGCCAATGACGAACAGCTTGATTTCCCGACGCTCTATGCCTCGGGCCGCAACGGTTACGCCAGCTACGATCCGGACGCCCGCGAAGGAACCCTGACGCCGCTCTTCGAAAAGATCGTAGAGCACGTCCCGGCACCAGCGCTGGACGTTGACGCGCCCTTCTCGTTCCTGGCGACGCTGCTTGACCGCGACAACTTCATGGGCCGCGTGCTTACCGGCCGCGTCCAGTCGGGTACGCTGAAAGTGAACGACCCGATCCGTGCAATCGATTCCGATGGCAAGGTCGTTGAAGTGGGCCGTGCTACCAAGGTTCTCAGCTTCCGTGGTCTGGATCGCGTGCCCGTGGAAGAAGCGCGCGCTGGCGACATCATCGCGTTGGCCGGGCTTGAGAAGGCCACCGTGTCGAACACGATCGCCGATCCGTCGGTCAGCGTCCCGATCAAGGCGCAGCCGATCGATCCGCCGACCCTGGCGATGCGCTTCGCGGTGAACGACAGCCCGCTGGCTGGTCGTGAAGGTGACAAGGTAACGAGCCGTATGATCCGCGATCGCCTAATGCGCGAAGCGGAAACCAACGTCGCGATCCGCGTCACGGAATCAGCGGACAAGGACAGTTTTGAAGTTGCCGGTCGTGGCGAACTTCAGTTGGGCGTCGTCATCGAAACGATGCGCCGCGAAGGCTTCGAGCTAGGCATCAGCCGCCCACGCGTTCTTTTCGCAACCGATGAAAAGGGTGGCCGCACCGAACCGTACGAAACCGTCGTTATCGACGTGGACGACGAATATTCGGGTACCGTCGTCGAGAAGATGCAGCGCCGCAAGGCAGAGCTGACCGACATGCGTCCCTCGGGTGCCGGCAAGACCCGCATCACGTTCTCCGCTCCGTCACGCGGTCTGATCGGTTATCACGGCGAATTCCTGTCCGACACGCGCGGCACCGGAATCATGAACCGCCTGTTCGAAAAGTACGACGCTCACAAGGGCGCCATCGAAGGCCGTCTCAACGGTGTGCTGATCTCAAACTGCACCGGTGAAGCAGTGGGATATGCTCTCAACTCGCTCGAAGATCGTGGCATTCTCTTCATCAAGCCGCAGGAAAAGATCTACGAAGGCATGCTGATCGGCGAAAACGCCAAGCCTGATGATCTTGAAGTCAACCCGATGAAGTCGAAGCAGCTGACGAACTTCCGTTCGACCGGCAAGGACGACGCCATCCGCCTGACCCCGCCGAAGATCATGACGCTGGAACAGGCGATCGCCTACATCGATGACGACGAAATGGTGGAAGTAACGCCGCAGTCGATCCGTCTACGCAAGGCCATCCTTGATCCGAACGAACGCAAAAAGGCGAGCCGCAAGAAAGAAAACGCCTGATCGCAGAATACACTTTCGATCATACGAAGGCGAAAAAGCAAAAGAGAGCGCGGAGGAATTCCTCCGCGCTCTCTTTTTTGTCTGAAAGCTTCGATTTGAAAAATGACGGGATGGCGGTAGCCCTCCCGTCATTGATCCATATCGTTATCAGTATCAGATCGTTAGATCAGAACTGGAAACCGATCGTCGCGCGCAGCGAGTGGTAGTCGAACTTGTTGTCGCTCGCCTTGATCGCGGTGGCACCTGCAGTATCGCGGATGAACGGGTTGGTCGGAAGGGCGGTACCCGGTCCAACAAGCACGCTGTACTTGTTGTCGTTGTAACGGTTGTAGAGGTACTCGAGGCCAACCGTCATGTTGTTGGTGACCATAAGCTCGGCGCCGCCGCCTGCTTGCCAACCCCAGACGCCCTTCTTGTCACGACGCTCGGTGAACGAGTTCACGCCGTTCGTGGTCGAGAAATCGTGGTTGATGCGTGCGAAGCTGGCACCGCCCGTTGCATAGAACAGCGCGCCGCCATTGGGGGTGTAACCCGCACGCAGACGTGCCGATGCCGACCAGTCGATTTCACGCTGGATGGAATAGCTGGCAGGCGTGGTGCTGTAGCCAGAAACCGCGTCCTTCGCTTCCGAACGAGCGCCTTCGATCAGGCCGCCGACGACAAAGTTGCCCATGCGACGGTCATAACCGATGCGGGCACCGTATTCTGCGCCATCACGATCCTGACGGCATCCGCCAACGCCACGCGTGGAGCTGCGAGCCACGCCGCTGCAGAAGCCGGGCGAAAATGCGTCAGCTTCGGTTCCGGCTAGACGGACCGTGTCGTTGTAGTTGCCGTCACCGTTGGTGTCGAAACGAAGGCGGTCGTTCTTGTCCGTGCCTTGGGTCGAGATGCCACCGAAACCCTGGATGTACAGGCCATCGAAATGGCTGTCGCGCTCAGGCGTCGACACCGCTGTTTCCTGAGCAAAAGACGGAACGGCGGTAAGAGCGGCAGCAATGGCGATGACCGACATCGCCCGGTATTTGTGAGACATAAAATCCTTCCTGATACAAGAAGCGCCTTAGCGCCCTGCAGGAAGTTGAACGGCGAACGATCAAGTCGGTTGCCGAAATTCGGCAGATAATAGCCGTTCAATCTCGGAAATCTTACACGTGTGGTATTTCAAACACA
Source organism: Novosphingobium sp. BL-S-24 (assembly GCF_055521575.1). Taxonomy (NCBI): domain Bacteria; kingdom Pseudomonadati; phylum Pseudomonadota; class Alphaproteobacteria; order Sphingomonadales; family Sphingomonadaceae; genus Novosphingobium; species Novosphingobium sp. BL-S-24. Next base: position 1,041,711 of record NZ_CM145488.1, read on the forward strand.
GGCACGAAAAGCGACAGTAGATCCGCGCGACCCTTTTGGATCGCGCGGATCAGCAAATCAAAACGCTGCGGACAGTGAAAATACAACAGTGGCATCGGCAATCGATTTGCCTGTCCCAACTTCGGAGAAATTGTCATAAAGGTATAGCGACTTCGATTTGGAAATGTCTGTATCGACATATGCCACCCCGAGAGTCACCGGCCCCAGCGCAAGATCTGCACCAAGCATCCAATCAAGATAGCTTCCGGTTGGCGCTACGCTGGTGCCATTTGGCCCCAATCCCGAATTGCCATCGGAATAACCAAGGTGAGCTTTCAGGCTGACCGGCGTATTGGGAATGCCGGTGCTGGCATCGCCCCAAACATAAAGGTTGTCGCTCTTCGCGCCAGGAGCATCCGGGATGCCGGTAGCGTAAGACGCTGCGTCCACATACCAGCGCCCGAGAGCCTGCTGCTTAGGGGCGTAAGCGACACCTGCCAGCAATTTGGCCGGGCCCATTGTTCCGGAAACTTTGACATAAGGTTCCGCGAAATCCGTTTCTGAAGCACCGCCCGGGTACATGTACCATGTCAGACCGACGTCCACAGTAAGTCCGCTGGCAACCTCCTTGGAAAAGCCACCATAAATGTCGAGTTCGGTGTTCGAACCGCCGAAAGTGCCCCACCCGGAAAGGTTGGACGCCCACGTGCCTATGTAAAGACCGCTTTCATGCGTAACGGATATGCCACCCTGGACAGCCAATTCCTTGTCGCTCTGTGAAACGCCACGAAAGCGATAGTCGGACACTAGCGCGACACTACCTGCCACCTTGAGTTCACCCGGCGCTTCTTCCTGGGCATTGGCAACAGTAGGCAACGAGAAAGTGGTGACGGCCAAACTGGCCGCAGTGGCGAGGACACGGAATTTCATTGCGGAACACCCTCATGTTACTGTTCGGTATGTTCCGTCCTGCGGCCGACAAATCGGATCTTCGCTGCATGGCGGATCCGTTCTTTGCCGACACTCCCCATTAACATGAGATTATGTCTGAATTGTTTCTACTTTATTTCTGAATATTGCTTATCGTTTTGCATATGCGAGTGAGGTTTATTGGTAACACTCTGCCGGGGGTCTTTAGGCAAGGCCCCCGGCGAAAGCGCTTCAAGTGGCCACGGGCAACGGCTTCAGGATGAAATCCGGTCCGGTCACACGGTCGTTCTGTCCGCTCTGGCGGCGCCTGCTGATCCATTCGGATAATGTCTCAGCGGTCGTATGGTCGATGGCGTTCACGTGCTGAAGATCGAGGTGCACCGGTCTGTTTGCCGGCTGTCGTTCCAATACGGCGTTGAGCCTCGTCAGCCCAACGAAGGTAGCTGCGCCATTGAGCTCGACACGCGTTGCATCGCCATCGTCATGCTCCCGCACTTTGAGGCGCAGATGCCGGTAATGCGGAAGCAGTTCCACCACCGAAAGAGCCAGCCCAACAAGGACGCCGGTCAGAAGGTCGGTCGTGATCACGAGGATGAATGTCACGGCCCAGATCGCGGCCGGCAGCGGGCCGTGTGCTTTGAAGAGGTGGGTTACGTGCTTCAGGCTGACCAGACGCCATCCGGTGACGACCAGAATACCGCCCAACGCTGTCATCGGCACTTCTCGCAGGATCCAGGGAAGGAGCGCCACAAATGCCAGGATCCACGTTCCGTGCATGATTGTGGACAGGCGCGTCTTGCCTCCGGCCTGTACGTTTGCAGACGAACGGACGATAACGCCGGTCATCGGCAACGCGCCAAACACACCGCAAAGGAAATTGCCGATCCCCTGAGCGCGAAGTTCCTTGTCGTATTTCGTCCGAACGCCATCATGCATGCGATCCACTGCCGCGGCGGACAGGAGAGTTTCAGCGCTTGCGATAAAGGCGATCGCCATTGCTGCGACGATCAATGACGGGTTGGCCAGCGGGGCAAACCACGCAGTGCTTGTCGGCAAGGAAAACGCGGCGGTGATCGAGGTGGGGACCTGGATGCGCGCTACATCGAGGCTGAGCATCCATGCCGCGCCAGTGGCGGCCAGCACGCCCAATAGAGCGCCGGGAACCAGCTTAAGCGACGTCGGACGCAGTTTTTCCCAGCCGAGCATGACGACGATCGTCAAGACACCGATAGCCAGCGCAATTTCAGTCGAAGCGACATCGGCGAAATCCAGTCCGAGCACGCGGGTAGGCATGGCTGCTAGATTTTGCAAACCACTCGAAAGCGGCTTTTCATCGAAAAGAATATGAAACTGGCCGATGACGATCAGTGCACCAATGCCGGCGAGCATTCCATGAACGACCGCCGGGCTGATTGCTCTGAATAGTCCACCAAGTTTGAGAACACCTGCGATCAGCTGCAATACGCCCGCGAGCAGAAGCACCGGGCCGAGCGCTTCAAGGCCGTTTTCGCGAACGAATTCGAACACGATAACAGCAAGGCCTGCCGCCGGGCCGCTGACCTGCAACGGTGATCCCGCCAGCATGCCGACAACAATGCCGCCGATAATTCCGGTCACCAGACCTTTTTCCGGCGGAACCCCTGATGCGATGGCGATGCCCATACAGAGGGGCATCGCGACCAGGAACACGACGATCGACGCCGTGAAGTCCTGGCCAAAATACGAGAATAGGCCGGGTCGCCCCTCGCCCCCGGGGGCGCTGGCGGCGGGAGCGACACCGCTCATTCTGCTGCTTCTGCGTATTCGGTGGCGATGCGCGTACGCGCAGCCAGAGCTACCGGAAGATCACGGTCTTCACGCAGCGGGATAAATTCACCCGTTTCACCGTTCAGGCCCAGGACCTGTCCGGCGTGGATATCCACGAACCAGCCATGCAGGGTGATTTCGCCACGGGCGATACCGGCTGCTACTGACGGGTGGGTCCGCAGATGGCTGATCTGGGCGATGATGTTTTCGAGGCTGATCGCTCGCACGCGTTCCTTGCCCTCGAGATCCTTGTGGCACGTGGTGACCACATGTTCAGCCGCCGCGCCATGCTTCAACCAGGCGGCGACGTTCGGCATGGCTTCCAGGCCGGTCGGATCGCTGAGCGCTTTCATGGCGCCGCAGTCAGAGTGACCGCAGACGATGATGTCGCGCACGCCCAAGGCGGCAACCGCGTATTCAACGGTCGACGTCACGCCGCCATTCATCGTTGAATAGGGAGGCACTATGTTGCCCGCATTTCGGCATACGAACAGGTCGCCGGGCTGTGCCTGCATGATCTGCTCGGGTACGATGCGAGAATCGGCGCAGGATATCATCAGAGCTTTCGGCGACTGGCCGATGCTCGTCAGCTTACCAAACAGTTCGCTGCTTGCGGGAAATGTCGTCTTTTCAAAGTTAAAGACGCGGCCTATCAGCTCGTTCATCTCATTACCTTTTCTGCTGTTCAACTGCGGCGAGCGCAATGACCGCCGCTTAGTGAACAGAGCTACGTATCGAGATTGTCGTCAGTCGTGCGCGATTGTGACGAAACTTTGCTGCGGCGCAGCAGGGTTCTAAACCGGGCTGAGGGGAAGCCGCACGGTGGCACGCAGGCCGCCTTCCGGTCGGTTCACTAGGGATAGGCTCCCTTTCTCCATCTCGATCGCTTTTTTGACGATGGGCAACCCAAGACCCATCCCCGCCGTATCTCGCGCTCGTGAGGTATCGAGCCGGATGAACGGCTGCAGCGCATCCGCCACCCTGTCTTCAGGTATGCCGGGACCATCATCGTCGATCACGATCTCGACGACGTTGCCCTCACGACGCACGGTAGCACGAGCGCGCCCACCGTAATGGATCGCGTTCTCCAACAGATTCGACAAAGCGCGTCGAACAGGCACGGGTCGCACCTTGATCGTCACGCTGCTGGCGCCTTCGTATGTGGCGTCGGCGCCATGATCAGCTGCGGTATCGACAAGCGTTTCGACCATAACCGCGATGTCGATCAGTTCCGGCGCTATCGATTTGCCGTCGCTTTCGATGTAAGCTTGGATCGAATCCAGCAGCATTCGCATTTCATCGATGTCGTGGTTCAGCCCTTCCCTGGTTTCGAGATCAATCCGATCATCATCAAGCCTTAGCCGCATCCGCGACAAAGGCGTTTTCAGGTCGTGCCCGATTGCCAGCATCGTTTGCGTTCGATCTACGGTGGACTGGTGAATTCTCGCCTGCATGTCATTGAGCGCCCGGATCAGCGCCCTTAATTCGTCAGGCCCATGTTCAGCCACAGGCTTGGGCGGCCCTGTCCCCAGATCCCGCGTGGCGCCGATCAAATTCCGCAGAGGCCGAAGCGTGGCGCGAACGAGCAGCCACGCCATGACGATCAGCAGCAATGTCGGCAGAACCAAGCTTGCCACGCGGCCGATCGTCAGCGTCCACGCGGCGTTCGCATGCGTGTGGAACCGCACGATACTGCGATCTTCCAAGCGAAATGAACCGCCGATGTTGCCCCGCCCCGGGAGCTCGTCGAGATGAAGCTCAAGGTCGGCCAATGCGAGTTCGGGCTCGATCTCGACGACTTGCGAGCGCAAGTTCGACAAGCCAAGATTACGCCGGTGGCGGGTCTCCTGCCCGAGCCAAATCAGTGAAAACCGCCCTGAACTGAGTGCCTGAGCCACTGCGGCGCGCTCATCCGGCTCGGCATGCTCCATGGTGCGATGCGCGAGCACGAGGTTTTCCGCGATCCGCTCCGCATCATCACGGCGCAGCTGAAACGAATTAACCCGTTCAAACAGAAAGCTGTTGGCCGCAAATTCAATCAGGATGACCAGAATGAAGACGGCGAGCAGCCGTTCGGGCAGGCCCATTCGCCTGAATAGAGCGACGAGCCTGCCAACCATCAGGTGCGCGTCACGTCTGCCTTGAACATATAGCCCACTCCGCGAACGGTGACGATCGGCGATTCACTGCCTTCCGCTTGCAGCTTACGGCGCAACCGACTGACCAGAACGTCAATGCTTCGGTCCGAACTGTCTCCGATACGTGAGCGGGAAAGTTCCATCAGGCGTTCGCGGCCGAGCACTCGCTGTGGGTAGCCCAGAAATGTCGACAGCAAGTCGAACTCGGCGCCTGTGAGATCAACGATCGCGCCTTCTGGCGAACGCAGTTCCCGGCGGGCCATGGATACCTGCCAGCCATCAAACTGAATGCTGTCTTGACCACGCGCTTCCGGTGCTGGCTCGCTGGAAGAATCAAGCCCCCCTCCACGTCGCAGAACCGCGCTGACGCGTGCAGCGAGTTCGCGCGTGCTGAAGGGCTTTGCAAGATAGTCGTCAGCGCCCAGCTCGAGGCCGAGAACGCGATCCTCTTCTCCTCCGCGGGCACTTACGAAAATGATCGGCACATCGCTTTCGCGGCGCAGGCGACGAAACAGATCGAAGCCGCTTGTCCCAGGCAGCATGATGTCCAGTACCACGAGATGAACGGTCGTTTCGCGAAGCGTCACCCACATTTCAGCGCCCGTTGCCGCCGTTAACACGTTGAATCCGCTTTGCCGTAATGCACGCGCGGTAAGTGTCCGCAATGCGCCATCATCTTCAACGAGTAGGATAGTGGAGGGTGTAGACATTGTTTCCTGGGAAAGGCTGTAGCGGGTATCGGCCGTCATCATGCTGCGTTTTCTCTGCCATCTTATAGGGAACCGGAGCGCGGAGGGAAGCCGCGCCATGTGCTAAAGTTGGCGCTACTGCGGTCACTCGACAAAGCGACGGCCGCAGCGAGCCGGTTATTCGTCACGGACGGACTTCAAAGTTCGCCCGGTAACGCGGTCTATCCACGTCCATTTGTCAATCGAGAGCCTCGACAACGGGCCTGCATCAGCCAACCCGGCAACAAAGTGATGGGCGGAATTTTCTCCTACCGTGCGCAGGCGTTACGATATGTTGCTGCGCTGCAATCGGCTTTAGAACGACATCGCTAACCTGCTGAAGACTGGTCATGCCGACGTTTGATTGGGCGCTTTCTGCTCACGGTTCGCCGCAGTCCAACCATTCCCGCGACCCGAATTCACTTGTGGTTCAGAGCGCCGACCATAACTTCTTGTCCAAGGCGCCCACCGCAACCGCCGTTAATCGGTAGGCCCGGATAGGGAGTACCACCATGAATGAAATATTTAAGAACTTAGGCCGAAAACTTGTTCTTGGCGCGGCTTTGTCAGCCTCGCTGCTGGTTGCCAGCTCTCCAGCGGAGGCAAGGCGTTACTACGATCGTGGCGGCGATGACGCCGCAATTGCCATCGGCGCGGGTGTAATTGGCCTCGCTCTTGGGGCAGCGATCGCTGATCGTAACGACGATCGGTATTATGACCGCCGCTACTACGATTCACGCCGCTACGTGACTGTTCGTGACCGTCCCGGTTACTATTATTATTATGACGGGTATCCAAACCGGTATTACCGCGATCGATACTATAGCCGCCATTACGCACCGTATTATCGCGATCGCCATAACCGGTGGGACGGTAATCGCGGCTGGCGCGGTGATCGCTGGGATCGCGGTCGTGGCTGGGGGCGGGATCGGGATCGCTGGGACCGTCGCGATCGTTGGGACCGGCGCGACCGGCGGTATCGTGATTGGCGGCGTTGATGCTTCCTCACTAAACCTAATCGATAATATGTAATCTCGTCTCGCAGGTGGCCCCGACCCGATATCGGGCGTTGCCTGCGAGACGCACTTTGCCAGTTGATTGCCTCGTGGTCGCATCCACGCTCGCCAAGGGGATTTCGGCACGCTAAGTGCTGCCGCACCATGGAAATCGCAGACCTGCGCATCGCCCTCTTCTCAGGCAACTATAACTACGTTCGCGATGGCGCCAACCAGGCCCTCAACCGGCTGGTCGGTTATCTTCTAAGCCAGGGCGCCAACGTGCGGGTCTACGCCCCCACCATTAAGACACCGGCGTTTGCGCCAACGGGCGATCTTGTCGGCGTGCATTCCATCCCCATCCCCGGCCGACCCGAATACCGTATCCCGCTGACGTTCTGGGGCGCTCCCGGCAAGGATCTCGCCAGGTTCAAGCCCAACGTCGTCCACGTTTCCTCTCCTGACCCGGTAGGGCATCAGGCCGTGACCTGGGCACGCAACCGCCAGCTACCCGTGCTGTCGTCGGTCCACACCCGTTTTGAGACTTACCTGCGCTACTACAACATGGCTTGGGGCGAGCCATTGATCGAGGCGATGCTGCGCCGGTTCTATCGTCGCTGCGACGCTCTGGTCGCTCCGTCCGAGAGCATGGCTCAGCTGCTGCGCCAACAGCGGATGAACTACGACGTGTCGATCTGGTCGCGCGGAGTGGATCATCAGGCCTTTAACCCCCAGCGGCGCGATCTGGAATGGCGTCGTGGTCTGGGCATCGCGGACGGCGACGCCGTGATCGGCTTTCTCGGGCGGCTGGTCATGGAAAAGGGCCTCGACGTTTTTTCCGATACGCTGGACGAATTGCGTCGTCGCGGGGTCGCGCACAAAGTGCTCGTCATCGGCGAAGGGCCGGCTCGAGACTGGTTCGAGGAAAGACTACCGGGAGCGGCGTTCGTAGGCTTCCAGCAGGGCGCTGATCTAGGACGGGCTGTGGCTTCGATGGACGTGCTGTTCAATCCCTCGGTCACGGAAACATTCGGCAACGTCACCTTGGAAGCCATGGCTTGCGGGCTTCCCGTGGTCGCAGCGGCAGCGACCGGCAGCCAAAGTCTGGTCGATGACCGGGTATCGGGGAGGCTGGTGCCTCCAGGTGCCGTGCATCAGTTCGCCGAGGCGCTGCGGACCTATATCGAACAGCCCGAACTACGCCGCGAGCATGGTCGTGCCGGTGCCGAGCGGGCGAGCGAGTTCAGCTGGGATCGCATCAATCATGCCGTGGCGGACACGTATGTGCGCTTGATCCGGCAGCGGGCCCGCGGGTAAGTCGCGCTGCGCCGCCGCAGGCCTGCTCAGCACCGGAACCCTATCTGCCACCTTGCGTTGCGCCATGGACTATTCCGCCACGCTGACAAGGTGCCCGATATGACCACAAATTCCGCTTCCGCCCGTTATGTTGGCCTTGGCAAGGACGGCAAGGGATCGCTGTCCACCAAGTCAGGCGTTCTGTCCGATCAGCCGTATGGCTTTGGCACGCGTTTCGAAGGCCAGCCCGGCACCAACCCCGAAGAGCTGATCGCAGCCGCCCACGCGGCCTGCTTCACGATGGCGACCAGCTTTGCCCTCGCCAAGGCGGGCCACGGTGATGGCACCTTGGATACACAATGCAAGGTCACGCTCGACAAGGATGGTGACGGGTTTGCCGTCACCAAGTCCGAACTGAGCCTCACTGCTTCCATCCCCGGCATCACGCCCGAAGATTTCGACCGGATCGCCGATGAAGCCAAAGCGGGCTGCCCGATCTCCAAGCTTCTGAATTGCACGATTACGCTCGAAAAAACATTGGCCGAGTAAGCGCACACGGAACGGTCCTGGGCTTTGGCGCATTGAAAGCCTGGGACTGACGGAGCAATGCAATGCCTTTGAACAGAAACGTACTGGTACTCTCCGTTATAGGGGCGACTGGGCTTGGCACTCTTGCAGCGGCGACCGTTCCCACCTCGATGATGTCCGGAGCAACCAGCAAACCCATGCTGCCGATGGGAGCGATGGATGATCGTACGTTCTACGTAGAACCGGCACCTCAGGACCTGACGCCTGACCATGCCTCGCTGCCCGACTGGTTGGCATCGACGGAGCCCGGGTTCCGGTCGGCATCCCTAACCTCCTCGGACCTTTATCCTGCCGGCTACTCCGATGATTATGCGGTAACGGACCAGCCGCTTTCAGAAGCCTTTGATAACGCGATGGGGCCTTCCACTTCACCGCTGGAGACCGCTGGCCCCGACTTGGCGCCGTCGATCGCGAAACAAGCCAGCGATGCCGAGCAGGTGGCCGAAGCGGTCAAACAGGCGGAATTGCGGTAGGGTCGAGTCAGGGGCGGGTCTTCGGCTGTCGCTCGGTCCATCCACAGCCATTACGAACCTGATCACCAGTGCGGAATGTCACCGCGAATGGATACCGGTTGTCAGACATGCTGTCGCTGCAGTCCGCAGGTGTAACTGCCAGAATCAGGTCTGAACCGTCCAGCTTGCCACTGAATGACACCCCGCCCCGGCCAGCAAAGCGGCTGACCTGAATCAATCGGTCGCCCTGATCATCGACTGTCGTGAGCGTCAATTTCGTGCCGGACACGTTGCCAAACCAAAATGGCTCCGTTCCTACGAGATGGATAGTTTCATCGGCCCGGATCCCATTCCATGCCGAACGATCGTTGACATCCCCAGGGAGCTGGTCCTTCGCGCCGTGACACGCGGCGAGCGACAGGAATGTGCAAGTAAGAAAAGCGGTGGGGATGAAACGACGCATCGCCGGACGGTACGGCATCACAACGGATCCGCAAATTCTTCTGCAGCGGTCGATCGAAATAACCCTAAAATCTCACCGCACCGCAGCATTGTATCTGCCAGCGGCAACACCGACATCTGTTTACTATTCAACATTATATTTATGATCAGTGCTTATGTCACGGTTGCGTTAAGTGCAACTGGAGTTCCCTCGTTTGAAATTGCGCTGCACAGCAGCATCGTATTTGTTGCGACGCAATATAACGCGATTATCGAGACGATGTTCCCCTCACTTTTGTCAAACGAGGACTTTCCTATGTTTAAGGCCCTTTTTGCTGCCGCTGTGTCGTTCGTTGCCGTCCCCACCGTAGCTCAGGCTGACGAAGCTCGCGCGTTCTCCCATGAAGGTGTCAACTACACCTACAGCACCGAACAGAGGGGCGACGTTACCGTGATCCGCGGCGCCACGTCTGCCGGAGTTCCTTTCCGCCTTTACGTCAAGGGCGATCGCGTCACGGGCAACTACAACAGCCGCAGCGTCTCCTTCACGAAGGCCCAAGCCGCCAAGGTGATTGGCGCTCAGTAACAGCCGACACGATGCTGGCGTCCTAAGACGCAGGCTGCATCATGTGAAAGGCACCATTATTCAGATGGTGCCTTTTCCTTTATGCAAGCAGCCGGTTCAGGCTTGCAATTGCCCAGTCATTATCCAAGCCCCATATGACGGCAATGGACATAAATACCGCTTCCCCCTGCAGACCGCATCTTCCCAACCGCATCGAGGCCGCAATCTTTGATATGGACGGCACGCTTCTCGACACCGAGGCAGCGCAACATCGGGCCTTTATGGAAGCCGGCAAGCGCATCGGTACGCCAGTGCCCTCACACATCCTCGATGCGATGGTTGGCATCAATCAGGATGCAAACGAAAGGATGCTTGCTGCGGTTCTCGGTCCCACGTTCCCGATCACCGCATTCTACGAAGCGGCAGACCGTCTTTTCGAAGCAGCGGTTAACGCGGGGTTGCCCTTGCGGCCTGGCACTGAAAACATTCTCGACTATTTCGTAGAGCAGCGCATCCCGATCGCACTGGCCACTTCTACCGTAGGGGGCAAGGCCCAGGACCGTCTCGCGAGCGTCGGCCTCCTGGAGTATTTCGACGTCATCGTGACCCGTAGCGACGTTGCCGCACCAAAGCCCAACCCCGAGCCCTACCTTCTCGCAGCCAGACTTTTGGGTTTTGAACCCGGTGAGTGCCTCGCGATCGAGGATAGCTATGCAGGCGTCCGATCGGCGACGAGCGCCGGGATCCCCACGATCATGATCCCCGACCTGTTACCGGCGACACCGGAACAGGAACAGGTGGTCGTTGACGTCCTTCCCTCGTTGAGCGATCTCAGGGATTACCTCGAAGCCCGGATGGGATGCGACGAAGACAGGCTGATCCCGAACCTGCTCTGACCAATCCTGCGACGACCATCGCCCGCTTCACAATTTCTCGTCAGAAGCCGTCGCCCCCAGTACTCGGGTAAGCGACGGCATTTTTTAGCGTCCCAGCAGATTCCGCGCTTGGCTGGCGATTTGAGCCAGCATTGCCGGGGTGACAGTCACCGCATTTTCGGCACGATGCACGATCGCCCTAAATGCGGTTACCGCCGCCATCTGTTCCCGACCCCACTCCTCTGTCGCGGCAAGAGGATCTGCCTTGCCCGCCTTCGTTCGCGCCAGACCACGCAGGAAGTCCAGTCGCATTTGCTGAAAGTCGCGGGCCAGACCGGCGACCAGCAGACGCTCCCAGGGATCAGAGGGGCTCATCATCGCCGCGCTGGCCTGCGCCCAGTCCAGCCCCAGACCTGCGCCAACCCGGGTGAATGCCGTCACGAGTCGACGCGGCGCAATGTCTGTTTCGGCGGCAAGAGATGCTATGCCGACAGCGCCGTCGAGATCGAATAAGTTCCCCACGTCTTCCGCAACCTCGGCAGGGGCGCCCAGTTTCGTCAGCCTCTCACGTAGCTTGCGGGAATGCACCAGGGTGCGCTCACCCAGAAGTTCGGCAGTGCCCGTCGACAGGGCTTCAACTCCCTTTTCGAGACGAGCAGCAAGGTCGGACGGTCCGGTCCGGCCCGCTCCCGCCCGCAACAGGTCGGCCATGTGTCCGCGCACCGCGTTGGACACCATGTCGAACAATGCGACCCTTGCGGTCTCAGTCATCGGCGCCGTTTCCAGCCGCGTCCAAAGCGTATCCAGCCCGAACAGGCGATCGGCCAGTACGAAAGCGGCCGCGATCTGCGCCAGCGTCGCTCCTTCTTCCTCCGCCAGTTCGAACGGCATAACGATGCCAAGGCGATTGACCATGCGGTTCGCCAGCTTCGTGGCGATGATTTCACGCGCCAGTCTGTGGCCGGTGATGAAGCGGGCGTATTTCTGCTGCATCACCTCCGGAAAGGCATTGAGGAGAAGGTCGGACAGGCCGGGATCGTCAGGCAGGTCACTGTCTTCGATCGCGGCCTGAAGCACCAGCTTGCCGCTGGATAAGAGCACGGCCAGTTCCGGCCTCGTGAGGCCGCGATCGTCCTGGGCGCGGCGCAGCAGTGCTTCGTTGTCCCCCAAGCCCTCTGTACGACGATCCAGATGGCCGCCTTCCTCCAGCGTTTCGATCAGCCGAACGTGCGATGGGATCGCCTGAGCACCACCCCGTTCCGCAATGGACAACGCCAGCGCCTGCAACCGGTTGTCTTCCAGGACCAGTGCGGCCACCTCGTCCGTCATGGCGCGCAGAAGTTCCACGCGACCTTCCTCGGTCAACTTGCCCGCGCGCTTGGCAGCAGCAAGGGCGATCTTGATGTTCACCTCGTTGTCGGAGCAATCGACGCCTGCGGAATTGTCAATGAAATCAGCGTTTATCCGCCCGCCGCGAATTGCAAATTCGATGCGTCCTGCCTGGGTGACGCCAAGGTTGGCGCCTTCCCCGATCACTTTGGCGCGCACTTCATTTCCACTCACGCGCAAGGCGTCGTTGGTCGGATCCCCGACCTGGACATTGTTTTCGGCAGATGCCTTGATGTATGTCCCGATCCCGCCAAACCACAGTAGATCGACCGGGGCACAAAGGATAGCTGTGATCAGCGAATCGGGGTCAATTTCCCGCGCTTCAATGCCAAGCACCGCACGTACTTCATCACTTAAAGGTATCGACTTGAGCTTGCGGGAAAACACACCGCCGCCTTTGGAAATCAGGATACGGTCGTAGTCTTCCCAGCTGGACACCGGCAGATCGAACAGACGCTGGCGCTCCCCCCAGCTTCTTACAGCGTCCGGGTCCGGATCGAGGAAGATGTGCCGGTGGTCGAACGCAGCCACAAGCCTGAGTGATTTGGACAGCAGCATGCCGTTGCCGAACACGTCACCGGACATGTCCCCGCACCCCGCGACGCGCACGGCATCGTTCTGCACGTCCACACCCATTTCGAGGAAATGCCGCTGCACGGAAAGCCACGCGCCTTTCGCGGTGATGCCCATGGCCTTGTGATCGTACCCATTCGATCCGCCACTCGCAAAAGCATCGTCCAACCAGAAATCGTGCGCTTCAGCGATCGCATTGGCAACATCTGAGAATTTAGCGGTGCCCTTGTCGGCAGCCACGACGAAATACGGGTCTTCCCCATCGAGTATTTGGACGCCCGCTGGGTGAATGACCTTGTCACCGTCGATGTTGTCAGTGATGGACAGCAGGGTCTGGATGAAAATTTCGTAGGATGCCTGCCCTTCGGCCGCCCACGCCGTTCTGTCCCGTGCCGGATCGGGCAACTGCTTCGGATAAAATCCGCCTTTTGCTCCGGTAGGCACGATCACCGCGTTCTTCACACGCTGCGCTTTCATCAGACCGAGGACTTCAGTACGAAAGTCATCGCGTCTATCAGACCATCGCAACCCGCCCCGCGCTACCGTCCCGGCGCGAAGGTGGATGCCTTCAACTCGCTGCGAATAGACGAATATCTCACGCCAGGGGAGCGGCTTAGGCAGGCCCGGGACCAAGGCTGAATTGAACTTGAAAGCGAGCGCAGTCTCCCCGGCAGATGTGAACGCATTGGTCCGCAGCATAGCAAAGACAATGTCACGAAAGGCTCTGAGCAAGCGATCGTCATTGATTGCATTGACCTCAGCAAGTCCGGCGCGGATCGCTTCTTCCGCTTCCTGCCGTGCCAGCGTGCGATTGCCCACGAACTCCGGATCATGCATGCATCTGAACAGCGCGACTATCCCGCGTGTCACCTGCGGGGCTGCTTGCAGAGCATCCACTACAGTCGGAATTCCGAAGTTCATGCCTGCCTGACGGAGATAGCGATACCAGGCACGGAGCCAGTTCGTCTCAACGCTTGAAAGACCCAAGCCTGGCACCAGGCGATTGAATGCATCATTCTCGCCACCGCCATTGAGTACACCCCTGAGAGCGTCTTCGATGGAGGGAGCAAGCTCGAGCAATTCATGTACCGGGCGGCCGCCAGCAGGTTCAAGATAGAAATCGTGGATCGTGCCGAGCCGACCTTTATCCAGACCTGTAGGCATTTCAGCCAAAACCCGGAAACCGAAGTTTTCAAGCGCAGGAACGGCATCCGAAAGCGGCAGCGCGCCTTCCGACTGGTAAATCTTCAATCGCAATACGTCTACGGGATCGTCGTCTCTAGAGAGGAATCGAACGTCGCGATGCACTTGCGGGCGATCGCTCTCGGAGGCTTCGCCAACAGCGATGCGACGAAGATACGCGATGTCCAGGGCCGCTTCGGCTGCGCCGTAATCGGTGCGATAGCTCAGCGGGAATGCTTCGGCATACCGCCCAGCTACGGCGGCCGCGCGACCTGCTTCGAGAGTTGCGCCCAAGGCAACTTCTACTGCCTCCGGCCAGCCGCGCAGCATCACTTGAAGATCGTGATCGAGCGCTGCCTCCGAAAGCTCGTGATTTCCTTCGCGGACGTCCAGCGTGTAGCGAAGCATGGCGAGGTTGCCAGCTTCGACCTGAAGGCTCCAATCCAGCGTGGTGGCTTGGGCTGCTGTTTCCACCATTGTCTGGATGCGCCGCTGGACTTGGGTCGACAGCATGTCACGGGGCAGCCAAACGAACGCGAACAGGTGGCGCATCAACGGCGAACGGGTGATGATCAACCGTGGGCGTGGCCGGTCCACCAACCCCGTCATCGTCATCGCCAGCCGTTCAATGTCGTCCTCGCCAAGGCCTAGCAACAGATCATGAGGAAGGCTGGTCAGCGCATGGGCAAGCGCCTTGCCTGTGTGGCCAGTCGGATCGAGATCCAGCCGGGCGGAAAAGTCGGCCAGATGTCCGCGGAGACGCGGGACGTTTTTGGGCGATGTGGCGAGCGCGGCGCTTGTCCACATGCCAGCATGGACCGACAACGCGGTAATCTTATCACCATCGATCACCGGAACGAGGAAGAGGTCCATAGGAACGCGGCGGTGCACGGTGGACGTTTGATTGCCTTTGATCGCCATGGGGGCCTGAATCCCGCCCCTCGCCAACCAGTCATCGAAAGCAGCGAAAGCCCGCTCGTAGGAAATGTCGGACAGGACATCTTCTTCGCTTACGCGACAGATACCGAACCGATCCGATCGATTTCCATCGCGAGAACGAGTGACGTGCCCGATCTGGGTCAGCATCCCGTTAGCAAACCAGCGCAAGAGCTCAGTTCCCTCTGGATCAAGATTGGCAGCATCAATGCGCGTGGCATCAGCCAGCATCGTTTCCACCATCTGCGGCCAATCGGTTACGGCTGCGCGTACATCTTCAAGCGTTTTTTCGAGTGAGCGCTGGAGATCGCGCCGTTGTCGCGCATCGATGCGAGCAGTTTCGATGTAGATGACCGACTCCCGTCCCGTAGCATCCTGCGCATCCTCTGGCAGAGCCAGCAGCTTGCCGTTTTTATCGCGGTGAACACGCATAACCGGGTGGACCAAGCGGTCGATGACGACACCTGCGGCAGCTATTGCCGCAGCGACGGAGTCGACGAGAAACGGCATGTCGTCATTGACGATGGCGATGCGCAAAAGGCGGCGCTCTCCACGAACAGAGTCGATCGCTATCGATGGTTCGCCGATTGTGCGTTCAGCGGTAACCGAAAAGACGAACTGCGCCGCGTCATCGATCCAATCTCTATCATCGCCAGGACTATCAACCGGCAGAAGAGCGCTGGACAAATGTTCCGAAAGTTCGCCCAGCAAATGTGGGGCCGCTTTGGCACTCCTGTTTAGCGAAAACCCAAACTTGCCGGTTGCGGTCTTGTCGACTGCGCTCATCACGTTCTCCGCTAGATATCTTGATTTGATCCCGCTTCTAGGTCGGGATTGAAATTGAGTTTGTATGCGCCGCTGAGTCCGTTTTGACCCGTTGGTGTGCAGTGATACAGTTCCGGTAATCACTGTTGAAGACCGATCTGGCCGCTTCCACCGAGAGCAACGATGTAACACCATTTCCGATGCGCGCAATATTAGTTCAAACGCGCTAACGCTTGAACTGGTGCTTTTCAAGCGGTCGGAAGAGGCTTTACGGTTATCGAGAGATCTTCCAGCGCCCGGGCGGCTAACAGCAGCGCTCCGGTTGGCCCAGCATCGTCACCCAGTGTCGGAGCGACGATCATCGTCTCCAGGGCCGCCGGAGTGCAATCGCGCAGATAGCCGTTAAGAAACGACGGCACGTGGTGGATTGCCTTACGCAACAAGTGTGGCTGCTTGTTGGCTACTCCCCCGCCCACTACAATTCTTTGGGGCGAGACAGTGAGGAGCAGCATCGCAAAAAGCTCAGCCAGATCGCGGGCGATCAGATCCCAAACCGGGTTCGTAGGGTCTACCCGGGATGGATGCGTGCCAAAGCGCGACGCGAGCGCTGGGCCGGCAACTAGCCCTTCGAGGCAATCGCCGTGGAAGGGGCATGCACCGGGAAATTCGTCACCCGGTGCACGGCGCAAACGTACATGACCGATCTCTGGGTGAAGTAGCCCGTGCGCCGGCTCCCCTCCGATGAGAACTCCTCCACCAATACCGGTACCGACGGTGAGATAAACCATGCTTTCGCATCCCTTCGCGGCACCGAAACGATGCTCCGCCAAGGCGGCGCCATTGACGTCGGTGTCCAGTTTTATGGGACACCCCAACGCCGCCGCGACTGGTCCGACGACCGCTGCACCGGCCCATCCCGGTTTTGGGGTATCGAGCATGAAGCCGTAGTCGGCCGCATCCCGCGACACTCTTATCGGCCCGAAGCTGGCGATGCCGACTGCATCTACCGGTTGATCGTCCCTCCACCCCTGTATTGTATCAATAGCGCGATCTAGGGTAGCGGTTGGTTCCGTCGTTGGAAATTCAACCCGATCGTCAATGCGACCAGGCTGGCCGAGCACCACGATGGTTTTGGTCCCACCCAGTTCGATCCCTGCAAGCTTATGCATTGGCCCTACCCATCGTCCAGCGTCGCACGCGCTCCATCAAGACGCAATTGCAGGAATGGCGCGAAGGTTCCTCCGAAGTGCGCACGACCCTTCGGCTTTTCTTGTCGTGAGGCATCATCGATTCCCCAGTAATCAACGAAACTTGCCACCGAAAGGTCGGGCAGGACCCACCAACTGTAGGCTTGAAATGGCTCGCTCTCCGGATTGGCGAATACCAAACCGTGCTTGTTCAAAAATCGCCATGGCCCCTCAATTCGATCCGCAATAGCGCCATATAGACCAGTCGGCGCGCTGACCGCCGGCGCAAACACTCGCGATTGGGTCGACCAGAATAAGTAGAGCTTCCCACCGTGCAGAACCATGTGCGGACGCTCCAGTTCATTGTTAAGGCCCGAAGCATCTACAAGCGGCGGCACTCGGTGAAAGACACCGTCCGGGTTACGCACAGCACATCCTATGACACCATTGAAACGATGACGTGTGCGGGCCGATGATGCGGTCAGCAACAAGTAATCGCGCCCGTCCTCGGCGCACCATGTAAACGGGTCGCGGAAAGCTTTGATTTCGCCCGGTTCACCCGCCCCATCGTGGTTGCTCATGTATAGGATATCCAGCGGAACAAACAGTTCTACCGGATCCGACCATTGCTCGAAGGGGGCATCGGTACAATGCCCATCTGACATGCGTGTGGTCGATGAAAACAGCCGCTGCTTGTATGTTGGCTCTTCCTCCCCTCGCTCCCCTGCCGCAGTGAAGAACAGTGTTACGTGAAGGCCGTCGTCGCATCGGGCCGAACCTGACCACTCGCGACTTCCCGGCGTGAACCCGTCCGGAAACGTCACCCCCAAATGATGAAAGCGATCATCGATGCGATGGAAATGGTGAATGCGTGCGTGGTTGTGGCGCTGCTCAGGATCATCGAATGCCGGCGCAGCGAGCGCAAACCATAGTTCACCCCCACGCCATTTGACTGGGGACCCCGTCCTGTCCGCCAGCGGCCATGAGTCCCACACGTCAAGTTCGGAGCTTATGCGCGGCACCTGCGCTCGTTTCAACACTGGCGCAGTCGCGTACCCCGTCTGCTCAAGCAACCTCAGCCGATCGGCTGTCCAGACAAGCGGTAAAAAAGGAGGGATTTGCGGCAGATTCGTCATGGTCGTTCACTTACAAACGATTGTACGCCGAGCAACAATTTTAAGACGTGGCCATATGCCCGCTGTGAACATATCGTTGAAAGAACGCCGCAGTTGACCGCCGATCGTGAGTGATCATCCTCACCATTCCGATGAGAACGAAATGTCGAAAGAGCCGCCGCCGATATTGTCACTGGGCCGCATTATTGAGATGAATATAGGGTTCTTTGGCCTTCAGTTCAGCTTCGGCCTTCAGCAAGCTAATATGGGGCCGATCTATGGTTATCTAGGCGCTAACGAGGCGATTATGCCATTATTGTGGCTGGCCGGCCCGGTCGCGGGCTTGATAGTACAGCCATTTATAGGCGCGATGAGCGACCGAACACTTTCTCGGTATGGACGTCGCACACCTTATTTCCTTGTTGGCGCGGTAATTTGTTCCACAGCCCTTTTCGCGATGCCTTATTCGTCCACCTTGTGGATGGCTGCGAGTTTACTTTGGCTACTGGATGCGGGCAACAACATCACGATGGAGCCTTACCGGGCGTATGTGGCAGATCGTCTGCGACGGGATCAACAGGCAGCCGGTTTCCTAACCCAAAGCGCTTTTACCGGTCTGGCGCAGACGTTGTCCTATATGGCGCCATCGCTCTTTTCCGGATTGATGGACAAGCATCTGTTATCGCAGGCTGGCATACCCGAGATCGTGAGGATGGCGTTCATCACCGGCGCTATCCTGTCCATTTCGACGATCGTATATTCCGTGGCCCGCGTTCCCGAGCTCCCCCTCTCTGACGTGGAACGACAGTCGATCATTGCGAGAACCCCTAAGGGCAACACGGACTGGAGGGAAATCAAGAGTGCAATCGTAGAAATGCCGCGGCCCATGCGGCAACTGGCAATCGCGATGCTATGCCAATGGTATGCAATGATGGTCTATTGGCAATACATTCCATTCGCGCTTTCTCGCTCTTTATATGGCACTTCTGATCCGGCTTCCGTGCAATTTAGCGATGCAGTTTTGACTGCCCAGCAGCTTGGTGCGGTGTATAATCTTGTCGCATTTTTATCCGCCTTTGCCCTCTTACCAATTGTCAGATGGCAGGGCGCTCGATCAGTACATGCGGTGTGCCTATTTGCTTCGGCGTTAGCCATGCTGCTCATTCCGTCAGCTCAGTCTTTCCCTCTTTTGGCGTTTCTAATGGTTGGCATCGGCCTTGGTTGGGCGGGAATGATGGGGAACACATACGTGATGCTGGCCGGCTCAATTCCTGAACATCGCAACGGCGTTTACTTGGGCATCTTCAATGTGTTCATTGTCATTCCGATGTTGATTGAAAATCTGACCCTGCCACTGCTTTACGGCCCCGTATTACGTGATGATCCGCGCAACGCGCTGATTCTGGCAGGTGTCATCATGCTCGCAGGTGCGATTTCGACACTTTTTGTCGATGCAGGACGACACCCCGCCGAAACCCTGCGGACAATTGATTAACGTACTTTCGACAACGCACTCCGAATGTTAAGCCCCGCCGCATGGCGACTACGACTAGCAACACAAGCGGCAAGACCATGCATTCGGATACGTCCGAACCGGTGGGTGAGGTACGAACGTTGGCCGACCTAGCGCGCCTAGCCGGCGTTTCAGCCGGGACGGTATCCCGTGCCCTAGCGGGCAAATCCCTCGTCAATGTCGAGACCAGGGAGAGAATTCAGGCGCTTGCCCGACACTATGCCTTTCGACCGAACCAGATGGCGAGCAAGCTGCGATCGAAGCGAACTGGCGTCATAGGCGTCGTGATACCACTCGGTCATGAAAAGCGTCAGAGTATATCTGATCCGTTCTTTCTTACGCTCCTCGGCCACCTTGCGGATCAACTAACCGATAGCGGCTATGATCTGATGCTTTCCCGCGCCTTGCCCGACGGCACGTCTGACTGGCTCGAACGAATGACCGGATCGGGGATGGTCGATGGCGTACTCGTGATCGGTCAGTCGGATCAGTCCGACGTGATAGACCACGTCGCAGCCCATTATCGACCGATGGTGGTCTGGGGCAATTATCGCGAGGGTCAGGTCCATTGTGTCGTGGGCACCGATAACCTGGACGGCGGACGACGCAGTGCCGAACATCTAATCGCCAAGGGCGCGCGGAACATTGCCTTTTTGGGCGATACTACGGGCATCGAGATTGCCATGCGTCACAGCGGAGCAGCGGAAGCAGCAAAAGCGGCGGGACTGCCGCTTGCTCAGATACCCATCAATCTGGCGAGCGCAGAAATGGGCCCCCAGATCAAGGCAGCCTTGGCACGACCGGACGTAAGCTACGACGGCCTCGTTTGCGCATCGGACATCATAGCGATGTCAACCCTGCGTACGTTGTTTGAAGCCGGCCGCTCGGTGCCAGATGATACGCAAATCATCGGGTTTGATGATCTCCCGCTCGCTGCGCAAACGATGCCGCCGCTTACCACGGTCCGTCAGGACATTTCCGAGGGCGCGCGGATCATGGTGGAAAAACTGAAAGCTCGCATAGATGGAGATGACACACCTAGCTTGGCGATGCCGCCACGCCTGATTGTTCGCAGTACGACGCGCAGTTGAACTCCCCCCACTGCGGATATTATCGTTCGCCGTGGGTAGCATTGGTGGTGAAGATTAGAATCTGGTAACATGAACTTTGTTTCCCATATCTGGTCTTTGGGGAGTTTATGTGATGTCATTCCGCTCATGGCCTTTGATCACCACCGCGTCTGCCTTGGCATTGATCGCGGTCGGCGTTGCCACCTGGCCCGAGAAGCCAGCAAACGCGGCCTCCTTCCCGGCACCTCCAGCCGAGCAAACCGCATCGAGCGGTGATCAGGTTGCGGTGTTGGCGGGTGGGTGCTTCTGGGGAATCGAGGGCGTGTTTGAACACGTCAAAGGCGTAAAATCGGTTACGGCGGGATACGCGGGCGGATCAAGGAAGGATGCGACCTATAAAGCGGTCTCCTCAGAAAACACCGGTCATGCGGAAGCCGTTCGGATCGTTTTTGATCCGGCGAAGATAAGTTACGGGAATTTGCTCAAGATCTTCTTTTCTGTGGCCCACGACCCAACTCAGCTAAACCGGCAGTTTCCCGACGTCGGCCCCAGCTACCGTTCGGCCGTCTTTCCGCAGAATGCTGCTCAACGCGATATTGCTGTGGCCTATATTGCTGCTCTGGACAAAGCCCGTACGTTTCCAAAAGTGGTCGCTACGAAGGTTGAAACAGGCGCTTTCTATCCAGCAGAGAGCTATCATCAGGATTACTTGCGCCGCAATCCGAACGATAGTTACATTCGCCGGTATGACTCGCCCAAACTGGATGCGTTACGCAAGACCTACCCCGCGCTCTACCGCAGTTGAAGTCTCTAGCGGGTCAGAGCGCCAGCCCGGCAGCCCGTGCACTGGCCCACGCCCATTGAAAGTTATATCCACCCAGCCAGCCGGTCACGTCCACCGCCTCTCCGATCGCATAGAGGCCAGGCGTCCTGCGCGCTTCCATCGTCTTGGACGATAGCGCGGCGGTATCGATGCCGCCTGCGGTAACTTCCGCCTTGGCATAGCCCTCCGATCCGTCAGGGATGAACGGCCAGCGCGCCAGGCGTTCCTCTGCGGCAGTCAACGCCTTGTCGGACAGGTTGCCGATCTCTCCCGTCAGCCCCAGCCTTTCGCACAGCGCGTCGGCCAGCCGATCGGGCAGGCCGTCACCCATTGCCTTGCGGAACGACAGTCGGGGGCGTTCGCGCTTGAGAACCTTGAGCCATCCATGCTCACGATCCGGTACGAATTGCGCCGTGACCGTGTCGCCGCGCTGCCAGTAGCTTGAGATCTGCAGAATCGACGGCCCGGACAGGCCGCGATGGGTGAATAATGCTGCTTCCCTGAACGCTGGTCTCTTGTTCGCCGCCGCTCCGCATCGTGCGACGATTTCGGTGGAGACGCCGGAAAGCTCGCGGAACAGCGCTTCGTCCGCAGGCAGCGTCAGTGGTACTAGCGCGGGACGCGGCTGGACGACTTTCAGACCGAACTGGCGCGCCAGGTCATAGGCGAAACCGGTTGCGCCCATTTTCGGAATGGACGGTCCGCCGGTGGCGATAACCAGCGCGGGCGCTTTGGCGCGGTGGGGGCCGTAGTTGATGAAGTACATGCTGTCGGCGTGATCGACCGAAGAGATGGCATCGCCGCAGCGCAGAGTTATGTCGCCTTTTGAACACTCGTCTAGCAGCATGGCGACGATTTGTTTCGCGGAACTATCGCAGAACAGTTGGCCCAGCGTTTTTTCGTGCCACGCGATGCCGTAGCTGTCGACCAGAGCCACGAAGTCCGCAGGCGTGTAGCGGCTTAGCGCCGATTTGGCGAAGTGCGGATTGCTGGCGATGTAGCGGTCGGGTGCGGTGTGCAGGTTGGTGAAGTTGCACCGCCCCCCGCCGGAAATGAGGATCTTGCGACCCGGCTCGGGCGCGTGATCCAGAAGCAGTACCCGCCTGCCGCGCTGTCCCGCGGTGGCCGCACAGAACAGCCCTGCCGCACCCGCGCCTAGGATGATGGCGTCGTAATTCTCGATTGCTTGAGATGTCATGCCGGGGCGAGTTCCAGAGCCAGCGCCTCCGCCACGCGGATGCCGTCAACAGCGGCGGAGAGGATGCCCCCCGCGTAGCCCGCGCCCTCTCCCGCAGGATAGAGGCCGCGTGTGTTGAGGCTCTGGTAATCGCGCCCGCGCGTGATCCGGATCGGCGAGGATGTGCGCGTTTCCACCCCGGTCATCACCACGTCCGGGTGATCATAGCCGGGCACCTGCCGACCGAACACCGGAAGCGCTTCCCGGATCGCGTCGGTAACGAAGTCCGGCAGGCACTGGTTCAGGTGCGTGAGATGCACCCCAGGCTGATAACTGGGCGTCACCGCGCCAAATTCGCTGGAAGCCCGATCGGCGAGAAAATCGCCCAGCTTCTGCCCCGGCGCCTGGTAGTTCGAACCGCCGGCGACGAAGGCCATTTCCTCGAGCTGGCGCTGCAGCGCGATGCCTGCGAGCGGATGCCCGGGATAGTCGCGCTCGGGCGTCACATCGACGACCAGCCCCGAATTCGCATTGAATTCCGCTCGCGAGTACTGGCTCATGCCGTTGGTGACGACGCGCCCTTCCTCGCTGGCGGCGGCGACCACCCGGCCGCCCGGACACATGCAGAAGGAATAGACGGTTCGCCCGTTGCTCGCCTTGTGAGAGATCGAATAGGCCGCCGCCCCCAGGATGGGGTTGCCCGCACAGGGGCCGAAGCGAGCCTTGTCGATCCAGCTTTGCGGATGTTCGATGCGCACGCCGATGGCAAAGGGCTTGGCTTCCACATAGACACCGCGTTCGTAGAGGTTTTCAAAGGTGTCGCGCGCCGAATGGCCGACGGCCATGATGACATGGCTGGCTTCCAGGGTCTCGCCGGTCGACAGCGCCAGCCCCGTGAGCTTTCGATTTCCCGCGCCATCGTCTTCGATGATGAAGTCATCGACCCGCGTCCCGAACCGGTATTCGCCGCCCAGCGCCTCGATCGTTTCGCGCATCGACATCACCATCGTCACGAGGCGGAACGTGCCGATATGCGGATGCGCTTCGGTGAGGATATCGTCGGGTGCGCCTGCCTTCACGAACTCGGTCAGCACCTTGCGGCCGAGATGCCGCGAATCCTTGATACGGCTGTAGAGCTTGCCATCGGAGAACGTGCCCGCCCCGCCCTCACCGAACTGGACATTGCTTTCCGGGTTCAGTTCGGACCGGCGCCACAGGCCCCAGGTATCGCGTGTGCGTTCACGCACTGCCTTGCCCCGCTCGACGATGATCGGACGGAAGCCCATCTGCGCGAGCACCAGCGCCGCCAGTAGCCCGCACGGACCTGCCCCGATCACGACCGGGCGCGGCCCGGCGTAGTTTTCCGGCGCGCGGGTGACGAATTTGTAAGTCGTGTCCGGCGTCAGGCGCACATGCGGATCGTCGGCGAAGCGGCCCAGCACGTCTGCCTCGTCTGCCACCATCACGTCCAGCGCATAGACCAGCTTGATCGCATTCTTGCGGCGCGCGTCGTTGCCACGGCGCACCACCGTCACCCGCTGCAGCGCGGATGCCGGTATATTCAGCCGTTCGCACACGGCGGCGTCGAGGTCGGCGGGGGCGTGATCAAGCGGCAGGGCAAGGTCGGTAAGGCGAAGCATTCGCGGCCCTTTATACGCTCCGGCCCGGCAATGCCATCATGGCCTTGAAACTGGCGCTATGGCCCGCGGGGCGATGGTCTCAACGCGCGCCGGCCAGCGCCTTTTGCCGCCGGCGCTGGACCGAGCTGCCAAGGCCGATCGCCTCGCGGTATTTCGCGACCGTTCGCCGGGCCAGTTCAAAGCCCTTCCCCTTGAGCAGATCGACCAGCGCGTCGTCCGACAGGATGGCCTTGGGGTCTTCCGCGTCGATCAGTTGGCGGATCGCTGCCTTCACGGCTTCCGCGGATGCGCCGCCGTCACCTTCCGAGGACCCCACGCCCGAGCTGAAGAAGTACTTCAATTCGTAGGTCCCGCGCGCGCAATGCAGGAATTTGTTCGACGTCACCCGGCTCACCGTCGATTCGTGCATGCCGATGGCTTCGGCGACGGTACGCAGCGTCAACGGCTTGAGGTGCGAGACGCCGCCGCGAAAGAAGCCGTCCTGTTGCTTCACCAGTTCGGACGCGACCTTCAGGATCGTCTTCTGCCGCTGATCCAGTGCCTTTATCAGCCAGTTGGCATCGGCCAGTTTGTCTGACAGCCACGCCCGCGATGCCTTGTCATCGCAATCCGTTTTCAGCTCCACATAGTAGCTGCGGTTCACGATCAGGCGCGGCAGCGTGGCCTGATTGAGCGCGATGTCCCACCCGGCGGGCTTGCCATCGCTTGCCGGTCGAGCGGTGACGAGAACGTCGGGCGTCACTGCACCGCCGGGTTCACCGCCGAAACGCAGGCCCGGCTTGGGATCATAGCCACGCAACTCGCGCAGCATGTCGGCAAAATCCTCGTCATCGACGCCGCACATGCGTTTCAGGCGGGGCAGTTCGCCGCGAGCCAGAAGGTCGAGATTGTCGATGAACCTCGCCATCACTGGATCGTAGCGATCGGCCTCGCGCGCTTGCAGCGCGATGCATTCGGACAGCGTTCGCGCGCCCACGCCGGTCGGGTCCAGCATCTGCACGACGGCTAGGCCCTGCTCGGCTTCCGCGATGTCGATGCCAAGGTCGGCAGCGATCTCGCCCAGCGGGATCGGCAGGTATCCCGCCTCGTCCAGCTGGCCGATGATGTACCGCGCGATGCCGCCGGCGAACGGATCGCGGGCGACCGCGCCGACTTGCGCTTCCAGATGCTCGACCAGTGTGCCGTCATGCGCGGCGCGCTCGTCCAGCGAAGGGCCTTCCTCGCCAGACGCCATGCGAACATCGGCGCCCCAGGCGGCATCCTCCAGCCGTACTCCGTCGCCGGTGTCACGGTCACGGTCGAGCGTGCTGGCATCGATGTCGAGCGGGCGATCGTCAGCGGCCCGGCCCTCGCCGATCAGCTGATCGACCGATGAGCCCTCCAGCGAAGTGCGACGCTCATCCGGCAGCGGATCGGAGGGCACCTCGATCGCGTCGGCGGGCGCAGCGGCTCCCACATCCAACAGCGGATTGGCGTCCAGCGCTTCGCCGATGAAGGTTTCGATTTCCAGATTGGACAGCGCCAGCAGCTTGATCGCCTGCTGCAGCTGCGGCGTCATCACCAGCGACTGGCTTTGCCTGATGTCCAGGCGTGGCCCCAATGCCATCGTCAGCCGCCCTGCGCGCGCAAGTCCTTGAGCGGACGAGGGCAGACGAACCTGTGGGTCACAGGGTGAAGCCTTCGCCCAGATAGAGGCGGCGCACGTTTTCATCGGCGACCAGCGCTTCCGGGCTGCCCGCGAACAGGACCTGGCCACCGTAGATGATGCAGGCGCGATCGACGATATCCAGCGTTTCGCGTACGTTATGGTCGGTGATCAGCACGCCGATGCCGCGCGTTTTCAGATCACGTACAAGGTCGCGAATGTCGGAGATGGACAGCGGATCGATACCGGCGAACGGTTCATCCAGCAGCATGATCGATGGCTTGGCCGCGAGCGCGCGGGCGATTTCGCACCGGCGACGTTCGCCGCCCGACAGCGCCATGGCCGGGCTGGTCCGCAGCCGGGTCAGCCCGAATTCGTCCAGCAAACGGTCGAGTTCAGCTTGTCGCACATCGCGATCGGGCTCGTTGAGTTCAAGGACCGCGCCAATGTTCTGTTCGACCGTCATGCCGCGAAAGATAGAGGTTTCCTGCGGCAGATAACCCAGGCCCAGGATCGCCCGGCGGTACATCGGCAACCGCGTCACATCGATGCCATCCATCAGGATGCGGCCGGAATCGGGGCGAACCAGTCCCATGATGGAATAAAAGCACGTCGTCTTGCCCGCGCCGTTCGGGCCCAGCAGCCCCAGCACTTCGCCCTTGGCCACGGACAGCGATATGTCCGAAAGGACAGTGCGCTTGTCATAGCTTTTGGCGATCGAGATCACTTCCAGCCCGCCGTTGGCGGCCAAAAGAGCGGAATCGGTGGCGCCGCTGTCAGCGTTGGCGGCGCGGCGATCCTGCGATAGTTCGGTGCTTGCAGTCATCGCAGCGGGCTTAACGCAACCATGCCACTGGCGGCAAGCCGGCATTTCGACCGCGACGGGCCATCTGGCAGGTTTCGTGCATGTGACCCAAGCGGAGACGACGGCGTCTGATCGCCTGAACTTGATCTGAATGTCATTCGATGGTGTACTCCCGCAAAGCAGATCGTGGAGAGGCTATCGCTTATGGACTCGGCGCAGGAACATTCAGCGCATCATGCCGCAGTCGGTTCCGCCCCGGCCGACTGGATGGCCGCGGATGCTCAACATCCTGCCGATATGCCCGCCCCTGCCCCGACGCTCGACTGGCGGCGCAAGATGAGCGATCACATCGCCTATGCGCTTCTGGTCTACACGGCCCTGCAGATCTTCGTGACCGTCGGCGCGCTGAAGACGTCCGGTGGATCGCTGCTTCCTTATTTCGCGCTGGTCGTGCTGGTCATCGCCATCATCCCGGCCTGCCGCCGGTTCGAAGCGCGGTGGAACCAGCTTACCGACCGTCAGGCAGCAGACCCCCGCCTTGCCCGGTTCTACCGGCGTGACCGGATGGCGCTGTGGGCGCTGGCGATCGGCCTGCCTTTCGCGCTTACCGCCGTATTCAAGGGGCTGGCGCTGGTATTCATGCACTGAAAATCCGCTGCATTTAGCGGCGAGCAAACCGAACTCCCGTTTGCCCTTCGCCATGATGGCGACTAGGGCAGGCGCCACGCACTATCGGCAGTCGGGAGTTCATCAGTACCATGCTCAGTCCGGAACAGGCAAAGGACCGCGCGCTGGATCTGGTGCAGCGCGCCCGCAATGCTGGCGCTGATGCCGCCGACGCCGTCTATGGCTCCAGTTCGTCAGAGGGCATCCAGATCCGGCTGGGCAAGCTGGAGGATGTAGAGCGTTCGGAAAGCGAGCACATCGCCCTGCGCGTCTTTTCCGGCACCCGTTCCGCCAGTATCGGATCGTCGGACCTGTCGCCCGCCGCGCTGGACGAACTGGCGGCCCGCGCGATCGACATGGCCCGCGCCGCACCCGAAGATGAGTATGCGGGTCTCGCCCCCGCCGAACTGCTGACGCATGAGCCGTGGCCCGAACTCGACCTGATCGACCCGGCCGAACCCAGCCCGGCCACGTTGAGAGCCATGGCCGAGGAAGCAGAGGACGCGGCCCGCTCGGTCTCCGGCGTGTCCAATTCCGATGGCGCGACCGCCAGCGCCGGGCTCGGTGTATTCGCACTGGCGACCAGCCACGGCTTTGCCGGAGCCTACGGTTCCACCAATCATTCGATCAGCGCATCGGTGGTCGGCGGCGAAGGATCGGGCAAGCAGCGCGACAACGCTTGGCGCACCGCGCATCATGGCAGCGACCTGCCCTCTCCCGCCGAAATCGGTCGGCTTGCGGGTGAGCGTACCGTCGCCAAGCTGGACTCCGGTCGCATGATCAGCGGCGCCATGCCCGTGGTCTTCGATCCGCGTGTGTCCGGTTCGCTAATCGGTCATCTGCTCGGCGCGATCAGCGGCAATGCCATCGCTCGCCGTTCCAGCTTTCTGCTGGAAAAATTGGGCGAACAGATCTTCGCCTCCGGCACGGTCATCGCCGAAAACCCGCACGTCCCGCGCGGACTGCGCGCCCGTCCCTTTGACGGCGAGGGCCTGGCCACTCGCCCGCGCAACATCGTCGAGGATGGCCGCGTCACCGGATGGCTACTCGATTCCGCATCGGCCCGGCAGCTTGGCGCAGCGCCGACCGGCCACGCGGCGCGCCACGGCGGCGGCGCTCCCGGTGTGACCACCGGCAACATCCACTTCGGTGCCGGAACGCTCTCCCCCGCCGAACTGATGGCCGACATCGCCGATGGCGTCTATGTGACCGAGCTGATTGGCCAGGGCGTCAACGGCGTGACTGGCGATTACAGCCGCGGCGCGGCAGGATTCCGCATTGTCGGCGGCCAACTCGCCGGGCCGATCGCCGAATTCACCATCGCCGGCAATCTGCTGCGCATGTTCGCGCAGATGACAGCAGCCAACGATCTGGAATGGTACCGCGCCATCAACGTCCCGACCGTCCGGATAGACGGCATGACGATCGCCGGCGACTGACAATCGCCGCGCGTTCGGCCCGATCAAGGATGGTC
Source organism: Novosphingobium sp. BL-S-24 (assembly GCF_055521575.1). NCBI lineage: Bacteria > Pseudomonadati > Pseudomonadota > Alphaproteobacteria > Sphingomonadales > Sphingomonadaceae > Novosphingobium > Novosphingobium sp. BL-S-24. The sequence goes on from NZ_CM145488.1 coordinate 1,070,464, forward strand.
GGCTCAGACCGGGCATCAAGGCCATGTTGGCTAGGCTGGGCACGTTGCAAGAGGTTCTCGGCAGCGTGCTGAAACTGGACTAGTGATCGCGACCGCTCATCTTTGCCGTGAAATCTATTCCGCCGATCGAAGAAACCTTTGCGAGAGCCCGTGATAGAGCTTGTCCTTGCACACGATTTGCGCGGCAAAGTCGGCGATTAGGGCAGAACCGAGCAAAGGCATCATCAGCCCGCGGCTCGCCGTTGTTTCCGAAATGATGATGACTGCGGTCAACGGGGCTCTGACGACACCGGTAAAGTATGCCACCATGCCCAGCAAAACGATCGTACCAGCCGGAAAGGTCGGAAATTGGTATGCCGCGTTCACCGCTCGCCCGAGCGCAGCCGTGCCGATATACCCGGCACCTGTATTGGCGCTCGCACAGGGGCTGCCGGACCTGTGCCCTCCAACGGCTGCATAGCCAACGTCGACCGTGACGCGAAAACCCCATGCCCGGATAGACTTTGCGTTCGCGGGCGATGGCAGCCTAGGAGGTCCGCCAGCGAAAACAGAAAATCTCGGCCGCAGCTGCCGATCAGCCCGGCACCGCGGCGAATGACTAACGCCCTGTGAAATTGGGCTGTCGCTTTTCCGCGAACGCCGCGCAGGCTTCGCGGAAATCATCTGTGCCCAAGGCAAGACATTGGACATGGTTCTCCAATTCCAGTGCTGCTTGCAGACCCGGTGCATCGATGTTGGCGCGCATCACCTGCTTGGTATGCTTGATTGCATAGGGGCTGTTCTCGGCGATCTGTCGCGCAACGCCTAGCGCCAGGTCCATCACATCATCTCCATCGGTCAGCGACGTGGCCAAGCCGATCCGATGGGCCTCGGCAGCGTCCACCGCCCTGCCCGTCAGCATGATCTCGAACGCACGCCCTCCACCGACCAGGCGCGGCAGGTGATAGCTGATGCCGCACTCCCCTGCGCTTAGCGCGACTTTCACGGCGCCGACGAGAAATCGCGCCCGCGGCCCGGCGACCCGTATGTCGGCCGCAAGGGCAAGGCCCATGCCCGCGCCCACGGCCGCGCCATCGATCGCAGCGACAACCGGAAAGCGCGCGGTCGCGATCTCATGCATCAGGCCAGCGAACCTTTCCTGCAGGTCCATGCTTTCGATCGGGCCTTGAGGCGCGTTTTCCCCGAGTATCACCTCCTTAAGATCCAGGCCCGCACAGAAAGCCCTGCCGTGTGCCGCCAGTATTGCGACCTGGACGGTCGGGTCGGCATTCATTTCGGCAATGGCCGCGCGCAGTTCCGCCACCATCGGAAGGGTGAGTGCGTTGGCCGCCTGTGGTCGATCCAGCGTGATCACCGCAATGCCGCTTGCCTGTCTGGCCAGATCAATCATACCAAGCTCTCCTCGAATGAAGCCAACTGCGTCAGGGGTCCCGGCAGGCCGGGCACGTCCACCTTCATGCGTAACACCGCACCGGCATTCGGCGTGGCGGCGTTGCCACCCGTGGCGATATAGAGCCAGCTCGGATCATCCGCCCCGAACGCGATGCTCACAACGTGTGGATAGGGGAACGTCATTTCCGTCAGGCTGGTGCCATCGGGCGCAATCAGGAGCAGCCGCCCGGTGCTCCAGCAGGCTACCCAAAGGCGCCCCATCGTATCCACGGCAAGACCGTCTCCATCCTTCAGCGCGACAAGCAGGTCGCCCCCGCTTGATGGCAGACCGGAATCCAGCGGATAGCGCCATACCCCGCGCCCGGTCTCTACATGGTAGAGCCATTTTCCGCATGGGCTTGTAGCCATCCCGTTCGAGGCCATCACGTCCCGCCGCAGCACCGTCACGGTGCCTTGGGCCGAAACATGAAACAGCAGCCCGGGTGCCGGCGGGCCGCCAGTCTCGAATATCGCGACGAAATCAATCGTCCCGGCAAAGAAGCCCCCTCGTCCGTCTCCTTCCATGTCGTTGACGGCAATAATCGGCTGCCCTTCTATTTCCGTCAGCACATCGTGACTCCTCCCGCTTGCCGGGTCGAAAGCGACTATCCCGCCTCGACCGCTGCAAAGGACATGCCCCGACGTGTCGAACAGCAGGCCGCCGACCCATTGCCGCCCTGGGAGCACCGTCTCCGGCTCGGCCCCGCGCCGCTTTCGGTACACGCCTTTTCCGGTGAGATCGGAGAACCAGAGGTCACCGTTCGCTGCTGCACGCGGCGTTTCTATGAAATCAAAGCCTTGCGCCAAAATCTCGAATTCCGGCGTGAGGACGTCCGGTGTTGCCGTCGATTCCATGCCTCTCTCCTTGTTTATGGTGCTGTCGTTGGCCCTGCTACTGCATCTTTCCACTCTTGAAAGTGCGAGAAGTGCATGGGTCGAACCGGCGCTGGTCTTCATCTGCACTGGCGGTTAAGCAACGCTGTGACCATTACTCGTGCCTCGCAAGCCCCCTTCGGTTCGATCCTGTTCGAGCAGGACCCCCTTATCTGGATGGCGGACAGCGAAGTATTCGCCAAGCCGCAGCAGCAACGCAGCCGGGACGCGCTTTGCCGAGTGGTCACTTCTGCAGTGGCCCTGTTTTCGCAACAGGGCTTCGCCGCCACGCGCGTCAGCGACATTGCCCGCCACGCCAAGGTCCCGATCGGCACGGTGTACCAATATTTCGCCGACAAGGAGGCGCTGCTTGTCGCCATCTTCGCTGCGTACCGTGACTGTCGGATGCATGAAATCCATGAACTGTGCACGTCGGCGCAGGCGCGCGCAGCGTCGCCCCGGCAACTGATCGAATTGCACCTCGACATCGTGTTCAGCGCGTTCACAGTGGATGCTGGGCTGCTGCGCCTGATCGAACTGCGGCGCCTCGAAGACCCGGCCATGCACCGCAAGCAAAGCGATGCGAACGAACAGGTTGCGGGCCTCATAGCCGACCTGCTGGTACTTAAGATGCCGGGCAGAGACGAAGACGAACTGCGCAGGCAGGTCCTCTACGTCCACTCGATCATCCGGGGCGCGGTAGTATGGTCGATCCTGCCTGCAGGCGGCGAAATCGGCAAAGGCCTCAAGGTCACCGATTCCGCGTTTGCTACCGAAGCGCTCACGATGTCGCTGCGATATCTGGGCATCGACTGAACAACGCACGATCGCAAACCTATCCTTTTTCAGCATTGATCCGGCAACCGATCACGCGACATTCTCTAAAAACAGAACATGACGTAATATTCATATTTGTAGCTGGACTCTTGGGAGAGAACAAGGCTCATGAACGATATCCAGCAGATCATGCGGGAGCGTTATCCCGATGGGACATGGGCGGACGTCGCCCGCCGCGACGGGGACCTTCCAGAGGTTCTGGCGATGCAGGCAAACCCCGAACAGAACCTTCGCGACATCGCGTTTTCCCGCTACACCGACCCCGCCTTTTTCAATCTTGAGACCGATCGAATGTGGAAGCGCGTCTGGCAGTTCGCCTGTCGAGACGAGCATCTGGCAGAAGTGGGCGATTACTTCGTCTACGATATCGCCCGCATGTCCGTCCTGATCGTGCGGCATGAGGGCGGACTGAAAGCCTTCTACAATTCATGCCTGCATCGCGGAACCAAGCTCAAGGCTTCGGGATCGTGTGGCTGGGCCGGAAACATCACCTGCCCGTTCCACAACTGGCAATGGAACCTTGACGGATCTTTCAAGGGCATGCCGTGCGATTTCGAGTTCCCCCAGGTCGATCATTCCAAGGCAGGTCTGGTCGAAGTCCAAGTGGAAGCCTGGAATGGCATGGTCTTCGTCAATTTTGACCCTGATGCCCCTCCGTTAAGCGACTATCTCGAAGCCCTGCCCGACCATTTCAAAAATTGGGACCTTAGCGGCTGGTACGTCGCAACGCATGTGCGCAAGCACCTGCCGGGGAACTGGAAGCTGTCCATGGAAGCCTTCATGGAGGCTTATCACACACCGTACGTGCACCCGGAAATGACGCATGTAGTGGGCGACCACAACATGCAGCACGATATCTTTTCCGACCACGTGAGCCGCGATCTTTGCGCCATGGCATCGCCAAGCCCGACATCAAAGCAGGAGATGAGCCAGCAGGATCTGCTGGACGCCATGCTTGTCGGCGACGGGCGAATGGTGGGCGAGCGTCAGAACGTACCGGAAGGCAGGACTGCGCGCTGGGTAATGGCGGATCAACTGCGGCGCCAGATGCTGGAGAAATACCAGCTCGATTATTCGGCGCATTCAGTGCCGGAAATGATCGACTCGCTGAAATATCACCTGTTTCCCAATCTCCTGATTTATCCAGCGCCTGGACTTTGCCTGGTGCAGCAGTTCCGGCCCGACGGTCATGACCACGATCGCTCCACATTCGATCAGTATGTCCTGCATCCCAAGCCTTTGGACGGCAATTTCGAGGTAGCTGAAGTACAGGTGATCGGAGAGGAGGAAAGCTTCACCACGCTTGAGGACATGGACCCGTTCCTTGCCAGCGTGCTCGATCAGGACACAGACATCATGCGCTGGCAGCGAGAGGGCATGTACGCCAGCGGCAAGGGGGCACAAACCTTGTCGATCTATCAGGAAGCCAGAATTCGCCACCTGCACGATACGCTCGACAAGTATCTGGGCGGCCACAAGTGAAAGGGCACCTTCAGGGCATCCACCATGTCGCACTTTCGGTGCCCGATATCGAAATAGCTCGCCGGTTCTATTGCGAACTGCTGGGTGCCGAGGAAATTTCCGCGACGGAATGGCAAGCAGGCAACGCGTGGATCGACGCCGTCGTCGGGTTGGACGGTTCGGCGGCGAAGACCTTCCTGGCGCGCCTGAAGAACGTGCACATAGAAGTCTTCGAATACATCGCTCCCCGCGCGCCCGATGCCGACCCGAACCGCCCGGTCAATCTCCAAGGCTACACCCATGTGGGTTTTCAGGTCGACGATATTCAGGCCGTCTACGAAAAGATGCTGGTGGCGGGCCTGACGTTCCACGCGCCGCCGGACCTGTCGACCATCACGCTGGACGATGCCGGCCACAAAATCGGTTTTGCCGCCACTTATGGCCGCGACTTCTTCGGTAACGTATTCGAAATCATGGAAATATACCCGAACGAGGCGATACCCCCACTTTGACAATCGCGACGAAGATCGCTGCGGGAGAGAGACATGGATCTTGCTCTTGAAGGCAAGAAGGTAATCATCAGCGCTGCGACGCGCGGGATCGGCCGCACGGTGATCGAGCAATTCCTCGATGAGGGAGCGATCGTATCGTTCTGCGGCCGGCGGGCGCGCTGCGATCAGGATAATCCCAGCGACGAAAGTGTGTTCGCCAATCCCTTGCACGGCGACGGAGTAGAGGAAGCGGTGGAGGCTCTATCTGCCTGCGGACAGGTTTTTGGCAGCGTGGTGGACTGCGGTTACTTCGATCAGGTGACTTCCTGGGTCGAGAAGGCGGCATCGGAAATGGGCGGTATCGACATAGTTGTGTCAAATGCCAGCGCCTTGGGAGGCATTCCTCGAAACAGGAAAGGCTGGGACATTAACTACAATGTCGATCTGCTTTCCGCTGTGGCGATGTTCGATGCCGCGCTGCCCCACCTCAAAGCGTCGGGACATGCCGCTTTCATCCAGATGTCGACCATCACGGCGATCGAGAACCACGCCTTTGGTGAATCCGGCCTAAGCTATGGAGCGATGAAGGCTGCCTTGATAAACTACACGCATCAGTTGGCGATGGATTACACAAAGGACGGTATTCGCTGCAATTGTGTGTGCCCTGGCCCGGTTTACATCAAGGACGGGAGTTGGGGCTTCCTCGAAAAAGCCATGCCCGACTATTATGAAGCAAATCGCGCCAAACATCCTCTGGGCAGGTTTGGTCGCCCTGAAGAGATTGCCGACGCAGTGCTGTTCCTAGCTTCTGAGCGCGCCTCATGGATCACCGGCGTGAACCTCACCGTCGACGGGGGCTTTACGCGCAACGTCAAGTACTGATCATTCGATCGACAACGTCCGACAGCAACGACAGCCCGCGCCGGTTAAAGAGGATGAAAGTAGCGAATTCGCCGATGATGCATATCGACACTCAAGGATAACGGAACCCTAGTCATATAGTGGCGGGTAGTAGTTTACTTGTCCCCGATCGGTACGCGCAATGTTGAAACTTACGTGGTAGGAGGTGCGTAGATCGATGTCGTTCCCAGAATACCCAGATCAAGCGGGTAAGCGCGGAACTGCTTGTTAGACACGTTCTTGACCCAACCGGTCAGTGCAATCCAGGTCCGATTGTCCGTACAGGTCAGCGAGCCGTTGATGACGTTATATGCTTTTTGCAGCGATGAGGTTCCATTCGTCACCTCCAGATACTGATCGTCGTACCACACACAGTCGACTTGTGCGGCAAAGTTCCCGCCGCCGATATCGACGGTGTAACGAAGCAGGTAGTTGAAGCTGAACCGTGGTGCGTTGGGGAATTCAGCGTTGTCGATGGTCTTTTGCGGGAAGTCGCAAAGGAAGAAGCCGCCTTGATGCTTGCAGTATTGCGTATCAAGCGCGCCGGGGAAGAATTTAGGTCCGATCTGTTGCCCGGTTGAAGTAACGCTCTTGACCTTCGACACTTGCCAGTTGGCTCCCAGAACGGCGTCGAACCGCGCGGAGACGGCGACCAGAAGGTCTCCAGTTCGGCACGTATCTGATTTTGCGCCTGTCAACGACTGTAGGTGATGATCAGCGAACCGAGCTTAGCATTTGAAGGTCCCCGTTCAGCTGCCTCTTTGTGGCGTCTTGAACGGAAGCAAGGGCGAGTAGATCGGCGAGTACGCCCAAAATCACTACGAGACCCGCGCGCAACAGCTCATCACATTAATCGGCGTGACACGCCTGGAAGAGCCCCACCCAGCTAATATATATAAATGAAGATTGGAGCGGGCGAAGGGATTCGAACCCTCGACCCCAACCTTGGCAAGGTTGTGCTCTACCCCTGAGCTACGCCCGCTCTGGCGTTGGTGGGACGGCGGCAAAGCCTCTACCGTCCGGGTGGAGGGGCCACTAGCAGCGGTTGCCAGACCCTGCAAGGGGCGCATCGTCTTTTTTACGACCGCCCTAGCAAACGGTCGATCCCGCCTTATCGGGCTCTAGTGCTCGCCCGCACAACGAATGTAGCAACGGCCAGCATCACCAAAATCGCGGCGGTGTCCGCCAGGAAATCCATCCATTCTGCATCGCGATGCAGGGTGGGGATCATCTGCACGATCTCGATACCGGCGCCAAGCGCCACCAAACCAAACGCGATTTTGAGCTTGGGTACCTCGGGATAACCCAGAACGCCCAGCACGGCCAACGTGGCGAAAGCTGTCATGTGCTGGATCTTGTCGCTCGGCTCAAACGGAACCTGCGGCGGATGCGGCAGGATCGCCATGGTCACAGCGAAAACCAGAGCCAGCCAGAATGCGAGTCGGAAGATATTCTGCATGGCGCCTTTATCGTGCTGCGGCGCAGCAGATTCAAATCGAGATTTGTATCTGGGTGTATTTTGGCAAACCACTCGTCCGATACGAAGCACGTAAGATAGTCCGTGGACCGACCCTTCGCGCTAGATCACGGCAATTGGAAGACTGGAGCGGGCGAAGGGATTCGAACCCTCGACCCCAACCTTGGCAAGGTTGTGCTCTACCCCTGAGCTACGCCCGCTCTGGCGCCTGACGGACCGGCGAAACCGCTCGATCCGGGGTGGAGGCGGCCCACTAGCAGTCGTCGGCCTGCGCCGCAAGTAGGCAATCTCATATTTCGTCGTCGCAAAGGCAACTCCCACACCGATCATGCATTCGCCCTTCACAAATGGTTCCAAAGCGCCAATCTAGGGAACGCTATTGAACTATCGGCCGTGCGTCTGGCCGAGATATGGGAGCACGCGAATTGGCTAGCATGGGGCTTAACCTGGACGAACAGAAGGCCGTGGACCGGTTCCGCACGTCAGTGGCCGAACCGTCGATGACCCAGCTTGTCATCCTGGACTTTTGGGCAGAGTGGTGCGGCCCCTGCAAGGCGCTGACGCCGGTACTGGAAAAGGTCGCGGCAGAATACGCCGACAAGGGCGTTCTCCTCGCCAAGGTCAACGTCGATGAAGAGCAATTCATCGCCTCCCAATTCCAGGTCCGCTCGATACCGATGGTCTATGCGATCTTCCAAGGTCAGCCGGTGGCCGATCTTACCAACGCCCGCACCGAATCCCAGCTGAAGTCGACGCTGGACCAGTTGCTTGCCAAGCTCCCCATTCAGCCTGCAGGTGCCGAGCCTGCAGTGGATCTCGTGCCGTTGATTGCCATGGGCGAAGACGCTTTGGCCGCTGGTGATGCAGAGCGGGCGATCGGGATTTTCACCCAGGTTTTGGACATGGCGCCGGAAAACGGTGAAGTGATCGCTGGCCTTGTCCGGTCGTTCATTGCGGCCGATCGTCTGGAAGAGGCAGCGCAGGTGCTCGACACGATTGGCGAGCCGCTTTCGGCTGACCCCCATGTCGAGCGAGCGCGAAACACGCTGGCGTTGGCGCAGGAGAAGCCGGACGATAGCGAGCTGGCCAGCTTGCGCGCCGCTGCCGCTGAACGTCCGACGGATATGGACGCCCAGCTCGCCTTCGCCGGCGCGGCGTTCGCAGCCGGAGAACGCGACACAGCGGCCGAAACCCTGCTGCGAATGATCGCCGCCGATCGGGAATGGAACGAAGGCGCCGCGCGGGCAAAGCTGCTTCAGATCTTCGAAGCGGTCGGGCTTGAGGATCCATGGGTTTCGGCGACACGGCGCAAGCTGTCCACGATCCTGTTCGGCTGATCGGCGCTTGGCCCGCATCACGATCTTTCCGTTGCCAGGGGCTCTGCTGTACCCGGGCCTGCAATTGCCGTTGCATATTTTCGAGCCGCGTTATCGGGCGATGATAAGCGACGCGCTGGCTCGGGATCGGCGGATTGGGATGATCCAGCCGCAGCGGCCCGTGGAAGGCGCGAGCCTTTACAATGTTGGGTGCCTGGGCCGGATCGGCGATGTTGAGGCCATGGAAGATGGCCGGTACAACGTCGTCCTCGAAGGCATTTCCCGCTTTCGCATCATCCGGGAACTGGAGGTGACCACTCCGTTCCGTCAGGTCGAGGCCGAACTTCTTCCCGAGCGCAACGACGAAGTGCTTGCCCCCATCGAACGGGCAAGCTTCGAGCGTGAAGCCCGCCGCTTTGCCAAGACGCAGGGGTATGCGGTGGATTGGGAGCAGGTCGGCCGGTTGGACGATGTGTCGCTCATCAACGGGGTATCCCAAATCGCCCCGTTCGATTCCGCCGCCAAGCAGGCCTTGCTGGAAGCCTCGGGCCTTGCCGAGCGGTGCGAGCTGCTAGTGCAATTGATGCAGTTCTTCGGTCGCACCAAGGACGATGACGACGACGGCGTGACGCTGCAGTAGTCGTGGGAGAGCTTGCCCTGACTTAGGCGCGATGGGGTCCGATCAATATGACTGCGGCCCCACATAGGCATAGCGCGAGCCCGGCCAAGTCCCACCGATCCGGCCGAACGCCTTCGATCATCCACATCCAGAGCAGTGCGGACGTGATATAGATCCCGCCATATGCGGCGTAAGCGCGCCCCGCCTGGCTCGTATCCACAAGTGTTAGCAACCAGGCGAACAGGGTGAGCGAAAAAACACCCGGTACCAACCACCAGATGGTCCGGTCGAGCCGCAGCCACGCCCAGAACGCGAAACAGCCAGCGATCTCTGCCAACGCTGCGCACAGATAGATCGCGGCTGTGTAGCTCACCGAAGCAGGGTCGCCTCCACGCCATCAATCACGTACTGCGCGGCAAGCGCTGCCAGCAACACGCCCAGCAGACGGGAGATGACTGCTTCGACCTTGTCACCCAGAACGCGCATCAGCGGCCCGGCGGCGGCCAACGCAGCAAAGCTGAGCAGCATCACCGCTGCCATCGCGCCAAGAATGACCAGCGTCTGTTGCGATCCCTGAGCACGCGCGGTCAGCAGCATCATCGTTGCAATGGAACCAGGGCCAGCCAGCATCGGCATTGCCATCGGGAAAACCGACACATCCTCGACCTCAGGCGTGCCCATGATCTTTTCGGCACGCTCTTCCCGGCGCTGAGTGCGCTTTTCGAACACCATATCCACGGCGATCATGAACAGCATGATCCCGCCGGCGATGCGAAAAGCGTCCAGTTCAATGTGCAGCGCGCCCAGCAGGCGCTCTCCGAACAGACCGAACATGACCAGGATCGTGCCTGCGATCAGGCATGCCCGGCCTGCCATCGACACCGCCTGCCGACGGCTCGCCCCGGCGGAAAGGCCCGCGTAAATGGGCGCGCATCCCGGCGGGTCGATCACGACGAACAGCGTGACGAAAGCGCTGATGAAAAGCTCGTACATCGTTACCGCCTACCCCCCGGCCACATTCAACGACAGGACCTGTTGCATCCGACCATCCCGGCGCAGGGACACCGACAATGTCCGGCCGTTGTCGGGGGCGACATTGTATGCCCACGCAAGCGTGCCGTCATCCGATCGCCCCGAGCCCTTGGGACCTACCGCTTTGCCTTCCACCACGATGCTGCCGTCCGGCAGATCGCGTGGCGACTGCCCAGCACAGTCCGCCACCAAGGCGGAGAGCATCTCCGGGTTGGGCAACGGCGCGGCCAACGTGTCCCCTTGGTCTAGCACCCAGCGGTACGTGCCTTTTTTCTGCTGTTTCCAAATCGTGGTGAAATAACCAGCCTTGCCGTCCGCGCCCTGCCACGCGCCCTTGGTGACGCCCAGCGTACCGTCGCAGCTCATCCATACCTGATGGGTCTGCCACTGCACCGGAACCGCCGGATCGGCACGTCCACGCAGCCATTCTTTCGCAAGCACCGGCTGGGGCACGAACATCACGCCATCATCGTCCGCGAAAGCGCGAAAGGCGGTCCACTGGCCTTTTTCGCGCGCCATCCGGGCAAAGGCGATCTCATTGGCGACGAGTGCGCTTGGATTAGCCGTTCCCGTCCCCGGCGGCAGACGCCGGTTCGAGCCTCTGGCCTCCCCGCCCGTCGGCAGGATCACGGCGCCCGCCAGCGCCACCAGCGCCAAAGCGGACGCACGCTTTGTCAAAGTTCCGACTCGTCCAGTTCCATGCCCATGTTGCGATGCGCCGCCACGATCGTATTGCGCAGGAGCACGGCGATAGTCATCGGCCCGACACCGCCTGGCACAGGAGTGATGCTGCCCGCCACGTCGATCGCGGAACCGAAATCGACATCGCCGACCAGGCGCGTCTTGCCCTCCACGTCGCCCGGGACGCGGTTAATACCGACGTCGATCACCGTGGCGCCTGGCTTGAGCCAATCGCCTTTCACCATTTCCGGCCGACCGACCGCCGCCACCACGATATCCGCGCGGCGGACCACATCGGACAGATCCTTGGTACGGCTGTGCGCCACCGTCACCGTGCAGCTTTCGGCGATGAGCAACTGGGCCATCGGCTTACCGACGATGTTGGAGCGCCCGACGACAACCGCGTTCAACCCCGCCAGCGAACCCAGCCGGTCCTTCAACAGCATGGCGCAGCCAAGCGGCGTACATGGTACAAAGCCGGGCATGCCCGTTGCCAGCCGACCGACGTTGACGACGTGAAAGCCGTCCACGTCCTTGTCCGGGTTGATCGTGGCGATAACCTGCTGCTCGTTCATATGAGCAGGCAGCGGCAGTTGCACGAGGATGCCGTCGACCGCCGCATCGGCGTTCAGCTGTTCCACAACCGCCAGCAATTCCTCTTCGGATGCATCGGCAGGCAGCTTGTGCTCGAAGCTTTCCATCCCGCAAGCTACGGTCTGCTTGCCCTTGCTGCGCACATAGACCTGGCTGGCTGGATCTTCGCCGACGAGCACAACCGCAAGACCCGCCTTGCGCCCAGCTTTTTCGGCGAAGCGGCCCGCGACCCGAGCAACACGTTCCCGCAGGCTTTCGGCAAACGCTTTGCCATCGATGATGGACGCCTGCGTCATCAGCCGTATGCCCGCGCCAGATTGCCGAGAATGATCTGAATGATGGTCAGCCCGATGATCAGCACCATTGGCGAAAAGTCGATCGCCCCTGTATTCGGCATGATCTTCCGTATGGGCCTCAGCATGGGCTCCAAGATGGCATTCAGCGCCGTGTAAACGGCAGAAACGAACTGGTTGTGCATATTGACCACGTTGAAAGCGATCAGCAGGCTCAGCACGAATTGGACGATCACCACGAAAACGATGATCTGAATCAGGTAATCGACGATCTGGTAGAGGGTATAGAACAGCAACGTCGGCTCCTTCGCTGCGTGTGAAAGCGCATCAAGCCGCGCTGATAGCCGAGCAGGCCCCGCACGGGCAAGGGTATGTCGAAGGGTAGACCGTTATTGCGTGAGCGTAGAAGTCCGCTCGATCCGCCAGTTCAACTGCGGTTCGCTGGCGCCCGGCGTATCGTTCACGCGGCGCAGCACGATGGTCCCCCGCTTGGCGGGCCGCCCATCGGTAAAGTCGATGACCAGCGGCGCCTCGTAGAACTGTGATCCGGCCGCACTGGCGGCGTCGCCCTTGCCTACCGCCAGCCGCGGCCCGGCCTGGCCGCCGAATTCAGCCTCCAGCTTGTCCGGGGTCATCTGCGCATCCAGAGTCCATGCCTTGGCCGCGCTGGCCCAATCCTTGTTACGGATCGCGCTGACATAATAACGCAGCAGCCGCTCAGGGTCCTTGCGCTCCATAAGGGCGCCCATGTCGAGCGCAGGCAACTGCGTATCTGTCGATGCCCCGGAGGCAGCATCCGATGGATTGTCACCCACAGCGTCGTCCACGATCGCGCCGCTGGCGCTGGACGCTACATTGCCGCTGGCTGATGCCGATGGATTCTCAGACGTCCTGTCACACCCGGCGAGCAAAAGCGCGCTAGCTGAAAGCGCAGTGACGAATACCGGGGTGAAGACGGCTGAGATACGCATCTGTTCAAAAGCACCTTTCGGTTAGCAGGTTCCCCCCCGAAGGGACGTTTTGTGATGCGAAAGGTATCAACCCGCCCGGATCAGCGTGCCTGCACCTTCCTGCGTGAATATTTCCAGCAACATGGCATGCGATACCCGCCCGTCAAGCACGACGGCGGCCTCGCATCCCGCCTCTACCGCGTGGATGCAGGTTTCGAGCTTGGGGATCATCCCGCCGGAGATCGTCCCGTCCGCCTTCAGCCCTTCGATCGCGGAAGGGGTAAGATCGGTGAGCAGATTTCCCTGCTTGTCCAGCACGCCTGCCACATCAGTCAGCAGGAACAGACGTGATGCGCCCAGCGAAGCGGCAATTGCGCCTGCCATCGTATCGGCGTTTACGTTGTACGTCTGTCCATCAGGGCCCGGTGCGATCGGGGCGATCACCGGGATCATGCCCGCTGCCGAAATCGTGTCGATCACGGTGGTGTCGATGCTGTCCGGCTCCCCCACGAAGCCGAGATCGACTACCTGTTCGATCAGGCTGTCGGGATCCTTGCGCGTGCGCTGCACCTTCCGGGCAGTGACCATGCCGCCGTCCTTGCCAGAAACGCCCATCGCCTTGCCGCCGGCGCGCGCGATCCAGCCGACGATCTCCTTGTTGATGGCACCCGACAGGACCATTTCAGCCACCTGCGCGGTTTCCTTGTCGGTAACGCGCAGCCCGTCGACGAAGCGGCTTTCGACGCCCATGGTCTTGAGCATCGCCCCGATCTGCGGTCCGCCGCCGTGCACCACCACCACGTTGATGCCCACGGCCTTGAGCAGCACCACGTCCTCGGCGAAATCGACCGCCTTTTCCGGGTCGCCCATCGCGTGCCCACCGTATTTCACAACGAACGTGCACCCGGCGTACCGCTGCATATACGGCAGCGCATCGACGAGGGTTTCGGCCTTGGCCAGCAGAGCGGGGTGATGCGGATTCGACATGCAACGCGCTTTACGCGGGTCCGTGTGTTTTTGAACCCGTTTTGCGCGATTTTTTGTCGCCGCCGGTCAGGCGTCCAGCTTGCGGCCGAGCTTGACGAAAAACCAGATGAAAGGCGGGACCATGATCGTGGACAGCACCAGCTTGGAAATGATCTGCCCTTCCATGATCGCGTGCAACGGGACACCGGTGCCCGCGAAGGAAATACTGATGAACAGCAGTGTGTCGATCGTCTGCGAAAGCATGCTCGCGATCCACGCGCGCACCATCAGCAGGCGGCCGCCACCACGCGACAGTCGAGAAAACAGGTAGACGTTCAGCGTCTGCGAGACACCATAGGAAATCAGTCCCGCGAACTGCATCCGCGCGCCCTGCCCCAGCAGCCGGGCGTATGCCTCCTGATCGTTCCAGAACACGGCGGGCGGCACCACGTTGATGACGAAGGTCAGAAGCAGCATGGATACGATCAGCGGGATGAACCCGAACCGCACCAGCCGGTTGGCGCAGTCCGTCCCATGCAATTCCGCCACCGCGCTGGACAACACGACCAGCAAGAGGAACGCGAATATTCCCGATTCGACAGCCAGATCGCCCAGTACAGGCCAGTGCCCCAGCGAAGCGAGCTTGGTGCCTAAGACACCGGCCAACACCACCAGTCCGCCGTAAAGCAACGAGAAAACGAAAAGTGATCGGGTGATTACCGGTCCGCGAATGCCTGTGGCCTGATTCATCCCCAAGCCTCTAACCGGCAACGAACGATTGCACTAGCCGTCTCACGCTCGTGCCACTAGGTTCCGCCGCCTGTTCAACAGTTTCCCCGGAGCCGCGCGCCTCGATGCATGTCGCCTACAGCCTGATCGGCATCGTTCTTATCATGGCGGCAGCGTTCCTGCTTTCGACCAACCGCAGGGCCATCCGGCTGCGGGTGGTCGGCGCGGCGTTTGCGCTTCAGGCGGGGCTGGCCGCACTCGTCCTCTACGTTCCGTTCGGCAACCGGCTGCTGCGTGGCGCTGCGTCCGGCGTGGAAAGCCTGCTCGGCTATGCGCACGCTGGCGTGGACTTCCTGTTCGGCCCCCTCGCCTCGCCAGAGATCGGCGGGCAAAGCTTCGCCATTTCCGCGCTGCCGGTGATCATCTTCTTCGCATCGCTTATCTCGATCCTCTATTATCTCAAGATCATGCCGCTGGTGGTGCGTTGGCTTGGCGGTGCGCTCGAAAAAGTCACCGGGATCAGCAAGGTCGAAAGCCTGTGCGCCGCTTCCAACATCTTCGTGGGGCAGAGTGAAGCGCCGCTGGTGATCCGCCCCTATCTCGCCTCGCTCAATCCCTCGCAGTTGTTTTGTGTCATGACGGTGGGACTGGCGGGCGTCGCGGGTACGATCCTGGCGGCGTACGCATCGATGGGCATCCGCATCGACTATCTGGTCGCGGCGGCATTCATGTCAGCACCGGGCGGCATCTTCATGGCGAAGATGATCATGCCGGATCCCCGCCCGGTCGCTGGCGAAGATGCAATGCCCGGCGATACAAACCTTCACGAAGGCACTTCCCCTCCCGCCGGTATGGCCGCTGCGGCACTCAACCGGGAAGACGTGACTCACCAGCCGGGCGTTCATGTCGATGAGCCGGAGCCGGTCGAGCACGAAGAGGAAAAGCCGGCGAACATCATCATGGCGGCGTCGCAGGGTGCCCAAACCGGCGTCAAACTGGCGGTGGCCGTTGGCGCGATGGTGCTGGCGTTCGTGGCGCTGATCGCGTTGGCGAACGGTTTCGTGGGCTGGTTCGCCGGGATTTTCGGGTTTGCCGGGGTGACCTTCCAGTCGCTGCTCGGCTACGTTTTTGCACCGATCTTCTATCTGCTGGCGACCCCGGATTGGACCGAGGCGATGCATGCCGGCGGTCTGTTCGGCACCAAGATCGTTCTCAACGAATTCGTCTCATTCATCGAACTCGGGAAGGACGGCGCTCTTTCTCCGCGCACTGTCGCTGTGGTGACGTTCGCGCTTTGTGGTTTTGCCAACTTCTCTTCGATCGCGATCCAGATGGCCGTGACCGGAGGGCTGGCGCCGAACCAGCGCCCGATCATCGCCAAGCTGGGCATCCGGGCACTGGCTGCGGGCAGCCTGTCCAACCTGATGAGCGCGGCGCTGGCGGGGCTTTTTCTTACGGTCGGTTGATGCCCACCCTTCCCGCCGCACCAGGTCGGACCAGTGACAGCGCGGAAACGACTATACCGGCCAGGATCATCGCCATCCCGATGAAGTGATAGCTCTCCAGACGTTCGCCCAACAACACCGATGAAAGGACCGCCCCGAACAGCGGCATCATGGTGATCGCCTGCCCTGCCCGCGCAGCGCCGACCTGCGCAGTCGCCGCGTTGTAGATGAAATAGGCCAGCACCGAGGGGAAAATTCCAACGTAAGCGAACGCACCGACGACGGGCAGGCTCCATTCCACCGCCTTGCCCTGTTGCGCCTCCATCGCTGCAAGCGGTGCCATCACCAACGCGCCGAGGATGAATACCACCAGCAGAAAACTGGACGAGGACACGGCCGGTTTCTTGCGCAGCAGGACCGTGTACAGCGCCCATACCGTCACCCCGCAAAGCACCAGCGCATCCCCGATCCGCAGACGCAAGCTAGTCAGTTGCGAGGCATCGCCCTTGAACACGATGCCGATGACGCCGATGGTCGATAATGCGACCCCGGCCTTCTGGGCGATGCCTGATCTTGTGCCGAAAAACACCCGATCCAGCACCAGCACCAGCGCTGGAATGGAGGCTTGCAACAATAGAGCGTTCGCCGAACTGGTGTATCGCAAGCCCGAATAAACGAACGAGTTGAAACAGACGATTCCCAGAAATCCCAGCGCCAGGATCCAGCGCCAACCCGCCCGGACCGCATTCCGTTCTGCCCAAAGACGCCGTATTGCAAACGGAGCCAGCAAACAGCAGGCTATAAGCCAGCGTCCGAATGCCAGCGTGAATGGCGGTATGTCATCGCGGACTGCGCGGCCGACAATCGAATTGCCGGCCCAGAAAATCATCACGAGGCCAAGCATCAGAAACGCGCGGGTGTTGGATCGGGATTCCGTCACGTCAGTCAGGCCAGCGCCTCGTCCAGCATCTTCGCCAGTCGCAGCCCTGCCCGTTCGATCCGCTCATCTATGATCGGGATCGCGCGTTCGGTGGCGTCGTTGGACCAGACGATCTTCGGCGGCTCCTTTATGCCGCAAGGTAGCTTTCCGCCGAACGCGAGCGGATAGAGGAAGTCGCGGCTGATCTGCCAGCTTTCCCGCTCCCAATCCTCCAGAGTACCGGTGGCGAGCCGCGCTTTTTCCGATGCCGTATAGACCCGCACCAGCGGTGGACGGGCCGAGGTGATCGCCCGTTCCGCCAGCACGCCATCCCAGATCGAATGCAGGTTGCGGCCCGGCGCAATGCCGTAATCGGCCTTCACCGAATTGCCGCCCATGTCCTCATTTTCCCCGACATGAAGAGGCTGGTGAACATCGCCGACGAAGTGGACAAGAAACGCCAATGCCTCAAGTCGCAGCACTGGGGCCAGCTTGCGATCCGCCAGCAGTTTGGCGTCCCGCTCGATCTGGGCGGTGGCGCAATTGCCGTCGCGGCAGTTGGCCTTGGGGTCGAAGTCCCCGCAGATCGGCTGGTCGTGGTAGTGCCACGAATTGGCAAAGGCCCAGCGCCAGCGCTCACCCTTGATACAGTCGGGCCAAACCGCCGCGTCCGCCAGCGTCGTCATCCGGCATTTAGGCGTATCGATCTGCGCTTCATGCCGCAGCAGTTGGCGGATCGCTGCCCGGGTCGAAGGCCGTACGTTGGCCATGGCGATCGCACCAACGGTGCGGTGTCCCATCGCCCCCCACGCCATCGCCGGAGTCGCCGCAAGCGCCAGCATCGTCGCCAGCCAGATTGCCACTCTGCGCATCATCGGATCAGGCGACCGGCTTTTCGTACTGCTCGATTACCCATTCCTCGGCCTCGGCTGCGTTGATCCACGCCTGCATCCACTCGTGCTCCCATACCGCCTGCATATAGGCCTGGGCGAAACCGGGGACGCCGATGCCGTACGTCAGGAAACGGCTGACCACCGGGGCGTAGAACACGTCTGCCGCGCCGAAGGTGCCGAACAGGAACGGCCCGCCTTTGCCGAACCGTGCCCGCGCTTCCGCCCAAAGCGTCAGGATGCGCACGATGTCGGCGCGGGTATCGTCGTCCAGGCCCGGCAGTTCCACGCGGGAGCGGATGTTCATCGGGCAGGACTTGCGCAGCGAGAGGTAGCTGGAGTGCATTTCCGCCACCATCGATCGCGCCATCGCCCGCGCGTCATCGGCCTTGGGCCAGAACCGGTCGCGCCCAACCTTGTCGGCCAGGTAATCGACGATCGCCAGACTGTCCCACACCACCGCGTCGCCATCCCACAGGATCGGCACTTTGCCGTGGCTGGGGGCGAGGTCATCGGAATTGCGCTTCAGCGCTTCCCATTCCTCTCCGAACAGCGGGACGGTCAATTCCTCAAAGTGCAGGCCGGATTGCCTGCACGCCAGCCAGCCGCGCAGCGACCAGCTTGAATAGTTCTTGTTGCCGATGATGAGCTTCACGGGGCGGCGTTCCTCGAGTGGCTGAAATCGCGACCTAGTGTCTGTGGATCGGCGTGTCGAGGCAGAAGCGGGGTGGAAAAATTTCCCGGACCTGCCCGGCGGTGGATTGCAGAGAGGGTTTAGTTGATGAAGTGCATGCGGAACGGGGTGTTCATATGGCCGGATCCGGCATCCGGCCTAACCGGGATGCACAAACCCGCCGCGATCATAGCAGGATCGGGCGATGTAGGAAAATCGCGCCCGGCAGCACGTCCGCGTCAGAACAACCGCGTCAGCAGATAGAACAGCGCGCCCACCCCTGCGCTTGCGGGGATGGTGATGAACCACGCCACGATCACCCGACTGGCGACCGACCAGCGCACCGCACTGGCGCGCCGAGCCGCCCCGGTGCCGACGACCGAGCCGGTAATCGCGTGCGTGGTGGAAACCGGAATGCCCATCGCGCTCGCCCCGAACACCACGATCGACCCGGCGGTAGAGGCGCAAAAGCCGGAATGGTGGTTCAGCTTGGTCAGCTTCGACCCCATCGTCTTGATGATCTTCCACCCGCCCGACAGCGTGCCCAGCGATATCGCCACGTAGCACGAGAGCACGACCCAGTGCGGCACATGGAACTCGCCGGTCATATGGCCGGTGGAATAGAGCAGCACGGCGATGATACCCATCGTCTTCTGCGCATCGTTGCCGCCGTGGCTTATCGAATAGGCGGCGCTGGAAAACAGGTGCAGCGTTTTGAAAATGCCGTTCGACCGGCGCGGCGTTGCCCCCCGGAAGATCCAGCTGGTCAGCAGCATCAGCCCCATCGCCAGCGCGAATCCGAGCACCGGCGACACGAAGATCGCCGCGATCGTCTTGAGCGTGCCCGAACTTTCAACCACCGCGAACCCGCCGTGCGCGATGCCCGCGCCCAGCAGCCCGCCGATCAGCGCGTGGCTGGAACTGGAAGGAATGCCCTTGATCCAGGTGAGCACGTTCCAGAACATCGCCCCCACCAGCGCGCCGAAGACTACGGCCGGCGTCACCGCATCGACATCGATGATGCCCTTGCCCACGGTTTCGGCAACATGCAGCCCAACGAAGAAATAGGCCGCAAAATTGCCCGCAGCGGCAAACAGCACCGCGACCACCGGGGACAGCAGCCGGGTCGCCACCACCGTTGCGATGGCATTGGCGGCATCGTGCAGCCCGTTCAGGAAATCGAACGCCAGCGCCAGGGCGACAAGCCCGATCAGCAGCGGCAGGGCAAGGCTGTGGTCCATGAAAAGGGCTTACGAGTGATCGATGACCAGGCCGTCGATCTCGTTGGCGAGATCCTCGAACCGGTCGACCACGCGCTCAAGCCGCTTGAACATTTCCTGTCGGACGAAGAAGTGCATCGGATCGCCGCGCCCGTTGGGGCCGGAATCCGCCTTGAACAGACGCCGCAAGCCCGACGCGTGGATTTCGTCGGCATGGCCTTCCATGCGCACCAGGCGTTCGGTCAATTCGTGCAGGCGATGGCCGTTGTCGCCGATCTTGCGCAGCAGCGGCATGGCCTCCGCCGTCAGACGAGCAGCGTCGACGATGATCGCTGCCATGTCCACCATCTCCGGCTCAAAGGTGGTGACGTCGTACAGGTCCGACGCGTTGGCGGTCTGCTGCATCTCGTCGATGGCATCGTCCATCGTGTTGATCAGGCTGGTGATCGCGGACCGGTCGAACGGGGTCAGGAAGCTGCGGCGCACCGTCTGCAGCACTTCGCGCGTGATATCGTCGGCGTCATGCTCACGCTCGGCGATTTCGCGGATGTGCTGGGCGCGGCCGGGGCCACCCTGCGCCAGCCGGGCAAGCGCATCGGCGCCGGCGACCAGCGTTGCCGCCTGCCGCTCGAACAAGTCGAAGAAATTGCCCTGCTCTGGCAGCAGCTTCTGGAACCAGGCGAACATGGCGGTAACCCCTGTCTTGTTTGCGACCGTATCGGCCACCGCACCGATAAAGCGAGCCGGACTGGCTGCGGCGCGAAATTCCCGCGCGCCGAAGGAACGGATAAGCGCGCGCAAGTCTTCCTCGTCCACCGAACGGGCCGCCTCGGCAAGCGGAAACCACCGGCGTTCGCGCTGGTGCTGCTCGTCCCAGGTAGCGAGTTCCTCGGTCACGGCGAACGGATAGACGTCCACGTCCGCCCATACCGAAGCGCCCGAATTGCGCTGTTTGCGATAGCGATAGGACCCCAGCGGCACCGGGCACGTCGCGCCCAGCACGCCCGCCTCCTCCTGCGCCTCCTGCGAAGCGGCGGCATGCGGGGACAGGCCCTTCATCAGGCCGCCCTTGGGAATCACCCAGCGGCGCGTGCTGCGCGAGGTGATCAGCAGGATCTGAATCGGCGCATCGATGGCGTTGCCGACGGTGCGGTAGGGAAGAACGGCAATCTGGCGCATTGGCGAGATCTCCTTTCATCCCCGGCGCATACGAAGCGCGGCCCATAGTCGAGCCGCCAGCGTCACGCAATCGTCACAAACGAATATGCGGGGCGCAATTCTATTGGTGCGATGGTGCCGACTTCGCCACGGGCCGTCCAACGCGGCGCTGGCCAGTCACATTCATGTCGTGGCTGGTTTGGCGATTACACCGGTTTTGCTATGCGGCTTTCAATCTTCAGCGTGTGTTTTACTCAGACTAATTTGGTTCGCCACATAGCTCTCAATCAATCGTTGCCCAAATTCGACGGCCCAATGAACTTCTTCCGGTGTTGCCAATCGAAGGTGAGAGGCTTTGCCGCGATGACGCCCTTCCAATAAAGGCTCATCATTTGCGAGGCGACCCAACTCGCGCCAATCTTTCGCCGAAACACCGGCAGATGCGAGCCCTGCCTGCTCGCCGCCGTACTGTTTGCTGATAGCATCCCTGATTTCATACAGATGGACCAAGAAATTTGCTCTATCCGAAATCGCATTTCGAAAACTTTGTAACATCGATTTTAGAACAGCATCTTGCTTTATTAAAGTTGCGACATGGTCGCGAAAGTTACGCTGCCTGACTAATCGCTCTGCTTTCGTATCGCCAATGACTTTGCCAGCCGCATCGTAAGATATAATATCTGGACAACAAACGGTTTGCGTAGAAAAAATGGTATCCGGAAAAAGCATTACATGAATCCGCCCATCGGCACATTCCAGTTTCATCGACGCCTCATGAAGTTTAAAAACTTCATGAACGTAAATTTGCTGCGCAACGAACGCATCTATTACAACAGAATGTATTTTATCTCGAAATGCGCGTCCGTCACGATAGAAAATAGAAGGAAAACGACCCTCTACATTGCCATTTTCGATGGTGACTATACCTTCTTCGATAGCGAGAACGCATTTTTCTTCAAAAAAATGCTTAGGCTGATATGTCCACTGAAGAACGGTGCTATCTTCCAAAGTCATTCGAACTGCACATAAAGCGTGGGATTAGGTACTTATTAGGACATGCCACGAAAGCTAACAATTTAATTTCACTGATTTGCGTAACTTTCCGGCAAACATGAATAGAGCTTACCCCCCGGCACCACCGCTAAAGCTCCGCATCCCCCAGCACGGCGGCGCGCAGTTCTTCGATGCCCATGCCCTTTTCGGAGCTGGTGATGTGGACAACCGGGAAGGCGGCGGGGTGCTTGCGGGCTTCGGCGATGGTGGCCGCGTGGACGGCTTCGAGTTCGCTGGCCTTGATCTTGTCCGCCTTGGTCAGGACGATGCGGTAGCCTACCGCCGCTTCGTCCAGCATCTTCATCATCTCGGCATCGACGGCCTTCACACCGTGGCGCGAATCGACGAGCAGCAGCGTGCGCTTCAATTCCACCCGGCCGCGCAGGTAATCGCGCACTAGGCGGCGCCAGGTTTCCACCACTTTGGGCGGGGCTTTGGCAAAGCCGTAGCCGGGCATGTCGACCAGCCGGAAGCGCAGCGGATCGCCGACGTCGAAGAAGTTCAACTCCTGCGTGCGCCCCGGCGTGACGGACGTGCGGGCGATGGCCTTGCGGCCCACCAGCGCGTTGAGCAGCGAAGACTTGCCCACGTTGGACCGGCCGCAGAACGCGACCTCGGTCACCGTGGGATCGGGCAGGAACTTCAGTTCGGGCGCGCTTTTCAGGAACGTCACCGGTCCTGAAAACAGCTTGCGCGCCCGCTCGGTCAGTTCGGCAAGGGCCTGGTCTTCATCCATGGATCAGGCCTTGGCGTCGCGTTCGCGGGCGCGGGCCTTGTCCTGCGCGTCCTTGTCGGCTTGCGCCTTCAACTGCGGATGCCGGCTGTAAAGGTAACTCTGCTGCGCGATGGTGAGCAGGTTGGAGGTGATCCAGTACACCAGCAGGCCGGACGCGAACGGGGCCATCACGAACATCATGAACCAAGGCATGATCATGAACACCTGCTGCTGCGCCGGGTCCATCTGCGCGGGGTTCAGCTTGAACTGCAGGAACATGGTGATGCCCAGTAGCAGCGCCAGCAGGCCGATCGCCAGGAAGCTTGGCGGATCGAACGGCAGCAGGCCGAACAGGTTCAGGATGTGCAGCGGATCGGGCGCGGACAGATCCTTGATCCACAGCACGAACGGCTGGTGGCGCATCTCGATTGCCAGGATCAGCACCTTGTACAGCGCGAAGAACACCGGAATCTGCAGGAACATCGGCAGACAGCCGGCCATCGGATTGACCCCCTCTTTCTTGTAGAGGGCCATGATCTCCTGCTGCTGCTTCTGCTTGTCGTCCTTGTAGCGTTCCTGGATCGCCTTCATCTTCGGCTGGATCGCGCGCATCGCAGCCATCGAGGCGAAGCCGCGCTGGGCGACGGGGAACATGATGCCGCGCACGATGGCGGTCAGCAGGATGATCGCGACGCCGAAGTTGCCGACCAGCTTGAACAGCGAAGTGAGCAGCCAGAAGATCGGCTTTTCGAACCAGCGGAACCAGCCCCAGTCGATCGCCAGACCGAAATTGGTGATCCCCTGCGCTTCGTAGGCGTCGAGCACGGTATGCTCTTTCGCGCCAGCAAACAGGCGGGTGGTCACCGTCATGCGCTGGCGCGGCTGGACAATCTGCGGAGCGTAGAGGAGGTCGGCGCGGAAAATGTCGTTGCCGAGCGAGCGGAACGTGCCTTCGGCCTTGGCGCCCTGCGGCACCAGTGCGGACATCCAGTAGACGTCGGTAAAGCCGATCCAGTCGGTGTTGCCGGTGGGATCTACGGTCTTCGCCTCGGCAACGTCGGAATAATTCGTCTTGAAGCTGACCGATCCGTCGTATGCGCCGATCGGGCCGGAGTGGACGTTCCAGGTATCGAGGCTGGCGGTCTTGTCCGTCCGGTTTAC
Source organism: Novosphingobium sp. BL-S-24 (assembly GCF_055521575.1). Classification (NCBI taxonomy): domain Bacteria; kingdom Pseudomonadati; phylum Pseudomonadota; class Alphaproteobacteria; order Sphingomonadales; family Sphingomonadaceae; genus Novosphingobium; species Novosphingobium sp. BL-S-24. Next base: position 1,094,348 of record NZ_CM145488.1, read on the forward strand.
CAGCGCGAAAGGCTTGACCGTAACCGGCGCGCCGCCCGCGTTCTCCACCGTCTGCGTGGCGGAGATCATGTAGTTGTCATCGATCTTGAAAGTGATCGCATAACGCTGGCCGGTCGGGTTGGCCCATGTCAGTGTTACCGGCGTTGAAGGCGTGAGCTTCGCGTTGGCGGGCGCGGTCCATGTCGTCTGCGCGGTGGGCGCGGCGACGCCGCCTTCACCGACCCAGCCCATCTGGGCGAACTGCTGCGCCGGGGTTCCGGCGGGCGAGAAGATGCGCACCGGGCCGGAGTTCTTCTCCACCGTTTCGCGATGACGGTTGATCACCAGGTCATCGACGATCGCACCGGTCAGGTTGATCGAGCCGGAAAGACCGGGCGCCGCGATGGCGACGCGGCCACCCGATGCCAGCGCGCTTTTCAGGTCCTGCGTTTCCAGCGCCACGTCGGCGGCATCGCGCAAGCCACCCTCGCGCGTCGGCTTGGTCGGGCTGGTCGCCTTTTCGGCTCCGCCCGCCGCGACGGTCTGCGTTGGGGTCTTGGCTTGCGGGTAGAAATACCCGACCCCCGCTTCCCATCCGAACAGGACGAGCGCGGTCAGCAGGACCGCGAGGATGATGTTGCGCTGGTTTTCCACGAAGGCTTGTTCCTGCTCGTATTCCGGTCGGCAACGGCACGAAATGCCGCTGCGCTACTTCAAATCTGTTCAGTCGGGCCGATCAATCCGGTACCGGATCATGGCCATGCCCGCCCCACGGTTGGCAGCGCAATAGACGCCGCAGCGCCAGCCATCCACCCTTAATCGCACCATGCTTGCGCACCGCGATGATCGCGTATTGCGAACACGATGGCGTAAAGCGGCAGGTGGGCGGCATGATCGCCGATGGACCAAGCTGCCAGGCCCGCGCGATGCCGATCAGGATGAGGCCGGGGATCGAGACGAGGAATGCCAGCGCGCGCTTCATTTGCGCGGTCCCCGCTTGCGCCCCTGGGCACCTCCACGCGGGCGGGGCGAATCGCCCTTGCCGTCCCGTGCCCGCCCAAACGCCGCGATCAGTTCCGTGCGCAGCAACGCAAAGTCGCGCTCCACTCCGCCTTCGCGGCCGATCAGGACATGGTCGGTATCGGGCAAGCCATGGTCGTGCAGCAGTTCCCGCAGCAGGGCGCGGAACCGGCGCTTCATCCGGTTGCGCACCACGGCGTTGCCGATGCGCTTGGTCACGGTAATCCCGGCGCGCTGCCCGTGCCCTTCATTGCGATGGGCGAGCAGCACGAAGCCCGGCCGCGCCACCCGCAAGCCACGGTTGGCGGCCAGGAAATCGGACCGCCGGGTCAGGATGGTGTAGGCGCCTGCCATGAGCTGGGACATGCCGGGTGCGAACGCTAAAGCGATTCGCACCAAAGCAAAACGGCGCCAGTCCATGCCCTCGCACAAAGGCGGAGGCGTGGACTGGCGCCGTCGGGCAAGGGCTTTGACAAGCCCCCGCCTTTACCGGCGAATCAGGCCGAAAGCTTGGCGCGGCCGCGGGCGCGGCGTGCACGGATGACCTTGCGGCCACCGACAGTCGCCATGCGGGCACGGAAACCGTGACGGCGGGCGCGGACAAGGCGGCTGGGCTGGAAAGTGCGCTTCATGTCAGTCCTCGAAATACCAACTGGCCCCGAAGGACCCGAACAAAAAGGGCCGCCCAACGGGACGACCACGAAACAGATGAGCGCCGTTACTGAAGGCCCGCCGCCGAGTCAAGGCAAAGGCGCCGATCCGCCATGATCTTGCATCGTTTCAAATGCTGTCCGCGTGGCGGTTCCTGACAATAGGCGAATGACACACGGGCCTTACCATGCCAACCGCCAGAGCGATTCGGAAAAATGTCTGGGGGACGACGGATGAAGATGGGGGCGGTCAGATCGGCCATGCAGGAAAAAGCCCGAAAGCATGTCGGCGCGCTGATCGGCTGGAAGTCGCTCGACATGGGAGAGCGCGTTGCCTTCACCGTGCAGACGCACGATCGCACGACATGGGAACAGGGCACCCATCCGATCAGCACCACGTTCCTGATGACGAAGAATCAGGCCACCGTGCTGGCGAACGATCTATTGAAGCTGTCAGGCACCCTGCCGCCGCCCCGCCCGCGTCGCTGGCACCGGTGGCTGGCGTTTCTCTATCGCTGAGGGCGAATGCCGCCCGGCCTGATCAGGCCCCCGCAGGCTCCAGCGGCACCCACATCGCCATCTCGCCCGCGCCGAACCATTTGGCCGAGGAAAACGGCACCGAATTGGTCATCGCGTAAAAGGCCTCGGCCTGGGCCTGGCTCATGCCCATCTGCCGATAGTAATCGATGTAGCGGCGATTTTCCGGCGCAGTGGCGGCGTAATCGTCAGGTTCCAGGCCGGTATCGTCCATCCACGAATGGACCGCGAACTCCGCGCCCTGGTCCGCCGCCCGGTGGGCGCCGGCCAGGAACAGCTCCACCCCGCCCGAACGGACCGATCCGCCAGCGGGGACATGCGTGGCGATGCCCTTTTCGCGGATCATGCGGCCCAGTCGCAAGTTGGCAAGATCATCCTCGGTGCCGGGACATTCGACCATCTCGATCGTCGCGATGCCCGGATGATCACGCAGCATGGCGCTGAACAGGGCCGGGCTGCGCGCATCGGTCACATCGACCAGCGCGGCATGGCGTTCGTCGATGACACGGAAAGGTCCATAGGCCGGACCGTTCGGGATCGCGGCGGGCGGCGCAACCATGTCCATGCCGGACATGGCGCCCGGCGTCACGTCGATGGTTTCCGGCTGGACAACGAAAAGACTGCGCTCGCCCCCCGTGACGAAGTTGTCGGCACTGACTTCGACCGGCTCATACCTGATCTCCTGCGCCGACAGGGGGGATATGGCGAACAGGAGGGACAGACCCAGACATGCAGTGAGCGAGCGCATCGTACGGTGATGCTGCCCGCGCTCTTACCGGCGCTTTCACAAGTGCGGTTAAAACGCCGTAAGCCATAATTTCCGCTCTGGCCCACAGGGGAGCAGGCGTTAGTACACCGCCCGAATTCATCATCGAATTGCTTGCAGACAAAGGGAATTGTTCGTGGTCGCACTCGTCTCGACTGTTGCGTACCTCGGGCTGGAGGCGCGCGCCGTGGAGGTGCAGTGCCAGATCGCGCCCGGGCTGCCGGCCTTCGCGCTGGTGGGCCTGCCGGACAAGGCCGTGGGCGAAAGCCGCCAGCGGGTAAGCGCCGCGCTGACGTCGATGGGGCTGGCGCTGCCGCCCAAGCGGATCACCATCAACCTGTCGCCCGCCGACCTTCCCAAGGAAGGCTCGCACTACGACCTGCCGGTGGCGCTGGCGGTGCTGGCGGCGATGGGCGTGGTCGATGCCGAGCAGATCGCCGATTTCGTGGTGGTGGGCGAACTGGCGCTCGATGGCCGCGTCATCCCGACGCCGGGGGTGCTGCTGGCCGCACTTCACGCCAGCGAAACCGACAAGGGGCTGATCTGCCCTGCCGCCCAAGGATCGGAAGCGCGCTGGGCCAGTGGCGTGCCGGTGGTGGCGACGCCCAATCTCGTCAGCCTGCTCAACCACCTGAAAGGCACGCAGGTCCTGCCTGTGCCGCAGCCTGGCAGCGTCGAGGCACCTGCGACCGGCCCGGACATGCGCCGCGTCAAAGGGCAGGAAACCGCCCGCCGCGCGCTGGAGATCGCGGCGGCGGGATCGCACAACCTGCTGATGGTCGGGCCGCCAGGCGCGGGCAAGTCGCTGCTCGCGTCGTGCCTGCCGGGTATCCTGCCAGAACTCACCCCGGCAGAGGCGCTGGAAGTGTCGATGGTCGCTTCCGTGGCCGGTACGCTGGAAGGCGGGCGGATCAGCCGGGCACGGCCCTTTCGCGCGCCGCACCACTCTGCCTCGATCGCGGCGCTCACCGGCGGCGGGCTGAAAGTGCGACCGGGTGAAGTTTCCATGGCCCATCTGGGCGTGCTGTTCCTGGACGAACTGCCGGAATTTCAGCGCCAGGCGCTCGATTCGCTGCGCCAGCCGCTGGAGACGGGCGAAGTAACCGTGGCACGCGCCAATGCCCACCTGACCTATCCGGCGCGGGTTCAACTGATCGCCGCCATGAACCCGTGCCGCTGCGGGCATCTGGGCGACCCGGCGCTGGCCTGCTCGCGCGCACCGAAATGCGCCGCAGATTATCAGAGCAAAGTCAGCGGCCCCCTGCTCGACCGGATCGACCTGCATGTCGAGGTCGATCCCGTCCGCGCGGCGGACATGGCTCTGCCCCCGCCCAAGGAAGGCAGCGCCGAAGTCGCCGCCCGCGTCGCCCGTGCCCGCGCCGTCCAGACCCGCAGGCTGGAAGGCACCCCCGCGCGCACCAACGCCGAACTCGACGGCGACTTGCTGGAAGACCACGCCACGCCGGACGAAGAAGGCCGCCGGATGCTGCTGCAAGCCGCCGATGCTATGCACCTTTCGGCGCGCGGCTACACCCGCATCCTGCGCGTGGCACGCACCATCGCCGACCTCGCCGGTTCGGAAACCGTAGGCCGTATCCATGTAGCCGAGGCGCTGAGCTACCGACGGCAACCGCCAAGGAACTGAGCTTCAGGCTCCGCCCTACTCGGCCACGTCCAGCTGCCGCAGCACTTCGGCCACCACCTTGGGCGCGCTGGAAAAGTCGAGGTGGCTGCAGCGGATGGCCACGGCTCGGTCGCGTTCATGCCGCCAGCCGGAGGCGGCGCGGGGAGCGACGATGCCGTCGCGCGGGCTCCACAGGGCGATGGTCGGCACTGGTGGCTTGACGGCGAAATCGCAGTCGATCGGCGGACGGTCCACCGAATGGCCGGTGACCATCTGATAGGCTTTCCACGCGTTGTTGGCGCGCGGATCGCCCGAAAACGGCGTGCCCATGGTGATGACTTTCGCCACCATCTGCGGTTCGCGCCGGGCGATTTCGCGGGCGAACAGGCCGCCAAGGCTCCACCCCACCAGCGCGACGGGGTGCCAGCTTTCCCGCGCGATCACCGCGACGCGGCGCATGAGGTAGGAGAAGTTCTGCTCGCTCGGCCCGAAGTTGAAGCCCAGCCCCCAAGTGTGCACCTGATGCCCGGCGGCAGAGAGTGCATCGGCCATCGGCTGCATCCGCCGGGGGTGCGACCCGAACCCGGGCAGCAGCATGACCGGCATCGGCCGCACCGCCGCCCGCACTTTCTGCCCGCGATGGCCCGCCCGGTACAGCGAACGCAGTTCCGCCCACATCAGTTCGAGCGGCGGCTTGCGCACGCCTTCGGGATGCTGTTCGCGCGCAAAGGCCGCCCGCCGCGCGATGGCTTCGCGCAGCGACCCGGGGAAGCGTTCCTGATCCTCGTTCAGCGGGTCCATCGGTTCTGGTGCAGCGCCTTTGCGGTCAGCCCGTCTTGCAATCGCCGAGACGGGTGGTGGTCAAGTGCATCTTCATCTTCATCGTGCCCATCGGCGGCGGCCCGCCAGCGGTATCCATATCGACCGTCACGTCCGATCCCTGCTCGGTCAGCGTGCCGCTCATCTTCATGACCGCCTTCTGACGGGGCTGGTTGCCCTGCTGCGGGGTCTGGCACTCCATCTGGGCATCAAGCTTGCCGCCATCAACGTCGAACCGGGAATAAGAGCACTGGTTGCCCTTGCCCACGTCATTGAACATGTCCTTGAAGCCTTTGTCGGCGTCGGCCTTGGTCAGGCAGAACGTGCCTTCCTGCGATTTCTTGACAGCCGCGCGCATCTGTTCGGCCACTTCCTTTGGCACGCCGGGCATTTCCAGGCTCTGGATCTCGGTCACCTGCTTATACTGGCCGGGCAGCGGGCGAACCAGCTTGGCCGCCTCCTGCTTCACCTCGTCCATGGACTTGGGCTTGCCGTCATCGTTCTTCGATCCGCACCCGGCCAGCGCCAAAGCCGCAAGGCCGACCACGGCCATCATCGTCCAATTGGCTTTCATCGCCCGATACCCCTTCATTCGTGAAACGACATGACGGCTCGCATTCCCCCGTCGGCAGGTCAAACGCTTTACGCGCGTTGCTGTTGCCGGGCCGCATGGCATACCCCATATGTTCCCGCATGGCAGAGCTGATCATCCGTCGTGGCCTTGAAGAACCGGATACTTCGGGCAACTTCGTTCCCCACAAGCCCAACCGTCCCGACAAGTCGATGCCCGGAAAGCCGTTCCGCATCGTCTCGGACTATTCGCCGGCCGGCGACCAGCCGACCGCGATCGCCGAACTCGTGGGTGCCGCGCAGGAAGGCGACAAGACGCAGGTGCTGCTGGGCGTTACCGGATCGGGCAAGACGTTCACGATGGCCAAGGTGATCGAGGAACTGCAGCGCCCTGCACTGGTCCTGGCGCCGAACAAGATCCTTGCCGCCCAGCTCTATGCCGAGTTTCGCGATTTCTTCCCCGACAACGCGGTGGAATATTTCGTATCCTATTACGATTACTACCAGCCCGAAGCCTACGTCCCCCGGTCCGATACGTATATCGAGAAGGAAAGCTCGGTGAACGAGGCGATCGACCGCATGCGGCACTCGGCCACCCGGGCGCTGCTGGAACGCGACGACGTGATCATCGTCGCTTCGGTGTCGTGCCTCTATGGCATCGGCTCGGTCGAGACCTACTCGGCGATGATCTTCGACCTCAAGGTAGGAGAGAGCCAGGACCAGCGTGAGATCATCCGAAAACTCGTTGCCCTGCAATACAAGCGCAACGATACCGCCTTCGCGCGCGGCAATTTCCGCGTGCGGGGCGACAATCTGGAAATCTTCCCCTCGCACTACGAGGACATGGCCTGGCGCATCAGCTTCTTCGGTGACGAGATAGAGGAGATCGCCGAATTCGACCCGCTGACCGGCAAAAAGGGCAATACGATCGAGAAAGTGCGCGTCTACGCCAACTCGCACTATGTCACCCCCGGCCCGACGATGAAGCAGGCGAGCGAGGCGATCCGGTTCGAACTGACCGAGCGGCTGAAGGAACTGGAAGCGGAAGGCCGTCTGCTGGAAGCGCAGCGGCTGGAACAGCGCACCAACTTCGACCTCGAAATGATCGCCGCCACCGGTTCGTGCAACGGGATCGAGAACTACAGCCGCTTCCTGACCGGCCGCCTGCCGGGCGAGCCGCCGCCGACGCTGTTCGAATACCTGCCGGACAACGCCCTGCTCTTCGTGGACGAAAGCCACCAGACCGTGCCCCAGATCGGCGCGATGGCGCGCGGCGACCACCGGCGCAAGATCACGCTGGCGGAATACGGTTTCCGCCTTCCCAGTTGCATCGATAACCGCCCGCTGCGTTTCAACGAGTGGGACGCGATGCGCCCGCAGACGTTCGCGGTTTCGGCCACGCCGGGGAACTGGGAGATGGAGCAGACCGGCGGCGTCTTTGCCGAACAGGTCATCCGTCCCACCGGTTTGATCGACCCGCCGGTGGAAATCCGCCCGGTCGAGGATCAGGTGCAGGACTGCATCGTCGAGTGCAAGGCAGTCGCCGCCAAGGGATACCGCACTCTCGTCACCACCCTTACCAAGCGCATGGCCGAGGATCTGACCGAGTTCATGCACGAGGCCGGGGTGCGCGTGCGCTACATGCACTCCGACGTAGAGACGCTTGAGCGCATCGAGCTGATCCGCGACTTGCGCATGGGGGTGTACGACGTGCTGGTCGGCATCAACCTGCTGCGTGAGGGGCTGGACATTCCCGAGTGCGGCCTGGTCTGTATCCTCGATGCCGACAAGGAAGGCTTCCTGCGTTCCGAAACCTCGCTGATCCAGACCATCGGGCGTGCCGCGCGCAACGTGGACGGGCGAGTCATCCTCTATGCCGATCGCATGACCGGCAGCATGGAACGCGCCATTGCCGAAACGGACCGTCGCCGCGCGCGGCAGGAACAGTTTAATATCGAAAACAACATCACGCCGCAGACGATCAAGCGCCGTATCGCTGATATCGTGGCCGACACCGCCAGCCGCGATGGGGTGGTGATCGATCTTGAGGACGACAGCCGCAACAACCTGGTCGGCCATAACCTGCGCGGCTATATCGAGGATCTGGAAAAGCGGATGCGCAACGCCGCCGCCGATCTGGAGTTCGAGGAAGCTGGTCGCCTGCGCGACGAAATCCGCCGTCTGGAAGCGACCGAGTTGGGCCTTCCCGAAGCCGAACACAAGGCCCCGAAAGTCGGCCGCAGCAATGAAGGCAAGCCGGGCACGCGCAAGATGCGCTACGGCAAAACGCAGCGGAAGTTCGGGAAGTAAGCCAGTCAAAAAAATGCCCGGAAGCCCATCAAGGGGTTCCGGGCAAAGGATAAAGGATCGTTGGTTGGTTGGATCGATCCTTCGGGTCGCTTGTCCTTACTGCATCGCAGCAAACCGATTCTCATACCCAATATGTGGTATGCGCCAGCCGATGCGATAAATTGAACAGCGGCGCGAACGCGGTCCGCGGCGAACCCATTCAGACTTTTCCGAACTTAGCTTCGTAAGCGCCGGTATCGCTGCTCGATAGCAAGCGGGCCTGTTCGACCCAGTTATCACGGCGCGGACGCCCAGCAAACGCGCCAAGACGAGCGTCAAGCTGGTCAAGGTCAGCGTCTGTCCATGCCGCGATCTGGGCATAGGTCGTGATGCCCAGCGAATGGAGCAGCGTCAGCATCTTGGGGCCCAAGCCCTTGATCTTGCGCAAGTCGTCTGCCTGTACGGCCCCATCCGTCGTTTCAACGATGGGAGGCGCAGCAGGCGCGGGAGTGGGATCTGGTTCGGCGGCGATCGTCTGCGGCGGTTCCTGCTCGGCGACGCGGCGATCGGCATCTTCGCGTGCGGCGACGGCGATGACTTCGCCGATGCCAGCCATCGTCCCGGCCATCGGCGGCGGATCCATCGCCAGCGGCGTCTCGAACATCGCGGCGGGCGGCGCGTCGATCAGCGCCTGGTTGCGCTGCGCAGGCGCGGCGCCTTCGTCCAGCACATCCGGACGCCGTTCGCGCCGTGATGACTTGGAGCCGCGAACGAACACCCAATACGCGACAAGGATGCCGACCAGCAGCGCGGCGATGAATATCAGCCAGTTCGCTTCGATCATCTGCAGCACGAATCTACCCCTTTCGGTTCCACAAGAGCCAGCCGATGCCAAAGCCGATCCCGTAGGTCAGCAGCACCGACACCGTCATTTCAAGCCATAGCGGCAAGCAAGGCTCCTTTCCTAGATCGAATTGCGCACGCCAATCGTGGCATCAAATCATTGTGGGCCGGGCGTGTCGATCGGCGTCGGCTTGACCGGAGCGGCGAAGATCACCGAAAATTCGATACGGCGATTGGCCGGGTCCAGCGGGTCCAGCCCGACGATGGGCTTGGCCGATCCCATCCCCGATGCACGCAGCCCGTCCGCCGGAATGCCACGCGCGATCAGGGCCGAACGCACGGCTTCGGCCCGCGCTAGCGAGAGGGCGACGTTGACTTTGGCATTGCCCCCGCCGTCGGTATGGCCGGTGACAGCGATCAAGCTGCCGACACAGGGCCGCAGCGCCCGCGCCACTTCATCGAGGAGACGGTCGCTGCTGGGATCGAGCCGGGTGCTCGCCTCTCCAAAGCGCACCGTGCGGGTTTCAAGGATACGCTCCACATCGTCCTGACAATGGAGCGTGGACGCACGCGGATCTCCCTCACCGGCCCAGCTGACCCCACCGATACCGGGCACGCCGGCCACCGCCGCCGCCACCCGGCTGCGCGTTACCGGATCGAGATTCCTGCCGCCCGACAGAACCGGATGGCGGGTCAACCAGCCATAGCGATCGCGGAAAGCCAGCGTCACGCCCTTCCCGCCAGCGGCATCGCGCGCGGCATTGGCCTGGCCCCGCAAACCGCCGATAAACACGTCGCCCTGCACCCGGGTGAAGCCGAAGGACATGACCACGCACAACGCGGCACCGGCAAGGATAAGGGAAGCGCGGCGTGGATTCATCGCATCAGGTTATGCAGGCTTGGCCTTCTGGAACAACTTGCGATCTTCCGGTCCGAACGCCTTTTTCCAGATGACCAGGAAATAAGAAGCAAGGATCGCCGGTATTCCGATCGCCAGCGCAGCCCATTCCGGCAGGAAAGTCAGCGTCAGATATCCGATGACGACAGCGGGTGCGGCTGCCCAGATCAGCGCCCAGCGCCAGTTGTTGATCGGCTCGCCCAGTATTCGGGACAACATCCGCGACTTGACGATGGAGGCGAGCCCCAGCGCGATCATGAGCGCGGCGGCGGCGGCGGCGGCCTGGAACAGCGAATTGTACCCCAGCCGCTGCATCGCCACGATCCCGCCCAGCGTCAGGAGCGCCTGCAGCGCGATTGTCGCCAACGAGACCCACAGGTTGCGCACGCGGGCGACGTAGACCAGCGCCGCCTCGCTGACCACGGCCGTCGCCGCGACGACTTCGGCAGCGAGCAGGAACGCCAGCGCCCCGGTGCCCCCCACGAACTCGCGCCCGACAAGGCCCATCACGCCCGCACCGGGAATGCCAAGCGCCAGCGCGATTCCCGCTTGCGACGCGGTGATCCAGAAGCCCACCTGGCAGACCTGCCGGGCGATGGCGGAATAGTCCCGCTCCTTCAGGTTGCGGGTGATCACGGGGCCGAGCACCGGCTCGAAGCTGGTCTTCAGCTTTTGCGGCAGGCTCGCCACCTGCTGCGCCGCGTAATAGACGCCGACCGCAGCGGGCGGGGCAAGAAAGCCGAGGAGGAAGATGTCGACGCGCCTGGTCCCCCACTCGATCGCGTCCGCCAGGGCGATCGGCAGCGAATGCAGCGCCAGCTTGCTCATGCCGCCGGGGCGGGGGCGCCATCCCTTGGGCACGCCGTATGTACGGAAGAACGGGATGAACGCGGTCAGCGCGGCGGCGTAGATAGAGGCGATATAGGCGATCGACAGGCCACTTTCGGGCGCCACCCAGATCATCGCACCGGCCATGATCGAGATCGTCCACGGCTCCACGATGGCGCGCGACCAGACGGTGGGCGACACCCGCAGGCGATAGGCCAGCGCGGCGAGCCAGATCTCGGTCATCGTCATCGCCGGTAGGGCGATCACCATCAGCCGGTCGATCCAGGTGTAATGCCCGCCCGGGAACAGCAACGCGGGCACGAACCAGAAGAATATGGATGCCGCGACACTGGCGATCACCGCCAGCACCATGCCATCGGCAATGACGTTGGCCGGATGGACCTGCCCTTCGGTCTGCGACAGGCGCTGGGCCAGACCCCGCTTTTCGCCCATCGTGCACAGCATCGAGGTAAGCTCGATCAGCACCAGCGCGGAGGCGAAGCGCCCCAGTGCCGCCGGGCCGTATGCCGCCGCGCGCCCGGCGATGAACAGGAACGGGATGCGTGCCGCCAGCCGCAGGAAAAAGCCGAACAGATTGGTGCGGCCACCTTTCGCCAGCGCCGCAAAGTCTTCCTGCTGGCGCTCTTCGCGAGTGGCGGCGCCGCGCGCGATCGATGGATCGGGCGCGGCATAACCGGACGTGGGCGTGTCGCTCAAACAGCGCGCTCCTGTTCGGCGCGCAGCGGGCGGGCGAGCAGGTCATCGACCATGGCGCTGGCAGGCGCATCGCCTTTGAGCAGCCGATCCACCGCTTCCACGATCGGCATCTGAATGCCGTCCCGCCGGGCAAGGTCGGCCAGCACCGGCGCCGTCGCCGCGCCCTCGGCCACGCTGTTCTTACCGGACAGCGCCTCTGCCGCGGTCAATCCCTGCCCCAGCGCAAGGCCGAGCGAGAAATTGCGGCTGGAGGTGGACGAACACGTCAGCACCAGATCGCCCAGCCCGCACAGGCCGGACAGCGTTTCCGCCCGCGCGCCGCGCGCCAGACCGAAACGGAGCATTTCCGCGTAGCCGCGCGCGATGAGCGCCGCGCGGGCATTTTGGCCAAGGTTCAATCCCTCGACCACCCCGCAGGCAATCGCCAGCACGTTCTTCACCGCGCCGCCGATCTCCGCCCCGGTCACATCGTCGGAATAATAAGGCCGCAAGGCGGGCCGTGCGATCAAGGGCGCCAATCTTTCCCATTGCCCCCGGCCACCGCCACACGCCAGCGTGACGGCGGTAGGCAGACCAGCGGCGACTTCGTGCGCGAACGTCGGGCCGGACAGCACGGCCAGCCGTTCGGGTGCGGCCGCCTGCGCGGCGACATCGGCCATCAGGTGGCCCGTCCCGGCCTCTATTCCCTTGGCGCACAGCACCAGATCGCGCTCACCCGCAGGCAGACCGCCAATGACCGATGATACGAATTGCGCTGGCACGACGACCAGCAGCGCGGGCACCGACGCCATATCGCCAAGGTCGGACGTAGCGCGGATAGTCGGCGCCAGCGCGGCGCTTGGCAGGTAGAGGCTGTTGCGGCGGTCGCGGTTGATTTCGTCCACCAGTTCGGCCTCGCGCGCCCAGAGCAGGACATCGCTGCCGTCGCTCGCCAGCGCCTGCGCCAGCGCAGTGCCCCAAGCACCCGCGCCGACGACGCCGATTGTCGCGCCGATCTGTGCCCCCTGCCCCCCGGTGGTCATGCCTTCACTCCTGCCCCGCGCACCAGTTCCGCCTCCGGATCGAGCGGCCAACGCGGCCTTGCCGCCACGTCCAGCGGGTCCGACTGGCCAAGCGCCAGGCGTTCCACCCCAGCCCACGCGATCATCGCGGCGTTATCGGTGCACAGCGCCAATGGCGGTGCGATGAAAGGCAGGTCGTAGCTTGTCGCCAGTCCTTCCAGCGCGGCGCGGATCGCCTTGTTAGCGGCCACACCGCCCGCAACGACCAGCGCGTTAACCGGGCCGACCGCCACCAGCGCGCGGCGGGTGCGGTCCAAAAGGCAATCGATCGCGGCCTGCTGGAACGACGCGGCAATGTCGGCGTCGGCATAGTCACCGGACTGCTTTGCCCTCAGTACTGCGCTTTTCAGGCCGGCAAACGAAAAGTGCGGCTCCGCTGAACCCTTGAGCGGCCGTGGCAGAGGCACTTTCTTGGGATCGCCCTCAGCGGCAAGGCGTTCCAGCGCCGGACCGCCCGGATAGCCAAGACCCAGGACTTTGGCCGACTTGTCGAATGCCTCGCCCAGCGCATCGTCGATCGTGGTGGCAAGGCGGCGAAACGCCCCGACGCCGTTCACCAGCAAGATCTGGCAATGTCCGCCCGAGACCAGCAACAAAAGATAGGGATATTGCAGACTGGCATCGGCCAACCGGGGCGACAGTGCGTGGCCTTCGAGATGGTTGACGGCGATCAGTGGCTTGTCCGTCGCCATCGCCAAAGCCTTTGCGGTGACGAGGCCGACCATGACGCCGCCGATCAGCCCCGGCCCGGCAGTGGCGGCAATGGCGTCCACCTGGTCCAGCGTCATCCCGGCATCGGCCAGCGTCGCTTCGATAAGGGGGGCGAGCCGCTCCGCATGAGCGCGCGCCGCGATTTCCGGAACGACGCCGCCGTAGGGGCGATGGGCATCGTCCTGAGAGGCTATGCGCTGGGCGAGAATCACCCTGCCGTCGGTCACCAGCGCCGCGGCAGTCTCGTCGCAGGAAGATTCGATGCCGAGAACTGTGCTCATCCGATCTTCCCCTGAACGACATTGCCGGGTAGCACAAGCCGCCGATGACCAACGATAAACAACACCGAACTTTCCGACTGGGCACCCGCCGCTCACCGCTCGCCATGGCGCAGGCACACGAGGCGCGCGACCGTCTGGCGCAGGCACATGGCCTCGATCCTGCGCAGATAGAGATCGTGGCGGTCACCGCCAGCGGCGATCGCATACAGGATCGTGCCTTGGCAGAGATCGGCGGCAAGGCACTGTGGACCAAGGAGCTGGACGCCTGGCTAGCCACCGGGGAGATCGACTTTGCCGTCCATTCGGCCAAGGACGTGGAGACGATCCGGCCCGACGCCTTCACCATCGGCGCGATCCTGCCGCGCGAGGACGTGCGCGACGTGCTGATCGGTGCCGCCTCCATCGCGTCGCTGCCGCAAGGAGCGGTGGTGGGCACCAGCGCACCGCGCCGTGCCGCGCAGCTGCTCCACGCCCGGCCGGACTGCAAGGTGGTGACCTTTCGCGGCAACGTCGCCACCCGGCTGGCCAAGCTGGCGGCGGGGGAAGTGGATGCGACATTCCTGGCATTGGCGGGCCTGATCCGGCTGGGCGAAACGGGGACCGGCCATCCGCTGGACGAACGCGAGTGGCTGCCCGCCCCCGCACAGGCAGCGATCATGATCGAATGCCGCGCCGACGATCAGCGCGCCCTCGCCCTTCTGTCTGCGGTCGACCATTCACCCAGCCGCGCGCAGGTCGAGGCGGAGCGGGCGCTGCTCGCCGGGCTGGGCGGCAACTGCCACAGCCCCATAGCGGTCCTGACCGAGTGCGAGAATGACCGGCTGACCATGCGCGCCGCCCTCTACAGCCCGGATGGGGCCGAGCATGTGACCGGGGAAGCGCGCTTTACCGCCGGGGACGATGCAGGACCCGCCGCGCTCGCCGCCGACCTCCTGCGCCGTGCAGTCCCGGCCATCGCCGTGCATTTCGCCGGCGCGGACGCCTGAACCGCACGACTATGGCCCTTCCCGTCCTGATCCTGCGCCCCGAACCGGGAGCCTCCGCCACGCTGGCGGCGGCCCGGGCGATGGGGCTGGACGCACAGGCGTTTCCGCTGTTCCACGTGCGTCCTCTCGATTGGCAACCGGTGGCGGCTGACGACGTCGACGCCGTTCTGCTCGGGAGCGCCAATGCCTTGCGCCACGGCGGGCCGGCGCTGGCCGGATTGTGCGGGCTTCCCGCCTATGCGGTGGGCGAAACGACGGCAAATGCCGCGCGTCAGGCAGGGCTGGATGTCGTCGCCACCGGCAAGGGCGGCTTGCAGAAGCTGCTTGGTGTTCTGGCCTCAACCCACCGCCGCCTGCTACGCCTTGCCGGGCGGGAGCGCGTGTGCCTGACCCTGCCACCGGGCGTCACGATGGAAACCCGCGAAGTCTACGCCAGCGAGCCGCGACCCGCCGATGACCGGTTGACGGCGCTGTTGTCGCAGCCCGTCGTCGCACTGCTGCATTCAGGTGAAGCTGCGGCCCGGCTGGTGGAGGTGTGCAAGGCGGCCGGGATCGAGGGGGAGCATATCCGTCTGGCCGCGATCGGTCCGCGCGTGGCGGAGCGGACTGGAGGCTCTTCGTCATCATGGGCGCAGGTGTGCTGCGCAGAGACTCCCGACGATGCGGCATTGCTGGCGCTGGCCGCGCGGATGTGCCAAGAACTTTGACCGGGACATTAGTTGCCAATAGCTTATCGTAAGGGCCTGATGCAGGACACTCCCCCATCCGTCGATTCCTATCCGACCCGCTCGCGATCGCGCGGGGCCACGCTGTTCGTCGCGTTCATCGCGTTCCTGCTGGGTTGCGCCCTTGTCGCATGGCTGGCGTCGCGCGGGTATCTCGCCATGCTGATGCCGCAGACGGAGGCGCCGGTTGCCCAGACCCAGCCGAAAGTGGCCCAGCCTTCTCCTGCCGCCACCGCACAGATGGCGGCGATCGGTACGGTCGAAGGGCGGCTCGCCATGCTCGAAGATCGCATCTCGCGCATCGATTTCCAGACGGACGCGGCTGCGGGCAACGCCGGGCGGGCGGAGGGTCTGCTGATCGCCTTCGCCGCGCGCCGCATGGTCGACCGGGGCGAGCCGCTGGGCCATGTCGCCGACCAGTTGCGCCTGCGCTTCATGAACGCGCAGCCCCGTGCCGTGGAAACGGTGATCGATTTCGCCCGCAATCCCGTCACGATCGACGGCCTTGCTGCCCGGCTTGAGGCGCTATCGCCCGAACTGTCGGCCAAACAGAGCGATGAAAGTATTTGGGACCGGGCCCGCCACGAAGTCACCTCGCTGTTCATGGTACGGCGCGATTCGGGAGCGCTGGCTACCCCCGCCGCGCGTATAGAGCGTGCCCGCGTCATGCTGACCGCCCGCCGGATCGATAACGCCATCGGCGAAGTGGAACGCCTGCCCGGAGCGGACGCCGCCGATACCTGGGTGGCTGATGCTCGCCGGTTCGAAGCGGCGCAAAAGGCGCTCGACCTGCTGGAAACCACCGCGATGCTGGAGCCGAACAGGCTCAAGGATGCAGGCGGCAACGTGGTCGATCAGCCCAGTCCGCTGGCGCCTACCGCGCCTGCTCCTGACGCTTCGGAAGCAGCTGCCATAGCGGAGTAAGGATGCGCCGCGTTACGCGCGGCCCGTCTCGTTGGAAAGCAGCGCCGGGTCGATACCCTCTGCCCGCCAGGTCGCCGCCCAGCGAGCTTCGGGTGCGGTCTGGAACAGGATTTCGCGATGTCCGGCTGCGGCATACCAGCCATGATGCCGCATCTCGCCTTCCAACTGGCCCGCACCCCATCCAGCATAGCCCAGCGCCATCACCCATTGCGAAGGCCCGCGCCCCTCAGCGATCGCGCGCAGCACGTCCATCGATGCCGACAGCGCGCACAGCGGATCGACCGTGATCGTATCGGCGCCGCCCCAGTCGGTGGAATGAAGGATAAAGCCACGCCCCGGCTCTACCGGGCCCCCGTTCATGACCTCCCGGTTGGGCGAGACGCCCGGGTCCAGGCCCAGTTCCTCAAGCACATCATGAAAGCGCACGCCCTGGCGCACCTGACCAATGCCGATGCCCAGCGCGCCGTTTTCGTCGTGCACGCACATCACACTCACCGCGCGTTCGAAACGCGGATCGAACATTCCGGGCATCGCCAGCAGGATACGTCCCGATAGATACTGTTCAGCAGTCACGGCCGCTAATTTAGGCAAGCTGCCGCACACGGCAAGCCGCAACAGGAGAGAGCGCTTTGCCGATGCGACGGCCGGATGACGACGGTGTCGCCGCGATCGGCTCTTTCCCTCAATGAGCGCACACCCTACACCGCCCGTATGAGCCTGCTATTCGATCTCCCCGCCGCCCCGTCTGTCCCCATCCTCGGCAGCGATGCCCGTTATCCGGTCCGGCGGATCTTCTGCGTGGGTCGCAATTATGCCGCTCATGCGATCGAACTGGGCAACGCAGTGGACCGCGAAGCGCCCATCTGGTTCACCAAGGCGCCGGCTGCATTGTGCCTGTCGGGCACGAGGATCCCTTATCCTCCGGGCACCGCCGAGTGCCATTTTGAAATGGAGTTCGTGATCGCCATTGGCGAGCCTGCGTTCCGGGTCGATCCACAAGACGCCATGGCGGCGGTGTTCGGCTATGCCTGCGGTCTCGACATGACGCGGCGCGATCTGCAGAACGCGGCCAAGGCCAAAGGCTATCCATGGGACACCGGCAAGGATTTCGAGAATGGCGCAATCATTGCGCCGATCACGTCTGCTGCGCACTTTGGGGATGTGTCCAGCCAGACCATCACTCTCGATCAGAACGGGACGCGCAAGCAGAACGGCACGCTGTCCGACATGATCTGGTCGATCCCCGATCTGATCGCCGACCTGTCGCGACTGTACCACCTCGCGCCGGGCGACCTTATCTACACCGGCACGCCCGCCGGGGTCGGCCCCGTATCGCCGGGTGATCAGTTGGAAGGCGCGGTAGACGGGCTGGAGCCGGTACGGCTGACCATCGGCGCGGCGGAATAGCGCGCCGCTGCTCGTCGCCGGGTTGTCACGGGTGGCGGTTGCCCTAAGACGGCGCGCATGATTGCCAAGCAACGCCGTATCGCCCTTCCGCTGATCGCTCTGGGCCTGATTCCGTTTGTGCCCGCCCACGCGGACGAAGATCCTCGCGGCCCGATCATCGTCACCGGTCGCGGACTTGGCGATGGCCCCGCCATTCCCGCCTATGACGTCGAAACGATCGCGCGCGACAAGCTGACCGCCAGCGCATCGGGCCGGATCGAGGATGTGCTGTCGTCCGTTGCCGGGTTCCAGCAGTTCCGCCGTGCTGACAGCCGCGCCTCCAACCCTTCGAACCAGGGCGTCACTTTGCGCGCACTGGGAGGCAATGCCTCCAGCAGGGCGCAAGTGCTGCTGGACGGAGTGCCCGTCGCCAACCCCTTCTTTGGGTATATCCCGCTGAGCGCGCTGGCTCCCGAACGCCTGCGCTCGATCCGCGTGACGCGTGGGGGCGGGATGGGCGCGTTTGGCACGGGAGCGGTTTCCGGCACGATCGAACTGGAAAGCGCCGGGCCTTCGGACATCGGCCCGTTTCAGGCACAGGCGCTGGTCGATGATCGCGGCGAGACGCAAAGCGCGCTGACCATCGCCCCGCATCTTGGCCAGGGGTTCGTCGTCGCTAGCATGCAGTGGGATCGCGGCAAGGGCTTCTGGACCACGCCCGGCGACCAGCGCGTCCCGGCTTCCGCCCGCGCCGCCTATGAAAGCCTGTCCGGCTCACTGCGCGCGGTGGCCCCGCTGACGGGTGATGTCGAGGTGCAGGCATCGGGGCTGGTCTACGACGATCAGCGTACCCTGCGCTTCAAGGGCGCCGATTCCACCTCGTCCGGTCAGCAGGGATCGCTGCGATTTGTCGGGCGGGGAGACTGGAAGTTCGATGTGCTCGGCTATGTCCAGGCGCAGGACTTTTCCAACATCGTCATCAGCTCCACCAGCTTTCGCAAGACGCTCGATCAGCGCAAGACCCCTACCCTGGCGATTGGCGGCAAAGCCGAACTGCGCCCGCCGGTGGGCGATGCCCATGTCCTGCGGATCGGCGCGGATTTTCGCCTTTCGCGCGGAAATCTGGTCGAAGAGCCATACAGCGCGCAGACCGGCCTTCGAACGGGCTTCCGCCGCGCCGGAGGCAAGCAGTCGGACCTTGGCTTCTACCTCGAAGACGACTGGACGATCGGGCAAGTCGTGGTGACCGCAGGTGGCCGTCTGGATCGCTGGACCATCCGCGACGGCTTCTTTCGTGAACTGAACGCGGCGGGCGTGGTCACCACCGATACTCGCTTCGCCGATCGCAGCGGGTGGGACGCCAATGCACGCGGCGGCGTGGTCTGGAACATCGCCCCGGTCGTATCGCTGCGGGCCGCCGCCTACACCGGGCTGCGACTGCCGACGCTGAACGAGCTCTACCGACCTTTCGTGGTTTTCCCGGTGACGACACGGGCGAATGCCGCCCTCAAGCCCGAGCGCCTTCGCGGGTTCGAGGCGGGCTTGGATTTCCATCCGACCCCCGCGCTGACCGTATCGCTCACCGCATTCGACAACCGGCTAAAAGACGCTATCGCGAACGTCACTCTCTCGCCCAACCTACGCGAGCGGCAGAACGTCGACGTCATCCGGGCGCGCGGGGTTGAAGCGAGCGCGGGCGTAAATTTGGGGCGCTTCGACTTTGCCGGATCTCTGTCCTGGACCAACGCGAAAGTGGAGGCGCAAGGCGTTCAGGCCGCGTTGGACGGGCTGCGGCCTGCGCAAGTCCCGAAGCTGGCCGCCAGCGGCACTCTCGGCTTTACCCCCGCGCCGGGGTGGCGTCTGGCGGCTACCGTGCGCCACACCGGCGCACAGTTCGAGGATGACCTGGAAACGGACGTCCTGCGCGCCGCGACGACACTGGACGTCTTCGCGCAAGTTCCGATCAACCCGCTGATTTCGCTGACGTTACGGGGTGAAAATCTGACCGATACGTCGATCGTCACTCGCAATCAGGGCGGCTCGATCGACCTTGGCACCCCGCGGACCTTGTGGGCAGGCATCAAGGTGGGCTTGCGCTGAAACGCGGGCTGGGGCACCCGGTTTTCATGGCTTGTTCGATCCCACGATGACCCGGCTTACCGTAAACGACCGCCCCGTGGAGTTCGCCATGGACCCGCGCACTCCGTTGCTGTGGGCATTGCGCGATGCGGCGAATCTGACGGGCACCAAATACGGCTGCGGGGTCGGCGATTGCGGTGCCTGCATGGTGATGGTCGATGGCGCGGCGCTGCGATCCTGCCTCATCACGCTGGCCGAATGCGAAGGGCGCGTGGTCGTCACGGTGGAGGGTCTGTCGCACGATCGAACGCACCCAGTGCAGCAGGCGATGGTAGCCGAGCAGGCGATACAGTGCGGCTTCTGTACACCCGGTATCGTCATGAGCGCGGCCGCCCTGCTGCGGCGCAACGCCAACCCTTCAGACGCCGAGATCAAGGACGCGATCCCCAACTTATGCCGGTGCGGCGTCCACCCCCGCCTCTTGCGGGCCGTGCGCCGCGCCGCCAGCGGCATCCGCGCGACGATGCCCGCGCCGCCTGCTCCAGCCGCTGCCGTGCCTAGCCCGGACCCGGCACAGCCCTCGATACCCCCGCAAGGAGACGTTCAATGAAAGCCACCATCTGGCACAACCCGGCCTGCGGCACGTCGCGCAAGACCCTCGCCATCCTGGAAGAAACGCCGGGTGTTGAGGTGGACGTCGTGGAATACCTCAAGACCCCGCCCAGCGCCGAAAAGCTCGCACAACTGTACCGTGACGCCGGTATCACGCCGCAAAAGGGCCTTCGCCTGCGCGGCACCGACGCCGTGGAGCGCGGCCTTCCCGATGCCGACGATGCGACCGTGCTTGCGGCCATGGCGGCCACGCCCGCGCTGATCGAGCGGCCGTTGGTGGAAACCCAAAAGGGTGTCCGGCTTTGCCGCCCGCAGGATACAGTGCACGAAATTCTGTAAACGAATTTTGCCCAATCCGGTTAGGACGTTGCCGTCATCACCTTGCAATGAGGACGGCAATCTGCCACCGCATTGCCCTATACAAACATGACAACCTTCCGAGAGCTTCCCGCCGCATGACCAGTACCGAGCTTGCCCGAGAGGCCCTGCCGCAGCGGATCGGGCGGAAGATCAAACAGGGGCTAGGGCCCTGGGGCGTGTTTCTTGAAGGGTTCATGCGCAACCCGGTGATGGTCGGCTCGATCGTCCCGTCCTCGCGCTTCGTGATCAACCGCATGCTGTCGCGGGTGGACTGGCCCAATTGCAAGCTGTTCGTGGAATATGGCCCGGGGGTCGGCACTTTCTGCCAGCCGGTGCTGGACAAGCTGCCGCGTGACGGCACGCTGATCGTCATCGATACGAACCCGCTGTTCATCGATTATCTGCGCCGCACGATTACCGACAGCCGCTTCATCGCTGTGCTTGGCTCGGCTGCGGATGTTGAGGAAATCGTTCGGTCGCATGGCCATCAGCGCGCCGATTTCGTGCTGTCCGGCCTGCCGTTTTCCACCCTGCCCGATGGGGTAGCCCCGGCGATCGCTGCTGCCACGCACCGTGTGCTGAGGCAGGGGGGCGCCTTTCTCGTCTACCAGTTCCGCATGAAGGCCCGCCACTATATGGCGCGCCATTTTGCGCGGATCGATCAGGAGATCGAGATGATCAACGTCCCGCCCTGCTTTCTGTGGTGGGCGTGGAAGGACGAAGACGAAGGCTGAAAAGCGGCACCTAGAACTACATTGCCGGCACCAAGAACTTTATTCGAACGTGCTGGCTACCGTTTGCGCCGAAGGACCTGCCAATTGCCGGTGAGTCTGGCTCAGAACCGCCGCCAGAACGACGCTGGCCGCCGCACCGATCGCGCCTGACACCACGCCCATCACCAGAATCGCAAACGTCCCCTGCCCCAGCACCAGCATCACCGGGCCGACGACGATAAAGGTGGAGACCAGCGCCAGCGCAAAGTAACCCAGCGTCAACAGCGTGTAGAAGCCGAACAGGCGCAGGCTGTTGTGGCGGGTCAGTTTCCACGATCGGACCATCGCGGTAATCGGGTTGCCGATCCCTTCGTTCACGATCACCGGCACCACCAGCGACAGCTTGACCGAAACGTACACCAGCGCGACGACCACCAGCACGGCGGTGATGACCCCGCCTGCCGTTCCCGCTCCGATGATCGAGAACACACCGACGATCACCATCGACACCGCCGTGATCGCCAGCATCGTCGCCAGGAACCCGAGCACCGCGACGCCGAACAGCGAGGGCACCGCGCGAAGGCCGGCCCGGATCGATTCGCCCACCGTCGGCCTATTGCGGTCGCTGATCAGCGCCGTCACCGCCAGATAGCCGATCATCTGCACGACCATTCCGCCCAGGCCAAAGCCAAGCAGCGTGCCGATATTCTCGTCGATCAGGCGGGTCATCACCTCGGGCTTGCTCATGCTTTCCATGATCCGGGTCTGCAGATCGGTCAGGAAAACCGTGGATAGCAGCGTCGGCAGCAGGAAGAATACCCCGCCCAGCGCCAGCAGCACCTCGCGATTGGCGCGCACCGCGGCCATGGCGTCGGTCCAGGCGCTGTTGCTGTCGAACTTCATTGCGCAGGCTCCAAGAATGCCGATGATCCGGCACGACGCCTTTCCCGTTCCCGGGTCAGTGCGCCTAAAGGCTCTTGATAAGCGCAGGGAATGACGCCACGCAACGCGCCATGACGATTCCTGCAATTCTTGCCGGTGATATCGAGCTGCGCATCGCGCACGAACCCGTGCCCTATCGCCAGGCGCTGGACGAAATGACGGCGCGCAACGCCGCCATCGCGGCCGGTGAAGCGCGTGAGCTGATCTGGCTGCTCGAACACCCACCGGTCTATACGGCCGGCACCAGCGCCGCCAGCGCCGAGCTGCTGGACCCCCGCTTCGAAGTGGTCGAGGCAGGGCGTGGCGGGCGATATACCTACCACGGCCCGGGCCAGCGCATCGGCTACGTCCTGCTCGACCTGAAGAAGCGTGCCCGCGACGCGCGCGGCTTCGTCAGCGCGCTGGAGGGCTGGGTGATCGACGCCTTGCGCGATTTCGGCGTCGAATCCTTCCGTTCGGAAGGCCGCATCGGCATCTGGACCACCGATATCGACGGGCGCGAGGCGAAGATCGGCGCGATCGGCGTGCGCATCCGCAAGTGGGTGACGATGCACGGTTTCGCCGTGAACATTCGGCCAGACCTCTCCCACTTCACCGGCATCGTGCCATGCGGTATCGAGGAATTCGGCGTCACCAGCCTGGCACGCCTTGGCCGGGACGTCAGTTTCGACCAGTGGGACGAAGCGCTGATCGCCCGTGCACCGTCGTTCCTGTCCGCGCTCGACCGCCCCTGCCCTCCCAAGGAAACCGCGTGATGAAGCTGCCGCCCCTGGCCCCTACGCCCCGCCTGATCATTCTGGCCGCCGCCGCATCGCTGGCCCTTGCCGCCTGCAAGAAGGATGACGATCAGCCCAAGGCCGCGGCGGGTGGTGAACTGCTGCCACGCTCGGTCACCGACGACATGCTGCCCTACGACACGGTTCGCTCGCAGGCCTCGCTCTCTCCGCCGCCGGACGCGGTGTATGACGATCTGGAAGCCCCGCGTCGTCCATCGGTTTCGGCCAGCGCTGCGGCGGAAGATGATGTCGTTTCCGACGCGGTCCCGGTGATCGATCCCGCCCCGCCCGCACCGGCGCAGTAGTCGCGTCCGCTCAGTCCGCCGCGCGCAGCGGCAGCATCAGCGACGCCGTCGTGCCGATGCCCGGGCGACTTTCGATATCGAAACGCCCGCGATGGCGCTCGACGATATGCTTGACGATCGACAGGCCCAGACCGGTGCCCCCCGCCGCGCGGCTGCGACTGGCGTCCGCGCGGTAGAATCGCTCGGTCACGCGCGGCAAGTGTTCGGGCGAAATCCCTTCGCCTTCATCGCGCACGGTGACGAGCACCCAGCCAGTGCTGGCCGCCTCCACCGACACTTCGACCGGCCCGTCCGCCCGCCCGTACTTGCGCGAGTTGTCGATAAGGTTGCGCAGGACCTGCGACAACTGACCGCGGTCCCCGGCAATGACCGCGTGCTGCGCGTTGGCCTTCACCGTTACCGGCGCCCCGCCGCGAAATTCGCCCGCGACTTCGTTGGCAAGCGCCACCATGTCGATGCTTTCGGACGGCGCGTCATGCTTCACCGCCTCGATCCGGGATAGCGACATGAGGTCCGAGATCAGCGACTGCATGCGCTGCGCCTCGTGCCGGATGGTGCCCAGGAAGCGGCCGCGCAGCGCCTCGTCCCCGCCGGCCTTGGGGTTCATCAGCGTCTCGCAATAGCCGATCACGTTGGCGAGCGGGGTGCGCAGTTCGTGGCTGGCGTTGGCGACGAAATCGGCGTGCGCCTTGGCGACGCTGACCCGTTCCGACAAGTCATAGAGGCTGACGATGCGTTCGTTGGGACCGGCCACCTTGCAGTCCACCTCCCACATCGATCCGCCGGTGGAGAGGCCCTTGATCCGGGCGGTTCCGCCATTGTCGCTGAGGATCGCGGCGACGGCGCGCGGCTCGCGAATGGCGATGCGAACGTCCTGGCCGACGATGTGCGCCCCCAGCAGTGCCTTGGCGGCGGTGTTGGCGAAACGGACCTGGCCGCGCGACACCATCAGCGCAGGCGTCTGCAGATGTTCCAGCAGATGAACGCCCTCGATCGTCATGCGCGGTATTCTCCTGTCCCCGGCCACCCATGTACCCGATTATCCAGCCGTTCCAACGCGCGTGGCAGGGTTTTACGACAGTGATATGGCAACATTCGTATTCAGCGGATCATAAACCGCGTTTGCCCGTCGTTTGCGCAGGCGAAGCGTTTTGTAAAATATCGCGGCCCTGCCTTGTGGCCTAGTATCGCCTTTCCACATTTGTTATGCGGCCCCGGCAGGCGTTGCGTTCACGAATGGACGCAAGCGCATGCGACCTGCGACAGGGTCTCCTTCCCAAGGGGGCCGAAAATGGCACATCACGGTTGCGAGGAGGAGCGCGGCCGTTCGGTGGAAAGGTATTCGTGACCCAATTCACTTCCGATCGCCTGCTCCTCTTCGGCGCAACGGGCGATTTGTCCCGCCGGATGCTGATCCCCTCGCTTTGCGCGCTCGACGCGGAAGGCCTGCTGGGTCCGCGCATCCAGATCATCGGCACGGCGCGCTCCGAAATGGACGACCAGGGGTTTCGCAACTTCGCGCGTGAATCGCTGGAGCAGTTCCTACCCGCTCAGCGGCGCGGCAGCATGGCCCAGTTCCTCAATCGCCTGAGCTACCAGCCACTCGACGCCAACGACATCGACCATTTTCAGGGGCTGGCCGAGAAAGTCGGAAAGCCGGAAGAAGGGCTGTCGATCTTCCTGTCGACCGCGCCCAGCCTGTTCGAGGCAACTATCCACGGACTGGAGAAAAGCGGTCTCGCCGGGGACCGCGTCCGCATCGGCCTCGAAAAGCCGCTGGGCATCGATCTGGCGTCCAGCAAGGTGATCAACGACGCCGTCGCGCACGCTTTTCCCGAGGAGCGGATCTACCGGATCGACCACTACCTCGGCAAGGAAACGGTGCAGAACCTGCTGGCGCTGCGCTTTGCCAACCTGATGTTCGAGCCGCTGTGGAACGCCGCGCATATCGACCATGTGCAGATCACCGTGGCCGAAACGGTCGGCCTGGAATCGCGCGTCGCCTATTACGACGACAGCGGCGCCCTGCGCGACATGGTGCAGAACCACATGCTCCAGCTGCTGGCGCTGCTGGCGATGGAGCCGCCGGTCTCCTACGACGCGACGAACGTGCGCGACGAAAAGGTGAAAGTCCTGCGCTCGCTCCGCAAGGTGAGCGTGGGTGAGACGGTGACCGGCCAGTACCGCGCCGGGGCGATCGGCGGCAAGGCCGTGCCCGGCTATGACGATGAACTCGGCAAGGATTCCGATACAGAGACGTTCGTTGCCATCAAGGCGCATATCGACAACTGGCGCTGGCAGGGCGTGCCGTTCTATCTGCGCACCGGCAAGCGCCTGCCCAAGCGGACGACCGAAATCGTCGTCCAGTTCCGCGACGTGCCGCACTCGATCTTCACCGGGCGCGGCGCCAAGACGGTGCCCAACCGGCTGGTCATCGGCATCCAGCCGGAAGAGAACATCACCTTGTCGCTGATGGCCAAGGTGCCGGGCCTGGATCGCAACGGCTATGGCCTGCGCTCCGTCCCGCTGGCGATCACCACGCCCGATGCCTTTGCCGACCGGCAGCGCCGCATCGCCTACGAGCGCCTGCTGCTGGACCTTATCGAAGGCGACCAGACGCTGTTCGTCCGCCGCGACGAAGTGGAAGCCCAGTGGGAATGGATCGATGCGATCCGCGCCAATTGGGGGGAACAGCAGCTGGAGCCCAAGACTTACACGGCTGGAAGCTGGGGTCCGTCCGCTGCCATCGCGCTTGCAGAGCGTGACGGCGTTACGTGGCACGAATAGCGCCCACGCGGGTTTACGCTTTCGAATGAACAAGGGCGTCCCACGATTGGGGACGCCCGCAAGCCAATCGCTGCCCGCGCAACGCCGCGACCATGCAGGAGTACATCCATGAGCACCCTCAACCCGGTGGTGGAGCGCGTTACCCAGCGCATCATCGAACGCTCACGCCCCAGCCGCGCCCGCTATCTGGAGATGGTGGAGCGCGAGGCGGACAATCATTCCGACCGCAGCTTTCTTTCGTGCTCGAACCTGGCCCATGGCTTCGCCGCTTCGGGTGAGGACAAGGCGACGATTTCGGCGGGCAAGTCGATCAACATTGGCATCGTCACCGCCTATAACGACATGCTGAGCGCGCATCAGCCTTACGGCCGCTACCCCGAACAGATGAAGCTGTTCGCCCGCGAAGTGGGCGCGACGGCGCAAGTCGCGGGCGGCGTTCCGGCGATGTGCGACGGCGTGACGCAGGGCTTCGACGGCATGGAGCTATCACTGTTCAGCCGTGACACCATCGCCCTTTCCACCGCCATCGCGCTGAGCCACGCGATGTTCGACGGCACCGCCCTGCTGGGCATCTGCGACAAGATCGTCCCCGGCCTGTTCATCGGCGCGATGCGGTTTGGCCATCTGCCGGTGGTATTCGTCCCTGCCGGACCGATGCCAACGGGTATCTCCAACAAGGAAAAGCAGAAAGTCCGCCAGCTCTATGCCGAGGGCAAGGTCGGTCGTGAGGAACTGCTGGCCAGCGAAAGCGCCAGCTATCACTCGCCGGGCACCTGCACGTTCTACGGCACGGCCAATTCCAACCAGATGATGATGGAACTGATGGGGCTGCATATCCCCGCAGCCGCCTTCGTCCAGCCCAACACGCCGCTGCGCCAGGCGTTGACGCGCGAGGCCGTTCACCGCGTCGCTGCAATGACGCGCAAGGGTGACGACTATCGCCCGATGGCCAAGGTCGTGGACGAAAAGGCCATCGTGAACGCCATGGCGGGCCTTCTCGCCACCGGCGGCTCCACCAATCACGCGATCCACCTGCCCGCCATGGCGCGGGCGGGCGGCATCCTGATCGATTGGGAGGATTTCGACGAACTGTCCTCCGTCGTCCCGCTGATCACGCGCGTCTATCCCAATGGATCGGGCGACGTGAACCATTTCCAGGCGGCGGGCGGCATCGGCTGGGTCGTACGCGAACTGCTGGACGCGGGGCTTGCCCATGGCGACGTGCTGACGGTGTCCGAAAAAGGCATGTCCGCCTACGCCAGCGAACCCGTCCTGCGTGACGACAAGCTGGAATGGATCGCCCCGCCCAAGACCAGCGACGACACGATGGTCCGCCCGGTATCGAACCCGTTCCTGCCCGATGGCGGCATGCGACTGGTGCAGGGCAACCTCGGGCGCGGCACCTTCAAGACCAGCGCCGTGGACGAGGAACGCTGGACCATCGAAGCGCCGTGCCGCGTGTTCGAAACGCAGGAGGCGGTCTCGCAGGCGTTCAAGGCCGGGGAGCTTGACCGTGACGTCGTCGTGGTCGTGCGCTTCCAGGGGCCGCGCGCCAATGGCATGCCCGAACTGCACAAACTGACCCCGCCGCTCGGCGTGCTTCAGGACAAGGGCTTCAAGGTCGCGCTGGTGACGGACGGGCGCATGTCCGGTGCATCGGGCAAAGTGCCCGCCGCTATCCACGTCACGCCGGAAGCGCTGGGGGGCGGCCCGCTGGCCCACTTGCGCGATGGCGACGTGGTCCGCCTGTCGGGAGAGGACGGCAC
This sequence comes from Novosphingobium sp. BL-S-24, assembly GCF_055521575.1. Classification (NCBI taxonomy): domain Bacteria; kingdom Pseudomonadati; phylum Pseudomonadota; class Alphaproteobacteria; order Sphingomonadales; family Sphingomonadaceae; genus Novosphingobium; species Novosphingobium sp. BL-S-24. Next base: position 1,122,302 of record NZ_CM145488.1, read on the forward strand.
TCTTTCGACCACCGCCGATCTGGCGTCGCGTGAGGCTGCCCCGACCCCGCCGCAACCCATGGGCATGGGCCGCGAATTGTTCGCGATGTTCCGCGCCAATGCAGGGGGCGCCGAACAGGGTGGTTCCTCCATGCTGGAACTGGCTGGACTGTGAGCGCGACGAGGGAGAGGGAAATGACTGAGATCGTCACCGTCGATATCGGCGGCACCCATGCGCGCTTCGCACTGGCAACCATTGCGGATGACGGCACGATCACGCTGGGCGAACCGGCAACGCTGCACACCAAGGACCACGGCAGTTTCCAGCTCGCCTGGCAGGCCTTTCGCGACATGAACGGCGGCACCCTGCCCGATGCCGTCGCCATGTCGGTGGCCGGTCCTGTCGGCAATGAGGTGATCAAGTTCACCAACAACCCGTGGATTCTGCGCCCGGCAAAGATCCAGGAAATGCTCGGCCCCACGCGGCAGACGATCATCAACGACTTTGCCGCCGTCGCTCATGCCGTCGCCCGCGCGGACGATAGCGATTTCCTGCATCTCACCGGCCCGGACGAGCCACTGCCCGCATCGGGGACGCTCAGCGTGCTCGGCCCGGGCACCGGCCTTGGCGTGGCGCACCTCTACCGTGATGGAAAAGGCAGCTACCACGTTCAGGCGACCGAGGGCGGCCACACCGATTACGCTCCGCTCGACCAGATCGAGGATGCCATTCTCGCCCGCCTGCGCAAGCGGCACACCCGCGTCTCGGTAGAGCGCGTGGTCTCCGGCCCCGCCATCGTCGATATCTACGCGACGCTGGCGGCCATGGAGCACAAGGCGATCCACGAGATGACCGACGTGGAGATCTGGACCGCTGCCGCCGATGGTTCGGACAGTCTCGCCATCGCCGCCGTGGACCGGTTCTGCCTGGCGCTCGGCGCGGCGGCTGGCGATTGTGCCTTGGCGCAGGGTGCCGGCGGCGTCGTCATCGCGGGTGGCCTTGGCTACCGCATCCGCGAAACCATCAAGACATCGGGCTTTGCCGAGCGTTTCCGCGCCAAGGGTCGGTTCTCCGGTCTGATGGCCACGCTGCCCGTCAAGCTCATCACTCACCCGCAGCCCGGCCTGTTCGGCGCGGCGGCCGCCTTTGCAAGGGAGCACCTGCAGTAATGACCAATCTTTCCGCCGCCGTCGAAAAGGTCATGCGTCTGGCCCCGGTCATCCCGGTGCTGGTGATCGAGGATATCGACCACGCCCTCCCCATCGCCGAAGCGCTCGTCGCGGGCGGCCTGCCCGCGCTGGAAGTCACCCTGCGCACCGATTGCGCCATCGATGCGATCAAGGCGATGAAGCAGGTCCCCGGCGCTGTCGTGGGCGCAGGCACCGTGCTGACCCCGGACGATCTGGCCCGCTCGATCGACGCCGGGGCGGAATTCATCGTCTCGCCCGGCCTGACGCCGACGCTGGGCAAGGCCGCGCTTGATAGCGGTATTCCGTTCCTGCCCGGCACCGCCAACGCCAGCGATGTGATGCTGGCGCTGGAAATGGGCTTCGATCGTCTGAAGTTTTTTCCGGCGATGGCCGCCGGTGGCCCGCCCGCCCTCAAGGCGATTTCCGCGCCGCTGCTGGTCGCGCGCTTCTGCCCGACTGGCGGCGTCACGCCGGAGAACGCCCCCGAATGGCTCGCGCTCGATTCCGTGCTGTGCGTGGGTGGCAGCTGGATGGTGCCCAAAGGCAAGCCGGACGTCGCAAAGATCGAAGCCGCGGCGCGCGTCGCTGCGGGGCTTGGCCGCTGATGTCAGAAAAGCCGGTCAGCGCGCCGCTCGATACGGTCGAGCAACTCGAAACACGGCTGCAGGAGCTTCACAAGCTCACCGCGATCTCGCCGCTGTTCAATCCCGTGTTCCAGCTCGGCCTTGAACTGTCGCGCGAGCTGGAAACCGGCGCGATGTCGCTCGACCAGATCGAGTCGCTGGTGGCGGAAATGGACTGCGAGGGATTGCGTGCTCGTGCCGCCCGGCTCGACCGTATTCTCGGCACCGTCCAGATCTCCGGGAACGACGCCCTGATCGACGGACTCGCGGACAAGACCTCGCACGAGGATGACTTTTCCGCTTTCGCCGTGCGCTGGCAGCGTCCGGCCGCGCACGTTGTCTTCACTGCGCATCCCACCTTCCTGCTCACCGCCGCGCAGACAGAGGCGGTTACGGCTTCGGCCTCGAACGGCGATTTCAGCCAGGCGTCGGTGTGCGTGGCCTCGCCGGAGCGTGACACGATCACGCTCGATTACGAACATGATGCCGCGATGGCGGCCTTGACGCGCGGCCAGAAAGCGCGGGACCGCATCAACGCGCGGTTGCTGGCTCATGCCGCCGCGCGCTGGCCCAAGCGGTGGAAAAGCCTCAACCCCCTGCCGGTGCGTTTCGCGCACTGGGTGGGGTACGATATGGACGGCCGCACCGACATCTCGTGGTCCACGTCCATCCGCTATCGCCTGCTGGAAAAAGCGGAGCGGCTGGGCAGCTATGCCGCCGCCCTTGAAACCGTGGCCCCCGAAATTGCGGCAAGGTTGTCCCGTGCGCAGGCCCATACTGCGGAGGCGGCCAGCGCCTTCAATCAGGACCTCAGCGATCCCGAAGCCCTGTCCGGCGCGGCCAACGGGCTGGCCGCCGACCATGCCGACAAGATCATCAGCCTTGAGCCGATCATCACCCGCCTCGAAGAAGAGGCGCGGCATGCCGACCAGGATCAGGCGCGGGCGCTGCTGGTCGTTGCGGCGGCCATGCGCGCGGACGGGCTTGGCATGGGCTGGATTCACTTCCGGGTGAACGCCTCGCAACTGCAGAACGCCATCCGTCGTCGCATCGACCCCGAAGGCAAGCTCTCGCTGGCCAGCCAGGCCGCGCTGGTGCGGATGCGCGAACTGCTCGCGGAAGTGAAACCGCTGCGTTCCAACTTCGCCGCGCTGGCGATCGAGAACAGCACCGCCGTGCGCCAGTTCCTGGCTATGGCGCAGATCCTGCAGCATATCGACGCCGATTCGCCCATCCGCATGCTCGTGGCCGAGTGCGAGGAGCCGACCACCGTGCTCGCTGCGCTCTACTTCGCGCGGATGTTCGGCATCGACGACAAGGTGGACGTCTCCCCCTTGTTCGAGACCGAGAACGCGCTGGAACATGGCGGGCGCTTCCTCGATGCCGTGCTGGCCGAGCCTGCCTATCGCGAATACGCAAAGCGGCGTGGGCGTGTCTCGATCCAGACCGGCTTTTCCGACGCCGGGCGCTTCGTCGGCCAGATACCCGCCGCCCTCGCGATCGAACGCCTGCAGGGGCGCCTTGCCGAGGCGATGGCCGCGAATGGCCTGTCCGACGTTTCAGCGCTGGTGTTCAACACCGGCGGCGAATCGATGGGTCGCGGTTGCCACCCCTCGAGCATCGATGACCGGTTCGACTGGCAGATGTCGCCTTGGGCACGCCGCCGCTTCCTGCGCGCCTCGATCCGGTTGGAACCCGAAGTGTCGTTCCAGGGCGGCGACGGCTATCTGTGGTTCGGATCGGACGAACTGGCGCTGGGCACGCTCACCCGGATGATCGAGCGTCCGCTGTGGGCCGCCGATGTCAATGCCCCGACCGATCCATTCTATCGCCGCACCGACCTCAGCCTCGATTTCTACCGAGCGATTCGCGGGGTTCAGCACGATCACCTTGAATCGACGACATACAGCCGTGCGATCACCGCGTTCGGTCTTGGCCTGTTGAACGATACGGGCAGCCGCAAGTCGCGCCGCCAGTCGGACCTTGCGTCCGACCGGACGATGAGCCTGCGCCAGATCCGCGCGATCCCGCATAACGCGATCCTCCAGCAGCTGGGTTATCCGGTGAACGTGATCGCCGGACTAGGCACCGCCGCCGATGGCAATCGCGAGGAAATCGCCGCGCTGCTACGCGAAAGCGCGCGCGGGCGGCAGATCGTGCGCCTTGCCCGCGCTGCCAACGCGCTCGCCTCTATCAAGACGGTGCAAGCCTATGGTGAGTTGTTCAATTCCGCCTACTGGGCCAGCCGTCCCTATCGCGGGGACGAGCAGAACATTGCCGATGCCTGTCTCAAGCTGGCGGAATACCTGACCAAGGACGATCGCGCGGGCGTGTACCGCCGTCTCGCCTCACGCCTGCGGGTCGATGCGCTCAAGCTGCATTCGCTGCTGGAACTGATCCCGGACGAAGCACCCCTGCGCGACCGGGAGCAGACCCGCCGATCGCTGGGCGTGCTGCAGGCGCTGCGTATTGCGCTGTTCCAGCACATGTTCCTGCGTGCCGTCATGGTGCCGCCCTTCAGCCGCGCCAACGACATCAGCCGCGAAGACGTGCTGGAGATGTTCTTCACCTTGCGGGTAGAGGACGGCCTGGCGCAGCTGCGGCGTGCCTTCCCGGTGCACTTCCCGTCGATCAACGATTTCGCGGTGGACGCGCCCAGCGACTATCCCGATTCCAGTGCGACCGGATACGCCCGTATCCATCAGGACTACATCGATCCAATCGCCCGGTCCTACGCGCTGTCGCTGCGGATCACGACGGCGCTGGCGAACGAGTTCGGCGCGCACGGATGACAATGCAAAGCGCGGTCGGCCCGTCCGGCCGCCGCGCTTCGTTGCCGATCAGTCGCCGTAAGTCATAGGGCCTTGTCGTAGATCGCGTATTCGCGGTTTACCTTGCTGTTGATGGCATCGGCGATCGCGACCATGCCCTGGTTATCCTCCAGCACCCAGCCGATCTCCGCCCGCTTCGTGCCAAACTTCGTCAGCGCGGCGCGGCGGATATACTCGATCATCATGAAGGCGAGCTGGCTGGCCAGACGCGATGATTGCAGGCTCTTGCGCACGCCCATCAGGGGCACGCGCATGTCAGCGGGATAGGGTTTCTTCAGCCAGAGCAGCAGCTTGATCAGCCCGAAGATCGACGGCTTGCCGTTGCGCTTGTTCACCCGCATCTGAATGCCGTTCAGGTCAGGCAACGTCATCATGAAGGCCACCGGCTCGCCATCGTACTCGGCGATGTGGATGAGGGAGGGGTGCACCAGCGGCTTCAGCGCCTTGCCGGTATATTCGATTTCCTTGGGGGTAAACGGCACGAATCCCCAGTTGTCGGACCACGCATCGTTCAGGATCTCACAAATGATGGCCGCATCCCGATCGAAATGCTTGAGTTCCACCTCGCGAATCCGGATCCGCGCGTTCTTCTCACCCGAGGACACGATGCGCTGGATCAGCGGCGGAAATTCATGCCGAATGTCCAGATCATAGGTGTGGAGCGATTTGACCAGCGTGTAGCCGCACGCTTCGATCCACCCCTGATACGCTGCGTTATGGTGCGCCATCATCACCATCGGCGCGTGATCGTGCCCCTTCACCTGAATGCCCGGTTCTTCCCAGACGGACAGGTTCATCGGCGCGATGACCTTGGTCATCCCCTGTTCGCGCAGCCAGTCTTCGGCCCGGGCGATCAGCGCCTTGGCGGTCGCCTCGTCCTCGGCCTCGATCGCGCCCCAGTTGCCGGTGCCGGGCCCCATCCCCTGCTCGACCGGCTGGGTCAGGGCCAGTTCATCGATGTGCGCCGATATGCGGCCGACGATCCGGCCACCGCGCCGGGCGAGGAAGAGCTGAACGCGGGCATGCTCGAAGAACGGGTTCTTGCCCGGCGTGAACTTGGAGATTTCCTCCGAGCGCAAGTTGGGCACCCAGTTCGGGTCGGACGCATTGAGCCGGTAGGCCAGATCGACAAAAGCGGCGCGATCGGTCTTGCTGGAAACGGGAGTGATCACTAGTTCGGCCATGGCCACGATGCTGCCTTTGTTTCGGCTTACAGGAAAAAACGTGAGCGCGACGTGCTGCCGCCGACGGTATCTTGTCAAGCCCGCTACTCAGCCGAGCCGTGCGGCTTTTCGCGGCGAACTCCGTTCCGGGTCGGCTTTCACCCGGAGAGGCTTTGGAATTCTGGAACGATGAACGCCCCTGATGCGATAGACCTGACCCCGGCCACCCTGCGTGATTCCGCGCGGCCTGCCGCGACGCACACAGGTACGTGGCATTCGCAAATGCCGGATGACAAGGCAATGCTGCGCGCGGCTGTCGAACTGACGCGCGACATTTCGACCGCGCGCCCGGCCGTTTACTGGGCCGACATGATCGCCAGCGCAGCGGTGGGATATGGCGCGCTCGCCGGCGCGATCCTGGTCGGCAACCCGATGCTCGCGATCGTGTTGGCGTTGCTTTCGTCGCTGGCGCTGTACCGCGCCCTGCTGTTCATCCATGAGCTGACGCACATCCACAAGGACGCCCTGCCGGGCTTCCGCATGGGCTGGAACCTGCTGGTCGGCATTCCGATGCTGATACCCTCGTTCATGTACGAGGGGGTTCACACCCAGCACCATGCCCGCACCCGGTACGGGACGGTGGAAGACCCCGAATACCTCCCGCTCGCGCTGATGAAGCCGTGGAGCCTGCCGGTGTTCGCGCTCACCGCGATCCTGCTGCCGGTTGGTCTGCTAATCCGCTGCGCTATTCTGGTGCCGCTGGGTGCGGTGTTCCCGCCGCTGCGCAAGCTGGTCTGGGAGCGCGCGTCCGCGCTGGCGATCAACCCGCAGTATCGCCGCCGCTTGCCAGAGGGGGCTTTCGCGCGGCAGGTGTTCTGGCAGGAAGTGGGCTGCTCGGTCTGGGCGATTTCGGTTCTGGCGATGAGTGCCGCGTGGGGATGGCGTCCGCTCATCATCGCGCTGTGCGTGGTTTCGCTGACCGCGTTCCTCAATCAGGTTCGCACGCTGGTCGCGCATTTGTGGGAGAATGACGGGGAAGCGATGACCGTCACCGCACAGTACCTCGATTCGGTGAACGTACCGCCGCCCGCGCGGTTTTCCGGCCTATGGGCGCCGGTGGGCTTGCGCTATCACGCGCTGCATCACCTGTTGCCGTCGATGCCATACCATTCCCTGGCCGAAGCGCACCGTCGTCTGAGCGAGCATCTTGGCGATGCCTCGACCTATCGCAAGGCCAATCATCGTGGATTGACCCCGTTGCTCAGCCGTCTGGCCAGCAGCACGTTGAAGCCGCGTTGAGGGGTTATTCCTCGGTGCGGATCAGCACGGTTTCACCGATCAGCGCGAACAGCAGGAACGGCGCCCAAGCGGCGATGAAAGGCGGATAGCCGCCGAAGTTGCCCATCGCCAGAGCGGCATTGTCGAACACAAAGTAGGCAAAGCCCAACGCCATGCCGATCACCGCGCGGATCAGCAGCGCGCCCGAGCGCGCAAGGCCGAACGCCGCGACCGCGCCGAGCAGCGGCATCAGCGCCGAGGACAGTGGCCCCGACAGCTTGTGCCACCATGCCGCGTCCAGGTCAGTCGTGCGTCGGCCGGCATCCTTTACGGCTTGGATGGACCCGGCCAGCGTGAACAAGTCCTGCGCATCGGCATCGACCTTGGAGATGTAGATCTTGGCCGGCGTGATCCCCGGCGCGATATTGGCGGAGGCCAACTGCGTCGTGGTCGTGCTGGCGACGTCGAACTTGACCGGATTTTCCATCTTCCAGCCCGGGTTCAGGTATGTCGCCTTAGACGCGCGCAGTTGCTCGACGATCATGTCGTTCGCGTCGCGGCGATAAAAGGTGACGCCGTTCAGCGTCATCGCACTGCCTTCGCCGGTCAGCGACTGCGCCAGCAGAAGATCGCGTCCGTCTGCCAGATAGAGGTTGGCTTTCGGTCCTGTCGACTTCGGGATCGGGCCATAATCCACCGCCTGCCAAGCGGCGAGCGTCCCGGTGGCCCGGGTGACGACCCGCTCATTGAAAATGAAGCTGAAGATCGAGATCACAAGCGCCGTCAGGATCAGCGGGGCAAGCACCTGGTGCGCTGAGAGCCCCGAGGCCTTCATCGAGATGACCTCGCTGTTCTGGTTCAGCGTCGCCAGCGTGATGATCGTTGCCAGCAGCACCGAATACGGCAGGAATCGGGCGACCAATTGCGGTACCCGGAGGGTCACGTAATACCACAGCTGCATCTGGCCATTGCCGGGATGAGCCAGAATGTCGCCGCTTTCCCCCAGCAGATCCAGCACCTGCAGCACCAGCACCAGCATGATCAGCACCGCGAGGATGCGGGTCAGGAACAGCCGCGCCAGGTAAATGGTCAGCGTGCGCGAGGGGAAGAATTCGAGCTGCATGTCAGTTCTGGTCCGCCGGCACAGGCAAGATCGGGCCGCGCCGGTTGCGGCGCAGGATCGATTTCAGACGCTTTGAAACCTTGGCCGCAGCGGTTTCCAGCCAGCCCAGGGGTTGTCCGCCCGGCACGTAGGCCACCCGCCAGTACATCCACAGGATCATGGCGGCGAAAACCACGAAAGGTCCCCACAGCCCGATAATCGGGTTGATCTTGCCCAGCGATGCCACGTCGTTCGCGTACTGGTTCACCTTGTGATAGGCGACCACCATCACGATCGAGACGAACAGTCCCAGCGCCGACGTCGATCGCTTGGGCGGGATGGCCAGCGCTACTGCCAACAGCGGCAGCAGGAGCATCATCACCACTTCGACCATGCGGTAGCTGAAGTTTGCTTGGCTCGACGCGCGCTCCTCGTCGGAACTCGTGTTGGCCCAGCCCAGCTTGAGCAGCTCGGGCAGCAGATATTCGCGCTCCTGCCCGCCACGCTTGCGGAATTTCTCGATGGACGGCAGGTCGATCGGCAGGTCATGACGCGTGAAGGTCAGCACGCGGGGCATCTTGCCCGGCATGTCCTGAATGATCTGGCCCTGCTCCAAACGCAGAATGATCGTGTCGGGCTGCCCCTGGAGCGCAAGAAAACGGCCTTCACGCGCAGAGATGGCAAGGACCTGGCCCTTCTTGTCGGCGACGCGGGCGAAAATGCCTTTGAGCCGCTGCCCGTTGTCCTCGCTTTCGTCGATGCGCAGCGCGATCCGGTCCTGCAGCGCGTTGAACTCACCCACCTTGATCGAGGCGCCCAGAGCGCCCGATTTCAGCTCGTAATTGAGTTCTTCGTAATAATAGCGAGAGAGCGGCTGGAGGTAGCCGACGATGGCAAAGTTGCACACCACCAGCGCCAGCGTGATGATATAAGGCACGCGCAGCATCCGGGTGTAGCTGAGCCCGACGGCCCGCATCACGTCCAGTTCGCTGCTCGTCGCCAGCTTGCGGAAGGCGAGCAGGATGCCCAGCATCAGGCCCAACGGGATCGCCAGGCTGGCATATTCGGGAAGCATGTTCGCCAGCATCTTGAACACGACGCCGACCGGCCCGCCCTCAGTCGCGACGAAATCGAACAGCCGCAGCATCTTGTCCATGACCAGGAGAGAGGCGGCGAGCAGAAAAATGCCAAACATCGGCATCAGCACAAGGCGCAGGATATAACGGTCGATGGCGCTGATGAATTTCAACTAGAACACTTTCCGACCAGCGTCGTCCTGAACCGTCCTCACCCGCCCTTAACGACTGCAGTCGGCAGGGCAAAGCGATTTGTCGCATCCCGTTGGAAACGGGCGGCCTTCATCGCCGGAACAGCAGGAATGCCGACCGATCAACCTACAACCATGATGAAAGAGCATTGTTTCAGCGCTACCGCAAGGCAGGGCGGCGGTAACCGTCAGGCCTTTTCCAGGGTACACTGCAACGGGTGCTGGTTCTGCCGGGCGAAATCCATCACTTGGTTCACTTTGGTCTCGGCGATTTCATACGGAAAGATGCCGCAGACGCCGACGCCCTTTTGGTGAACGTGCAGCATGACGCGGGTGGCCTGCTCCATGTCCATGTTGAAGAACCGCTTGAGAACGAGGACCACGAACTCCATCGGGGTGTAATCGTCGTTCAGCATCAGCACTTTGAACTGGCTGGGCTTTTTGGGCTTGGCGCGCGTTTTCGTGGCGACGCCGACCTGTTCGTCACCGCCGTTGCCCGGCCCATTGTTGGAATCGCCTTCGCCCCCGAAAGGCATGATCCGGACGGACATGGTCGGAGGCACGGAAAGGCTGGAATCGGCGATTGCGGAAGTCATGATGGCCAGAATATCGTACCGGGGCACCTTATAACAAGATGCCCCGGCCCATATTCTCGGAAATTGACGCTCCGCCGGTCGAAGAATTGCTTCAATCAACCGACGTTAGCGGCATTGTCGCTTCAGACCGAAACCGAGCGCGCTTTTTGCATGGCAATGCTCATGCGGCCGGAAATCGGCGCGAACGAGTCGCTGAACAGCTTGAGGAATGCTTCGCTGTTCTTCGAGCTGTGCGCGACGGCACTGTCGAAGTTCTTGCGAACCATGTCGCTCTGGATCTTGAAGAAATCGGTAGGCGACTTGGCCGCTGCGAGTTCCTTGATGTCACCGGTCATGGCTTCGAAAGCGGTGCGGCCTTCGGAAACCAGTTCCGAACCGATGCTCTGAACGCCTTCTGCAAAGATCTTGCCCGATTCAACATAGGCTTCGACATTGCCCTTGGTGAATTCGGTCACTTCGCCAAGAACGCTGGTGCCCTTTTCGAAGGCAGCCTTGGCCTTGATCTGGGCGTCGGTCATGGCGGTCTGCAGACCAGCGAAGTTATTGCTCATATCCATAGTCGTTTCCTCGAGCATGAAATTGGAAAATAGTCCTGCGAAGACGGGCTTGGTATTTGAAACGGTCTCTGCCGTTTTTTCTTCGGCCGCCTTTGGACTTGTGAGCGCCGCGACCTGGCTTTTCACTTCCGTGGCAACCTTGCTGGCCGGCGGGGTCGGGACGACCGGTGCCGGGACAACCTTATCAACCGATTTGGCCTGCGCAGGCGCGGCTTCATCGGCTTTGAACTTTGGCTTAGGCCCAGGCTTGCCCTTTGCGGCAGCGGGCTGAGCGAACGGTGGCTTCACCGCCGCAGCGGGCTTGGCTTCCGGAACCTTGGGAGCGGCCACTTTTTCGGTCACCGGTTTGGCTACAAGCGGAGCAACCGGCGCGGGAGCTTTCACTTCCGCCTTGCTCAGTGCCGCCACCGAAGTCGATGCCGCCGGCGTCTCTGTCGGCTTGCTGGCGACCGTGTTCGCTTTTACCGGGGCCGGCGCAATAGGGGCCGCGCCCTTTGCGGCCGCGACAACTGGCGATGCAGACGGCTTGGCGACAGAAGCACCCTTCGCGGGGATTGCGACTGCGGATTTGTTCTTCTGGTCTTCTCTATCGGCCATACGTTTCAATCCAGCCTCTTTTGAAAACGAAAAATCAGTCGGGGCGTAATCCCGCACAAGCGACGGATGCGATTCGACCACCTGAGTTGCTGCGGTGCAAAATATGATTTTGCACCCGCGAAGTCAAGCGCCTTATGCTGCAGTGCAACATAAGGCGCTTGAGATCCAGATTATACTGCTGTTATGGCACTTTAGTGGCACCTGCCGTGCCGCAGAACTATCGCCCGGCGACGTATCTTCCGGGTGCATCTTCGATCACCCGATCACCCTTGCCGCCCGGTTTGCGCTTTCCCTTTGCTGGCACTTCTTCGCTGCTGCGGCCTCGGATCCATTCCGCCCAGTGGGGCCACCAACTTCCCGGATGCTCTTTAGCGCCGGCAATAAAGTCACTCAGCGTTTCGGGCGAACCATCGTGGGTCCAGTACTGATATTTGCCGGAGGACGGGGGATTGACCACCCCGGCAATGTGCCCTGACCCTGCCAACAGGAAAGTCGCCGGTCCGGTGACATAGCGCATCAGCTTCCAGACGCTGGTCGGTGGGGCAATGTGGTCTTCCCGCCCGGCCTGCACGTAGACCGGGGTCGAAATTTTCCTGAGGTCAATCGGGGTGTCGCATGCCTTCAGGGAATCGGCCACCACCAGGCGGTTGTCGCGATACAGGTCTCGCAGGTAATCACGATGCCACCGGGCTGGCAGATTGGTGACATCGCCATTCCAGTGAAGCAGGTCGAAAGCGGGGTATTCCTCCCCTTTCAGGTAGTTCTTTTCGACGTAGTTCCAGATGAGATCGTTGCCGCGCAGGACGTTGAACGTCGCAGCGAGATAGCGTCCATCGAGGTAGCCTTCGGGCGATAGGCGACCCACAGTGTCGATCTGGTGATCGTCGATGAAGTGCTTGAGATCCCCCGCATCCTCGAAATCCACCTGCGCGGTGAAGAACGTCGCACTCGCCACCTTGTCCGCCTCGCCCTTGCGGGCCAGTACGGCGAGCGTTGCCGCCAGCGTCGTACCGGCGACGCAGTAGCCGATGGTATGCACGGACGGCACGCTCAGCCGCTCACGCACCGCGTCGACCGCTTCGATCTGCGCCGCGATGTAATCGTCCCACAAAAGATCGGCCATCGACGCATCGGCTGACTTCCAGGACACCATGAAGACGGTGATCCCCTGCTCCACGGCCCAGCGAACGAAACTTTTCTTGGCGTTGAGATCGAGGATGTAGAACCGGTTGATCCACGGCGGGAAGACCAGCAACGGCGTCTTTAGAACCGTGTCGGTGGTAGGGGTGTACTGGATCAACTGGTAAAGCGGCGTTTCGAACACGACCTTGCCGGGCGTCACGGCGATGTTTTCGCCAAGCACGAACGCATCCGGCTGGGTATGGGTCAATTGGCCTTTGCGCATGTCGGCCAGCAGGTTCTCGAAGCCCCGAACAAGACTTTCGCCCCGCGTCTCCGCCGCCTTGCTGAGTGCCACCGGGTTGGTCAGCGGGAAGTTCGCGGGGCTGAGGGCATCGACCATTGTTTTCGTCGCGAACATCAGTTGTGCTTTGCGGGCCGGTTCCATCCCCTCGACCGCTTCGGCCATGCCCACCATGTTCTCCGCCAGCATGAGATAGGCCTGGTGCAGAAACGCGAAGAATGGCTGCTTGCGCCATTCGGGATCGGCGAACCGGCGGTCCTGTCGCGGCAATTCCGGCTCAGGGGCCGATCCCTCGCCTTTGGCCGAGGGACCGAGGCCGTATGCTCCGAACACCGTGTTGGCGAGCGCCAGTCCGTCATCCCAAAGCTTACGCTGCACGTCCGGGTTGGCGAAGGGCAACTGACGAAACACCGATTCCGCCGTACCTATCCACTTTGCGGGATCAGCGAAATGCGGCGGCGTGTCCGACGTTACCTTGGCGATCTGCTCGACCTGAAAGGTGGTCCATGCGGTCTGCATTCGCCCTACCACGTCAGCCCACTGCACCACCGCTTCGCCTTCTGGCGAGCCTCCTGCCGGCGCCATCTGCCCGAACAGCGTCGCAAAGCCGTTGGTAAGCGCCTGCGTCTGGGTGCGCATCAGGTCACTCACAAGATCGCCGTTGTCGGTGGCCATGGGCAGTCGATCTCCGTGGTGGTCGCTATCGTGGTACGGCACTGAGTTTGAATGTCCGGGCGGTCGATGTCGAGTCCTCGCATTCACCAATGAAGAGTGCGAAACCCGCGATACGCCTGTTTGTCAGCAATTTTCTTTCACGATCGCCCATTTGCGAGAATCGCGGAATACCCTACAGGAGCGCGGCGGCGATACCGCCGCGAAGCAACTGGATCACAGAGGTCATGGAAGACGAGTTCTACCGCATCAAGCGACTGCCGCCCTATGTCATCGCCGAAGTGAACGCGATGAGGCATGCAGCACGCCAGGCGGGCAAGGACATCATCGACCTCGGCATGGGCAACCCCGATCTGCCGCCTCCGCAGCACGTGCTCGACAAGCTGTGTGAAGTTGCGCAAAAGCCGGGCGCGCATGGCTATTCGCAGTCCAAGGGCATACCTGGGCTGCGCCGCGCCCAGGCGAACTATTACGCCAATCGCTTCAACGTCGAACTCGACCCTGAACGCGAAGTCGTGGTGACGATGGGATCGAAGGAAGGCCTGGCCAGCCTCGCCACCGCGATCACGACGCCCGGCGACGTGGTGCTGGCGCCCAACCCCAGCTATCCCATCCATACCTTCGGCTTCATCATTGCCGGGGCGACGATCCGCTCGGTGCCCACCACCCCAGACGAAAATTATTGGCGCTCCCTCGACCGCGCGATGGCCTTCACCGTCCCGCGCCCCTCTATCCTGATCGTCAATTACCCGTCGAACCCCACGGCCGAGACGGTCGATCTGGCGTTCTACGAGCGATTGGTCGCCTGGGCGAAAGAGAACAAGGTCTGGGTCCTGTCCGACCTTGCCTATTCCGAACTGTACTACGACGGTCAGCCGACCCGGTCGATCCTGGAAGTGCCCGGCGCGAAGGACGTGGCCGTGGAATTCACCTCCATGAGCAAGACGTACTCGATGGCCGGTTGGCGCATCGGGTTCGCGGTCGGCAACCAGCGCCTGATCGCCGCCCTCACCCGGGTGAAATCCTATCTCGATTACGGCGCATTCACGCCGATTCAAGCCGCTGCCTGCGCCGCGCTGAACGGCCCGCAGGACATCGTCGAACGCAACCGCCAGCTGTATCAGAAGCGCCGCGACGTCATGGTCGAGGCGTTCGGCCGGGCCGGATGGGATATTCCGGCGCCAAAGGCCTCGATGTTCGCGTGGGCGCCACTGCCGCCAGCCCTCAAGGACATGGGAAGCCTCGAGTTTTCCAAGCAGCTGCTCACGCACGCCGAAGTAGCTGTGGCCCCGGGCGTAGGTTACGGTGAAGATGGCGAAGGGTTTGTGAGAATCGCGATGGTCGAGAACGAACAGAGACTTCGTCAGGCGGCCCGCAATGTTAAGCGTTATCTAACGTCAATGGGTATTAATACCCCGGCTACTTGACCCATAACGAACCAACCGACGGAATGTTTGACACATAAGGTGAGTTGTTAATTAACCCTGTAAGATTATACGTGTTGCTCCTTAGTGGCGTTATCCGTCAGATTATAATGATCTGAGTTATGGAAAGCCGGAAAGCGGGGGGCCGATGGCGAACCTTGGTAAACAGATGAAAACGGCCCATGCCTTTCGGTGGCTTGGGTCAACCAGAATGCCGGAGAGCATCGACCTGCGTGAGTATGGGTGGGTGCTGGATGATGCGATCGAGCCCGGCGCGGACTGCATCGGGCTTTGCCAGTCTGGACGCCTCGACAGCGCCGACTGGCAAGCCCTGATGTCGTTTCCGGTCGAAGCGCGTCGATTCCTGCTTATCGTTGGCGCCAACACGGCGGCCGAACGGACACGGTTGATCAAGGCGGGGTTCGGCGAAGCGCTGGCCGATCCAACGGACGGAGGCGAGTTCGCCGCCCGCGCCGCCCGACTGGCTGAGCAGACCAGTTGGTTGCCTCGTTACCGCCGGTTCGGCGATCTCGAACTGGATCTGTTGGCGCGCGAGGCATACGGTCGCGGCGTTCCACTGAACCTCAACCCACGCGAGTTCGCGCTGATCTGGCGTCTGGCGGATACCCCGGACGAGACGGTCAGCAAGCAGGATCTGATCCAGGACGTCTGGCGCATGGGCTTCGTGCCGGAAACCAACAGCATCGCCGTCCACATGTCGCGCCTGCGCCGTAAGCTGGACTTCGTGGACATGGCCGGGATGATCACGACGGGAACGACGGGCGGCTACTGCCTGTCCGCCGTGGAAAAGCGCGTGGTCAAGCCGGTCGGCATGCCATCGTTCAAAACCTCGTCGATCTCACCGCCAGCGTTCTGATCTAAGGTTGTTGTTCACGCGTCAGGGCGGCAAGGTCGCCCGGCGTGTTGATATTGGGGATCGTCGCCCCGGTTTCGATCAGGCGCGCACCGATCAGTTCGGCAAAATGCAGCATGGAATGGCGATCCTGGCTCTCCAGAAGCGCCTCCAGCGTGCCCGCCGCCGAAGCGGGCCAGACTCCGATCACCGGCTGCTGGGCCAAGCAGGCAGGCGCGCTTCCCAAAAGCTCCGGCAGATTATCCGGAAGCATCGCCGCATCCACGCCGCAGCTCAATACGGTTTCATATCCTTCGTCCACGGCATGCCGCAGCGCCGCCGCCAAGCCACCCAGCGGCCCCATGCCTGCGCGCGGCCAGTCGGGCAGTGTCGGTGCCGGCGCTGTTTCCCGGCCTACGACGATGACATGTTCGCACCAGCCGGACAGCCCATCAACGGCGAGCGAGATCAGCGAATGCCCGTCAAGCTGTGCCAGAGCCTTGTCGCTCCCGAACCGGCTCGACAAACCGCCGGCCAGAACCGCCCCGAGAATCATGCGACCACCTTTCTTGCGTAGAATGGGCCGATCCGAAAACTCAAATTGCGACACGGATCAGCCGCAGGAATGCCAAGGATGCGGGCAAATCGCGGGCCTGCCAAGCCACCGATCCGACATTTCCGGTATTCTCGACACCAAAATCTCCAAGCCCATGCGAAACCCGTTGCGCTGACCCGGATCGCTTGCTAGGCGGCCAGTCCTCCACACGGATGGCCCGATGGCGGAGTGGTGACGCAGAGGACTGCAAATCCTTGCACGCCGGTTCGATTCCGGCTCGGGCCTCCAAAATCCTGTTTGGCGAGAGCTGCCAACAGTTGGAAAAATCCCTGTTTCCTGCTATTTTATGGGTAATCGCTGGTTGTCAGCGACTGCCCTTATTTGCCTGTAGCCGCAGACGATGGGGGCCTAATTTGGGGGCTTTGCGAAGCCCCCACGGAAGCGAGGCCCCCAATGGTGCTGACCGATACCGCGATCCGTAACGCCAAGCCCAAGGACAAGCCCTACAAAGTCTCAGATTCGCAGGGACTGTACCTCTTGGTTAATCCGAGGGGTAGCAAACTTTGGCGGGTAAAGTACCGAATGAACGGCGTGGAGCGAAAGCTGGCGCTCGGATCATATCCCGAAATCACACTGGCTGAGGCGCGATCAGCGCGTGATGCGGCCCGCCGGCAGCTCGCCCATGCGGTTGATCCCAACGTCGCCAAGCGTCAGGCGCGCATTGAAGCCAGTATCCGCGCCAGCAACAGTTTCGCGAGCGTAGCCGAGGAATTGATTGAAAAGAAAACGCGGGAGGGGCTGGCAGAGCCGACATTGGAAAAGATGCGCTGGTTCGTGAAGCTGCTGGGCGGCGATTTCGGCAGGCGTCCCGTTACGGAGATCACGCCGCAGGAACTGCTACACGAATTGCGGAAGCATGAGCGGCGGGGCCGCCTGGAGACGGCGAATCTCCTCCGGGCATTTGCCAGCCGCGTGTTTCGTTATGCGGTAGCGACAGCGCGAGCCGATCGCGACCCGGCCCAACTGCTGATGGGGGCGCTGACAACAGCGAAGGTCAAGCATTTCCCCGCGATCACTGATCCCGCCGCTTTCGGGGCGCTGCTCCGGGCCATCGAGGATTATCAAGGCGATCCTGCCGTCATGTACGCGCTGAAACTAACGCCGCACGTTTTCCAACGTCCGGGCGAAATTCGGCAAATGGAATGGATGGAGGTTGATTTTGAAAAGGCGGTTTGGATCATCCCGGAAGGGAAGATGAAGATGCGCCAGCCCCACTCGGTGCCTTTGTCGCGGCAGTCGCTCGCGATCCTAACCGATATGCGCTGCCTATCTGGTTCCGGACAATATGTGTTCCCGTCGATCAGAACGCGCGCGAGGCCAATCAGCGATAATACAATCAACGCGGCCTTGCGGCGCATGGGCTATACAAAGGAGCAGATGACCGCGCATGGTTTCCGTACGACAGCATCTTCGCTGCTGAACGAGTCTGGCAAATGGAACCCCGACGCCATCGAGCGCGCGTTAGCGCACATGGTGGCGGGCAGCGTCCGGCGCATCTATAACCAGTCGGCCTATTGGGCGGAGCGTGTTGCCATGGCGCAATGGTGGAGCGATTATCTGGACGAGTTGCGGCAGGGTGGAAACAGATGACAGGCAGCCCTGGCGAAAGATGGAAAGTCTTTGCGGACGGGGATGATATCGATGATGTTCCGCTCTGGAAGGTGCTGGCAAAGATCAGGGCGGATGATCAGGACGAGGGTTTCAGCCTGAATGCGGCGTTCCTCAAAGGGATAAAGCCGCGCTTCTCACGGTCTTACAATCTCGCCATCGGAATAAGCAGCATTTTCGGGTTTCTGGCTCTTTTTTCCCTGATCGGCCTTGCAGCGGCGACTCGATCAGAATCTTCCGACTTTTTCTATTATTGTACCTTGCTGATGCTGGCAGGAACCATCGCCCCCTACTTGTGGCGGCGGGCCTATCAATATGGTCTGGCAGTCCCGGATGCCCCGCTGGGATTGCCCCACCCATCCGATCCATTGTTTGACGAGGTGTTGGGGCATTTGCAGAAGGTCGATGGCCCGAGAGCCTATTACATCTCCCGCTTCGGCAAAAAGCGGATTGCTCTCAACCGCCGCCAGTTCTTCGGAAGGTTGCGCTACTTTCTGTTATCCGAGCAGGGCGATGACCGGGCGATAGTCATGCGCTTTCCGACCGCCATGTCCCTTCCGGCCGACCTTTATCTGCATCGCGAGGACATGGAGAGAATGCTGGCGATGAGCGCGCCGAAGCGTTCGGGCGGCCCTGGCCGCAACGTCAAATATGCCTATGTCGAGGCGGCCTTCGATCTGCGCGCCGATCCAAGGCTCGCCACGCTGGACCTGAACGACGAGGCGGCGGCGGTGCGTTCGCTGACCGATTGGTTTGACGAGTGGTTCGACAGCGCGTCCAACGTGTCCGGCGATATTCCCAAGCGCGACCGGCTGACGCCCTACGCCAGAAAAATCTACGCTCACCTCAAACAGTCCGCGTCTTCCGACGACCGCTGAGCACCGCTTCTGATTTTGGCGAATCGGGAATGGCTTTTCGGCGCACGGCGTCTGTTTTCGGTACGGCGCGCCATCGGCGGATTTCTGCGGCTTTCCCATTACGGGGAGGACCGCTGGCAATCCTGTGCAACCGGACATGTCTCCCGCCGCCAGTCGGCCAACATGGAGACGCACATGGAACCTCTTGCCCTATCCATCAATGACACCGCCAAGGCGCTCGGCGTCGGGCGATCGTCGGTCTACGCCTTGATAAAGTCGGGTGGCCTCGACGCCATCAAGATCGGCCGGCGCACGCTGCTGACCACCGAGTCCGTCCGGCGCATCGCCCAGCCCCGACCCCTCGCTTAAACCAGAGCCGCTTGCCGGTCCCGGCCTAGTCGCCGGGCGGTCCGGTCGCGGCTGCATCCCCAACATGAACAACCCCACACAATCGTGTTTTCACGAAAGGATGATTCATGCCTTCCATCCGCAACACCATCGATTGGCTGGCTGCACGGCTGCGGGGCCAGTCCCATGTCACGCTGCGCTTCACGGTCCATCAGCGGCTTGCGCCCATCGTCGAGCCGCTGATCGAGCGGCTGCTGCCCTTCGATGACGATGGCGAGACCTACCGCTGCTCGATCAGCCACTGGACGCTCGACGAACGCCCCGTTCTGCACACCCACCGGGGCGTCATATCGACCCTGCGGGTGGATGGCCCATTGCAGAATGCAGGCGGGACCTATCTCCCGCTGGGCGGACTGATCGAAGCCCCGCATGTCACCGCGCATCTCGATCCCATCTCGGCAAGGCAGCTCGACAACCGGTTGCAGGATGCCATCGACGAAGTGATCCAGAATTGGATCATCGAACACGGCCTTTACGACCAACCCCGTCAGCGCCGGGAGATCGATCGCCCCAGGGCCGACCGCGAAGCCAAGCGGATCATCGCCGCCTGGGTGCCCGATGCCACCGCTGACGCTTCGGGCGAAGCCTGCCGGGAAGGATCGGACCATGCCTAATCCGGTCGCCCTACGGACAAGGTTGCGGGGCTGCGATGCTACGCATCGAGCCGACAATTCAGATACACACCTCACGCACGGGTGCATCCAGCTTTTCTGCGGGTTTGAGGGGATGCGGATAGCATCCCGTCAAATGCGGTGGCGCGGAAGTGGCGCTATTGCGCCATTTTCCGAGATGGCGAATAGCATCTCGGTTGGAGCGGCATCATGAGCGCCCGCGCCCAGACCGTGCGGCTCTCTCCAGCCCAGCATCGCACCCTTGCCGGCTTCGCCCGGCAACGTGGCCTCAGTGAATATGCCATGCTCGCCCGCGTCGTAGACACGGGGCTGGCCGCCCTCGTCCAGGGGACGGGCAGCGCGATCGACACCCGCGAGATCGTGACCGAACTGGCGTCGGTCAGCACCCGCATCGTCGATGTCGAGCGGATGCTGGACCGCGCGCTGTTCACCGCCTGCGCTGCCTATTGCTACGCCCGCAGCGCGGCGACCGGCGCGCGCAAGAGCGATGCGATCCTCACCGAGGAGATCACCGCCGCCTATAAGCGCCAGCGGGGCCTCGCACGGGAGAACCGGCCATGACCCGCCCCGACGATCGCCGCAACCATGCCGATGCCCTGCGCAAGCATCATCTCAGCACGCAAGGCGCGCGCCTCAAGCGGCAGGCCCTCGTCCTGCTGGCCTCGGTTGCCCTCGGCGGACTGGCACTGCCAAACATGATGCTGGGCCGGGACGCGATGCTCGCCACCGGCACTTTCTACTGGGCCAGGACCAAGCTCTGGGCCGTGTCCGGCTGGGAGACCGACACGGGGGTCGACGTGCACTTTCCCGACCATATCGAGAAAGGGCGATCGGCGGGACAGATCATCGCCCATCCCTATTTCCAGCGGCGCGTCGATCTTGTCTGGTCCTATGGAAAGTGGGGCAGTGTGCTGGGCTTCGGCACCTGGCTTGTGGGCCTGATCGCCTTGCGCGGCGCGATGGCGCGGCGACGCGAGCGCCTCCTGGCCGATCGCTGGATCGGCGGAACGCAAGTGGTGGACGAGAAGCAGCTTGCCAGGCTGACCGGCAGGCAAGCTGACGCCCGCACCCTGTCGATCGGCAAGGTGCCGATCCCCGCTCGTCTGGAAACCCGCCACATGGCGATGATCGGCACGACCGGTAGTGGCAAGACCACGGCCTTGCGGCAATTGCTCGATGGGATCGAGGCGCGCGGCGAAGCCGCCCTCGTCTACGACACCAGCGGCGAGTTCATCGCCCACTATTACGATCCGTCGCGCGGCGACGTGATCCTCAATCCATTCGATGCCCGTTGCGCCTTCTGGTCGCCCTTCGCCGAGATCGCCCATCCGGCCGATGCCGACCGCATCGCCCACCAGCTCATCACCGAGACCGGGCAACACGACAGCGACGTGTGGCTCGATACCAGCCGTATCCTTGTCGCCAACATGATCCGGGCCTTGTGGCAGGAGAACAGGCGCACCCTGCCCGACCTGCTACATGCCCTGAAGAACCGCCCCAAGGACGACCTCAAGGAATGGCTCGCCACCAGTTCATCGGCCCGCACCTTTGCCGACGATGCCGACCGGGCCACGGGCAGCGTGCTGTTCATGCTGGCGAAGGCAGCGGACCTGATCCAGTTCCTGCGTGCCGAGGACGGCAAGGCCAAGCCCTTTGCCTTCCGCAGCTTCATTGAAGCGCTGGACCGGCATCCCGGTGCGCGGCCCTGGATATTCGTGCCAAGGAAGGAGGACTATTTCGAAGCCTCGAAGCCGCTGCTGGCTTGCTGGCTGGAATGTGCGGCCAGCGCGGTGCTGGGCCTGCCCCCTTCCGAGGACCGGCGTATCTGGTTCGTGCTGGACGAACTGGCCGACCTGCCGCGCGTCGACAATCTGGTGCGGCTGCTGCCCGAGGGCCGCAAGTTCGGCGCTGCGGTCGTGCTGACCTTCCAGGCGCTGGGGCAGATGCAGCACCGTTATGGGCCGCAGATCGCCGAATCCATGCTGGGCTGCTGCAACACCAAGCTGTTCCTGCAAACCATCGACAGCGACACACGGCAATGGGCCAGCCAGACCATTGGCGATTGCGAGATGGAGATCCGCACCAAGACAGACATGCTGGGTGACGGCGACGAGGGCCACCGCATCAACTTGGGCAGAATGCGCGAGGTGCGGCCAGCCGTCATGGAGAGCCAGCTACGCCTCGCACGGCACGAGGGCTATCTGCTGCTGCCCGACGGCTTGCCGGTGGCCAGGATCAGGCTGACCGCCGATCACATCGCGCGGCGCGGCGATCCCCACCAGCCGGGGTTCATCGCCGCCGATCCGTCGACCATGCTCTGGGGGCAGGCCTCGCAAGCTGTGCCGCCATCACCGGAGCCGTCGTCGTCACCGTCCCCGAAGCCCGACAGTCAGGGACCGGTGTGATGGTAGCTTCCGTTTCTGCCCTCACCAGTTCAGCGCAGGCCAGCAGCTATTATGAGGCCGACGACTATTATGCCGAGGGCGGGCTATCGCCCTCCCAATGGCAGGGCCAGGGTGCGGAGGCGCTGGGCCTGTCCGGCGAGGTGGATCGCGATCAGTTCCGCGCCTTGCTAGACGGCAAGGTTGGCGACCAGCAGCTTGGTACGTTCCGCGACGGGCTGTTGGAGCATCGCCCCGGCTGGGACGTGACCTTGAGCGCGCCCAAGTCGGTGTCGATCATTGCCGAGGTTGCGGGCGACCGGCGGTTGATCGAAGCGCATGGGCAAGCCGTTAAAACGGCGCTGGCCCATGTCGAACGCCATATGGCGGCCACCCGCATCCGCGATGGCGGCACGGTCGCCCGCGAGGCGACCGGCAATCTGGTGATCGCGAGCTTCCAGCACGGCACCAGCCGCGCCCAGGACCCTCAGCTTCATACCCACAATGTCATCATGAACGCGACGCAGGGCGAGGATGGCGCGTGGCGCAGCCTCGAACCGCGCGCGATCTACCAGCTTCAGAAGCAGATCGGGGCGATCTACCGGCAGGAACTGGCGCAGAAGGTCCGGGAACTGGGCTATGAGATCGAGGCGGGAAAGGATTCCCTGTTCGAGATCAGGGGTGTTTCCACCGCAGTCATCGAGGCGTTCAGCACCCGCAGCGCGGAGATCGAGGCGGCATTGGCGGAGCGCGGTACGTCCCGCGACACGGCAAGCGCCATCGAGAAGCAGGTTGCCACGCTCGATACCCGCGAGGCCAAGGTTGCCGCCGATCATGGGAGCCTTGTTGTGGAGTGGCGGGAGACAGCGGCCAAAGCGGGGTTTGGCGCCGAGGCAAGACTGGCGATGGTCAGAGAGGCCGAAGCGAAGGCCGCCGATCCTGCCCATCGCGCGGCCATGGAATTGCAGGGGGAGAATGCAGCAGCCCGTGCTGTCGCCCATGCCGCCGACAAGCTGGGCGAGCGGCAATCGGTGTTCTCCGCTGCCGCCTTGCAGGAGGAGGTTGGAAGGATCGGACTGGGTCGGATCGGTTACGCCCAGATCGGGGAGGCGATCGCGGTGGCGACGAAACAGGGCGACTTGCTCGCCCGCACGCATATCGACCGGCGCGGTGCGGAGTTCGCCGGGTTCACCACGCGGCAGAATGTCGAAACCGAAGCCAGGATGCTGCGGATCGAGGCAGAGGGGCGCGGCTTGCTCGCTCCCATTGCGTCGCCGCTTGCCGCTGCCAGGGCTGTTGCCAGCGCAGCGGCGCAGGCCGAGCGCGCAGGCCATGGCTGGAATCCCGATCAGCGCGCCGCCACCGCGCAGCTTCTGACCAGCCGCAACCGGATCACTGCCGTCCAGGGCTATGCCGGCACCGCCAAGACCACGACCGTGCTGGCGATTTTCGCCCGCGAGACCGAGGCGCGGGGGATAGCGGTGACCGCCCTGGCTCCGACCGCGTCAGCGGCGATGGTGCTGGGCGAGGCGCTGGGCACGCGCGGCGATACCGTTGCCCGCCACTTGCTGTCGCCAGAGAGGTCCGATCCCACCCGGCCCGCCGCGTGGATCGTGGACGAGGCGTCGCTGTTGTCGGCGCGCGATACCGCGCGGTTGTTCGATCTGGCCGCGAAGCATGATGCCCGCATCGTGCTGGTCGGCGACGTGAAGCAGTTAGGGTCTGTCGAGGCGGGTGCGGCCTTTGCCCAGTTGCAGGGCGCTGGCATGGAAACCGCGAGACTTGTCGAGATTGTGCGGCAGACCAATTTTGCCACCAAGGAGGCCGTGCTGGCGTCAATCGAGGGGGATGCCAGGAAGGCTCTTGCCGCGCTGGACCGGGGTGGTGGACAGATCATCGAGAGTGCGGACCGTGCTGCGCGCTTCACCGTTATCGCTGAGCGATATGCCGGGCTGGATAAGGCTGGGCGTGCCCGCACGATCGTTATCGAGCCATCGCGCGAGGGGCGCGATGCGCTGACAGCCGACATTCGTGCGGCGCTTACCCGATCGGGCGCGCTGAACGGGCCTGCCGTCACGGTGGAAGCCCTCGTCAACAAGGGGCTGACCCGTGTGGAGGCGCGCGATCCGTTGAGTTACGACAAAGGCGATGTAGTGCGCTTCACCCGCGACTATGCCGACAAGGGTGTGACGCGGGGCGCAGCCTACCGCGTCGAGAGCATCGATCCGGCCAAGGCCGCCATCGCGCTCAAGACCGAGGATGGGCGTGAGGTGGACTGGCGCTTGCGGCAATGGGGTGCGGGGCATGCCCAGACCTTCTCCGCCCAGCCGATCGACTTGAAAGCCGGTGATAGCATCCGCTTCACTCGTAACGACCGCGAGGCGGGCCGGATCAATGGCGGACGCGGCGAGGTGATCGCCGTCGATCAGCAGGCCCGCACTGCCACCGTCCAAACCGGGCGAGGAACGACTGAAACGCTCCATCTTGATGCTGCTCGCGACCGGCATATTGCCCATGGCTATGTTGATACAGCCTTTGCTGCCCAGGGGCGCACAGCCGATCACGTGATCATCCATGCTGACAGTAAGGCGGCCAATCTGGTCGATCAGAAATCCTTCTATGTGGGAATATCCCGGGCGAAGGAAACCGCCACTATCTTCACCAACGATCGTGGCAAGCTGGTTGCCGGGATTGGTGAACGGGCCGGGCAGGTGCAAACTGCCATCGCTCAGGCGGCGGCATCCGGGTTGGCGGCTGGCACCGCGAAGGGAGCTGGTCTTGGGTGAGGCTTGGCTTACGCCCACAAGCCTAAAGGGGCGGCGTAAATTAGTTGTCTTATCCCGTTTTCTAGCCCACCGTTTGTTTGTTTGCTTCACCGAAAGAATGACCAGGGCGGCGGACGATCCGGAACGGGAGGTTTTGGAATCCGGAACGGGATAGCGGACGTTCGAACCGGTCGGAGTTTGCATCAATCCTTGCCGCTGGGCCTGTACCAGCGTCCTTAAACAAAAATAGATTGCAGGCGGCATGATGTACCACGGTGCTAAGACTATGCCGCTGCACTTTCAGACGCTGTGGTGAATATACCGCGTTGCGCTGGCCGCGATCATCCCGGCCGCTGCCGATCGAGAACTACCCACCTCGCCAAGAGTGAATTTTGCAACCGGAACAAAATGGATGCGACGCGATCTGTCGCCTCTGCTCTCCACAATGCGAATCGCGACGACTTGAGTCGCATCAACGATGGAGAAGCAGCATGAGCAAGGGTCGAAGCAGCGGCAGCTACCGCAGCGCGATCAGCGGGCGGTACGTCACCGCCAAACACGGCAAGGCCAGTCCGCATACGACCGTCCGCGAGAGCGCCGGTCGGAGCGGGAGTTCTGGTCCCCATTACCGCAGCGCCATCTCGGGCCGGTACGTCACGACCGCGCACGGGAAGGCCAGCCCCCACACCACGATCAAGGAGAGCTGATCATGGCGAAACGTTATGTGCGCGCCACCGGCAAGGATAGGCAGGGCGACATTACCCGGCTATGCAATTCCGGCGAATATTGGTCGCCCCGCAGCAAGGCGGATGCGATCAGCGACATCGAACTCGGCCTGCATGAATATTGGGTCAACTGGGCAAGTGCGCCCGAAACCAAGATCCGGGTGGTCAATGGGTCGACCGGCAAATATCTCCGGACCGACCGCGACACCACGTCGCGCAACAATCTGGATGATCTCCCCGATTGCTGAGAGCGTTACTGCCGACAGCCGGGATCTGGGCCGGAGCTGCACGCTCCGGCTCCGGAACCAGGTCAGGGCATCGAGGGAAAGTCCGAACGTCGATGCGCCGCGACCATCTGTACGAGTTCGGGCGGAGAAATAACCTCCACCGTGTCGCCCCACATGTAGAGGTGCCAGCACATCTCGAGCAGGCCTGCGGCTCGAAACCGCACGACGAGCGAACCATCCCGCTCTCGCTCCGTGGTCTGGGTCGGATGGAAAAGAAAGCCTTCGGCTCTGCTGACCGCTTTGGGGGCGAAGCGCCAGGCGACATCATGAATGCCGCCTTCCTGCTGGTAGGAACCGAAGCATCGCTCGGCATGCGCATTCAGGTCGAACCCTTCCTTGCGCACGAAACTCTGGGGAAGAACGGTTGCCTCCTCGATTGCATCGACACGGAAATGCTGAATGCCGCCGCCGACCTTGCCCAGATCGACGGCAACGAGATAGCGCCGTGCCCCGAGCAACAGCCCGTGCGGAGCCACCACGCGCTCGCGCGCGACCGTGTCCTTCCAGCCGCGATAGAGAATACGCAGTTGAGACGTGCCCTTGAGCGCGTTGGAGATAGCCACGTCCACCGTCTCGCTCCCCAACGGACGAGGGCCTGGGCGCGCGGCATGGCCGAGTGCCATGAGGAGCGCTTCCTCGTCCGCCGCGAGGCGGCGGCTGCGGTCATCGGGAATGAGCGCGAGGATCTTAGCGTGGAGGCAGCGCAGCGCCCCGACCTGGTCCTTCCCCGCGCCCTTGCCTAGCATGTCGAGCGCCAGGGAAAGCGCCGCCATTTCCTCAGGCGTCGGCGCTAGCAACGGGGCCACCGATTTATAAGGCAGTTTCCAGCGCGCCTTGTCCGAGTCCTGGTCCTTCACTTTCTCCAGTTCGGGAAAACATTGCCCCAGCGCACGGATTACGCGCTGCGCCGTGCGATAATCCCGCTCGAGAACTTCTTCGATCTCGGCCAGACTGACGCCGCGCATGGATGCCGCCCTTGCCGCGACCGTCAGCAAATCAATGGCATTACGATAAGAAATAACACCCTCCCCCCGGAAGCGACAACTTCTGTCGTATATCATCATCATGCTCATCTGCCATGATGAGTCGAGCGGATCTTGCCGTGCATCGGGAGAAGCAAAGATGTTGAGACACGACGGGCAGACGCTTTTTTCGGCCAGTGATCTGGTGAATTTCATGGGTTGCGCGCATGCAACCGTGCTCGACGTCGGCAACCTCGTTACGCCGGCCAGCTTCCCACCCGACGATGAAAGCGCGGTCCTGCTCCAGAAGAAGGGCATAGAGCACGAGCGCGCCTATCTGGAGAGACTACGCGCGGAGGGGCGCTCGATACAGGAGATAGCAAGCGAGGGAACGCTTGAGCAACGGGCGCAGGCGACCGTTGAGGCCATGCAGGCGGGGTATGATGTCGTGTACCAGGGCGCGTTCCTGGCGGGCCAATGGCATGGCTATTCCGATTTCCTGCTCAAGCGCGATGGCCTGCCTTCAACGCTCGGCAACTTTGCCTATGATGTCGCCGACACCAAGCTCGCCCGCTCCGCCAAGCCCAAGCATGTGCTCCAGCTCTGCGTCTATGCCGATATGCTGCAAGCGGTACAGGGTGTTGCACCGCCATCCATGCATGTCGTGCTGGGCAGCGGCGAGATCGTCACGCTGCCCACCTCATCGCTCATCCATTACTTCTCAATCGCGCGCGATCGCTTCGAGCACTTCGCAGCCGCTGTCCCGGGCAGCTCGGCCGGCGATCCCTGCGGCCATTGCACCTTTTGCCGATGGTCCGACCATTGCACCGCCAGGTGGGAGGCGGCGGATCACCTCTCGATAGTTGCCGGCATGGGGCGCAGCCAGCGATCGGCGCTGCGCCAGGCCGGTATCGACAGCATAGGCGCCCTCGCCACCCTGCCCGGCGGCACGAAGATCCCCGGCATGCAAGCAGGCACCGTCGCGAGGCTCTCGGCCCAGGCCCGCCTGCAGGCCCATCAGCGCCAGACCGGCGAGGGACGCATCGAGCTTCTCGCCGCAGCGCCTGGGCGCGGTTTTGCACGTCTGCCGCAGCCAGACGAGGGTGACATGTTCTTCGACATGGAAGGCGACCCGCTGTTCGAAGGCGGCCTCGAATATTTGTTCGGCCTGGTAGCCATGGACCAAGGCGAGGATCGCTTCCATGCCTACTGGGCGCATGACCGCAAGAGCGAGAAGATCGCGTTCGAACAGGCGATCGACTTCATGACTTCGCGCTTGGCGCGCCATCCCCTCGCGCATATCTATCACTACGCTTCCTACGAGGAGACGGCGCTTAAGCGCCTTGCCATGTATCATGGGACGCGCGAACAGGAGGTCGACGATCTACTGCGCGGCGACCGGCTGGTGGACCTCTACAAAGTTGTGGCGGAAGCCATACGCACTTCCGAACCCCGCTATTCGATCAAGAATATGGAAGCCTTCTATCTGCCCGGAGGGCGCCAGGGTTCGGTCAAAACGGCCGGCGACAGCATCGTGATCTACGAGCGCTGGCGCCGCGTCGGCGGCGATGCGCTTCTCGCGGAAATTGCCGACTATAACGAAATCGACTGCCGCTCGACCCGGCTCTGCCGTGACTGGCTCCTGTCGCTGCGGCCAGATGACGCGCCGTGGTTTACCGGGCGGACGCTGGCGCCTGCCGATCCGGCAAAGGTCGCCGCGCGAGAGGAAGCCGACGAACGCACCCGCCAGTTGGCGCAGGCCTTGATCGCCGTTGAAGACATCCCTTGGCGCCGCCTGCTGGTCGATCTGCTGGAATTCCATCGCCGCGAGGCGAAGCCCAGCTGGTGGGCGATGTTCGCGCGGCAGGAGATGGACGTGGATGCGCTGCTCGACGATGCCGAATGTCTTGCCGATCTCCAGCCCCACCCCACCCTGCGCTCATGGGCGGACAAGAAGTCGGTGGTCCACCCGTTCACTTTCCCGCCGCAGGACTTCAAGATGAAGGTCGGCGACAAGCCGCTGCGCTCCGGAACGCTGGAACCGGCAGGAGAAATCATGTCGCTCGACGAGGAGGAGGGCACGATAGAATTGAAGCTCGGGCCGAGCCGTTCGGCGATCGAACCCGGCACAGCGCTCATCCCGGAAGGCCCGGTGGGTGACAAGATATTGCGTGCTGCGGTCCATCGCTATGCCCAGAGCGTAGCGAGCAACGAGAATCGCTATGCTGCCGTGACCGCGATCCTCCGCCGTGATCGCCCAAAGCTCGTCGGGCGCGCATCGGGACAGGCGATCGTGCCGGAAGGCATGGACGCAACCGATGGCGCGATTGAGGCGCTAAGCTTGCTCGACGACAGCTATCTGCTCGTTCAAGGCCCTCCGGGCGCCGGTAAGACCTACACGTCGGCGGAAGCGATCGTCGCACTGCTCGCTGCAGGCAAGCGCATCGGCGTGGCTTCCAACTCGCACAAGGCTATCAACAATCTGCTCAAGGATGTCGAAGCAAAGACGGCGGCGAAAGGTCTGCACTATCGCGGCATGAAGAAATCATCGCGCGAGGATCAGATCCTCGGCTCGGACGGCTGGATCGACGATGTCATTGGCGGCAGCGGAAGCGGTGTGTCGCCGCATCACCAACTCGTTGCCGGTACGGCCTGGCTTTTCGCTCGCGAGGATCTCGACGGAGCACTCGATTATCTGTTCATCGATGAGGCCGGTCAGGTCAGCCTCGCCAATGTCATCGCGATGGGAACCGCAGCGCGCAATATGGTGCTGGTCGGCGATCAGATGCAATTGTCGCAGCCGATCAAGGGCACGCATCCGGGTGGCAGTGGCCGATCGGCCCTCGAGCATCTCCTTGAAGGGCATGCTACGGTGCCAGCAGACCAAGGCGTATTTCTGCCCGTCTCCCGCCGCATGCATTCCGACCTCTGCGCGTTCATCTCTGACGCTGTCTATGATGGGCGCCTTCAGGCCGAGGTGAGCACTGCCGGACAACGTATCGATGTGAATGCTACAGCGGATCCGGCGGCATTGGCCGCCACCGGCCTGCGTTTCGTCGAAGTCGCCCATAACGGTCGCACGCAGCGCTCGCCCGAGGAAGCCGAACGGCTCGCGATCACCTACCGTGCCTTAATCGGGGCTAGCTGGACCGATCGGCACGGTGAACGCCATGAGATCGGCACCAAGGACATATTGGTCGTGTCACCTTATAACATGCAGGTCGAACTGCTGCGGCGCACGCTGCCCGATGGCGCACGGGTTGGAACGGTCGACAAGTTTCAGGGCCAAGAAGCGCCTATCGTGCTGATCTCGATGGCCACTTCATCAGGCGACGATCTCCCCCGGAACATCGAATTTCTCTATAGCCGCAACCGCCTGAACGTCGCGATCAGCCGGGCTCGCTGTCTCGCCGTGATCTTCGCCAACCCCAGGCTGCTCGAAATTCCCTGCTCGACGATCTCGCAGATGGAACTGGTGGATGGCCTATGTTGGGCGAAGCAGTTTGCCGATAAGCAGCGGGATCAGGCCAGCACGTGACATTGGTCCGTTGCGTATTTGGGCAACCTGAACGGATGAGCGCCGATTTCAAGGTCTAGTCTTGACGAAAGCTACCGATTAGTTTGATCGAAGTGAAGGGGTGCACAGGGGCACGATCTTGTAGGGTTCTAGCGCAAAATATAGAGGTCAGAGCAGCTATGAGCCGGTATGCTGATAGCAGGCGTCAGTATGAGACAGACAGGATGCACTTCGGATGGAATGGAGTAAACTGCTCAAGCTCGAGCGCCTGAACGATGCAGGTTACATTCAACAGAAACACCGCCCTGCTTATGCGCAGGATATCGATCGCATTCTTTTTTCTCCCCCGTTTCGTCGACTAGCTAACAAGACGCAGGTGCACCCGCTCTACGACAATGATCACATTCATCATCGTCTGATTCATAGCCTTGAGGTTGCGAGCGTTGGACGTTCGCTCGGTGTCGAGGTCGGTGCGTGGCTTGAAGAAAGTGGCGAAATCCCGGGGGAACAAGTCGATGTGATTGCTGGTCTTGTGCAGACTGCCTGTATGGCACACGACATCGGCAATCCGCCTTTCGGTCATTCCGGCGAGACCGCGATCGCGTCTTGGTTTAGGGCGAAATTTGCGGACGATCGTGGCATCCTCTCCGATATTGACGATCGGAAGCGCGCCGAGTTTGAAGCGTTCGAAGGCAATGCGCAGGGCTTTCGAATCCTAGCTAGAACTGAGATGTATCGGGATGACGGTGGTCTGCGCTTGACACTCGGGTCGCTCGGGGCGTTCACCAAATATCCGGTGTCGGCGTTCGTAAGGGCCCATGCTGGCGACGCGTTAGTGGATGGTCTGCCCTATATCGGCGTCAAGAAATATGGTGTGTTTGAAAATGATGTCGCCGCTTTCTCCGCGATCGCGGGAGAATTGGGTCTACCGTCTCACGACGTGCGGGGTCCGAAACTGAACCTGCTTGGTTATTGGTGGGCCCGCCATCCGCTGGCCTACCTCATGGAGGCAGCGGACGACGTATGCTACAATGTGATGGATCTGGAAGACGCGTATCTTAGTGGCGATCTCGAAGCTGAGCTCGTTATCGATCTGCTTAAGGGGCTAATTAAGAGTTCGAACAAAGCGTACCCAGAACAGAGCGAGGCAGATACCGTTTCTCGCCATCGTGCGCTGGCGATCCGCGGCGCCATCGCGTCTTGCGTCGAGGCCTTCAAAGAGAATTATGTGGCCATCATGGCCGGAACATTTCCAATTTCTCTGATTGACGCGGCAAGTGTGAACGATCCCTTCAAAGCGATTAAGGGTGTCGCGAAAAACCGCATCTTCAAAGCCCGTCGCAAGACTGAGCTCGAAGTATACGGCCGTAACATCATCTACAAAATCCTTGATGGCCTCCTGCCTCTGTTCGATGACCTGGGGAGCGTTGATTGGGACGCGGATAAGGTTAGCGGCTATCATCTCCAGGTCGCCCGTGCGCTTGGGCTTCCGCTCTCCTCGCTTAAAAACCCCTATGACGCCGTCCACGGCCTGACCGACTTTGTGTCGGGTATGACGGACCGTTATGCGGTTAAGGTTGCCGATATGATTGGGGTCAGATAGCCTGTGCAATATCGTTGGAGGACAGCCCCCTCTCCAATAGCGGCGTATAGGCCTTGATTTTATCTTTTTTTGGCGAGCGGGCTTGGCTAGCCTCCCGTCTGGACGGGGGACTTCATGCACGATTCTAATGATCAGGATTTCACGGCAGTTAACCCCTCCAGCATAAGCGTGAAGGATCCGACAATCGCCGCAGACATTGCCGGTAGCTTCACCTATGCCTCCTACCAGAATGCGATACCCGTCGTCCGATCCATCCAGATAGAAAATGCCGACGGACGCCATCACGAAAATATTCGCGTCGATCTCACCTCATCGCCAGCGTTTCTACGCGCCAAATCCTGGACAATCGATCGGCTTATACCGGGCGACAACCTCCCGCTGGGCGATCGCAAGGTCGATCTTGACGCTGACTATCTAGCCGGATTGAACGAAGCCGAACGCGGCGAGATCACCCTGCGACTGTCGGCTGGTGATACGGTACTCGACGAGCAGCGCTTTCCTGTCCGCCTGCTCGCCCGCGACGAATGGGGTGGCGTCGCCGACATGGCACAACTGTTGCCTGCGTTCGTGATGCCCAATGACCCCGCCGTCGCCCGCATCCTGCGCAGCGCAGCCGACCGGCTGGCCGAACATGGGCATCCCAGCGGGCTGGACGGCTATCAGTCGGCCGATCCGCAGCGCAGCTATCTGCTCGCCGCAGCGATCTATTCAGCCGTTGCTGCGATGGCGATCCATTATGCCGAGCCGCCGGCTAGCTTCGAGGATCGCGGGCAAAAGGTCCGACGGCCCGCCACGATTGCGGAAGAGCGGCTAGGCACCTGCCTGGATACGACCCTTCTGATCGCGGCGGCCCTGGAAGGGGCCGGCTTGTATCCTGTGATCCTGATATTCCATGGCCATGCAGCCGTGGGCGTCTGGCTGACGAAGCGGACCTTGGGCAACACGATCGAGACCGACCAGATGGAGGTTCGCAAGGCGCTGGCATCGCGCGAACTGATCGTGTTCGAGACGACCGGCGTCACCCATCGTCCGGCGATGGCGCTGGACGTGGCACAGCGCGCTCTCGACCATCGCATGAGCGAGGAGGAAGCGCACGCCTTCGTCGCGGCCATCGACGTGCGGCGTGCGCGGAGCGGCGGTATCACTCCGCTCGCCTCCCATGAAGCATCGCGACATGACGCTTCTGGGGAAGACGAAGGCGCGGTGGTTGCAGCACTGTCGCTACCTACTGCCCCATCCTTCAATGAACTGCCCGACCTTCAGGTCGAAGAGAAGCCGACGACTGCCGCCGGCCGTATCGACCGCTGGCAGAAGAAACTGCTCGACCTGACGCTTCGCAATCGGCTGTTGAACTTCCCGGAATCGAAGAAGACCATCCCATTCCTGTGCACTGATGTCGCCTATCTCGAAGACAGGCTGGCGGACGGCGCTGCCATTCAGATTGTGTCATTGCCACAGCAGAATCCCTTAGGGGAACGTGACGCGGCTCTATATCGCGAGGTGCATGGCCGCGATCTACAGCGCGGTTTCGCGGCCGAAGCCCTTCAACGGGACGAGTTGCCGTCGCCGCTGGACGCGCCCCAGCTCGAAGCAAGATTGATCGACCTATATCGGCAGGTGCGCAACGATTTCGCCGAGGGCGGCGCCAACACCCTGTTCCTGGCGGTCGGCTTTCTGCGCTGGAAGAAGAAGCCGGAGGACGAACGCAGCTATCGCGCACCGTTGTTGCTGGTTCCAGTCAAGCTGGAGCGACGTAGCGCGAGCGCCCCCTTCCGCCTGCGTTTCCATGAAGATGAGCCGCGCTTCAACGCGACGCTCCTGCAGTTTCTGGAACGCGATTTCGACCTAAGCTTGCCCCAGTTCGGCGGAGATCTGCCGCTCGACGACAGTGGCGTCGATGTGCCTCGCGTGCTGGCGATGATGCGTCAGGCGGTGCGAGACGTTCCCGGCATGGAGGTTGTCGACGACACCGCGCTGTCAACGTTCAGCTTCGCCAAGTTCCTCATGTGGAAAGATCTGGTCGAGCGCACCGAGGCTTTGCGCGAAAACCGGGTCGCTCGTCACCTCATCGACACGCCGGACAAGCCATTCGGTGGGGATGACGGCCAGCCCGCGATCCGCGACGAACGTGACCTTGATCGCGTCTACGCGCCGGCAGACATCATCAGCCTGTTGCCGTCAGACTCTTCCCAGACCGCCGCCAGCCTGGCTGCTGCGGAGGGGCGCGATTTCGTAATCGTGGGACCGCCGGGCACAGGCAAGAGCCAGACCATCGCGAACATGATCGCCAATTGCCTGGCCGTTGGGAAGACCGTGCTGTTCGTGGCGGAAAAGACGGCCGCCCTCGAC
The DNA here is from genome assembly GCF_055521575.1 of Novosphingobium sp. BL-S-24. Lineage (NCBI taxonomy): Bacteria > Pseudomonadati > Pseudomonadota > Alphaproteobacteria > Sphingomonadales > Sphingomonadaceae > Novosphingobium > Novosphingobium sp. BL-S-24. The sequence continues at coordinate 1,156,568 of NZ_CM145488.1, forward strand.
GTCGTCTATCGCCGACTGCGCGAACATGGGCTGGGCGACCAGTGTATCGAGCTACATTCCAGCAAGGCCGACCGGCGCCATTTCCTGGCGCAGCTTAGGGCGGCATGGGAGCATGGCGAACGGGTCGATCCTGCGGAATGGATTGCCGTCAACGAGCGGCTGAAGCTGCGCCGTGATACGCTCAACGCCTATGTGGAAGCATTGCACAGGTCTTCGCCCAATGGCTGGACGCCCTATCTCGCACTGGGCGTCGCTTTGCGCGAGGCTGGTGCCCCGGCCCCGGAGCTTGGATGGCCGCGTGGGCAGATGCACGACGCGCAGGCATTGGCGAGCCTGGAAGAACTGGCGGGAGAGTTGGGTCTGGTCTTCGCGTCCGTCGAACGACGGCCAGCGCTGAATCTGGTCGATATCGAAGAGACCGGAGCAACGGGGCAAGATGAACTGATCGCAGCTGCGCAGTCGCTGCGCAACGCCGCCGACCTGCTGGCTGGTGCCCTTGATGCCTTGCGTGGCACTATGGGACTCGGCGGCGGCAATCAGCCGGCGAGCACCGAGATTGCGACATTCGCCGGACTGGCTGAAGCGATGGAGGCTGGTCGCGACCGCGATATTTCAATCGCATTTGATCCCGGATTCGCGCGATCGGCGAGCGATCTGGCCGCGTTGACCGCCGCGATCGGCAAATATCGGGATGCCGAAAGGCAACTCGCCGCATCCTATCCGCTTGACGGTGTGCGGGCGATAGAAACCGAGGCACTCGATCGCCAATGGCGCGAAGCGAATGCCTCCCTCTGGCCGTTTTCAGCTCTCGGCAAGCGCAAGGTGACGCACCTGCTCCAGAGCTATGCCAGTGGTGGTACGGCCGGCCCTGAAAGCGACCTGCCGCAGCTTCGCATTATGAAGGAGCAATTGGCGGAGATCGACGCGACACCATTGGCCGGCCGGTCGCTTCCGTTGGCTGGCCTCGATACAGATCTGGCCGCTATTGCTGACATCCTCGATCATGCAGCACGATTGCGCGCGGCGCTGCGTCTCGATGGTCGCGATCCAGGCGCGGTGGAGGCCGCCACCCAGCGGATCGCTGAAGCCTTGCGCGAACGCGATCAAGGTGATCGCCTCTGGCAGGCAGGCGCCAAGCTGCTGGCGGCGCGGCAGGGCTTTGACGATGCGCGGAGCCGCTTTGCTAAAGCCGCGCGACGCGACATTGTGCTCGAGGCCACGCCGGACGCTCTAGCTACCCTCTCGGCATCGCTCATGGCACTTGTGGATGCGCGTCACTTGCTGCGCGATTGGTCAGCCTGGTGCCGCATCCGCAACCGGGCGATCGCTTCCGGGCTTGGCGCGCTGGTCGAGCAGATTGAGGCTGGAACTGTGGCTGCGGATGGCGCCCGCAAGGCGTTCCGGCTGGGCTATGCCCGCTGGTGGCTGCCCACGCTATTGGACAGCGACCCGGTGCTCCGGGATTTCCGACGCTTCCAGCATGAAAATGCTATCGCCGAATTTCGCGAGATCGACGATCTGGTCCGCACCCATGCCACGGGCCGTGTGATCGGCGCGCTCGCACACAACCTGCCTCCGGTGCAAAGCGTGCCGCGAAATTCCGAACTGGGCCTGCTGCGCTATCAGATGGAGTTGCAGCGTCCGAGCCAGTCGATCCGCGACATGATCGGCAAGATGCCAGAGACTTTCTCCAAGCTTGCCCCATGCATGCTGATGTCACCGCTGTCGATCGCGCAATATCTGCCGCCCAATCAAGCCTTGTTCGATGTCGTCATCTTCGACGAGGCCTCACAGATCACGACGTGGGATGCTGTCGGCGCGATCGCGCGCGGACGCCAGACGATCATCGTCGGTGATCCCAAGCAGCTGCCGCCGACCAACTTTTTCGGCAGCAACGACGATGAAGAGGATGTCGCCGACCATGAGCGAGACATGGAGAGCATCCTCGACGAGGCGAAGGCGTCGGGCATCCCGGTTCGCGACCTGCGCTGGCATTATCGCAGCCGTAGCGAGTCCCTGATCGCCTTCTCCAATAGCCATTATTATCAGAACCGGCTCGTCACCTTCCCGTCGCCACAGGTGGACGACCGCGCGGTGCGTCTGCGCAAGGTGCCGAATGGCGTCTATGATCGTGGCAAGAGCCGGACCAACCGGATCGAAGCGCAGGCTGTCGCGGACGAGGCGGTTGCCCGCATGCGCGGATGGTTGGAACTCCCCGAAAAGAGCCGACCGACACTCGGCATCATCACCTTCAATGCGCAGCAGCAGTCGCTGATCCTCGACCTGCTGGATGTCGCCCGGCGTGATGAACCTGCACTCGAATGGTTCTTTGCAGATGAGCGGGTCGAGGCGACCATCGTCAAGAACCTGGAGAATGTCCAAGGCGACGAGCGCGACGTCATCCTGTTCTCCATTACTTTCTGGAAGGATGCGGCAGGCAAGTTGACGATGGACTTCGGCGCGCTCAACCGCGATGGCGGCGAGCGGCGGCTGAACGTCGCCGTCACGCGTGCAAGGCAGGAACTGATCGTCTTTTCAGGCTTCACCGCCGACCAGATCGATCCGAGGCGCACCAAGGCGCTGGCGGTGCATCACCTCAAGACCTTCCTCGACTATGCGGAGCGCGGCGCGATCGCACTGCCAGCGCAGAGCACAGGTTCGCTGGGCGGCTTCGAGTCACCCTTCGAGGAGGCAGTGGCCGCACAGCTCGAGCAACGAGGATGGCAGGTCGTGCCGCAGGTCGGCATCTCGGGCTTTCGGATCGACCTGGGCGTTCGGCATCCGGACCTGCCCGGCGCGTATCTCGCCGGTGTCGAATGTGATGGCGCATCCTATCACAGCGCAGCGACCGCACGTGATCGCGACAAAGTGCGCGAACAGGTTCTGACAGGCCTCGGTTGGAACATGCTCCGCGTCTGGTCGACCGACTGGTGGTATGATGCCACCGGTTGCGCGGATCGGCTGCATGCGGCGCTGGAAGGGCTGCTGGAGACAAGCCGTGCGGCGGAACCAGCCAGTAGCGTCACTGCACACTGGGACATGGGGCATGAGGTCGAGGGGATTGAGGAAATCCGCGACGACGAGGCGGCGGCGCACATCGAGGAGGTAGCCCCCGCGCCCATGCCGATCGAGATCGAGCTGGTGTCGGCAGAGATTTCTGCCCCGGTCATGCCGGTCAGGATTACCGAAGCGACCCAGGTTCCCGCCCCTGTCATATCAGATGTTCTGGGCGACCGTTATCGCATCACCGATCTGACGAGGTTTGCAGCCAATCCGGATCATTTTTTCGATTTCGCCTATCGGGATTCGTTGCGCGCGATGATTGCCGCCGTGATCGAAACTGAGAGCCCACTGCGCACCGATATATTATGCCAGCGCGTCGCCCGCGCGCACGGCTGGCTGCGCACGGGCGGTAAGATTCGCGAGCGGATCGACATGCACCTGCGCGAATATGATCGGACCCAGGAATCGAGCGGCGAGTTCATCTGGAGGACTGGCGCCGTCGCGGATTTCCATCCCTATCGCCCTCCTCATGACGATGAAGCGCGCCGTGCGATCCCGGATATTCCACTCGCAGAACTGTCGGCGGTCGTCCGGGATAATCCGGACCTGCTCGAGGAGCCAGATCCTGCACGCGAGTTGGCCCGGATGCTAGGGGTCGAGCGCCTGGCAGCCGGATCTCGCACCCGGCTAGACGAGGCGATCGCGCGCGGGCGTGGCAGAGACGCGGCCGTGCCGAACACTTCCGCCATGCCTGGAGAGGAATGAGCATGGCGCGCTTCATCCACTCAAGCGACCTGCATCTAGGCAAGCGCTTCGGAAACTTTTCCGGCGACCTTCCCGGTCGCCTGCGTGAGGCCCGCCACGCGGTGCTCGGCAAGCTGGCCGAACAGGCGCGACTGAACGGCGTGGACACGATCCTGCTGGCCGGCGACACATTCGACACCGAAACGCCCGCTGCCGATGTCCGGAGACAGGCGCTGACCGAGATGGCGCATCACGCGCCTGTCCGCTGGGTAATCCTGCCGGGCAACCATGATTCCCTGCAGGCGACTGAATTATGGACGCTGCTGGCTAGGGAGGCACCGGACAATGTTGTGCTGGCGACACTCGCAGAACCGATCGAGCTGACGGGCGGCGCGATCCTCCTGCCCGCTCCCTGCACGACAAGGCGGCCGGGTCGCGATCTCAGCGAGTGGATGGATGGCGCAGCCACCGCCGATGGCGCAATCCGCATTGGCCTTGCCCATGGCGCGATTCAGAGCTTTTCCGAAGAGGCTGTCAGCGCTGAAGTCATCCCCCCGGATCGTGCGCGCCGCGCCGGGCTAGACTATCTCGCGCTGGGCGACTGGCATGGCGCGATCCAGGTCGATCCCCGCACCCACTATAGCGGCTCTCCCGAGCAGGATCGATTCAAGCATGATCGATCCGGCACAGCGTTGCTGGTAGATATTGCTGGGGTCGGCGCGATGCCTTCAGTAACTTCAGTTCCTACCGGGAGCTTTGCCTGGCGCACCCTGGACCTCCACATATTGGCGGAAGAAGATCCCGGCGCGGCACTTGAGGCGCTGCTACCCGATCTGCGGGATCGCCGACAGACGTTGGCCCGGATCGTTGCCACCGGCCGCACCGGCCTTGCCACGCGCACCGCGCTGACAGCCGGAATCGAGCGCGCCGCCCCTGATTTCGCATGGCTCGACCTCGACGAGACCGGACTGGCGACCGAATGCGACATCGGCGACCTTGACCGGATCGATCGCGCAGGTGCCCTGAGAGACGCCGCTGACGCCCTGCTCGCCGAAAACGAGGATGCAGGCCGCTCGGCCGCTGAACGGGCGATTGCCATTGCCGCGCTGGGGCGTCTTTACGGCTATGTCGAGAAGGTGTCGCAGTGAAGGTCGCAGCACTCCGTTTTCACAACGTCAAGCGGTTCGCCGGGCGCGGCGTTGCGATCGAAGGGATCGGCGACGGCGTCAACGTGTTGTGCGCCGCCAACGAGTTCGGCAAATCGACCAGCTTCGAGGCGTTGCACGGACTATTCTTCCAGCCGCATTCCAGCACGGCCGGCGGGGTCCGTGCCTTGCGCCCCTATAGCGGCGGCAATCCGCTGATCGAGGCGGATATCGTTGTCGACGATGCCCATTATCGGATCACCAAGCAGTATTATGCGGGGAAGTTCGCGAAGGTCGTGGATCTCGCGTCCGGGCGTCTGATTGCACAGGCGGACGAGGCAGAGAACTTTATCGGGAAGCTCATCCACGGCGGTGCCGGTGGGCCGGCAGGGCTGCTGTGGGTGCGTCAGGGGCTTACCGGTATAGAGCCACGCAACAAGAAAGACGAAGATAACGACCTGCAGGTTCGCACCAGCCTGCTTGAATCGGTGCAGGGTGAAGTCGAAGCTATGACCGGTGGCCGGCGTATGGCCGAGATTATGGCCGCTACCGGGGAGGCTGCGGGGGAACTTGTCACCGCAACAGGACGCCCAAAAGCTGGTGGCCGCTATGCCGCCGCGATCGATTTACGCGACCGGCTGGCGGCAGAGGAGCAGCGGCTAGCCGGTGAAGTGACCAACCTGCGCGAAGCACTCGATCAGCGGGGAACTTCTCAGCGCCGGCTAGCCGAGCTGGAAAGTCCCGATGCGCGCGATGCCCGCAAACAGGCGGTGGACGCCGCCGAAGTCGCCTTCGATGCTGCCCGCGCACAGGCCGAGCGGCTGAAGGCAGCGCAGGCCGAACTCGATCTTGCGCGAGAACAGCGCGACACCGCTTTGCGCGACCATCGGCAATTCGAGGAGGCGCTGGCCGAAGCGCGACAGTTGGCGGAGGAAAGCCGCGAAGCCAATCGCCGCCGTGACGAGGCAGTCGCACGTCGACGCTTGACTGGCGAGACGATAGCCGATGCGCAGGCTGAGATCGAAGCAGCCGAGGCGGATGAGAAGGCGGCACGCGAACTGCTCGCCATTCTTGATGCGGCGATCAAAGCGCGGGATGCGGCTGAGCGACGTGCGGAGTGGGAGGAACGGCTGCAGGGTGCCGAGGCGGTGCGCGGCACGATCGAAACCAGCGAGGCGCAACTCGCCGGGATCCGGCTGCCTGACGGCGCTGTCGATGAACTTGCAGATCTGGATATCGAGATCGCCCGCATTCGTGCGGTGCAGGACGCCGCGCGGCCAACTGTGACGGTCGCTTATGATTCGCCCGTTGGCGCACGTGTAACGATGGGCGACACGACGCTCGGCGATGGTGAGGAGCGCGGCTATAACAGCCGCGCTCAGCTCATCGCGCCGGGTATCGGCACGATCACGCTACGCTCCAACGCCGCCGACGATGATGGTCGGCTCGCAGCAGCGGAAGCGCAGAGACGGACCTTACTCGCCTCAATGGGGGTGCCAGATTTGGCGGCGGCACGCGCCCAGCAGGTCCATGCCCAATCGGTCGAGGCGCAGGCCAACGAGGCCAAGGCACAACTCAAGATCATCGCACCCGACGGGCTGGAGGCGTTGCGCGAGACGGTGGCAGCTTTGGCCGGCGTGGATACCTCGCCGGTCGAGTTGAAGGCCGATCCGGATGAAACACGCGCCGCCCGTGACGTTGCAGAACAGCGGCGACGCGAGGCGGCGCAAACCATACGGACAGCCGAACCTGCCCGAGCACAGGCCGACGAGGCATTTATCAAGGCTGAGACCGTGCTCGCCCGGTTACAGACACGTGACGAGCAGGTCGTTGCAATCCTTGGCCCCGTCGATGAACGAGAAGCCAAGGGGCAAGGTCTGGCGGCGCGTCTCGCCAAACGCGATGCCGCGCTGGCGGATGCCCAGCGAAATTTTGAGGAGCGGAGCGCCGAAGCGCTCGATCTGGACGCGGCTGATGCGACGCTGCGCCGGGTGCGGTCCGTCGAGCAGGCGGCAGCAACTGAAATCCAGCAGTTGCGCGAGACTATCGCCGGGTTGAACGCCCGCATCACTGCGCGATCTGACGAGGCGGTGGAGGAGGCGTGGCGAGAGACGGCCGATGCCTTATCCGCTGCAGAAGCTCGTGTTTCTGCATTCGAACGGGAAGTCGCCGTGCTGACGCGGTTAACGCAGGCACTGGAGGCAGCGCGTTCAGGTGCGCGTGATCTCTATCTCAAGCCAGTCATGAGCGAATTGCGCCCGCTGCTCGGCCTACTCTTCGACGATGTCACTATCACTTTCGACGATAAAACGCTGCTACCGCAGACTATCGTGCGCGCTGGGCTGCAGGAAGATGTTGATCGCCTCAGTGGCGGCATGCGCGAGCAATTGTCGGTCCTCACGCGCCTTGCCTTTGCGCGTCTGCTCGCGCGCGACGGCCGACCCGCACCGGTGATCCTCGACGACGCGCTCGTCTATTCGGACGATGACCGGATCGAGCGCATGTTCGACGCGCTTCATCGGCAGGCCCGTGAGCAGCAGATCATCGTCTTCTCCTGCCGCCAGCGCGCGTTTCAGAGCCTTGGTGGGAATGTGCTGCAGATGACAGACTGGCAGCCATGATCTCGCGCTGGAGGTATCGCAAATTACCTTTGCTTCATTGCCTTACATTTCCGGCAAGCCAGAGATTAGGTCGACTTGCCAAACGCAAAGGAACCGATGCATTGCTCTGATGGGCTTGCTAATTAAGAAGTGTGGTACTCGTCTGATAGGTCAGGTTGTGTCCGTCGGGATGACGCCGGGCGAACGGTGAAAGTCGGCTTCTGACAAGAGCTTCCGTTCGACAGTTCGCGCGCGAACGTCAGGAATTTCTTAGCTCCAGTCGTTCATACTCCGCCGTCCCGATGAATGGACTGCGGACAAGGGGTTTCGAACGGCTTGATCATTAAGCCATAGCCTTGCAACGATTGCGCTTGCCAAACAACGGCGAATGCCGAAAGAATCCCGGCAATGCGCACCGATATCGATCACCTTCCTGCGGCAAAGCAGCGCGAGCTTGAGCGCATCGTCGAGGTCATTTTCGAAGAGTTTCGCGGTGCCATAGAGAATGCCACCGGCCCCCGGAAGGGCGCGCGCGTCCTGAAGGTTGTCCTCTTTGGCAGCCATGCGCGGGGTGACTGGGTGGATGCGCCGTTGTCGGCGAACCAGTACAAGTCCGACTACGATATCCTCATCATTGTCAGCCAGAAGGAACTGACTGATCGGGCGGCTTACTGGGCGAAGGCTGAGGAGCGGCTGATCCGCGCCTACACGATCGAGAAGACGTTGCGTACGCCGGTCAATTTCATTGTCCATTCGCTGCACGAGGTGAATGACGGCCTCGCCCATGGCCGCGTCTTCTTCATGGAAGTCGCCAAAGACGGGATTGCGCTCTACGAGACGGACGGTAGCGAACTGGCGACGCCCAAGCCAAAGACACCCCAGCAGGCGCTGACGACGGCGAGAGAGTATTTCGAAGAGCATGTCGCCAGCGCGGCAGAGCAACTCGAGATCTATAAATTTTGTATGGAGCGACGCAGCTGGAAGAAGGCCGCTTTCAATCTGCATCAAGCTGTTGAAGGTCTATATCAGGGCCTGCTCCTCACCCTGACCTTCTACGCGCCCCACAACCACAACATCGCGTTCCTCCGGTCGCTGGCCGAAGGGCTGGATCGCCGCCTCTACGGAATCTGGCCAGAAACCACGCGCCGCGAACGCGCCATGTTCCAGAAGCTGAAGGAAGCCTACACCAAGGCCCGCTATTCCCGGCACTACCGGATCAGCGCCGAAGAACTGGCGTGGCTCGGTGAACGCGTCGAGGAACTGGGCCGCGTCGTCCATCAGGTCTGTTCGGAACGGATTGCCGAACTGGAAAGCGCAGTCGCTGGTAAATAGCGATCCCGCCAGACAGCTTGCCCGGATTCCTCCAGTCTGGCATATTCGGCGGCACGGGATGGAAGGACTGGCGGCCATCTCCGGGATAACCCTGCCAGGCATCATGTAGGTCCGGCCATTAACGTCGGGCAGTTGCTGGAAGCCGCGATGGCGGCGCACAGCGGACACCGCTTGCACCATCCGCGCCCGAGCGCGCGGACCGCTGGTGTGCGAGCTACAAATGACACTCCCTACTGACGTTTACGCGCGCGAAGTGGTGATGGCGCGCGTCAATCATTTGGTCCGACGCAAACAGAATGAGATCGAACGCATCGTGCGTATCATTCGCGCCTGCTTCGAGCCCGAAAAGGTCCAGGCACCCCAACCGGGGAAGATCAGGCGGATCATCCTGATCGGTCCCTATGCGCGCCGCTCATGGTACGAGGATCGGCATACGATCCAGTTCTCGGATTACGAATTCTGGATCGTCGTCAACCATCCCACCTTCAAGGACGACCGCTGCTGGCAGCGGGTGCGCGATGTCATCGACGGCGAACTGGGCAATCGGTGCGCGGTCGATCTCGATATCTATTCCAAGGCCGACATCCGCATCGCCAGGATCGAGCGCGATACCTTCATCCTCGACCGCATCGAGGCGGGCATCACGCTCTACCGCGCTTCGCGCGACGCACCCCTGAATGAACGCGAACGTCGGGGGGCAAGGCGATGACCCCCTTTCATTCCACAGTCGCGTTCGAGGCACTTTACCGGGCTGAATATGCACGGGTTCTGCGTTTCTTCCGAAAGCGCGTGGGAGGGGAGGATGCCCCCGACCTCGCGCAGGAAGTTTTCACAAAGCTTTTCGCTGCGGGCGTTGTCGAACAAATAGAGAATCCGGTGGCCTATCTCACCCGATGCGCGCGCAACCTTCTAATCAGCCGTGCGCGTCGCAAGGCGTCGGCACACATCGTCACCTGTCCCATCGACGAGGGTCGGGATGCACCGGCGCCTCCCGAGCAGACCTGGAGAATCGAGGAGGGAGACGTCCGGAGGGTCTATCGACGGACACTGCTGGCCATGCCGCGCAAGACCCGCCGCATCTTCCTGATGCACCGGCTGAAATGCATGACCTATGCGGAGATCTCCGAGCAGGTCGGCATCGGCTACGGTGGCGTCGAATATCATATGACGCGCGCCCTGGCACGGTGCCGCAGGACGGCTTCTGTGCATCGATTGTAGAATGGCTTCCTAGGCTGGAGATTGAGCGCCGCCAGCGGCGCGACCTTTCCCCAGTTCTGGAGGGAGAAAGAGGCTCTGCCTCTCTCTCCCTGCAAGGTGCCGCTTTGGGGCCGTGGCTCGCTTCGCTGCGCCCGCACCACCCCCGGCACCGGACCTTGCCCCCACTCTCTCCGCCCCTCGCCGGGTCGGCAGGGGTCATGCGCGGCATGACCCGCTGCGCGGATTGGAAGGGAGTAACAGCAATGACCCAGACCACCGGCAAGCAAGACCCTCACAGCCGTATTACCGACCGCATGTTGGCCGAACTTGAGCAAGGCACCCGCCCCTGGCTGAAACCGTGGAGCGGCGGCGACATGGCCAGGTCTGGGCAGGCTCGCCCCTCGCGCGCCACCGGCCAGCCCTACCGTGGAATCAACGTTCTTCTTTTGTGGATAGAGGCGCAGGCATCCGGTTTCGTCAGCCCTTGGTGGATGACCTACAAGCAGGCGCAAGCCTTGGGCGCGCAAGTGCGCAAGGGGGAGCATGGTGCGACCGTGGTCTATTATGGCGACAGCACCAGGACCGTGCATGACGATGACAGCGGCGAGGATCGGGAGCAGGGCTTCCGTTTCCTGAAGACCTATACCGTATTCAACGTGGCGCAGATCGACGGCTTGCCGGAACGATTCCATATTATGCCGGAACCATCGCCGGAGGCAGAGCGCATCGAAGCTGCCGAGGCATTCTTTGCCAGCATCCCGGCGACCGTGAACCACGGCGGCGACAGGGCTTACTACATCCCGTCGGCCGACCGCATCCAGCTACCGCCCTTCGCAGCTTTCCATGATGCCCACGGATATTATTCCACTAGGGGCCATGAGACCGTGCACTGGACTCGGCACAAGAGCCGCCTTGATCGCAGCTTTGGCCGGGAGAGATGGGGCGATGAAGGGTACGCACGGGAGGAATTAGTAGCGGAACTAGGCGCTGCCTTCCTGGCCGCCGATCTGGGGCTTTGTATTGAGCCGCGCCCCGATCATGCCAGCTATATCGCAAGCTGGATCAGGGTGCTGCAAAACGACACCCGCGTCATTGTCCAGGCCGCCGCCCATGCCGAACGCGCCGTTGCCTATCTGCACCAACTGGCCAACCCGGATAAGTTGAAGGAGGCAGCATAGTCCGTGACCGAGGCCGCCCTGAAAGGGGCGGCCACTTCGTTTGACCTCACGGCTGATATCGGAACAAGCTAGCATCGGTTATGATAACATCGAAGATCATGCCGTGCGTGCGTCGGCGCGCTGCCGCAGACCGTCCAGCCGCTGTTTCGCCAATTGATGGTACGTTTGGGGGCACGATCGGGGGCCTTCCGCACTTCAAATCCATGTAACCTATTGATTAGGAATGTGATAAATTCTGGAATTCGATTCCGGCTCGGCTCCATACAATCCCCAAAAACTGCCAAAAAACAGCCCTTCGGGGTGGTGTGCCAAGTGTCACATCCTCTGGTGGGAAAGTTTAGACATTCTCCACTGCCACAGATGCTTCAAGCAGTCTTGGCCCAGCATCGTGATCGGTGCTGTGTCGCGCTTCCCTTCGCAGACATATGGCAGCCATCGTTTTGAATGGGCACTGGATGCCAGAATGGATGGTTCCGCTGAAGCGCCAGTCAAATGCCTTGCGGCGAAGACTTCAGCTCGATGTTCTGGTCCGCCATGGACCGCACAGCGTCTACGCCAGCCTGAACGTGAGCTGCCGCGAAATGCAGCTTCAGGACTTCCAGCCGGGTGATAATCGCATCCATCTCAGCCGCGATGTCTATCAGATCTTGCATCGTCAACCTGAACCCTTGTTAGTCAGTCGATCGTTCAACTTATGAAATTACGCCTAATGGCCAGTTCAGTTCATTGGTTAAAATATGTATTGATACATCCAAAATGGATGAACAATTCTCGATATATTTGGCAATGAGGCGCTGGCCGATAGGTCGATGCGGTAGCATCGGCTGACTGGCTGGCGGATTGCAGCTATATTACAAACACGTAAGACCGCGCTCGCTTCCAGCGACTCCATTACTACAGGCGGGAAAGTCGTTTGCGGTGTCTCGGACCGATCAGCTGACGAGATTTCGCGTTCTTCGATAGAGCATTGCGGTCAAGGCCACGAAAAGAGCGGTGCCGCCAATCAGGGCGATAGTCGCGAAGCCGGGACCGGCCAAGACGATCGGCGTGTCGCTGCCGGATGCCGCGACGATCCCGGCAAACCCGACGCCCCACAGGCTTTCACCGACGATCAGGCCGGTCGCAGTGAGCACGCCCATCCGGCGCGCGAATTCGGGATCGGCGCGGCGATCCGCCCAACGCTCGTAGAAATGGCCGATGACCGATCCGATGACGACCGGCAGGATTGCGGCCATGGGCAGGTAGATCCCGATGCCCACACCCAGCGGCGGCAAGCGCAGACGCCCTGCAGCGCCCAGCACTTCATCAAGGATGACGAAGATAACCCCCGCCACCGCGCCCCAGCCGATCATCGACCAGTTCAGATCGCCGCCCAGCACCCCCTTCGCCAGTGCCGAGATCAGCGCCGCCTGCGGAGCAGGCAGGGCGTTCGGCCCTGCGCCGGGCGCTCCGGCAAATCCGAACGCGGTATTCAGCAGATCGAGGACCGGGGGGATCACCAGCGATCCGAAGATGACACCAATCACCAGCGCAACCTGCTGCTTCCACGGCGTTGCGCCGACAAGCTGACCGGTCTTCAGGTCCTGCAAATTGTCGTTTGAAATCGTCGCCACGCCAAATACGATACCCGTCACGATCAGCGCATAGGCGACCAACGCTTCGGTTGTGGCCGGACCCTGTTCCCGGCCAAACAGCCCCACCAGCATCAGCGCGGCGGCGACGACGGACAGGATGCCGATACCGGAAACCGGCGAGTTCGAGGCGCCGATCAGGCCCGCCATGTATCCGCACACAGCGGCGATCATCAGCCCGAACACGACCACGAACACCACCGCCCCCGCGATCAGCGCCACTTCGCTCCCCTCAAGGGGGCCGCCAACGATTACGCTCCAGAGCAGGATCGCGATGGGTACCAGCATCGCGATCGATCCGAACAGCACCCCGGCGATCGGTATGTCACGCTCTTCGATGGTGAGGGCTTCCCCGGCATGGCGCGCCCGGCTTGCGGCCATGGCAGAGCGGATGCCGCCCACCACCGGGCCAGCGATCCGCAGCAGTGTCCACACCGCCGCCACGCCGATGACGCCTGCGCCAAAGAAGCGCACGTTGGCCGAGAAAACGCCGGTCGCCCAAGCCTCGGTTCCGCCCGGCAGCGGATTTTGCGCCGTCAGGATCGGCAAGAGGCCCCACCATCCCACGGCCAGACCCAGGAACATCGCCATGCCGACAGACAGGCCGACCAGATGGCCAACTCCGAGCAGGGCAAACGAAAGCCCGCCCGAAACGCCGGTGGCCCCTGCCCCCGCCCGGAACCATACGGCTGCTTCGCCCACCACCAAGCGCGTCTGGGTCAGGATCGCAAAGCCAGCCGACGCCAGCGCGTTCCAGACCAGCACCGAAAGGCCCTTGGCGCTTTCTTCCGCCCCTTCACGCGATTGCGATCCGACGCGCAGCACCTCGGCGGCGGCGTGTCCTTCCGGATAGGGCAGCGGCGTATCCACCACCAGCGCACGGCGCAGCGGAACGGAGAACAGCACGCCCAGGATGCCTCCCGTCCCGGTAATTGCGGCGGTGGTCCAGTAAGGAAAGCCCTGCCACCAGCCGATCATCACCAGCCCCGGCAACACGAAGATGATCGCCGCCAGCGTTCCCGCCGCGCTCGCGACGGTCTGGACGATGTTGTTTTCCCAGATCGTGGAATCCCGGAAGCCGCGAAGGATCGCCATCGAGATGACGGCGGCGGGGATCGACGTGGCAAAGGTCAGCCCGACTTTCAGCCCCAGATAGACGTTGGCCGCCGTGAAAAGCAGCGTGATCACCCCGCCCAGGACGATGGCGCGCAGCGTCAGTTCGCGGGCAGACGCGGCTCTTTCGGTTAGCGGCCCGGTTTGGATTGCCATGTCTCTGCTGCCCGCCCTGTTGTGATCAGCGCCACGTTTGGCACGGCAGCGCGGGCCGCGACACAAAAAATCATCGGCAGGCAGACGCAAAACATTTTCGGGATTTCACGCTGCCGTCACATCGCGCCGGGATAACGGCTGCCCACCGGGGCGTTAACCCTCCATCGGATCGTTAAGCATCCGAGCAAAGCAGGCCGAACGATGTATATGGGACCGAGGGTTAGAATGATCGTGCTGGCTGGTGGCAAGACAGGCACGGACTTGCTCGCCCGGCAGTTCGGCCTGCCCCACCGATGCCTGATCCCTCTCGCAGGAAGGCCGTTGGTTGCGCATGTGCTGCAGACGGCGGCGAGCCACCCGGCCGTCGGCAGCCTCGCGGTGTCGGTTGAGCGCGAGGCATTCGATGGCCTGTTCGATGTTCTTTCCCAGTTGCCCGGTAGGGGCATCGTCAAGCTGGTGGAAGCACAGCCCAACCTGGTGGACAGCGTCCTTGCAGCGGCCGAAGGCTGGGACGGCCCCCTGCTGATCACCACCGCCGACCATGCGCTGCTGTCCGTTGAAGCCATTGATGCCATGATGCAGGCCCTGGAAACCGCTGAGGCCGCTATCGCGATGGCACGCGGTGACGTGGTCGAAGCGGCACATCCCGGTTGGACGCACCCGCATCACCAGTTCTCCGATGCGTCGTATGCCAGTTGCAACCTCTATGCCGCAGCGGGCACAGATGCGTTACGGGCCGCAGAAGTGTTCCGAGGTGGCGGGCGTTTTGCAGGCAATGCCTGGGCCGTCTTCAAGGCATTCGGGTTGATCGACCTTGCCCTGCTTTGCTTGCGCAGGGTCACGCTGGCCGAGGCGATGCAGCGACTGTCACGCCGTTTCGCCTTGCGTATAGCCCCGGTGGTGCTGAACGATGGTCAACAGGCGGTCGACGTCGATGACCTGCGCACGCATGGGGTGGTGGAAGGCTTACTCAACCGGCGTCCCGTGAAGGAAACACCGGCACCTGCCACCATCCTGCCATGGCGGGCTTCAGCCTAGAATTTGAAACCGACACGCGCGTAGTAGAAGCCGCCGTTCAGGCCATACGGCGAGAAGCCGCCATAAAGACCCGAACCGTCTGCCGCGATGAGGCCGTTCTTTTCGGGGCGCGTGTCAAACAGGTTGTTGGCGCCGATCGCCAAGTCCAGCGCGTCCGTCAGTTGATAGCCGATTTCAGCATCGGCGATCCAGCGTGCGCCGTACGTGCGATCCGAAGCGGCGACATTGCTGGACTCTACGTATTTGCCGAAGCGGGTGGCCCGGACCAGCGCTTTCGCCCGGCCGGATGACCAGTTGCTGGTCAGCACGACCTTCGAACGCGGGGTCGCCACCACAAGATCGCGCTGGGCCTGCCGCCCGAACAGTGTGACGTTTAGCGCGCTGAGTTCCGGGGGATTGTCGATTACGCTCAGGATCTTGGTCTTGTTGTAGCTATAGGCCCCGCTTAGCCGGAAGGTGCCCAGCGATGCGGTATCGAGAATGTATTCGGCTACGGCGTCGATGCCGCGGGTACGGGTGTCGATGGCATTGGTGAAGAACTGCGCGCTGTCGACGTTGTCCACGCCGTTCGCTTGCAGGATATCGCGGATCGCAGTTCCACCATTCGCCGCGCTCCCAAGGAACTCGGTCTTTACGATCCGGTCGTCAATGCGGATCTGATAGGCATCGATAGTAATGCGCAGCGGCCCGCTTTCGTAAGTAAGCCCCGCTGTGAAGTTGAGCGATTTTTCGGGTTTGAGCGGCCGCGCCCCAAGTGCCAGCGCCGCGACGCTGGTTACCGGCAGGAATTTCGACGTGGTGAGCACACGCTCGTCGCCGATCACCGTCACCGTGTTCTGAGTGGTCGAAAAGCCGGTCTGCGCCAGTGACGGCGCGCGGAAGCCGGTGTTGACGCCGCCGCGCAGCGCCAGTCCAGGCGCCAGTTCAAGGCGGGTGGAGGCCTTGGCGGCGAACGCATCGCCCGCGCTATCCGTGTAATGCTCGAACCGCCCGGCCAGTCCGACGAACCAACCCGGTGTCACGTCAGTCGAGACATCAAGGTACGCCGCCACGTTATTGCGGCTCAGGCTTGTTTCGTCGGCTGGCGACGTTCCGGTAAACGATACCAGCCCCGGCGACGGCGAACGCCCACCGTATAGCTGGCCAAACGGGGTGCCATCCGCCGGAATGACGTAACCGCCGTCGCGGTAGCTGTCGGGCTCACCGGCGATGTTGCGAAAGCGTTCCCAGCGATGCTCCACGCCGAACGCCACGTTGAGCGGCTTGGCGAAACCAACTTCGAACTCGCGGCTGACGTCCAGATTGTTGACCCACAGGTCCTGCTTCTGTCGCCCCATGAAAAAGCTGGTCTTGCTGGTCGGCCCCAGTGACGGATTGAGCGTATTTTCCGCGCCGAGTTTCACGTTGTCCTGACCGTAGCTGGTGGAGAGATCGATATCCCAATCCGCCAGTCTGGCGCGAAGGCCCACCGCGGCCTGATAGTCCCATTCCCAGAGGCGGCGATAGGCTTGGAAACCGGCAGGGTACAATTCCGGCAGGACGGAAGACCCTTGTGCATTCACCTGCCCGCCATAGCCATAAGGCGCTGCGAACGAAGCGCCACGAGCATCCTTGATGTTACGATAGCTAAGTGTGGAGAACGAATAGAGCGTGGTGTCATCACCAAGCGGCAGTTCCGCATTGTATCCGGTGTTGACGATCTTGTCGCGATTGGACCTGCCATAGCCACCAGCGATGACGTGATCGACGTCTGCCTCACGCGGATCAGGCTGCCCGTTCACCAGCGGGTAGACGTTGGGAATGGGTTCCGCCGCCGACTTGGCGCGATCGTGGTACTTCGCTTCGGCGGAGAAACGCACGAACCCGCCATCGCCGATCGGCGTTCCGTAGGACCCCGAAAGCTGGATCAACTCACCGCCACCCGCGTACTGCTGTCCGCCCGTGATCGACAGATCGCCGCCCTGCTTTGTGTCGTCCAGAATGATGTTGATGACGCCGGATATCGCATCCGACCCATATTGCGCCGCCGCCCCGTCTCGCAGTACTTCGATACGGCCCACGCCGCTCGTCGGGATGAGGTCGATATCGACGGGCGTGGAGCCGCCCGAAATGCGCGAGAGGTTGTTGATCAGCGATGTCGTGTGACGCCGCTTGCCGTTGACCAGCACCAGGACGTAATCGCCCGACAGACCCCGGATCGAAATGGGCCGAACGCTGGCGGAAGTGCCGCCTCCGCCCAGCGCCGGCATCGTCAGCGAGGGAATGATATTGCCGAGGATTTCCTTCAGGCCGGTGCGCCCGGTGGACTTCAGCTCGGCCGGACTGATGACGTCCACCGGCACCGGACTGTCTGCTACCGATCGCTGGGTTTGTCCGCGCGCGCCTGTCACGATGATAGCGCCGCCATCGGCATCGGCGGCGCTATCGGCCCGGGCTTCATCGGCATAGGCCACGTTCAGCGGCAGGAACGATATACCGGCCAGGAATGCAAACGACTTGAGAATGGTCACGGAAAAGCGGCCCCTTGATACTGATAGCGTGGGACCCTGATGGCATGTCTACTTAATTAGTAGAAATTGGATTAGCTTATCCGTTCTCAAGTTTTCCTTGATCGACTCGGGCACTCTATTGAGCGCCGATCAATGTTACGTTTTGGCGGGAAGGTTCGCGAAAGCGTCCTTTACTGGTCGGTCGCCCTTCACTTCGCCAAAAGCGCGGAAGGTGTCGAGCACCACCCGTTGCCGAGCAATAAGCCCATCATCGATCGGCACGGGCAGCCGCTTGCCCCTCTCGGCAAATTCACGAGCGATCGGCAGCGGCAAGCCGGTTTCCTGCGCCAATACTTTGGCGAAAGCATCCACATGCTGACTTGCCCATTCCAGCGCCTTCGCTTCCCGCCCCAGAAAATCGACGAGCAAAGCCTTCTTGTTCGCAATCGCGCTTTCGTGAGCGATGTCGAAGCCATACCCTTGCGTCAGTTCCCTCCCGTCGATAGCGATGCGATCGCCCTCGGCCAACGCGGCGGCGACATAGGGTTGCCAGGTGGACCAGCCGTCTACAGCCCCGGTCTGCAATGCCGCGCGGGCATCGCTGGGTGAGAGGAACACGGTCTTGACGTCTTTCTCGCCTAGCCCCGCCGATTGCATCGCCCGTAGCAGCAGATAATGCCCCACGCTCCCACGCGTGGTGGCAACGCGCTTGCCACGCAGGCCCTTGGCATAGCGGATGGATGAGGCGCCGGGCACGATGAGCGCGATGGCGCCCGGCTCACGTTGCTGGGTCGTTTGCGCGCCCACTGCCTTGATCGGGCTTCCGGCCTGATAGGCGAACTGGAACGGCGCATCCCCGACCAGCCCCAGATCGACTGCGCCGCTACCGATAGCTTCCAGCAGATTCTGCGCCGCCGGAAATTCCGACCAGGTGACGTTGAAGGGTGCCCCGTCCAGCGCGCCGGATGCCAGCATCAGCGACTTCGTGCCGCCCTTCTGGCTCCCGACTCGCAGCACGTTGCCGTCAGCGCCCGCACCCCGGCCGCAAGCGGCCAGGGTGAAGGTAGTACCAAGTCCTGCAAGCAGGCTGCGTCTATTGATCATCAATCAGAGGTCCGTCCACAAAGGTTCGTCGGCAATCAGAATACGGTGAAGCTCGCGTGGGAAATCGCCATAATTGCGCACTGCATAGTGCACCGCCGCGCGATTATCCCAGAACGCGACGGTGCCCGGACGCCAGGAAAAGCGCGCCTGCACGTCCGGCCGCTTGTACTGACGCAGGATCTCATCCAGCAGTTCGCGGCTCTCGGCCAGTTCGATGCCCAGGATCTGCGGCTGCTGTTGGAAGTTGACCCACAGGATCTTCTGCCCGGTCTCCCGGTGAGTGCGGACCACCTTGTGCGACACGATGGGGTATTCGTGCCCCGCCAATTCCAGAGAATCCGTGAAGTTGTGCGTAACGTACTTGCCTTCCAGCCGTTGCTTCAGATCATCGGACAGCGTTTCATAGGCCAGGTTGCCATCGACCCAGATCGTATCGCCGCCGACTTCCGGCAAATTCACGTCGCGCAACACCGCGCCCCACGTCGGCACCAAGCGCCAGCTGGTATCGGTGTGATAGGCATCGCCCGCCTTAAGCTTGCGGCCCAGCTTCTTTTCAAATTCGCGATCGTACTTCGCGGCGATGGAGTGGACCGCTTCCGAGCCCTTGTCGTGGCGCGTCGTGGGATGCGTGTAGAGCGGTCCGAAGTTGGCGGCGAATGCAGCCTGGCTGGCATCGTCCAGCGACTGGTCGCGGAAGAAGACGACCTTGTATTGCAACACGGCGGCACGGATCGCTTCGCGCAATTCGTCGGTCAGGGGTTTGGACAAGTCCACCCCCTCAATCTCGGCGCCGTGCGATGGTTGAACGGGCCGGATCACAAGACCGGAAGTAGACAGATCGAAGGTGGTAGCGGAAGTTGCCATTGTTTCCTCCTGGATTTTTCGCGGATGGCGAATGGTCCCCAGTCTATTCACGAACCCGAAGCGAACCATCGCGAGTTACTGATAGGAATGTGAGTTATCTCAATGTGTTGATGAGAGACGATCAGCTTGCAAGAGCGACGTTGCGCTCGTCGCGCTGGGCCACCTTTTCGCGCACCAGCGGTATCAGGTCGCGGCCGTAGTCGATGGCGTCCGCCAACGGCTCGAAGCCACGGATCAGGAAATGGTCGATGCCCAGATCGTAGTATTCAAGCATCGCATCGGCCACCTGCTCGGGGGTGCCGACAAGGCCGGTAGAATTACCCGCCGCACCGGTAAGCGCCGCGACCTCCGTCCACAGGCGGCTGTCACGCCTTCCCGTCCTGGCGGTTTCGAGCAGGCGCAGCGAACCGGCGTTGGGCGGGCGATGGCCGGATGTGGGCAGACCCGCCGCTTCGCGATTGGCGCGAACTTGTTCTACGATGGCATCCGCCTTCTTCCACGCCGCTTCCTCGGTGTCGGCGATGACCGGCCGCAGGGAGAGCGAGAATCCCGGGTCACGACCGTGGCGGGCGGCGGCGTGGCGCACCGTGCGCACGGCTTCTCCCACCTGCTCCAGCGTTTCACCCCACAAAGCATAGACGTCCGCGTGACGCCCGGCCACTTCGATGGCTTCGGGGGAAGAACCGCCAAAGAAGACCGGCAGATTGTCCGGCTTGATGGCGGCGAATGCTCCGCGCGCTTCGTAGAAGCGGCCCGAGTGATCGAAGGGCTTTGCCTCGGTCCATTCGCGGCGAAGCACTTCGATATATTCGTCGCTGCGCAGGTAGCGTTCGGACTTGAGCGTGTTCACGTCGCCGTCGCGCGCCATCTCCTCATCCGCGCCGCCGGTGATGATGTGGACTGCCACGCGGCCGCCGGAAAGCTGGTCCAGCGTGGCCAGCTGCCGCGCCGCAAGCGTCGGCTGGGTGAACCCCGGCCGATGCGCCACCAGAAAGCCCAGACGGCTGGTGATGGCAGCGGCATGGGCCGCGACGATCTGGCTTTCCGGCGATGCTGAACCGAACGGGATCAACACGCGGTCAAAGCCGCCCTTTTCCTGCTCGATCGCCGCCGCGTCCACATAAGCGCGGTCCAGCACGCGAGAGCGCGCGGCGTTGTGAATTTCGGAGGTATCGTTGAAGCCGATGTAGCCGATGAACTTGACGGTCATGGAAATAACTCCCGGTAAAATTGGATCAGATGACGAAAAAGCCGTGGGTGCCATCGCGCGCCAGTTGGGCGACGAGACCGTATTCCCAGTCGAGGTAGGCCTGCATGGCGGCCTGCGGATTGTCGGTGCCTTCGTAGGGTCGCTTGTATCGCCCTTCCGGACCGCGCGGCGGCGGGCCTCCGTCCGTGCCGGTTTCCGGATCACCGTGGAACGCGATTTCCAGAACGAGCACTTCCCAGCCGAGCTGCGCGAGCCAGGATGCGGTCATGTCG
Source organism: Novosphingobium sp. BL-S-24 (assembly GCF_055521575.1). NCBI lineage: Bacteria > Pseudomonadati > Pseudomonadota > Alphaproteobacteria > Sphingomonadales > Sphingomonadaceae > Novosphingobium > Novosphingobium sp. BL-S-24. The sequence goes on from NZ_CM145488.1 coordinate 1,177,644, forward strand.
GCCCTCGGGCCAAGGTCGTCGGCCAGGACGATGCGGGCCCCGCGCACCGGCGCGAAGTGGTCGGTTTCCTGAACCAGTTGCCCGCCGGGCGCATTGCGGAAGCCCGGCAGGTGCCCCGCTGCGTAAGCATCCGGCTGGCGCACATCGAAGTGGTAGAGCGTGCGATGGGTTTCCGCTTCGATCGCGGCCAGCCCGGCGGCATCAATCCGCCGCACCCCGGCGCGGTAGGCGACTTCACGGGCACGCACGCGGGCATCATCCACCTCAATCGGAAGATCGACGGATTCCTGCCTGCCATGCTCAAGCTGCTGGCCTGCAAGGGTCCAGCCGATCGTGCCGTTGCGCAGAGCGAACACCCGGTTCGGCAGTCCTGCGTTGATCAGCGATTGTGCCCCGATGATCGAACGCGTGCGACCGGCGCAGTTGACAATGATCGTGGTGTCCGGGTCCGGCGCCGCGCGGGGTGCGCGAAGCACGAGCTCGGCCCCCGGCACGCTGCGTCCGGTGGGGATGCTCATCGTCGCGTATTCCTCGAACCGACGGGCATCGAGGATGGCGATATCCGCCTTCTCGTCGATCAATGCCTGCACATCGTGGGCAGGCAACGAAGGCGTCCCGCGCCGATGTTCAACCAGTTCGCCGAACGCCTTGGAATAGGAATTGACGTCCTCGAACAGTTCGTACCCGGCATCGCGCCACCCCTTGAGGCCGCCTTCCAGTTCATGGACATCGGAAAAACCCAGATCGCGCAACCGCGCAACCGCCTGCGCGGCCCATCCCTCACCATCATCGTAGACGGCAAGGCGCACGTTCTTGCGCGGCAGGCGCCAAGGGGCTTCCACGTCGATGCGGGACAGCGGGATCTGCGCGGCGAACAACGGGTGTCCAGACGCAAACGCCGCTTCGTCCCGCACATCGATGATAGCGATCTCATGGCGGGCCAGCAGCGCTGCGCGCACCTGTGACGGGGTGATGCTCATGCTCGTGTCGATCCGTTCCAGATGTTGGGAATGGCGGCATTGGCGTAACCGGAAACGAACGGGCGCTCCTCGCCATTGGCGCGATATGTCGCGCGTTCGACCGCACCGATATTGCCGCCGTAGACATGGATGGAGATCGACACGCTATCGGCATGCGCGTTCTCGACCCGGTGAATGTCACCCTCGCGCGGGTCGATCGCTTCCACCTCGGTTTCCAGCAGATCGCGGGTCGGGCCTTGCTGCACCAGCGCGCCATCGTAATCGCGATGGCGGAAGCTCTGCACCTTTTCCGCGCCGCGCAGCACGCCGACCAAGCCCCAGACGCGGTGATCGTGGATAGGGGTGGCCTGCCCTGGCCCCCACACGAAGGAGACCACGCTGAAGCGTTCCGCACTATCGCAATGGAGGAGGTATTGTTGATACCGCTCGGGATGTGGCTGCGCCAGTTCATCCGGCAACCACGTATCCCGCCCAACCAAACGCGCCAGCAGCGTCGCGCCGCGATCGAGGATCTGGTCTAGGTCGTCCGTGGCGTCGAGCAAGCCCGCGAAATCGCCAACGAAGCGGCGTAATGGGGCGGTGTCGATCACCGGGACCCTGTCGAAGAGGGCCGGGGCGTTCACGGACGCGCTCCCGCATGCAGCGCCACGATATCCGCCGCGCGTTCGTCTGCGACGACTCCGCCCAGCGCGTCGAGCAATCGCTTGCGCAGGTTGGCCGCCAATCCCGCGCGGTCCGCGCCACGCGCCGCCGTGATGCGCTCCTGCGCGACGATGCGACCGCCATCGAGCAGGATTACGCGATCCGCCAGTGCGATTGCCTCGTCCACGTCATGCGTCACCATCATCACGGCAGGGCGATGACGACGCCACAGGGAAAGGACGAGTTCGTGCATGCGCAGCCGGGTCAGCGCATCAAGCGCCGCAAAAGGTTCGTCGAGCAGCAGCAACTGAGGCTCTCGCACCAGCGCACGGGCCAGCGCCACACGCTGCGCCTCGCCCCCCGAAAGCGTGAGCGGCCAGGCATCAAGGCGATGGCCAAGGCCCACTTCCTGCAACGCATCCTGCGCTGCGGAGCGCGCATCGCGGCTTTTCAGACCCAGCGCCACGTTGCGCCAGACTTTCTTCCAGGGCAGCAGCCGGGCATCCTGAAAGACGACTGCGCGCGTATTGGGCACGGTCACGTCCTGCCCCGACACTTCATCCAGACCTGCAAGCGTGCGCAGCAGCGTAGTCTTGCCTGACCCTGAGCGGCCCAGCAGGACGAGGAACTCGCCTTTGGCAATCTCCAGATCAAGGCCGGAGATGATGGTGTTCTCTCCAAACCGACGGGTGAAGTCACGCAAGCGCACCACGGTTTCGGCGGGGGTCGATGCTGAGGGGATGGCGGCGAACTGGGTCAGTCTGGCGTCCACGGTTCGGTCCTTTTGATGGGGTTGATCGGTGATGGAGGTGGGAAGGCGGTCGATCTTCATCGGTCAGGCCGAGACGATCTCAGGCCGCCAGGCGAGCGCGCGGCGTTCGATGGCGCGCACCAGTCCATCGGCGGCGAGGCCGAGCGCGGCGTAAACCATCAGGCACACAAGGATGATGTCCGTCCGCATGAAATCACGCGCATTGTTGATCAGGTATCCCAGCCCGGCGGAGGCGTTGATCTGCTCCGCGACGACCAGCACCAGGACCGAAACCGACAGCGAATACCGCAAGCCAACCAGCAGAGCAGGCAGTGCCCCCGGCAGGATCACGTGCCACACCTGTTCAGTCCGGCTCAGCCCAAGACTGCGCGCACCTTCCAGCAGGCGCAGGTCAACGCCGCGGATGCCGCTGTAGAGGTTGAGATACACAGGGAAGATCGACGCAAAGGCGATCAGTGCAATCTTCGGCGTCTCACCGATCCCGAACCAAACGATGAACAGAGGCGTCAGCGCCAACGTGGGGATTGTGCGCTTGATCTGCATGATCGGATCGACTGCCACTTCGCCTTGGCGCGATAACCCGGCGACAAGGGCGAGAACGACGCCGGTCGATATGCCGATCGCCAGCCCCACAGCGATGCGCAGGAACGATACCAGCAGATTGTCCGCCAGTTCTCCCGAGGCGATCATGCCATAGAGCGTTACCAGCACGGTCGACGGTGCGGCCAGTGTCCGTTCGGGGATCAGTCCGGTGCGCGAACCGGCTTCCAGCACTGCTAGAAGCAGCAGAGGTGAAAGCCAGCGGGCGCCCCCCAGAGTTTTGTTCAAGTGCTTAAAAACGGACATGCAGACCTCGTTATCGATCGAGGCCAAGCTGGCACCTGTTACTCTACCTTTTCAATTGATAAGAGCTTCACGGGCTATGAGCGCTGCTTATACTTGCCGCGAAAAGCGGATTGCCTGCCGCGAGATAGGCCGAATACGCGGCAGGAGGGGGGATTCCACGGGATCGGGCGGTCGGGACAGAATTGCTTCTCTGCGTTAAATGTCTACTATTTTGATTGAGTATGAACAATGTTGCATGTCGCGTGTGCGCTCTCCCTGCCAGAAAGTCTAAAATGCCCGTCAATCTACCGACGAACCTCCTCCGCAGCTTCGTGGCGATCGTAGATACCGGCTCCATGCTTCACGCCTCGGAACAGGTGTTTGTTACCCAATCGGCGCTGAGCCTGCAGATTAAGCGGTTGGAAGAACTGCTGCAACAATCGCTCTTTCATCGGGAAGGCCGACGCCTTACCCTGACCGCGCATGGTGACCTTATGCTGGACTATGCCCGCAAGGTGCTGGCACTGCATGACGAGGCGGTGGCGGCAGTGACGAACGGCAATTTCGCCGGGCCGGCGCGCATTGGGATGGTTCAGGACTTTGCGGAACTGTTGCTGACCGGCCTGCTCGCACAGTTTGCAGATCTTCATCCCGAGGCCGAGCTGTATGCAAGGGTCGCCGGTACGGCCGAACTTCTCGATCTGCTGGAACGACGCCAGTTGGACGTCGTGGTCGGATTCGCTGCCGCCAGCGACGGTCATGCCGTCACCACAGCGCCGATGGCATGGTTCGGCAAAGAGGAACTGGCCGCACTTGATACGGTACCGATCGTCGTCCTCGAACCACCCTGCCGTTTTCGCGAAGCGGCCATCCGTGTGCTGGAAGATGCCGGCCGCCCTTATCGCATCGTGGTGGAGACCCCTAACCTCACGACCTTGCGTGCGGCTGTTAATGCAGGCCTTGGGCTGACTTGCCGCACCGGGATGTTCCTTCGTGATGCGCCGCTGGAGCATGAACTGATGCCCGCGCTGCCGCAGGTCGCCTGCATCCTGCACACCGCGCCGGGACTGGACGGCCCAACCAGTCAACTCGCCGCCCTGACGCGTGAGGTGGTGGCGGACCTCGCGGTCTGACCATCTTTTCATCGACATATTCGATAATCTCAATCCCGCTGCGCTGCTTCTCGTTGGTCCAACACGTCTCGGCTCCATAGCCTTGGGCATCATTGGCATCGACGAGGTTTCCTGATGACAACTTCCCTGAAAGACCGGTTCGCGCAACTGCAGGCCGAACGCGAACGCACCTGGAGCGCGGAGCAACTGCAGCGCAACGCCGACCAGCGCCGCATTCTGGTAGAACGCCATGATCGCTCCGCCTTGCCGATTGTCGGTGACGAGGTTCGTCCCTTCACACTGATCGATCAGGACGGGCAGCAACTTACCCGTGACCAGATCCTGGCCGATGGCCCCGCCGTGCTTGTCTTCTTCCGGTTCGGCGGCTGCCCCGCCTGCAATATCGCCCTGCCTTACTACAACGAAACGCTCTTGCCCCAGCTTCGCGAACAGCGCGTGAAACTGATCGCGGTTAGCGCGCAAGTGCCGGTGGACCCCGATCTCATCCCCCGGCACGGACTGGACTTCACCGTGGCAAGCGACCCGGACTATACCCTTGCGCGCACTCTGGGGATTACGTTCCTGCCCGAGGATCGCCCCGCCGTGCCTGAAGGACAAAGTTGGATCGGCGCAACCTTGGGCACTGATAGTTACGAGATCGACAAGCCTGCCGTCCTCGTGCTCGACAAGGACTCACGCGTTCTGTTTTTCGATGTCAGCCCCGATTGGCTGCAGCGAACGGAAAGCGAGACTATCCTTGCCGCCCTGCCGGTCGCCGAAACACGACTGACTGCCTCGGCAGTCGGCTGATACCGCCAGCCGCTACAACCCCTCGCCGCCGACCCAGTGTTCGTCGGCGAGGAAGCGAGCCAATCCCCATACCTGCCTGCGGATATCGGGGACAGCGACGATTTCCCACGCCTCTCCTTTGGTGATCGGTCCCACCGCCAGCAAGCGATCCTGTACCGATCCCTCCGCATCGCGCACTCGCCCGATGTGATCCACGTCCAGACCCAGCGAGTGAGCATCGTTGCGAATGTGCCCCCGCTCCAGCAGATCTCCCATCAACGGCGATTCCACGCGGGTTAGGTCGCAATCGGGACCGGCGCAGTTGTAGATGCGATCTACTTCAAGCACCTCGATCGCATCGCTTCCGCGCGGACGATAGGATACCCGCGCACGGCCACCCACTGGCTCAGCGTCTTCGAGCTTGCCTGCGACATACCGCAGCCGCCCTTCCAGCTCCATCTCGCCAAGCTTGCGCGCGACCTGCGGGGCCAGGCGGTGACGATGGATATCCCAGTACGGGCGCAAGTGCCGCAGGAAACTGGCCTGCGCGCTGGTCGAATGACGTCGCCAGATGTTCTGGGTGTGCGGTCGCAAGGCATCGACCGCTGCGCGCCAACCCACTTCTTCTGACCGTTCCCGCACTTCGCGCATAAGCTGCGAACCGCGTTTGTCGGGATCGGAAATGGGGGTGACGACCGGCCCGCTCTCCGCATGGCTCAGCGGCTTTAGACCGCGGCGGGAAAGAACCGTAACCGTTCCCGAAAAGCCTGAGCTTTCCAGCGAGAGCACGACATCCGCCGCAGTAAGTCCGCTGCCGACGACCAGCACATGATCGAGCGCATCAAGCCGCCTTACCGCCGCCGGGCTCCACGGGTCGGGAAAATAGATGTCGGCAGGCAGATCGTGCAGGACCGGATGAGGGACCGGTGGGAAATTGCCCAGGGCCAGCACCACGGAGCGGCATTCGACGATGTCGCCACTTGCGAGATAGATGCAGGCCCGATCGCCCGAAAAGTCGACGCGCAATGCCTCGTCGTCCACGATCTGCGCATCAGGGCCTGCCTTTGCCAGCGCCTCTACCAGGAGTTCCCGCAAATAGACGCCATAAGTCAGACGCGGCACAAAGCGGTTGGCCTCGTCCGCGTCCGAGAAATCCATCCAGCGCAGGAAATGCCCCGCATCGTCGGGAAACGCACTCATGTTGGATGCACGTACATTGAGCAGGTGCTCCGGTCGGCGCGTGCCGAACGCCACGCCCTTTGCAAGCTGGGCACCGTTGCGCTCGATCAGGGCAACCTTCACGCCGTACCGCAGCAGGTTCACGGCCAGAAGCGTCCCGCTGAACCCTCCACCGATGATCGCTATCGGGAGGTCCTGCGCGGCGCGGCTAGTCATTGTCATGGATAGTGTCGGTTCCGTTGCATTGAGTTCGTTGGCTAGCAGTTAACGCGCAAGCCAACGTATTGTTTATGCTCAAGTCAGGCGGCTTTTCGCCACAACGGAAAACGAACCAGCCGCCCCTGCGCCGGAACCAGCGCCTCGATCGCATCGGCAGGCTGAAGCGCGGAAAGGATTGCCGGATCAGCCGCATCCATGCCGCCGGTCAGCGCGCCGAAAGCGGGCAGGATCAGGCGATTACCGCTGTTCACCACGCAAGGACGAGCAATGCGCCGGCCCCGCGCCTGCACGATCAGGCGCGGATGATAGTGGCCTGACACTTCAGGTTCTGAGGTGCCCGACAGAGCTTGGTGGCGCAAGGTCAGCCCGGCAAGGACCAGTTCTTCCAGCCGTGTCCCGCCAGCTTCCGCGCCTAGATGCGGATCGTGGTTGCCCGTCACCCACACCCAGTCCAGCGCGCGGGTCAACGCGGCCAGCATTCCGGCGGCGTGCGGTTCCAGTCGGCCCGGCCCGGCGCTGTCATGGAAGTTGTCGCCCAGTGCAAAAACGCGCCGAGCGCCGGTGACGCGCACGGCCAGGGCCAACCGCTCCAGCGTTTCGCGACTGTCGTAGGGAGGCAGCATCTGACCGGTGCGGGCGAAGAAGCTGGCTTTTTCCAGATGGAGATCGGCCACCAGCAACGCCTGCTCGCGCGGCCAGTACAGCGCACTTGCGCCGCCGGGGCCGCTGGCCGCCCCGTTGCGAGCGCCGCCGCCGACGAGAAGCATGTCTTCACCGCAGAACGAAAAGGGAACCATGGCTTCCCCTTGCCGTGGCCCGTCCGATTTGGCAAGCGCCCCGCGACGAGGCGCATTCACGCGTCGCGACGAGGATGCCTATGACCGACTGGACCCCCTTCACCGCCCGCGCCAGCGACTGGTTCCGATCCCTGCGCGACGCCATTTGCGCCGAGTTCGAAGCCATCGAACGAGAAGCAGGATCTGATTCCCGGTTTGAATATATCCCTTGGCAGCGCACCGCCGTCGAAGGCGAGGAAGCGGAAACCGGCGGCGGCACGCGCGGCCTGATGAAGGGCCGCGTGTTCGAGAAAGTGGGCGTCAACATCTCCACCGTGGCGGGCGGACTGTCCAAGGACTTCGCGGCGACAATCAACGGCGCTTCGGCTGAACAGAACCAGTTTTCGGCGACCGGCATCAGCCTTGTCGCTCACATGGCCAACCCGCATGTCCCGGCCGTACACATGAACACCCGGTTTCTGACTACGACCAAGGCGTGGTTCGGCGGCGGCGCGGATCTCAACCCTCCCTTGCCGTATGACGAGGACACCGAGGAATTCCACGCCGAGTTCAAAGGCGCCTGCGATGCCCACGGCGAGGGCTATTATGATCGATACAAGGCATGGGCCGACGAGTATTTTTACATCCCCCATCGCCAGGTGCATCGCGGCGTCGGCGGCATTTTCTACGATCATCTCGAATGCCCTGACGAGGCCGCATGGGAAGCGAATTTCGCCTTCACGCGCGCCGTGGGAGAAGCATTCCTGGCCGTCTTCCCCCGTCTTGTCCGTCGCCGCATGGGCATGGACTTCACGCCCACGGACAAGGCCGCTCAGCTCGAATGGCGCGGGCGCTATGCCGAATTCAATCTCGTTTACGATCGCGGCACTCTGTTCGGCCTCAAGACCGGGGGCAACATCGATGCGATTCTGATGAGCCTGCCGCCAGAAGCCACCTGGAGCTGACGGGCGGGCGCGGCGACGGCTGTTGCCCCTGCCCGGTGTCGACGTTACGCTTTGGCGATGACATCGCATAAACCGCTCGCCCGTCGATCGCTCGTCCTTGCCGCGCTGTCGACGGTGGTGGAGTGGTACGATTTCACGCTGTACCTCTATCTCGCCACCGTGCTGTCGCGGGTGTTTTTCCTGGGGCATGGCGGTGTACTGGCGACGCTGGCAGGCTTTGCGGTCGCCTATCTGATGCGTCCGGTCGGCGCGATGGCGTTCGGCCATTTCGGGGATCGACGCGGACGCCGGGCGACGTTGCTCGCCTCCATGGCGCTGATGAGCGTGGCCATGCTGTTGACCGCGATGCTCCCCACGGCAGCGCAGATTGGTCCCCTCGCGGGAATCCTCCTCCTGCTTCTGCGCTGTGTGATGGGTTTCGCGGTGGGCGGGGAATACACTGGCGTGGTCGCCTATCTGCTGGAAGGTTCACCGCCACACCGCCGAGGTCTGATAACGTCCCTGGCGGCCGGCACCAGCGAGATCGGCGGACTGCTGGCAGCCGGCATTTCGGCCATCACCGTAAGCCTGCTCCCCACGCCCGACCTTGATTCATGGGGCTGGCGGATACCGTTTTTCTTCGGTGCCGCGCTGGCCGCGTCGATCCTCTTCGCCCGCGCGGGGATGGCTGAATCGCCCGAATTCGAAGCTAGCCGCGATGCCGGAACGCTGGCGCGCCGTCCGCTGATCGACGCGCTTTCGAACCACCGCAAAGGTATCGCGCGCGGCTTTGCCATCTCCGCGCTGGGATCCATCACGTATTACGTCGGCATCACGTACGTGCCGGTATACCTGACCTCGTCCGGCAGCCTCGATGAAGCGAAGGCGCTGCAATTGGCTACCATCGCCGCGCTGGCGGTCATCGTGGTGACGCCGTTCATCGGCCTGCTGTCAGACAGGATCGGTCGTCGCCCGGTGCTGGTCGGCTTGGCCGTATTGTGTGCGGTGTTGCCATATGCGCTGTTCAGCCTTCTCGCCGGAGCATCGGCCAACGCAGCGCTGGTCGGAGCGGTTGTGCTGGCCCTGCTCGCGGGCGGCGTCAGCGCCGTGGGTGCAGTGACCACCGCCGAGCAGGTCCCGGCCGAAGGTCGCCTCAGCGGTCTCGCGTTGGGGGCCACGACGGCAACCGCCTTGTTTGGTGGCCTCACCCCATGGCTTGCGCAAATGCTCACTGAAAAGACCGGATCGACAACGGCGCCCGGCGTCATGATCGCGGTCGTGGCGCTGGGCGTGCTGCCGGTGCTTCTGGCTCTGCCCGAAACGCGCCCCGCGCGGTTCACCTGATCAGCAGGTCCGCAGTCCGGTCGAGCCGCGTGGAACCTGAGCCTTGATGCCGAGAACTCGTTCCAGCGCCGCCGCGAAGCCAGCATTGCGGCGGCGTGTGGTCTTGCGCAGATGCCCCACGTCGAGGCCGCCCATCAACTGCACGCCGAACTCACCATCGCCCACCCATCGCACCACGGCCTTGAGATCACCCTGCCCCGGCAATGCCACTTGCAATGTCTCGCCACAATCCGGCAGCAATGTGCGCGATGCAATGCACATGCCCCCCGGGGAGACGTTGCGCACGATAACGTCCTGTCCCGCCTGCCCATCGCTCCCGATCACGGCACGGATCAGCGTGCGAACCCGTGGCTGGCGCTGCGCATGTTGCCCCGGTTCAAGGGCGTTCGATTTGGCACGCGATCGCCGCGCGAGTTTGCGTAACCAATCGGGGCGGACGTCCCCGTAACCATCCAACTCTGCCATCGCGTAGTGCCCCTCGACATCATGTATGGAGGGCAGGCGCCCTCGATCTGTTGTCATTGTGGGGGGCAACGCTTGGTGGATGGTTAACAATTCCCTTCCGTAGATTAACTATGAAATCGATTGAATTCGCGGGTGAGAGTGCGGCTGGTTGCCAAAAAATGGGCACTACTGCTGATTTCATACGATTGCAAAATTCGCATCCTGACGCCTTACCCCTTGCCGCGCTGCGATAAATCCTGACATGTGATTTTAAGATGTTACGGCAATACGAACTCGTCGAACGCGTAAAGGACTACGCGCCAGAGGCTGACGAAGCCCTGCTTAACCGTGCCTATGTTTACACCGTGCAGAAACACGGCAGCCAGAAGCGCGCCAGTGGTGACCCGTATTTCAGCCATCCGGTGGAAGTCGCCGGCCTGATGACCGAGTTGAAGCTCGATCAGCAGACCATCATGACCGCCCTCCTCCACGATACCGTAGAAGATACGCTGGCAACGATCGAGGAGATCGAAAAACTCTTCGGTGCCGACGTCGCGCGGCTGGTCGATGGCGTCACCAAGCTCTCCAAGATCGAAGCCATGACGGAGAGCGAACGCGCGGCGGAAAACCTGCGCAAGTTCCTGCTGGCCATGAGCGAGGACTTGCGGGTTCTCCTCGTCAAGCTCGCCGACCGGCTGCACAACATGCGCACGCTCCACTTCATCAAGAAGGAGGACAAGCGCCGCCGCATCGCTCGCGAAACGATGGATATCTACGCACCGCTCGCCGAGCGCGTGGGCATGTACGAATACATGCGCGAAATGCAGTTGCTGGCGTTCGAGCAGCTGGAGCCGGAAGCATACGCCACCATCGCTGGGCGTCTGGCGCAGATCCGCAGTCAGGAAGGCGGCCAGGTCGATGCCATCGCGCTGTCGATCAAGCAGGTGCTGGCCGAAGCCGGTCTGAACGTCGAAGTCTCCGGCCGCGAAAAGCATCCCTACTCGATCTGGCGCAAGATGGCCGAGCGGCACGTCACGTTCGAACAGATCACCGACATCATGGCTTTTCGCGTGCTCACCGAGTCCGTGGACGACACCTATAAAGCGCTGGGTGTACTGCATCAGGCGTGGCAGATGATTCCGGGCCGCTTCAAGGACTATATCTCCACGCCAAAGTCCAACGGCTACCAGTCGCTGCACACCGCGCTGATCTTCGAACGCTCGATGCGCATGGAAGTGCAAATCCGCACGCAGGACATGCACCGCCTCAACGAATTCGGACTGGCCGCGCACTGGGCGTACAAGCAGGGCGGCGTTCGTCCCGATGGCCAGGTCGGCTGGTTGCGCGACCTGATCGAAATCGTCGATGCCAGCCACGACGCCGAAGAGCTGCTGGAAAACACCAAGATGGCGATCTACCAGGATCGCATCTTTGCCTTTACCCCCAAAGGCGCTCTGTTCCAATTGCCCAAGGGATCGACGACGGTCGATTTCGCCTACGCCGTGCATACCAATCTCGGCAACGCCGCCGTCGGCGCCAAGATCAACGGTCGGCACGTTCCCCTGCGTTCGCAGCTGGTGAACGGCGACGTGGTGGAAATCATCAAGAGCCCGACATCCGAACCGCAGCTGTCATGGCTCGGGTTCGTCGTCACCGGCAAGGCCCGCGCCGCCATCCGCCGCGCGGTGCGTGCCAAGGAGCGCGCCGAAGTGGCCGAGATCGGCTCGAAGCTATACGACGAGATCGCCGGGAGACTTCCCCAGCGCATCGGTCGCAAGGCGCTGGACGGCGCCATTGAACGCCTTGGCCTACGCGATGAGGAGGACCTTATGTTCTCCATCGGATCGGCCCGCTTCACCGATCGACAGGTCATGGAGGCATTAGTCCCCGGTAGTACCGACGAATTGCCCGACGAACCGGACTGGACCGGAACCGAACGCGCTATATCCATTCGCGGCCTGACGGCGGGCATGGGCTTCGAACTTGCGCAGTGCTGCCATCCCGTCCCCGGCGACCGCATTGTCGGCCTGCGCCGCCCCGACCATAAGGTGGAAGTCCACACGATCGACTGCATGACGCTGGCCGATGGCGTCGATGCCGACTGGCTGGACCTCTCCTGGGGCGAACGCACCACCGGCGCCGTGGGACGATTGCGTCTGGTGCTGTACAATCGCCCGGGCACACTTGCCGAAGTGACGCAGATCTTCGCCAGCAACCGCGCCAACGTCACCAACCTGCAGATGGTCCAACGGGACGAGCCTTTCGGGACCTACGAAGTCGATCTCGAAGTGTCCGACCTCGCCCACCTCACCCGCATCTCCAGTTCCCTGCGCGCCAGCGAGGCGGTCGCTGAAGCCGAGCGTATCTAACCCGATCGTCAGTATTCCAGCGAGACGGTGACCCGGTCCCCTTCGCCGATTCCTTCGGCGCGGCGAACGGCGGCCTTCACCGGCAGCAGCCACCCGCCATCGGACTTGCTGGGAAATACCGACGTTTCGAACGCAGTATCGCCTATCATGGCGCGAACTTTCAATGACCCGAACCCACGGGAATTGCCTTCCAGCCGCCGCATGATCGCAGTGCCCGACAGCGCCTCTGCCGCCTCTCCGTCTATCGTCAGGAAGTGCCACGTCCCATTGCTGGCCTGACCGCTCCAACGCCACAGCACACCTTCAAAACCAACCCGCTCGGAAAATGTCATCGCGTTTTGACTTGCCGGATGGGCACGGGCGTATTGCAGATGTCCACGCCTCCAGCGGGCTGGATATAGAAGTCGTCTTTCCGGTTGGCGCGCTTGTCGAGATAGGCGGTGAAACTGGCGCTGCGGGTGGAAAGATATTCGTAAGCCGGCAGGTCGGCCACGTCGTTGCCTATCCGCACGGACGTGATCAAGCTACGCTCCTGCGCCGTCTCATAGAAACCTAGCGCCCCGGTGCCGCGCGGCAACGAAGACAAGTGCTCCATCCCGGCGATGACCCTTCCGACCACCGCGATGTTGCGGTCCAGCTGACGCGGCGCCTGACCGATCACGGTATAAAGTTCCGCGCCAGTCCCGGTATCGGGAGACAGGTTCCGGCCAACCCCGACCATCCCGTAGCAATGCACTGGCCATATGGATCGCCCGTCCGATGCGACCGGCCACCCCGCCTTGAAACCGGTAGTGTCTGCATAAGGATCACGACGATCGGATAGCCGCGCGTCGAGCGGACCGACCGTGGTAGCGGGGACCACGTAATCCGCCTCATCAACCTTCGCCAGCGATTTGGGCAGCGGCTTTGCCTTGCCCGGCACCTCGCCGTCAGGATCGCCCCATTGGACGACGTAATTGTCCTGCACCCGGACCACCGCAATCCCGTCATACCACCGCGCGGCAATGAGCTTGCGGATATTGCCGACCCACCCTGTCGAGAATGGAGAAGGGATCAGCTGGATCACCACTCTGCGTTTCTTTGCTCCGGGCCTTGGCTCAATATCCATGACCATCAGATGGTCAGCGGCGATTCTGGTCCAGGCTGTCGCTGGAGCGGCATCCACCACGTCACTGGGCGTGGCGAGCGTATCGCCCGCCGCAAACGATGGGGATGAAAGCCACGCAAGCACGATGCTGGCAAATAAAGTGCGCATTAAATCCTCATGCCACCACCACGCCGCTTGCGAAACCCTTCACCCCGCGCTAGGGGCCAGCGCCTTACCAGTGCATGCGGAGCGGTGGCCGAGTGGTCGAAGGCGCTCGCCTGGAAAGTGAGTATACGCCAAAAGCGTATCGAGGGTTCGAATCCCTCCCGCTCCGCCATTTACCCATCCATCAGTGTTTATAGACAACCGCCGAAAGGCGCGGATTTCTGCGGTAAATTAGGTTTTCTTAGGCCGCCGATGTTCGTTGAAATTCGCCTCCAACCGCGATAAAACGTGGTGGAAAGTGTGGTGGATTTCAGGGGTGTGGTGGAATGCGTCCCGGTGAGGTGGAGCATGGGCAAACTTACGGCCAATGAGGTGAAGGCTTTTCTGAATAAGCCCGGCACCTATCAGGATGGCGACGGGCTCTTCCTGAAAGTTGACAAGCGTGGCGGTGCATCTTGGCTGGTTCGCATCCAGCATCAAGGAAAACGGCGCGATTACACCATCGGCACCGCCAAACTGGTGACTTTGGCCAATGCCCGTATTGAGGCCGCGAAGCTGCGTGAGGCCGTACGAATCAAGGGCCTCGATCCAGTGGCCGACAAGCGCAAGGCCAAGGCTGCGACTTTTACCTTAAAAGAGGCCGCGAATGCCTATCTCGAGGCACACAAGCATCAATGGGCCAGCCAGAAGCATGCGGCTCAGTGGTTGAGTACGCTCGAAACCTATGCCTTTCCTGCCCTTGGTTCCAAGCCGGTAGGCGTCATTAGCGCTGGCGAGATCATTTCGGCCATCTCCGAAGTGTGGTCGAACACACCGGAAACCGGGCGGCGAGTGAAGCAGCGGATTTGCACTGTCCTTGATTATGCCCATGCTCGTGGTTGGCGAACCACCGAAGCCCCGCACAAAGCTCTGGCGGCAGGCAAGGGGCTGCCCAAACAATCAGGTGGCAAACATCATCCGGCCATGCCTTATCCCGATGTACCTGCTTTCCTCACCCGTCTTCGTGTCACGGGCGGCGTATGGGGCCGCCTTGCCTTGGAGTTTGCCATTCTAACTGCCGCTCGCTCGCAGGAAGTTCGGCTGGCGACATGGACTGAGTTCGATCTTGAGAATGCTTTGTGGACGGTGCCTGCCGATCACATGAAGATGCGGCGTGAGCATGTGGTGCCGCTGTCGCCCGAAGCCGTAAGCGTCCTGCGAAGCGCTGCGGCTGTTCGGCGAGAAGGAACTGACGTTGTGTTCCCCGGCATGAACGGCGGCATCATGTCAGATATGACCTTGCTGAAAGTGCTTCGGCGGATGGAGGAACCAGTGACGGTTCATGGCTTTCGATCCTCATTCCGCACATGGGTTGCCGAGCAGACCGACTTTCCAGGCGAAGTGGCGGAAGCAGCACTCGCTCACCAGAACCCCAATGAGGTAGAGCGTGCCTATCAGCGCGGTGGTATGCTCGACAAACGCCGGAATCTGATGGAGGCATGGGGTGTCTTCTGTGCCACGGATCGTGAACTAACCAAAGTTGTGCCGATCGCGAAGCGGGCTTGAACACAATTCAAGCCCTCTGGCGGACCAATTTTAGGGCCGAAAAATTTCGTCAAATGGCGGTGCGTCGAGAGGCGTCGTCATGGACGGCATAACATGGTGCTTACGGCATGGGCTGGGCATAGACGCGATGCATATCACATAGATTTCGCCCGTTATACAGTTCCGCAACCCCTCGGCGGTTGTAATTCTACTGAGCAGAGTTAAGACGATTTAGGGCCAGCTGAGGGCTTTCTAGTGAGGTTCAAGCAAAATGGCCGAACCATGGGTAACCGCCGAAGCCGTGGCGAAACATTTGGGCGTGGTGAAAGACACCATCTATCGCTGGCGCGAATGTAGGAACCTGCCTGCACACAAGGTCGGCCGCCTTTGGAAATTCCAGATATCCGAAGTGGATGAATGGGTCAGGCTGGGTGGCGCGGATGACACCACCTCGAATGCAAATAACCAGGCCGGATCGGACCAATGACGACTGCCGAAAGCACCATCGAACGGGAACTGATCTCTAAGCTCGAAGAGCTGAAATACGAGTATCGTTCAGACATCCGTGGTCGGGCGGCGCTGGAGTTAAACTTTCGGCAGAAGTTCGAGGCACTGAACCGAGTGCGCCTGACCGACAATGAGTTTCAGCGGCTGCTGGAAAGCATCACCACACCTGATGTGTTCGCAGCAGCAAATGTGCTGCGGGGATATAGCAGCTTTGAGCGCGACGATGGTACGCCGCTCAACTACACTTTGGTCAACATCAGGGACTGGTGCAAAAACACGTTCGAGGTGGTCAACCAGCTTCGCATCAACACGGACAACAGCCATCACCGCTATGACGTGATTTTGCTCATTAACGGCGTCCCAGTTGTTCAGGTCGAGCTGAAGACTATGGCGGTCAGTCCGCGCCGCGCCATGCAGCAGATCGTAGATTACAAGACCGATCCGGGCAGTGGGTACGGCAAGACGCTACTTTGCTTCCTACAGATTTTCGTCGTCAGCAACCGCACCGACACATGGTATTTCGCCAACAACAACGCGCGCCAGTTCAGCTTCAATGCCGATGAGCGCTTCCTGCCGATCTATCAGTTTGCCAGCGAAGACAACAAGAAGGTTACCCATCTCGACAGCTTTGCTGATAAGTTCCTGGCGAAGTGCACTCTTGGCCAGATGGTCAGCCGCTACATGGTGCTGGTCGCCAGCGAACAGAAGCTGATGATGATGCGGCCCTACCAAATCTACGCCGTGAAGGCGATTGTGGAGTGCATTCACCAGAATTGCGGCAATGGGTATGTCTGGCACACCACCGGCAGTGGAAAGACGCTGACATCCTTCAAGGCCTCGACCTTGCTCAAGGACAACGACGACATTGCCAAGTGCCTGTTTGTGGTGGATCGGAAGGACCTCGACCGGCAGACCCGTGAGGAGTTCAATCGTTTCCAGGAAGGCTGTGTCGAGGAAAACACCAACACCGAAGCCCTTGTCCGCCGCCTGCTATCGGACGACCGGGCCGACAAAGTCATTGTCACGACCATTCAAAAGCTCGGCTTGGCGCTCGACGATACCAATCGCCGCCAGTTAAATAAGGCCCAGACCTACAAGGAACGGCTTGAGCCGCTGCGTGCCGAGCGCATTGCGATCATCTTCGATGAATGCCACCGCTCGCAGTTCGGGGACAATCACAAGGCCATCAAGGAGTTCTTCCCCAAGGCCCAGCTTTTCGGATTTACCGGCACGCCGATTTTCGAGCAGAACGCCAACTACCAGCAAATTGAGGGCGAGCAGGGCAGCTATCGGACCACGGACGACCTGTTCCAGCGCAGCCTACACCAATACACGATCACCCACGCCATTGAGGACCGCAACGTGCTGCGGTTCCACATCGACTACTATAAGCCCGAGGGTGAAAAGCTGCCCAAGCCCGGCGAGGCGCTGAAAAAAGAGAGGGTCATCGAAACGATCCTGGCCAAGCACAACGCTGCCACCGCCAGCCGTAAGTTCAATGCTGTGCTGGCCACCAGCTCGATCAACGATGCCATCGATTACTATGAAAAGTTCGCCAAAATTCAGGCCCAGCGCCAAGCTGCCGATCCTGAGTTTCAGCCACTGAAAATTGCCTGCGTCTTTTCACCGCCCGCCGAAGGCAACAAGGACGTGCAGCAGATTCAAGAGGATCTGCCGCAGGAGAAGGCGGACAGCGCGCAGGACCCGGAAGCCAAGAAGTCTGCGCTGAAGGCGATCATCAGTGATTACAATGATCGCTACGGCACCAACCACAAGATTGGCGAGTTCGATCTTTACTATCAGGACGTGCAAAAGCGCATCAAGGATCAGCAGTTCCTCAATGCCGATTTGCCGCACAAGGGCGCGGAGAAGATCGACATCGTTATCGTGGTGGACATGCTGCTGACCGGGTTCGATTCCAAGTTCCTAAACACGCTCTATGTGGACAAGAACTTGAAGCACCACGGCCTTATTCAGGCATTTTCGCGCACCAACCGCGTGCTCAATGACACCAAGCCTTATGGCAACATCCTCGATTTCCGGCAGCAGCAGGCAGCGGTTGAAGAGGCCATTGCCCTCTTTTCCGGCGAGAAGATCGATAACCCCAAGCAAATCTGGCTGGTCGATCCTGCGCCGAAGGTGATCGAGAACCTGCAGACCGCCATGCAAACGCTGGGCGCGTTCATGGAATCGCAGGGGCTGTCCAACGCACCAGAGGACGTGCCGAACCTGAAGGGCGATGCTGCACGCGGGCAGTTCATTACCTTGTTCAAGGAGGTGCAGCGCCTGAAAACCCAGCTCGATCAATATACCGACTTGAGCGAGGAGCAGGTGGAAGCGATTGGCCAGACTGTTCCGACCGATGCTTTGCAGGGTTTCCGCAGCATGTATCTGGAGACCGCCAAGCGGCTGAAGGAAAAGCAGGACAAGCCCGGCGGCGCTGACGATCCCGTGGTGGAACAGCTCGATTTTGAATTCGTGCTCTTCGCCTCTGCCGTGATCGATTATGATTACATCATGGGCTTGATCGCCCGTTACACGCAGAACCTGCCCGGCAAGATGAAGATGAGCCGTGAGCAGTTGATTGGCCTGATCCAGTCCGACGCCAAATTCATCGACGAGCGCGAGGATATTGCCGAGTATATTCGCAGGCTGTCCGCCGAACAGCCGCTGGACGAAAAGGAAATTCGCGCCGGTTACGAACAGTTCAAGGCCGCGAAGAAGGTGCAGGCTCTGACCACCATTGCCGACAAGCACCGGGTGGATGCGGCTGCGCTTCAAGCCTTCGTCGATATCGTGCTGCGCCGCCGGATTTTCGATGGTGATGGCCTCAGTGACCTGATGGCTCCGCTGGAGCTCGGCTGGAAGGCGCGCACGGAAGCCGAACTGGCGCTGATGGAAGACCTTGCCCCGTTGCTCCACAGGCTGGCCCAGGGCCGCGAGATTTCGGGGCTAAGCGCATATGAGCAATAAGGACACAGGGGTTGTGACGGACGAGCAGGATCATCAAGGTGGACTTGTGCCCAGAGCGCGTTTTCCCGAGTTTCGCAATGCGGGTGACTGGAAGCACAAGCCATTCAAGAAGCTGTTCACGATTGGAAATGGCAGAGATTACAAGCATTTGTCTCCCGGAGACATACCCGTTTATGGTTCAGGCGGTTATATGCTTTCAGTCAATGACTACATCTATGATGGCGAGAGCGTATGTATCGGTCGAAAGGGAACAATAGATAAACCAATGTTCCTGACTGGGAAGTTCTGGACGGTTGATACGCTATTTTATACGCACAAATTCACGGACTGTTTGCCAAAGTTCATCTTCTCGATTTTCCAAAATATCAATTGGCGCAATCACAATGAGGCTGGCGGTGTCCCTAGCCTTTCCAAAACAAACATCGAAAAAATCGAGGTCGCAGTCCCGAAAACTGCCGAACAGCAGAAAATCGCCGATTGCCTGTCGTCCATCGATGCGGTGATTGCCGCCGAGGCGGAGAAGCTGGAGGCGCTGAAGGACCAAAAAAAGGGCCTGATGCAGCAGCTTTTCCCCGCCCCGGGCGAAACCTCCCCCCGCCTCCGCTTCCCGGCATTTCAGAGTGCAGGGGATTGGAAGGAAAGGCTTCTCGGTGAGATTTGCGAAGTTGCCCAAGGTTATGGCTTCCCTGAAGCGCTGCAAGGAAAACCTCGTGGCGATTTCCCCTTCTGCAAAGTCAGTGACATATCAAGAGCCGTTAGCGACAAAGGCGGCGTTCTGGATTCTGCCGTAAATTATGTTGACCTGTCTGATTTGAAAATTTTGAGAGCAAAAACGATCCCCGCGGGTGCAACGGTATTCGCTAAAATTGGGGAGGCCCTACGCCTAAATCGCCGAGCAATATCTGGTGTAGAGTGCCTCATCGACAACAATGCAGTGGCTTTGAAGGCGAAGAGTGGGGTTGCGTCGGACTACTTCGTATTTTTGCTTTCTCACATGATTGACATGAATGAGCACTGTGGCGGCGCGGTGCCCTCGGTCAATAAAAGTACGCTTGAGGGAATTGAGGTCATCATACCGCAGCCAAAAGAACAGCAGAAAATCGCGGAATATTTTTCGTCCTGCAACGCGGTAATCGCACTGCAAGCCGACAAAATCGATGCGCTCAAAGCCCATAGAAGCGGGTTGATGCAGCAACTTTTCCCCGCGCCCGCAAAGGCCAGCGCATGAGCGGGGTGCGCACATATAAAAATCTGCGCACACTCGTGACGCGGTTTCGAAGCGATCTGAACGACATTCCGATCCTGCTGCTTTTTGCATACAACCGCACCGGCAAAACTCGGCTGTCGATGGCATTCAAGGATGCTGGCAAGCGCAAGACCAAGACGGTTCAAAACCCTGAAGGCGTTGCCGACACCCTGTATTTCAACGCCTTTACTGAAGACCTATTTGTCTGGGAGAACGATCTGGACGGCGACACCGTGCGGCATCTCAACCTAAACAGGAATTCGAAATTTTTTACTGCGCTTACAGAACTTGCGCTTGATGAAACGATCGACGGCTATCTGAAGCGCTATACAGATATCGACTTCGACATCGATTATCCCGCTTGGAAGGTTTCGTTTCGTAAGGGCAATGAGGATAACATCAAAGTATCGCGGGGTGAGCAAAACATCTTCATCTGGTGCTTGTTCATGGCAATCTGCGAGCGACTGCTCGATGGTCATGTATCCTATCAAAGCCATAAGTTCATTTACATTGATGACCCGATTTCCTCGCTCGATGACAACAACGCGATTTCGATGGCATGCGATCTGGCCAAACTCCTGCGCCGCGCGGCCCGCCGAACAGACGAAAACGGAGCGCCTTTACCCGTCAAGATCATTTTCTCGTCTCACCATGCGCTATTTTACAATGTGATGTGCAATGAGATTGGCAGGTCGAAGGAAGGCGAGCCGAGTGTAAGGCATAAGCGCTATTTCCTCCATCGGCTGCATGGGGAAGACAGCTTCACACTGCGGACGACCGAGGATACGCCATTTTTTCATCATGTCGCGACCTTGGTGGAATTAAAGCAGGCGGCCCATCCTGTGACGGGCAAGCTCTACACTTTCCACTTCAATGCATTGCGGAGTGTAATGGAGAAAACTGCTGCATTTTTTGGTCACGCGTCGATAGCATTCTGTCTGGCTACGCTTAACAATGACGAGGATCGGGCACTGTTTAACCGCGCCCTGAACCTGCTGAGCCACGGCGCCTATGCCATCCACGAACCCACCGAAATGGGTGAAGATAATAAAGCGCTTTTTCGTCGAATTCTCAACGATTTCATAGCTAAATTCGATTTTGCCTTGCCAGCAATCGCGCCAAATGTAGCAGCAGCGCCCATCCCACCAATTGCGGCCATAGAGGCTAACACACCATGACCGACCAAGACCAAAAGCAACTGGGCAAGACGCTGTGGGCCATCGCCGATACCCTGCGCGGGGCAATGAACGCCGACGATTTCCGCGATTATATGCTGGCCTTCCTGTTTCTGCGCTATCTGTCGGACAACTACGAACTTGCCTCTGCCAAGGAACTGGGTTCGGACTATCCTAGACTGAAACTTGAAGACAAGCGCACACCGCTTTCGATCTGGTATGCGGAAAATCCCGATGATACGGCAGCTTTTGAGAAGCAGATGCGCCGCAAGGTGCACTATGTCATTCGCCCGGAATATCTCTGGACCAGCATCGCCGAGCTGGCGCGCAAGCAGGACGTAGAGCTGCTCGATACCCTTCAGAAGGGGCTGGAATATATCGAGACGGAATCCTTTGCCAGCACGTTCCGGGGCCTGTTTTCGGAGATTAATCTGGCGTCGGACAAGCTGGGCAAAGCCTATACCGAGCGCAATACCACCTTGTGCAAGATCATCACCGAGATCGCCAAGGGTCTGAAGGAATTTTCAACCGACAGCGATACGCTGGGGGACGCCTATGAATATCTGATTGGCCAGTTCGCCGCAGGCTCCGGCAAGAAAGCGGGGGAATTCTATACTCCGCAGTTCGTGTCTGACATCCTCTCGCAGATCGTCACGCTGGACGGGCAGGAGCCAGCCACCGGCCAACGCGCCCACATGGACAGCCTGATGGATTTCGCCTGCGGCTCCGGCTCGCTGTTGCTCAACGTGCGCCACCGCATGGGCACGCACGGGATCGGCAAGATTTTCGGGCAGGAGAAGAACATCACCACCTACAACCTGGCGCGCATGAACATGCTGCTGCACGGGGTGAAGGATACCGAGTTCGAGATTTTCCATGGCGACACGCTGATCAACGACTGGGACATCCTGCGCGAAACCAACCCGGCCAAAATGCCGCGCTTCGACGCCGTGGTGGCCAACCCGCCGTTCAGCTATCGCTGGGACCCCACCGAAGCACTGGGCGAGGACGTGCGTTTCAAGAACCACGGCCTTGCGCCGAAGTCCGCCGCTGACTTCGCATTTCTGCTACACGGTTTCCACTACCTCAAGGACGACGGCGTCATGGCTATCATCCTGCCTCACGGCGTGCTGTTCCGGGGCGGCAAGGAAGCTGAAATCCGTAGGAAACTGCTTAAGGACGGCCACATCGACACCGTTATCGGCCTGCCTGCCAACCTGTTCTATTCTACTGGCATCCCGGTGTGCATCCTTGTCTTGAAGAAGTGCAAGAAGCCCGATGACGTACTGTTCATCAATGCGGCGGAGCATTTCGAAAAGGGCAAGCGGCAGAACAACCTGACCGGAGATGATATCCAGAAAATTGTCTCGACCTATCAGCTCCGCACCGAGGAAACGGGCTATTCCCGTTGCGTGCCGATGGAAGAGATCGAAGGCAACGACTTCAATCTCAACATCTCCCGCTACATTAGCACGGCGACCGCCGACGACGAAATCGACCTGGATGCAGTGCATAAGAGGCTAATAGCGGCGGAGGATAAAATTGCCTTAGCGACAAACGCTCACAATGCGTTTCTGAAGGAATTGGGTAAGCCGCTCTTGCCGTTAAGGAATGAAGTTTGACGGTTTCAGTTCTTGACGCGGCTTCGCTCAGAAAGACGCTGCTCCGGCTAATTCCGAAGCATGAGCAAATCTACATGGCTGTTGCATGGGCGAATGCGGGGCCGGTGGCAAACAAGTTCATCGAGAACAAACATAAATTCAAATCAGTCACCGTGGGCCTGGATTTTTGTGCCACCGATCCAGATTTTGTCGATGCCCTGCGCAAGGTGCCTAATGCCTACGTTTTCAAAAAAAGCGGGGCGTGCTTTCACCCGAAAGTCTATTTGTTCCGGACAGGCGAAAATGTCGATGCCATCGTCGGCAGCGCTAACTTCACCAAGGGCGGCCTGGGCATGAATTTCGAGGCTTGCCTGCATCTGAGCTGCGATGCCGGTGAAGCGGCAGTCGCTGAGTTGCTCGCCACAATGGAATCCTACGCTCCACATCGTCAGCCGGTCACCAAGCAACTGGCCGACGCTTATCGGCGGCAGGCCGAGATCGCAGCCAATCGCCCCCGCGCCCCCTCTCCAATCCTACCAAGCGACAAGGCCGACTTCCAACGAATCGACTCTGACCTTCTGAAAATGGACTGGGCAGCCTTTATCCATGAGGCGCAGAAGGACCCCAACCATCATTTCGAAACGCGCATGAGGTTTCTGCGTTATCTGCAAACGCTCTTTGCCAGAGCTCAGTCGTTCGAAGATCTGACCGTGCCGGAATGGAAAGCAGTCGCAGGTATCGTCCATCCAGATGCCGTCGCGGACTCTGGGCTGGAGAAGTATCAAATCGGCTGGTTTGGCTCGATGCAGGGCTCTGGCTCTTTCACCAATCTCATCGCAAACAAGGATGGTCGGATTGCCAAGGCAATTGACTGCATCCCGCGCCGAGGCACTGTCAGAGAAAGCGATTTCGACCGGTTTTGCGCGTTGTTTGAGGCTGCCTTCGCGGACTCGGCTAGGACCGGGCGCTATCCCACGGCGACAAGATTGCTGGCGATGAAGCGTCCCGATGTTTTCGTTTGCGTGAACGATGGCAACAAAGCCAGCTTGGCCGAGGCGCTTCATTTTGCTCCGTCCACCTTGAGCCTGGAGAACTACTGGGAGAGGGTCATTGAGCCGATCAGGCTGGCTGCATGGTATAATGCTCCACGCCCCGAAGGCCCGGATGCAGAAGCTTGGGACTGTAGGGCGGCGCTGGTGGACGCCATCCATTACGAGGCCGCTTAAGCAATTACGGAACGGGTGATTGTACGGTTTGCCCACAGGGACTCTTAATGCGGAGATTTCCGCCCGTTGGTGCGACCTGCGAGAACACCTCGGTCTGAGCGGTCAGCAGGTTTGATTTCTACGCTGCACCACCCCCGCCATTACCGCTCAAAATGACCATCGCGAGTGTCACAGAGCGTCGTCAAGGAGGGCACTGCCTTATAATCGGGTGGCCCGCGCCCTTGGGGCCAAGTGCCTGCACGCAACTTCTGTTTACCTTACATAACGGGCACATGGACAAACGTGCTGATCGCTCATAACAGATAACCGTTGTCTCGACTTTGATCGGAAGGGACGGCCCGCAATCGGCGGTGAACACAGGCAACTCGGCTACGGTCGGGCGGCCTGCGAAATACAATACCCTCGGGGAATACGCAGGAGGCGTGTTCCTGTGTTCGCGTCGATCAACCGACCCGGCTGGCGGGTCGGTGCGGTCAAGCACGGGGGGCAGACAAGTATGAGAACATTCAACGTGTTCTCGGATGGTGGCGGTGGTTACAAGGCCGTCAAGCAAGGCTGGTGTTGGCCAGCATTTTTCTTCGGATCGGTATGGGCCTTATTCAGCGGGGTCTGGTTGGCCGCCTTTCTGTTGCTACCCATCGAGTTCCTTTTCAGCATTGCCGGAAATAATGCCGACCGAGCGCTCGATTCCTATGACGCCTACGACGAAACGGCCCAGCTTGTGTTGCTGGCAGTGCTTTGCATTCCGCTGGCAATCAGGGTGGTTCTTGGACTTGTCGGCAACTCATGGCGGGTCCGGAAACTGAGCAGAAACGGCTTTTCTCATATCGGGCGCGTGAAAGCTGACGGCAAGGCACACGCCATATCGTTATGCAAGGCAGAAGCGTCCGACGCGGCCCGTCCGAACGTGGAGCCAGTGGCCCCTAATGCAACTTCTGTATTGCAGCACGATTCGATCACGCGATACGCCGAGCCGCGACGACCACCCATTGACGCAGAACCAGAAAGACCGACCACAACGCTGGTGGGTTCTCCGCCGCACTGGTTGGGCTGGTCGATTGCCGCTCTCTGCATTCTTGCAGTGGCCGACTTGCCCTATGGATACTACCAACTGCTTCGCCTGCTGGTGACGGGCTACACGGGCTATCTCGCCGCCCTGTATTTCTTCCGCAGGCCGAACCAGTGGGCATGGATGTTTGCCTTCACGGCCCTTTTGTACAACCCCGTTTTCGTTATCACCATGAGCAAGGAGTTTCACGCATTGGTGAACGTGTTGGTGGCCGCTGCCATCGCATGGGAGCTCAAAAAGCTGAGGAGCAGCATCTCCGCCCACTCTACCAAAATAGCAGCGCCTTGACTGGCCTACAGGCGTGATCCAGCCGTCCACCCAACCCAAGCGCCGCAGGCGCGGCGGGGCAGGAATGGAAGAGGGTGGGCACGCCGTGCCAGAGATTTGGAACCAAGGAGCGAAAACCCTTCAATTAATCTCAATCATCGCCGCCGATGAAAAGGGGGGTATATGTTCGTTGTCTCGGCTGGCCGTCCACTCTCCGCTCCCGGCTTCGCCCTATCGGCCCCTCCGCTTCGCTACGGGCCG
The DNA here is from genome assembly GCF_055521575.1 of Novosphingobium sp. BL-S-24. Taxonomy (NCBI): domain Bacteria; kingdom Pseudomonadati; phylum Pseudomonadota; class Alphaproteobacteria; order Sphingomonadales; family Sphingomonadaceae; genus Novosphingobium; species Novosphingobium sp. BL-S-24. The sequence continues at coordinate 1,203,140 of NZ_CM145488.1, forward strand.
ATAAGCAGCCTTCGCTCCCGAGCGGCCACCCAGCCGAAGGGTGGGGAATGAAGGTGAAGCCATGCGAGCCTTATGGAAATTTTCCGTCGCTACCTCTGACGGCAGGGGTGTGACCAGAAGGCACCCCCAATATGCAGATACCCCCCCGGTGTCTGGGAAGACATGAATACGGGGTGCCCCCATCAATACGTGGCCTCCGGCCTCCTTGGATCAATCCTATCCATCAGGAGGCAACGCATGACTACCGCTCGAATCACCGCAGGTGCAGTCTTGGGCACTGTTTCGCAGGCAGCGAACACTGTTACCGACATCGTGAAGACCGCTGGCAGTGGCGTCACCATCGTCAACCGCTTCGTGGAATCTGCTGCAACGGATCAAAAGGACCGTCAGTTGATCCATCGGAAAACCTTCCGGGATCGCCTGCTACAGGAATCCCGCATTGAAGTTGCCCGCCGCAACCTTGAGGTTCTGGCCTTCATCAGCGAGAGCGATGATTACAAGGTCTTGTATCAGGAAGCTGAAGCGTATCTACCCGACGCCATCTTTGGGGACTGAATGTGCTGCCTCGCTCTTCGGAGCGAGGAGCATACAAAATACGTGATAGATAAAGGAAGGGTGACAGGAAGAACCTTCCTGTCGCCCGACAGATAGTGTCACAGACGTAACATCCGTAACACCCTCCGAATTATCAGCCGTTGCTTTAGGCTCCGTCGTCATCGTCTGTTACTGATGTGACGCTTGTTACGTCAGATGCGGGAGGGGATAGGTGGCGCTTCCACGCGTCTTCAAAGTCCGCCCGCCTATACCCTCTCAGCATTGGGCCATTCGATCCGTGAGGCCGGATCGGCCCTGGCTGGATGTCATGTTCATCCAGCATTTCGGCGAGAGAGCGCGGGTCCAACGCTCTACGACTGAGGCTGCGCCATGGAGCTTCCTCGTCGGACAGCAGCATGTCCACCAATTCGCGCGACGAAAGGAGGTCTCTGTCCCCGAAAGTGCGCTGAATGTCAGCAAGAAGTCGTACCTCAAGGGACGGCTTCTTGTTGGCTTTCGCTGCCCCCACCATTGTTGCTGCCGCATTGCGAGCCCGGTCAGGCCAAGCTTCGCCCGCGAGGTCGGCCACGACTATAAGAGGCCCCCACACATCTTCATCCCGATCAGCAATCGTGTCGGGCATGTCGGGCCAGTGATCTGCCGCCACATCTCGGACCTGATCGGCCCAAGCCGCCAGTTCACCGCGAAGAGCCTCGCCGAGTATCGCGTGAGCGCGTCGCCTGTACTTTTCGACTTTTTCATCAGGTAACGGCTTACGCATTGTCACCACCACCGAACGGGTGAAGATCGTGTCTGGCAAGATCTTACCGATTCCGGCCATCGCCACCGCAGCGAAGGCACTTTTCCTCACAGGGTGCCATTGGTTGTCAACCAACTCGTTTCGCAGGATATGACCGTTCCTTCCGTGACCGGCGTTAATTAGGCAGCGTAACTCTTCGTCACCCTTCGCCTTGGGTCCGTACTTCGTGTCGATTTCATCGATGAAGTACGTTGGCACGCCCTCCGGGTCATCCAGAGCGCGGATGAGGCTAGCTGTCGTTGCACTCGATGTTTCCAGCGCCCGTGGGCACATCAGCGCCGCAAGATGCATCGCTTTCGACTTTCCGCTACCGGGGACTGCTGACAGAAAGGCTAAACGTGGGGTGGTGTCCCATGCGGACATTAGGTGCGTGTGACCGATCCAGAGGGCTACCGCGATACCGGCTTCCTCTGAAGGTAAGATCACGAACCGTTTGATAAGGGCCAGTACACGATCCAACACATCGGCCCCTTCGATGGGTTGGCTTTCAATGGTAGGACTCTCGACTGGCGGTGCGGCGTCGCTTGAGTTAACATCTGTTGCCGGGCTCTCTGCTTTGGCAACATCTGGGCCGAGTGCGGTGGCAGCCGCACCGGCCCTTTCATTGGGGAGCATATCGGTCACGCGATACCTCCAGTGGCGCGTTCGATCAGCGCCTTGATGCTATCGATCTTGACCAGCCGCCGAGTGCCAATCTGCATCGAGGCCAGATCACCCTTCGACAGCATGTCGTAAATCTTCGTTCGCCCAATGCCGAGCATTTGCGCGGCTTCATTTACTGAGCAGAGTATCGAGTCCATAGGAATACGTTCCCCGAATTAAGTCCGGTCTACTGCGGACGCCGGAGGTATTGAGCGAATCACATCTCTAAGCAAGAGAGTAAAGGATGCCTTACTGACTGATACTTAAAGCGATTTTCGGAAAACCTATAAGTTGATCACTTTTTGCTTCGGCCTTGTTGGCCATGTAGCTTGAGGCTTTTGAAGCGAGTTTCGATTTCAGCCGACTATATCTCACCTAAAGACTAAAAATATTTACAAAGGCTGTGGAAAGAAGGCGTCCATATTCTCCCGTCGGAACCGATCCTGGCATCCCATTACGCGACTCGGAGTACGTGCCCCGCATTCGGGGCAGCGCATCACGGAACTGCCATCGAGTGCAGAGCCTTCATGTGTGTGACTACCTCTGGTTCAGTCTATGCAGCATGGGTATAGTCAATCGTCCGCAAGCCTGCCCACCCGCTACAGCGCTATATGAGAAGCGCGCGAGCGGGCAGCCTCGCTCCGTCGCGTATCCCCGCAGCCGGTGATATGAGTGGACACTCAGACAAAGTGTGGGTGAAAATGTGGGTGAGAATTTTTGCTCTGTCAAAATATCATAAATTATCAAATATATGTGATTAGAGTACGGCTCCCTCCCGCCCGCCATTTACCCATCCATTAGTGTTTATAGACAACCGCCGAAAGGCGCGGATTTCTGCGGCTTTTCGGGTCGCATGCATTCATCCGTGTCCGTTGATATTTGCCCACAGCCTCGCTAGAATGTGGGGAGCGGTGTGGGGAAGCTTCCCCACATTGCGTGGGGAAATGACATGGGCAAGCTGACCGCCAACGAAGTCAAAGCCGCACTGGGCAAGCCCGGAACTTATAGTAACGGGGACGGCCTTTTCCTAAAAGTAAATCCCACTGGCGGTGCAAGCTGGCTCCTACGTGTCCAGCATGAGTGAAAGCGGCGCGACATTGGCCTTGGCAGCGATAAGCTGGTTACGCCGGCATCTGCCAGAGCTAAGGCCGCCGAAGCCCGCAAGGCAACTCGCGAAGACGGGCGTGACCTTGTGGCAGAGAAGCGTAAGGCTAAGGCCGCGAGTGTTACCTTTCAGCAACAAGTATATAAATTTATCTCCCGAACATTGGCGAGCGGTGTTGGATTTGAAATCAGCCCCCGCCCCGGCATGTACGCTTTTTGGCGTGGTACGGAGTTATGGGGTAACTGCCGAGCTGGTTGATGACGCGGATGCCTTAGACGATGATTCGGCTGCTCTCCTAAGCATCGGGCTGCGTCGCAACAGAAGCATGGCGCTACTCCTCGGAATTAATGAAGGATGCAAGTCGTGGCGAAAGACATCGAAGGCGTAAAAGGCTACGCTGGTGCAGCAGGTGGATGGGGTGCACTGCGCGCTGTAGCGCTCGCAGTGCGCAGCCAGATGGCCGACGCCAGATCCTTACTAGCGGTGAATCAACCTGATGGCTTCGATTGTCCCGGCTGTGCATGGCCCGATCCGCAACACGGTTCGTCATTCGAATTCTGCGAAAATGGCGCAAAGGCGGTAACATGGGAAGCCACAGCCAAGCGCGTCGATCCCGATTTCTTTGCTCGGCACAGCGGATCAGAATTGTGGGGGTGGAGCGACCACGATCTTGAGGCTGCAGGGCGCCTCACCCATCCTCTCCGCTACAACTCTGAAACCGATCATTACGAGGTTATCACCTACGAAGAGGCATTCCGCTTAACTGGTGAAGCGTTGAACCGGCTCGACACTCCCGATCAAGCCGAGTTTTACTGCTCAGGTCGCGCATCAAACGAAGCTGCCTTCTTGTGGCAACTCTACGCCCGTGCTTTCGGCACCAACAATTTCCCCGACTGCTCAAATATGTGCCATGAGGCGACCAGTGTAGGCCTGCCTCAGTCGATTGGTGTGGGCAAAGGCACGGTTGAGCTTAAAGATTTTGAGCTGGCTGACGCAATTTTTTGCATAGGTCACAATCCGGGCACCAACCATCCTCGCATGCTTTCGACGCTGCGTGATGCGGCACGACGCGGGGCGGCGATCATCGTCGCAAATCCCATGAAGGAGCGCGGACTAGAACGTTTCCAGTCACCGCAGCATGCAATTGATATGATACCTGGCGGGGGCGTCCGGCTTGCCTCGGCGTATCACCAGGTTCGCGTAGGTGGTGACATGGCGATGCTGAAGGGCATGATGAAAGCGTTGTTCGCGATGGACGACGCCAGCCTTGCCGAAGGGGGGCTTGGTGTTCTCGACCGCCCTTTTATCGCCAAGCACACCAGGGGGTTCGATGCGTTGGCCGCTGACATTGCCGACACAACCTGGGACGACATTGAACGCGGATCCGGTCTGCCTCGCGCCGAAATCGAGAGCATGGCAGACGTTTATGCTAAAGCAGAGCGCGTGATCATTTGCTACGGCATGGGCATCACCCAGCATCGCAACGGCACCCAAAATGTGCAGCAGATTGCCAATCTGTTGCTTTTACGGGGTAATTTCGGAAAGCCTGGAGCAGGGATATGCCCGCTGCGCGGTCACAGCAACGTTCAGGGTGATCGCACCGTTGGTATCACCGAAACACCTTCTGAGGATTTTTTAAAACGCCTTGATGCTACATTCGGCATCACCAGTCCGCGAAAGCATGGCCATGCGGCTGTCGATGCCCTTCAGGCGATGCAGGATGGTCGTAGCCGCGCTGTGATCTCGCTCGGCGGAAACCTAGCTGTTGCCATGCCTGACCCACAAGCCTGCTTCGCAGCCTTTCGTAAGATGGATATTGCCGTGACGGTAGTCACGAAGCTGAACCGCACCTGCCTTCTGCAGGCTCGGGAGACCCTCGTGCTTCCGTGCCTTGGTCGTACAGAGCTGGACATACAGGAGACAGGGCCACAGTTTGTTACGGTCGAAGACTCGATGTCGATGGTCCACGCGTCGCGTGGTAAGCTGAAGCCGGTCTCGAGCGCCCTGCTGTCAGAACCGGCCATCGTTGCGGGCTTCGCCAAAGCGACCCTTCACGGTACGACGATCGACTGGGACGGCTTCGTCGCGAACTACGATCGCATTCGTGACAAGATCGCCGAAGTGTTTCCTGATTTCGGCGATTTCAATTCGCGCTTACGCGTTCCTCGTGGGTTCAGGCTCACCGTCGGACCATCCAGCCGGAATTGGCCAACGCCGGACGGAAAGGCGCACTTTCTGGTTCATGGGTTCGCCGACAGCGCGGGCCACGATCCCGACAGAATGCTTGTCTTAACCACGATTAGAAGCCACGATCAGTACAACACCACCATCTACGGCTATAATGACCGCTATCGTGGTATCACGGGGAGACGCAATGTTGTTTTCGTCAATGCTGAGGACCTCGCCGAGGCAGGCTTGGCACATGGCGATATGGTTGACGTTCTCGCAGGTCCGGGCCGGGTATTAAGGCGGCAGATTGCCGTCGCCCATTCTATCGCTCGCGGGTCGATCGCCGCCTATTATCCCGAAGCCAATCACCTGATCGCACTCGACGAACGCGACATGATCAGCGGTACGCCTGCGTATAAATCTGTACCGGTAAGTTTGCGACCCGCCCAATTTGATGAATTCAGCGACGATCTATAACTATTTGCCTTTCCGTCAGTCAGCACAGCCATTCGCCTAGATACCGCAATGTCATGTGATGGATATATTGCTACCGATTCAAAGTCTCGGCGGCCCAGTTGTCAGCGGCATTCGCCCCCGGTCGCGGAGACCTGCAAACGATCGAATGCTCTGCCTTGGAGAAACGGATCGGCGTGTTGAATTTAACGCTTACTCTCGCGCGCAGCTTCCCATTCGGCGAACTCCGCTTGGGTAAGAGGCAGCGTGGCAGATCGTTGCTGTTTAGACGAGATAAAGCCTGCTTCTAGCGTCGCCATTACGGCCAATGCCTCGATCGGCAGCACTGGCGGCTTGGATCCTCCTTTCACTGCCGACGCCATTCTTCGGTAGAATTCGCGCTGATCACCGGGGATGGCTGGAAAAAGAGTTTGCTGCCCGTCCGCTTTGAAACATTCGACACGATCCAGATCATCGCCCCACCCGGAAGCACCCGGCAACATGCCGCTTAATAGCTGCGATTCCTGCTGGTCGGCCTTAGTTTTCACGGCACTTCCGGCGCTTCCATGCACCACGAAACGATCCGATCCCCCCGCAACTGACATACTGGCGTTAAGGATCACCCGGATCTCGCCATACTGAAGAATTGCATGAGCCCAGTCATCCACGCACGCGCCGTCTCGCTGCATTGCCAAGCTCAAATTGATGCTGTCCGGCAGGCCAAAAATTTGCAGGGCCTGATCGATCAGGTGAGGTCCGAGGTCAAACCAGATGCCAGCGCCAAAGGTGGCGTGCTCCCGCCAACGATCACGAACCTGCGGGCGAAAACGGTCAATCTTCGACTCAAAGTGCCTTACATCGCCCAGAATGCCGTTCTCGATAGCGGCTTTCACTGAAAGATAGTCGCTGTCCCAGCGCCTGTTGTGGAATACACATAAATGACGATCGGCCGCTTGGGCTGCCGAAATCACTTCGCGCGCCTCTGCCATGGTTAAGGCGAAAGGCTTGTCGATCACGACGTGCTTTCCCGCCGCCAAAGCCGCTAGAGCCAATGGAGCGTGGGTATCATTGGGCGTTGCGACCACAACGAGGTCGATATCCGGCGAGGCCATAAGCTCGGCAGGGTCGTGGTAGACCAGCATATTTGGATGGTCTGCCGCCACTTTGCCGGCATCGCTGGACGCGATGGCGCGCAGTTCGATGCCCTCCGAACCGATGATCAACGGAGCATGGAACGTACGCCCGGCGTAACCGTAGCCGACCAACCCTGCGCGTACCGGGCGAACATCAGCGTTCATGATGATCTCAAGGCCTCCAACACGTTATAGATTGCCCTAACTTGGGACCAACCGGATATATCCAGCTATCGTCCGGTAAAACGGTTTGAATAGTAGTTTTGGCTTGGACGCCGACTTGCAATCAAGTTCCTGTTTAGAAGCTCGGTTTCCGCCGCCATGACGGTTGCTACGTTGAACGATCCGACATTTCTGGTGCTTCCGTAAACGTGGGAGCTCAGCAGTTTAAAGACGCGGACGATCTCCGCATGATTATAGCCGCTTTGGGGAACGGCAGCCTCATAGGCTGTCGCGGCGCTCTCCGGATCGGCAGCGATCTGCTTCAATGATTGCAAGGTAACCTGCACGAAGCGTCGCAGTACGTCGGGGCGTTTTGAAATCACCGTTTCAGATGCCATGATCGCCTGTGCCATCGCAGGATAGAATTCGTCCAGCTTGCGGTAACTGAGTTGCACGCCCGACCGCTCCGCCTTCACTCCCCAATCGACGGTTCCGACAAACCCGTCGATCTCTCTGGTCCCCAGTGCAGCGATCAGGTCGGTAGGGGGCCGCGAACGGGTGATGATATTCTTTCCTGTCGACGACATCCTCGCCGTTAGAATCTGCATAGCGTAATACGAAGTGTCGTTCAGTGATGGGACGTCTATCAGCTTCTGCGGGGCTATAGAGGCGGCATTTGCACCATCTTGACGCGTTATCAGCGTGAGGAAAGAGTGATGGCCTAGCAGCGCAATCCCTTTCACCGGAATGTTCGAGGCGCGCAGTAAAATTGGGGTGTCGCCGCTCGCACCACCAAGGTCGCCTTCCCCTTGTGCCAAGGCCTTCCCGACATTGAATCCGCCGGAAACAACTACAAACTTCACATCCAGCTTTGCCCGACGGTATTTGCCCTGCTGTTCCGCAAGTACAAATGGCGCGAATACGATCGCCTCCTTCGGGGCTGGAAGTAGATAGGTTACCTGATCATTCTGCCGAGCAACTGCGGACTGGACGAAACAAACGCTCACAACACCTGCCGCGATCAGCATGCAGCGGACGGAACGCGTCACAAGGCTGCGTATCATCATGCGAAACGCGAGACCCCGCCGGCAACTTCCAATGCTGCCCCGGTTATGAAGCCTGCTGCGGGGGAGGCCAGGAACACGATAGCGGCCGCCGTTTCCTCCGGCTCACCGAACCGTTCAAGCGGAATGTGCTTCTCACGGGCCAGGTCGGCCAGCCACTGTTTGTAGGTGACGCCCGGTGCCGCACGTTCCTTAAAGCGTCGCTCCCATTGTCCGCTGTTTACAGTTCCGATGAGGATCGAGTTCACGCGCACCTTCGGCGCAAGTTCCACACTCAGTGACTTGACCAGATTCTGCACCCCCGCCCGCGCGGCGGAGGTGCAGACCATGTGCGGTTCGGGCTGGCGGGCAAGCAGTGAGTTGACCACCACGATCGCCGGGGCGTCGCCCAATTCCAGAAGCGGAAGAAACGCACGCGTCGGGCGAATGATGCTATAGAATTTAAGGTTGAGTTCGGCGTCCCAGTCAGCATCCAGCGTATTGGCAAACGTACTCAGCCGCGCTTGACCCGCATTGTTGATCAGGACGTCGACTTTGCCGAAACGGCTGACGGCGCTTTGCGCAAGACCTTGCACCGCTTCTGGATCAAGCACGTCGCACACTTGCGCATGAAGACGATCTTCATGGCCAAGTTGTGCGGCCGCAGCGTGGAGCCTGTCGTGATCGCGTCCGCAGATCACGACATTCGCACCCTCGGCCAGAAGTTGGCGTGCAGTAGCCAGGCCAATGCCCGATGATCCACCAGTAACGACCGCTACGCGGCTTGAAAGCCCAAGATCCATGATCAATCTCGCATTTCTGTGGTGAGTTGGTGATCGGCCACATCCAGTATCGGTTGTATCGCCTTATTGAAGCGATCTGCGCCTTCGGTAGCGAACGCATGACCCAGGCCAGGAATCTCCATTCCCTTAGCGCTAACGAAGGCATTCGCGATATTGCGGCACCCTTCGGGTGGCGTCACCACGTCTTCGCCGCCCCAAATCACCAATCCGGGAACAGCAACGCCATCAAGCAAGTTGGGAAGATCAGAGGCTGCAAGCAGACGTACCGCCTGCTCATAACCGTCCGGATCGACTGACGCCATGGCGTCAAGAACCAAAGCCCGCACCTCCCTCGAAGCACGCTCCGTAAGCAAGCGCATGGCGCGCTCTTCTGCCATCCGCCGCGGCCCGAGTTCACGGATATCGGCAATCCGTTTGGAGATAGTCGGCGGCAATGTCGCACCCGGTGTTACACCATAGCCGGTCGCTGGGCTGGCAAGGACTAACGCGGCTACGCGAGTGGGTACCAGTCGGACGGCAGCCGTCGCCATTATTGCTCCGAGCGACTGCCCCACCAAAACGCATTGGTCTACTTCCAGTTCGTCCAGGAACCGCCACAGGGCCGCGCCGTAGTCATAGGCGTCCGGTGCCAGTTCGGGCAATGGAGCGCTACGTCCATAGCCAGGGGCATCCCATGCGATCACTCGTCGTTGAGACGCAAAAGTCTCCAACTGGCCCACCCAGCTACCGGCGTTGGAGCCGATGCCATGCAACAATACGAGAGGAAGGCCTGCTGCTCCACTATGATCACCGCCCGCCTCGCGCCAACTGAAGCCGGCATTCTCCTGCAGGGGTGCGATCACGTCGAGGCGAGCGCGCAGATCCATCAGGTGTCCGCGTTGATCGGCTTGGGGCGTTTAACCTTCGAAAGCGGATGCTCCGGCGGATAGGTCGGCGTTTCGGGAACATTGGTGCCAAGGCAGACAATCATCAACGCTTCTTCGATCCCTTCGTTGACGAGACCGCGATAGATACCTGCCGGAACCGAAACAAGATCACGCTCGCGCACGTACGTCTCGTAATACTCGCCTTCCGCCTCGAACATCAGTTTGACCTTGTTGCCCTTCAGGATGAAGAACACTTCCTCCACGTCGTCGTGCAGATGTAGCGGGCCTTCGCAGCCAGCAGGAAGAACCATGGTCGAAAACGTGAAGTGTTCGGCAGGTACAGTGTTGGTATCGGTGGACACACCCGTAGCGCCGGTACCGACATAGCGCATTTGGGCGCGCTTGTACTTGGGATCGAAGTCCGCCTGGAATTTTAGCGCGTTCCAATCGAGCTTGCGGGTTTCGTAGCGGGCAAGGCGACCATCGATCCACTCGGCGAGCGTCTTGCCTTCCGGCACCAGCTTGTTGCGCACGGGCGCGGCGGTTTCTTCCATCTTCGTTCTCCTGAAGGCACGGTGTCAGGCGTGATACGCCTGTGAGAGTAGGGGTTAGGCGCTGCGCGCCTGCCGACGGGTGTTGCCATCGATACCGCCCGCGATCGCCCATTCGGCAAACAATTCGGGCTTGCGTTCAAACTCGCTGGGCACCCAATCCGCAGTGCAATAGTCGTCATCGGCATAGAACTCCCACGAACCGCCCATGGGGCTGCGGAAGTACCAGAAATAGGCGGATGAGATCGGATGCCGACCCGGCCCGATGTCCGTCACCCAGCCTTTTGCGCTCATCGAAAGCCCACTGCCGAAGACCTCGTGAATATTGCCGACGGTGAAGGCGACGTGATTGACGCCAGGCTTTCCGGGCCGGCGCAGCACGAAGGCGTCGTGATGCGGTCCGGGTGTCCGGCAGCGCAGGAATGCGGCGTGGCCTGGGTAGCTGTCACTCACCACGAAGCCGAGGCGATTGGTGAAGAAATCCAGCGTGGCATCCAGATCATCAATGAACAGCACGACATGACCGATGCCGATGGGCGCGGGCCTAGTGTAGATCGTCGAGCGAGCATCGACACGGTTGGCCTGACCGGGGCCGTTGACGAGTTGCAGGTCGGCAGCCACGTCGCCTCTACGACGCACGCGAAAGTGATGGGTGAATCCCGCTGGGTCCTTGATGCTGAGCAGGTCGTTTGCATCCCGCCAAGCGTCGTTTCCAAGGCGCTGGGCGAGGGCAGCCAATTCAGCCTCATCGGATACACCCCAGGTGACTGCCCGCAAACTGGCGCCTTCCTCCACCCCCGGTGCAAGCGCCGGATCATCGCAGAGGCGCACTTCGATTTCGGACCGATCCCGGGTGATGCGGCGCAGACATGCATCGTCGCTACCCGCGTCGGCAAGTCCCCAATCGTCCATGAAGCGAGCGGCCTCGACCAAGTCAGCGGTCGAAAACTGAACAGCTTCGATCCCGGTCAGGCCACTGTGATGCTGGGCCATTCATGTTCTCCATTCGAAATGATCGCGGACACGGGCGATCCGCCTATGAGCGCCGAAATGGTATTGGCCGCTTCCAACACTGCCGCACGCACACGTTCCGCCTCGACGGCGGTCGCCCCCGCTCGCGTTGCGTTGATCGCAGCGGAAAGCTGGGCGCTTCTATCGCGTACCGGGGCGGCGACGGCCGCGAGGCCTGTCTCATAATAACCATCGCTGGTCAGGCAGGCAGCGTTGCGGTCCAAGTTCAACTGCCGAACAAGCGCCTGAAACGACGATGGCAACTCGTTACCCCGGTCGTTGAAAACGTATCCGTCATAAAGCGTTGCCAGGTCTGCCTCATTCAGGCCCGTCAGGAGCACCCTGCCCATCAACGTCGCATGAGCTGGCAGCGAAGTGCCCACCGACACATTCTCCGTGATCGCACCTTTTCCAAGGCAGCGCACAAGATAAATGATCGATGTTCCCTGCCGCACCGCCAGGTGTGTGGTCCAGCCTGTGGTCGCGCTCAGGGCCTCGAGAACGGGCTGCCCCAACAGGACGATATCCTGCGACGCCAGGTATTCGTGCCCCAAAAGCAGTACGCCGGCCGCCAGCGCATAACGGCCGTCGCGATCCCGCTGCAACAGATTCAACGCGACCATTTCGGTCAGGAGCCGGTGCAGGCTGGAACGTGGAATACCCAGCGTCGCGCCGATCTCCGTCGCTGCCATCCGGGATCGCTCCCGATCGAACTGGCGAAGAACGGCAAGGCCGCGTTCGAGCGATGACTCGGGCATCGGTCAGGCCTGCTCATGCTCACATGCGGCCGCGCGACGGTCGTCGGCGATCTCCGCCGCAGCCAACTGATCCAGCATGCGGCGCAGGCGAACGATGCCGCCATCATGAGCGTAAAGTGCTTCATGCTCGCGGGCGCTGTCGTCCATTGCTTCGAGAATCAGACGATCCTGTTCAAGGACGTCCCAGTGCAGCGATTCCAGGCGCGCTCGGTACAAGAATTTCCACGCATTCCGCTGCCAGCCGGAGACCTTGCGGCACCGCCAGAAAAACACCCTGCAGCTCGTCTCGTCCACCGGCACCACCATGCCGACGATGCCGAACGATCCGCCGGGACCTGCCGCCTTGCCGTAAGGAATGGAAAGACGCAGCCATAGAGCGCCGGTAAGCCCCACTTCGGTCCAGTCGAAGTTTACCCCGGCCTGGTTGGTCTTCTCGAACACGAAGCCGGTATCGGTTTCGCGCGCTCGCATGGTCGCCGTCTTGTCGCCTTGCGCCATCGAGTGGCTCTGCGCATGAAGGTAAGCGCCGTGCATCGGGTCCATGACGTTGTCGACCGCGTAGCGCCAGTTGCAGTTCCAATGCGCAGTGCACAGAATGTCGGCCCATTCGCCGCCCGAAATCTCTTCGGGAAGCTCCAGCGGCGTGGGCTCGCCCTCCCCGAACCAGAGAAAAATCGCACCGGCCCGCTCGACAGCGGGGAATGCACGATTAAGCTGGCGGCCCTTCATCACGCACTTGGCAAGCGCAGGGATATCCTCGATCCGGCCTTCGCCGTTGACCTCGACGCCGTGATACCAACATGCCACCCGGTCACCAAGATTCCAGCCCATCGACAGACGCGCACCACGGTGGGGGCAACGATCGTCGATCGCCTTGATTCCACCTTCGGCGTCACGCCACAGAACGATTCTTTGCGAGAGGCGAGTGAGACCGAGAGGCGCCTTTTGCAGCATCCAGCTCGGCGCGACGGGATACCACATCTCGCGCAGACCTTCGTTCAGTCGCGCGGCGGCGGTCAGATCGGATGAAGCATTCATACCGCAATGTCTCCTGCAACATGCTGGAACAACGCCCCGCCAAGCCGATCCAATTCGGCCTCAAGGCTGCCCTCGGTCCAAGCGGAACCCGCACGATCCACGATGCCGCCTTCGTTCAAAGCTAACACAAGCTCCGGCAACTCGAACGCGCCGCCATCGAAAGCCGTGGTGAGCGCCAATGCCAGAGCCTCTTCGAACGGTTCGAGCGCCCGGCCGCGAGTCTGAAAAACGAAGTTCTCGATCTTGCCGGGCTCTTCGATGAAACGTCCACCGGCTTTGGCATCCGCACTTCCGGCAAGAAACTCATTATACAGCATCGCAATCTCAATGTTTGATATATGAACTACTGTCTACTATGTGGGAAATGTGGCTCAAGGCTCTGTGTGTGTCAAGCCGTGCCTTTTGAAAGCTTTGGCTGCCTATAATTCCGACTTCCCAAGCCTCATTGTTTGACATAGGAATTACAAGTCTCACTTATGATACATAAGGGTCGTGAATAATGGCGCCTGAAAGCGTTCCTTCGCCGGAATCAAATCTTGGCTATCCCGGATGGCGCGTGCTGGTTGCTGCCGTAATCGGCCTTGCGTTCAGTCCGGGACCGATGATTTTTGGCACCTTCGGATTATTCGCCCCGCACCTTGCCGCCGATACCAACTGGAGTCGCGGCGCGATCATGCTGGCGTTGACTTTCTTTAACATCGCCGGAGTCCTTGCCTCGCCCCTGACTGGATCGGCGCTCGACAAGCATGGTGTACGCCGACTTCTTTTTCCTGCCACGATCGCCTTGGCGCTCGGGTTTCCCGTTCTTGCATGGTTGGCGGGCAGCCTGCCCATATTCTATGGCGTTGCCTTTGTGTGGGGCGCGACGACTGTAGCCACTCAAAGCATCAGCTATTCGAAACTCATCACCGGATGGTTCGTCCACCACCGCGGCCTCGCTATTGGTATCGCGGCAGCGGGATTGGGCGTGGGCTACGTGATCATGCCGCTGGTTGCCGGCGCGATGCTATCGGCTTTTGACTGGCGAGTGGCGATGTCGTCATTGGCGGTGCTGGTGATGGTCGTGCCATTTCTCTGCAATCTGGTGCTGTCACGACCGGCTCCCGAAATGCCTGTCGCCGCCACATCTTTCCTGTCTGGCCTGACCCTGACCGAAGCGCGGCGGACACGGGAATTTGCTCTGATGGCAACGGCCATCCTTCTGGCGTCGGTGGCGCTGACCGGGATCGTGCCGCATATTTCACTCCTTGCTCTGGATCATGGCCTGTCGACCGGGCAGGCCGCTGCAGTGGCTTCAGCCTATGGCCTTTCCACTATCGTGGGCCGCGTGCTAGTCGGGTGGCTTGCCGATCATTTCCCCGTGCCGCGCGTCGCCATTGCATTCTTTGCCTGCTCTGCGGCTGGGTTTATCCTGGCCGTCACGGTAGGCGCCACGGCAGGCTTGCCCATGCTGATCCTGGTCGCGCTGACGATCGGGCTGGGCTTCGGGGCTGAGAGTGACATCATCGCCCTGTTCATCAGCCGTTATTTCGGCCAGCGATCTTTCGCAGCCATCTATGGCTATCTGTTGGCAGCATTTCTGGTCGGTTCGTCGATAGGCCCCGCGCTGTTTGGCTTCGTCCGCGATGCCAGTGGCGGGTATGGAGTGGTGATGACGATCGCAACGGGATTGATGGGTGCGGCATGCCTTGCTCTGGCAATGCTGCCCGTCGCTGTTCGTCGCCCGGATGCCGTCGATCCTGCTACGACCTTGGTGCACTCATGATTGTGGCCAGCTTTGAAGAACTTGCTGCAGCGGTGCGGGATCGCCGGGTCCTGCTTTTCGCCGGTGCGGGTCTGTCGATGAGCGTCGGGTTGCCTTCGTGGCATGAACTGATCGATCATATGAAACGCGAGTTGGGACTGGAAGGGATGCCGCACCAGTCGGGGTGGAGTTACCAGACTCTATCGGAATACTACCGGCTGAAGAACGGAAGCATCGGGCCTTTGCGCAGCTGGATGGACCGCACCTGGTCCGTATGCAGCGATCGCGTGAAAGAGTCGGAACTCCACAAGATCATCGTCGATCTGGATTTTCCGCTGGTCTACACCACCAACTACGACAACAACCTGGAGATCGCGTACCAGGCGCACGGGCGCGAGTTCGTGAAAGTCGCAAACACCAGCGACATCGTCAACGCCGAGCGTGGACTGCCGCAGATCGTCAAGTTCCATGGTGATTTTGACGACGATGAATCACTGGTCCTTGCTGAGACGGATTATTTCCGACGCCTCGCCTTCGACTCACCGTTAGACATCAAGTTCAAGGCCGATGCGATGGGCCGAACCCTGCTATTCCTTGGCTATAGCATGTCGGACCTCAACATTCGCATGCTACTCTATCGGTTATGGCAGATGTGGCAGGAATCGGGACGCGAGCGCGATCGACCGCCCTCTTTCGTCTTCTCTCCCAAGCAGGATCCGGTTCAGCAGATGGTCCTGAGCCAGTGGGGCATCCGCGTGTTGCATGAAAGAGCCGAACATCCATCCGAAGCAACGCTCAAGTTCTTGCGCCGCCTGCGTGATGCGGTAGCCAATGGCGTTGGCGCCGAATTAAAATAGCCTGCGACTAGCGGGTTAGCCCGCCGCACCTGCGCGATGGCCCAGCCCACGTGATATCTCCATCCCGGCCCGCTCCACTTGCGTGGAGATTCTGCCTTCGAACGTCTCCCGGTCGAAAGAGTTGATCGGACAACTGATGGAAATCGCCGCAGACACCTCGCCGGAAGCATCGTAGATCGGCACGGCAACGCTGGCTACGTTACGATCATAAAAACCCCAGCTCACCACCGTCCCGCGTTTACGATCCTGTTCGACAAGGCTGACCAGATCGCCCATGCTTCCGGGTGTAGCATCGGTATATCTGGTGAATTCGAAGGTGTCGTATAGCGCGACGACGTCTGACAGGCTCATATTAGCCAAAAGTACGCGTCCCGGCGCAGTGGCATGGGCCGGCAAACGCGACCCGACCGTCACGGCGCTGATCAGGCTGGTGTTGCCTTGAAAACGAGCGATATATACGGCATCGCGGCTTTCCCGCACCACGAGGTGTGTCGACGTGCCGGTATCGTCGCGCAAGCGTGCGAGGATCGGATTGGCAACTTCGATCAGGTCCTTGCCCGCCAGAAAGCTATAGCCCAGTTCCAGCACCCGGCTGCCCAATTGGTACCGTTTGCCGTCCGCGACGCGGCGCAAGTAGCCCGCGTACTCCAATGTGTAGACGAGGCGGAATGCTGTCGAACGCGTCGCGCCGATCTGGCGTGCGACTTCAGCGACCGTCTGCTCCTGCCGCTCACGCGTAAAACTTTGAAGAACCTGCAAACCCCGGACGAGGCCGGGCACGATATAGCGTTCGTCAACATCCGGCGAGATTTCGGGCTGGGTCATCGTGTCTCGATTACTGAACAGGTACCCAAGTCTTTGACCCGCAAAACTTGAGCGATCAACCCCAGCCTATCGGTTCCTGCGACATTCCCCAGTAAATCGCTTTCTGATTCATGTAGGATTGCACCCAGCGCCGTCCTTTTTCACGCCCCAAACCGCTGTCCTTCACGCCGCCGAACGGGGTTGAGGAACTGAACTGCTTGTAGGTGTTGATCCAGACCGTACCCGCATCGATCCGACGAGCAACGCGCCATGCGGCCTTGTAGTCGCGCGTCCATATTCCGCAGGCGAGGCCGTATTCGTTGTCATTGGCCTGCCGGATCAGATCTTCCTCGTCTGTCCAAGACATCACGGCAAGCACCGGGCCAAACACTTCCTCGCGGCAGATCGTGTCGGTGTTCGCCACGTTGTCGAGGATCGTCGGCGGATACCATGCCCCGTTTGCAAATTCACCACGCGGAATTTCACCGCCGCATAGAACCCGTGCCCCTGCCGCGACCGCAGAGTTCACCATGGCGGCCACATGATCGCGATGACGATGATGAATCATGGGCGCCATCTGCGTGCCAGGGGCATCACCCCGGCCCATGCGTAAAGCCTTGGCGCGCTCCACCAGACGGCCGACAAAACCCTCACGAACGCTCTCGTGAACGAACAGACGGGAGCCCGCGATGCACGATTGGCCGGTGGAACTGAACACGCCATAAAGCACGCCTGCGATAGCTTCGTCGAGATCGGCATCGGGAAAGACGATGGTGGGCGATTTGCCGCCCAGCTCCAGCGAAACCGGCATCAGCTTGGTCGCGGCAATTTCCGCGATGCGAACGCCGGTTACCGTGCCTCCGGTGAATGAAACCTTCTTGACCAGTGGATGACGGACCAGGGCATCGCCGATTACCTTTCCGGGCCCGGGAAGAACGGAAAGCAGCCCTTCGGGAAGACCAGCGGCGTAGGCAAGTCGCGCAAGGAATAGCGAAACCAGCGGTGTCCATTCGGCGGGCTTAAGGATCACGGCATTCCCCGCCGCCAACGCGGGTGCGACCTTCTGGGCGTCGCTGGCGATCGGGGAATTCCAGGGCGTGATGGCGGCCACCACACCCAGCGGTTCATGGACCGACATCGTCAGCCACGGCCCACGCGACGGGGTCAGTTCCTCGTCCATCGTCTCGAGGGTGGCCGCGACATAGCGAAACGTGCCTGCCGCCGAAAGCGCCAGAGCGCGCGTCTCGGTCAACGTTTTGCCCGTGTCGCGCGTCTGAAGCGCACTGATGGCATCGACGTGGGCCTCTATGGCATTGCCAATCCGGTAGAGCACGCGGGCACGTTCATGAGGCTTGAGATCACGCCAGGATGGAGCGGCCACCGCGTCGTGACCCATGGCTACCGCTTCCTCGACATCGTCGAGCCCCGCAATGCCGTAGTCGGCAACGAGTGTGTTATCCGTCGGATCGATGCTGCGCGCGGTACCGCCAGTGCCCATCCTGAACAGACCACCCAAACATATCTGGGTGAAATCGACCTGATCGGAGGTGAGCAATGAAGGCATAGGCAAATCGGTCATGGAAATCCTCAGATCACGATCGGGGCGGCCATGCCGTGGAGCAGCCGCACGATGCTGTGCGCGGTGAGCGCGGAAGTCTTGGGATTGGCGGCAGACGGCGACCCGGCAATGCGCACCTCGAAGGACCCATCGGCGCCTTCAAAGCTCAGTTCGTGGACATTGGTTGCGATCGTCGGGTCTGCGACCAGTTCGACCTCGGTGCGATCAAACCCGATGCCCGCCAGCGCAACGGTGGCCGCGACGTTGGAATTCTTGGGATACGCGAGGGCTGCGGCCCGCGCGTCGCCACGAAAGAAGACGACCGGTTCAGTCAACGCTACGAGGTCCACCAACGTTTCGGCGGGTGTACCGCGCCACGCCAGCGCTGGCTTGCGTCCGACATAGCGCACACGGTCCAGCCCCCCGAAGCGTGCGGCGGAAAGGCCTTCGATCCCTGCCATCGCGCCTGACGCGAGGACCAGTTGAGCCCCCCCGGCCTCAGCCGCTGCTGACAGTTCCTGCGCCAGCACCGGATCAGCCAGCGCGCCGGTCGACACAATCATGATCGGCAGGCCAGCGCGCAGCACCTCCGCGCCGTATGCGCGCACGGCCTCGTGTCCCGCACACTCGACAATGATGTCGGGCGCGCGTTCCAGCAGTTCTGCTACGGTCTCGACCCGAAGTGTTTCGTCCAGCCCCTCACGCGGACACCGCGCAAGGATCCCGACCACCCGTGATCCCGCACCCAACGCAGCACGAACGGCGCGGGAGATTCCACCGTCTCCGATCAGGCCAACGCGCGGGGGTGCGATGCTCGCCATGGTCAATCCTTGCGCGGCGGGCCGGCGAACGCCTGCGGGTAGGCGCCGATGGAGAGCATGTCGATCTCGACAATGGCCGCCCCCGGCTTGGTACGGGCACGGTCGAGCGCTGCGCCGACTTCGGCAATGTCGCTCACCTTTTCATGACGAAGGCCGATCGAGGCGGCAACCATCGCGAAGTCCGGCACGCGGATGTTGGAGTAGTGGCGGCGGCCGCCGTACTCGACATCCTGGATATTGCGGATCACGCCATATCCCTTGTCGTTCATCAGCACGAGAGTGACGTCCGGGTCTTCCTCGGCCAAGGTAGCCAATTCGCCCAGGCAAAGCGTCAGGCCGCCGTCGCCACTTAGCGCATATGCCCCGCCGGGAGTTCCGAAAGCGGCTCCGATGGCCATCGGTAGACCCTGTCCGATGCCGCCACCGACGGCGTGGACACCTGCACGGGTATTGCCGATCCGAAGGAAGCGGTTGCCCCACATGGAATTCGAAATCGTCACATCGCGAACCCATGCCGCGTCATCCGGGATGCGCGCCTGAATCTCGTCGACGAGGCGATCGTACGCCCCCAGGCTGGTGCGCATGCCGGTATGCATGGTCACCCGCGCCGCTCCAACTGTCTGCGCCCATGTCGCGTCGTAAGTGCGGTCGCCCAACGCTTCGAGCAGCCCGTTGAATGTCGCTTTCACGTCGCCGTGGATGAACAGGTCGTTGGCATAGCTGCGGCCGTCAGAGGTGGGATCGGCATCGATCACCGCAACCTTGGCTGGCAGCCGCAACTTGTAGATCCAGGTTTCGTTACCGCGCAAGCGTGAACCAGCGACGATCATGAGATCGGCGTCATCGTACAGGGCCTGCACTTCCTTCGTGCAGTTGAAAGCTCCCAGAGACATGGCGTGGGTTTCATCGACCACGCCGCGCCCGTTGGTCGAGGTGACGATAGCAATGCCCTTGTCCGCCAGCGCGGTCGCTTCTGCCTCGGCACCACGCGCGCCGCCACCCAGCAGGATCACCGGCTTTTTCGCGGCCGCAAGCATCGTGGCAAGAGTAGCGATCTTCTCCACGTCGGTTTGCGGGCGCTTGGGCGAAAGCTCAGGCAGAACGGCGGGCATGGCCATCGGGGCCGCTTGGACGTCCACCGGGATTTCGATGGAAACGGGGCCAGTCGGTGCAGACAACGCCGCCTCTGCGGCGGCAACCATGATCTCCACCACCTGACCCGGTGACGTGATACGGAAAGCGGCCTTTGACACGGCGCCCAGCATCTGCATCTGTGCAGGTGCTTCGTGGATGTAGGCGCGATTGAGGTCGAGATGTTCCAACTCTACCTGCCCGGTGATGTGCATGACCGGCGAACCGGCCGTCAATGCCTCCACCATGGCACCCGCGGCATTACCGGCGGCCGTACCGGTGCTGGTAAAAGCGACGCCAAGATTGCCAGTGACGCGGGCGTGGGCATCCGCCATGTTAAGTGCGCCAGCTTCGCCGCGAGCGGGGATGTAGCGGATTGCTCCTTGCTCGCCAATCGGGTCGAGGATCGGCATGTTGTGGATGCTGATCACACCGAAGACGTGACTTACGCCCCAATGGGCCAGCAACCGCGCGATCAGTGCACCTACGGTAGTCTGCGTCTCGATAGTCGCGCCAGATTCAGTCATTGGGGTGTCGATCACTTCCATGATGTCAGTTTTTCCGGGCAGGATAGGAAAGGCCGAAGCCGAAAGGATATGCGGCGCGGGCGAAGTCGAAAGGAACGTCCTCAGCCTGCCGCTCGACGGAAGCTGCATCGGCGGGGAGAGCGAAAGGCAGTTTGCCGCTTGGATTGAATGCGCCGGTCAGCACGTCCGCAAGCGCATCATCGCCGGAGCCGAATGTAGCGATGATGCCGGGCACAGTATCGATGAATTCGGCCAGCACCGCCGGGCGCTCCATGCTCATGACGACCACCACCGGTTTGCCGGTGGCGACGGCCTTGCGGATCATCGCCAGCTCACTCGCATTATCGGCTCCGGCGAAGACCGGGGTGCCTTCGTGGGTTTTCACGAAGAAGGCCTGTCCGGTTTTGTTGTCGGCATAGGGCGCATTCACCTTGACGACGATAACATTCGCCTTCGCGGCATCCGTCGTGCGACCCGCAAGGGCCTGCGGAATGGCCGTGAACCCTTCGAGCGCCACCGTGCTGCCTGGCGCCAGCGGCAAGACGTTCGATACGTTCTTCAGCAGCACGATGGACTTTCGCTGCGCCAATTCGCCAGCCGCCACGTATTCCGGCGCCTTGACGATGCGTTGCGCTGCGTTGGGATCCACATAGGGGTTCTCGAACAGCCCCATGGCGAACATCGGCTCAAGCACACGTTGGACCGATACGTCGATACGTTTCTCGGTGAGTTTGCCCTGCTTGACGAGGTCTACGATATACGACGTCTCGTGTTCGCCCCCAAGCTGGTCAATACCGGCCCAGACCATCCGCCGCTCGCGCTCGATCTTGGGTTGGTCTTCAAGGCCCCACGGCTGGGCATGCATCCAATCAGTGATCGCCACGCCCTTGAAGTGCATCTTTGTGCGCAGCAGGTCCGTCATTACCTTTCGAGAAAAGTTCGTGGCGACGTCGTCGATCCACGTGGGAACGCCATAGCTGCCCATCGCAAACGCTACGTTGGCGCGGAACGATGGAGCGAATGAGTCGTAGTGCAGTTTCCACTGACGCCCCGGATACACGAACCGCTTGCCATAGGGGTTGTGCGGATCGAAGCCATTTTCAACCGGGCCGTCTCCCGGAAAATGCTTCACCGTCGCCATGATCCCATTCGGACCAAGACGCTTACCCTGCGCGCCCAGAATAAACTGCGCCGCATACTCGCCGTTTAGCTTTGCGTCCTCGCCGAACGTGCCGGGGATACGGTTCCACCGTGGTTCGCTGGCTACATCCGCCATTGGGTTGAGGATCATGCGAAAGCCCATTGCGCGCAGTTCCGCCGAGGAGATCTCACCGAACTGGCGTACAAGTGCCGGATCGCGCGCAGCGCCCAGGCCGATCTGATCGGGCCAGCTTGACGTAATCTTCACCCGGTCCGGCGGCGGCAGCGCGCCACCCGGCAGGCGATTGGTGGTATGGATGGGATCGGCACTGAACACGATGGGAATGCCAAGGCGGCTGCCTTCAGCCATCTCCTGAAGTGCATTCGCCCAGCGCGCAGCATCGGCCGGAGCGCCTCCGGGCGACGTCATGATGTATCGCACATGCCGGTTCAGGATCAGATCGCGCGGGCTTGGTTTGTCAGCGCGATCGAAACCGGGCACCCCTGCCACGTTGACCGGCGGCTTCAGAGCGCCTGGCGGCGGCGGAGCCAGCTGATCCAGGACGGTTCCGCCCGGTCCGAAATAGCCGGAGTTCACAGCGTGCATCATCATGCCGGCTTTTTCCGGCACCGTCATGCGCGCGGTCAGATCCCTTGCGCGCTTGACCGCAGGCAGGCGCCAATCTTCGTAAGGATCGAGCCTGCCATTGCGATCAAGGTCGCGAAACCGCAATCCGTCAACCGTCAGGATCGGAGCCGACCGCACGCCGATCTCCGGCTGCGTCGCCCCCGCCTCGCGGGCTGCCGCGGGATGGCTGGCGAGCGCCGCGGCGACAAGGGCCAGGATGGACGTCATGCGCTGCATGTTGGAACTCCGGTAAAGAAAGAAGGGGACGCGGCAGTTGGGAGGAGGATGGGTAAGGCGCCGCGCCCCCTCGCTGGCTTACCAGCGGAAGGTCGCGCGGACACCATAAGTACGCGGCGGGGCGTACTGGCTACGGATGGCTCCATACAGACCGCTTTGCGCCGCCTCGGTCAGCACGACGCTGTTTTCGAGGTTACGCACATAGGCCTGCACCGACAGGTTGGTGTTGTCCGGCACATACTCAAGGCTGAGATCGGTGCGGGTATACGCCCCCTGACGTTCGGTCGAACGGTTGAAATAGCTCATCCATTGCTCTGAACGGTACTGGGTTTGCGCACGCGCCGTAAATTCACCACCCAACGCGGCGAAGGTCTGTTGAATACCTGCATTGATCGACCACTTGGGCGACTGAACTAGGAAGTTACCATCGTAGTTTACGGTGCATACGCCCGTAGTCGTCTTATTCGTACAGAAGTCACGGTACTTCGCATCAAGATAGGTAACCGCCAGGTCGATGCGATTGCCCGGTACAAGGGCTGCGACGGTTTCCACCTCGATGCCCTTGATGCGTGACTTGCCGGCGTTGACGACAATGGTGTCTGCACCGATGACCTGCGAAACCTGCTGATCCTTGTAATCGTACCAGAAGGCGCTGAGGTTCAACTGCAGCTTGTCGTCCAAAAACCGGTTCTTGGAGCCGATTTCATAGGCGATCAGCGTCTCGGGATCATAACTGCCCAAGCCGAAGTTATTGAATCCGCCTGATTTGTAACCGCTGTCCACCTTGGCGTACAGCAGGTTTTCGGGGCTTATCGTGTAATCGATGCCGCCATGCCATGTCACCTTATTCCACGATGCACGAGTGTTATCGGTGGCGTAAGTACGCTCAGCGACGCCATCGGTGACATCCTGCGTCAGGCTTCCCACGTAACTATAGCCCACGCGGCTCTTCGTGTCCTTGGTGTAGCGGACACCACCCGAAATGCGCAGGTTGTCGAGAAGGTCATAGGAAATTTGGCCGAACGCGGCCTTCGACCGAGTCGTCACGTCATAGTGGTATTCACGCAGATTGACTGGCGCCCCGCTGATGTCGTTATCAAAGTAATTGGCAAGGTCCAGGTCTTCATTGAAGTAGTAAAGGCCGAATTGCCAGATGAACCCAGCCTTGTTGTTCGACGCAACGCGAAGCTCTTGGCTGATGTCCTCGGATTTTTCGTCACGAGTGAATATATAAAACTTGTCGGCCTGACCGTCGTTGTCCCACTTGTGGAACAGGTCCTGCTTCATATAGCCCGAGATGTAGCTGACGGTTGCGAAGTCGAGGTCATAATCGACCCGGCCAAGCAGGCGGATGTTGGTGGTGTCAAACCGACCCTTCGTGTTCAGGTTCCAATGTGTCGCATCGTATGCGTCATCTTTGGGGACTGTGGTGATCGCGCCGTTCACGGTGGTCAGCTTGACGCCGTCATACACTGCGCCCGAACCGCCAAGATGCATGTAGTCGCCGCTCAGCAGCACTTTGAGGCGATCGGTCGGCGTAAACAGGAAGGAGAGGCGACCACCCTTCACGTTGGTGCTGTCACCGCGGCCAACGGGGCCATTGTTGCGGAAGCCTTCATTGTAGCGCGAAACCACCGACGCGCGCATCGCAATACCGTCCGTGATCGGCAGGTTGACGGCGGCGTCGGCGTTGATCGTCTCGTAATTGCCCGCTTCGAGCGAAACGTAACCTTCGAGCTGATCCGTAGGCTTCTTGGTGATGATGTTGACAGCACCGCCGGTGGCATTGCGGCCGTACAGGGTGCCCTGCGGCCCACGCAGCACTTCGATGCGCTCAAGGTCGTAGAAGCTTGCGTTGATACCAGTCGGGCGCTGCAAGTACTGATCGTCGATGCTGACCGCGATGGCGCTGTCGCCGATCTCGGTGAAGTCGCGGCTTGCCACCCCGCGGATCGACAGGAATGCAGCGCCGCTGCTCGCACCGATGTTAAGGCTCGGCGAGACAGTCGTCAGGCCCGAAACATCGACGATGCCATTCTTTTTCAACTGGTCGGGCGTGAAGACCTGCAATGCGGTTGCCGTCTTTTGCGAATCTTCCGAACGCTTGGTCGCGGTGACGACGATATCACCCAGGCCCTCGCTCTCGGTTGCTGATGCCTGCTGAGTGTCCTGAGCGAATGCCGCATGAGGAAGCGCGGCGAACGCGACTGCCAGCATCGAACTCATGAACGAACTACGGTATTGCATAAACGCTCCCTCACGCCCTGTATTGATTGTTCGTATATCAAACGTGGTTTGTATATCGATCAAAACGCGTTCGGAGCTTTTTGTCAATATTTTTATGAAACCCGGCCTCGATGATCGCCGGACCGGAACGCACAAAAGCGCACCGAACAGCACAAAGGCCGTTCGGTAAGACATTCAGAAAAAAGGAAGGTTCAGGCGGAGATAAATCCACCGTTTACCGGCAGTATCTGTCCCGAGATGAACCCGCTTGCATCGCTCAGGAAAAAGACGGCCGCGCCGACGGTATCCTGCGGAACCTGGGGTCGCCGAATCGCGGCACCATCCACGTAAAGCTGCTTGCGCTGTTCGGGCACATAGTCAGTGGCTGGAACCCGCACGAGGCCAGGCGCAAGAGCATTCACGGTGATGCCGTCCTCGCCAAGTTCGCGCGACAAAGAGCGGGTCATGCTGATGACGGCACCTTTGCTCGCTACATAGTGCAAAAGACGTGGAGCCCCCCAAAGTGCGGTATCGGAAGCGATGTTGAGAACGCGGCCACCCTTTACCGACCGGCGCAGTGAGGGCGCGAATGCTTTGGTCATCAGCCAGGTTCCGCGCACGTTAATGCGCATGACCTGATCCCATTGATCAAGGTCGATCTCCTCGAACGTCTTGCCTCCGATGCCCGTCGCCAGAGCAGCATTATTGAGCAACCCGTCGATGCCGCCCATTCGACGGGCAACCTCCATTTCTAGCGAAGCGACGGATCCGGGATCGGCGATATCGACTGCGAAGCTATCCGCGTCATGACCCTGCGTGCGTAGATGCTCTGCGGTCTGGGCTGCGCCGTCGCTATCAATGTCCGCAACCGCGACCCTAGCGCCAGCCTCGGCACAGGCGTGAGCAAAAGCGGCTCCCAAGCCTCGCGCCGCGCCACTGATCAAAACAACACGCCCGTCCAACGACGTCATTCGTCCCACCGTCTCTTATTTGAAGCAGGTGTTTCACTATCAAACCATAGTCGGCCTAGCAAGTAGATGGAAAATGCACCCTCCAACTAAGTTGCGTCAGTTTTTTCCGAGCTTGCGGAAAGTGGTCCCGCGTTCCTCTGCAACATTCGCCCTCCGATAGCTCGATGTCGTTGATCAGATACGCTGGCCAGCCAGCAGTGCGTCACCTGTCAGCGTCGAATGGGTCTTCAACTGGGTGATTTCGCGCTCCCCCCCAAGAAATTGATCCTGTTTCTCGACGACCTTGCCATAATCGGCCACCGCGTCTGACAAGTCGGTCTTGAACCGCCGAGACCATCCTCAACCAACACACCTATTTTCGGATCGACCGGCTTCCAGTTTACCTCGACCTGATAATACAGATGGGCGCCGGTGCTGTTCCCGGTATTGCCGGACCGGGCGATCGTGTCGCCTTGGTTGATGATATGCTCCTTCCCGACGATGGCATTGTCGGACAGGCAGCCGAACTTCGACACGGTGTTGTTACCGTGGTCAATGTAGACGTATTTACCGGGCTTCGAGTCATACGCGGGTTTCATCACCACACCAGTTCGGCGAACGAGCACCGCACAGTCTCCGCTGCCGCGCGCACGCAAAAGATAGCGCGCGGCTGCCGAAGGACCTACAGTGGCTAAAGCGAGTGATAAGGGAGGGCTAGGATGATCCGCGGGCACAACATTGAAGCGTTGAGGCGAAGCGCTCGAAGCACCCTCCCGCGCCCCGTATTTGATTACCTGGACGGCGGCGCCGAGGATGAATTGGCGCTACGTCGATCGATTTCCGCCTTTGACCGGTACGAGTTGTTGCCCCGAATGCTGGTAGACGTCTCACACGTCAATACGGAGACCGAAATCTTCGGACGCCGCATACCGTTTCCGCTGATGCTTTCGCCGACGGGGTTGACGCGCCTCTTTCATAAAGATGCGGAACTTGCAGTTGCGCGAGCAGCCTCTAACGCTGGGGTACCCTACTGCCTCTCCACACTTGGCACCACGACTATAGAAGAATTCGGTCGCGTTCTTTCCGCCCCGAAGTTGTTCCAAATCTATATTTTCAAAGATCGAGGGTTAACCGAGGAATTTATTGAGCGTGCGCGCACGGAAGGTTACGACGGACTCGTTTTGACGGTCGATACACTGGTGACGGGCAAGCGAGAGCGAGATATTGTAAATGGCCTTTCACTTCCCCCCCGACTGACCCCGCGAGGATTTTGGGGATTTGCCAGGCGCCCAGGCTGGTCCATCCCCGCACTTTTGGGGCGCAAGTTCGATTTCGTGAACGTGGCTCATCGTGTTGCAGCACTGTCCGGCGATTCGATTTCGCTTCAGGATTACGTCAGCGGTCAGTTCGACCGCTCGGTCACCTGGAAGGACGTGGAGTGGTTGGCAGCCCGATGGGGCGGTCCATTAGCGGTGAAGGGTATTCTGCGGCTTGACGACGCAAAGATGGCAGCTGATGCGGGCGCTGACACCGTCATGGTGTCAAACCACGGGGGGCGACAGCTAGAGTCAGCCGCCGCGCCGATTGATCAAATCGCTATTATGGCCGATGGTCTTGGCGGAAGTATGAAGATCATATGCGATGGCGGTATTCGCCGAGGTTCGCATATTTTCAAAGCGCTGGCTTTGGGCGCTGACGCGGTTTCGATAGGCCGCCCATACTTATACGGCCTCGCTGCAGGCGGTCACCAAGGAGTAGAGCGCGCCATCTCCCTGCTTCGAGACGAATTTGAGCGCTGCATGATCTTGGGCGGCGTAAACAGTTTGAAGGACCTGAACCGGGATATGATCAGGTATTCGTAGGTAGGATAATACAAGCAAATTCTGCTAAATATAAATCGATTTACAATGGGTCAGCTCCGTAGCGACAGCGACTGAGCAGACCCAGAAACCTAACTATCCGATCCTCTCAACCATCTTCTGCGCATAGCATCCACCGCGATCTCTTAATGTACATGCATTGCTTATGTGCAAGTATCCGCACCACCTTATTTGACAGCATATTTCACGGACACCTTCGTTTAGTTGTCCCGCTTCCAGCCGAATGCTGACATCATGATGTCGAACAAGCGCGTGTTCGGCATGAAGCCGCGCACTTTGTCGGCGCCCGGCCCTGAGGCGGCGATGAGGACTTCCTCGCCGGTATGCCCGTCGTGGACGCTGATGACGTCGTTGGTGGCATACGTGACCCCAGGCTTGGCCGCCTCTGCGGCGTATTGCTCGGCAAGCGGCGTTCCACGCTTTCCGCCGTCCATCCGCAGGCCGAAGCTGTGATCTGCCGTGAATAGGATGAGCGTATCCCTCCCGGCGATCTCATGCACCCGGCGGATCATATCGTCCATTTCGATAACATGGCGCAGACCCTTCTTCGGATCGTCCGTGTGCATGTCCCATTCGACCATCAGAAAGTAGCCTTTGGGGTTGCGGGAAAGCTGGGCGATCGCGGCTTCGACCGCCGGGATCGGGGCGAAATCGCTGTCACGGAGCACCGCAGCGCGGCTGGACTTGCGGATCAGTTCGGGATCGTCGCCGAAGCGGTATCCCGCTTGGGCGAAGGCTTGCTCCGCAGTGGTCTGTCGGGCGCTGAACGATGCCTCTGCATCGGCACGGCCCTTGCCGATCAGGATATCCACACCATCGCCGAAGCGCGGCTTCAGCATTTGCTCGAAAATAGACTCCTTGTCCTTGCGCGATGCCACGTGTGCGAAGGTCGCCGCCGGAGTGGCATCCCATACCCGCATATTGGTCATCACGCCGGTCGATAGCCCGCGCTCTTCGGCATATTCCAACAGCGTTTTAAGCGGAGTTACTGCGCCGCCCGGACCGGTGGGCATGGCGGAAACCATGGCGTTGTTCGTCTTGTGCCCGGTCATGATCGCGGTCATCCCCGCTGCGGAATCCGTAACCCAGCGGTTCGCCGACGATGTATCCGATAACGCCACGTAAGGCATCGTGTGGAGGAAGAGGGAAAGAGGCTTGTCGTTGGCCAGGATGCCACCGGCGTTAAGGGTAGGCAATCCGCCCGCATCGCCCAGGAAGACGATGACATTACGCGCTTCCTGTGCCTGGGCGAGACCGGCGGAACCGGTCAGCAGGGCGGCGACCATGGCGGCGAGCGCTTTTTTGAGAGTGCTCATATCGTGGGCTCCTTGTCAGGCAATAACGAGCGCGGTGCTCGCAGTATTCATTGTGGCGGGATCAGAACTTGGCGCGGACGCCGACGTTCACGGTCCGGCCGAACGTGTGGATTTCGCTGACGTCGCTTTCCACGCCTGCGAACGATACCTGCCGCTCGTTCAGGACGTTCACCGCCTGGACGAACATCTCGACGTTTGGTCTCAGCTGATAGCTTGCGCCAAGATCGAGGATGCCGAAGCCCTTCTGGTAATAGACGACGACGTCTTCCAGGCTCGGCAGCGATGTTACGCTGGAGCCGGCGTCCGTCATGTAATTGGTGCGATACGTGTAGCTCAGGTTGATCTCGAACGGGCCAGACTCGAAGAACGGCGTAATCGAAAAGCTGGTCCGCGATACCCCCTGGATACCGGCGGTCTGCAGACCAACGCCGGTGGTGTCCAGTTCCAGCTTGGACTTCGCGAACGTCGCGGTGGCGGTGATGCCGAGGCCGAACGACAGCTTGTTCGTATATCCCAGTTCGATGCCTGAGATCCGCGCATTGCCCACGTTAGTCGGCGTGGCGACCAGTATGTCCACCGGCAGCGTCGAGCCGTCGTTCACGGCGAAAGCCAATGTCCGCGTTTCGAAATCCGACGCGATGTAGTTGCTGATGTCCTTGTGGAACGCCGCGACCGTCAACGCGCCGAAGTTGTCGAAGTACCATTCGAAAGAAGCGTCGAAGTTCCACGATGTGTAGGGTCGCAGGTTCGGGTTGCCGCCCGAGGCTTGCAGGATCAGCGTCGGATCGTCCAGCGCAGCTGCGCCTTCATTGTAGATACTGGTAACGGTGACACTGTTCGTGTTGATCGAGTTACGCAGTTCCGAAAGTGATGGGCGGGTCATCGTTCGCGCCACGCCAAAGCGTAACTGCACGTTGTCGGCGAACTTCACCATGGCATTCGCGCTCGGCAGGAATTCGGCGTAGGGGGCGCGAGTGAGAGACGGCTGGACCTCCGTCGTTACTCCGCCCGCCCCATCCGGGACCGGCGCGATGGTAGTGCCGCGAACATCGGTTCGGGTGTTCACATAGCGCAATCCAAAGTTACCCGAGATCGGCAGGTTGCCGATGTCGGTGTCGAAATCGACCCGGCCATAGAGCGCCTGGATCTTTTCGCCGATGCGATACGAGTTCTGCAGGTCGGCCGATGTCGGCGCCAGATCCGATGCGTTCGGGCTGACGCCATCGTATTCGCTGCCCAGAGTATAGGCTTCGTTGAACAAGGCCCAATCCACGGTGCTCCAGCCCTGCCGGTTTCGGATCGACTGATCGAAAGCATTGCCCGCAACCGGGGTCTGCAGAAATGCATCGGTACGCGTATATCCATCACGCAAGGTCGCGATATTGCGGTCCCGGCGTTGATAGTCGCGGTAGCGGTCGGAGATCTGCCCGCCGAAACGCAGCTTCGATAACCGAAAGCCACCGACATCGACCTTCATTTCGCGCGAGATGTTGAGGATGAGGCTCTTGTCTTCGTCGATCGAGTTGATCGGACGGATCGCAAAGCTTTCAAACGGCATGACTGAAGGATCGTTGAGATTTAGGTCGGTATAAAGCGACGTAATCCGCCCATCTTTCAAAACGTCGCCGCCAAGATCGAACGTAAGATTGCCACCCTGCCCGTTCGCCGTGCGGTACTGCACGCGTTGGATGGGCGTATCGAGATCGCTGCGGGCGCGCGCATAGCTAATCCGGGGTTCAATATGCCAGTCGCCAAGATCAAGCTTGATGGTCGTGTTGATCTGCAGGTTCTGATGCGACTGATCCATGTATTCGCTGTAATTGCGGATCCGTGCTCCCCGGATGGTTCCCGCCACGAGCCTGCCGTCTTCGACTACTGCGGTTGAAAGATCGAGCCGTGAAAGCTGAGTGGGGATGTAATAGGTAAGGCGTTGCTCGGTCGTTTCGTTGTTGAACTGGGAAAAAAGCGCATCAACGTCGATCTCGAACGTCGAAGATGGGCGCCACTGCAAGCCGACAACTGCACTAATACGCTCACGGTCTTCGGTTTCCAAATACGGTTGTATGTCGGAAGGAACGCGGCTCACGTTCAGACCTTCAACCTCACCATCCTGCCACCCCATGCGCAGACGATCGAACTGCACTTTGCGACGGGAGTAGGACACCCCGGCGAGTATCCCGATGGTCTCGTCGGCGTTGCGCCAGCCCGCCGAAACCGTCCCGTTGGGATTGATCGTGTCGGTGCGTTCCTCATACCCCGCGAACGCGTTGGCGGCGA
This sequence comes from Novosphingobium sp. BL-S-24, assembly GCF_055521575.1. Lineage (NCBI taxonomy): Bacteria > Pseudomonadati > Pseudomonadota > Alphaproteobacteria > Sphingomonadales > Sphingomonadaceae > Novosphingobium > Novosphingobium sp. BL-S-24. The sequence continues at coordinate 1,234,324 of NZ_CM145488.1, forward strand.
AAAACGACTGCCGGTCCAGCGGCTTGATCAGGCGGATATCGACGGTCGAACCAATGCCGCTTTCGACCAGATCCGCCGTGGGAGACTTGGTGACGACAACGCTGTCGATCAGCGTGGCGGGTAGAACTTGCAGGCGGAACTGGCGGCCGGACTGGCCCGAATTGCGGACGTTCTCGTTGTAGGCAAGCGGCATTCCATCGAATGTCACTGCCTGGAAGTTCGGCCCCAGCCCGCGCACGCTGATGAACTGGCCTTCGCCTGCCTCGCGCACGATGGTCACGCCGGGCACGCGCTGCAGCGCTTCGGCGACATTGAATGCCGGAAGCTTGCCGATGTCGGCGGCGACCACCGCGTCCGATATGGAATCCGCGTTGCGCTTCACGCCCAGCGATCGTTCCACACCGTCCGAGAAAGGCGCCGTCACCACGATCTCATTGGCCGGTGCCGGCTCGCCGGTCTCGATTGCTGGCGTTTGTGCGGCCGCCGCCGGAAGAGGGCGCACGATAAGCGCCCCGGAACGATCGCGCACGACGGTCAGGGACGTGCCCTGGATCAACCGTCGAACCGCCGTGTCGGCATCGAACCCGCCGGAAACGCCAGGTGCATTGAACCGCGCCACTGCATCACGGGTGAAGAGGATGTCCTGTCCGCTTTGGCGGGCAAGCTGCTCCAGGGCGCGGTCCATCGGCTGCGCTGCGATGGCAATCCGCATCGGGCGGCCTTGAGCCGACGCCGGTGCCGCGACGCACACGGCGGAAAGAGCCAACGCAAGCGCCGCCGACCGGCAAAGCTGCCGTTTGAAAGAAATCATGTCCGAAACCCCGTCCAGACGCCCCTCGCGAGCGCCCCTTACAGCGTCGTCGTTCCTGACGGGTTTTTCCTCACCCCCTGACGTGAATTTATTTCAGCGCCTCGCGGTGATGCGGATCGCGTCCGGCTTTACATCGATGTCTACCGGCAGCAGAACCGAGAGTGACCGCGCGAATGCTTCCGGATCGCCCACCCTGTAAATGCCGCTCAGGCGCAAGTCGGCCGCTCCGGGGTCGGAAACGATCAGTTCACGATGGCTGTAGCGGTTCATCTCAAGCACGGCCTCGCCCACCGTCTCATCGCGAAAAGCCAGGCGCCCACTTTGCCAGGCAAGCAGATCGTCTATCTCGGGTTGGTCCAGTTCGTCCTGTTGCCCCGACTTCATCACGATCCGGTGCCCCGGAGACAGGTCGACCAGCCTATCGCCCGACTGCACCTGCGCCCGCCCCCTGACGGTCGTGATCAGAACAACATCGTCTTCACGGCGCAGATCCAACTGGCCCGATCGCGCAATCGCGCTCCTGCCGCCCGCATCGATAACGAACGGGCGGGCATCCCGGGCGATCTCCACATCGATGCGCCCCGATGCAAGCGACAGCAGGCGGCGGGAAGAATTGGCCGTGAACCGAACGCGCGTATCGGTATCGAGCAGGATGCGCGTATTGTCTTCCAGCAAGAAACGGCGCTGTTCACCCACGCCCGTCTGATAGACACCCGCATGCGCCTGCTGCCAACTGATCCCCAACCCGCACGTCAGGATCAATCCGGCCCCGCCCGCCATAACCGCGCGCCGGGTGGTACGCGCTGGGGGGCGACCAAACGCAGGCCGCGGATCATCACGCAAACCGCCGACTGCATCCCACAGCGTAGAGGTGTTTTCGAAAGCCGCCGAGTTTGACGGATCAGCCCTGAGCCAGGAATGGAAAGCCGCCTCATCCCTGGAAGTGCGATCGTCCGCGTGCAATCGTGCCACCCAGTCCGCCGCCTGCCGGTTCCTGTTTTCCGGCTTGCTGCGGAAGATCACGTCACCAATTCTCCATCCAGTCGGCCAGATGCGCCATAGCCTTGGCGATATGCTTTTCGACGGCGCTTTGACTGATGCCGAGATCATCGGCGATTTCACGATATTTACGGCCGTCCAAACGATACATCAAGAAAATCTCACGCGTGCGGGGACTTAGCCGCTCCACTCCGGTGCGCAGACGATCCAGGCGTTCACGGGCGATCAGGATCTCATCCTGCAAGGGATAGCTGTCCGCCACCACATCGGCATCGGGCACCCAGACGATCGCGTCCCCCGCCCGCCGTTCCCGACGATAGGCATCGATGCCCCGGTTCGTTGCCGTGCGCGCCAGCAATGCATCGGGGTTTTGGGCAAGCGTCGGGCTGGTGGCGACGTTGAGCCAGGCGTCGTGAAGGAGATCCTCCGCATCGTCACGCCGCGTCATGCGCGCTACCTGATCCCGCAGACGGGCCCAGCTGAATGCCGAAGGTGGCGCATATTTCGATGTGTTGGCGAACCTCATCGACCGCGCACTTAGGAAGCGCAGAATGCGGTTTGATGACAAATAAGGCATAGGCCGCCCAGCATCCATGAGCCTGATCACGAGTTGAAGGACGATGGCGCATGACACATTTCTTCCCGCCGCAGTCCTTCGCCGTGCCCTGGTGGGGAAGGTTCGCGCGGTGTTCAATGATCAGGCCAAGGGCGAGAAGCCTATCGTCCGCTCGCCCGATGCCCTTTTCCCACCCGGCTCTGTTATCTGGCGCGTGCATGGTGACGTCACGTCGATGATGGTCGGCGGTGTTGCCGCCCTTCTCATGCAGATGCTGCATCCGGGGGCGCTCGCAGGCATCTGGGACCATTCAACTTTCCGCAATGACATGCTGGGCAGGCTCCGCCGAACCGCGCGCTTCATCGCGGTGACGACGTATGCGGAGCAGGCCGATGCGCTTGCGGCGGTGGAGCGAGTGAAGGAAGTGCACTCGCATGTAGCTGGCACCCTGCCCGATGGAACGCCCTATTCCGCCAACGATCCCCACCTGCTGGCGTGGGTCCATGTTACCGAAGCTGTGTGCTTTCTGGATGCGTGGATCCGTTACGGCGAACCGAACATGAGCAGAGTTGACCAGGACACGTACTTCGCCGAGTTCGCGGTGATCGCCCGGATGCTCGGCGCCGATCCCGTGCCAACCACGCGCGCCAGTGCCGAAGCGTTGGTACGGGAAATGCGTCCCCAACTCGCGTCAAACGTGCGGACCCGCGAAGTGGCGAGGCTTGTGCTGCGCCAGAAGGCTCCCTCCCCTGCAGCCGCTCCTGCGCAGGCCATGCTGATGGAGGCCGCCGTCGATCTGCTGCCCCGATCGGCAAGGACAATGCATGGTTTCGCCGGTCCGCGCCTGAGCGCGCCGCTCGCCTGGCTGTCGACCGCCGTCATGGCGGGCGCGATCCGATGGGCATTCGCGGGAGAAGTCCGAAACGCCTCATCCCGCTCCTGATCCATGGCCGCGCGTATGCGGATTATTGCATGACCGCCTTTACGCAACTAACGGGTCCTGACATTGAACCGATGCGTAGGCATATGACGGAGAGTAGCCATGGGAAACAGGACAGTCATCGTCACCGGCGGCTTTGGTGCGCTCGGCCGGGTGGTCGCCAAGTGCTTCCAGGATGTGGGGGACAATGTGGTTCGCATCGATTTCGCTCCCTCGTCGAGCGCAAATCCGGCCGGCACCCTCGATATCGGCGGCGTGGACCTGGCGGATGGCAATGCCGTCGACACCGCAGTCCGACAGATCATCGATGCCACCGGACGCATCGATGTGCTGGTCAACATAGCGGGCGGCTTCGTGTGGGAGACGCTGGCCGATGGCGCCCCTGACACCTGGGAACGCATGTTCACTCTCAACGTGCGCACCACCGCCACGATGTCCAAGGCGGCCCTGCCTTACCTCAGGCAGAGTGAAGCAGGCCGGATCGTCAACATCGGGGCTGGAGCCGCAATACAGGCCGATGCCGGCATGGGCGCCTATGCCGCTGCCAAATCCGGCGTCCATCGGTTGACGGAAGCGCTGTCAGCCGAACTCGCGCAGACCGGCATCACCGTCAACGCACTGCTCCCCAGTATCATAGATACGCCTGCCAACCGAGCAGACATGCCAGACGCGAACACGGCAACCTGGGTGACGCCGCAAGCGGTGGCCGATGTCATCCTGTATCTTGCTTCGCCGGCCGCCCGATCGATCAGCGGTGCTCTCATCCCCGTCTCTCGGGGGACCGGCGATTGAGGATACGAGCGTAAGCGTTCCTTATTCGGGACTCACCGATCAGCGCGTCCCGAATCGGAGCGAGACTCTTTCGAGTCGCGAACTGCGGAGCGTGAGTTGGTGGCCAAGTAAAAGCGCTTTTTACACATCGCTTTACGGTAATCGGACCGTCTGAGCGGCGTGAACAATCCTTCCTTAACCATTGTATGTGCAGAAAACCCGAGTTGTTACAGGGGTTATCATGCGCATCGACGCCAGAAATCTGCTCGACCGGCTGGGTAAGCAGGACTTCGTCTACAAGGAATTCGAGGACCGATTCTCGGAACTGGAACTGTGGCCCATTCTGGAGGCCCTGCTGCGCGATCCGCGTATGCAGGCGATCGATCAGGCCCAGAATGCCGCAACGTCCACGCCTCACCCGGAACCGGCGCGGACTGAATCGCGCCTCGATGCTGGCGCGGTCGAACCGCTGAATTCAATGTTCAGCCGCTACGGCGGTGACCATGCCGCTGCCCCGGCCGACCATACCGCCCCGAACGCTGCCCCTGCGCACGATGTGCGTGCCGTTCTGCGGCAGTTGTCCGAAAACGGCTCGCAAGGAGAGAACTGATGTCCGTCATCGTTTGCCACGGCATCAAGGCCGGATCGGGCGTGACTTTCCTTGCCTCGCACGTCGCGATGGCCCTGTCGGAAGCAGGCGCGGAAGTGACACTGCTTACCGTCACCCCGCGCGACACCCTGCCCCTGCACTTCGGCCTTCAGCTGGCCAACAAGCTGCCTTCGCTGTTCGCCCCGGCGGAAGACGCCGTGCTGGTCAACGGCATCAATCTGCGCACGCACCTTCGCGCGGTTGAAGATAGCGATTTCGTCCACACCCTGCTGGATCTCGGCTTTCTTGAGGTCGGACCCCAGCGGGTGCTGGTGATCGACGTGCCGGCCAGCGAATTCGCTTTCGCGCGCCGCATCGTGCCGCATGCGAATGCCAACCTGTGCGTCCTGAACGCCGCGCCGGACACGCTGGCGCTGTTGCCGCAAGTGCTGGGTGATGCCAGTTCGGACGACATTACGCGCACGATGTTTGCCGTGAACGGTCTGGACGAGACCCGCCGCCTCGCCCGCCACAGCGCAGCGTTCCTGCGCGAACTGTTGGGTCCGCGACTGGTCGGCCGTATCCGCCACGACGAATCGGTAGCCGAAGCGATCGCCATGCTCCAGCCGCTGGCTCGCTATGCGCCTGCCAGCGCCGCGCTGGCCGATGCCCGCGCGATCGGCGCTTCCATGCTGCCCGCGCTCGACATGCCGGGCCGCCCCTGGGTCGCGCGCGGCGCGCTCGGGAACCGTGCAGCGTGATGGGCCGTCTCGGCTCAAGCCCGCTCATGCGATATGTGAGCATCGCGGGCGTAATCGTCCTTGCCGCGCTCGTCATCGGCGTGCCGCTTGACGAAAAGTCGCAATGGGTCTGCAGCGGCGTCACGATCGCCGGGGCCTTGTTCCTTCGCCGCTGGAAAGGCCGCAAGGGCGCGCTCGCGCTGGGCCTCCTCGCGATCCTGGTGTCTACCCGCTACATCTTCTGGCGCACCACGCAGACGCTGTCCTTCGGCACGATCCCCGAATTCATCTTCGGCGGCGGGCTGTATCTGGCTGAACTGTACGCCTGGGTCATCCTGATGCTGGGCTTCCTGCAGACAAGCTGGCCGCTCGACCGCCCGGTCATCGAACCTACGGGCGAGCCGGAGACATGGCCGACGGTCGACGTCTATATCCCGACTTACAACGAAAGCCTGGAGATCGTGCGCAACACGGTCTTCGCGGCGATGGACCTTGATTACCCGGTGGACCGCTACCGCGTGTTCATTCTGGATGACGGCAAGCGCCCCGAATTCCGCACGTTCGCCAAGCAGGCGGGCTGCGGGTACATCACCCGCGACAACAACCTGCACGCCAAGGCCGGCAACCTCAACGCCGCGATGAAGAAGACCGACGGCGAACTGATCGCAATCTTCGATTGCGACCACGTTCCTACTCGCGCCTTCCTGCAATTGAGCGTCGGCTGGTTCCAGCAGGACCTGCGCCTGGCGCTGATCCAGACCCCGCACCACATGTATTCGCCCGATCCGGTCCAGCGCAACCTGGCCCAGACGATGGGCGAGATGGCTGGCGAAGGCGACCTGTTCTACGGCGCGGTGCAAGGCGGTAACGACTTGTGGAACGCCACCTTCTTCTGCGGTTCGTGCGCGATCATCCGCCGCGAGGCGCTGGAAGAAACCAACGGCTTTGCGGGTGAAACCGTGACCGAGGACGCGCATACCGCGCTCAAGCTGCAGCGCACCGGCTGGAACACTGCCTATATCAGCGCCCGTCTGTCCGCCGGTCTGGCGACCGAACGCCTCGTCCTCCACGTTGGCCAGCGTATCCGCTGGGCACGCGGGATGACTCAGATCCTGCGTATCGACAATCCGCTGTTCGGGCGTGGGCTGAGCTGGCAGCAGCGGCTTTGCTACCTCAATGCGATGCTGCACTTCCAGTATCCGCTGCCGCGCATCGTGTTCCTCACCAGCCCGCTGGCGTACCTGATCTTCGGCCAGAACATCATCCAGGCTTCCGCCTCGCTGATCTTCGCCTATGCGCTGCCGCACCTTTACTGTTCGGCCGTCGCCAACGAGCGTTCGCAAGGGTCCGACCGCCCGCCGTTCTGGGGTGAGGTCTACGAGACGATCCTGTGCTTCCACCTCGTGAAGCCCACGGTCCTCACCTGGTTCCAGCCTCGCAAGGGCAAGTTCAACGTGACCGACAAGGGTTCGCTGCTGGACAAGACCTACTTCGACTGGGACGTGGTCAAGCCGCACCTGATCTGCATCGCTCTGATCGTAGCCGGTATTTCCATGGCGATCGTGAAGTGGGCATTCTTCCCCTACATGTTCAACATCCAGACCGATACGCTGGTGCTGAACGTCGCGTGGGCCACTTTCAGCCTCATCATCCTGCTGGCAGCCGTCTCGGTCGCCCGCGAAACGCGGCAGTCGCGCACCGACATTCGTATTCCGGTCAGCCTGCCGATCACTGCCTATCTGGCATCGGGACACGTCGTGCCCGCCCGCACGGTCGATATTTCGATGGGCGGCGCGGCGCTCGCCTTGCCGGAAGACCTGCCGATCAAGGACCAGCAGGTCCGCCACATCACGCTGGCCATGGGTGACGAGACCCTGTCCATCCCGGTCGAAACGATGCGCACCGATTCAGGCAATGCCTACGTGCGCTTCGAAGAACTCGACATTCTTGCAGGACGGCACCTCGTGCGCGCCGTCATGGGCCGCGCCGACGCGTGGCAGCCATCGTCCGCCCGACCGCAGGTTTCCAGCCTGCGCTCGCTCGCCGACATCATTCGAGTGGATATCGTCACCTTGAAGCGCATCCTTGGCCTCAATTTCTCCGAACGTCGCGCGCAGCGAAGAGCCGCCGCCGCAAAGGCCGCCCAGAAGGCAGCCGCCGCCGTTTCGGACACGTCATCCCCTGCCGCCAAGTCATGGGCGCCGATCAACAAGGCCGCCGCGATCACGCTGGCTCTGGCGCTCGGCGCGGCAGGCATCATGTTCGGCACGACCCAGGTCCACGCCCAGCCGGCGCGCCAGAACGCCAACGCCGCACCCACGCCCGCACCCGCCGCTTCTTCCGACATGGCGGAGCGTCTGACGCTGAAGGACCTGCGCATCACGCGTCCGATCCGCCTTCAGGGTACGCGCGGCGAAATCGGCGTGCCGTTCGGGATGCGCCAGGACCGCGTCGTTACCGGGGCTGTGCTCCACCTGCAGATGGCCTGGTCGCCCGCGATGCTTGACGATCTCAGCCAGCTGGTGGTCATCGTCAACGGCGAAGTGGTGCAGACCGTGCCGCTCGCCCGCGTGAACTCCGGGGGCCAGGTCCTCGACATTCCGGTGAACCCGGCGCTGTTCCTGCCGGGCGACAACCAGCTCAACTTGCGTCTGATCGGCCACTACACCCGCGACTGCGAGGATCCGTTCCACTCGTCGCTGTGGGCCAACATCAGCAACGTGCGGTCGTGGCTGAGCTTCAACTACCAGCCGCTGCCTTATGGGCCGGACCTGTCACGACTGCCCCTGCCCTTCTTCGACAAGGGCCAGAACGTGGCGCTGCGCATGCCGTTCGTCTTTGCCGGCCAGCCACGCAGCGGTGAACTGCAGGCCGCCGCCGCCACCGCAAGCTGGCTCGGTTCCATGGCCAGCTATCGCGGCTTCGCGTTCAAGCCGGTGATCGGCTCGATCCCCCGCGGGAACGCGATCGTCTTCCTGAAAAGTGGCCAGTCCATTCCCGGCCTGAACATCGGCGCCGCGCCCACCGGGCCGTCTGCCGCCGTCTTCCGCAACCCCAACGACCCATCGGGCACCGTGTTGGTCATCATGGGGCGCAACGACGAGGACTTGCGCATCGCGGCTGCCGCCGTGGCGCTGGGCCGGGGCGTGTTCGGCGGACAGCGCATGCAGTTCGACGGCGTGCGCATTCCCGCCTGGCCACGCTACGGCGCGCTGCGCTGGCTGCCCACAAACGCGCCGGTCAAGCTCGGCTCGATCACCCAGCCTTACGCGCTGCAGGGCATGGGCATCCCGCCCGGCCCGCTGACCGCCAGCTTCCGCGTCGCTCCCGACCTGTTCTTCTGGCCCCGCGAAGGCGGGAAGCTGAACCTGTCGTACCGCTACCCGGTGGCGCAATGGCTGGACAAGCGCGGCTCGCGGCTCGACGTTTCGATCAACGGCCAGTACCTCAAGACCCTGCCGCTCGGCCGGGCCTGGTGGAGCGACCTGATCGGCGCGCGTGGCGCCAAGAGCCAGGATTCCGACGCATCGGTCATCCTGCCGCGCTACAACCTGTTCGGTCAGAACGAGCTGACGCTCGACTACAACCTGCTCCTTGCCAACAAGCAGAAGTGCATGGGCATGCTGCCGGAGAACGTACGCGTCTCCATCGACCCCAACAGCACGATCGACCTGACCCACGCCTATCACGCGCTGCTGATGCCCGATCTTGCGACCTTTGCCGGCGCGGGCTTCCCCTTTACCGCCAGCCCCGACCTGTCGCAGACGACCGTCGTGGTCGCCCAGACCCCGTCGCTGACCTCGATCGAGGCATTCCTGACGCTGATGGGCCGCTTCGGGGACTCCACGGGCGTTCCGGTGTCCGCCGTCACCGTCACGTCGACGATCAACCCGGACCAGCTTGAATCGCAGGACATCATCGTCATTGGCGGTACCGGTCTGGCCGGAGCGGACATGTTCGCCAACGCGCCGGTTCGCTGGGAAAACGGCCGCCTGCGCGTGGCCGAACGTTCCCCGCTGCAATACGTCTACTCGATCTTCGGCGGCACGCAGGAGGACGATCCGATGGCCGCCGCCCCGATCGTCTATGACGCACGCGGGTTCTCCGGGATCGTCAGCTTCCGCTCCCCCTATGCGTCCGACCGCACCGTGGTTGCGCTGCTGGCGGACGAGGATGGCGCCCTGCCCGATCTGATCCAGGGCCTGGCCGATGCCAAGATCAACGCCGCCGTTCAGGGTGACCTTGCCGTCACGCGCGGCGACGGGATGACCAGCTTCGCGCTGACCGAACGCTACTGGGTCGGCTCGCTGCCGATCTGGATGAAGGTCGCCTACTGGACCAGCCAGCGCCCGCTGCTGCTCGGCCTCTTCACTCTCGTGCTGGCCGTGATCCTTGTCGGCCCCTCCTACCTCTACTTCCGCCGACAGGCTCGTCGCCGCCTCGGTCGCAAGGACGACAACGCATGAACGGTTCCCCGATGCTGACGCGCCTTTCCGGCCGTCTTACGCTTGCCCTGCTGCTGTCCACGGCCAGCATCGCCTTTGCCCCGGTGATCCTGCCCGGCACGGCTCATGCCCAGAATGCAGGCGTCGCGGCGCTGATCAAGCAGGCCCAGTACTGGCGTTCGAAGGGGCGTGAGGATCTGGCCCAGCAGGCGCTGCGCCGCGCCCGTGCGCTGGATCCGAACAACCCGGCCTTGCGCGGCGCGGCGGCGGCTCCCAAGCCTGCCCCCGCTCCTGCCGCCAAGCCCGCACCGAAAGCGGCTGAAGCAAAGCCCGCGCCCGCGCCCGCACCCGCCCGCGCACCCAAGGCTACCGCGCAGGCAGACACTCCCCGCGCCGAAAAGCCAGCCCCCACCACCCGGGCCGATCGCGCCGGACGGGCGCGTGTTTCCGGCTTCGACGCGCTGAACGATGGCAACCTGTCCTCTGCCGCAGGCGAGTTCCAGCGCGCCCTGTCGGTCAATCGCCGCGACCCGGATGCCCTTGGCGGGCTGGGTCTGGTGCGCCTGCGTCAGGGCCAGTTTGCCGAAGCGGCCAGCCTGCTCGAACAGGCATCGCGCTCCGGCCGGGCCACCCAGTGGGCCGAAGGTCTTGCTTCCGCCCGCTTCTTCGCCGGGATCGAGGAAACCCGCGCGCTCATCGGCCAGAACCGTTTGGACGATGCGCAGGCCAAAGCCGAAAGTCTCGTGCGATCCGGTTACAAGGAGTCCGGCCCCGCGCTTGAACTTCTGGCCGATGTCTACGAACGGCAAGGCCGCTATGCCGATGCCGCCGACCTGTACCGTCAAGCCCGCAGCGGCAGCAATGCCGCCAATGACAAGCGCCTGCAATTGCGCGCCGCGCGCGGCCGCGCCCTGGCCGCCGCCGCGCAGGGTGACGATCTGGGCGCAACGCGCGAATTCCAGAGCGGGCTGGTGCTGGACCCCACCGATCCGTGGATCCGGTATGAATTTGCCCAGTTCCAGATCAAGCGCGGGCGCGTGCCCGAAGCGGAATCGCTGATCCGTTCGCTGGTCGCCATCGGGCAGCCTGATTCGATCTACGCCGCCGCCCTGCTGAACAACGATCTCGGGCGTTCGGTGGAAGCCGATCGCCTCCTGTCGATGATCCCGGAAACGCAGCGCACCGCGCCGATGCGCAATCTCGCGATCGGCCTGAAAGCAGACGCCGCCGTGGCCCGGGCCAAGGCGCTTGCCGCGAGCGGTCAGCAGGGTCAGGCGATTTCGGCGTTGCGCCAGCTTGGCTCGATGGCAGCGGTTCCGGCCGGCAAGCAGGCCGCCGTTGCCAACGCGCTTTATGAGCTTGGCGATACGCAAGGGGCGGCGCAAGTCGCCGAGCAGGCGCTCGACGGCAGGATCGAATCGGTCGACGATTACGAAGGACTGATCGGTGTCCTCGCCCGTTCGGGTCGGGACGATCTGGCGCAGCAGGCGCTCGCTCGTGCGCAGCAGATGGCGGGCAACTCGGCAGAAGGGCAGGCTGCGTTCGGTCGCATCGGTGCCGGGCTGATGATCAGCCAGGCCGACGCTGCACGCCAGCAGGGCCGCTATGCCGAAAGCTTCGACATCCTCCAGCAGGCTTACACCGCAGCTCCGGACAACCCGGAAATCCTCTCCGCCCTCGCCCGCCTCTACCAGACCGGCGGCATGCCCGCGAAAGCCGCGCAAAGCTATCAGCTGGTGCTGGCCCGCAAGCCTACGGACAAGGACGCCCTGCTCGGTCTGGCCGACAGCGCGCAAGCCGCTGGCGACAGCGTCCTGTCAAAGCAGGCGCAGCGGCAGGTGCTGCAATCCTATGGGCAGGACTATCGCGTCCGCATGCAGCTGGCGAATGTCGAACGGGCACGCGGCGATGAACGCGCTGCGCTCACGCTGCTCAAGCAGGCCCGTGAGCTGTATGCCCGCGAAAACGGCGGCATGGCGATGGGAGCTAATCCCTTTGCCGGCATGAACGGCGGCGGTGCGGCTGGCGGCGGCAATCCGTTCCGCAATCAGGCGCCGATGATGGCCGCCCCGGTCAATCCGTTCGCACTGGGTGGCGGCACGCGCCTGCCGGGCGCCTATCCGCAACAGGGCGGCGGCTTCCAGGGCGCTCGCTCGGCCACCGTCGGCTACCCGGCAAACGCGGGATACGCAGGCGGACGGGGCGGCAGCACTCTTCCCCCGGTTGGCATGCAGCAGGGCTTCGGTGGCTATGCCCCGCAGCAGAGCGCCTATGCCGCGCCGGTTCCGGCCAGCCCCTTCGACGGCAACACAGGTGGCGGCAACGCAGGTGGCGGCTATGCAGACGGTGGCTATGCGGCAGACCAGGGTGGCTACGCCCCGCAAGTTCCCGTCGCTTACGCTGGCGATCCCGTGATGATGCAGATCCAGTCGCAAATCGACAGCATCGCGGAAGACACCCGCCCCCGCGCCGACATTGAAACCGCTTACCGCTCACGCTCGGGCGAAACCGGCCTGTCGCAGCTGGACGAGATCAAGGGTTCGGCCAAGCTCTCCACCGGCGCGCTGGGCGGCCGTGTCTATGGCAGGGCGGAAGCCGTGGTGATCGACGCCGGACGTCCCACCGGATCGGGCCTGGCCCGGTTTGGTCGCAACGGTTCCGAAGAAGCGCGCGCGATCGTCGCGGAAAGACCGTCTGTGTTGGCGAAAGCGGACAGCCAGCAGGCGTCGGGCGCGGCCTTCTCGGTCGGCTACGAAAGCGACGCCGTACAGGCCGATGTCGGCACCACGCCGATCGGCATGGGCAAGACCAAGTTCTCCGGTCGCGTCGCGGTCAGCCCGCAGCTGCGCCCCGGCCTTCGCGCCAGTGCCTTTGCCGAGCAGCGGCCCGTCACCGACTCCATCGTGTCCTATGCCGGCACTCGCGATCCCGTTACCGGCGAGACGTGGGGCCAGGTTATGCGCACGGCGGGCGGTGTCGGCCTCAGCTACGACCGGGACGGTAGCGGCGTGTACGGCGAAGGTCGATACTACCGCTTCCGGGGCACCAACGTGGTCAAGAACAAGGGCTTCGAGGCGAACGTGGGCGGGTATCTGCGCGCGTGGCGCGATGCCAAGTCGACCGTCACCGTGGGCCTCAACGTCAACTATCAGGGCTACGACAAGAGCCAGAACTACTTCACGTTCGGCAACGGCGGCTATTTCAGCCCGGACAGCTTCATCTCCGTGGGCTTCCCGGTGAACTACACGATGCAGGACGATCGCTTCGACGTGCGCGCATCCTTCACGCCGGGCTTCCAGAGCTACAAGGAAAACGCCAGCCCGCTCTACCCGACCGACCTGATCGCGCAGGCGGAACTGGATAACCTTAAGGCGCTGAACGACGATGTCCGCTCCGAATACGACAGCCTCAGCCGCACCGGCTTCGCGCTGGCGGCGCAGGGGTCGGTCTATTACAAGCTGAACCGGAACACGCGCATCGGTGGGGACTTGAGCTACAACACCTTCGGCAGCTACGATGAATTCCGTGGCATGCTGGGCGTGCGGCAGAGCCTGGGGAGCGAGAAGTGATGAAAATGCAGGCATTCCCCCATGCGCGGCTGGGCCAGTCGGACGCCAATGTCGGTGGCCTGGCACTGATGGCGGTTTCGATCGCCGCAGAAATCCGCCAGGGCGTACCCGCCGCGCAGGCCCATGGCTTCTTCGTGGCGATCGGCCGCCGCATGGCGGAACTGGAACCTTTGGAAGGCGTCACCGACACCGCCGTCCTCGCCGATCGCATCAACGCGTTCTGGCAGGCGCTGGACTGGGGTGAGATCGACCTCACCGTGGGGGACGATGCGATCATCCTGCGCCACCGCAACGCGCCCAGCCATATCGCTCCCGATCCGCAGGGGCACTGGGCGGCGATGCTGTCCGGCGTGCTGGAAGGCGCGTGCGATCGCTGGTTCCGCATCCTCGGCAGCAGCGAGGCACTGCGCACGACGAGCGAGTGGAAGGGCGATGTTCTTGAACTGCGCCATGGCCGCTGATCGCATCGAACCGTTCATGATCGACCGACGCACATTCTCCCTCACGGCGATCATGGCCTTGACCGCCGCCTGTAATCCGGGCGGCAACCAGAGCAGGGCCAGCGTTGTGACCGATACGTTCTGGACCGCCTGGCGCGATCGTTTCGTGTCGCCCGAAGGCAGGATCATTGATACCGGGAACGGTCGCATCAGCCATTCCGAAGGGCAGAGCTACGGCCTGATCCTGGCCTACCGCGCCGGGGATCGCGATGCTTTTGCTCGGATCGCCAAGTGGACCGAACAAACGCTGGGCCGCAGCGACGATGCGCTGCATTCATGGCGCTACGATCCACGCCAGTCGGTGCCGATCGCCGACCCCAACAATGCAACCGATGGCGATCTTGTCATCGCGTGGGCGCTGGCGCTCGCCGGCAAGCGCTGGTCGCAATCGGCATGGCTCGATCGTGCCGCGCAGATCCGCGAGGCGATCCACAGCCGTTGCGTCGTCTCACGCTTCGGTCGCCAGTTCCTGCTTCCCGGGGCGATGGGCTTCGAACAGACGGGGCAGGTAACCCTGAACCCCTCGTACTTCGTGTGGCCCGCGCTCGATCATTTCGCGACGATGGACGGTGCCGCGACATGGTCCCCGGTGATCCGCAACTGCGAGGCAGTCACTCGCCTTTCGCGCTTCGGCACTCATTCCCTGCCGTGCGACTGGGTAGTGATGACCGACAAGGACGAGGCCCAGCCCGCGCCCGGAAAGCCGCCGCGCTTCGGCTATGACGCAATCCGCGTGCCGCTCTATGCAGCCGTCGGCGGCCGATCGGAACTGGTTCGCCCGGTGGCGGACTGGTGGCGTTCGTACGTGGCACAGCGCAAGGCGATCCCCGCCTGGATCGATGTCGTCACCGGCGAGGAAGCGAATTACCAGCTTTCCAGCGGCCACGCAGCCGTCGTCAGCCGCCTGATCGGCACTCCGGCGCCCACCGCGCTCGACAGCGATTACTATTCCGCATCGCTGCAAATGCTCGCCCGACTGTGATGCAGGAGCGATCTTTCCCAGTAAAATCAAACGTCGGCCCATTCAAAAACGACCAGCGGCTTCCCATATACGCCGCCTGGTCGGGACGCCGACCGGGGGCTCATATCGGTTGACGCGATTTCCCGCTTTGCTTGGTCGCGCAAATCGCATTATTGACCCCGAATCCAAGCACGACGACAATAACGATTCAGGAGAACGCTTATAGCACCCCCACCCCGGCGCATGATGACGCCACCGGTCAAGAGTGGACCGCGTTTCAATAACATGATCCAGTCGGACAAAGTCCGGGTCATCGATCAGGACGGCGAGAATCTCGGCGTCATGTACACGCGCCAGGCAATCGATCAGGCGGCCGAGGTTGGCCTTGACCTGGTTGAGGTGTCGCCCAACGCCGACCCGCCGGTGTGCAAGTTCCTCGATGTCGGCAAGTACCGGTATGAAGCCCAGAAAAAGGCCAATGCCGCGCGCAAGTCGCAAAAGACGCAGGAGATCAAGGAGATCAAGATGCGTCCGAACATCGACGACCACGACTATGACGTGAAGATGCGCAACATCCACCGCTTCATCGACGATGGCGACAAGGTGAAAGTCACCCTGCGCTTCCGCGGCCGCGAACTTTCGCACCAGCAGCTGGGCATGGACCTGCTGCGCCGCGTCCAGGTCGATTGCGAGGAAATCGCCAAGATCGAGGCCTATCCCCGCATGGAAGGCCGCCAGATGCTGATGGTGCTCTCGCCCAAATAAGCATTGCGATCATCGCAAACGCAAAGGGCGTGGCCAATGGCCGCGCCCTTTGTCGTTTTGGATCAGGGCTTTCAGCGCCTGAGCAGGGTCAGCCCCGCCACTCGCGCCGTTCTTCGGCGGCGCGCAGGACTTCGTAGGCGACCTGGTAGGTCTGGAATGCCTTGGCGGCTTCGGCGTCGTTGGGCTTCACGTCCGGGTGGACTTCCTTGGCGCGCGTGCGCCAGGCTTTCTTCACCGCGTCGAAATCGGCGTCCGGTTCCAGCCCCAGGGCTTCCAGCGCGCGCAGTTCATCGCCGCTGCGGCTGCCATCGCCTGAACCGGCCCAGCCGTAGTGCGCCGATTCCTTGTATCCCGAAAAGTCTGACCGCTCCTGCGCCTCGCGCATGGCGGCTTCTTCGGCGTCCAGCCCGGCGAAGTAGTCCCACCCCGAGTTATATTCGGCGGCGTGTTTCTGACAGAAATACCAGCGATCGGGGTTGTTCGGGCTTTTCGGGGCGGGGCAGTCCCCCGGTTCGTTGCAGCCATGGCGATCGCACAGGCGCACCTGCGCCGCATCGCGCGAGCTGCCATAACCGCGCCATCGCGGGAAACCCCAGTCGGTAGATCGGCGCACTCGGCTCATTGGGATCGCGATAGGCCGGGACTCGGGCGCAATGCAACCCCTGATGCCGGGCGGGACAGGTGGACGGACTCTTGCAAACCGTGCGCGTGCAGCCCGGCATGGCGCAGATCCGCACCACGCCGGGCAAGCATCAGTCGATCGTCACGGTCACGGCGCGACGGTTGCGTGCCCAGGACTGTTCATCCGAACCAAGCGCAATCGGGCGTTCCTTGCCATAGCTGATCGTCGAGAGGCGCGCCGGGGCCACGCCCAGGCTGATCAGGTAGTTCTTGGCCGAGTTGGCGCGGCGTTCGCCCAGCGCCAGATTGTATTCGCGGGTGCCGCGCTCGTCCGCATGGCCTTCGATCGTGGCGCGCTTGTTCGGGTACTGCGCCAGCCACTGCGCCTGCTTGGCGAGCGCCTGCTGATCTTCGGGATCGACGTCATACTTGTCGAGCGCGAAGTAGATCGTGTCCGACCCCATCATCTGCTGGATGAAATCGGCCTGGCTTCCCGGCGTGGCAGCGCCCATTCCGCCACCGGACGAGGAGGTGTCCGTCGCGGAGGTACCCGGCTCTGGCGGGAGCTGGGCGGGCGGCTTCTTGCTGCAAGCCGACATCGCGAGCGCACCGGCGACGACGATGGCGACGGTCCCGGCGCGATTCATGCGGGGTAACGAAAGGACGGTTGGCATCGGTCAATCTCCTATGCTGCTCAACCCAACGAAATGGGCGGCATGGTGTGAAGTTCCGTTCAATTCCATACATAGTCAACCTGAACCCGCGCCGACTGCCCGCACGATCGGGCGGCGCGGGAAGGTTCAGGGCCGCACCGGACCCCATGCCGGGTCAGAAGCGCCGACCGGGGTCGGCAGCTGGCGCTCGTTCCTGCCGGTCAGATCGACCTGCCAGATGGAAGCGACGCCGCTGGTCTTGGTGGTGCGGAAGAACTGTACGATGCGTCCGTTCGGGGACCAGGTGGGCGCTTCGTCTTGCCAGGAATCGGTCAGGTGACGCAGGCCGCCGCCGCTGGGCGTCATCACCGCGATCCGCAGGTTGCCGGCAATATGCGTAAAAGCGATCTGGTCGCCGCGCGGGCTCCATTCCGGCGTCGCGGCACGACCGCCGAAGAAGCTGATGCGCTTCTGGTTGGAACCGTCCGCGTTCATCACATAGATCTGCTGGCTGCCCGACCGATCGCTCTCGAACACGATCTGCGATCCGTTGGGCGAATAGCTGCCGCCGATGTTGATGCCGGGGCCATTGGTCAGCCGTTCCGGCGTGCCGCCACCAGCCGAGGAAACGCGGTAGATATCGGTCGTGCCACCCTTGGCCATCGAATAGAGCACCCACTTGCCATCGGGCGACCAGCGCGGGGCAAGCGTAGGACTGCCGGTGCGCGCGATCAGCGTCTGGCGGTTGGTCGCCAGATCATAGGCATAGATGCTCGGCTGGCCGTTCAGGTACGACAGGTAAAGGATCTTGGAATAGTCGGGCGAATAGCGCGGGGTCAGCGCCATCGCCTGCCCGCTGGTGAGATAGCGGTGGTTGGCGCCATCCGAGTCCATGATCGCCAGCCGCTTCATGCGGTTACCCTTCGGCCCGGTTTCGGCGATGTAGGCGATCTTGGAATCGAAGAACGGGCTTTCGCCGGACAGGCGCGAATAGACCATGTCCGCGCACTTGTGGGCCGCGCGCCGCCAGTCCGACGGCGGAACCTGCCAGCCGCCCTTCACCAGCTGCTGCTTGAGCGAGACGTCGTAGAGATAGCAGCCGACGGTGATGTTGCCGTCCGCGCCCGCCCGCACGTAACCCTGCACCAGCATCTGCGCGTTGCGCCCGGCCCAGACGCCGTAGTCGGGGGACTGGACTTGCGGATAACCCGGCTGCGGCAGCCCGTCCGGCCCGGTGGGCTTGAACAGGCCGTTGTTCTTGAGATCACCCGCAACTACTTGCGACAGGGCACGCCCCAGCGCGGCGGTGGTCCCGGCATTGGTCTGCGTCGGCACGTCCGCATCGGTGGCGAAGCTGGTGATGGCGATGCCAAGATCCTGCCATTCGCTTTCGTCGGATACGGTGACTTCCAGGCCGCCTTCGCCCTGCTCGGCCTGAGCGGGCGCTGGTGCGGGAGCCGGTGCGGGCGCCATCTGGGCATAGGCCGCGCCGGATACCGAAAGCAGCAGACCAAGGGCAAGGATGCGGGTTATCTTCATTGCGATAGCCTTCTGTCAAAGATGGTCGTGACGACTTTCCAGCCTTCGTACAGGTCATCGGGCAGATTGAACGGCGCGGCAAGCTTCACCGCGCGGATCGCCTGTTCCTGATGACGCTTTACCTGTGGTTCGTTGGCGTCGTTCTTGCCGGTGGTGCCGACGATCTGCGGTTCCCCGTTCAGGCTGCCGTCGCGGTTGAGGCGGAAGCGCACGCGGGTGACCAGCAGTTCCGCATCCGCGCCCTGCGGGGCCTGCCAGTGCGGCTTGATCTGCCGCCCGATCGCGGCGTTGAGCGAGGAGCGCTGCGCCGGGCCGATCTGCGCCGCCGGAGTGCCGGTGGGGGCCGGGGCCGCAGCGGGCTTGGCACCGGGCGTCCCTGCCTTGAACGCATCGTCAAAGGCGCTGCTGCCCGCTTTCTTGGGCGGCGCGGCCGTCTTGCTGGTGCCCGCGGCCGAGTTCCTGGGCGCGGACTTGACGATGCTGTCGATCGGGCTGGACCCGCGCGGCGCGGGCTTGGCCGGAGCCTTGCGCGGTGGAGCAGGCTTTGGCGCCGGTTTCGCCGCAGGCTTGGGCGCCGGTTTTGGCACCGGCTTGGGAGCTGGCTTCGGCGCCGGTTTCGGTGCCGGTTTAGGAGCAGGCTTAGGCTTCGGAACCGGCTTGGGCGCGGGTTTCGGTTTTGGCTCAGGCTTGGGTTCCGGCTTTGGCTCGGGCTTCGGCTTGGGCTCCGGCTTGACCACCGGTTCCGGCTCGGGTGCGGGACGGGGTTCGGGAGACGGTGCGGGCGCTGGCTCCACTGCCGGAGCGGGCGCGGCTTCCGGCGCGGGCTCGCCCTGATCGGGGCTGGTATCCGCCGCCGCCTGGCTGTTGGGGTTGGGCGCGGTGGACGTCATCGCCACATCCGGGCTGATCGTCACTTCAATACGCTGGGGGGGCGGCACCACGTCCTTGGCGCGCGGGCTGAACAGGATCGCGCCCAGCACCGCCAGATGCAGCAGCACCGCGACGACCAGGCCGATGCCCTCATCCTTGCGCAGAACCTTGGACGCCATCAGGAAAACCCTATCACCCCCGCCTTAACCGCCGCTGACATCGCTCACCAGCGAGATCGAGTTGAAGCCCGCGCGGTTGAGTTCGCCCATCACTTCCATGACCCGGCCATAGTCCAGCGCTTTGTCCGCGCGCAGCGTGACCAGCGGCGGCTTGCCGTCCGGTCCGGGCGCGGTGGAGGCCAGACGATCGGCCAGTTCGCCGGGCGCGAGTTCGTCCGTTTCATAGAAAATCGCGCCATCGCGGCGCAGGGTGATGGTGATCTGGCCCTGCTCCTCACCCATCGCCTTGGCGCGGGTTTCGGGCAGTTCGATCGGCACGGCTGCCTTCAGCAGCGGCGCGGTGACCATGAAGATGATCAGCAGCACCAGCATCACGTCGACCAGCGGGGTGACGTTGATTTCCGCCATCGGCCCGCCCGCGCGGCGCCCACGGCCGCGACGCTGCCCGCCGCCGGACATGCCCATTGCCATCAGCGCTGCTCCAGCTGACGGGTCAGCGCGGCATGGAGATGGTCGGCAAAGCGCTGCAGCCGCGCTTCGAAGCCGTTCACCTTATGCGAGAAGCGGTTGTAAGCGATGACTGCCGGGATGGCTGCGAACAGGCCGATCGCGGTGGCGAACAGTGCCTCCGAAATGCCGGGAGCGACCACCGCGAGCGAGGAATTCTGCTGTTGGCCGATCTGGAAGAAGCTGTTCATGATGCCCCACACCGTGCCGAACAAGCCAACGAACGGGGCCACCGAGCCGACCGTCGCCAGAAAGTTCAGACGATTGGAGAGCTTGTCCGCTTCTTCCACCACGGCGGCGTTCATGATCAGGGCGATGCGCTGGCGCGCGCCTTCGGCATCGACCTTGCCGGTGGAATTCTGCTTGAATTCACCCAGACCCGCGCCCGCGACCTTGCCCATCGGCACATCGCCTCGGCGGCGTTCCTTTTGATACGTGTCGAAATTCTGGGCTTCCCAGAAGCCCGCTTCGTATTCGTCGCACCGGCGGGATACCGCGCCCATGCGCATCGTGAATGTGACGATGATCATCCATACCCAGACGCTTGCCAGGACCAGACCGGCCATGATCGCCTGAACGACGATATCGGCATCGAGGAACAGCTTTACCGGGTTCACGTGATTGGAATCACCGGCGAACGAGATGGTGGAAGCAAGCAGGTCGAACGTCATTCTTGTCCTTCCGGGCCAGGATTGGCCGTATCTGAACCGGTTGAGGGGTCTGATGCGATGGGTTGCAAGGTGGTGAAAGCGCGTTGCCACGCCTCAGGCTGTCTGCGCGGTCGTCCTTCAGGACTGATGAACCCTACCTTTACGGTCGCCTCGCAAAGCCGGTTCGCGCCGCATCGCGCGGTCTGCCGCAGGGTCGCGGAAACGCGGCCCACGGCCTCTGCCCAGGTGTCGATGACGACCGCATCGCCGAGGCGTGCGGGGGCTAGATAGCGCAAGTTCGCCTCCGCCACGGTGTACAGCCCGGTTCCAGCTTCAAGCGCACCGCGCTGGTCGATCCCCAAGACGTCCAGCAGATCGGACCGCGCGCGTTCGAACCAGCGCAAGTAATTGGCGTGATAGACCACCCCGCCCGCATCGGTATCTTCATAGAAGACACGCAAGGCATAGCGATGGACGTCGCCGTTAATTACGCCTGCCTGTGGGGAAGGATTGGCCTGCGGAACGGGCGGGGAAAGCTGGGTATCCGTCATTCAGCGCGGTTGTGTAACGCCGCCGGGCGCGACTTCAAGCCCGATGCCACGGAAAACCCGGTTCGCAGGCCGAATTGCGTGGTGAACAGTCGGTTACGATGCCCCCCAGCGCGATCGGCATATGATCAGCACCCGATCAGTCAGCGATCATCTGGAAGAACTGGCGACCGCCAAAGATGTGGACGTGGAGGTGCGGCACTTCCTGATGGCCCGCCCCGCCCATGTTCACCATCAGGCGATAGCCGGGGCCGTCCAGCTCAAGCTGGCGCGTCACGTTGCCCACCGCGCGCATGAACCCGGCGATTTCGGCATCGTCGGCCTTGGCGGTGAAATCGTCCCACGAAACGTAAGCGCCCTTGGGGATCACCAGCACATGGACCGGCGCCTGCGGGCGAATGTCGTTGAACGCCAGCGCATGCTCGTCCTCGTAGACCTTCGAACATGGCAGTTCGCCGCGTAGAATTTTGGCGAAGATATTGTCGGCGTCGTACGGCAGGCGGGGATCGATGGGCATGGGAACTCCCTATGGTTCAGGACTGGGGCCGCGCGGCCTTTTCAACGATGCCGGACACGCCTTCCCGGCGGTCAAGCTCGGCCAGGACGTCGGCCAAAGGCACGCCCTTGTCGGCCAGCAGCACCATCAAGTGAAAGATCAGGTCTGCCGCTTCGCCCACCAGCGCCTCGCGGCCTTCGGTCAGCGCGGCGATCACCGTCTCGGTCGCTTCCTCGCCCAGTTTCTGCGCGATCTTGCCGGTGCCGCGGGCATGCAGCTTGGCGACATAACTGGACTGGGGATCGGCGCCGAGCCGCTGGGCGATCGTCGCCTCAAGGCGGGCAAGAGTGTCTGGACTGCTCATGCCGGTCAAATGCGACCGGCGCGCGGCGGGGTCAAGCGGTGATGGGAGTTGGCGCGAGAAGCAGGCCGAAGCATGGCCTGACTTCGGAAACAGAATTGTCGGAGGGGTTGCCCCGCGCTCAGTCCTCGCCGCGCTTGGTCGAAAGCTTGCGGCCGATCGCCACGCCGGCGACGCCCAGCGCGAGCAGGAGCATGCTGCTCGGCTCGGGCAGCGGGATTCCACCGGCGGCATGGGCCGGGCTGGACGCCACGATCATGGGGGCCAGCGCAGGCAGGTACTTCAGAATGTTCACCGATATTTCCCTGCGAGTCGAGTTGACTAACTGCCAGATCGCCTTCTTACCGCGTCGCAGCAAGCACGGTCCACCCCATGTCCCGTAACGGGTCAGTGGAAAGACGGGGTGTTACTACCACCCTTCCGTCCCCGGTTACACCGGCAAATTTTCCTACATCGGGCAGGCATGATAGAGTGCCTGCGGCTCTTTCCAATCGTCGCTCGCCCCACCGCCGGACGCCTTTACGAAAGCATGTCCGCGCATGTGTTTCATCAACTAACTCACCCTCGGGCCGGAAGCCCCGCAGCGCGCAAGGCGGCATGCGCCTCGCCGATGGAATGTTTGCCGAAGTGGAAAATCGATGCGGCCAACACCGCGCTGGCATGGCCTTGCGTCACCCCGGCGACCAAATGGTCCAGGTTGCCCACCCCGCCCGAGGCGATCACCGGCACCGCCACGGCATCGGCGATGGCCCGGGTCAGTTCAAGGTCATAGCCGTTCTGCGTGCCGTCGCCGTCCATCGACGTCACCAGCAGTTCGCCCGCTCCAAAGCCCGCCAGCTTCACCGCATGGTCCAGCGCATCGATCCCGGTCGCCTTACGCCCGCCGTGCGTGAAAATCTCCCACCGGCCCGGCCCCGTCCGCCGCGCATCGACGGAAGCGACGATGCACTGCGATCCGAATTTCTCGGCAATGTCGGCCACCACTTCGGGACGGGACACCGCAGCGGAATTGACCGCCACTTTGTCCGCCCCGGCCAGCAGCAGCGCCCGGGCATCCTCTGCCGTGCGCACGCCGCCACCCACGGTCAGCGGCATGAAGCAGACTTCGGCGGTGCGCTGCACGACGTCCAGCAACGTGCCACGCCCCTCGTGGCTGGCGGAGATGTCCAGAAAGCAAAGCTCGTCCGCGCCCGCCGCATCATAGGCACGGGCCTGTTCCACCGGATCGCCGGCATCCTTCAGGTCGACGAAGTTCACGCCCTTCACCACCCGGCCGTCCCGCACATCAAGACAGGGAATGACTCTGATCCGAACGGTCATGGCATGACTTCCACAGGCTTGAAGAACAGCAGGACGGCAAACACGCCCACGATGGCGCACAAGGCGAAGTTGAAGCCGGTATAAAGCCAGAACTTGCGCACGTCCTCAGCGCGGTGTGCGATGATGGGGGACCGGCGGCGGCTGAACACCATCAGCCGCGCCTTGCCCTCGCGATAGTCTCTGAACGCCCAGATCGCCGCAGGCACGAAAATGGCGAGCGACAGCACCGCCATGAGGCGGTTCTCGTTCACCCTTCGCGCTCTGCCATCTGGATCGCCGCCGCCAGATCCAGCCGCCCATCATACAGCGCGCGGCCGGTGATGACGCCTTCGATGCCGTCCTTGGCGTGAAGGGCCAGCAAGCGAATGTCGTCCAGGCCCTTCACCCCGCCACTGGCGATCACCGGCAGGTCGGTGCGGCGGGCAAGATCGACCGTGGCGTCGATGTTCACGCCTTTCAGCAGGCCGTCACGGCCGATGTCGGTGAACAGCAGGGATGCAACGCCAGCGTCTTCGAACCGGCGGGCCATATCGACGATGGAAACGTCGGAGACTTCGGCCCAGCCTTCGGTCGCGACCATGCCGTCTCGGGCGTCCACCGCGACGACGATGCCGCCGGGAAATTCCTTCGCCATGTCCTTGACGAATTGAGGGTCCTTCAGCGCTGCGGTTCCCATGACGACACGCGATACGCCAAGATCGAACCACCCCGCTACCGCGTCCGGCGTGCGGATACCGCCCCCAAGCTGCACATGGCCGGGGAACGCCGCGACGATAGCCTCCACCGCCTCGCGGTTTTCGGCCCGGCCTGCGAAGGACCCGTCTAGGTCGACGACATGCAGGAACTGCGATCCAGCCTCGGCAAACAGCATCGCCTGCGCCGCCGGATCGTCCCCATAGACCGTGGCGCGCGCCATATCGCCTTCGGCCAAACGCACGACCTGCCCCTGCTTGAGGTCGATGGCGGGAAATACGATCATGTTCAGGGCGTCCAATCGAGGAAACGGGTCAGGAGCGAAAGGCCGTAGCCCTGGCTCTTTTCAGGGTGAAACTGGACGCCCACCACATTGTCGCGGGCCACGGCGGCAACCAGTCCGCCGCCATGGTCGGTCATCGCCGCGATGTCATGGCCGTCGTCAGGGGCGAAGTGGTAGGAGTGGAGGAAATACGCCTCGCCGGGTTCAATCAGGCCACTGGCGGGGTCGGCGCGACCAAGGGCAACGTCGTTCCAGCCCATGTGGGGGATCTTGATCGCCCGATCGGTGCGCTCGATCAACTGGACCTGCCCTTCGATCCAGCCAAGTCCGTCCGTCACGCCGTGCTCCAGCCCGCGCGTCGCCAGCAGCTGCATGCCGACGCAGATACCCAGAAACGGCGCGCCGCCCACCTGCACCCGCTCGGTCATCGCCTCGACCATACCGGGAATGGCCCATAGTCCTTCGGCGCAGGCGCGAAATGAACCGACGCCGGGCAGAACGATACGGTCTGCCGCCCGGACGACGTTGGGATCGGCGGTGATCGACACGTCCTGTCCACCAGCCGCCCTCAGCGCGTTGGCGACGGAATGAAGGTTGCCCGCCCCGTAATCGATCAGGGCCAGCGTCATTTCAGCCCGGCAACGCTATCGCCGAGGAAGCTGGGCGCCCATTCGATCACTTCGACTTCAGCCACCCCGCCAGCCACGAACGGATCGCCTGCTGCCAGTTTTGCGAGGGCCTCCCGGCTTTCACCCGTGGCCAGAATGATCCCGCCATCGCGAGGCTTCTTGCGCCCCCAGCCGACGAAATGGCCGGCCGCGTGGTTCTTTTTCAACCAGGCGACGTGATCATTCATCAGGGCGTCGACCTCTTCAAGATCGGCGGTGTAGCGAAGCGAGAGAATGAAGCTGGGCATCACAGCGTCGCCTGACCCAGGATGCCCTTGGTCGAAGGGATTGCCCCGCCCTTGCGCGGGTCCAGTTCTACCGCGCTGCGCATGGCGCGGGCGAAACCCTTGAAAATGCCTTCGCAGATGTGGTGGTTGTTGGTGCCGTAGAGCAGTTCGATGTGCAGCGTGATGCCCACCGCCTGGGCAATCGAGTGGAACCAGTGCTCGACCATCTCGGTGTCGAACTCGCCCAGCTTCTCCTGCGTGAATGCGGCCTTCCAGACAAGGTAAGGTCGCCCGGAGATGTCAAGCGACACGCGGGATAGCGCCTCGTCCATTGGGGAGTTCACATCACCGTACCGACCGATCCCAGCCTTGTCGCCCAGCGCCTGGGTGATCGCCTGACCGATCGCAATCGCGCTGTCTTCGGTGGTATGGTGTTGGTCTACGTGGAGGTCGCCCTTGATGCGACAGGTGATGTCGATCAGCGAATGGCGGCTGAACTGCTCGATCATGTGGTCCAGGAAACCGATGCCGGTGGAAACCGCATAGGCTCCCGTCCCGTCGAGATTCACTTCGACTTCGATGTCGGTTTCGTGCGTCTTGCGGATGATCGAGGCGGTGCGCATGGCAGCGCCTATAGACCCGTGGCCGACGGAATCAATTCCGCTGGTGGTCCAAAGGGCACCAACCGGCCACCGAATGCGTTCCATCAGTGACATTGCGCTGGCCAAGTCGGTCATCGCCTAGGGAAAACCCGTCCAGCCATGCTATTTTACATGCGAACACGCTTGACCCATCAAAGAACCATGAGCACGTAGGGCGCGATGAACGATACCCCGCCAGACAGCCTGATCCCCTATGATGAAATCGTGCAGGAAGCGCTGCGCGCCGTGGTCGGCCGCGTGCTTGGCCAAGTGGAGGCTTCCAACGGCGTCCTTCCCGGCGCTCATCATTTCTACATAACGTTCAAGACAGGCGCCCCGGGCGTCAGCGTTCCCGATGATCTTCGCGCGCGCTTCCCGGATGAAATGACGATCGTCCTGCAGAACAAGTTCTGGGACCTTGGCGTTACTGAAAACGGATTTACGGTAAGCCTCAGCTTCAACCAGATGCCGTCCAAACTGGACATTCCATTCTCGGCCATCACGGCGTTCGTCGATCCGGCTGTCGACTTCGGCCTTCAGTTCCAGGCCATGTCGGACGATGACGAGGAAGATATGTCAGGCACCGCCGGCAACGACGAATCGGAACGCGATGTCGCCTCGCGCATTACTCCGAGTGAAGACGGCTCGAACGTCGTCTCGGTGGATTTCGGCAAAAAGAAGTGATCGGGCATATCGCCCGCCACACATAGGGCGCAGGCGATGGCGACGAAGATCAGGGATCACGCAAAGAAGGCAGTAGGCGCCGTAAAGGTTGCCCCTGTGAGCCTGAAAAAATTGGCTGACAATGGCGGCGAGCTTCACGGCCCGAGCCCTAATCCAGCGACCAATCTGGTCATCGCCGATATCGTCTTGCGCACCGGCACCACGCTCGCTCGTCGTGCAGTGGAGCGCGGAGTGTTGGGCGCCAGCTATTCGCCGCGCAAGGCCAAGTCGATCCTCAAAGGTCGTACCATTACCGAAACGCTGGTTCATGGTGCGCTGGCGCGGGTTGCACTCAGTTCCGTGCCGGGCGCCATCTTCATCGGCGGCGCCCTGATTGCCAAGACGCTCTACGACCGCAGCAATGCGAGGCATGCGCGTGAGGAAGGAGCTGCCCAACTGCACGAAATGGCCGAAGAGGGCGAACAAAAGGAATAAACGCCGGTCCTCGATACCCAGGCAATGGGCTTCAACCTTGATTTGCAGCGCTGGCGTCGGCATCGGGAGATATGGTCCAGACTGCCCCATCGCCCGACACCACTGGTACGCTTTCCCGGCGTGGCCTGATGTTCATCATGTCGTCGCCCTCGGGGGCAGGTAAGACGACGGTTTCGCGGATGCTGCTTCAAGACGATCCGCATATCTGCAACTCCATTTCCTGCACGACTCGCCCGCCGCGCCCGGGTGAGGTCGATGGCGTCGATTATCACTTCGTCAGCCAGGAAACGTTCGACCGCATGGCGGAGGACGGAGAATTCCTCGAATGGGCGACGGTCTTCGGGCATAGCTATGCGACCCCCAAGGCGCAGGTCAAAAGCGGGCTGAAGGATGGTCAGGACTACCTGTTCGATATTGACTGGCAGGGAACCCAGCAGCTCTATCAAAAGCTGGAGCGTGATGTCGTTCGCGTATTCCTGCTACCGCCGAGCATCGAGGAGCTGCGCCGCCGTCTGACCGGTCGGGGCACCGACAGCGCGGAGGTTATCCATGGTCGGATGGAGCGGGCGCGGTCCGAAATAAGCCATTGGGACGGTTACGATTATGTCGTGGTCAACGACGATATACAAAGCTGTTTCGAGCAAGTGAAAAAGATCCTTGCCGCCGAACGCATGCGACGCGCACGGCAGACCGGGCTGATCGGCTTCGTTCGCGAACTGATGCAACCGGGCGATTGACACGGATCCAGCTCCCGAACCTCAAGCTACGATAAAAACCTCACGTCAGGCCGATGACTGCGGATCAGCGGGAAACTTTGCTTGTCCCCGCAAGCGTCAACCTCTAGGCCGCGCCGCGAAAGAACACCCCTTCGGAGACCAATCCATGTCCGACCTCGCTGCCAAGATCGAAGCCGCGTTCGACGCCCGTGACACCGTCACTCCTGCCAGCGAAGACGTGCGCAAAGTTGTCGACGAGGCATTGGAACTGTTGGATTCGGGCCAGGCTCGCGTGGCCGAAAAGATCGACGGCGAGTGGGTTGTCAATCAATGGCTAAAGAAGGCCGTGCTGTTGAGCTTCCGTTTGTCCGACAATGAAGTCGTCGATTACGGTGCCGCCGGTGCGCCGGCGTTTGACAAGGTGCCGCTCAAGTTCGCGGGTTGGGACGAAGGACGCTTCAAGGCTGCCGGAATACGCGTCGTTCCCGGTGCAGTCGTGCGTCGCAGCGCGCATATCTCCAAGGGCGTGGTGCTGATGCCCAGCTTCGTCAACCTTGGCGCCTTCGTTGGCGAGGGCACGATGGTCGATACTTGGGCCACCGTCGGCTCGTGCGCCCAGATCGGCAAGAATGTTCACATTTCGGGCGGCGTCGGGATCGGCGGCGTGCTTGAACCGCTGCAGGCCGGACCGGTCATTATCGAGGATAATGCCTTTATCGGCGCTCGTTCGGAAGTGGCCGAAGGCGCGATCGTGGGCGAAGGAGCGGTGCTTTCGATGGGTGTTTTCATCGGCGCATCGACCAAGATCGTCGATCGCGCGACAGGCGAAGTGCACATCGGCCGCGTGCCTCCCTACGCCGTAGTCGTCCCCGGCTCGCTGCCCGGCAAGCCCCTGCCGGACGGCACCCCCGGGCCTTCCCTGTACTGCGCTGTTATCGTCAAGACCGTCGACGCGCAGACCCGCTCGAAGACCGGAATTAACGAACTGCTGCGCGACTGACCTGAAAATTGCCCAGGGCGGGTAACGGAACGCTGCCCGCTCTGGCGTGTTGTCGATTGAAAGGGTCAGGTTTGTGACCCGCTGCAATCGGAGACACGCATGGAAACCCGCGGCGAGGAAGTACATCTCGACAAGAACGAAGCGCGCAGCGGCTCGACGCCGGGAGTCGTGCGCTACGTCCTTCTCATCAGTCTGGTTCTGGCGGTGATAGCGATGACCGCGATCTGGATGACGGGGGCAATCTCGTCTCCCGATACCGGTGGCGGCACTGCGGATACGCACAAGGCGGTAGTAGAAGAACAGCAGCAGGGTCAGACGCAGTGATCGATCTCAAGAAAGGTCGGCACTGACGTCGACCACAAAATGCTTGAGAAAAGCCTGGCACGTTTTGTCACCGCGCAGGACTCAGCTTTTGCGCAGGCCAGAGCGGAGCTCGTCGCTGGCGCGAAACAGACCCATTGGATGTGGTTCATCTTCCCGCAACTCGCGGGACTTGGCGTCAGTCCTACCGCCCAGATTTACGCGATCGACGGACTGGGCGAAGCGAGACGCTATCTCGCTCACCCCGTTCTTGGGCCAAGGCTGGCGGAATGCACCGAACTTATGCTGAGATGGGCAGGACGTCGAAGCGCCGCCAGTATTCTGGGGCATATCGATGCTATAAAATTCTGCAGCTCGATAACCCTTTTCGAACTCGCGGCCTTGCGGAATAGTCGCGAAGCCGATCGCTTTGCACACGCATTGGATGCGTTTTGCCAAGCGCGCCGCGATGACCGGACATTGGACCTTTTGTCGCCCACTCCAGCCCGTCCAGCGGCTTAGACTTCAGTTTTACCTTTACAGGCTTTGGGAACTTTCGATCACCACCTGGCGTTCGAGAAGATGGTCCGGATTTAGCGTGGCCGCCAAGACCACCGTCGGACCGGCGGGAGAGCATTGATGCAACGCTTGGGAGACGAAGTACATCTCGACGAAGATGAAGCGCGTGGAGGAAGTACACCGCACATTGTCAGATACGTTCTTATGACTAGTCTTGCTTTGGCGGTAATCGCAATGTCGGCAATCTGGATAACCGGCGCGATATCCAACGGTCCGTCGAGAGGGCAGTCGGTTACGGCAGAGCAGCACGCGCTAGGAAGCTAGTCCTAACCATCTATTCCTCTGAATGGGAAACCAGAAATTGGCAGGAGCCGTCTGCGTTGGCGGTTACCGAACGCAAAATGGCTGCGATCCCGTCCCCTTGCTGGTCTTTCGCCCCCCGACGATTGACCTGCCAGGCTGCCGACGGCTCCTGTCAAATCTGACGACATAGTCGCCATCTCCTGTACGCCTGTATCTAGCTGCAAAGGATTGCCAAGCCGTTAATGCTGGATCCTTGAAGCAATTCTGCTGCTGCCACCCGGCACTATGGCTACTTGCTGAGCGCTCGATCACATTCTAGCCACCTTCCATGGGAGACTTTGACTACATCGTCATTGGCGGTGGCAGCGCTGGTTGTGTACTAGCCAACCGCCTCAGCGCGGATCCGAAGAATCGGGTATTGCTGCTCGAAGCGGGCGGGAAAGACAATTACGTCTGGATCAAGGTTCCAGTCGGCTACCTGTATTGCATCGGCAACCCCCGTACCGACTGGTGCATGTCCACCGAGCCAGAGGCTGGTCTTGGCGGAAGATCATTAAAATATCCGCGTGGTCGAGTGATCGGCGGCTGCTCATCGATCAACGGCATGATCTATATGCGCGGTCAGGCCGCCGATTACGACAGCTGGCGACAGGCAGGAAACGTCGGCTGGGGGTGGGACGACGTGCTGCCCTACTTCACGCGGGCCGAGGATCACTACGCGGGGGCGGACCGCTTTCATGGCAGCGGCGGCGAAATTCGCGTCGAGCGTCAGCGCCTCCGCTGGGACATCCTCGAAGCCTTCCGCGATGCCTGCGAGGAACAGGGCATTCCCCATTCCCGCGATTTCAACACCGGCGATAATGAAGGCGCCGGCTTTTTCCAGGTGACCCAGCGACGAGGCTGGCGCTGGAGCGCGTCCGACGCTTTCCTCAAGCCGGTCCGCACGCGTGCAAATTTAAAGGTCGAGACCGGTGCTCTGGTCGACCACATCATGATCGAGGATGGCCGCGCGACAGGCGTTGCCTATTCGGTCAATGGTGTCCGGCGGGAAGCAAGGGCTGGTGGGGAAGTAGTCCTCTCAGCCGGAGCGATCGGTTCCCCGGCCATTCTGGAACGAAGCGGCATCGGCGATGCACGGCGCCTGACGGCGTTGGGGATCAGGTCGATCCTCCACCGACCGGAAGTAGGGGCCAATCTGCAGGACCATCTCCAGCTTCGCTGTGCGTGGCAGGTCTCGGGCGTTGCCACTCTAAATGCCAAGGCTGCCAATATCATCGGCAAAGCTTTCATCGGGATGGAATACCTCTTCCGGCGGACCGGACCGATGGCGATGGCTCCCAGCCAGCTCGGCGTCTTTACACGCAGCCATCCCAGATTTGCGACCGCCAACCTGGAGTATCACGTCCAGCCCCTGAGCCTCGCTGCGTTCGGCGGTGCCCTCGATCCTTTTCCCGCTTTTACGGCGAGTGTGTGCAATCTGCGCCCGGAAAGCCGGGGGACCAGCAGTATCATCAGCGCCAACCCGGCCGACGCACCGTCAATCCGCCCAAATTACCTGTCCACCGAAGAGGATCGCCAGGTCGCGGCCGAATCAATCCGCATCACCCGCTCCATCGTCAGTCAACCAGCCTTGGCTCGCTACCACCCCGAAGAAGTTCGCCCCGGCCTCGCTTTTCAAACCGAAGATGAATTGCAGCAGGCTGCTGCCGAGATAGGCACCACGATTTTCCATCCGGTCGGCACGGCGGCGATGGGCGCGGTGGTGGACGATCAACTGCGCGTCATCGGCATTGATGGGCTGCGCGTGATCGATGCATCCGTCATGCCCACCATCACTTCCGGCAACACCAACGCCCCGACGATGATGATCGCGGAAAAGGGGGCGGAGATGATCCGGGCGTCGGCCAAATAACGCGATTCACGCCAGCAATTCACGGGTACGGGTGATGATCTCGCCCGCGTAATCCTCAGCCGTTCGCCCATTCTCGGCGGCTGCGACAAGGGGCACGCCCAGCCCCAGCAATTGCCCCCGCGGGAGTGCATCGACGAATTCGCGTAGCGGCAGGTCGCCCTGCCCCGGTATCAGCCGCCCGAGCAATGCCTCGTGCTGATAGTCGCCGACGCCATTGCGCGGGACGTCGCTGATCCGAACATAGCCGATCATCGCGGGGTCGAGTTCCGCAATTTCTCTCTGTTTCCCGCCTGACCGAAAAAAATGCATCGCATCGATCAGGATGGACGCTTTGCCCGACCCGATTTGCCGTGCCGCATCGAGTGCTTCCTTCAACAAGCGAAGGGTCAGCACCGGCGAGAATTCGATCACAAAGTCCAGGCCGCGATCGGCAGCCATCTGAGCAAGCAACCCGAACTCCTCGATCGCCCGATTGCGCTCGGCACCCATGTCGGCCGAGCTGATCCGCTCGGCACCAAGGTCGGCCAGCACGTCCATGTCGGCTGCGAGGTCCGCCGCTTCGCGCCGGGGAAAAAGTCCAAATCCCTCGCCCAGCGCAATCGTCACCCCTCGATCTGCCAGCACGGCTTTCAAGGTTCTGCGTAGTTCAGCGTTCTCTTGCAGGGACCAGTCTGCGTATCCGTGGGGATTGGGTTGTCCGGTTAGCGGCTTCACCGGCAACGAAATTGCGCGGCAGCCAAGGTCCGCTGCAAGGTTGACGTGCTGAACGGGATCGAGGCCCATCACCGTCATCATGTCGAGGCCGAACGGGTGTGGCATGCAGCGATTCCCCTTCTCTGTAGAACCGAGCATACTCCCTTCGCTGCGGGTCGGCATCGCTATTCAACGCGACCGATCGGCCTGGCACTTCTATTTCTTGTGCCGGGTCATCGGATCCGGTTTTTTCGGAGGCTTCCATCCTTCCGGGGGAGTGACGGATTGGCGACTGGTGCCCAGCCCCATGCTTCCGGGGCGCTGGCGGGTCAGGCCCGATGGATCGAAGTTCGGTTCTTCCTCTGTATCCGGCGAAGCGCGCAGAATGCTGATCCGATCCCTCAGCCGAGCGGCTTCCTCGAAATCGCTGCGCGCTGCTGCCGCTTCCATTTGCAATCGAAGATCGGTGATCGTCTCAGCCATTGTCCCTCGCTCCGAACAGGTGGACACCTAACGCAGCACGCCCGCTCGCCGTTGCGCGACGGCGTATCCAGCGAGCGAAATGGCGATGAGCCAGACGCCTACGCTCAATAGGGCGTCTCCGGTGGTCATCACCCCCGATGCAATCGGCGTCGTCCATTGCCACACCTGATTGCCTGCCAGTCCCACCAAGGAAGCGATGAACGCAGGCACAGCGAAGCGCGAACGAACCAGAAGGCACACGCTGCCGACCAATCCGCCGCCGACACCCAGCGCCCACGTAACCAGGGACCAGGTCGGAGCGGAATCCAGCCAGTCCACATATGCCGGTGGCAGCGATTTCAGCCAGTGTAGATTGCGCGACGCGGTCAGCACGAAGTCAAGACAGCCGAAGGCATTCCACAGCAGCGCCAATACCGCGACCAGCCAATATACCCGCGCCGAAACCCTCAATCGCCCGCGTCCCATCAGCGTTCTCCCGTGTCTCTCGACATAACTGCTGCATTCACCCCCTGCAATCGCCGCAGATAATCGCTAGATGCCATCCATGGCCGACCTATTTGCCGATGACCTGCCGCCCCCGTCATCTCACGCCGGAGAGCTTGGCGAACTGCGCGAGGACGCGCCACTGGCGGACCGTCTCCGTCCGCGCACGTTGGCTGACGTGGTCGGTCAGGAGCATCTTACCGGTCCCGATGGCGCGATCGGCCGGATGGTCGCCGCCGGTCGCCTTTCGTCCATGATCCTGTGGGGACCGCCTGGAACTGGCAAGACCAGCACCGCGCGCCTGCTTGCCGCTGCCGTGGGCATGCGCTTCCATTCGGTGTCTGCGGTATTTTCCGGCGTGGCCGATCTCAAGAAAGCCTTCGCCGAGGCTGACCTGGCCGCAAAGGCCGGACAGCGGACCTTGCTTTTCGTGGACGAAATCCACCGCTTCAATCGCGCGCAGCAGGACGGTTTCCTGCCTTTCGTCGAACGCGGCACGGTGACCCTTGTCGGGGCGACTACAGAAAATCCCAGCTTCGCCCTCAATGCCGCGTTGCTAAGCCGTGCGCAGGTTCTGATCCTTCACCGTCTGGATGCGGATGCGCTGTCTGCCCTGCTCGCCAAGGCCGAGGAACTGGAAGGCCCCCTCCCCCTGAACGCCGATGCGCGTGAGGCGCTGATCGCGTCTGCCGATGGGGACGGGAGATTCCTGCTCAACCAGGCAGAAACGCTCTATGCCGCGAACATAGCCGATCCGCTGGATCCGGCAGGCCTCGGCCAATTCCTCCAACGCCGCGTCGCCGTTTACGACAAGGATCGGGACGGGCACTACAACCTCATCAGCGCCCTTCACAAGTCACTGCGCGGGTCGGACCCGCAAGCGGCGCTGTACTACATGGCGCGCATGCTGACGGCGGGGGAGGAACCGCTTTACGTGCTGCGCCGGCTAGTCCGTTTTGCCAGCGAAGACATTGGCCTCGCCGATCCGCAGGCCCTCGTGCAATGTCTGGCGGCCAAGGATGCCTATGAGTTTCTCGGCTCTCCCGAGGGCGAACTGGCGATCGTGCAGGCCTGCCTCTATCTCGCCACCGCGCCCAAATCGAATGCGGCCTACGCCGCCTTCAAGGCGTCGTTCAAAAGCGCGCGCGAAACCGGGTCACTGAGCCCACCGGCCAACATCCTGAATGCCCCGACGAAGCTGATGAAAGACATCGGTTACGGCAAGGACTACGCGTATGACCATGACGCGCCGGATGGCTTCTCGGGAGACAACTACTGGCCTGACGAGATCGGCCCTCAAGTCTATTACGAACCAGTGGAGCGCGGCTTCGAACGTGACGTAAAGAAGCGGCTTGAATGGTGGGACAAGAAACGCAGCGAACGACGCGGCGAATAGCCGTGCATTTCCGCAATTTCATGGCCATCGACTGGTCCGGCGCCTTGGGCGAACGGCAAAAGGGAATCGCGGTGGCCATTTGCGCAGCCGGATCGCAAGCGCCGCGTCTGTTGCGCCCTTCGCACCATGCTCATTGGTCGCGCTTGGATGTGCTGCATCTGCTGCGTCACGATCTGCCCCACGACACACTGGTCGGGATGGACCTTGGCATATCCCTGCCTTTTGCAGATGCCGGGGCCTTCTTCCCAGGCTGGACTGACAGTCCCGCCGATGCGCGGGCATTGTGGGCATTGATCGATGCGATTTGCGCTGATGATCCCCACCTGTCAGCATCCAGCCTCGTCGACCATCCTGTTTTGAGCGCCTATTTTCGCCGCCATGGTGGACGCGAGGGAACGCGTTTCCACCTGGCCGATGCGTCGCACAAACGCGGGCGCATGCGGGTAACCGAAACCGCCCAGGCGCGGGCGGGATGCAAGCCGTATTCCAACTTCAATCTTGTGGGAGCAGCGCAAGTGGGCAAGTCCAGCCTCACCGGCATGCGGCTGTTGCATCGCCTGAAAGGCGAGGTTCCAGTGTGGCCAGTCGATCCGTTGCCCGCATCTGGTTCGGTAATCGTCGAAATCTACACCGCGATGGCTGCCATCGCCGCCGGGCGTACCGCCAGTCGCGCGAAAATGACCGACCACGCTGCGCTCAACAGCGCTTTGATCGCCCTGGGGTCCGACGCGACGACCACGGGGGAAGGACCGATCGATGATCACAGCGCCGATGCCCTCGTCACCTCGGCATGGCTGCGAAACAACGCCGCCCGCGAAGACCTCTGGCACCCTGCCGAACTGACGAGTGAGTTGGCCCAGACCGAAGGTTGGACCTTCGGGGCATCGTGAGCCCCCCGAAGCAACGGAAATGCAGTGTCGGTGGTTTTCTGACTGGACCACGCCCCCCCGCTCGCGGTAAGGGCGCGCCAACGCCCGTTTCGGCGTGCCGGCTTAGCTCAGTTGGTAGAGCACCTGATTTGTAATCAGGGGGCCACGGGTTCGAATCCTGTAGCCGGCACCATTTTCCTCCACCCCATGTTCAGAACGATCCGCTGTTTTGACAAGACTCGTGTCATGCCCCTTCCCTTATGGGCTGGGTGACGGAGCCTGTTGACGTTCCAGCGACCCTGGATCCTGACCCGGTCGCTGAAGTAGTTCGCCTGCCAGCCACACCACGCTGATGGCAATAAGAAACATCACGACGGCCGCGATCGCAAGCTTTGCGAGGTTCTTGGGCGGGCCGCCCTTGTGCGGTGCGTCGGGTGGTTCAGGACTGTTTGTCGTCTGGTCGGGTTCCAACGCTGATGCTCCGTCGAGGGGATTTGGCTGCTTGCCATTGGTCCTTGAACACCGGGGCGGCGTCGGAGTTGCTGCCTCTATTTTTCGGCAACCCATTCACGGCGCAAGGCAGGACCGGCCAGCGTCATCAGCAGCGCCGCCAGAAGGTAAAGGCACAGCCCGAACAGCATGGAATACCGCAGTGATTCCGTCCCCCACACCGGGACCAGGGCTTTTGACAGAGCGCCTAGCGCATAGATGCCGCCGCCCAATCCGATAAGGTTGTTGATCAGAAGAAACAGCGCTGAGGCGGTTGCGCGAGCGGGGGGATCGACCAAGTGCTGAACCGCGCTCGTCACTGGACCAAGCCAGAAATAGGCCAAGGCCTGAGGCACCAGAAACAGAAGGAACGCCACTTGGACGCTGGATGTCCAGATGCCGCCGGCGAACAAGGGAACGGCGCAGACGAACGCGATCGCAGGCACTCGCCCGTACCACGCCCGGTCTCCCTTCCCGAGCCGATCGGCCAGCACTCCACCTAGCAGGACGCCGACACATCCGCCCAAGAGCAGCACCGCGCCGATGAACCAGGACGTATGCACCAGATCGAGGCCGAAGCTGCGTTGCAGAAGGCTCGGCAGCCAGAACGCAAGGCCATACCCGAGCATGGAACTGGAAGCTGCACCAAAGCTGAGAAACCAGAACGCACGCTTGCCCGCCAGGGTCGCCGCCACTTCGGCAAACCGGACGGCAGGTGCGGATGATGGGGTTCGCACTGCACGCGGTTTGTCACGCACCACCAGCTTGAACAGCGGGGCGATGACGATCCCGGCCAGCCCTACCACCAGAAAGGCCGTACGCCAGTCCACCGCCTGCGCCACATAGCCGCCCGCCAGCACTCCTGCCGCTGAACCTAAAGGTATGCCAAGCGAATAGACCGACAGTGCCAGCGCGCGGCGATGGCTGGGAAAGTGGTCGCCGATCACGGCGTAAGACGGTGCAACACCGCCCGCCTCGCCGATTCCGACGCCTAATCTCGCCAGGAAGATATGCCAAAAGCCTTGCGCGAGCGCGCAGGCTGCGGTGAACCCGCTCCATAAGACGAGGGAGCCGGTAATGACCCACGACCGGCTGGTACGATCTGCCAGCCAGGCCAGCGGCACGCCCAGCGTCGAATAGAGGATAGCGAACGCCAGCCCGCCCAACATTCCCAATTGTGCGTCATCAAGCCCAAGGTCCGCCTGGATCGGCGCAGCAAGGATCGACAGGATCTGTCGGTCCACGAAATTGAAGATGTAGACGAGCAGCAGCATCGCCAGAACCAGATTGGGCGAAGCACCGGAACGTGCCGGGGTCGGTGATTCTGCTTCCGGCATCGGGCGCTCCATGATCTCTGCTTTCGATATTGTCCGGTGTCGCGCAAGCACGGACTGCGCCCGCGCATCGTGATCAGGACATATGTTGGTCCAGGAACGGCAGGATCGCGCCGAGCGCAGATGGCTCGTCAAGGATGGGGGCATGGCCCACGCGGGGAACGTCCACGCTGGCATAAGGTCCGCTGTGACGCCGCCGCATTTCCGCCTCCGTCTCCACACTCAGAAGATCGGACAACGCGCCTCGAACGACCAGTACGGGAACTGCGTCGAGCGCGTCCCACAGCGGCCAAGCGTCAGGCGGGACCGCCTGTGGATCGTCCCCGGCGAAGCTTTTCGATATGGCAGGATCATAAGCGAACGATACGGTGCCATCGGCGTTCTCCCGGGCAATCCGGCGCGCGAATGCATCCCAGTCCGCATCCCCGAAGTCGGGGAAGGCAGGCGCATTGATGCCGCGGGTTCGAGCCGATGCCTCGCTCCAGCCGCTCATCGCACTGGCTGGTCCAAGGTATCCCTGGATCCGGGCCAGCCCCGCCGGATCGAGCACCGGGCCGATATCATTGAATATGATCGCCTGGGCCAAATCCGGCCGCAACGCATTCATGACCATGGCCATCAGGCCGCCCATCGACGTGCCGATGATGCCAGGCCGGACGAGCCCCAAATCATCGATCAGCGCAAGCATGTCCTGGGCATAGACATCCAGTCGATACTCAGCGGCATCAGAGTCCCATTGCGAAAGCCCCCTGCCCCGCTGGTCCGGCACGATCAGGCGGTAGCGTCCAGCAAGGTGCGCCGCCAAAGGCTCGAAATCAGCACTGTTGCGCGTCAGCCCGTGCATCAGCAGCAAGTCAGGCGCAGTTTCTCTGGCCGCCGGATAGACCCGCGCAACCAGATCGAGCCGCTCGCATGCGCTGCGGTAGCGATGGACATGATAGTCCATGGTATCTCCTTTCCGGCCAGCGGTGCCGCTACGCCTGAGGCTCGGTCACCCCATATAAATCGGGGTGACTGAGGCCGAAGTTCCGAGCATCAGAACGCGAGCGTCGCCGTGGCGAAGACCTGACGCGGATTGCCGTAGAAAGCGGTCAGCGTGCCCTCGGTGCCCAGCGTCGGGATGAACCGTCCGTTGGGGGCTGTACGCAGCGCGCCGGTTACGGGATCCGCAGCCAGGAACGTATAGCCCGAGGTCTTGTACTGCTTGTCGAACAGGTTCTTGCCATGGACACCGAACGTCCAGCGGCTACCCGGCGCGGTGTAAACGATGCTGGCGTCAAGCAGCCCATATCCCTTCTGATCGAGATACGGGTTCGGGATTTCGAACTGGTAGGTCTTGCTGCGGTAGGAATATGTAGTGCTGAGCGAGAGATCCCCCTCCCCGACCGGCGTGGTGTAGGACAAAGTCGCGCTGCCGGTCCACTTGGGCGTGTTCTGAACCTGACGGAAATCTGCGACATCGGTGGGCTGGGTGACCGCAGGGATCGCCGGATTTACCGGGATGTTCGCGATGTATTCTAGATACTTCGCATCGATATAGCCCATTGAACCGGACAGGCTCAACCGGTCTCCAGCAGACAGCATATCCTGAGCCAGACGCGCGGTCGCTTCCAGTTCCACGCCTCGGAAACGGGCCTTGCCCGCGTTGGTGATGATGCCGCAGAACGTCGGAATACCGCCCACCGTACAGCCGGCAGAGCCGGGGATCTGCACGTCCTTGTAATCCATCTGGAACGCAGCGACGGCAACATAGAGACCGCCACCGAACAGGTTTGCCTTGTAGCCGATCTCGTAGCTGTCGACCGTCTCGGGCTTGAAGCTCAGATAATCGGTCACTTCGGCATTGGTGGGGAAGCCGGGCCGCGCCGCAGGAGCATTCACCCCGACGCCACGCGGATCGAACCCGCCGCCCTTGAAGCCCTGACTGAAGCTGGCGTAAATGTTGTGATCAGGCGTCGGCTTGAAGCTGATCGACGCGCGGGGCGTGAACTTCTTGAAGGTGGCTTCACCATCGAAGTTGGTGCTGGGTGCCCCGAATGGCAGACCTGCTCCCCCGAATACCGGCGATCCGCCGCCAAGATAGTTCTGCCGCAGGATCTGCGCCTTGCGCTGGTCCCATGTGTAGCGCCCGCCCACCGACAGGCTGAACTGTTCGGTAAAGTCGAACGTGAAATCGCCGAACACGGCCCAAGTCTCCGTATCGACATCGGCCTGCGTGAACGCGGTCAGGCCATTGAGCGTGGTGAACAGGCGCGTATCGAACTGGGTGTCGGCCTTTGCGGACAGATAGTAACCGCCAATCATGCCCTGCACCATGCCGCCGTCATCGTACAGCAGCTGGAATTCCTGACTCACCTGCTCATTGCGGTAGAATGCCGGCACGTCGAGATCGACGGCGGGGAGCGCATCGAAATCGATGGGAGAAGCGCTATTGTCCTTGCGCCACGAACTGATCGACCGGAACGTCAACCTGTCGGTCAATTCGGCCGATGCGTTGATCGCCAGGCCATAGGCCTCCACTTCCTGCCGCGGATCGTTGAGGCCACCGCGCGTATCGAACACATCGTCCAGCACCGGCGCACCAGATGCGTAACCAGGGATCAGGCGATGACCACCGCGCGGATTGGACTTGTCCTTGGTGTAGTCGCCTGAAATGCGGATCAGCACCGGTTCGCCATAGCCGCCGATGTCTACACTCGCCCGGCCTGCCCAAATGTCCTTGTTGTAGTTGTCGTCACCGGTTGTCAGGTTGGTGCCGAACCCGCCGCGAGAGAGCCGCGCCACCGATCCACCTACCCGGATCAGGTCACTGACGGGAGCGGATGCGGTTACCACCAGATCAGCCTGATCGTACGTACCATACGTACCGCGCACCTTGAGCGAGAAGTCCTGCGGCAGCTGCTTGGTCACATACTTCAGCGCGCCGCCGATCGTGTTGCGGCCATAGAGGGTCCCCTGCGGACCGCGCAGCACTTCGATGCGCTCAACATCGTAGATATCGAGCACGGCCGCTTGGGGGCGGTTGAGATAGACATCGTCCAGATAGATGCCAACGCCCTGCTCAAACCCGGAGACCGGGTCCTGCTGACCAACACCGCGAATAAACGCCGTTAGGGTCGAGTTCGTACCGCGAGAGGGTTCCAATGTCACGTTAGGTGCCGACTGGGCTATTTCCGTGACGTCGATCGCGCCGGACCGTGCGAGCTGTTCGCCGCTGAAGCTAGTGACGGCGATAGGCACGTCTACCAGCCGTTCTTCACGACGGCGAGCAGTCACGATGATGTCACCGCCAGCGGCTTCGGAAGCGGTTTCAGCGGCGGCAAGGGTGTCCTGCGCCATGGCTGGAGCCAGCGAACCTGAACCGCTGCACAGCGCCACCACGCTCGAAGAAATCGCCAAAAACCGGCCTTTGCGCATCACAAACACTCCCAACAATCTTCTTGTTGACCCCTTTTATTGACAGTTGAACCATGTTTCAACTTTGATTGTTTGCTATCATGGAAGTTGCAGTTTACCTGTGTCGCTGTGACCACACCCGAGCCTCTCCCGGACAAGTCCCCCCGCACCGAACGCGGTCGGCGTACTCTTCGAAAATTGCTGGATGCCGCTGCATTGGAATTCGGCGAACGCGGGTTTCACGAGGCGTCGATCACCGCCATAACCAAGCGGGCCGGCACAGCGCTGGGCAGCTTCTACACCTACTTCAATTCCAAGGACGAAATCTTCCGTGCGCTGGTGGATGACTTAGGGTCAAAGGTGAGGGAAGCAGCGCGCAATGCCCGGCAGCAGGACCTGCCGGCGCTCGAAACAGAACGCGCATCACTGGTGGGGTTCTTGCGCTTCGCGACGGAAAACAAAGAGATTTATCGCATCATCGACGAAGCCGAATTCGTCGACCCGGACGTTTTTCGTCAGCATTATCGCAACACCGCGCGCCGCATCCACGAACGTCTTGCCGATGGCATCCGCAAGGGCGAGCTCCGCGAAGACTTGGGCGAGGCGCACGCCTGGGCGATCATGGGAATGAACGTATTTCTGGGACTGCGGTATGCAGTCTGGTCCGAAGACGCCTCGCCAGAAGAGGTGGCTGACCTGGCCAACTCGATCCTCAAAGAAGGCATCGCCAAGCGCTGATCGGGCAGCGGGATGGCAAAATCGGGCAATTTACCCGATGCTAATGCGCATCTGACAGGACGATTCGCTGCACCAGACGGGACATCAAATTGGACTCGCGCATATTTATCGCCTCTGGCTTTGTGGCCGTCGCAGCTATCGCCGGTGTTATCGTCGTAGCGTCGAGCACCCACACGGCGGAAAAGGCGCCCCCTCAGGCGGTTATGTCCCCCGCCCCCAAGGTCATCGAAAAGCCAAAAGTAGCCGCCAAGGAAGAACCGTTCGTAATCAAGCGCATCCTTCCTATCGAGGGAGCCATCAAGTACGGCGAGTGGCACTGGGATGACAAGAACGTACCCCCCGGCCCGATTGTCCTGACGGTTGACCTGGATGCGCGGGTAATCTCCGTATTCCGTGGCGGATATGAAATTGGCGCCGCCGCTGTCCTGCTCGGGACGCAGGAAAAGCCCACTCCTCTCGGCGTTTTTCCTATCACCCAGAAAGACAAGGACCACGTTTCCAACATCTATACCGGCGCGCCGATGCCGTACATGCAGCGCCTGACGAACGACGGCATCACCTTGCATGGGTCGGACGTGGCGCTCGGCTACGCGAGCCACGGTTGCGTGGGGATGCCGGATGCCTTCGCCGCCAAATTGTTCGAGACCACGAAGCTGGGCGACAAGGTCTATATCACCAAAGGAAAGCAGATCGGTTTGGGTGACAACCTGGTTGGCACCTAGACCGGGTCGGGTGAAGTCTTGCGTACGGCGCGGACCGGCGCTTTCGAAAAGCTCCACCCCCCCGAATTGGGGCGTGCCACAAGATTTCCGATCGAGGACGGATGACCTGCGACCAGTGAGTCAACCAGTCTCGCTATGGCGCCACCCCTCGCATCGACGCCATCCAGTTCACGCACGATCCGGGCGACGACACGCAATGCGACGGCGCGGGGAGCTTGGGGACGATATTTTAGCCCCATCGGCTCCTTCTTTACACAGGAACGCCACTCAAGCGCCGACATCCATTCGAGAGCGGCATCCGCCTCGGCAAGGTGAGCAGCACTTTGGGCGATCGCGGGCACATCCAGCCAGTCGGATTGCGCCAGAGCTTTTCGCACTTTCACCCGATCAAACCGATCGTTCGCGTTGCTGGGATCGTCAGCGGCGACAAGGCCAGCGTCGCTCACAAGAGCAGCGAGTTCGGCTCGGCGCCAGTCGAGCACTGGCCGAAGCAAAACAAGTTTCGAACCGGGGGCCAGCCCCCGCGCCCGGGCACCAGCCAGACCGGCAACGCCACTGGCCCGGTTCAGGCGCA
This sequence comes from Novosphingobium sp. BL-S-24, assembly GCF_055521575.1. Lineage (NCBI taxonomy): Bacteria > Pseudomonadati > Pseudomonadota > Alphaproteobacteria > Sphingomonadales > Sphingomonadaceae > Novosphingobium > Novosphingobium sp. BL-S-24. The sequence continues at coordinate 1,277,311 of NZ_CM145488.1, forward strand.
TGATCAGCGTTTCCGCCTGATCGTCCGCCTGATGGCCCGTGGCAAGCGCTGCTACGCCTTCGGCATCGGCCCATTCCACCAATGCAGCGTAGCGTGCTGACCGCGCTTCAGCCTGCACATTGCCCGGCGCAACCGTAACCGTCAGCGTCGCGTGTGGGATCGCAAGCTCAGCGCAAATGCGACCCACCTCTGCAGCTTCGGCGGCGCTTTCCGGCCGAAGCGCATGATCGACCGTTGCTGCTTTCACCCGCCCTGGCAAAGCTCGGCACGCCAATAGCAGCAAGCCCAGGCTATCAGGACCTCCTGATACCGCCAGACCCAGCATCTGCTGTGGATCGTCTGCGCCTTCGGGCCATATGGCGGCCAGACCAGTCCGAAACCGGTCTATGGCCGCGTCAGCTACAGGTAAGTCCATTACGGGTGGCGGTGTAGAGGCTGCTCAAGCGGCCGGCAGCTTCGGCCGCATATGTCTCGCTGAATTCGGCGAGGGCGATGCAGGCACGCTTGTTGTCCTTGAGCTGCTTCATTGACACAGCAAGGTAAAGCAGGCTGTCCGGAGCGCGATCGCCGCGCTTGTCGGCCTGGAAGTTCTGTAGGAACCATTTGGCCGCTTCCGTCGGATTGCCATCGTCCAGATACGCCCGTCCAAGCAGATTACGACCCCAGCTCACTTTGCCGTGGCGAGGGTATTTCTCCAGATAGAGTTTCAGCTGCTGCTGCGCCTCGGGATAGAAACGGGCTTCCCACAGCCGGAAACCATAGCTGTACTCGTCATCGCCCGTATCGGAAGTCTGCGGCTTTACAATGGCCCTGACCGCTTCAACCCGAGCGGACGGTGCTGCGACAGGAGTGCTGGGGGTTGGCGTTGCCGTGACCGGCGCGGGCGGCGCAACGACAGGGGGAGAGGCCGTCGGAGCAGGCACGGCACTGGGCGCTACACCAAGCGGAGCCGATCCGGTGGGGGCGATTGCATTGGCGCTAGCCGCAAGCTTGGCCTCAAGCTGGCCGATGCGGTTCGTGTTCTGCTCAACCTGGGAGGTCAGCCGCGCCATCTGCGCTTCGACCGCGTCCATCCGGGTAAGCAGATCCGAAACCGGCGTGCTGGTCGGTACTCCGGGGGTGGTCGTGGTTGCAGGGCGGGAGGTTATCTCAGGCTCGAAATACTTGCCGTCAGCGCCCGGAAAAACTTTGCGTTGCAACGCCCTGACTTCGGATTCGACCTTGTTCAGGCGAGCACTGGTGTTTGCGTCCTGCGCCAAAACCGGCGTTGCGCCACCAGCCACCATCGCGCCTGCAGCCGCAGTCACCAACCAGCGCGTGGTTCGGGTGCCACCTAGGATACGTTTCATCGCCAAATCAACTCCGTACCGGCATCTGCGAGCGACCAATGGCTGAACAGAATGAAACCGGGAATTAACCAGTTGGATTATCGTTTAGCCTGTGCCCGAAATTGTCGCCCACTGTCGAGGTGTGGCTACTGCGAAACCGTGGACAGTGGCGTAGGGGCCGAAGACGACTGCGTTGCAGGGGTGGGTGAAGCCCCGCCGGCTCCGCGAGCAACCAGATCTGCGGCAGCAAGCGAAACGCCTGACATCACCTGCGGCTTGTCCGACAGCGGCGGGAGCGCGCGGCCGCCAACGGAAATCTGCAACGCATCCGGCCGACCTGTACGCAGTTGAAGCCCGGCAACACCGGCAGGAGTGGTCCAGCTTTCGCCCTTGGCCAGTTCTTTCTGCAGCACTTGTGATCCAGTGCCATCGGTGACTTTCACCCAGACTTTGTCGCCGGTAGCCGTCAAAATGACCGGCCCACTAGTCGGAGCCGGTTGTGCCGCCACTGCCTTGGGGGTTGGAGCCGCCTGGGTCTGCGCAGACTTTTCCGCGATCAGATCCGGCAATTCTCCTTCGGGAGAGAGAAAGCTGTTCCAGAACACCAGCAGCAGCACGACCGCAACCGCGACCCCTGCGGCGGCAATCCATGCGACCCGATGAGTAGGAACACGGGCCGGATCTCCGGGCTCGAAGCTGGGCGCGGTCTCCGGTCGTTCAGGCGTTTCGCTGGCCAATTGCTCGCGAATTTTCGTCGCTATGGCCTGTTCGTTCAGTCCAACGGCCCGGGCATACGCCCGAGCGAAGCCTACCGCATACGTACGGGCTGCCAGATCGCCCAACCGGTCTTCCTCGATGGAAAGAAGGTGACGCTCGGCAACCTTGGTCTGCGAAGCTACATCCGAGCGGCTGAGGCCAGCAGCCTCCCGAGCAGCGCGCAGCTGGCTACCGGCACTTAGCGAATTGCCCGCGAGGCCTGGGGTTTCGACGTTTTCCATTACGCTCCGTTAGCCGGATACAGGTCCTGACAGATGCCTAACCAAACCATCTGGCATCCTAAAGTCAATCACCGGGCAGTCGGCCAGCCTAAATTTATGCGGTCAAAACTTTTTTCGGGCCAAATCAGCGACAAACGTTGATCGTGCATCAATCGACGGAAATGCCACGAGCTTCGGCCCAGGCGATCATGGTAGCGCGCATGTTGGCAGGCGGAGACGAGAGCCAGCCTTCCATGGCGGCAGAAATGTCCGCGAGATCGATTTTGCCCACGAGTTCCTTGATCGGACCAACCGCAGCCGGCGTGATCGACATTCGAAGGATGCCAAGGCCCAGCAGCGCAAGCGCTTCAAGACGGCGACCGCCCATTTCTCCGCAAACGCTGATGTCCACTTGGGTATGCTCAAGGCTGCGCACTATACGGCGCAAAAACCTGAGAATCGCCGGACTCAACCAGTCATACCGTTCGGCCAACTTTGGGTTGGAACGGTCTGCCGCGAAGAGGAATTGCGTCAGATCGTTGGTGCCGATCGAAAGGAACGATATCTTGGGCGCGATGATGTCCAACTGCTCAGCCAAGGCTGGAACTTCGAGCATCACGCCATAGCGAATTGCTTCGGGGAGAACCTTCTTCTGCCCACGCAGGTAGACCAGCTGGTTGTCGAACACGGCCTTTGCCGCATCGAACTCCCACGGTTCGGCAACCATCGGGAACATGACGTTCAATTTCCGTCCACCGGCCGCTTCGAGCAAAGCACGCGCCTGCACTTTGAGCAGCGCGTCTCGCTCCAATGCCACGCGTAGAGCACGCCAGCCCATCGCCGGGTTTTCCTCGCCCTCTCCATCGTCATGACGAAGGTAGGGCAGCGTCTTGTCACCGCCGATGTCCACCGTCCGAAAAACGACGGGCCGATCGCCTGCGGCATCCAATACGTCGCGATAAAGACGCGTCTGGCGTTCTCTTTGCGGGAGCGTGGCGGATACGAGGAACTGGAATTCGGTGCGGAATAAGCCAATGCCATCCGCGCCGGTCTGGTTGAGGTTGGCAACGTCGTCCCGCAAGCCGGCGTTGATCATCACGTTGATCCGGGTGCCGTCGATCGTTCTTGCTTCGACGTCGCGCAAGCCCGCATAGATCGCCTGACGCTGCCGACTCTCGGCAAAGCGCGCCTCGAACGCTTCCGCCACCCCCGGCGACGGGCGAACGAGCGCACTTCCTTGATCGGCATCGAGAAGAAGCGGATCGCCTTCGCGCACGACGCCGCGCAGGCCCCTCACGCGGCCCAACACCGGAACGCCCATTGCGCGAGCGACGATAACGACGTGGCTGGTTAGCGAACCTTCCTCGAGGATCACGCCCTTCAGACGCCTGCGATCATATTCGAGGAGTTCGGCAGGACCAAGGTTACGTGCGATCAGGATCGCGTCGTTCCGCAAGCCCATGGACGCAGCCGTTCCAAGCTGGCCGGACACGATGCGAAGCAGGCGGTTCGCCAAGTCCTCTAGGTCGTGCATGCGGTCCGCCAGAAGCGGGTCGTCGATCTGGCGCATGCGCATCCGGGTGCGTTGCTGTACCCGTTCGATCGCAGCTTCAGCGGTCAGGCCGGAATCGATCGCTTCATTAATGCGGCGAGTCCAGCCTTCGTCGTAGGCGAACATGCGATAGGTCTCGAGAACCTCTTCATGCTCGCCGCCAACGCCGAATTCGGCCTGGTTGGACATGCGATCGATCTGTTCGCGCATGCGCTCGAACGCCAGAATGACGCGCTGCCGTTCGGCCTCGGTGTCTTCGGCGACCACGTGCTCAATGGTGACGCGGGGCTGGTGATAGACCGCGACGCCCGCCGCCAGCCCCTTCACCAGCGTGAGACCGCGCAACTGTTCCGGGCCGATTTGCGCCGCCGTCAGGCCACGCGCGTCTTCCTCGTCGATGAGATCGGCGTTGGTGATGAGTTCCGACAAGACCATGGCCACGGTCTGCAGCGCCTCGATCTCCACTTCCTCGTACCGGCGCGGTTCCACATGCTGGACGCAGAGCACACCCACCGCCCTCTCGCGACGGACGATCGGCACACCGGCAAACGAATGGAACTTGTCCTCACCCGTTTCAGGGCGATACGAAAAGTCCGGGTGGGCAGCCGCTTCGGCGAGATTGAGCGTACCCGTCTGATCGGCGATCGTGCCGACCAGACCCTCGCCTATCGCCATTCGCGTTACGTGGACGGCTTCCTGAGCCAGCCCCCGCGTCGCGAACAGTTCCAGCATGCCCTCGCGCAGAAGATAGATCGAACAAACCTCACTATCGAGGCATTGCCCAATCACTTCCACGACGTTGTTGAGTTTCGTCTGCGCATTACTGCGAGACGCCATCACCTCATGGAGGCGGGTGAGGATAGTTCGTGCTGCTTCGACGGCTCCGCTGCTCATGGTCCTAGGCGTAACGCAAAGAGATCGCTTTGGGAACGCAGCGGATGCCATCGAATCAGGTTAATTGGGTGATATTAGGGATCTCCGGTATGGCCGGTGGATTTTTCCCGGTAGCAGGATGATCAGGCGATCAGAAACGACCGATCTCTTCCTTCAGCCTCAATTTCCGCTTCTTGAGGGCTTGCACCACCGATGCATCAGGCACTGGGCGGCTCATTTCTTCGTGGATTTGCCGTTCGATACCGGCATGCTTGAGCTGCAAGGCGCTGACGTGCGAACTATCCATGGACGGTTCCTCCTATAAGGGCCGGACCCTGGGCAACAGATGCCCTGCGAAAGATGGACGTCGAGTGACCCGAATTGGCGACTCGGCAGTGATGATCCGGCGCAACACCCAAGGAAACACATCAAGCCCACCTTGCGAAGACCCGTATTGCTTCATATCGGTGAGATGCATGAATCCTGCGTCGGGCAGGAATCGGTGGCCTGGGTGTTTTCGGGCGGTTGAGCGTAAGGAATTCTGGTTTGACCGAAGAGGAAATGCGCAAGCGCCTCGAAATCCTGAAGACGGAGCACCGCGATCTCGACGCGGCGATCGACGCGCTCATGGCGGCCGGGTCCGGCGACCAACTGCAAATCGCGCGCATGAAGAAACGCAAGCTGCGCCTGAAGGATCAGATCAGTCAGATCGCCGACTACCTGATTCCCGACATCATCGCCTGACTGGAAAGCGCTGCATATCGGGCAGCGGCACTATAGCGCCAACAGCCGATTGGGCGAGCGTGCCGATCGGGGACATGGATGTTTTCAGATGCACAATGGCGGTGATTGCGGGTTGCTGCCGAGTCGCGTTTGCTAAATACGTCAAACCGCAATGACATCATCAGCCTCCATCAACCCCAAGATCATCGAAGCGCTCTATTGCGAGGCTCTGGTCCTGTCGGATGAAATTCGCAACGCGTTTACGCTGCCCGATCCGTCTGATCGCGGCTTCCGGACTGCCGATAACGGCAACAATGATGGCCGGCGCTCATCGCTGTCGGATGAAGGGCTGCGCACCACGAAACGAATGATGCACGCCGTCGCGTGGCTGCTTAACCACCGAGCCTACTTCAAAGGCGAGATGGACGAAGCACATCTGCGTCGTTTCGGACGCCTGTCGCCGGAGATGATGCTGACCGATAGCGACAATCATGAAAGGCTCGACACGATGACGGTCATCCTGATCGAAACGACACGACAGTTCTACGCTCGCCTGTTGAGGCTCGATCAGGCTTGGCGGCTGACCGAGCCAACCGCCCTACCCTCAATACATAGCTTGCATCGCCGGATAGAGCGCCGACTGGCGAGCTGATCGCCGTTCACCTCGACAGGTGGGCCACAACGCCCCATATCGCGATGCATGGAAGACGCCGCTCAGATCGATCGCCCTTACACGATTGCCGAACGCATTGGGCCCATGGTCCGGCGGGTTTTGGCTCGCAACCCCTCGCCGTTCACCTTTACTGGCACGCAAACTTACATCGTTGGTGAAGCCGGCCAGATTGCTGTGATCGATCCCGGCCCGGCCGATGCAGAGCATCTTGCCGCGCTCGTAGAGGCGATCGGCAGCGACGAGGTCGTAGCGATCATGTGCACGCATACGCATCGCGATCACTCCCCGGCCGCCGCTCCTCTGAAAGCCATGACGGGCGCCCCGATCATCGGGTGTGCTGCCCTCGTCCTCGACGATGATGGACCGCGCGCGGACGCTTCCTTCGACGCCGATTATGCGCCGGATCGCGTGCTGGCCGACGGTGAGGCGCTATCGGGACGGGGAAAAGATGGCGCCGCCTGGACACTGCGCGCGTTGGCGACCCCCGGCCACACGTCCAATCACTTGTGCTTTGCGTTGGAGGAAACCGGCGCTCTGTTCACCGGCGATCACGTGATGGGCTGGTCCACCAGCGTGGTTTCGCCGCCCGATGGAGACATGACGGCATACCTCGCGAGCCTGACGCTACTTAACGAACGGGAGCAGGACGCCGTGTATTATCCGGCTCACGGCCCGGAGATCACCAAGCCTCGGCAGCTGGTTCGCGGCATGATCGGCCATCGTCGCCAGCGCGAACGCCAGATCCAGCGACAGATCGAGGCTGGCAATGCGCAGATATCCCAGATGGTCCCGCTGATGTACAAGGGCGTGGACGAAAGGCTCTGGCCTGCCGCTGGCCGTTCCGTGCTGGCCCATCTGCTCGACCTCGAAAAACGTGGGGTCGTTTCGCGCAACGGGGATGACTGGTCTTTGACGAATCCGGCGTAGACGATCCCGCACCACATTTTCCCCTTGGGTGTGGGGGGTGTCGACCCTAGATAGGCCCAGCTACGGCGCAGGGGCCGGGGCGCTAAGTTAAAGGGAATGCCATGACCGTAATGCCAGCCGACCTTTCGGGCATCGACGTGCGCGCCGAGATCGAGCGGCTGCGCAAAGAGCGCAACGTGGTCATTCTTGCTCACTATTATCAAAAGCCGGAGCTGCAGGATCTTGCCGATTTTGTCGGAGACAGTCTCGAACTGAGCCGCAAGGCGGCCGAAACGGATGCAGACGTGATCGCGTTCTGCGGTGTCAAGTTCATGGCGGATACCGCCAAGATCCTGTCACCGAACAAGATCGTGGTGCTGCCGGATCTCGATGCGGGGTGCAGCCTGGAAGATTCCTGCCCGCCCGAAAAATTCAAGGCGTTCCGCGAGGCGCATCCCGATCATATCGCGCTGACGTACATCAACTGCTCGACCGAGGTGAAAGCCCTGTCGGACGTGATCGTCACCAGTTCCAGCGCAGAGACGATCCTACAGCAGATACCTCTGGACCAGAAGATCATCTTCGGCCCCGACCGTCACCTTGGCGGCTATCTTTCGCGCAAGTTCAACCGCGAAATGCTGCTATGGCCCGGCGTGTGTATCGTCCACGAAGCCTTTAGCGAAACCGAACTGCTGAAGCTCCGTGCCGAGCATCCGAATGCACCGATAGCAGCACATCCCGAGTGTCCGCCGCACATCGTCGATCATGCGGACTATGTCGGATCCACGAGCGGCATTCTGCAATACGCCAAGACTATGCCCGGTGACACGCTGATAGTGGCGACCGAGCCGCACATCATCCACCAGATGGAACTAGCGATCCCCAACAAGACGTTCATCGGTGCGCCGGGGGCGGATGGTAACTGCAACTGCAATATCTGCCCGTACATGGCGCTCAACACGTTGGAAAAACTCTACCTTTCGCTACGTGACCTTACTCCGCGCATCGAGATCGAGGAGGGCCTTCGCCTTGCGGCAAAGCGCAGCCTCGATCGCATGCTGGACATGGCGAGCGGCACCATCGGCAAGGGCGATCTCGGCGCGCGCTGAGATTTTCGAGTCACGTGTGGATGCGGCCGCGCACGGAAGGTGGTCGCATCACGTGACGGGAATGTCTGGCAAAACGTGAAAATGGCCCTACCTTGCCCGATGGACGGGGCTTTTCCTCTGGCCTTTTGAGCAAGGAGATGTGGGCGGTTGTCAGACGGGGTGTTTCTTAGGAAATTCCGGCTTTGGTGCCTCCTGCTTCTGGTGGCTGTTGCCACGCATGCTCTGTCTCCGGTCACCATGCCGGAAGCGCGGGTCACCGGATCACCGTTCAATCCCTCGACCATTGATGTATCAATCGGTCACACCCGCCGTGAAACCTCAGAATTCAAAGAGTCTTCGGCTGATAGCAGTGCGAAGAAACTGCGGTTTACCAGCATGCCGGCGGCAGTGCCCGTCATGGTATCAGAGCTGCAAGCGGGCAGCCGCGTGCCCTACCCGACCGAACCCAATGCTCACTCAGTGACCGCGCCTTCAATCGGGTTTCCGGCTAATACCGTCCCTCAACCGCGAGCGCCGCCTTTGCGCTAAGCGCCGCCGGTTCGCATAAGCGCGGACCCGGGTTTTCGTCTGCCGCGCCTTGTGCAGCGGCCCGTAAGGACGGGATGTCAGATGCCTCACAATACTCCGCTCATTGGAACGGTCGTCGCCGGGCTGGTGATCGCCTTCTTCATGGGCGCCCTCGCACACCGACTGCGAGCATCGCCGATCGCCGGCTATCTGCTCGCCGGCGTCGTGGTCGGACCGTTCACTCCCGGCTTCGTGGCGGATGCCGGGCTGGCGTCAGAGCTGGCGGAGATCGGTGTGATCCTGCTGATGTTCGGGGTCGGTCTGCATTTCTCGCTTCGAGACCTTTTGGCGGTCAAGAACATCGCCATACCGGGCGCGCTGGTCCAGATTATAGCTGCGACGCTGCTGGGCGTCGGCATCGGGCACATGATGGGATGGGGCCTCATGGCGGGCTTCGTCTTCGGTCTGGCGCTTTCGGTGGCAAGCACGGTAGTGCTTTTGCGCGCGCTGCAAAGCCGCCATCTGGTAGAGACCGAAAGGGGGCGCATCGCCGTTGGATGGCTGATCGTCGAGGATCTGGTGATGGTCTTGGCGCTGGTCCTGCTCCCCGCTCTGGCCGCCGGCCTCGCCAATCCCGAAGCGACCGGCGAACTGCCCTTCGTCATTGCCGGGACCATGCTCAAGGTCGCGGGCTTCGTGGCGTTGATGCTGGTGGTCGGGCGACGCATCCTTCCATGGGCGTTGCATTGGGTGGTCCACACCGGATCGCGGGAGCTGTTTCGCCTTGCCGTCCTCGCGGTTGCGCTGGGGGTGGCATTCGGTGCCGCATATGCGTTCGACGTGTCCTTTGCGCTTGGGGCGTTCTTTGCCGGAATGATCCTGGGAGAGACGCAACTGAGCCGCAGAGCAGCCGAGGAAACCCTTCCTCTTCGGGACGCTTTCGCGGTGCTTTTCTTTGTATCCGTAGGCATGTTGTTCGACCCCTCGGTGGTAACCGAGCAGCCGATCCCTCTGCTCGTGACGGTGGCGACAATCGTCGTGGGCAAATCACTTGCCGCTTTCATGATCGTCCGCGCGTTCGGTCATGGAAATGACACTGCCCTCACCATCTCGGCCAGCCTTGCCCAGATTGGGGAATTTTCGTTCATTCTGGCCGGCCTTGGCGCGGGACTTGGACTCTTGCCCGATGCCGGGCGCGACCTGATCCTTGCGGGGGCGATCATCTCGATCTTCCTGAACCCGTTCATCTTCAACCTTGCCGTGGGCAGCTCCGGCAAAGTGAAGAAGCAACTCGAAGACAGGGCGGTCGAAGTCGAAGTAGAACACGAACGTCGCCGGGAGGAGCACGTCATCGTCGTCGGTTACGGACGGGTAGGCAAGCTGGTCGCTCGCGGGCTTCGGGCAACCCCTATCGCCGTGGTGCTGATCGAGGCGCAAGCCGATCTTGTGCGCCAAGGGCGTGCAGACGGTTTCGAGGTCGTCAAAGGAAACGCGGTCGACGCCGATGTGCTGGAAGAAGCAGGCATAGCTCGTGCCAACCGGATGCTGATCGCCATTCCCGAAGGCTTCGAGGCAGGAGCGATCGTGGAGCAGGCCAAGAAGATGCGGCCCGAGCTATCGGTTATCGCGCGAGCACATAGCGATGAACAACTGGACCACCTTGTCCAGCATGGCGCTGACAGCGTCGTTCAGGGAGAAAAGGAGATCGCCCGCCAGATGCTGTTGCTGGTTGGGGCGACGGCCGGGAAGATACCCTTTCCCCGACCCGCCCCGCCCATCTCACATGGAAAGGTTGCATGATGAAGACCCGCCGCCAACCTCCGCGCTGGTTCAAGTGGGCGATCTGGGCGGGCATTGCCCTTGCGGTTGCCGTGCCCAGTGCGTGCGTGATGAACCATGGCCAAGTTCCGGGATATGGCTCGGTGTCCCTCCTGCCCGATTGATCCGAAAGGCGCTCGATCAGCGGATGGCCTGCTGCGCCCATGACACGATGGCATTGGCGGGCATTGCCCCCGCCTGCCGTGCGACCTCCTGACCTTTACGGATCAGGATCAGCGTTGGAATGGATCGTATGGCGTACCGCCCCGCAATCGTGGATTCCGCTTCGGTGTCGACCTTGCCCAGACGCATGTATGGCTCAAGCTGAGACGCCGCATCCGCAAACGCTGGCGCCATTTGACGACAGGGCCCGCACCATGAGGCCCAGAAATCGACGAGCAGCGGCAAGTCGCTTTTCAGGGCGTGCGCATCGAAGTTAGCGGACGTCAGCGTCACAGGGTTGGCGGCAAACAGCGGGTTCGCGCACTTTCCGCACTTTCCACCCCCCGCAAGCCGATCCACCGGAACACGATTGGCGGTGGTGCAGGTGGGGCATATGACGATCCTGGCGTCCGCTGACATGCCAAATGCTCCTTCCATTCAAATATCAGACCGGAACCTCTCGCCATTCTCCGGGGGCAAGGCCATCAAGTCGCCAGTCACCAATGCGCCAACGCACAAGGCGCAATGTCGGATGCCCCACAGCCGCCGTCATTCGCCGCACCTGGCGGTTGCGACCTTCATAGATTGTCAGTTCTATCCAGCAGTCCGGCACGCTCTTGCGGAAACGTACCGGCGGATCGCGAGGCCATAACTGCGGATCGTCGATCCGTCTCGCCTTGGCCGGGCGCGTCAGGCCGTCGTTCAGAGTCACGCCTTTTTCCAGCGCTGCCATGGCGGCATCGTCCGGCAGGCCCTCGACCTGCGCCAGATAAGTCTTGGCAGTTTTAAAGCGAGGGTCTGATATTCGCGATTGCAGACGGCCATCATCAGTCAGGATCAGTAGGCCTTCACTGTCGCGATCCAGGCGCCCCGCGGGGTATACACCCGGGATTTGAATGAAATCCGACAACGTCGAGCGTGGGGTTGGGGATCGCTCATCCGTGAATTGGGATAAAACGTCATAGGGCTTATTGAACAGTATCAACCGCGCCATCGATCAGCCTTTTGTCGCTGCGGGTTTGTCACCCGCTTTGGCCAATGCCAAGGCTACCGCCAGCAAAGCCATTCCCAGAACGTCCATTCCGCTCAACGTCTCGCCGAATGCGAACCAACCGGTTGCTGCCGAGACCGCCGGTTGTGTCAGAAGCGCGAGGCCGATTACCAATGGCGTGAAATTGCCGAGAGAGTAGATCAAGAGGCCCTGTCCGATCAGCTGACTGGATATCGCGAGACCGATCAGGGGCATCCAGTTGTTGGGAAGAATGGTTTCTCCCAACAGAAGCGCAATGATCAACAGGGTCGGCACGCTGGCCACCATGGATACCGTCAACAGCGAGAACTGCCCGGTCCTTGCACGAGCGGAGTTCAGCATCAGAATATAGAATGCATAGAAGACCCCGGCGAGGAGACAGAACAGGTCGCCAGCCAGATTGACATGGCTGATTTCCAGCGATCCGCCCATGAGAAGCGCCGCTCCAGTCAGAGCGGCTCCGATTGCGGCAACTTCGAGAATGCCGGGCAGGCGCCGGGCGGCAAAAAGCCCCCAGCCCATGACGATAAGGCTTCCAGAATTGCCGAACAGGGAGGCATTTCCCAGCTTCGTCTGAGTGATGCCCACGTGCCAGGAAGCCAGATCGAGAGCGAAGAAAACACCGGCGCCCAGAAGTATGATGCCTGTCAGGCCTGTCATGTGCTGACGAGACGGGGCCTCTTTCAGCGCCAACATGGCTATAACAGGCAAGGCCAACGTCATGCGCCAAAAGGCGGCGGCTACAGGCCCCGTATCCGCGAGCCGTACCAGCCAGGGGCCTAGCGCCAACGCTACATTAGCCACCAACAATGCCAGCAAATGGCGCGGCTGCCACTGCTGGCCGAAAGCAGGCTCTGGCAGCTTGGCGGGAACGGTAGGGTGCATCGCCGCGTCCTAGCGGCATGGAAGGGGCGACGCACCTGGAATTGTGCCACCCCTTCCTTTTACCCGATCACGCGACTGGCTTGACCGTTGGCTGTCCACGGGTTTTCCAAAGCGACCACAGCACTCCGCCAGCAATCAGAGCAAGCGTCACCGCCAAACTGACGAGAGGCGGGAACTTCGCACCGCCAAGCACGAAATCGGCTATCAGGATTTTGCCGCCGATGAATACCAGCACCAGCGCCAGCGCGTATTTCAGGTACTGGAAGCGATGCACCATCGCCGCCAATGCGAAATAGAGAGCGCGCAGTCCCAGGATCGCCATGATGTTTGAGGTGTAGACGATGAACGTGTCAGTGGTGATCGAGAAGATTGCAGGCACCGAGTCAACCGCGAAGACCAGATCCGCCAGGTTGATCACTACCAGCGCGAGAAACAGCGGCGTCGCGGCCCACACCAACCGGCCTTTGGCATCTTCTTCGCGCACGAAGAAATGCTCGCCATGATGAACCTTTGTCACCCTCATGTGCCGCGAAATCCAGCGGATGACCGGGTTATTTGCAATGTCCGGATCATGATCGCTGGTGAACAGCATTTTGATGCCGGTGAAGATCAAAAATGCTGCGAACAGGTACATGACCCAGTACGCATTGGCGACCAAGGCCGCACCGCCGGCAATCATCAAGCCGCGCAAAACGATGACGGCAAGAATGCCCCACAAGAGAGCGCGATACTGATACTTGGCGGCGATCGCGAAGAAGCTGAAAATCATCGATATGACAAACACGTTATCGATCGATAGCGCCTTTTCGATGAAGTAGCCGGTGTAATAGTCGATCGCCGGGGCCGATCCTTTCGCCCACCAGATCCAGCCGCCGAATGCCATTGCGATGGCTATGTAGAAGATGGATAGCTTCAGGGATTCGGCAATTCCCATTTCGCGGTCGTCCTTATGAAGGACACCCAGATCGAAGGCCGTGAGCAGCAAGACCACTGCCGCGAAGGACAGCCAGAACCATGCCGGCGTGCCCAGCCAATCCGCAAAGAGAAATTCCATTATTACTGCCCCTGCCCGAATGAATATCGATAGTCGCGCATTGATGCATTACTATCGCAGCTTGGCCTGACAGCGGCGACTATATTGTTGATCAGCACAGCAAAATTATATTTTGTCATCGCAAATCCCTATCGAACTAGGTTTGGTTCGATCGGACGGCACGAAGCGAGGGCTGGGGCGGGACATTATCAAGAGCAGTATGCTCTAGTCGTCGGTCAGCCTGCATCGGTACACCCGATGCGGTCCGACATCACGAGGCGCAAGACTGTAAGACGATTAGTCCATCCAATCCGCGCCGCGCCAGAGGGGCCCGGCCCGCACGGTTTTAATGCATATCCCGCGTTTTGGTTTCAATCGCTCGATACCCTGCGCGTTTACGATTTGGCTTTTTAACGCTGCTAGCGTCCACGGATGCCGATCACATACCGACTCGCACTCATGCTCGCTACCGCCGCTGTCGTGGCATCCTCTGCATTCGCTCAGAGCCACGATGCTCCCTATACGATTGTCGAAACTGGCCGCTCTTACGTCCGCCTCCAGGATGCGGTGGATGCTATCGGAAAGGGTCGCGGCACGATCCGCATGGCATCCATGCGTTTCGCTGACTGTGCCGTCCAGGGGGCGGGCGACATCACATACCAGGCCAAAGTCCCTGGCCAATCGATCCTCGACGGCGTGGCGTGTGAAGACAAAGGGGCACTTGTGCTAAGGGGTCGGTCCGCGCGGGTGGAAGGCATGGTGTTCGCGAACATTCACGTGTCTGACAAGAACGGCGCGGGAATCAGGCTGGAGCGGGGCAATCTTGCCGTCAGCCAGAGCTGGTTTCGAGACAGCGAGCAGGGAATCCTGTCAGGCGATGACCCTGCAAGCTCCATCGTCATCGACAAGTCCACCTTTACGCGGCTGGGCACATGTGAGGGATCAGGCTGTGCTCACTCCATCTACATCGGAAACTACGGCTCGCTGACAGTAACCAGAAGCCGTTTCGAAGCCGGGACTGGCGGCCATTACGTCAAAACCCGTGCCCAAAGGATCGCAATCCGGGACTGCAGCTTCGATGATACTCACGGCCGCGGCACCAATTACATGATCGACCTTAGTGATGGTGCGACCGGAACGATTGCCGGGAACTGGCTCGTTCAGGGCCGCGACAAGGAAAACTATTCCGCCTTCATTGCCGTCGCCGCCGAGCATCGCAATCACCCCTCACGCGGCCTTACAATAGAAAACAACGATGCCCGCTTCGCTCCTGGGATCGATCGCCGCAGCGCTTTCGTTGCCGACTGGTCCGGCGATGCGGTAAAGCTGGGCGGCAATGGTTTGGCTGAAGGGCTGACCGCCTACGAAAAACGATAGGCTATCGCCGTTTCCTGAGAACCACATAGACGGCACCTAACCCGCCATGACGGCGGTGCGCGCCTCTTATGGCGACAATGTCGGACGCATGTTCGCTGGCACCCAGCCAATCGGCGACCTTCGCGCGAATGGCCCCGCGCGATGTTCCCCGATCCGCTGCGTCGACCGGACGCGGCTTGCCTGTAACGATCAGTACAACCCGCGCCCCCATCGCTTTCGCCTGGGTCAATCCGTGCATCAATCGGCTATAAGCCTGATCCAGACTGGCGCCATGCAGATCGAGACTGAAGTCAGGCAGCAACGTGCCTTTTGAAATGCGTTTGTCCCACGACCCATCAAGGTGCGCAGGCGTTTCTGGCCTGGGCTTGGGCGCCACCGGCTTGGGCGGCAAAGGGGCCGGGACGCGGCCTTTCACTTTGCGGACGGGCGGGGCCGCCGCTGGTTCCGGCATCGGCGTGCTGATGGGCGTGGTATGAGCTTCAACAACGCGACGACGCTCAAGCGGTGTGACCGTCTCTGCGACTTGCGCCCAAATCTTGGCTTCTTCGACAGTCAGCCGTCGCCCCGGTCGCTTCATTGTCTCTGCAAGCGCGCGAGCGTCCCCTTTGGCAGCAGGACCAACGCCCTTCCGCGACCGCTCATGCCACCGGCCGTCATCCGCGCCTGAGTGCCCGCGCCCCAGAACGTGTCGAAGCGATTGGCGCCTTTGATCGCACCGCCGGTATCCTGCGCGATCCACAGACCGTTCGCTTCGCGCCGATCCAGATCGAGCCAAACCGGTGCGCCCAAAGGCACAAAGCGCGGATCGGCCGCGACTGAACTTCCCGCACGTACTGGAATGTTCAAAGCGCCGAGTGGACCATCGCCGTTAAGAACCTTGAAAAAGACCCATGAGCGGTTCTGGTTCATCAGCGCAGCGCCTTCTGACGGATGCTCGCGAATGTACTGCATGATCCCTTGCATCGATCCTGAGTATTGACCGGAACCAGAACCGATCAGCCCCCGGTCACGCATCACCCCGCCAATGCCGGTATACGGGAGCCCGTTCTGCCCCGCATACCCGATGCGGGTGACCGTGCCGTCCGGTGCGACCAACCGTCCGGAACCTTGGACCTGAAGAAAGAAGAACTCCACCGGATCGGCGGCCCAGGCGATTTCCAGCCCCTGCCCCGCCAAAGCGCCCGCTTCTATCTGGCCGCGATCGAAGTAAGCAGTAAAGCGCCCGTCGGCTCCATACCGACCGATGGGCATTCGGCCATCCGCAAGGGGCTGCGCATCCCCTGGACGGGCACGGACAAGATCGCGGGGCATTCCATATACCGGAACGGTATAGCCCGGCAGTGGCGTGCGTGCGCCAGCGATCTCGGGTTCGTAATAGCCGGTGGCATAAGCAGCGCCGTCGCCCACCCGCGCCGTCTCGAAATAGCTGGTAAAAAAGGATGCGGGCGACCCTGCCCCCCAATTGGCGGCAGCCGTGCACGCCTGTCGCCAGTCATCGGCTGCGGTCAGTCCACTCGCATCGCTTCCCGTCAGCAGGCGGGGGCAGCTTTCGCGGAACGATGCCAATGCTCCCGCCGCATCAGCCTCGCCGAACGACAAGGAGGCGATCGTCGGTCCTGCTTGTACACCAAGTACACGCGCATTTTGTGGCTGGTTGATGGGAGGCGGAGGAACCGGCCGGGCAGTCGGTGGTCGGGAAACTGACGGGCCGCCGGTCGACGGGATCATTCCACCGCAGGCCGCGAGGGCGACAGACAGGGCAGAGGCCAACGCGTGCAGCGCCAGCCGACGGCTACCCGTGATCATGGTTCGCCAATTGCTCAAGTTCGCCCTTCCCCTAAAGCAAACGGCCCGTACGCTAGGCACGGGCCGGTCAAGGCGCAGACGGGTAGCAAAAGTGACTAGGCGATCAACCTTCGTCGGTTTCTTCGAGCACCCAATCGGGATCGGGCGAGTTCAATGCGCGGCTAAATGTCCATACATCTACCGCCTCGATGGCATCATCGAGCGATCCGGCGACAACATGGCCTTCCGCATCGCGGGTGACCGCCGCAATATCGGCACGGAAGCGAAGCGTAATGCGCGCGTTTCCGCCTTCGATTCCGGCTGCCGTAAAGCTCGACTCCTCGATCCGGATAAGGCGATTGTCCAGCGTCTCACCGGCTTCCACCCGCGCATCGATAGCGCCAGCGAAACCCTGATAGACGTCATCGTCACACAGCTGACGGAGTTCCGCCTTATCACCCTTCCAGAAGGCTTCGAGAATCATGCGGTAAGCGCTGCGGGCACCCTCCACGAACATCGTCGGATCAAACCGGCGATCGGCCTGAGCGATTTCCGCCAGGCCGCGCTCTACCGATGGCGAAGCCAGCGGCAATTCGCGCAGACGCTGCGGCGACTGAACCTTGCTGCGATCCTCGCCTCGGGCATCGGTCTTGGGAGTAGACGGCACGCGCGGCGCCCCGGGCTGGCCCTGGCGACCTTCGAACCGTCCCTGGATGGGTTCTTCCTCATGCTCTGCCCGGCGGCCGAGTACGGAATAGAGCCGCAAGCCCAGGAAGGCTGCAATCATGGCCAGGATCACTATTTCCGGTGTCACGTCCCTAAATCCATCCCTTCTGTCCGCATCGGCTAAATCCGCAGCGTCCCGTCATCAAGACACGCGATACCGTAGCGGCTGGCAATGGCCTTTGAAGTGAGCATCCTGTTTCTGGAGACTCCGGTAAGGCCATAGCGCTCCAACATAGCCTCAGATAGGTAGCCTTTACAAATGAACAACGCGTGAGTGGCCTGCCGAGGTAATTTTCCGCTGGGTTGAACGCGCCAATGTTCGCCTGCAAACGCGCTTTTCGGCACCTTCGAGACATAACACTTACAATTTTCCGGACGCACGGGTGTTCCACCGACCCGCAAAATGTTTTAGGCGCGCGGTCACGTATCACCAGTTATCATTGCGGGACGATCAACAGATGGCCGACGAAGGCAACATCATTTCCGACCTTAACCTCGACGGCGGCGACGACAATGCGCCAGCGGCAGGCATCATTTCACAGTACGTGAAGGATCTTTCGGTCGAAAATCCCAACGCGCCGGAGAGCTTTGGCTGGCAGGATCAGCCGCAGGTCGACGTGCAGTTCAACATCGGCGCGCGCGCGATCGAGGGTGAGGTTCACGAGGTTGAGCTGAAGATCACCTGCTCGTCGCGCAACGATGGCGGCACGGCGTTCGCGGTCGAACTGAGCTATTGCGCTCTGGTCGGCATGCGCAATCTCGAAGAACAGCAGAGCCACGCCTTCCTGTTCGCCGAAGCGCCACGCATTCTGTTCCCCTTCGCCCGCCGGGTGATCGCCGATGCCGTGCGTGATGCGGGCTTCGCGCCCTTGATGCTCGAGCCGATCGACTTCAACGGCCTTTACGTCCAGCAGCTGCAGGCGCAGGCACAGCAGGCGGAAGCCGGTATCGGTGAGCCTGCAGGCAACGCCTGACGGATCGGCCCGCGCGATCTCGGCGGGCATGTTCCTGAATGGGCAGCTTTCTGATCAGGGATCCCGGCGTAACCGGGGTTTCCGCCAAGGGCTGCCCGTTCCTATCCCAGCAGGAAATCGCGTGAGGGGCACGACCGAATGAACCTCGCCAAAGCCCTTGCCAGCGTCGGCGGCCTGACATTGGCAAGCCGCGTGCTGGGCCTTGCGCGCGACAGTCTTTTTGCGCGCTTCGTCGGCGCCGGATTCGCCTCCGACGCTTTCCTGATCGCCTTTCGCCTGCCGAACATGTTCCGTGCCCTGTTCGCGGAAGGCGCCTTTGCATCGGCTTTCATCCCGATGTTCAACAAGAAGGTCGGCGATCCGGACGGCGATGGACTGTCGTCGGGCATACGGTTTGCCGAACAGGCGCTGTCGGTCCTGCTGCCCGTCCTGATCGGCATGACGGTGCTGCTGGAAGTGTTCGCCTGGCCGGTCACCTTCCTGCTGTCGGGCAGCTTCAACGGCGTCAGCGAAAACCAGTTCGCCTTCGCGGTGCTGCTCAGCCGGATCACGATACCCTATCTGGCGCTGATCAGCCTGGTGTCGCTGCTTGGCGGCATTCTCAATTCACTGCACAAGTTCTGGGTCAACGCGGCCGCACCGATCCTGTTGAATCTGACCTTGATCGTCGCGCTGCTCGCCTTCCATTCGGACGATCCGCTGGTCACCGCGCGCAATCAGGCCATCGGCGTATCCGTATCAGGTGCCTTGCAACTGCTATGGCTGATCTGGGCCTGCCGCGCCAACGGGGTGTCGATGCGCCTGCGCCTGCCCGTCTGGAACGCGGACGTAAAGCGGCTGCTCAAGCTGATCCTGCCCGCAGCGGCAGGCGCGGGCGCCGTGCAGATCAACCTCGTGATTTCCACGGCGCTGGCGGCGTCGTTGCTGGCGCATGGTTCGGTCACCTACATCTACATGGCCGATAGGCTCAATCAGCTGCCGCTCGGCTTGATCGGGATCGGCCTTGGCACGGTACTGCTGCCGACGATCTCCCGCCAGCTCGGCGCGGGCCAGGAAGCGGCGGCGATGGAAACCCAGAACCGCGGGCTGGAGCTGGCGTTGCTGCTAACTCTGCCTGCGGCGGTCGCGCTGATCGTGTGCGGCGGTCCCATCGCGGCCGCGCTGTTCGGCTATGGCAAGTTCGATGCGACAGACGTCGCCCGCACGGCGGAGGCGCTTGCCGCCTTTTCGATCGGATTGCCCAGCTACATCCTCGTCAAGGTGCTGACCCCGGGCTTCTATGCGCGGCAGGATACCCGCACGCCGGTGCGCTATGCCATGATCTCGATGGGGGTGAACCTGATCGGCAATCTCATCCTGATCGTGCCGCTCCAGCATATGGGTCCGCCGCTGGCTACTGCGATCGCCTCCACCGTGAACGTCGCGATGCTGTATTTCGCGCTGGTCAAGCGTGGCCACTTCGTCGTGGATGCAAGGCTGCGTCGGCGTGCGCCGCGCCTGGCCGTTGCCGCGATCGCCATGGGGGTCGTCATGTGGTTTGGCCAGGAACTGGTCAGGCCCTACGTCCACGGCTCGTGGTTTGTGCGAGGCGCGGCACTGGCGGTGCTGGTTTCCGCCGGGTGCGTGGTCTATGCGCTCGCCACGGTAGTGTCGGGGGCTTTCACCCGCGATGACCTCAAGCTCCTGCGGCGTCGCCGCGCCAACTGATCAATTCGAAACAGGAATTCGCATGCGTATCGTCTCCGGCATCCAGCCAACCGGCAACCTGCACCTGGGCAACTACTTGGGCGCAATCCGTAACTGGGTGGCGATGCAGGATCAGGTTTCGGCTCAGGGCGGCGATTGCCTGTATTTCCTGGCGGACCTTCACGCCATTTCCATGCCGCATACCCCGGCGGAGCTTGCCTCGAACACCCGCGAAATGGTCGCCGCGCTGGTCGCCTGCGGCATCGATCCTGAGCGGTCGACCCTGTTCAATCAGGCACAGGTTCCGCAGCATTCCGAAATGCAGTGGCTGCTGAACGGCACCGCGCGGATGGGCTGGCTGAACCGCATGACCCAGTGGAAGGACAAGGCCGGCAAGAACCGCGAAGGCGCGAGCGTAGCGCTGTTCACATACCCGATCCTCCAGGCTGCCGACGTGCTGCTCTATCAGGCGACGCACGTCCCGGTGGGAGAGGACCAGAAGCAGCATCTGGAACTGGCCCGCGACATCGCGCAGAAGTTCAACAACGACTTCGCGTCGGAAGCTGCGCCGCTGTTCACACTGCCCGAACCCTACATCCCGCCCGAAGCAGCCCGGATCATGAGCCTGCGCGACGGCAGCGCCAAGATGAGCAAGTCCGATCCGTCCGACATGGCGCGCATCAACATGACCGACAGTGCCGATACGATCATGCAGAAGGTCAAGAAGGCGAAGACCGATCCGGAGCCGCTACCGTCCGAAAAGGCGGGGCTGGAGGGCCGTCCGGAAGCCCGGAACCTGGTGTCGATCTATGCCGTGATGGCGGGCAGCACGGTCGATGCGGTACTGGCTGATTTCGGGGGTGAAGGCTTTGGCAAGTTCAAGCCAGCGCTGGGCGAACTGCTGGTCGAAAAGCTGGCGCCAATCAACGAGCGTTTCCTCTCTCTGCGGCAGGATCAGGGCGCTTTGGACGCCATTTTGCGCAAGGGTGCGGAGAAAGCCCGCGCACTGGCGATACCGACGCTGAACCGGACGTACGAGGCGCTTGGGCTGGTCCGGGGCTGACACCTAAAATGACATTGGATGCTCAGGAGAATGAATTTTCAGTCCCCTGCACCCAATAACCTCGCCCGGCGAGCCTTCCAGGGCTCGGCCAGGCTCGGCACCTCGCCCAGTGCTTCGAGCCCGGCCCTGTCCGACTTGTGGTCGCCCGCCACCAGCAGGCCGAACACCCGGCTAACGGTCCAATCGGCGAACGGACGGTCGAGCAGCGCCATCGTGTCGCCCGGTTCGACCGCGCCTTCCTCGATCACGCGGTAGTACCAGCCTGACCGCCGTGATTTTACGCACGCCGCGTTTACCCTGGCGCCCCCGAAACGATGGTCGAGCTTCCAGCAGGGTTGCCGACCCTGACTGACCTCAACGACGGCGGTGCCCAATCGCCAGCGATCGCCGATGCACACGTCGCTTTCCGTCAGCCCTTCGGTGGAGATGTTTTCCCCGAAAGCGCCGTATCCGTCCAGCAGCGGATGTTCCCCGATCGTTGCGCGCCACCAGTCGTAATGATCGTGCGGGTAGTGGTGGATCGCCTTTTCCAGCCCGCCGTGAACGGTCAGGTCGGCCTGCGCGTCGCCTTCGACCCCCAGCCGATGAATGCGCCGTCGTCCCATCACCGGCCGCTTGTCGATAGCGCTGGGCTCATCCGGGCCGCGAAACGGCGTAACCTGTCCGCATTGCACGGAAATTATGGAGATGGGGGTCGTCACAGGCATCGCTCCTTCCTACATTGACTAGGACGATCAGGTCGGTCGGATCAACAGCATGGATCGGCGAAGCGTGGACGACAGGTGAACGGTCACTACTGCTCATCGTTCTTCAGGCTCCATTCAACCGCTATTCATGGCATTGATTCTAAGACAGGATCGCAGAGAATCGGGAGCCGCGCCGGGAGGGCGTCAGGAGCTCGTCGCGTTCGCGGAGCAAACAAAGATGAAAGACCGATCAGGATCACAAATAGGAAGGTTGCGGTTGGCCGCAGCCGCCGTGCTGCTCATGGCGCTCGCCGCCTGCGCAACGCCGTTCAAGGCTGACGTCTCCCGCTTCCAGTCGCAGCTTCCCGCCCCGTCGGGCCAGTCGTTCGCCATCGTCGCCGACGATCCGAAGCTGGCAGGCGGCCTGGAGTTCTCCCAGTACGCATCGATCGTGCGCGATCGCATGGCGCGGCTGGGCTACGCCCCCGTGGAAGACCCTTCGCGCGCGACGCTGATCGTGCGCTTCGCCTATGGAGTCGACGGCGGACGTGAGCGGGTGCGCTCCACGCCGATGGCCGGGTCGTACTGGGGTCCCTGGGGCGGCTATGGCGGCTTCGGCGGGTTCTATGGCCGCAGCCGCTTCGGTGGCTGGGGCGGATGGGGTGGCCCATGGCGTTACGGCTGGTACGATCCGTTCTTCGACAGCGGCGTTCAGTCCTACACCATTTTCACCAGCGGTATCGACCTGAAGATCGACCGTGCCGCCGATGGCCAGCGCCTGTTCGAAGGCAAGGCAGAGGCCGTCTCCACGTCCAATCGCCTGCAGTATCTGGTGCCGAACCTGATAGAATCGATGTTCACCAATTTCCCCGGGAACTCCGGAGAGACCGTGCGCATTACAGTCGCGCCAGAGAAGAAGTGACTTAACTAACGCCCCCCGTCGGCGATGAAAATCGTCGGTCGGGGGGATGGTTGAGATACCGCTCTCACACTGCCAGGCTCCCCCCTGCGAAGAGTGGGAGACACCGAGGGGCGGGTCCGCTGAGATATGCGGGCCCGCTCTTTTGCGTTACCGGCCGCGATATCCTATGCAGTGAGCAACAAGCCTCCCCATCGCGCGGCCATAAGGACCCAATGCACAATTTCATGGCGATCCTGTCCCAGCTGTTCTGGGGAGTTACGATCGGTGCGTTGAGCGCGGCGTTCGAGACGCTGGCCAAGGGCGCGCTGATGATCGGCGGCCTTGGCGGCGCAGGCTGGTACGGCATGAAATGGCACCGCAACCGCCGCGAACGCGGGGATAGGCCCTGACGTGGGACGCGATTAGGTGCTTGGTGCGGGCATTGACCATGATAATGTAGTTCGGCAGCGTTGCGCCCATATTGGCCGTTTAGCGCACACCGACCAGCGTCCAGAAGCCTACATTAACTTAGGTCGGGGGCAAAAAGTCACTCGCCACCCTATTGCGGCCGTTTGATATCGATGTCCGGTCCCGTAGCAGATCGCTGACTCTAACATGCCTCCATGCTAAGCTTTCGTCTATGATAACCGAGAGCTACTACTGGAAGAAACCGCTGCTGACTGGGGCCAAGGCCATCCGCAAATATATGGACGCGGAAAACATCAGCGACGCTCAATTCGCGCGGATCGAACGCGAGATTTTCATCGGATTCTATTCGATAAGAAAATTACTAGAGGCAACAGGCAAAGTCAGCGCAGAGACGCGTGATATGAAGGTGTCGCTCAAGCGATATGAGAAGCGCGCAGATCAACCTATTGTCGATTGGTACAATCGGAGTGAATTTTGGGAGCTGTACGATCTAGACCAGCCGGCGCTGGAGCCTCGCGATTTGCTCTACGTGGCGCACCGTATGGTGCACAGTTTCATATTCATCCTGTCGGATGACGATGACCGAAGTGGTGCATTTTTCACAAGTGATCGGGACAAGGAGACGCGTCTCAATTTCGTGAGCACGGACGAAATCGTTCGGGTGTTCGAAACGGTCGGAAACGACTATCCGAATGGCTTCCACGCATGGCGCGACAAGGTGACTGGCGAAATGAAATGGAGCGTCCCCGCCAAGGAGTCTGCGCGCTGAGGCGAGTTTGGATTCACGTCCCGTCTAGAGGTTCGGGCACCACCGACCTCAATGAGGGGGTCTGCTCCGTTTGATTACCCCTACACAATGGCAGCTTTCGGGTGGTGGTGGTGGTCCGAATCGGATTGGCGGCGACCGGCCCATCTAAAGACCGAGCGTGCGCAAACGGGCGATGTCCGCCATGGCCGCTAAAGCAGAACTCGGCAATCTCTCAACAGCACCAACTCGAAACGCCGCCCAGCCCCTCAGTTACCAAGCGCGGCCACGCCGCCGGTGGAGCCGAAGCCTCCGCCGCCGCGTGCCGTGTCATCCAGTTCGTCAACCAGTAGCCATGATGCCCGGGTCACCGGAGCGACCACCAGCTGCGCGATGCGATCGCCGCGGCGAATGTCGAACGCCTGGTCACCAAGGTTGATCAGGATCACCTTCAGCTCGCCCCGATAGTCGGAATCGATCGTTCCCGGCGCATTCGGCACGCTGATGCCGTGCTTGATCGCCAGGCCGGAGCGCGGCCGCACCTGTATTTCGTATCCGGCCGGGATCGCCATGGACAAACCGGTCGCCACGGCGTGACGGGCGCCTGCCGCAAGCGTGATATCCTCGGCCGAAACCACGTCCATTCCCGCCGCCCCTTCCGTGGCATAGGCCGGCAGATCCAGCCCTTCCCCGTGCGGGAGGACCTTGACCATGATCGGCACTTCAACGGGGGAATGCATCGGCGAACCTTTCGACGAGGGCGCGGGCGACGTCCTCCTTGGGCATCTGGGGAAGGGAAATCACATCGTCCGCCCGCACGATATGGACGGTGTTGGAATCGCCGCCCATGACATCGCCCGACACATCGTTGGCGACGATCCAGTCCGCGCCTTTGCGCTGAAGCTTCTCCTGGGCGTAGCGCACCACGTCTTGCGTCTCCGCCGCAAAGCCGACGACCAGCGGCGGACGCTCGGCGCTCTGGGCGAGCGAGGCGAGGATGTCAGGGTTCTCGGTCAATTCGAGCGTCGGCAGGCCATTGCCCTGCTTCTTCAGTTTCTGGTCGGCGGCATGGGTCATGCGCCAGTCGGCTACGGCGGCAACCATCACGGCTATGTCTGCGGGAAGCGCCGTGCGGACGGCCTCGGCCATCTCGGCAGCGGTTTCCACGTCCACCCGATCGACGCCCGGGGGCGTGGGCAGGTAAACCGGGCCGGACACCAGCGTCACCCGCGCACCCGCTTCCGCAGCAGCGGCGGCGATGGCGAACCCCTGCTTGCCGGACGAGCGGTTGGCGATGTAGCGCACCGGATCGATCGGCTCCCACGTCGGCCCGGCGGTGACAAGGACGTGGCGGCCTGACAGGATGCCGGGCACGGGTTCCGGCGGCGCACCGCCCGTCACCAGATGATTGATCGCTTCCGGATCGGTGGGCGGTGCGGCCCGCGCCTCTCCCTTGGCCGCCATCAGCGCGGAGGACCCGCGCGCTGCATCGGCTCCCTCAACGTGAGGGAGACGTTTCGGCCCGCGCGAAATGATGAAGCCGGTCATGCTGCCGGTGCCGGGGCTGTCCCCTGATGGCTCCGTTCCTGAAAAGGCTGTCGGCAAATCAAGGGCGCCGGCGATGTATTCCCAGATCGCGGCAGGATCGGGCAGCCGGCCGGGTCCGAATTCGCCGCAGGCCATCGGCCCTTCGTCCGGCTCCATCACGTCGACACCCGAATCGCGCAGGGTCTGGACGTTACGCACGGTCGCGGCGTGCTGCCACATGCGCACGTTCATCGCGGGGATCGCCATGACCGGCTTGTCCGTCGCCAGCAGCAGCGTCGTCGCCAGATCGTCGGCGATCCCGGCGGCCATCTTCGCGAGCAGGTCCGCCGTCGCCGGGCAGACCACGACCAGATCGGCCTCACGGCTGAGCTGGATATGGCCCATTTCCGCCTCGTTCCGCAGGTCCCACAGCGTGGTGTACACTGGCTTTTCGGAAAGCGCTGCCAGCGTCATCGGCGTCACGAATTTCGATCCGCCCTCGGTCAGCACGCAGGTGACAGAGCCGCCTTCCTTGCGGATGGTGCGGACGAGTTCGCAGGATTTATAGGCAGCGATACCGCCACCGATCACCAGCAGGATGCGGGGTCCGTTCATGACCGGGGCTTTTGCAATACTGACGAACGAGGCGCAATCAGTTTGCGGCGCGGCCTCTCGCAGCCGTCAGCAGTTGAGATGCAGCGCGCGGCGCGAAGACCAGTCCCGCGCTCATGACCGGCGCGATCATCGCTCCCCAATAGAAATTCGCCCACCGGCCAACCAGCATGAACGCGATCCCGTAGCCAGCGCATAGCAGGAAAGCAAAAAGACCGGACCTGCTGTGCCAACCGAGCCAGCCGAAGGTCATGAGGATAACCGTGGGTCCCGCGATGAAATGGGGTAGCCAGCGCAAGGTGCTGGATTGGACCACATTGCCCAGCCAGCCCGGCAGCCCTCGCATCAGCAGCCATGGCGGGGCGTGGGGGTCGCCGGGCTTGACCTGCTGCGCCACGATCGACAGGTGCCAGTACAGACCAGCCATGAACACGATGGCCAACGCTATCCATGCGGCGCCTTCTCGCCAGTTTCGGTACCATAGGGCGAATGCAGCCATCAGCAGAACAAACGGCAGGGCCAGTTCGCGGATGGCAAGCGCAAGCGCGGCCGCCAGCAGTGCCGCTACCCATCGCCCGCCTTTTCCGCTGCGCCCTAACTGATGCAACCCGAGCGATAGCGTCAGCAGGCCGCCCGCCCATAGCTCGTGCAGCGGAAAAAAATGGCGGTTAAGCCCCAGCGATGCACCCACGAACACGAGGGCGGTGCCCATCCTGCGTATTCGTCCGCGATCTTCGGGCCGCTCTCCCAGCCTGCGCCACCACGCCACTATGGTCGCCACCATCAGCAGGATCGAGGCGATGATCTGCCCTGTCGTGCCGAGCCAGGCCTCGATGTACGCCAGGGTCGGCAAACGGACCGCGATCCCGGGATGGACCGGATAGTCCCGCCCTCGCTGTTCCTTCACGATGAAATCGTAGTAGTGCTCGCCCCGTGCAACACGCGCGATGGCGATCTCGTACAGGGCGAGATCCTCGTCGTCCGACTGGTCGGTGCTGGTGCTCCCTCTGCCCTGAATGGTCGGAGCAGTCTCCACCATGCGTTGCCATGGCGAGCGCGCTCCCGGGTGGTTCGTGGGAACGACCGCCGACGCCACCAGCAAGGTCAGCAACAGCGCCAACGCCAGCCGGGCACACCAAGGCGACCATCCGGCGAAGCGCCCCGCCGACGTTTCTTCCATCGCCGTCGGTCGGCCTAGTGCAGTATCGTCCAGTACGTCAGTGCCCACGCCGCCGTGCCCCCAAGGATCGCGGCTAGAGCATAGCCACTCCACTGATTACTTTGGCGTTTACGCCTGCGCCCCTTGGCCCAGAAGATATCGACCTCCGGAAGCGGCGCCTGTTCCGGTGCGCCGCCCTTGGGTGGAAAGCGTTCCTCAATCCGGCGGACCAGCGCGGGGAGGCGCAGCAGCGTCTCCACGTCTTCGCGCACCCGATCAACGATGACCGCTTCGGGGCCAAGCTCGTCGCGGATCCAGCCTTTGACGAACGGGGCGGAAACATCCCACATGTTGATGTCGGGATCGAGCGCGGTGGCCAGCCCTTCGACCATGACCATCGTCTTTTGCAGCAGCAGCAGGTGCGGCTGCACCGCCATGTCGAAGTCGCGCGTAATGGCGAAAAGGCCATCGAGCATCGCCCCGACCGAGAGCTCCGACACCGGCTTGCCGCGCATCGGTTCGCCCACCGCGCGCAGCGCCGTCGCGAATTCCTCTACCGTGTGATAGCTGGGGACATATTGCGCCTCGAAATGGATTTCGGCCACGCGGCGATAATTACCGGTGGTCAGGCCATAGAGAATCTCCGCCAGCCACAGCCGCGCCTGCCGGTTGATGCGGCCCATGATCCCGAAATCGATGGCGACGATCGTGGCGTGACGCCCGCCCCCCTCCTGTGGCGCCCCGCCCTGCACGAACAGGTTGCCCTGGTGCATGTCGGCATGGAAGAACCCGCAGGAAATCGCCTGCGTCAGGAACGTGAGCACCAGCCGCCGTGCCAGCGCGGGCAGATCGTATCCCGCCTCGCGCAGGGCGGGCAGGTTGCTCATCTTGATGCCATCGATCCAGCCGACCGTCAGCACCGAGCCATTGGTGCGATCCCAGTCGATGTCGGGGACGCGGTAATCCTCGATCCCCTTCATCGCATCGGCCAGTTCCGACGCTGAGGCTGCTTCGCGACGCAGATCGAATTCGCGCAGGGTCCAGCGCTTGAGGTTGGCGATCACCGCCCGCGGGCGCAGGCGCGCCGCTTCGCCGCCCAGCGCCTCAAGATGCGCGGCCGCCCATTCATAGGTTTCGACATCGCGCGTGAACTGTTCGCGAATGCCGGGGCGCAGGACCTTTACGGCGACGTGGCGACCATCCGGCGTCACCGCACGGTGGACCTGCGCGATCGAGGCGGCACCCACCGGCTCTTCCTCGACGCTGGCGAAAATCGTGTCGAGCGGCCGCCCGAACGTGGTTTCGATCACGGCGCGGATCTGCGCGAAGGGTACAGGCGGCAGGCTGTCTTGTAAGCTCAGCAGATTGCGCGCGGGCACTTCGCCAACAAGATCGGGACGCGTCGCCAGTGCCTGCCCCAGCTTGATCGCGGCAGGGCCAATGTCTTGAAACGCACCCGCGTAGTCGGGTTCCGACGGTTGGCGCGTGCCGAAGCGCGCGATCCGGCACAGCCGCTTGACCGGGCCGGGCGCGTTGCGATCATTCTCGATCCCGCGCAAGGCACCGTGCCGCGCGAGGACGCGGCCCCACTTGAGCAGGCGCGCGATGTGAACGGGGGTGGTGGTCACCTGAGGGTCAGACCTTCCAGCCCGAATGGATCGCCACAAGGCCGCCCATGATCGGTTCTACCTTCGTATGGCGAAAACCGGCGGCCCGGATCATGCCTTCGAATTCAGGCATGGGCGGAAAGCGGCGGATCGATTCGATCAGGTAGCGATAGGATTCCGCATCGCCTGCGATCATCGAGCCGATCCTGGGCACCAGCTTGTGCGAATATGTGTCGTACACTTCCTTGAACCCCGGCCATTCGGTGGTCGAGAATTCAAGGCAGAAAAAGCGCCCGCCGTAGTTCAACACGCGGTGGGCTTCGGCCAGCGCCTTGTCGATATGAGTGACGTTGCGAATGCCGAACGCGATCGTATAGGCATCGAAGAAACGATCCGGGAACGTCAGTTGCTCGGCATTCTGGCGCGACCATACAAGGGTATCGATGCCTTGATCCATCGCCCGTTCGATGCCCACGTCGAGCATGTCCTGGTTGATGTCGGACACGGTGATGCGTGCTCCGGCCTTTTCCATGCGGAACGCGATGTCGCCGGTGCCGCCCGCCATGTCGAGGATCTGCTCATGCCCGCGCGGTTTCACGCGCCGCACGAACTTGTCCTTCCACAGCCGGTGCATGCCAACCGACATGGCATCGTTCATTACATCGTATTTGCGGGCAACGGAGGAGAAGACGGCGCCCACGCGCTCTTCCTTCTCTTCGGGACGGACCTCTTCGTAGCCGAAGGAAACGGTATCGCTCATGGTGGTGTCCTCTAACCGTCCCGCGACGCGGACGCCACCGGTTTTCCGGTCATTGCAGTCCGATAGGGGAAGGCACAGTTGCGACCCCTGTCATACGCGCGCGAAGATGGCGATGGCGACATGGATCCACAGCGCGAGCATCAACAGAACGCCCAGCATGAATGCCCCGCCCCGGTGGGCGACATTGTTGTAAGTCATGTGGACCAGGCTCTGCACCACCCGTGTTGCGGCATAGCCCCACGCCAGGATCAGCGTCCATTTGCTAACCGTGCCGATGGCGAACGCGGTGATGCATACGGCGTAGAACAGCGTCGGCAATTCGAACAGGTTGCCGTAATGGCGCACGGCGGTACGGGCATATTCCGGTTCCGGCTCGCCCAGATGCGCGCGGAAATTGTTGAGGTCATACCCGGCTTTCATGGCCTTGCCGCGCGCCATCACCATGTTCACGAACGCCACGAACGTCAGCGCAACGACGACCAGCATGGGCAGAAAGATGAGGGTTGGGTTGGTGGTCATCCTGGCATTCCCTTTAAGACGGCGCCCTCAACGACGGCGGCATTCCGATTGGCGATAGGAAGTCTGCTGGCCTTCGTTTGGGACGGCAAGCCCGATCAGTCACCGTCGCGCTGCATTGCTGCCGTACGCTTCGCTTGCGCCTTCAGCGCAGACTTCGTCATGCGGCTGGCGAACCGGTCTACCCCGTCCTGGCTGTAGACGAACACCTGAGTGATCGGCACGCGGTATTCCTGCTTTTCGTCGGCCACGATCACGTCATTGCCTTCCAGCCGGGTGACGGCTCCGATCGTTTCCCCGCCATCTTCCAGGATCATCAGGCCGGGCGTCAGTTCGAGGCGAGTGACATTGCGGACGGTGATCACGTCCGGGTTGGCCATGGCCCGCTGGCCGGCGGGGGTTCCGGCGGCGACCGGCGCCTGGGACTTGGTCTGCGCCGAAGCGGGGCCCGCAACGCCAAGGGCGGCGGCGGTTAGGACAACGATCGTGCGATACATTGCGATGTCTCCGGAAATCTTTCCGGGTAAATGCACACGCCGCGCCTCGGTTGCCGACGCGTGTCCGGGTCGTGCGGTCGCCGGACGCTATCCAGCCATGACCCAGCCGAGCAATCCGGCAAGCGCCAAGGCCTGCAAGGTCGCTATGGTGTGGAGATTGCCGCTGAACGGCTGCTTGCGCGTCTTGTGCCGAAACGCCGCGCGACCGGCATAGGCGCCAATCGAACCACCCCAGAATGCGAGGGCGAGGAGCGTGCTTTCGCGAATGCGTCGATCGCCCCGGCGCGCCCGCTCCTTGTCGATGGCAAAGGCCGCGAACGCCCACAGATTGAGCGCGCAGAAGACCAAGACAAGAGTGAATGGGTCCAGAAGCATGGCAACTGGGTCGTTCATGGGCCAGCCGCTATCCCGCAGTGCTTAACAAATCGCTGAAGCGGGGATCACCGGCGCCAGATCGCTGGCGCCGGTCCAATCGTGTGCGCTTACTCTGCCGCGACTTCGCCGAACAGGCCCGGCTCCGATGCGGTGTCGACCAGACTTTCGTCGTTGGCGCGAGTCACCTTGCGGCGCGAATCGAAGTTCGACCACACGGTATTCCAGTCGCCGCGCGTGGCGCCCTTGGAGTATTCGGTGGCGCGGGTTTCGAAGAAGTTGGCATGCTCCACGCCGTTGAGCAGCGGCTGCAGCCATGGCAGCGGGTGATCTTCGATCAGGTAGATCGGCTTCAGGCCCAGCTGGCCCATGCGCCAGTCCGCGATGTAGCGGATGTAGCGCTTGATGTCCTTGGGCGTCATGCCCGGCACGGGGCCGAGTTCGAAGGCCAGATCGATGAAGTTGTCTTCCAGACGAATCGTGGTCTGGCACTGGTCGGCGATGTCGTCCTTTACCGCCTTGGTCAGGCAGTCCCGTTCCCGGACGAAGGTGTGGAACAGCTGAATGATGCCTTCGCAGTGCAGCGATTCGTCGCGGACCGACCACGATACGATCTGCCCCATGCCCTTCATCTTGTTGAAGCGCGGGAAGTTCATCAGCATCGCGAAGCTGGCGAACAGCTGCACGCCTTCGGTGAAGCCGCCAAACATGGCGAGCGTGCGGGCGATATCCTCGTCGTTGTCGACGGTGAATTTCTGGAGGTAGTCGTGCTTGTCGCGCAGTTCGGAATATTCAAGGAAAGCGCCGTATTCGCTTTCGGGCATGCCGATCGTGTCGAGCAGGTGCGAATAGGCCGCGATGTGCACCGTCTCCATGTTGGAGAAGGCGGCGAGCATCATCTTGATCTCGGTGGGCTTGAACACCCGTGCATACTTTTCGTGGTAGCAATCCTGCACCTCCACGTCGGCCTGCGTAAAGAAGCGGAAGATCTGCGTCAGCAGGTTGCGCTCATGCTCGGAGATGTTCTGCGCCCAATCGCGGCAGTCTTCGCCCAGAGGTACTTCCTCGGGCAGCCAGTGGACCTGCTGCTGGATCTTCCAGAAGTCGTACGCCCAGGGATATTCGAAGGGCTTGTAGGTCTTGCGGGCTTCGAGAAGAGGCATGCGGTGGCTCCGATGGATCGGCTGATTTCTGATTCGCCCGGACGCCTCCAACTCTGGCGCGCACTCAGGCGGAGAGACCAGAGATAGTGAGGATCGCCTTCAAATCGAGATGACGAATCAATCTTTGCACAGGTACATCTGGGGGCAAGCGAATTATGCAGCCCCAAGGGCTTGTGCCGGTCTTGATATGTTCCGTTCGTCGTATTTC
Organism: Novosphingobium sp. BL-S-24; assembly: GCF_055521575.1. NCBI lineage: Bacteria > Pseudomonadati > Pseudomonadota > Alphaproteobacteria > Sphingomonadales > Sphingomonadaceae > Novosphingobium > Novosphingobium sp. BL-S-24. Next base: position 1,309,680 of record NZ_CM145488.1, read on the forward strand.
CCAGCCGAATCAGCCGTCGACCTCGGCGTAGTGGCTTGGCGGCTGGATTACTTCCATGCGTTCGGACAGCAGCGGACGGAACGACGGGCGCGATTTCATGACCAGGTACCAGGCTCGCGCCTGTTCGTGGCTCGACCAGTCCAAACCGCCCAGATAATCGGCCACCGAGATCTGCGCCGCGGCGGCCAGATCGGCGAGCGTCATCGTCGCCCCTGCCAGCCAGGGCCGGTTGTCGATCAGGTAATCGATGTAATCCAGGTAATCGTGCGCCAGCTTCATCGATTCGCGCAGCGCCTTGGCATCGGGGGACTGGCGCAGGACCAGGCGCTTCTTCATCCGTTCCAGCAGCAGCGGGCCGGACACGTCGTTGTAGAAATTCTCATCGAACATCGCGATCAGGCGGCGAATTTCGGCTCGCTGATGCGAGGTGCCGCTGATCTGCGGATTGCGATCGACGGTTTCCTCGAAATATTCGCAGATCGCCCGGCTGTCCGACAGCACGATGCCTTTTTCGGTCTCGCGGATCACCGGGGTGCGGCCTGCCGGGTTCATGGCGAACAGCCGATCCTCCCCCTCCCACGGTCGCGCGGTCTGAAGTTCGTAGGCGATGCTCTTTTCGGCCATGAGCAGCCGGACCTTGCGGCTGAAAGGGCAAAGCGGAAACTGATAGATGTGCCACATGGATTTTCGATGCCAAACACAAGAGGTAGCGTCCACCCGAACCGGATTTTGGACGGGGGCTAAACGCGTGGATAAGTCCTCCGGTCATGGCATGGCGGGCCGCTCGGGCCGATCTGTTCCGGCCCCGGAAAAGAACGAGGTATTTTAGGGAGCGCCGCTCAAGCCGGGGCTGTCCTACAGTCTCGCGGGTTTATCGGGGGATTGTCCTATGAGCGCGATCGCGCAAACGGCCGATGGCGAAACGGCAGGCCGCTTGTCTTTACCGACCACCACGTCGGCAACGCGCCATTTCGCGCTGCCTCAAGCCCTGCGCGGCATCGCCGCGCTGTGGGTCGTCCTGTTTCATATGCAGGCGGGCGGACATGCTGCCGACTTCTTCGCTGCCGCCCCGGCCCCGCTGGCGTGGCTCGTGTCCAAGGGAGAAGGCGGCGTCGCGATCTTCTTTGCGCTCAGCGGCTTCGTCATTGCCCATAGCCTGCGCGACGTTACCCCTTCCGCCGGGCTGCTGGGTCGCTTCGGGCTAAGGCGCGCGATCCGGCTCGACCCGCCGTACTGGGTGGCGATCCTGGCGGTGCTGTGCATCGGCTTCGTCGAGTATCGGATGGGCCGGGCGGACGCTCCGGATGTTTCCTATGCCCGCTTGCTCGCTCATCTGGTCTACGCCCAGAATCTGGTGGGTTTCACCAATTTCAACATCGTGTTCTGGACGCTGTGTTACGAAGTGCAGTTCTACCTGTTCTTCGTCGCATCGATGCTGGTGTCGCAGGCATTCGGAGAGGCCGGACGCAAGGCCGTGACTGCACTCCATTTCGCGATCGCGGCGGCCTGGTCTGCGGGTTATCTGGCCAGCCCTGTCCCCGGCCTGTTCGTGGATTTGTGGTATGCCTTCTACCTTGGCATCCTGGCGTATCGGTCCACTACCTCGCGTCTGGCGGTGATCCAGATGATGGTTCTCAGCGTTCCCATTCTTCTAAGCCAGATGGCGTTCGGCACGATCGCCTTGCTGACAGCAATTCTGTTGGCGATCGGACTGGCCACCGGCTTCGTGAAGAACGGCCTGCGGCTGCCGCCCCTGCTGTTCCTGGGGACCATCAGCTACAGCCTGTACCTGTTCCACAATCCGGTCACCGGGGCCGGGTTCTTTATCGCCGGAAAGCTCAGCCTGCCGCACTCGGCAGCATTCGTTGCGGTGCTTGGACTCAACCTGCTGGTCGCGTGGATCGCATATCGACTGATCGAAGCGCCGGCCCATGCGATGAGCCGTCGCATCCCGTTGACTTGACGAAAAGCGCCGTCAGTTCGCGCGCGACAGCAGGAACACCGCATGCTCTGCGCGGAAGTTTGCGGCCGCTGCGCTGCACAGCTTGTCCCCTGACAGGAACCAGCTTCCCTCCACCACAATCCCGCGGGTCTGCACCAGTTCGCGAAAGTCGTTGATCGTCAGGTGGTGGATGTTGGGCGTTTCATACCACGCCACCGGCAGCAGCCGCGTCACCGGCATGCGCCCGTTCCACAGGAGCGAGGCACGCACGCGCCAGTGCGCGAAGTTGGGGAAGCTGACGAAGGCCTTGCGGCCGATCCGCAGCAGCTCCTCCAGCACGACGTCAGGACGCATGGTCGTCTGCAAGGTTTGCGAAAGGATCGCATAGTCCACCGATTTGTCGGGATAGAACGCCAGGTCCTTGTCGGCATCGCCCTGTATCACCGACAGTCCCCGCGCCACGCAGCGGCCCACGTTGGCGGCGTCGATCTCCATGCCGCGTGTCGCGCACTGCTGCCCGTCGCGCAGGGCGGCGAGAAGCGTGCCGTCTCCACAACCGACATCGAGGACGCCCGAACCGGCCGCCACGTTGGCCGCGATCACCGCCAGATCCGGGCGGAGTGAGGAGTGCGCCGCGCCGGTCATTCCTCCGTCTCCAGCCGCGCGGCCAACACCGGGTCCAGCCGCTCCATCATCAGCTCGGGGCGTGCCAGTGGCTTGAAGCCCAGCTGAGAATAGACCCCGTGCGCGTCGGCGGTGATCAGGCAGAACCGACGAATGCCTGCGTAATCCGGATGATCGACGAACCACTGCGTCATGCGGCGACCAAGCCCCTGCCCGCGCGCCGTTTCATCCACCCATACGTCAGCCAGCCACGCGAAACTGGCGCGATCGGAAATCACCCGCGCGAAACCGACCTGATCGCCACCGGGCAGATAAGCGCCCAGGCAATGCGACCCGGCGATCTGCCGTTCCACTTGCGCCACTTCGATGCCGGGGCACCAGTAACTGCCCGCCAGCCAGCGATGGATGCGCGGCACGTCCAGCCGGTCATGATCGTCGGAAAGCTCGATCACCCCAGGAACCCTTCCACCACTCGGTCCAGCGCCGGAACATCGAGCAGGAAACTGTCGTGCCCGAACGGGGCGGACAGTTCCACGAAGCTGACCGGCAGCCCCGCCGCGTTCAGCGCATGGACCACGTTGCGCGATTCGGCAGTGGGGTAAAGCCAATCGGTATCAAAGCTGACGAGGCAGAACCGCGCTTTCGATCCGGCAAAGGCATTGGCCAGCAGCCCGCCATGCTCTTCCGCCAGATCGAAGTAATCCATCGCGCGGGTGATATAGAGGTACGAGTTGGCATCGAACCGGTCGGTGAACGACAGCCCCTGATAGCGCAGATACGATTCGATCTGGAAATCGGCGTCGAACCCGAAGGTCTTTTCCTGACGGTTCTGCAATCGGCGGCCGAACTTTTCCGTCAACCCTGCTTCGGACAGATACGTGATATGCGCGGCCATGCGCGCGACGGAGAGGCCCTTTTCCGGGCCCTTTCCGAAGGCGTAATAGTTGCCGTCCCGCCATGCCGGATCGGCCATGATTGCCTGCCTGCCAACTTCATGAAACGCGATGTTCTGGGCGGAATGGCGGGCGGTGGACGCCAGCACCAGCACCGCGCGGGCGCGTTCGGGGAAATTGGCGGCCAGGCTGAGCGCCTGCATCCCGCCCATCGACCCGCCGATGACCGCATGCAGCGCATCGATGCCCAGCGAATCCAGCACGGCGATATGCCCCTTCACCATGTCGCGAATGGTGATGACGGGAAAGCGCATGCCCCACGGATCGCCGTCCGGCGCCTTGCTGGCAGGACCGGTGGAACCCATGCACGAACCGATGACGTTGGCGCAGATGATGAAGTAGCGGTCGGTGTCGATCGGCTTGCCCGGGCCGACCATGCGCACCCACCAGCCGGGCTTGCCGGTCTTCGGGTGGTTCGAGACGACATGGTGGTCACCCGTCAGCGCGTGACAGATGAAAATGGCGTTGTCCTTGGCCGCATTCAGCGTGCCGCATGTTTCATAAGCGATGCGCGGACACGCAAGGCTTTGCCCGCCGTCGAGAAACAGCGGCATGTCGAGATCGAGGAACTTGTTCTCGGTAGGGATAAGCTGGGCGGTCGCCATGATCGTTGCCAAGTGGGACGCTCACGGGGGCGTGTCAATCGCCCCCTGTCATTAACCGCCGCGCTGCGGTATGGGCGCGCCCGTCATGAGCGAAACGAACATCACTGCCGATGCCGCCACGAAAGGCCCCGTCCCCAAGCCCTGGATCGAGGCGATCCATGCCTATGTGCCCGGCAAGTCCAAGGGCAAGGACGGTCGCCCGCTGATCAAGCTGTCGGCAAACGAGAACCCGCTTGGCACCAGCGCCGCCGCGCTCGACGCGAAGGCACAGGCACCGTCACTCTACCCGGACCCCGACAGCACCGCGCTCCGCGAGGCGATCGGCGCGATCCACGGCATCGCGCCCGCCCGGATCGTGATGGGCACCGGGTCGGACGAACTGCTGAACCTCGCCGCTCAGGGGTACGCGGGTCTGGGGGACGAGGTGATCTACGTCCGCTACGGCTTTTCGGTGTACGACATCGCCGCAAGGCGCTGCGGCGCGACGCCGGTGGTGGCGCCGGACGCGGATTACGGCACCGATGTCGATGCGCTGCTGGGTCTGGTCACGCCGCGCACCCGCGTGGTCTTCGTCGCCAATCCGAACAACCCCACCGGGTCCTATCTGCCAAAGGGCGAGATAGCCCGCCTCCACGCTGGCCTGCCTTCCGACGTGCTGCTGGTGATCGACCAGGCCTACGGCGAATATGTTGCGCCCGAGGATGAGGACGGTGCGCTGGCGCTGGCGGAACTGCATGACAACGTGCTTGTCACCCGCACCTTTTCCAAAATCTTCGGCCTCGCCGGCGAGCGGATCGGATGGGCGACCGGCGCTCCGGGCATCGTCGCCACGCTCAACCGCATCCGCGGCCCGTTCAACGTATCCGCCACTGGCCAGGCGATGGCGATCGTGGCGTTGAGCGATACCGCCTTTGTCGAGCAAAGCCGCCTGCACAACGAAGCCGAGCGTGCCCGCTTCATCGGCAAGATCGACGCGCTCGGCAATCACGGCCTTCGCCCGCTGCCGACGCAGGCCAACTTCGTGCTCATCCTGTTCGAAGGCAAGCTGAGCGCCGAGGCCGCGTTCGATGGGCTGGCAGACCGGGGCTACATCGTGCGCTGGCTGCCGGGGCAAGGGCTGCCCCAGGCGCTTCGCATCACCATCGGCAAGGCGCAGGACATGGACGCGATAGCGGACGGTCTGCGCGAAATGGCCGAGGCCGCCAAGTGACGTTCGGCACGGTCGCCATCATCGGCCTTGGCCTGCAGGGCGGCTCGATCGGGCTGGCCGCGCGCGAATATCTGCCGGATGTGCGCACTACCGGATACGATCTGGACCCGGGACATCGTGCCCGCGCGGCGCACCGCCAGTTGGTGGACACCGTATGCGACAGTGCCGCCGATGCCGTTCGCGACGCGGATCTGGTGATCTTCTGCGTCCCGCCCGGCGCCATGGGCATCGCCGCTGAGCAAGTGCGTGAAGCGCTGCCTGCCAACGCGCTCGTCAGCGATGTCGGCTCCTCCAAGCAGACGATCGCCAAGGCCCTTGGCGATGCCCTGCCCGACCATGTGGTGATCCCCGCGCACCCGGTAGCCGGGACCGAAAATTCCGGCCCGGACGCGGGCTTTGCGCATCTGTTCCGCAATCGCTGGTGCATCGTCACGCCGCCTGCCAAAGTCGACATGGTCAAGCTCTCGCAGCTGGTCGGCTTCTGGGAAGCATTGGGCGCCAATGTCGAGATCATGACGGCGGAGCACCACGACATGGTGCTGGCGGTGACCAGCCACTTGCCTCACCTTATCGCCTATACCATCGTCGGCACCGCGTCCGACCTTGAGGACGTGACGCAGGGCGAAGTGATCAAGTATTCCGCCGGTGGTTTTCGCGACTTCACCCGCATCGCCGCTTCGGATCCGACGATGTGGCGCGATGTCTTCCTGTCGAACAAGGGTGCGGTTCTGACCATGCTCCAGCGCTTCACCGAAGACCTGACCGCCCTGCAACGCGCGATCCGGGTGGGCGACGGGGACAAGCTGTTCGATCAGTTCGCCCGCACCCGCGCGATCCGCCGCTCGATCATCGACGAAGGACAGGACGATGCGCGGCCCGATTTCGGCCGAGGCGATCATGAGGGAACGACGAAGAAATCGTGACGAGCGGCGGGACCTGAACAAGGTCTCGCGCATTGCGTGCAAAACCCCGTGCAAGGACGCCCCACGCGATGCAACTTTCCATCGTCACTACCCTGAATTACGCCGTCAACGGCCCGGTCGATGTCCTCCTCCAGGTCGAGGCCGCGATGATCCCCGAACAGCGCATCATCTCGGCGCATATCGACCTGCCGCCGCTCGATCATTTTGCCCGTGTCGCCGCCCAGTCCGACATCGGGGAGCGCATCTGGCTGCGCACGTCCTCGCCGCTGGAGATCAGCTATCGCGCCACGGTCTCGGTCGAGCGGATGCTGGCGGATATCGAGACGCTGCCAGCTGTCCCGACGTATATGCTGCCGGGCGAGACGGTCGATTACCTGATGCCGTCGCGCTATTGCACGTCGGACACGTTCCTCGATTTCGTGCAGGGCGAGTTCGGCCACCTCGAAGGCGGACAACGCGTGGCTGCGATACGGGACCGGGTCGCCAGCATGCTCACGTATGAGCCGGGTTCAAGCAACGCCTACACCACGGCGGCGGACACCTTCAACAGCGGCCGGGGCGTGTGCCGGGACTATGCGCATCTGATGATCGCCCTCACCCGCGCCAGCGCGATCCCGGCGCGGTTCGCCAGCGTCTACGGGCTGGGCGTAGAGCCGCAGGACTTCCATGCTGTCGCCGAAGTGTTTCTCGACGGGGCGTGGCACATGGTGGACGCGACCGGTATGAGTTCACCGGATCGTATCGCCAAGATCGGCGTGGGCCGGGATGCAGCCGACGTCTCTTTCCTGTCCAGCTTCGGCTATGTCGAAATGGTATCGCAAGAAGTGGAAGTCAGCGAATTGGTCCCGGCCTGATCGGCCCGTTCACCCGTTCAGGACATTGATCGCGGCGTGAACGCGCGCCTCGATCTCCTCACGCGGAAGGCCCGGTTCGATACGCTCGCCAACCCGCAGCGTAATCACGCCGGACTTCTTCCACCGGCGGTGATAGAGCCGCCCGCTGTTCACCGCCACCGGGACAACGGGTAGCCCAAGCAGCTTGTATAGCCCGGCGAACCCGGCCTGCAGCGGCGGCTTGTTCCCGGTGGGAACGCGCGTCCCCTCGGGAAAGATCGCCAGCGGCCGCCCTTGGGCGGCAAATCCGCGCGCGCTCGTGACCATCGCGCGAAGGGCCTTCGCCCCGTCGCCACGCTGGACGACCACCGCACCATAGCGACGAGCCGCCCACCCCCAGCCCGGTATCTCGGTCAATTCCGCCTTCGGGAACGGCGCGGGTTCGTTCATCTGCGCCGGAAGGTCGATCGCCTCGAAGAAGCTTTCGTGCTTGATGGCGACGAGGACACCCTCATTGGGCAATTCCCCCTCCACGACCAGCCGTATCCCCAGGATCCAGCGTGCGCAGAAGCGGTGGTACTGGCTCCACCCACGCACAGTCCGGCGCACCGGTTCATCGCCGACGATCGCTGCGAGGAACGTCGCGGTCACGTAGACCACGGTGCCAAGGTAAAACGCGACGTAGAACACCAGCGAACGTGCCACATCCAGCGGTGTGGCCGATGCTTGTGCAGGCGAAGGGGTATCGGTCAAAATGCTTCCCAGATGTTGATCGCGGCACGGGCCAGCAACTTGTGATACTCGAGGAACAACGTGCCCAGGCTCGGGTGTGACGGCACGCCATCACGCTCCATCCGGACATCATCGGGGAATTCCCGCTCCAGTTCCAGCGCAGCCCGCCGCATATGCCAGTCCGCCGTGACGAGCCGGATCGACTTGGCGTTCTGTTCCGCCGCCCATTGCGCCGCCTCGATTGCGTTGGAGCGCGTATCGTAGGCGCGATAGCCGAGCGTCACGCAGCACCGCATCAAGCGTGCCGGCACCTTGAACTGCTCGGCAAATTCGCGGGGACGCACTTCCCGATCGACGCCGGACACCAGCAACGTGGGCGCCTTGCCCGCTTCGAGAACGGCAAGCGCATGCTCGATCCTGCCCGAGCTTCCCGTCAGGACGATGATCGCATCGGTGCGCACGCTGGCGGGCAAAGGGCCGGGCAGCGCGACGGCGAACCACAGGAACCCGAACAGCCAGATCAGCACGACGAAGGCGACGAAGCGGCGAAACATGGATGCTATATAGGCGCTTGTGCGGATTAAAGCATCTGGCGCAAAGCATGGAGAACCGTCAGCCGCGCCGTCACCATCGCCAGCAGAGTTGCCAGTATCGGAACCAGCGCCAGCAGCAGCCAGTCGCTCCAGATGAGGGCGCCGTTATCCACCAGACCCGCACCCAGACCTTCGAACCGTTTCGCCAGCCCAAGGATCACCATCAGCGCCAATGCCAGGCCCACGGTGCCGCCGCCCGCCGCGTCGTAACCGATGGAGCGCTGAAATACGCGAGCAACCTGCGCGTCGGTACCGCCCAGCAGATGGACGATCTCGATCGTATCGCGGTTGGCCCCCAGCGCCGACCGCGAGGCCAGCAATACCGCCGCCGCCAGGGCAACCGCCAGCAGACCGACCAGCGCGATGGAGAGCACCTGCAAGGACACCATCGCGTCGAACACCGGGCGCAACCAGTTTGATTGAGCGTCTACTCGGGCGGACGGCGCGACCGGGGTCACGCGCTTTGCGATCTCTCGCAACTCGGCAGCGGTAGCCGGGCCTTTCAGTTGCACGTCGATCAACGCCGGCACGGGAACAGCCGAGCCGGCTTCGTCCGCGATGTCGGTGCCCAGCCAAGGCGCTATAAGCGCGTCCAGTTCCGCTTGTGGCACCCGCCGCAGGCCGGCGACCCCCGGCATCGCCTTGATCTCATCCACGACTTTCGTCGCCTGAGCCGCGCGCACGTCGGGTCGCGGTTCGATGATCTGCACGGTCACGCCCCCCGCGATCTCCGCCCGGGCGGCGGATACCGCGTTGCCCAGCGCCAGTCCGGCCGCAAGCGCGATCGCCGTCAGCGCCACCATGATCGCGATCACCCACGGCATCGGCCCGGACATGCGCGCTTCGGGGATGATCTCCACATTGCGACCGACACGCAGCCGCCGGGACAGTTTTGTCCACGCAGGACCCGCCCGCATCACGTCAGTTTCCTTGGCGGATAGCGCAAGGCGCCCGTCGGGTCAGAAATACGGCCCTGATCCAGCCGCATGATCAGGCTGTCCGGTACTTTGCGCAGGAGGTCCAGATCGTGGGTCGCGACCACCACGGTCGTCCCCTGCCGGTTGAGCATCTCGAACAGGCGCATCAGCTTCATTGCCATTTCGGGATCGACGTTGCCGGTCGGCTCGTCCGCCACCAACATCGCCGGGCGCGCGATCACGGCGCGGGCGATGGCGACACGCTGCTGTTCACCGCCCGAAAGCGTGGCGGGGCGCGCATCCATGCGATCCGCCAGTCCCACCCATTGCAGGATATCGCGCACCGGCCCTTCCAGATCACGTTCCAGATGACCGGCGACGCGCAATGGCAGCGCCACATTGTCGAACGCGGACAAGTGATCGACGAGCCGGAAATCCTGAAATACCACGCCGATCCGCCGCCGTAGCACCGGTAATGCGCCGCGCGGCATCGTGATTGCGTCCGTCCCGAACATGCGGATTGCCCCGCGCGATGGCCGCTGGGCCAGATAGAGCAGCCGCAGCAGCGACGTCTTGCCCGCGCCGCTGGCCCCGGTGAGGAAGTAGAACCGACCCGGAAACAGCGTGAACGTCAGATCGCTCAGCACTTCGCGATCGGTGCCGTAGCGAAGGCCGACATTGTCGAAATGGATGATTTCGCCGTCCGCAATCATGCTCGTCATAGAAAAAGAGTGTCCAGTCGGGCCGAACGGGCGACGTGCCGGCCTATAGCGGCGCTTGCATGTGGAAAAAAGAGCATCGTGACGCGAACCCACAAGTCCGACGCTTGTGGTAGACAAGGCACCGTGCTTGAGTGCGGCCATGATCATCGCTTGTCCCGCCTGCTCCACGCGCTACGCCGTACCGGACAGCGCGATTGGCGTTGAAGGCCGGACCGTGCGATGCGCCAAGTGCCGCCACAGCTGGTTTCAGGATGGCCCCGAACTCGCGCTCGATCCCGTTCTGGCCGAACCGGCGGTTGCAGAACAGGCGGATCACCACGATCATGCTGAGCAGTATGCGGCAGAACCGCCGGTTCAGACCGCGCCTGTGCGGGCAGCAGCGGTGCAAAGGCCGTCCATCGTCGTCCCAAAGCAGGCGACGCCCGACCAGGCGCCAGCCACGCCGGACGCATCCTTTCCTGCCGACGAGCCGGACGCCACTCCCTTCGCGTCCGCTTCACCCTATCGCCGAACGCAGCGATCCACGCCGGTCTACGACGACACCGCCGCCAAGCGGTACGCCGACGAAAGCGCGTCGAGCTTCGATTTTTCGCCCCCCTTCCGGCCCCGCCGCAACTGGACGAAGATCGCGACCTATGCCGCCGTCGCTTTCGGAAGCGCCACGCTGGCCCTGGCCGGAGCCGTCGCGCTGGGCGGCCTGCCAGATTGGCTGCCGATCCCCCGCGCCACGTTCCAGCAGGCCAAGCCGGACCTGAAGCTGGACTTCCCGCGCGGACGGCAGGATCGCAAGCCGCTGCCAGACGGGACCGAATTTTTCAGTGTGAGCGGCACGATCAGCAACATCGGGGCGCAGACGCATGATGTCCCCTCGCTTCTGGTAATCCTGCGCGATCGCCGGGAAGCCATCGTCTACCAAAAGGAAGTCGTGCCTTCCAAAAAGACGCTGGCCCCCGGGGAAACGATCACGGTGAACGAGGCACTGACCGACATCCCGAAATCGGCAGCGGCCGCCGAAATAGGCTGGAAGCCGGACTGACGCTCCTCTAATAGCGCGGCTCGACTTGGTGCGGAGAGCCGGCGGTGACAAATCATTCATTTGCGGCAAACTGCCCGCGATCCCACACACGCTGATGGGGTTTTTATGGCGCGCGGGGCGATTCTTGAAGTGCAGGCACTCATGAAACGCAGGAAAAACAAACACATTTCCCGCCAGATGCCTGATTCGCACCTGATCCCTTATGTGCTGGGTGTCATCGGAGTCTGCCTCGGATCGTCCGCTGCGGAGGCGCAGGAGATCGCCACGGGCGATGCCGCGATCTCGGTTCAGGATCGGCCACGCCCTGAATTCGACCCGATACCAATCCGGTTCGGTTCGTTCCAGCTTCGGCCATCCGGGCAGGCACGGGTGTCGTATGACGACAATATCTATGCTACCCAGAACGATAAAGTAGACGATGCGCTGGTGACGCTAGGTGCTGGTATTTCCGCTCGTTCGAACTGGTCGCGAAACTATTTGTCGCTGGTCGCCAACGGAGCGATCACGCGTGGACTTTCTCAGAACAATGAGAATACCGAAACGTACGATACGGATCTAAGCGGCCGCCTTGACCTCGGCGTCGATACGCAGCTTACCGGTAATGTCGGATATTCCCGCGCTTATGAGCCTCGTGGTTCGGTCAACGACACATCGTTACGCGGTCCTCGTATCGCCTATAACACTCTCGAACTGTCGACCCAGCTCCAGCACAATGCCGGAAGGCTGGTGCTGGAAGCCGGCGGATCGTTCGATTTGTATCGCTACGCCCCGTTTCGTGCCGGTAACGCGGCCATCGCCCAAGGCGATCGCAATTATCGCACATGGTCGGTTTCAGGCCGCGCGGGATATGCGATCGGCCCTGGCATCGCCGCTTTTGTCGAAGGCAGCTACAACCAGGCAACATACCCTGACGAAACCCTGCCGCGTAATCGCAGCTCGGACGGATATTCCGTACGGGGCGGCGTGCAGTTCGGCTTGACCCGTCTGATCCGTGGCCGCGCTGCCATCGGTTATCAGAACCAGCGGTACGACGATCCCGCATTCCCAGGCATCAGCGGCCTGGATTTTCGGGCCAACCTGGAATGGAATCCTACGCAACTGATAACCTTGTCGTTCGATGCGCAACGAGCAATTCAGCGCTCCCCCATCGTAGGGGTGGCAGGCATTCGACAGACGACGTACTCTGGACGCGTGGATTACGAATTTCGGCGGAACGTCATTCTCAACGCGCGGATCGATCGCAACATCAACGAATTCTCCGGCACCCCTCAGCAACAGAACGATGTGGCTGGCTCAATCGGCGCTGAGTGGCTGATCAATCGCAATTTCCGGCTGACCGGGCAGGCCGGTTATCAGCGTACGCGCAGCGAAAATATCCTTGGCCGCGCTTTTGACCGCAAGCGCATTTCCATCTCGCTCCGGTATACGCTTTGAGCCAACTCGCGCTCCTTGCCAGGCGGCCGCTGACCTGGCGCCTGGCGCTGGCGGTTGCGCTGGTGGTGGCGTTGTTTGCCTTTGCCCGAATGCCGACGGCGCCCAACTTTCATACTTCGCCTGTCGGTGCCCCCAAAACGACGGCGGCGAAGCAGTCCTCGCCGTCCATCCCTCTTCCGGCCCTGCCCGACACGGCAGTGACGTTGCCGATCGCGGCCGACGATGCGCGCGCGTCGAACGCGCAGGTCCCCATCGCCGACCTCCATCCGGTCGCAGCTGCCCCGTTCCGTTTTGCCGGCGACGATGCCGCCCGGGCACGCGCGCGGGACTGTCTAGCCCTTGCCGCCTGGTACGAAGCGGGGGATGATCCTTCGGGTGAGCGCGCCGTAGTGCAGGTCATTCTGAACCGTGTTCGCCATCCCGCTTTCCCAGCGGATATCTGCCCGGTTGTCTTCCAGGGTTCAGAACGGCAGACCGGTTGCCAGTTCACATTCACCTGCGATGGTTCGCTGGCCCGCGTTCCTTCACCGCCCGCGCTGACTCGCTCGCGCGCCATCGCCGAAGCCGCGCTGTCCGGCGTTGTCGATGCCCGCGTCGGCCTCGCCACGCATTATCATGCCGACTACGTCGTGCCGCGTTGGCGCGATGGCCTGGTGAAGATCGCACAACAGGGCGCGCATCTGTTCTATCGCTGGCCGGGTTACTGGGGCACTTCCGCCGCCATGTCTCGCAAGTCCAATCTCGGCCATGAGCCGGTTATTACCGCCTTGGCCGCCCTGTCGCCCGCGCACGCGCCGAACGTGGCAACGGACCTTGTGCTGCCGGAAATGAACGTGGAACCTGTACCACTGGCACCCGTGAAGATCGCGTCTACCGGCCTCGCACCGCTGCAGATGCAGCTTGATCCCGCAGCGATGCCGGGCAGCTATGCGCTCAAGGCGCTTGCTCTGTGCGGAACGGCCCCCAACTGCCGGGTGGCGGGTATGCTCGCGCAGGAAATCGCTTTCGTCTATATCCGCAAGGGTGGAGTGCACGGCGAAGGCGCCTATTGGGACTGCACCAAGTTCCAGCGAAACGACCGGGCGCAATGCCTGCCCGGCGGGCAAGCGCTCGAACGGCTGCTCGCCGGCTGATCATGCTGATGTCTGCTGAGAGCCCCTCGTCCGACGATATGCCGCCGGCTGAAGCGCCCGGTGCTGCAAGGCAGATGCGCATGATCCTGGCGCTTGCCCGCCCACATACCCGTTCGCTGGCATTGCTCGCGGCTCTGACCCTAATGAGTTCCGCCACCACGTTGACCATACCCTGGCTGGCCGGCAATCTCACCGGCAAGTTGATAGACGCGGGGACGACGGGAACCGCAAGGCTGGCAGGGCTTCTGGTGCTGGCCTTCATCGTGTCGGCTGCCTTGACCGCGATCGTCCAGATCATCTCTGTTTCGACGGCCGCGCGCGTTCTCGCCGATCTTCGCGCCCGGTTGTACGATCATCTGCAAGCCCTGCCGCTGGGATGGCATGTCGCTCATCGTCAGGGTGACGTGCTGGCTCTGATGACGACCGAAGTCGCCCATCTCGGCCATTTTTTAACCGGCACGCTGGTCGGGGTTCCGCCATTGCTGGTGACCGCGGCGGGCGCGGCGCTGCTGATGCTGCGTATCGATATCTCGTTGGCGCTGCTGGTTCCGTTGCTGATCCCGATCTATTTCATCCTGCTCAAGCTTGTCGGGCGGCGGCTGCGTATCCTTGCCGAAAAGGAGCAGGACGCCGAAGCCCAGTTGCTGGCGCTGGCCGAGGATAACCTCGGCGCGATCTCCGCCATCAAGAGCTTCGCGCGCGAGGATGTGGAAAGCCATCGCTATCGCCGCCGCATCGATATCGCCCGCCTGCTGAGTGTGCAGGTCGGACGCATCGAAGCCATCGTCGAGCCGATCAGCACGCTCGTCGCATCGCTGGCGGCGCTGGCGCTGCTCATCCTGATCGGCAGCCATCTTCATCAGGGGCGGCTGTCTGGTCCCGAGTTGTTCTCGTTCCTGTTCTACGCCGCGCTGCTAACGCGTCCGGTAAGTTCGCTGGCCGAAACCTGGAGCCAGGTTCAGGTCACACGCGGCACGCTGGCTCGCATGGCCACGGTGCTGGCGACCGAACCGGAGCCTGGCTACGCTCAAGCCGAACGTCTTCCAACGGCGCGAGGGGCAATCCGTTTCGAAGGCGTCGATTTCGCCTACCCCGGTCGGTCGCCCGTGTTCAGCGGCTTCGATCTTGATATCGCGGCGGGAGAGAAAGTCGCTATCCTGGGTGATAACGGCGTGGGCAAAACGACGCTCATCGCGCTTCTCCTCAGGCTATACGATTGCAGCGCGGGGCGTATTCTTGTCGATGGGAACGACATCAGCCGGATCGCCGTGCAGGATCTGCGCACTCAGATCTCGGTCGTCCCGCAGCGCGCGCAGTTGATCAGCGGGACAGTCCGGGAGAATATCGCCTTCGGTCGGGAGGGCGCTTCGCGTACCGAGATAGAGGAAGCCGCACGCCGGGCGGACGCACTGGATTTTGTCATGACGCTGCCCAACGGCTTCGACACCCAGATTGGCGACAATGGCATTCGCCTCTCAGGCGGGCAAGGACAGCGCATAGCGCTCGCTCGCGCCTTGTTGAAAGACGCGCCGATCGTCGTGCTGGATGAAGCCACATCGATGTATGATCCGGAAGGCGAGACCCGTTTCGTGGAAACCTGCACCCGGATCCTCGACGGCAAGACAGTGCTCATCATCACGCATCGGCCTGCCAGCGTCGCCCTTGCCGATCGGGTCATCAAGCTATGAAAAAGCCGCCGACGGTCTGACCGGCGGCGGCTTTTCTGAATTGTGGTGTCCCGTTTTCGATCAGAAGTAGCGTTCGAGGACCCGAATGGTATCGCCAGGCATGATCACCACGGCGCGATCCGAATAGAGATCGACAGACTTCTCGGTAGGATCAGGATTGCGGCGCAGATTGACCCGTTTCGAATTGGCACGGTAATTGAAGCCACCGGCGACGGCCACCGCCTGCTCCACGGTCATGCCAGCGACGTAAGGATATTCGCCCGGCTTCTGCACTTCGCCCAGGATATAGTACGGGCGATAATTCAGGACCTCCACGCTCACACGCGGGTCGTTCATGTACCCGGAGCCGATCCGGGTCGTCAGCATCTGGGAAACTTCGGTCACCGTCTTTCCGCCCGCCGTGATCATACCGATCAGCGGGAAGGCGATCTCTCCGGCGCTTGAAACAGTGAATTCACCCGACAAATTGGGCTCATTATAGACGGTAATGCGCAGTTTGTCCCCTGCTCCCAACTGGTACGTCTGCAGTCCCTGCTGTGCTTCCGCCGCGCTGAGCGGCGGCGCTTTGGACGTTGCACAACCCTGGGCCATCAACGCCAGCATCCCGACCGCGATCACGCCGGTCCATCGCCCCTGCAGGCTGCGGATCATTCTCACCCCCGAATCCAATGTCATCGCTCAAACATCCATTACCGATGAGTCCAAGACAAGCGGCAATCCGGTCTTACAGAAATGTAACCACTGGTTTGGTACGGTTTGCACTTCACAAAGGCTGCCTAAAAATTCATCGTCCGAAATAGTGCCGGTTATATTTTTGAAATCGCACACAGGCCTCCTTGCCCGATCACCTCTAATTGGATGACATTATATCCGAATCCGGGTGATCTCTAGGTGACATGCCGGCATGAACGGATGGTAACAGCTTGAACAAGTCGGTCGTACTTACGCCCCAGCCGGGGTCACTCGTTCCTGTTGGTCGGTCCGCCACGGTGCCCGCCCAAGCCGACCGCGTCGATCCCGGAGTGCTGTTGTCTTTCCTCCGGCGACGGTGGCCGCTGATCGTCGGCATTCTGTTTGCATGTCTGGCGATCGGCCTTGTTGTTACTGCAAGGCAGACGCCCACGTATGTTTCCACCGCGGACATAACCCTGGACGCCAAAGTCGAACCGATCGCTCCGCTATCGGACGAAGATCGTCTGGCACCTCCTGCCGCACCGGCTGAAACCTATATCGACACCCAAGTCGAAGTGATAACCTCGAGCGAGAACGTCGCCGCTGTGGTCGATCGGCTCGGCCTGGCGCGAGATCCCCGCTTTACGGCCGATGGGGCGACGCCCGCCGAAGCAAGGGATGCAGCGGTTGCCTATGTGACCGATGGCGTGACCGCTTTCCGCACCGGTGCGACTTATACGATCAGCGTGTCCTTCGAGAGCGAAGACCCGGCGGAAGCCGCTCGTGTCGCCAACGCTTTCGCCGAGCAGTACACGATGGGTGCTGTCGTCGATAAGGATGCCGATGACGCCAAGGCCCTCAAGGAGATTGGCGAGCGGATGGAGGCAGCGCGTCAGCAGGCGTCTGCCGATACCGCTGCGCAGGCGCGCTACCGCCTAGCGCACGATTTGCCAGCCACGACCGATCGGTCGCTGACCGAGCAGGAAATCTCCGCCTACAACCAGCAGGTGACCGAAGCTCGCGCCCAAGCGGCAGAGGATGCAGCTCGTCTCGCCACCGCGCGCCAGCAACTGGGTTCGGGGTCGGCGGGCGATGACGTTGGTGAATCGCTGGGATCGGGCGTGATCGCCTCGTTGCGCCAGCAGCAGGCGACATACGCCGCCGAGATCGCGTCGCTTTCCAGCAAGTATGGCCCGCGCCACCCCGATCTTCTGCGCGCTCGCAGCCAGCTGGACGCGGTGAACACGCAGATCCGCGATGAAATCGGCCGCGTTATTTCGAACCTTTCAGCCAAAGCAGCGGTTTCGCAAAAACGTCTCGATTCGCTGTCCGGCTCGCTGAACGCATCGCAGGGCGAACTGCGCCGCGACAATGCCGCCATGGTCAATTTGCAGGATTTGGATCAGCGCGCACAGGCGTCGAAGGCGCTGTATGATAGCTATCTGAATCGCTACAAGCAGATGGCCGCACGCATGGGCATCCGCCAGCCCGATTCGCGCATTCTTCATCCGGCGCTGGTCAGCGACTCGCCGTCCAGCCCGAATTTCCTGCTGAACATGGTCCTTTCCGCTGCCGTCGGTCTAGCCCTTGGCCTCATCTGCGCAATTGTGGCCGAGATGATGTTCAGCGGCCTGACCACAGGCGAGGACATCGAACGTCGCCTTGGCGTCCACTACCTCTGCTCGGTTCCGGAACTGTCCTCGGTGACCTCTCGCAAGGATCGTGGCGAGCCGGTTGATGCCGTCATTGACCATCCACGCTCTGCCTTCGCAGAAGCGTTCCGCAACTTGCGCGCCTCGATCGCGTTCGCGGTGGAGAACCCGCGCATCATCGCCATCACCTCGGCCTTGCCATCGGAAGGCAAGACGACCGTATCGCTTGGCCTCGCCCGTTCGATGGCGAGCAGTTCCGACCGCATCCTGCTGATTGACTGCGATGTTCGCCGCCGCGGCGTCAGCCGCTGGGTAGGCGGCACGCGCGACGTCGGCCTGCTCGAAGTGCTGCGCGGCGAAGCGACGCTGGAAGACGCGATCGTGGCTGACCCGCGCACCGGTCTTTCGATACTTCCGCTCAGCACCGCGACGCAGGAGGACCATGCCCTCCTGACCGGATCGGGGATGGACGCGTTGCTGGCCCAGGCGGCATCGACCTACGATGCGGTGATCATGGACACCGCGCCGGTCCTGCCGATGGCCGATGCCCGCCTGCTGCTCTGCAAGGCAGATGCCTCGATCATCGCCACCCGCTGGCGCCGTACCCCTGAAGCCGCGGTGCGATCGCTGTTGCGTATGCTGCCGGGCGAACACGTCGGGCTGGCCGGGATCATCCTGACGCGCGTTGACGTCCGCCGTCAGGCCGCCTTCGGGTTGGACGAGAACGCCTTCTACAAGGCTTACAAGGACTACTATGTATAACCTTCTCCCGGTCTCCGGGGACGAAGACGATGCGTTGCTGGCTACCGTCCGGCAGCGCTACCGCAAGATCGCGATCGTGCACTACTGGCTGGTCACGATGCGCGGCGGGGAACGGGTGATCGAGCGTTTGCTCCATCTGTTCCCGAATGCCGACATCTTCACGCACGTCTATGACGAAAGCAAAGTGTCGCGCGTCATTGCGGAGCGCAAGGTGACGACCAGCTTCATCCAGAAGCTGCCGGGCGCGACGAAGCATTACCAGAAGTATCTGCCCCTGATGCCGATGGCCCTGGAGCAGCTCGACCTGCGTGGATACGATCTGGTCATCAGCAGCGAGAGCGGCCCGGCGAAGGGCGTCATCACCGACCCGGACGCCATGCACCTGTGCTATGTGCATTCGCCCATGCGCTACCTGTGGGATCAGTATCACCAGTACCGCGACGCCACCGGGCCATTCAATCGCGCGCTGATGCCATTCCTGTTTCACCGTCTGCGCAGCTGGGACGTGACGTCTGCCGCGCGGGTCGATCGCTACATCGCGAACTCCCGCTTCATCCAGCGGCGCATCGAGCGCGCATGGGACAAACGATCGACCGTGGTGCACCCCCCGGTCGAGACGAACCTGTTCAAGCCGTCTGCAGAGATCGACGCCAATTACCTCTGGGTCGGTCAGCTCGTTCCCTACAAACGGCCGGATCTGGCGGTGGAGGCATTCAACAAACTTGGCCTGCCGCTGATCGTCGTCGGCGATGGCCCCATGGCTGGCGAACTGCGCCGGATGGCTGGCCCCAACGTCACGATCATCCCGCGCCTCGATTTCGCCAGTCTTCGCGAGCACTACGCTCGGTGCCGTGGCTTCCTGTTCACGGCGGAAGAGGATTTCGGCATTGTTCCGGTGGAAGTCATGGCATCGGGTCGACCGGTCATCGCCTTTGGCAAGGGCGGCGCGCTGGACTCGATCGTTGATCAGCAGACCGGCATCTTCTTCCAGGAGCAGACCGTTGATTCGCTTATCGATGCAGTCTCCCGGTTCGAGGCATGGCTACCCGAGTTCAGCCCGGAACTGGCGGTGCTTCAGGCTAACCGCTTCTCCCCCGCCGTGTTCGATGCCGGGATTCTGCGGTCGTTGATGTGACCGGGCGCAGACCGCCCCACCGCTTCGGGCTTCGTTTGGTCGCAGGGCTGGCTGGCCTTGCAGCGCTGGGCGCATGGGCGACCCACGGCTCGGCCGCCCAATCGCCGGTGTTCGGGGTACAGACGCACTTCTCTCAAGGATGGCCCGCGTCCAATCTGGACTTGGCGCGCAAGGCCGACGCGCCATCCTTGCGCGATTCCGCCCCGTGGGTCCGGGTCGAGAAGACTCCCGGCAAATACACGTTCGACGGACCGGGCGCGGCGACGCTGGAAAAATTCTGCAAAGGAGGGGGCAGCCTCCTGCTCGTCGCCGTGCCGCTGCACCCCCTGTACGATGGCGGTGGCGCGCTGCGTTCGCCTGCTGCCAAGCAGGCTTTCGGAAGGTACCTGGCGGCGTTGCAGCAGCATTTCGGATCGTGCCTTGCAGCGATCGAGATCGGCAACGAAATCAACAGCCAGAAATCGCGCCAGATCTATCGTCCCGATGATGCCCCGTCCGTCGATGCGCTGCGCGAATACGTCGAGACGGTGCGGATTGCCCGCGACGCCCTGAAAGCGGGTGGCGGCACCGCGAAGATTTTGGGCGGATCGACCAACATGATCGCCACAGGGTTTCTGGACTCGCTGTTCACGCGAGGCCTGCTGGACGCCGCCGATGCAATCGCTGTGCATCCCTATCGGTCGCAGGCCGAAAACCTTGATGTCGAACTGGCCCATCTGGACGAGGTAATGACCCGGCGTGGCCGCAAGCTGCCGGTGTGGGCTACGGAGTTCAGCGACAATTACCCCCGCCCCGAAATGGCCGCCCCGCAACTGGTCAAGTCGGCCACGCTGATGGCTGCGGCGCGGCTTCCGGCGTTCTACTGGTACGCGCTGATGGACCAGAAGTGGTTCCGCAACATGGGGCTTTATACCCTGAACCAGGCCGACAAACCCGCGACGCAGGCCTATCGTCTGGTGCAAACCAATCTCATGCCGCGCGGGTATCCCGAACGCGTCGAGGTAGGTGATCCCAACGTCCGGCTCTACCGTTTCGGCAGCGATGCGTGGGTTGGCTGGGGCGCGTCTGGGCGCCTTGCGTTTGCGGGTGCCGCCAAAGTGATGGATGCAAGGGGTCGCCCGGTCTCCGGCCGAGACGTTGCCCTCACCGAAGAGCCGGTGATCGCCATCGGTGGCCCACGCCCGACCTTAACCAAAGGACCCGTCATTGCCGACAGCCTGCTGGGCTACGGCGGACCGAACTGGCGCTATCTTGCTCGCAAAGCCGATGGCACCGAGCAGAACCTTGGCTGGCTCGACGGGCAATGGACCAGTTCCCACGGCGAGAAATTCCTGCGGCCTTTATGGGTAGGTGATGTCAGCGCGGCGCCAAGAGGCGGCGGGGCCAACGGCGTTTCCGCCGTTATCCGCTATGCCGCCCCGTCACCCGCGAAAGTCGCGATGGCTGTCTGTATCGACAAGAAGCCCGGCGGCGACGGGATCGAGGCGATCGTGCGCCACGGCAAGACCGAACTGGCACGACAAGTCGTGACCGATACGCACAAGTTTGTCCTGCGCGACATCTCCCTGACACGGGGCGACACGCTGGATCTGGCTGTCGGGCCTAATGCTAAGCCCGGCAGCGACGGCTTCCGCTATCGCATCCGAATCTATAACGAACCCAATATCCCGGATGCGGACTGCCCCGCCCGGCCCGCCCAGGTGTAAGGGACAGACATGCAGCTAACCATCATCGGTGCGGTCCAGTTTCTTCTTGGCCTGCTGTTGTTCGTCTTCGGATCGGTGCGTTCGCTTTTCGCTTTCGTCATGTTTTCGATGCTGTTTGGCGGGTCCGCGGCGGTGGTGCTGTCGTCGCTCGGTGGATCTTCGATTGCACCGGCTCACTTCGCGCTGGGGTTCCTGCTTTTACGCTGCCTGATACCAGGTAGCGTCTCCCAAGCGGACATACTCGCATCGTTGCGCAGCAACGGCTGGCTCATCGCGTTTGTCCTCTATGGCCTGTTTGCGGCGATTATCCTGCCGCGCCTGTTCGCCGGACAGATGGAGGTCACTCCGCTGCGTGGTCAGCTGCGCCCGCGCTATGGCACGCAGTTGGCCCGTATTCTTGCGGCAGGACCTTTGCGTTTCACCTCCCAGAACATCACGACAGCGGTCTATATGACAGGCACGCTGATGATGGCGATCGCCGCGCAAACCGTGTTGCGCGGCGCCGGAGCCAGCCGGGTGCTGGTGCGGACGGCGGCGGTGGTCGGCGGCTTGCATGCCCTGCTCGGGTTCGCCAGCGTCGCGCTCAAGAACACCCCCGCCAATGCCATCCTCGATCTGTTCCGCAACGGCTCCTATGCGCAGTTGGACCATGAATACCAGGGCTTTGTTCGTATGAACGGGCTCTGGCCGGAGGCATCGTCCTTCGCGGCGTTCGCGGTAATCTGGTTCGTCTTCAATTTCGAATGCTGGTTGCGCGGTGTGGAAAGTCGCTTCACCGGACCAGCCGCGTTGCTGTTGGGATCGGCGCTGCTGGCAAGTACGTCGTCAAGCGCCTACGTCGGACTGGCGCTGTTTGCCGGGCTGCTCGCGGTGCGCATGCTGGTAACGCCCTCTCTGTTCCGGCTCGACAAAGTGGGCTGGCTGGCGATGGCTGGCCTATTTGCCGTCATCGTGGCAAGCGCCCTGCTGATCCTCAATCCCGTGCTGGCCGCCAGTTTGCGTGGCCTTGTAGAACACATGACGCTGGACAAGGCAGACTCCTTCTCCGGGCGGCAACGCCTGTTCTGGGCCACGCAGGGGTTGGATGCTTTCCGCATCTCCTTCGGATTGGGCATCGGCCCCGGATCGTTCCGCTCATCCAGCCTGATCGCAGCCATCGTTGGTTCGCTCGGCGTGGTCGGCGTGGTAACATTTGCCGGGCATGTCGTCCGAGCGTTCAAGCCACTGGCGCTGTCGACGTACCTGCGAACGAACGACCCCGAGCGTAATATTGGCGGGGCCGCGGCGTGGGCGATGATGTTCGGCGTGTTCATCGCATCGATTTCAGCACCGAGCTGCGATCCGGGTCTCGAATTTGCGATCCTGTCTGCCGCAGCGATGGCGCTGCGTTCAGCCAGGCGCCCGGCATCGGACGCCGAAGCTGACTTCCCCGCTGCCGCGCCGCCCGCTACCTACATGGTGGCGACCGGAACAACCTGACGTGCCATTTACGCTGCGCTGCGCCTTCGGGCCAATGTCTGGCGGGCCATTCCCAGCAGTTCGGCTCGGCGGGTCGGCCCCAACAGCACCAGCAGCGCGATGGCATAGACTGCAACGCCCTGTAAACACAGCAGGCCAAGGCGGAAAAGAGTCGGCAGAAGGTGGGGGGTAGATGGCATGGGCATCAGCTTGCCCGTCATCCACACTACCGCCGCCATGATCAGCGAGGCGGCTACCGGCGGAGCGATGCCGGCCAGCACGCTTTTCGCTTTGATCCCGGTAGCGCGCTGCAGCATCGTCAATTGCAAGACAAAAGCCAGCTGGCTGCGCACCACACATGCGATGGCAAACCAGAAGAGGCCGTACGGCGCTGCCAGCGTGCATAAAACGAGTGTCAGGATCAGCTGAGTACCGGTCAGCTTGGCTATCACCCCGGCTTTGCCCAGCACTGTGAGCGCCGGTTCGATGAACAGGCCGAGCGCGTAGACTGGAGCCATGAAGCAAAGCGCGCGCGCAATGGGGATGCCTTGCGTCCACTGCTCACCAAAGACGAGCGGGATCAGCGGGTCGGCCAGCGTGCCGATCCCGGCCACGGCCGGGAACATCAGTATCGAGCAGTACGACACCATGCGCACATATCCGCGAGAGAATGCCGCTTCGTCATGCTTGATCTTCACCAAGGTGGGCGAGGCGACGGCGAAGTACGAACTGATGATAAACTGCGTAACGAAGTCGATCGGCTTGGACGCAGTGCGAAATACGCCGACCGCTCCGATGCCCAGGGTACGGCTGACGATGACGTCCTGCGCCCTTGTCAATGTCACCAGGAGCAGCTGGGACCCGGCGGAACTCGCGCCAAGTCGCCATTGATCGCGCAACGTTGTCCAGGAAAAGTCGAAACCCGGCCGCCATGGAAACGTGCGCCAGGCAACGATCGCGCCGATCAGTTCACCGACCAGCCGCTGAACTACCAGTGCCCACACTCCCCAGCCAGCCTGCGCAGCGACGAGCGCAAGACCGCCGCCGATAACTCCAGCAAGCAGCGACCGAATTGCGAGAGCGCGGTGGCCAAAATTGCGAAGGTTTCGGCTCATGTGCGTGGCGCCGGATGCCGAAAGCGGAATCAGCAGACCCATGACGGCGATTACCGGGGCGGCAGTCGGGCTGCCCATCACCGTTGCAAGCGGGTCACGACACACCACACAGATCAACGCAACGGTGGTTGCAATGGCCATGTTTGCCCAGAAAATGGTGTCAGCAAGACGCGGGGTTATCACTTCAGCGCGGTACAGGCTGCTGACCAGTCCCGCCTGCGCGATGATCCGGCCCACCTCGATAACCGCCAGGCCGACCACGAACACGCCGAACGTGGCGGGGTTCAACTTGTGGGCCAAAGTAGCGAAAACGATAAATCCGAAGACCTGATCGCCGCCGTAACGCATCATGCTCCAGCCAACGGCACCGGCAGCCCGACGACTCAAGGAATTCTGTTCGGCCATTCGCTACCTTGAATCATGCATGAGTACGACCGGTATTGCTGCGCTTGCGAGATCGGAAATGCAACTCCGCCATTGATCGAACGGTCCTGACCGGGGACGGACGGGTCGCCGCCGCCGTTCTGTCAGCGAATTGCCGGGGCAATGCGGTGCGCCAGCCCATCCAGGACAGGCTTGATGACGGAATGGACACGCGGTTCGAGCCATGTCGCTATAACGATCGAAGCTGCCAGTGATGCTACCAGCGCGAAAAGGAATGATGCGGGAATGCCAAGCGGCGTTGCCATCAACAGCACCGCTCCGCCGACATGAATATGCACCAGATACAAAGGGTATGTGCATAGGCCCGCCATGCGCAGCGCCGAAGACCAGCGACCCACGCGATCAGCCACCTGATCGCGAAACAGGAACGACAGTGCGATCAGCGCGGTCATGGCTACCCATATCCCAAACGGCGTGAGCCAGTGAGCAGCCAGATCGGGGCGAGTGTCCATTTCCCAGCCCGCGATAGTCCTGATCTGCACGGCAGCAGATGCCACACATAGCGCTGCCAATAGAACCTGTCGCGCGTTCAGCCCGCCGCTGCTCAGCCGTGAACAAAGCATTCCGATAGCGAAATACCCGCCGTGCTGGAAAAGAAGCAACTCGGTGATCCGCCCGCCCGGCTGCATCGCGCCGAGTTCCGCTGCCGTCCAATAGGCTGCCGAAGCAAGACCGAGCGCCCATGGTAAAAGCGCCGTTCCACGATCCGATCCCTTCGATGCCAGCAACAGGAAGATCACACCGTAAAAGGCCAGCTCAATCGGGATGGTCCAGAACTGGCCCATGATCCATGGCCCCATGGGAGCGAAGACAAGGGTCTTGGTCGCCAGCCATAACGCGCTTCGTGGTGATACGCCGAACGCAAGGATCGAGATCGGTACGGCGATGGCGACGCATACGAGCACCGCGGGTAGTAGACGGGCAATGCGTCGAACCGCGAATGTGCGAGCATCCACTCCCTGCATGGAATACGCGATCACCGCGCCGGACACGACGAAGAACACCTGCACACCGATCCAGCCGGACCAACTGATCCACCATGCCGGTGGATAATCGACCACACGCCCTATCAGACGATTGAGCGTACTGTCCCTGATCGCCCAGGCCTTGAAGGCAAGATGGTAGACCACGACCAGAATGGCCGCCAGAAACCTGACGGCGTCCAGACCATAGATCGGGGTCTTGCGAAGCCGGGGGGAGCTGATCTCGGATGACATGACGCGCCTAATCGCGCATCGATGCCGCACTGCAAAATTAACTCGTCGTCATGGCACCCAGGATGCGCCTCGCCTGATCTTTCCAGGAAAACGTCTCGGCGCGGGCATAGCCTCGGTCGCGTAATGTGCGGGCGAAAACCGGATCGTCAGTCACTTTGCGGACCGCCGCCACGATATCATTGGTATCATGGGGATCGCAGTAGACCGCCGCCATTCCGCAGCGCTCCGTCATGGAGGGGATGGAGGAGGCAACGACCGGGCACCCCATACTCATTGCTTCGACCGGCGGAAGCGGCGATGCCTCATACAGCGACGGAAACAGCAGGCAGGATGCGCGGCGATAGTAGTCAGCCAGCGTATCAAGGTTCGGTATCTGCCCCACGAAATCGAGCATGTGCTCGACATCGCGGTCAACGCCAGCGCGAATCGGGGCGAGGATGTCATTACTTGCTCCGACCAGAACGGTGCGAATGCCATTCTCCCGAGCGAGCCGCTGCGCGACCTCAATGACGCGCTCCACGTTCTTGCGTCGGGAAAGCGAACCGACATACAGGACCATGCGATCGCGATCTTCGGGCCAGGGTGCGTCACGGTCGATACGGTCGCGACTCCAACCGCCGTTCTGGATTGCGATGATTGGCCCTGCGCCGCCGTTGGAACGCAATCGCTTCAGCCGCTCCCCTTCCGTGACGGACACGGTGAAGATGGGGTTGGCCTTACTCAACAGCACTGGCAGCAGCGCTCGATGCGCCCAGCGATAGCTCGCGGCATAGGCCTGCGGGAGCGAAAGATACGATACGTCGTGAATCATCACCGCGACCCGGTGCCCCGCCAGCGCGGTTGCAAGCGGGGCGGTGTTGCCGAGGCAAAGCAGCCGCCGGCCCTTCAACATCTGCGGCAGGATCGCCTGTTCCCACAAATGCCCGCTGGCGCCGCCCTTACGCTCGACAGAGATGTGCCGGAGGTTCAGCGTCGAGGCATCGGCGCCGGGTTCGCAGGCAAGCGCGATCCGGTACGGCGTCTCCCCCGCACCGACCATCCTGTCCATCTCCGCGACCAGTTCACGCGCGACCCGTTGGACGCCAGTGACGGGTTGCATGAGGAACCGGCCATTGATGAGAATTGCGTCATCGCGCTCCGGCATTGCGCCCCCCACGTTAATGCCCCCGCCCTTGTTCGCCATGGCGGTAGCGCCGGCACTAGAAAAGCTTTAACCCGATCAGGCCCAAGGTTAAATCTTGGCAACACGAACTATTGCGCGTCGCCTTCGCTGCATCGCAATATTACCCTAAGATCGCTTTAACGGCGATTGCGTGAGCGGAAAGGCTGCGTTTCTTGTTCATGGCGATGCTGCCTGTTTACATCAATGGTAAGTTCTACACAGGCGGTCTTAACGGCGTCCATCGGGTGGCCGATCGCCTGATCCACGAACTTGATGCCCTGCTGCCCGGGACAGGAGTGCAGGCAACGGTGCTGCTGCCTGCACGTCATTCAGGGAAGTGGCGGCCTGACCTCAAAGCAATCGAAGTGCGCGAAGTGGACGCCGCTCCGTCGCAAGGGTGGGAGCAGATGCGGCTGCCAACGCTTGCAGCGGATGGCGTTCTCGTTAATCTCGCGAATTTGGCGCCACTGCGGCACAGGCGCAAGATCACGCTGATCCATGACGCGCAGTTCCTTTTTCCGGATAGTTCGTACCCGCTGCGCCAGCGTCTGGGCTATCGCCTGCTGACGCCGATGATGGCAAAATCAAGCGCGACCATGCTGACGGTTTCCGATTACTCGCGCCGTATGCTGGATGTGATGAGCGTCTCCCCGGCAGACAGGACCGGCGTGTTGTACAACGGCGTCGATCACGTGCTCGAAACGGTGGCCGACGACGGCGTGTTGGCCACGTTGGGACTGGTTTCCCGCGGATATGCCCTGATGTTCGGCAGCCCCAAGGAATACAAGAACAACGCGGTGGTTTTCGGGGCCTATGCCGCCCGGTCAACTCCCGCCGTCCCGCTGGTGATCGTCGGTGCAACGCGCGAAAAGCTGGTCTCCGCCGGTCTGAATGTACCTGCTGAAACCATTTTCGCGGGCAAATGCGACGATGCTCAGTTGCGCGCGCTTTATGCGCACGCCCGGTGTCTCCTTTGCCCTTCGAGGACGGAGGGATTCGGCCTGCCGCCGCTCGAGGCGATGCTGTGCGGCACGCCAGCGGTGATTGCTCCCGCCGGTGCCCTGCCGGAAGTATGCCGCGATGCTGCGCTCTACGCCGATGTGGACGATCCCGGATCGTGGGCCGAAGCGATCGAGGCGCTTGACCCGACATCCGACTTGTTCGCCCGCAAGGTATCCGAAGGACAGGCCCGCGCGCGCCAGTTCACCTGGGCGCGCGCGGGCCAGCAATTGCTCGACGCCATCCTGACGCTGAGCGACAGTTCCAGGGGCTACCGAAGCTAGGCGGCCCGGACCGCGATGGTCAGCGCCACCCATTGCCCCGAAGCCGAGAGCGTGAAGGCGCCCGGCTGCTCGCTACCCGAAGCGATCCGCACCGCCGTGGCGTTGGTGGATTGCCCGCTCAGGCTTGAGCTTCGCGCCGTGAAGCTCGCATACCCCGCTGGCCCCGACGACACCGTCGCCGTTCCGTCCAGTGCCAGCGCCGCGATCACCAGACCAGGGCCTTGCCAGCTGGGCGAAAGCGCCGAAGGCGTAGCCGACACCGTGTTGCCGCGCAGATAAGACGATACTTCCACTTCGCCAGCAGCCCCGGCAATCCGCAGGACCCTAGTGACCGTCTGCTGGGCGGTGGAAACGCCCACATTCAGCAGTTTTCCAGCCTCGGTTCCATCGGCAACCCGCGTGAACACGGCGAGCGTGTGGCTGCTCGAATTGGCGGAGTACGTACCCCGATGATTCCAGCCGCCTGCAGTGGCGTTGTCCCAGGTAATCCCGACAAGACTGTCCGATGTCATCACGGCAATAAGCAGATCGCCCGCCCGCACGGCCCCCGGCATCGTAACGGCGATGGACGTCGCGTCGCTCGCGTTCCAGCTTTCGGTTTGATCGACGAGCGTGATCGCGGCGGCAGGTGCGATGGACAACGTGAACGTGGCATCGGATGATCGACCGTCCGCATCCGTAACGCGCAGGACCACCCCCTCGGCGGCACCCGCAACTTGAGGCGTTCCTGCGATCACACCGGTTGCGGTATTCAGGGACAATCCAGACGGTAGCGCCGCCGAACCGGGCGCCAGCGAGAACTGATAAGGCGCGGTTCATTTCACCACCCGCGGTCTGTAGCCAGCGTAGGGCAAGCCTTGCGTGGCGGGTGACGCCAGATATTTCACCGCGAACGGTATCGCCTCGTAGGTCGCCAGCAGATGCTCCGCTCGCGGCCCGGCATGTATCTCGTTGGGATGGACCCCGTCGGACGAATTGACCGCCAGAGCCATCCCGCGCCCGGCATCGGTCTCCGCATCGCCAAGCACGAACGTCGGATCGCTCGCCACGCCATCGACCGCATCGAAGCACGCAAGTCCATCATCCGCCAATGGACCGGAACGCAGCCACGCATTCCAAGCGTCGCGCGCCGCCTCCTGATGAATGGAGAACGTTGTGTCCACAAAGGCTTCCTGCCAGATCACCAGATCGAAGCCATAGGCGCGCAGCTTGGCGGCCATGTGCCGGGCCTGTGCTTTCATTGCCTCCACCGCCGAGATGGCCGAGGCCGCATCGGAGACGTAAGTCTTGATATCGTTGTGGCCGTAATCGCTGACATAGACGTTGGGCACGCCGGGCACGAGGTACGCAGCGGATGGAGTGTCGAAACCTGTATAGGCAAGGTCCAGCCGATGCCCCGCGATCGCGATGTTGCGGAATTGCACTTCGCCTCCACTGCGGTGATGCATGGCCGCCGTGATCGTCCGGTTGTTGCGGCCGCCCGTTCCGAAAACGATGCTGTCACCACCCGACAGAAAAGAGAGCGCAGCCGGCTCGGTGGTTGTGAACGTGCCCTTGAGCACGGCCTTGATCGCGGCAACCGGACTATCGGACGGGGCCGATGCGCAAACCACGAAAGCACGCCAGTCGGTACGACCGGCATACTGGATTGCCTCTCCCACTTCGCCGCCATCCGCCAGTAGACCGGACGCAGCGGCGGGGTATGGGGCCGTGTGCTCGTCACGGTGAACGATCTGGCCTCCAGCGCCTGACACCAACCCGACGACCGCCATGTTGTTGACGCCGAGCGCTTGCGCATTCTGGACGCTCGCAGTCATCGAAGTGCCCGAGACCATCGGCTGTATCGCCACGTTCCCGGGCGTGCGCGGACTGGTCAAGGCATAGTCGGCCGTGCTCTTGCCAAATGCCCAATACCCGCATGTCGCCGCCTGTCCCGGCGTGCGGGTCACCATGAAAACGGCGCAGTCAGCGCGCTGGATAGCAAGGCTGGGCGGGATCAGCATGGGGCTGTCGCTGTCGTAATTGGTGACGGTCGGGCCACCCTCACCCAACCAGAGCGTTGGCTGTTCGGCAGCGACTGGCTGGTTCAGATGGCGCCCATTGCCCGTCTGGTCATAGATTGCGACGACGCCGAGCGCTGAATTTCCGGCGAACGCGATCGCTCCAGCCATGTCGATCCCTTGCTCAGAGAAGGCGATGTCCGTTTCAGCGCCATCGGTCACGCGACGGACACGGATCGCCGATCCGGTATAGGCCAAGACCATCCTGCCCAAGCCGTAGACTCCAGCGTAGGTCGCATCGGTCGGCAGAAACGTCCCGCCGGGGGTGAGCGTCGGGGTCGGCTCCGGCGTTATGATGGATGCTGCCGCCTTGAGCGTCAGCGCATACTCCACCGCCCGTGCCTCAATGCCGGTGCCTGCTGTTTCGCGGATGAGCGCGACCTGGCGCGCGCCTGCGGACAGCGGCGTGGTCGCACTGATCAGAGCTCCGGCCAGCGTCAGGTTGGCATCACTCCCCGAACGCAATGACAGGCTTGAACCGGATCCAAGCAATCGCGGCA
This sequence comes from Novosphingobium sp. BL-S-24, assembly GCF_055521575.1. NCBI lineage: Bacteria > Pseudomonadati > Pseudomonadota > Alphaproteobacteria > Sphingomonadales > Sphingomonadaceae > Novosphingobium > Novosphingobium sp. BL-S-24. Next base: position 1,340,191 of record NZ_CM145488.1, read on the forward strand.
CCACCGCTTGGGCTGCACCATCTGATACCGTTCGCGTGCGATTAGTGATGCCGCCCGCGCGGCCACCTGAGACGAGACGCACCATGCTCAGGCTTCCCCGACAAGGGCGCTGGCGGTGGTGCCGGTCGCCCTGACATACAGCGCGCGAACTGCGACGTAGCTTGCATCGGGAAGGTTACGATAGACCACATCGGCCGCACCATCGATGCCCCGCACCACCAGGTCCCCGCCAGACCCGACGTAAATGCCCTTGGGCACCAGCGTCAGGGCTTGGGTGTCATTCGGGGTGATGGCGAAAGGCGCTCTCGACGGTGCGAACGAGGCATCGGCGTGGGTTACGAACGGATCGTTCATAGGAGTGCTCCGGCTGAAAGGGGACGGAGGCGAGGCATACCAGCCTCACCTATGTCCCCATTATGTTCCAGCCGATCGCCTGTAGGAAAGCGATAATTGTCGTGTCAGGCTATATTTCGTGCGGCCCTGGTCGCCATTTCCTGCCGCACTTTGGCGCGCGATTCGCAGTCGAAGCCAAGCGCGTCCTTTACCCTGAGTTCGGCCTGGAGGGCATCGTCCCGGGGAAGTACCGGAATCGAAAACCGGTCGGCGACGACCTGTACTTTCGCTGTCCCGTCCTCGATCGCCAGTGCCGGTGCTTCGGCAAGAATCGAAAAAATCAGCGAGTGGAGGCGGTTGGTAAGGACCAACGCCGCCTCCTCATACAGTTTGGTCAGCGTCTGCAGTTCGTAGGTGTCGTGTAGAACCACCTCATGTCGTTTCCAGCGCGCAGCCAATTTGGCCCCTGCCGCCTTGTCCATACCGGCACGCGGATCATGGCAGGCGATGACGATCCGCGCTCCCGGAACCAGCGCCAGAGCAGCCTCAAGCGCTTTATCGAGGCCGTCGCCCTCGATCGATCGGCCTTCGCTTTCGTCCACGCAAGGCGCCACCACGATCCAGCGCCGCTCGACCTGGCTGGGCGATATCGAATGCGTTGCCGACGTCGGCAAAAACACCATATCGGCGCTGACCGCACATCGCTTGCCCGGAATCAATCGGGCGAGATTCGCTGCCGATGCATCGTCACGAACATTGATGACAGGGCTGAACGATAGGATCGAACGCCATAGCAGCCTGCGCGGCGTCGTGCGGATCGTACTAACGCCAAGCCCGCGCGTGACGAACGACCCGCCGCCAAGCCGGGCACTCAGCACGGCAATCAGCAGACCGACAAGCGATGCGATAGACACATTATCGCGGACCAGTTGTCCGCCGCCAAAGACGACCTGCGAACCGAAGCACTTGCTCGCAAATCCAAGGATCGACTTGCCGGGGAAAAGCCGACCGCCTGCTTGCGTCACCTGCCGCTCGATTGCAGCCGGCAGATCGGCCCAGCGGCGCACGACCCCGCCTTTTCCTTCGGTGATCGCAAGGTTCTGCAGCAGGAGCTTTAGGTCGCCCAGGTTATGAAGGTCTCCGCATACGAAAACCTGCGGCTTGGCCGATGTGGGCACCGATACTGAACTCATTTCCAGAACGTTCACATCTCTAGGATGCGACGAGGATCTACCCGCCCGCGCAGGCAATCAAAGATCGCGAGCATGTTGCCCATGAAGCGGCCTCGCCTGTCGACCAGCGGTTCCGGTTTAAAACTGCGCAGGGCGTTGGCCACCACATTGTTGATCATCAGCCGATTACCGAAATCAGGACGCATTGTGCCCTTGCGCTTTAGGTAGACGATGTTCGCAACCTGCGAATAGCCCAGCCTTTTGCCGGAGGTTCGACCACCCGTGACGCCAAGATGGACGCCGGTGATTGCACCTGTCGAAACCTGCCGGCCCTTACGGCCCAGCCTGTTGGTAAAGTCGATGTCCTCCTGCCAGCCGTATAATGGAAGGTTCTCGTCGAAACGCATGCCCTCGATCGCGTTGGCCCTGATCGCCATGTTGCAGCCGTAGAGTTCATGACGATGGCGCATCGGCGATGGATTCGGATCGGGCTGCGCCAACAAGGCCTGCGCCTGTTCGATAGTATAACCGCCGTGGCGTACCCCGTCGCCGCGCAATTCACCGGTCAAGCCGACGATATCCGGATTTTGCTCGAACAGCGCTTCGACGTTGGCGAGATAGTCATGCGCCGGCACGAAATCGTCGTCGAAGAAGACGATATAATCTGCGGTACCTGCCAGCTCTTCCAAAGCGCGATTGCGCTGGCAGCACAGACCCTTCGCGGAATAAAGAACTTTAACGTTACCCCGCGCTTCCTCGACCCCGGCGACGTCATCCGGGGAAACGGATGCGATCACCACGCTATCGGCAGGACGGGTCTGGTCGGCTAGAAGATCAACGGTCTTTCGCACCAGAGCGGGGCGACCGATAGTGGCGATCACAACGTGTATGCTGGGCAAGGTATTGGTTTTCCTTGTCGGGCCAACGATGGTGCAGCGCAGTATCGTATGGCATCTATAGCTCCCAGCATATAGCCGAAACGCCGCTTCTTGTCTGCCGAATACGCTCGTGACGATACTGAACTGTATTAAAAAATGGTCATACGCTGCAAGGCGGGATGCCATTGGTCGCCCACCTCTGCTAGCTATGCCGCGTTGCAGCGTGTAGACGCCGACCGCGCATACCGTTTCACGGAGACCATTCAAGCATGACCGGTCGGCATAACGCCACACGAGCCACGCTCGAGGATGGCAGTATCATGGCGAAGCCCGCACACAGCGATTCCACATTACGGCGCCTCGTTCTCTTCAATGTGAAATACAGCCCCAACCTGGGCGATGGCTTGCTCAGCGAGTGCCTTGAGCGAGAGCTTGGACGCTCGTTGCCGGGATGTGAGGTCGTTTCCATCGATCTGGCCGGACGCACCGCCTATCCCACCACTCATGGCAGGGCACGCGGTCTTGCGCTTGCGGTGCTGGACAAGTTGCCCGGCGCTATTCGCCAGCCCGCTGCGGGAGCGATGCTGTCCGCGCTGATCGCCCTCAAGCTGCGGCGCAAGTTCAAGGCAGGCGTTTCAGGTGCCGATGCAGTGATCGTGGGCGGAGGCAATCTGTTTACCGATTCCGACCTAAACTTCCCGATGAAGATATCGGCAGCCCTGTCGGAAGCCGCCAAAGCACGGCTGCCAGTCGCGGTATACGCGGTCGGAGTATCGCCCAGCTGCACACCGATGGGCACAAAGCTGTTTGCCCGTTCCCTCTCCAGATCACGGCTGATCTGGGCTTCGGTGAGAGACAAAGTATCGCAAACCGGATGGCACGACCACTTCGCGGGGCATGCAATAGCCCCTGCCGAAATCGTAGTGGACCCAGGCGTGCTGGCGAGCCTCCACTATCCCGTCACCGAGTCACCACGGGATGGCAAACGCATAGGATTTTGCGTCACCGACCCCTTGGCAGTCCGCTATCATAGCGCCGCCTCAGCGGGAGCCACGCTCGATAGCTGGTACCCGAACGCGCTCCGATCTTTGGTAGAGCAGGGATATGAAGTGTCGCTGTTCACCAACGGCAGTCCGGAAGATCGCGAATACCTGCAAAGCCGGTTCTACGACTGGATCCGACATGCCAAGGGCCCGGTGACGTTGAACCGTTCATTCGACAAGCCGTGCGACCTCGCCGCGTTCGTCGCGGGATGCGATGCGATAGTCGGACACCGGATGCACGCCTGCATCGCCGCCTATTCCTTCGGGGTGCCCGCTGTTGGCCTCAAGTGGGATGTAAAGCTGGACAGCTTTTTTGACCTCGCAGGCCGGTCAAGCCATATGGTCGATCCTGCCACAGCTGACGCTGCCGATCTGGGCGCTCGAACAGCGGACGCAATCGCCGACCGGCTTGACCCCTCACCGCTTATTGCCCGCGCACGCAACGAAGTCAGCGCATTTGCCAAGACGCTTTTGCAAGCTGCCGAGAGACGGGCGTGATTGATCGGATAGTCCAGATCAATGACCTGAGCGACCCAAAGGGTGGCGCCAGCAAACTCGCCGTCCAGGCCGCTTGCGATCTCGCCGGGCGGGGACATGCCGTCACGTTCATCACCGGCGACATGGGTCAAAGTCCAGCGCTGGCTAACGCTGGCGTTGATATAGTTCCGCTCGGCCAGCAGCGACTTCTTGCGGGTGGCAAAGCTAAGGCCATGATATCAGGCCTGTGGAACCGCGCGGCGCATTCGATGATCCGCGACTGGATTGCCCGCAACGATACGCCGGGCACGGTCTATCACCTTCATGGCTGGTCTCAGATCCTGTCCCCGGCGGTATTTGGCGCGCTGGACCCGGTTCGCGACAGACTGGTCCTGTCCGCTCATGATTTCTTTCTGGCATGTCCCAACGGCGCATTCGCCTGGATGAAAACAGGGGAAGTATGCCCACACGTTCCGTTGTCCGGCGCTTGCTTGGCAACGGCCTGCGATCGTGATGGCAATGCCCATAAAGCCTGGCGAAGCGTGCGGCAGGTTATCCAGCGCCTGGCTTACAAGCCACGATCCTCGCCCCCTGTTCTTGCCATTCACGCCGGAATGATCGAATTCTTGTGTCGGGCCGGCATTCCCGCAGACGCCATCACACCACTGCCCAATCCGGTCGAGCCATTTTCTCCAACCCGCATCGCCGCAGAACAAAATAGCGAAGTGCTTTTCGTCGGGCGGCTGGAAGAGACTAAGGGAGCAGATCTCGCCGCGCTCGCAGCCGCCAAAGCCGGCGCGGCGCTCACCGTGATTGGGGAAGGACCGCTTGCGGATCGAATCCTGGAGATTCACCCTCGCGCTAGCATGCTGGGCAGACGGACTCCGCAGGAAATTCAGCAGTATGCGTCCAAGGCTCGCCTGCTGGTCATGCCAAGCCGCTACCCCGAGCCTTTCGGTCTGGTTGCCATGGAGGCGGCGTGGAGCGGTCTTCCGGTCATCCTTGCTGACACGGCTTTGTTGAGCAACGACATGGTATCATGTGGCGCCGGATTGGCGGTCGATCCACGAAATACGGACCTGTTCGCCGCCGCGATGCAATCGATCTTGGGCGATGATGAGCTCGCAAAAAAGATGAGCGAGGCGGCCTGCAATAATACTCAGAACCTCGCACTAAGCCCTATTGCTTGGCTAACTAGGCTGGAAGAAATTTTCCACAGTCGGCTTGCTGACTGAAGCCGTCTAAGTGCCACTAAGGCCGTACTGTATGATGGCTGTCGGCTGACAGCGGGACATTCAGCGATCACTCGGCCCAAAATTAACGCCCGAAATCTCGTTATTTCCGAGAACAGAACACTGGCAATTTTGGGCCGATACATCCCAAATGCCTACGTCTGGCAATTAAAATTATTTAACCGCAATCCCGGTATGAGCCATAAAAAGCAGGATAATAGTTGAATGGAAATTCTTTTAAGTGGCGTGGTATACGATTGTTAATTGATTCGTCGATTTCTGATCGTCGTGATCCAAAGATCTTAGGAGCATGCCGATGCAGAATGCAAAAGCGCAGACCATGAGGGTCGAAGCTACGATGCATCACATCTCCTATGCTCAGGATCGCCAAGGCTTTAGAATAATAAGCCCCCGGTCCACCAAGTATCAGTCGACCAGTTCTCAAGCACACCTGTTGGCCATGCGCTCGTTCGACATTATCTGTTCGGCGATGGCGCTGGTGTTGTTTTTGCCATTATTTCTGGTCATCGTCTGCGCCATTCGATTTACGAGCGCGGGACCTGCGATATTTGTTCAGCAGCGGGTCGGGCGGGACGGTCGATATTTCCCGTGCCTCAAATTCCGATCGATGGTGGTCGATGCCCGCGACCGGCTGGATCACCTGCTTGCGACATCCGAAGACGCTCGCAAGGAGTGGGCGCAAGACCAAAAACTGCGCCTTGACCCCCGGATCACCCCGATCGGCCGATTGCTCCGTAAAACCAGCCTTGACGAGCTTCCTCAGCTCCTCAACGTCTTGGCCGGTCACATGAGTGTTGTCGGTCCGCGGCCGATCGTTCCAAGCGAGATCGTACGCTACGGGCAGCGCTATTCAGCGTATTGCTCGGTGCGCCCTGGCTTGACCGGCCTGTGGCAGGTCAGCGGACGCAACGAAGTCAGCTACGACAAACGCGTGAGGCTTGACGCGTTCTATGCCATGCGCAAGTCGCTGGCTTACGACGTAGCCATATGCTTTCGCACGCTACCAGCGGTTCTGGCCTCGCACGGTTGCTACTGAGATGCGTCGGTCAATCCCGAGACTGCCTGGATATCAGGTTATGAGTGCTACCAAGCCGGCCCATATGCTCGCGCTGATAGCTGCGGCAATAAACCACCACTTCCATAGAATGGGCTTGCTGCCGACTGGTCGCGACCCTGCCACCGACGTTGGCGCCGCACGATGATCGGCACCACTATAGCGGGTGGGTCCGGACCGATCATCCGTGAACACACCTTTGTCGGGCGCTCCTCTCCTCGAGCCTTCCGTTCCAGGCTCATTCACAGTCATACTTCACGGCCTTTATGATACGGCGATATCAAATCAACGCGGGTGCCAAGCAATGTGTTCCTGTAATCCGCTCCCGTCAATCAGTGGATGATGTCGGACCGGCATGATGTTACAAACAATCGATCTTTCTGACGCCGATGTGGCACGCCAGTATATGGTGGCCATGAAGGTGCTTCATGAACTCCCGAATTTTGCATGGTACGACAGCCAGTTCCTCGCGAAGTTCGAGGCTGCATCGCGCATGCTCGAAATAGTGCGGCCCGAGCGCGCTGGCGAGTTCGTCACCGCGTTCGATGTCCTGCGTACGTCTCCGGATTTCAAGGTTGGCCACGTAAGCCCCTTGCTGGACGAGGCACGGTTTGATGAACTGAAGACGAAGATCGCAATGGTGCCTCAGGCTTCGTTGAAATCCTACGAAAATAACGAGTTTGGCCGGCATATTCTTCATAATTTGCCGGTATTGAAGGCGCTTCAGGACGAACTTATTCCTCTGGTCAGCGATCTGGCGGGCGAGGAGGTAGAGCCTTGTTACAATTTCCTGAGCCTCTATCACGGGGCTGGCCGTTGCCCGCCGCATATGGATGCGCCTTCCGCAAAGTGGACACTCGACATTTGCCTGGCGCAAAGCTGCGAATGGCCGATCTCCTTCAGCGACATTTTGCCGTGGCCTACAGCCGAAGACGCAGAAGCATATGCGGACACAGATTTTTCGACCATTAAGTTCAAGGACTACACGCTACGCCCTAATGAGGCATTGCTGTTTGCAGGTTCCTCGCAGTGGCATTACCGCGATGCGATACCTGATGGCGGTTTCTGCCATCTGGCATTCCTGCATTATCACCCGGTGGGCTGCGCCAACCTGATCGAACCGAACGCATGGGCTCCGCACTTCGACATGCCTGAACTTGCCGTTTTGAACACCGTGTTCGACACGATGAGACCGATCGAACAGTGACAATGCACACGTACCGCGTCTTCGGGCTGGATGTCAGCGTGCCTCGTGATGTCGCCACTTTGCGCAGCGCGCGGATCGACGCTGACCGCAACCCCGACGTGCACGTGACATTCGCTCCGGTTGCCGAACTTCCGATTCTGGAAACGGCGAATGACGACCTTGACGTATCACTCGATGGCAGTGACCTGACGATTGCTGTCGAAGACGTCGGCCGCTTCCGTGTTAGCGGCGGGACATCGATCGTAGTCGATCCTTACCCAGGCGTAAGCGTAGCAGAGGTCGATCTGTATCTGGCTGGCTCCATCATGGGCGCCGTCCTGCACCAGAGGGGTGTGCTGCCCCTGCATTGTAACGCCTTTGCATGTGGAGACGCCGCCGTACTTCTTTGCGGTGACTCAGGTGCCGGAAAATCGACCCTTGCCGCATGGTTTGAATCGCGGGGCCGTCCGTTACTTACTGACGACGTTTGTGCCGTGACGTTTACGGCCGAAGGCCGCCCGGTAGGGCACCCAGGCATGCCGCGCTTGCGTCTTTGGAGCGATGCGTTGGAAACCATGGGCCGGGGCGATCAGGCGTCCTCCAGTATCCCGTGGGCCGAGGGCAAGTTTGAACTTGAGATGGCATCCGATCGGGCGCGCAATCCCCTGCCGATCGCTGCAATCTATCATTTGCAGGAAACGCGGAACGACAAATTCTCGATCGACCGGCTGAAAGGGCTGGATGCGGCGAACGCCATAACGTCCAATATCTATCGCCGCCGAATAGGCGATCTTGTTGGGCAAGCCCCCACATACCTTACAAGCGCCGTCCAGCTCGCTGCCCAAGTGCCGATCTTCCGGGTCGAGCGGACATGGGGAATGGAACATTTTCAACGCGAAGCAGTGTTGATCGAACAACATGCGAAAGACATCTGCCAAACGCCAGACTGTGAAAATTCTTTAAGCGCGCCCGTTCAGCGCGATTCTTATTGAATTACACCTAAGTATTGTTACTATACAATCCCGCAACAAGTGTACTTTTTAGGTATCAAATTTTGGTTTGATCTTAACAAGTTCGGGCGTTGCTTTTTCCCAAGAAAGGTTATCCCGTAATGACCAATTCCAACAATACCGGCCGTATGGCTTGGCAGCGTCCGGCTGTTGTCCGCATGGGCGCAGCTGATGCTGAAGGCAACACCATGATGTCGATGCTTCCGGACGCAACTCGTCCGAACCGCATGATGGGCTCTTAAGCCAAAATTGAGATCGGCTGCGTTAGTCTCTTTGGCTGCGCAGCCGATTTCCTTCCTGACCTGCTGCGCCCTACGAAGGACCACCTGATGAGCGTTTTGACGACGAGTGCCGATACTTTCACTAAGAACCCGACCACGGCCACAGCCGAAGTGGATGGGCAACTGGTGGCGCTCGATATCAAGGCAGGCGTGTGCTTCGGCCTGAATGAAGTCGCTACGCAAATCTGGAAACTGCTTGATGACAAGAGCACTGTGGCCAGCATCAGCGACCAATTGCTCGAAATGTATGAAGTCGATCGCGAAACATGCGAGGAGCAGACGCTATCGCTCCTGCGCGAATTGGCGGACGTCGGCCTAATCAGCCGCGCCTGAAATCCTGCGCGTACGTGAAGCTGCCTTTCAGCCTTTTTGCGTTGGCACGCTTTGCTGGAGCAGCATGAATGACGGCGATTTCTGTCATATGGAACCGGGATGGGACAGACACGAGCCATCTGGAACGCCCGGTCGCTACTGCGTCGCGTCGCTATGGACGGGAACCTTGGCGTTGCTGGTCGGGCGGATCGGTCTTGCTCGGCAAATGCCTTTTTCCGCTCCTCCCCGAAGATCGGCTCAACGATCCCCTGGACGATGACGCGTCACGCTGGGTTGTAGCGGCCGACGTTCGCCTGACCGAACGTGACGACTTGGCAGCGCAACTGCAAGTTGATGCGCATTCCTTGTCCGACAGCAGCCTTGTCGCCGCTGCGCTTGAGCGTTGGGGCGAAGACGCTTTTTCCCGTTTGTATGGGGTTTTTGCCATTATTGCCTGGGATAGGCGCGACAAGAGACTTGTTCTTGCTCGCGACGCCTTGGGTGAACGCCCCTTGTTTTACTGGAGCGATGCTGGCCGATTTGCCGCTGCTTCGATGCCTGACATTCTGCTGGCTGACCCCGACGTGCCCCGCGCGCCGGATGTAGCTCAGTATCGGCAGTTCCTGCGCATGAATTCATTTGCGCCCGGTCGCAGCGCCTACACCGGAATAAATGTCGTGCGTCCCGGCTGCAAGGTGGTTGTCACCGCCGCCGAGGAGCGCGAAACCGCTTGGTGGAAGCCTGATACGTCGCCTTTGCTGTTGAACGCGCAGGCAGACTACGAAGACGCCGTCGCAAAGGCACTTGATACTGCGGTGTCTGCGTCTTTGCGCAGAACACTCGGTAAAGTCGGCGCGCATCTAAGCTCCGGTTTTGACAGCACAGCCGTCGCTACGACTGCCGCCGTGGCACTTGCGGAGAATCGCGAGCGCCTTACCGCTTTCGTGGCAGCCCCGAGAAACGGCTCGCTACGGACGATGGCGTCGCGCCACGTTGCCGACGAATCGCACCTTGCGGGCCGGACTGCAGCGATGCACGCCAATATGGACCTTATCAGGGTTGTACCACAGCGAGGCCCGCTCTCCAGGCTTGATCGCGCCCGGTCGCTTTACCCTTCTCCGGTCACGAACTTGTGCAACCTCCCCTGGTTCGAGGAAATCAACGACGCAGCCCGCGACCACGGGGTCAGCGTTTTGCTTATGGGGTTGGCAGGCAACACGACGATCAGTGAATCGGGTGTTTGGGCGTTGCGGGAATTGTTCAGGCAAAAGCGCCTGGCCGCCTGGTTCCGCATCGCCAAAGGCCTGGTCCGCGGCAAGTGGATGCGTTGGCGCGGTATCGTCTTCAATACGATCGAAGACATGTTGCCAAACAAACTCTGGCGTATCGGCATGCGCCTTTCCGGCCAGACAATCGAAAACGACCGCGACATGACTTTGCTCGCCAACAGGGCGTACGATGACGCCGCACTGGCTCATTGCAACGCTGCGGCTGAGGCTGGTGAACCTGTTCCCAAGATCGACGACCTTGGGCGTGAGCGTGGTATAACCAGCGTCCAATATCGCTTCATCGCCTTGCGCACCAACGGCGACGGTGATCAGTACAAGGCCATGTTAGCCGAATGGGGACTGGATCTGCGCGATCCAACTGCCGATCGCAGACTTACAGAGTTGGCTCTGCGGATCCCCGTGGAGCGCCTGATCTGGGATGGCGAACCCCGCGCTATCCTGCGTCGCGTTCTTGCCGATCGCGCTCCGCCTGAAGTTCTCGACAATCGCCAGCGTGGTTATCAATCCGCCGACTGGGCACAGGCGATCTGCGAAGATCGCGCTGCGTTCATCGCGGAAATGGAGCGCCTGGAACTATACGATCCCACCGCCGCCTTCCTGGATACGGCCAAGATCCGCCAGATGATCGCGGAACTGCCGGAAGACGGTTCGGACGACTGGGACAGCGACGAGGCCGAAAATCGTTACCGTATCGCCTGCTTGCAGACGATTTCTGCCGCAAGCCACATGCGGCATATAGCTAGGAGCAATCTGTGACGCCTACCGTCCGTATCCCTGAAATGACGGAAGCCGCCGTCGATGCTTTGCTAGCCTCGGTACATGGCAATGCCGTTGCCATGATCAACTTTGCTCGAACCTTGTTAATGGCCAACGGCAAGATAGAGCGCGCCCGCGAAGTATGCCGTGAAGCGCTGGCGCTGGAACCGAACAATGGGGAAGCCCTGGCCCTTTCGCGCTCCATCATGTCGGAGGGTATCGGCAACTGGTACTTCACGATGGTCCAGGATACGCCGCGCCACGCTCTCTATGAGCGCGCGCTGAAGAAAGTGCTGGCCAATGGTGGCGTGGTTCTGGACATCGGTGCCGGAACCGGCGTGTTCGCCATGCTGGCGGTCCGCGCTGGTGCCACGCACGTAATCGCCTGCGAGCGCGATCCGGAAGTCGCCCGGGCAGCTGCCGAGATCATCAAGCTCAATGGCTATGCAGATCGCATTACCTTGCTTCCAATCGATTCGCGCGAACTGGAACTTGGTGGGGACTTGGCCGAGCGTGCTGACGTTCTGCTATGGGATAATCTGGCCAACAACTTCATCGGTGCAGGCTGCGCCGCCACGCTGGCGGACGCGAAGTTGCGACTGGTGAAGCCCGGCGCGCCTGTACTGCCATGCCGCGCTGAATTGATAGCGGCGCCGGTCACCAACCTGGAAATCGAAAACCACCGCATGGGTGTGGTCGATGGCATTGACATGACGCCGTTCAACGAACTTCGCGGCTCGGACTTCACCTTGGCTGACGACAAAGTCGAACTGCGTGGTGAGCCTGTTACGTTGTTCGATTTCGACGTCTCCGGGCCTGACCCGATCCGTGCCGAACGGGTGAGCGTTCCGGTTTCCCTGACCGCCGGCCCTGTCGACGGGATTTCGCAGTGGCTGCGCTTTCACCTAACCGATGGGATCACATACGAGACCCGCGGTGACGAGGTGCGTGCTTTCGGTGCACAGTACCATACGCTTGAGCCGTTCGACGCAAGCGACGGCGATAGCATTCAGCTTCACGGCGCCCATGACACGATCGACGTTTGGCTCTGGGCCGATCGATGAGTGAAGGCGCGCCAGCATCGCTGCGCACCAAGTTCGGACGCTTCAATTGGGAAGAGCGCCGGGCGTTTGGTGAAGCCTTGGTGCTGGTAATTCTAGCCGCCCCTGTTGTGCGTTTCCTGCCATTGAAATGGATCGGCCAGATCGCATCGGCCGGGCCATTTGGGCGACCACCTGCCATCGCCGACCGGGGCGAAGTCATAACCTGGATGGTGGCCTGGGCTGTCGATCGCGCCGCCAAGCGCAGCCCGTTCCGGGCCAAGTGCTTCGAACAGGGCCTTGCCGCGCAGATCATGCTGCGGCGTCGGGGCATCGATTCCACGCTGCTGTATGGCGTTACGCCGGACAAAAACCCAAATCGCCCCCTGCGCGCGCATGTCTGGATCGAAACGGATCGCTTCCCGGTAGTGGGTGATTCCGATCCTGACGAATTCGCATTGCTCGCTACATGGCCTGAAGGGCGCAAGGCGCTTTGGGCGAACTGCACTTCATGACATCATCCCCAGCTGCTGGCTTCTGTCCAGAGTTTGCCTTTGTAATCAACGCCACTCGTTGGCCTCATGATGATGCTGCGATTGACCGGATTCGCCAATCGGCCAAGATGATCCGTGACCCACAACTGCTGCTCACGCTCACCCGGCGGCATCATGTGGCAGGCTTGGTCGCGCGAGCGCTTGCTCATTGTGACGATATGGTCGGTGCCGTTTGGCGTCAGGAATTGCGCGACGAAGCCATCGGAATCGCTGAAGAGCAGTTTCGGCAGCTGATCCAGACAAAGACCGCCGTCAACGCGTTGCGTGACAAGGGCATCGCCGTTGCAATCCTCAAAGGCACTCCATCTGCTTTGAGCATTTTCGGCGAGGTGGGTGTTCGAAGCAGCATCGATATCGATTTGCTGATCCACCGGCAGGACCTTGAACGCGCAAGCGCTGCGCTGTCGCAGGTGGGCTACGAACGAAGTGAGCCGCCGATCGATGCCAACAAGCAGCAGCTCGAGGCGGTATCCCGCTATGGGAAGGACTGGGCGTTCGATTACGATCACAGTGACACCGGGATAGAACTGCATTGGCGGCTGTTCCAGAATCCTCGCCTGCTGGGTGGGGTCACGGTGAACGACGCGATCGACATGACGTTTGCGGGAGGGATCGTCCTGCCCGTTTTACGCCCTGAACTGGCGACGCTTTATCTAGTAGCGCACGGCGCGGAGCATGCGTGGTCACGTCTGAAATGGCTTGCCGATCTTGCCGCCGCTCTCCGCCAGGATCCGACCTTGCCCGATAGCTTGACGCAGCAGGCCGCTCGGCACGGCATCGATCACATGACCATGGCGTCGCTGCTGCTGTGCAATGAATTGTACGGGACGGCTCTTCCCGGCCCTAGCTTTGCGGCTATCGGCAAGGAATGGCGCACGCGCAAATTGCTGGAGATCGCCCGATCCAGTCTGATCGGCGAGCAGGACGGGGTTGAACTTGAAGACCGCGCGATGGCGACCACACTGAAGAACCTGGGGCACTATCTGTTTTCCAGCGACCCTCGCTATTGGTGGCGGGAATTCACGTATGACCTGTTTCATGATGCTGGCGCCGCGCCTACCCGGCGGATCTGGCAACGCATCGTAAAAGTGGCGCGGTTGCAATCTGCGCGCCCGGTTTCTTAGCCTTTTAAACGCGATCTTCAGAATTGGCTGCGAGAATCGGCCTCATGAAGTTCCCTCGGCTAACGCCCCGGCACATCGTGACCGTTGCACGACTTGCATTGCCCGTGTGCCTTGCAGGGCTGGCGGCTGCGATCTTATGGCTGGACTGTTCGCCGCCAAATGCTGCGGCGATGATGTTCCTGACTGCAGCAGTGATGCTGCAATCGGCCCCACGGACCCGCGCATCGGACATGATTGGTGCGCTCGCCCTGTTCGTGACACTGATCGAATGGGGACATGCAAGCATAGCAGGCAACATCGATGCGATCCGCTGGCAATCCGTCATCGCCGTGGCGGGGGCCATGGTCCTGCTTCTCAAGGTCCAGCACTGGCGCTCGCTTGCCCGCGAAGATCCGTACGTTCCGCTCCGTCACCTTGAGCGGCGTAACGTGCTGATGAGCCGCGCGCGTCCACGCACCAAGCCTCGTGACGTATTGCCCGACCGCCGAGCTGCCTGACCGGCGCGTTAGCCAAGGTCAGCTAATGGAAGTCCCGTGAGCGGGGCAGGATCCGAACATTACGGGGATGGCCCCGGGATGGCGCACGATTGCTGTTATAGATTGGCTTGCGCACGGCATCGGCGGGCATCGGTTCCAGCTTGAGCGGAGGAGCCGACGACAGGCTTGAGAGCACGTCACTGCAATCAGTCACCGTGTCCACGATAAGGTGGATGACGTCTTCCTTGCTGCGCTGCGCCGTTCCTTGCAGAGTGACCAGGCGCGATGCCATCACCGCCCGCCGCTGCCGCTCAAAATCCCGCGCCCATAGCAAGGCGTTGACTATGCCGGTTTCATCCTCGATCGTGATGAAGATCGCGTTGCCCTTCCCTGGGCGCTGGCGGATCAGGACGACGCCTGCGACGCGTACCTTTTCGCCATCGCGTGCGGCATTGACCTGCGCGCAAGTCCGCGTTCCCTCGCCAGCGAAATGATCGCGCAGGAACTGCATGGGATGGCCTTTGAGCGATAAGCGCTGCGTCTGGTAATCGGCGACCACTTCCTCCGACAAGTCCATCGCAGGTAGTTCTGCTTCCGGTTCGGCTGCCAGTTCGGGGGCATCAAGCGCGGCGAAAAGCGGCAATTGCGCGGATGGAACGCGGCGCGCCTCCCATCCCGCCTCACGCCTATTCTGTCCCAGCGAACCGAGCGCATCCGCATCAGCCAGCAGATGCAGTGCACGCGAAGGCAGGTCCGCACGGCGAGCGGCATCCTCGAGCCCAGTTATCGGGCCGCTCTCGCGCACTTGCTCAAGCATATTGGCCCAGTCTTTCCGGAAGCCGCCGATCTGACGAAGGCCAATCCGTAGAACGTGCTCGCTTTCCAGCACATTGTCCCAGACACTGGCGTTAACATCGATCGGGAGGACCGTGACCCCATGCTGGCGGGCATCGGCCACGAGTTGCGCCGGGGCGTAAAACCCCATCGGCTGACTGTTAAGCAAAGCGCAGGTGAAAGCCGCCGGATAATGGCATTTCAGCCATGATGACACATAGGCAAGCCAGCCGAACGCCTGGGCATGGCTTTCGGGAAAACCGTACTCACCGAAGCCTTGGATCTGCTCGAAGCAACGCTCCGCAAAGTCGCGAGGATAGCCGCGATTTATCATGCCATCCACGAAACCGTCCTGATGCTGCTTGATCGTTCCATTGCTGCGGAACGTCGCCATTGATCGGCGCAGGCGGTCTGCTTCGTCAGGCTTGAAACCTGCGGCCGTGATCGCCAGCCTCATTGCCTGCTCCTGGAATAACGGCACCCCCAGGGTCTTGTGCAGCAGATCGTACATTTCTCCTTCAGGCCCCGGATACTCGACTGTCTCATCGCCTGTACGTCGTCGCAAATAGGGATGGACCATACCCCCCTGGATAGGCCCGGGACGCACGATCGCCACTTGGATCACAAGGTCATACAGCTTCGTTGGCTTCATGCGGGGCAGCATCGAAATCTGCGCCCGGCTTTCCACCTGAAAGGTGCCGATGCTGTCGCCCTTCTGGAGCATCTTGAACGTCGCCTCGTCCTCTCCATCGAAGCTTTCCAGCGCCAGATCGGCAAGGCCGTGATCGCGCAGAATATCGAAGCTCTTGCGGATCGCGGTCAGCATACCAAGCGCCAGAATATCGACTTTCATCAGCCCCAGCGTATCCAGATCGTCCTTGTCCCACTCCACGAAAGTACGACCCGGCATGCCTCCGTTATGGACCGGCACCATCTCGTCCAGCCTGCCTTGAGTGAGTACGAAACCGCCGACATGCTGTGAAAGATGGCGCGGGTATTCCAGCAGGCGGTCCACCAGATGGCGCAGGCGTTCGACTTGCGGGTTAGTCGGATCGAAGCCCGCCTCGACCAGTCGCTTCTCCGGCAGTTCACTCCCGCCCCAACTGCCCCAGACGGTGCCTGAAAGGCGCGCGGTCACATCCTCGCTCAAGCCCAGCACTTTGCCCACTTCGCGAATGGCGCTGCGCTGGCGATAGCGAATGACGGTGGCGGCGATCCCCGCCCGTTCGCGCGAATAGCGATCGTAGATGTGCTGGATCACCTCCTCACGCCGCTCATGTTCGAAATCGACGTCGATATCGGGCGGCTCGTCACGCGCCGTCGATAAGAAGCGGGTAAACAGCAGTTTCTGTTTCACCGGATCGATAGGAGTGATCCCTAGAAAATAGCAAACCAATGAATTGGCTGCGCTACCCCGCCCCTGACACAAAATCGGCTTATCAAGATTTCGAGCGTAATGGACGATGCCGTGTACCGTCAGAAAGTAATACGCGTATTTCTTCTCGCGGATCAGTTCAAATTCTTCCGTCAGCGTCTTGTGGTATTCAGGATCAAGGCCATTCGGAAAATATTTGATCGAGCCTTGCAGCGCCAGATGCTCCAGCCACTCCTGCGGCTCCCACCCATCCGGTACGGGTTCATGGGGGTATTCGTAACGAAGATCGCTTAGCTTGAAGTCGATGCAATCCAGCAGGTCCTGTGTCGCCGCCAGTGCTTCGGGACATGACCTGAACAGTCGCGCCATTTCCTGCGGGGGCTTGAGGTGGCGTTCGGCATTGACGGCAAGCCGCCGACCGGCCGTCTGCACCCGAAGGCCTTCGCGGATGCAAGTGAGCACGTCCTGCATCGGCCTGTCTTCCGGCGTGGCATAGAGGACGTCATTAGTGGCAATGAGGGGGACGCCAGCAGCGTTCGCCAAGGTCATGCGCCGCGCAAGACGGCGCGCATCCTGTCCGCCGCGCGGCATGGTGACGGCAAGCCATAGTCGCGACGCTGCGGCGCTCAACGTGTTCAGCAGAGCCTCATCGCCGTCCATCGCGATCAGCGCAAGATCCTGCGCATGGTCCAGCAGATCGGCAAGGCGCAACTCGCATTCGCCCTTGCTGGTCCGGAGGTTGCCCAAAGTAAGCAGTCTGGTCAGGCGACCCCAGCCATGCCGCGTCATCGGATAGGCGACGATATCCGGCGTTCCATCCGCGAAGACGATGCGTGCGCCGACGATCAGCTTCAGCCCGCTATCCGGTCCACCAATATCCCTCCACGCCGAAAAGGCGCGCACGACCCCGGCAACGGTGTTGCGATCAGCAATGCCGATGCCCGTCATTCCCATTGCTTGCGAGTAAGCAACCAGTTCAGGCCCGGAAGAAGCGCCGCGCAGGAAACTGAAGTTGGTGGCCACCACCACTTCCGCGAACGACGGAAAAGAAGCCACCTCGGTCATGGAAACATGCCATGCAGATACCAGCGAGGGTCCGGTTTTTCAGTGAACAGGCCGTGGCGAAAGATCCAGAAGCGACGGCCCTGTGCATCTTCGATACGGTAATAGTCCCGCGTTTCCCCTGCACCACCGGGCAAATGGCCGCCCTGCTTACGCCACCATTCCGAACCGATCCGCTCCGGCCCCTCCGCAAGTCGTACTTCGTGCAGCACGCCCTTCCAGCGGAAACGCTGGGGCGGACTGTCTGGAACGCCAGCGATCACATCAACGGGCTGCGGCGGATCGAGGAGCAGCAAGGGGCGGACCGGTTTTCCCTCAGACGCAGGCCATCGACCAGTATGGTTGTGCGATGCCGGAACCATCGTCTGCGCACGCTCGGGCAGGTGCCGGTCGCACGGTACCAGTCGGCTGACGCGCTCCTCGCCCAGTCTCACGCTCAGCCGGTCGACAAGCGCCGCGACACTATCGGCGCTTTCTTCCTTGCCACCTTCCAGCGCGATCTGTCGGGATGGCAGGTGTTCGGCCCGCAGCACCGTCAGCGTGATCGCATCGAAGCCGTAACCGGGATCGAGCGGATCGGAGAGCGTATCGATCCTCTCGCGCAGCAGGCGCATGACCGCAGCGGGATCGCGCACCGGTTGCCCGGTTTCAACGGTCAGGCGCGGACGCATAGTGTCGGTACGGTGAAGCACCACCATGAAGCGCCTCCCGCCAAGGTGCCGCTGCTCCATGATCCGGCAAGCCTGCGCCAACAGGTCTTCCACCACGTCCAGGGCATCATCCGTACGCGCAAGAGGCTCGGGAAAGCGTGTTTCCAATCGGATCGGTTCTACCGGTCGCAAAGGAGTGATGGGGCTGCCCATCTCCCCCAGAATGGCGCGAAGACGCATGACCGCTGTTTCCCCGAAGCGCGCCGCCAGCCCCGCCATGGGCCGCCTGGCAAGGTCGCCCAGGGTCTTCAACCCGGCGCGGCGCAAGCCTTCCAGTCCGCCCGCTTCAAGTTCCAGGGCTGCGACGGGAAGCGCCAGAACGTCGTTGCCTCCATAGCGAGCAAGCGCACGCGCCGCAGCGGCATTGCCTGCCAGTGCGTGCCGGGCCGTATATCTTGTGGAAGCAAGCACGCGGGCGACCAGTTCTTCCTCACCGCCCAGCAGATGAGCGCACCCCGTAATGTCCAGCACCAAACAATCCGGCGGGTCCGGCGCCACCAAAGGCGTAAACGCGATCATCGCCTGTGCCAGTCGATCCAGTTCGCGAACGTCAGCCTGCGGATCGTGCGTAAGCGTCGCAAGCTCAGGGCAACGCGCCCGCGCATCGGCAAGCGTCATGCCTGCCGACAATCCCAGGCCATGCGCGGAAACGCTGACTGCCGCCAGCCGCAGCGCCTGACCGTCGCGCCTCACCAAGGCATAGGGAACATCGCCTGCATCAGGCTGCGCGCGTTCGCATGGCAGCCAGGGAAACCACAGCGCCAGATAGCGGCGGGACACGACGCTGGTCGTTTTCGATTTCAAATGGCGCATCGTCGATGAGTCGTTCGTTGAAAGCACCATGCTCTTCGTTCCATTCCAACCGCCAGCGCAGGCCACCCGGCCCACCGCGCCTTCGGAGAAGTTCGACAAGTAATGCCGGAGGGCCCGGAGCCAGCACTTCGCGGGGAGAGGACGGGGCGCTCGACACCGCCCAGCGTGTATGCGCCGCACTAGACCGAGGCTCCGCGTCTCCGCGCAGGATAACGATCGGAATGCGCGAAGCCTCTGCCGCTAGGATAAGGCGGCGACTGGCGACCAGATCGTATTCACGCAATCGCCCCCAACTTTCCATGAGAACCGCCGCCGATCCGGGACAGCGCGCTGCATCCAGCCCCGCACGCAAAAGGCCCGCATCATCAGATGCATCGACGACAACCAGCCGCGAAGGATCAAGACCAAGCGGCGCCCAGCCTTCCCCATAAGGCTCCATCCTCATGTCACCGCTTCGATGCCGGCTCTTGCGTACCCGCAGCAGCAGAATGGGCAGTTCGGGGGCAGCCTCCGCCATGGACAGGCTGAAAACCATCCCTGCCGCCCAATCGTCTGCGGCGGCATGGACTTCGTGCAACTGCCCCCGCAACAACCTCGGGATTGAATCATTGCAAAGAGGCAGAGGAGGATCGGCGCTGGATAGCGAGTCTAACATTGTACGGAATGCCTCGAATCAGAGATATGTTCCTATTATGTTCTAATCCGTCTTGCGGTGTCCACACTGTTTGAGATGAGCCGGGGAAATGTCTTTTGATCTCAGCCAGGCTTTTCGCGCCAGCAGGACCAGATGACTAGCGCGACTATCCGCCTTGAGTGTAAGTCCCCGCCATGCAACCCTTGGCTCGTATCGTATTCCTGTTCATCGGCGGCCCTCAGCATATCTATCACCTGGCGCCGGTGGCGGCCGAGATAAGCCGCCGAAACATCGACTTTGCCGTCGAATGCCTCTGTGTCGATCCGGAATCAGAAAGTGCTCTCCAGGAAGTGGCAGCACGAATGTCTGCCCCCACGATGGCTATCACCCGGATCCGACCACCTTGGTTTGCCCGGTTTGCTGCACGCATTTCCGGTCGGCAATCAGCCATCAAGATACCGGTTCTGGCGACCATTCGATATCGAACGCGGCATGCGAGCGCCATTGTCGTGCCGGAAAGGACATCGGCCGCGTTGAGGAAAATGGGCTGGCGGCGTCCACTGATCCATTTTCGACATGGCGCCGGCGATCGGGCTCCCTCGTCCGAAAAGCGGCTTGCGGCCTTCGATCTTATCGTCGTGCCAGGCGAAAAGGACATCGCAAGGGCTGTCTCGCAGGGCATCGAGCCTTCGCGCCTGGCCATAGGCGGCTACGTGAAGCTAGACTATCTGCGATACGCCCCCCCGGCAAGCGATCGCCTGTTTAACAACGACAGGCCGACCGTGGTCTATAATCCGCATTTCGATCCTGACATATCCTCGCTTGGCATGGCCAGAGACGTGATCGTGCTTTTCCGTGAACAAGATCGCTACAACCTTGTATTCGCCCCTCATATCCGCGCTGTGGGGGCGATGTCGGCGTTGGAGAAGCACGACTTTCTTTCCCTTGCCGCGCCCGATCATGTTATCATCGACCTTGGATCGCCCAACCTTTTCAACATGCGCTACACGCAGGCGGCCGACATCTATCTCGGTGACATGTCGAGCCAGTTGTACGAGTTCATTGCCCGCCCGAGACCGGTGGCATTCATCAATGCCCACGCCGTTTCATGGGCCGATGACTCCCGTTACGCCGGGTGGCATCTTGGCGAAGTCGCAAACACTCTGGATACAATAATTCCCGCCATTGATCGGGCATACGATGTTCAGGCCAAACGAATCGCTGCTCAGGAAGAGGCTGTCGCTTTCGCGTTCGGTGCTTTTGAAGGCGCGATCGGCAGAGCCGCGGATATCCTGGTCGAGTTTCTAGGAAAACCACGCCCCGGCTGAGCTGCGCCCTTGTGACACTCGCCCGGTTGAGGCATCTGCCCCGGGTCGCCACGGTGGCGCTCCATCGCAAAGGACGTTCGAATGTGTGGCATTGTGGGATGGTATCGGCGTGACGGCGGCATCGTCC
This sequence comes from Novosphingobium sp. BL-S-24, assembly GCF_055521575.1. Classification (NCBI taxonomy): domain Bacteria; kingdom Pseudomonadati; phylum Pseudomonadota; class Alphaproteobacteria; order Sphingomonadales; family Sphingomonadaceae; genus Novosphingobium; species Novosphingobium sp. BL-S-24. The sequence goes on from NZ_CM145488.1 coordinate 1,361,312, forward strand.
CCCCCGCCATCATCAAGGCGCAATGTGACACCATCCTGCATCGAGGCCCTGACGACGAAGGTATTCTGGTCGATGGCGATTTCGGCATGGGAATGCGCCGCCTGAGCATCATCGATGTTGCCGAGGGTCATCAGCCGATCGAAAGCCCCGATCAACGGCATGTCATCGTGTTCAATGGGGAAATCTACAATCACCTCGATCTGCGGCAATCGCTGGAAGCGCATGGCCATACTTTCAGGACCCATAGCGACACCGAAACCATCCTGGCAGCCTATCGCCAATGGGGTGACGGAGCATGGACGCGTCTTGAAGGCATGTTCGCAGTAGCCATCTGGGATCGACGCGATCGCTATCTTACCCTCGCCCGTGATCCCATCGGCATCAAGCCGCTGTATCTGACGGAACAAGGTGGTGGCATCGCCTTTGCATCCGAACTGCCCGCGCTGGAACTGCTGCCCGGGCACTCTTTCGACGTGTCTCACAGAGCCATCCATGATTTCTTCAGCTTCGGTCACATACGGACCCCGCGTTCGATCTATGATCAGGTTCACAGCCTGCGCCCAGGCCATTTTCTGAAGATCGGACCTGAAGGTACGGCAACGGAAACGGCTTTCTGGCAACCGCGTTATCATACGTCCGAAAATCGTTCCGAAGACGAGTGGATCGAACTCTTTCGACAGCGGTGGCTTAAGACCGTCGAAAGACACATGCTGAGCGACGTCGAAGTGGGCGCGTTTCTATCGGGAGGGATAGATTCAGCGGCCGTTGTTGCGGCGATGAGAAAGATAAGCGATGCACCGGTGCGAACTTTCACGATTGGTTTTCCGATAGAGCGCTTTAACGAGGCTCCTGCGGCAGAGAATGTCGCCCATCACCTTGGCTGTCAGCACACGACGCGGATCATCGATCTGAAACATGCCCGCGACATTCTTCCAGCCGTTCAGCGCTCCTATGGTGAGCCGTTTGCCGATCCCTCCGCCATTCCGACATGGTATGTTTCGCAGATCGCCCGAGAGCAGGTAAAAGTCGTGCTGTCGGGCGATGGCGGTGACGAACTATTCATGGGGTACAAGCGTCATCGCACTGAGCAGCGCATCGGCCGCATGCCGGCGTTCGCCCGCCATTTCGCGCAAACAATATCTCATTTGCCCTCAACGCCTATCAAGGCACTGAATCCTGCCCTGCATCGAGTCCAGCGCGCCTTGGGTAGCGCTGCCCTGCCTGACGGTGTCAGCCGGTTCTTCGCACGAACGCAGATCACATCCCCGGCGATGCGGGCGAGGGTCTACGACCCAGCCTTTCTTGCCGAAGTGAAGAATGCACGCCCGTTCGAACGCCTGCGGGATGAATACTTTCCGGATCCGGATCGCACCATCTCTCCCAATGCACTTGAGCAATTCGTACATGCAGATCTGGCGCTCAACTTGCCTTCTGCGATGCTCACCAAAGTTGATCGCGCCAGCATGGCGCATTCGTTGGAAGTGCGTGTGCCAATGCTCGGCGCAAGCTTCGTGGATTGGGCGCTGACTGTTCCCACCGACATGAAAATGAAAGGGAAAGTCGGAAAGTATATCGTCAAGAAGGCGGTCGAGCCATGGTTGCCGGAAGGCTACATTAACAGGCCAAAGCGAGGCTTTGCCATTCCGCTGAACGATTGGTTTGCAGGGGAATTCAGCCAGTACGCGTTGGAGTTGTGGCGCGACAGTGGATTTCGCGAGGCTGGCTTTCTGTCGCCCAGCGCTGTCGAAAACGTGTTTGACGAACACCGCACCGGTGTCCGGGATCACGGACGTTTCCTCTATGCCTTGACTATCTTCTGCCTGTGGTGGGCAGGCCGGCGGCGCTGACTATTCATGCTGCGTGAGGTGCCTGCAATCTGGTCGCCAACGTTTCGATCGCCACTGGTCTGGCGAAAAGGTATCCTTGACCTAGATGGCAGCCCATTTCGACCAGCCGCTTGCGCTGGGCCTGTGTCTCGACGCCCTCCGCCACCACCTGCTTGCGAAGACCATGCCCCAAGCCGACGATAGCGCGGATGATCTCTTCGCTCTGCCCACCGTCGTCGAAGAGGCTGAGCGTGAACGACTTGTCGATCTTGAGAATGTCGAAAGGCAGCAATTTCAGGTGGATGAGAGAGGCATAGCCGGTTCCAAAATCATCGAGAGCCACCGTCACGCCCGCATCATGCAGAACGCCGAGAGCCTTGGCTGTCACATCGATTGACCGGTCCAGCACGAAGTCTTCGGTCACCTCGATGCATAGCCGATCAGGAGAAATGCCCTCGTCGCGAATTCGATCGAGCATTCGGGCGGCCGCATGTGGACCATCAAGCTGTGCAGCGATGAGATTAACCGATATTCGGGGAAGAATTTCAGGATGATCGCGCAAGGCAGTCAATGCCAGATCCAGCACATGCTGCTGCACTGACAGACCGGTGCGGCGGTCGTTGAGCATTGCACCAAAAATGGCGGGGGTCATCGTGCCATGCACCGGATGCCGCCAACGCAGTAGCGCCTCGTATGATCCGGTGAGGCCGGTCTGGAGATCGACAATAGGTTGATAATGAAGCGAAAATTCGCCCCTCTCGATGCTGTTGGAGGCCTCCTCACCGAATACTCGCTGGCGATCGATTTGGGCGCGCAAAGGCGGCTCATACCGCAGCATGCGCCGTCTCCCGGTCTGCTTCGCTTGATAGAGCGCCAGGTCCGCATTCTTTACCAGCACGTCGGCATCCCCGGCATCTTCGGGGAAACGCGCAAGGCCGATGCTCAGGGAAAGCGACCAGGAACGGCCAGCGTGATGCAATTGCGTGCCCTGCAATGCCTCAAGTGCCTGCTCTATGGATTGCTGGGAGGCCCGTCCACCGGGCAGCAGGATGGCAAATTCATCGCCGCCGATACGGGACACATGACCGTGATCTGCCGCTTTCAGCAATCCCTTGCCAACACTGGCCAGGATGAAATCACCGCCATCATGGCCCAGCCGATCATTGACTTCCTTAAGGTAATCTACGTCGATCAGCAGAAGCGTGAAGGGTTCTGCCGCATCGCACATCTTTCGCAGCGTTGCCTGAAAATGGGCTCGGTTACCAAGGCCAGTCAGAAAGTCCGTATGGGCGGCGCGGCGGAATGTCTCGCTTTCCGCTTGCATGACCTTACGTGACTGTTCAGCCAGATCGCGCTCCTTGCCCAGTCGGCGAAAGCGGTCGGCGCTCCCCAGCGAGAATGCGACGGCCTCGAATGCCAAGGCCGCGAACGTCGCCATGTCGATGGTATCATCTTGAATTAACAGGCCAAAATTCCGGCCGAGACGTAAACTGAATACGACCAGAACAGGCGTCCATCCCGTGAGGTAAAACGCAACTACTCGGCTGCGCTTGCGGATCGCAATCACGACACCGCATCCGACGCATAGGGCGTTGGCAACGAAGATAAGGTTCAGCACTCTATCCAGTATGCCGGGGTCACCGAACCAGCGGCCAACCACAAGCCCGCCGAAAATAACGGAAATTGTCGCCAGCGCCTTGCTTGCGCGGACGAGCCAGCGCGGCAGTATGCCGTCTTCAATCAGAGCCAGAAAGAAGATGTTTGCAGCGGCAACCAGCGCCGAAATAAGCAGGTAATCCGCCGAAACCGCCAGAGGTCCGGCAAACCCCGGAATGACGAATGCCAGCGCGTTGGTCCAGGATAAACCATAGGCGAGGGCGAGGCCGGACCAGATGAGATACCAGCGCTGAAAAACCAGCCTCTGTCCGGTGTGGATCAGCAGATTGTAGGCGAAAGCAGACAGGATCGCACCGGCAAAAACGCCCATCAGCGCCAGCCATATCTGGTCCTGCCGATTGGCATCTGCTGGGGCCTGCGCCGAAATCTTGCGCATCGTTGCCAGACTGTCGAGCCGTTCGAACCCGATGTAGATCGCTTGAATTTCCTGGCCCGGTCGCGCGACGGTGAAGCGCAAAACGCCCCCCGGCGCCCAGTTTTTCCCAATGTTTTCAGGCGTCACACTGAACGACTGTACGCTGCCATCTGCCGCGACGACCTGAATGTTCAAGCGATCGAAACGCGCCTGATCAACCAGCAATTGCCAGTCATCGGGCATCGCTTTCAACGAGCCGATGTCGCGCACTTTAAGCCACACCCAGCCCTCGCTATACTCATCATATCGAGGGATCCGACTGCACTGGAATGGCAGGTTTTGGACGGCATCGGCTGGCAAGGCGGCTGGTGCAGTGGCGTGACATACGCTCGGCCGTAGAACGACGGTGGCCGCCTTCGCGGGGGCAGCCCACATGTGGGCACATAATAGCCCAAACAGCATTGAAAAGATTACACGAATAGGCATCCCAGCCCCCACAGCTGCCCTGACCCTACTACGCGACATTACTATAATTAGTTAACATTTCCGCGCAAAAACCCACCCTCCGAAGTCGGAAACTTACCCGCGAAATTAACGGCACCTATAATGACATGAGAACCACCTAAAACGGAACCAAGGCGACAGCGGGGGTTTGCACTTGATCGAGCCCCGGCTGCGCTGGCACAAGGACTTATGTGAGCGATTTCAATCTTTCGAACTGCGATCGAGAACCGATACATTTGCTCGGCTCCATCCAGCCGGTCGGCTTTCTGATTGCGGTGAGCACGGACTGGATCGTGGCGCGCACGTCTGCCAACGTATCGTCGTTCCTACCGTTCGAGCCGGACCTGATGATCGGCAATCCGCTCGCCGATTTCCTGCCGCCCAAACTGATGCACGATCTGCGCAACCGCATGGCCTACCTTGTCGCGCCCGACACGGTGGAGCGCCTGTTCGGTTGCCTGGTCAATGACCACGACGAGCCATTCGATTTCGCCATCCATATGTCGGGTGGCCAGATCGTGATCGAGGCGGAACCCGGCACGTTGGACCATGGGGACGCCAGCAACGCCGTCCGTTCGATGATGGCGCGTCTGGACAATCAGCCCGACATGGCCGCCTTCTATCGCGAAGGCGCGCGCCAGGTTCGCGCCCTGCTGGGATACGACCGGGTCATGGTCTACCAGTTCTCGCCGGGCGGAGCGGGCGAGGTCGTGGCTGAGGCCGCAAAATCCGGCATCGGATCGTTCAAGGGGCTGCACTACCCCGCTACCGACATTCCCCAGCAGGCCCGCGCGCTCTACAAGCGCAACCTCCTGCGCGTGATCCATGACGTGGATGCGCGCGCCGTCGGCATCACACCGGAACTGGACGAGCATCGCCGACCGCTCGATCTCTCGCTGTCGGTGCTGCGCTCGGTGTCACCGATCCACCTTGAGTATCTGAAGAACATGGGCGTGCGCGCCTCGCTCTCCATCTCGATCATCGTCGATGACGAGCTGTGGGGCCTGTTCGCCTGCCATCACTATTCGCCCCGCTCCCCCACGTTCGAGCGGCGATCGGTCACCGAACTGTTTGCGCAAATGTTTTCCATGCGCCTCGAAAGCCGCGAACGCCGGGCGCTGATCGAATACGAGCGCCGCGCCCGCGACATCTCCGACCAATTGCTCGGCGCCGTCGCTTCCGACGAAACACTGCTCAACGATCCCGACTGGCTGGCCGACATTCTGACCAGCACGATCCCCGCCGACGGCGTTGGCGTGTGGGTCAACGGCAACTACGCGTTTTCCGGCGTGACCCCGCCCACGGACGATTTTCGCCGCATCGTGCGCGCCCTCAACGGCACGGCGGCGGGCAAGGTCTTCGCCACCGATCACATCGGTTCCCTGATCGACCGCGCGGCCCCTTTCGCCAAAGAGGCGTCTGGGCTGCTCGCCATCCCGATTTCCCGATCCCCGCGCGATTACGTCGTCCTGTTCCGATCCGAACTGCGCGAATCGGTGCGGTGGGCGGGCGATCCGCACAAGCCGGTGGAATATGGCCCCAACGGACCCCGGCTTACCCCGCGAGAGAGTTTTGCCGAGTGGCTGGAGACGGTGGAAGGCCGGTCGCGCCCCTTCACTCCGTCGGAGATTCGCGTCGCCGAAACGCTGCGCGCGACCCTGATCGAAGTGGTCCTGCGCCTGGCCGACGAAGCCGCCGCCCAGCGGCACCAGACCAACGCCCGGCAGGAACTGCTGATTGCGGAGCTGAATCACCGGGTTCGCAACATCCTTGGCGTCATTCGCGGTCTGATCCGCCAGTCTCAGCCTGACGAGGAGGCGGTTCGCGAATTCGTGAAAGTGGTGGACGGGCGCATTCATTCGCTTGCCCGCGCGCACAACCAGATCACCGACGATCACTGGGGTCCTGCTCCTTTTCAGGCCCTGATCGAGGCGGAAACGGCGGCCTTCGCGGCGAACAAGGAAAGCGCGATTTCGTCTGAAGGGCCGCCGGTCCTGCTCAATCCGCAGGCCTATTCGACAATGGCTCTCGTCGTTCACGAACTGGTGACCAACTCCACCAAGTACGGCAGCCTTTCGGGTGAGGGAGAAGTTCATATCTCCTGGCACCGCAACAATGTCGAAGACCTTGTGATCGACTGGGAGGAAAGCGGCGGCCCCACGGTGCAGCCTCCCAGCCGCAAGGGTTTCGGCACCACGATCGTCGAACGCTCGGTGCCATACGATCTTGGCGGGTCGGCGGAGATTTACTACGAACCGGCTGGCGTGCGGGCGCAGTTCCGCATCCCGGCCCGCCACGTTTCAGAGCGGCGGAACTTCAAGGGGCCGGAAATCACCCTGCCTCACGCGAAGAACCCTCATCACGCGCCGGTCCGGCCGGACCTGCTGGACGGCCAGACCGTGCTGCTGGTGGAAGACAGCCTGATCATCGCGCTGGATGCCGAGGATATTCTCACCCGCTTCGGCGCCACGCTGAACACGGCATCGACCACCGAAGCCGCTCACGATCTGCTGGACGAAGGCGCACCGGATTTCGCGATCCTCGACATCAATCTAGGCGATCAGACCAGCTTCGGCATTGCCGATCGCCTGCGCGACATGGGCGTGCCGTTCTTCTTCGCGTCCGGGTATGGCGAGCAGGCGAAGCTGCCCGACGAGCACCGGGCGCGCGTGGTCGTGCAAAAGCCCTACACAACGCACAATCTGGCGCGAGCGGCCGAGGAACTGCTGGGCCTGTAGGCGGCCGTGCTGGCTTGGCGGGGCGTGCCACCGGTCGATGATCTCTGGATAAAGGGACCTGGGCACCTTGCGCCTTTACCCTGCGCTTTGGCAGGAGCACGCCGTGAGCGCGAACATCATCATTGGCCAGACGCCGCAGGGCCAGCCGATCGAAATCGACATCAAGGAACTCCTTGCCACCCGCCTGCTGGTGCAGGGCAATTCCGGGTCGGGAAAATCGCATCTGCTGCGCCGCATCCTTGAAGAAAGCGCCACCATCGTCCAGCAGGTGGTCATCGATCCCGAAGGCGATTTCGTGTCGCTGGCAGAGGAATTCGGCCACGTCGTGATCGACGGGTCCGCCTATGGAGAGGCGGAAATCGCCCGCCTCGCCGCGCGCATCCGCCAGCATCGCGCATCGGTGGTGCTGGCGCTGGACGAGCTGGAAATAGACCAGCAGATGAAATGCGCCGCGCAGTTCCTCAACGCCCTGTTCGATGCGCCGCGTGAACAATGGTATCCGGCGCTGGTGGTGGTCGACGAAGCGCAGATGTTCGCGCCCGCCGCCGCCGGCGAAGTATCGGAAGAGGCACGTCGAGTCAGTCTGGCGGCGATGACCAACCTGATGTGCCGGGGTCGCAAGCGCGGTCTTGCAGGGGTGATCGCCACGCAGCGGCTGGCCAAGCTGGCCAAGAACGTCGCGGCGGAAGCGAGCAACTTCCTGATGGGGCGCACGTTCCTCGACATCGATATGATTCGCGCCGCCGATCTGCTGGGCATGGAGCGGCGGCAGGCCGAGCAGATCCGCGATCTGGCGCGCGGTCAGTTTCTGGGCCTTGGCCCGGCGATCTCGCGCCGTCCGGTGCCCGTGAACGTGGGGTCGGTGCGGACGGGGGCCAAGTCGGTCACGCCCGGTCTTGCGCCCCTGCCCACCGCGACCACCGCTGAACTGCGCGAACTGCTTCACGAAAACCTGCACGTCGAGCCCGAACGCGCGGAGTTCCACCGCCCCGCCCCGAAGACCGAGGATGCGGAGACGCTCGCTCGCCGGATCGCCGCGAACGAGCTGCTGGAGCCGACGAGCGCACAAGCGCGCGAGCGGGAGCGCGAACGCCAGCGCGCCGAACCGGAGGCGGAAGAAAGCCGCGCCGCGATGATCGAGATCATGAACGCGATGGCGCAGGAAGAGGACTGCACGTTCCAGTCATCCACCACGCTGTTCCAGGATTTCACGATCCGCTGCCGGATGAAAGGCATCTCCGTTCGCGGCCTGGATGCGACGATGTTCCGCCGGGGCTTCGCCGCCGCGCTGGCGGGGATCGCTGATCCGGACGACGAGCGGTGGAGCGACCTCATCAACTTGTCCAAGCATGTGCCAGACGATGCGCTGGCCACGTTCTACGTCATCGCCCGCGCCGCGCTGGACGGGAAGCCGTGCCCGGACGACATGGATTTGGCGCGCATCTATGGCACCAGCAGTCCGCGCCGAGTGCAGCGCCTGCTCGATTACCTGGAGAAGGACGGCCTCATCGTGGTGCGCACCGATTTTTCGGGCAAGCGATCGGTCGGCCTGCCCGATCTGGGCGTCACGACCGCTCCGGTGGAAGCCTGATCGCGCTTTCGGCCCAGAAAGGTTGAAAACGGAGCTAGTTGCTCCGGCCCTTTTCCGATCCATCAAAGCGCGGTAGAACGCGGCCCATGGCAGACATCATCAACCTGCGGCAGGCGCGCAAGGCCAAGGCGCGATCGGCGGACCAGGCCACTGCCGACCAGAACCGCGCGCGCCATGGCCAAACCAAGGCGCAGCGCAACGCCACTGCCGCTGATCGTGACAGGATCGAGCGCACGCTCGACGGTGCGCGACGTGATCGGGACCAAACCTGATGCGCTCCACCTACGAAGAAGCGTCGGTCCGCCTCTACCATCTGGACGGCGGGACCGAAGGTGGAGCGGCCAATACCCTGTTCTACGGCCCGCTGTCCGAAGCGATGCGGATCGCGGATCGTCAACCCGAAGACGTGCAGGACGGCCTGTTCATCGCCACCGACAACGACGTGGTGGCCTATCTCGACCTGCTGGGCGAATAGCCCCCCCCCACAAGACTGCTCCACGCCGGACCTAAGCGTCCCCCGCCCTAGGTGAGGGCATGCTACTCGCTGCCGACGGCGATGCATTGCGATCCGCTTTGCCGTCCGCCCAGGAAGCGCCATGAAACGCGGCATCAGCCAGACCACGTCGAACACCATCGCCATAGCCCGCGTGCTCTGCATCCTTTGCGTGATGTACGTTCATGTGCCGCCTTATAATGCGGAGGTGCCGCAAGCGCTGTTCAGCACCGATGCGGCGATCCGGGTGGTCCGGGAAATGCTGGGCCGCTCCAGCGTACCGCTCCTCAGCATCGTGTCGGGCTATCTGGTGGCGCGCACCGCCTTGGGGGGACCCTTCCGCGCGACGCTGGGCAAGAAAGTGATGACGCTGCTGGTCCCGCTGGTCCTGTGGAACCTGATCGCGCTGGGAAAGGACGCAGTTCTGTCGCTGGGAGCCGACCTGCCCGATCCCGCGATGCTCCCCCGCCTGATTCTGGCCGTGGACGCCCGCCCCCGGCTGACGCCGCTCTATTTCCTGCGCGACATTTTCCTGTGCAGCCTGGCCGTGCCGATCCTTGTCGCCGGATTGCGCTCGATTCCGTATCTGCTGATGGCTGCGCTGCTGATCAACATGCTGTGGAACCTCGACGGCGAAATCGTCCTGTCGAGCAGCATACCCTTGTTCTATACGCTCGGACTGGGACTAGGTCTGGGGCGCTGGCAGGTTCCGGCGATCCTGATCCGGCGGCCCCGTCCGATGCTGGCGATAGGCGCGCTGACGCTGTTGGCCCTTGCATTGGCGCCCCTGATGTTTCCGAACCACGCATTCGTCTGGACCACCCGGCCCTTGGCCTCATCCTTGCTCATTCTGCAGCGATCAGCGGGGGCGGTTACGTTCTGGCTGATCGCCAACGCCATTGCCCGTCATCCGTGGTCATCGACGGTGTTTCGCAGGCTTGAGCAGGGGATCTTCTTCGTGTTCTGCTGCCATCCGCTGGTGATCGGCCTGCTGTGGCTGCTGTTCCGCCCGGTCACAGCGCAGGGCGGTGACGGCGCGGTGCTGGCGGCCTTCCTGATCACCCCGTTCATCGTCCTCGCCGTTGCGATCGCGGCCATCGGCGCGATGCGAAAGATCATGCCACGCGTGCTGCAAGTGCTGATGGCTGGCCGGATCATCAGCGATCGGCAGATGGAGGGACTGGCACGCCCCTTCCCTCCCCTGCTCAATCGACCGGCAAAAGTCTGAGCCGAAGGGGGCGGTTCAGAACTTCGCCTGCAACCCCGCCGCCAGATAATGGTCGCCGATGTTGCCCTTCACGCTGACGAACGGCGCAAGCGGCATCGCCACGGTGCCGTAGGCGCGCAGGTCATTACCGATGAACCGCGCGCCCGCGCCGACGGTAAAGGACAGCGGCAGAGTATAGGTGGCCTCGACCTTCCCGAACAGCTTGGTGCCGGAGTTATCGCACCGCCCGCCGGAAACCTGTTCGTTGTCAGAACGGCGGAAGCACTGCGAATTGTCTTCGTAATAGCCGTCATGGTCGCGCTTGTGGAAGAACGCGCCGACCCCCGGCGTGATCGCAAAGCCGCCATCCTGGATCACCGGCACGCCGACCGCCACTTCGCCGCCCCACGACCCTTCGGACCGAGCCACGTTGGCCTCTGCGGTGACGGTAGCCGCCATGGCAGGCTGGGCCATCGCCAGCGCGCCGATGCCGCCCAGCAACCCTGCCTGGGCAAGACGATGTGCAATCTTCATGGTGTTATCCCTTGAACCTTCAGAACCCCGACGGGCTAGGTTCATGGCGCTGCAGGAACAAGGGCCGCAGGATCGGCCCGTCCTGAAACGGACGCGCCCTGCCGTTCGTCACGCTTCGAAGACGACTTCGGTTCCGGTATGGACCATCTGGGCAAGGCGGGCCGCATCCCAGTTGGTCAGCCGCACACAGCCATGGCTTTCGGCGCGACCGATCGTTGCCGGTTCGGGGGTGCCGTGGATACCGTAGTGATCCTTGGACAGGTCGATCCACACCACGCCGACGGGGCCATTTGGACCGGGAGCCAGCTTCTTCGCCTTGTCATTGGGATTGGCGTCCCAGAACAGATCCGGGTCGTACTGGTAATCGGGATTGCGTGACTTGCCCTTGATCTTCCAGGTGCCGAGCGGCAGCGGATCTCGTTCGCTTCCGGTGGTGACGGGAAATTGCGCGATCAGCTTGTCCTGCTTGTCATAGACCCGCAGCGTGCCTTCCGATTTGTCGACCACGATGCGCTCTGCATCGGGTTGCTCGGCCGCTACGCCGAGCTTCTGCAACGTCTGCGCCCAGCCGCGTTCGTCGCCTTCGATCGTTGCCAGCGGCACGTTGGCGATTGCCGGGACACGGATGGTCCGCCCCCCGGCCAGCATCGTGTTCGGCCCGTTGAGGGCGACCAGCGTATCGGGGGTGGTATGGAAGCGCTCGGCCAGCGCTTCGGTCATCGAGCGATAGCCAAGGAAATCATACCCGGCCTGCTGTGAGGTACGGCTGGGCAGATCGCGAACGAAGGGGCCTTTGGCAAAAGCTGCGGGTATCACGACGTGGCGAGTGGCCGCCGTGCCATTTGCCGGAAACAGCGCCTGTTGCGTCGCCGGATCGAGCGTGCCGGTTTCCGGCAGGCCGCGCGCCTGCTGGAAACCGGCAAGCGCCAGTTTGTAGGATTGGCCTTCCTTGCCATCGATCACGCCCGGAGAGAACGCCGCCTGATCCAGCGCGACCTGAGCACGCATGATCAGGCTGTCCGCCGCCTCGGTTTCGCCGCCGCCGGGGGCGTCTGCAAACGCCAGGGTGTCGCCCGCGACTGCTTTTTCCGCGACGTCCTTGGGCGCAGGAGCCGGCTGGTCGTCGCGCGATCCGCATGCAGCGACGGTCATCAGGAAGGGGAGGCAAAGGGCAATGCGTTTCAAAGGGCACCCGACTTTCTTGTTATCGTAAGAGAACAACGCCCGGTCGCGCTTAAAGGTCCTGCGCCCGATGTTCACACCCTGATCGGCCGCTGCGTTCCGGCCATTGTGCCCGGGCGCGCCATGCCATACCGCACGCGCGATGAGTAGGCTCGATTCCCTTCTTGCAACGGCGTTGTCCCGGATCGAGGGCGCGGGCCAGCGCCGCATTCTGCGGCCCAGCGCCCTGTTGCCCGGCGGACTGGTGGAACGCGACGGTCGAGAGTTACTCGATTTTTCGAGCAACGATTATCTCGGCCTGGCGCGCCATCCGTTGCTGACGGAGCGAGCAGGCGCATGGGCCGCGCGGTACGGGGCCGGATCAGGCTCGTCGCGGCTGGTGACGGGTACCAGTGGGGCGCATCTTGCGCTCGAGGCGCGCATTGCCGAATTCAAGCACTGCGAGGCGGCGCTGATCTTTGCCAGCGGGTGGCAGGCGAACGCTGCCGTGATCCCCGCCCTGCTGGCCGCTATGCCCGGTGCCGCCCTGTTCACCGACCGCCTGATCCACGCCAGCATGCACGCAGGTATCGCCATGTCCGGTGTCCGCCAGCACCGGTTCCGTCATAACGACCTGGACCATCTGGAGGGACTGCTGGCAGCGAAAGGGGCGGACGCCCCGGCCCGCCTAATCCTGACCGAAAGCGTCTTTTCGATGGACGGCGACCGCGTCGACATGGAGCGGCTGGCGGCGATCGCCGAACGTCACGACGCAGCTCTCTTCGTGGACGAGGCCCACGCGACGGGCGTTCTCGGCGCCGAAGGTCGCGGCTTGACGGCGTTGACGCCCGGCCGCGTCGATCTGGTCATGGGCACGTTCAGCAAGGCGCTCGGCGGCTTCGGCGCGTATGTCGCGGGATCGCGGGTGCTGATCGATTACCTGACGAACGCGGCCAGCGGCTTCATCTTCACCACCGCGCCGCCGCCCGCCGTTCTCGGCGCCATCGACGCGGCGCTGGACCTCGTGCCCACGATGGAAGCGGAGCGCGCGCATCTGGCCGCATTGGGCGATCACCTGCGGGCGGGGCTGTCACGGCTCGGCATCGATCACGGGGCGTCTTCAACGCAGATCGTGCCCGCCATCATCGGGGCGGAACAGGACGCGATGGCGTTATCATCAGCGCTGGAAACCCACGGCTTCCTCGCTTCCGCCATCCGTCCGCCAACGGTTCCGCCGGGAACCAGCCGGCTGCGGCTGGCCTTGCGTGCCGGGCATTCGCGGGACGATATTGACCGGTTGCTGGCCATGATCGCGGCGATCGGACGCGCTGGCGCATGAAGCTGCTGTTCGCGCACGGCTGGGGGTTCGATCGTCATTTCTGGCAGCCGCTGGCCGCGCTGCTGAGCGAATGGCCGCAAGTGATCGACGATCGCGGCTACTTCGGCCCGCCCGCCTCCCCCATCGTGGAGGGACCATGCGTGGCCGTCACCCATTCCTTCGGGACCATGCGGGTCCTGGCGGCGCCCCCGGCCGGGCTGGTGGGCATCGTGGCGATCAACGGCTTCGACCGCTTTGTGGCCAACGAAGGCAAGCCCGGTGTGCCGCAGCGCGTGCTCGACCGGATGGTGCTCCGCTTCGAAACGCAGCCCGAAAAGGTGCTGTCGGACTTCCGGCGCCTGTGCGGTTGCGAGGAACCGTTCCGCACCATCGACGCCGCTCCGCTCAAGTCCGACCTCCTGCGTCTGCGCGCGACCGATCTTTCCCCCACCAGCGTTCCGATCGTCACCCTGCACGGCGGGCGTGATCCGCTGCTGCCCACCGACATGCGGGCTGCCACTCTTCCCCGCGCCGACCGCATCGAGCTGCCCGACTGCGGCCACCTGCTCCCGGTCGAGAACCCGCACGCCTGTGCCGCTGCGGTTCGCGACATGATGGCGGCACTCTCCCGATGAACCAGCGCGACCGCGTCCGGCGGGCCTTCGCGACCGCGCCCGACTACGATGGCCATGCCCGCATCCAGCGCGAGGTTGCGGCAATGCTGGCCCAACGCATCGCCGCGCTCGATCTGCCTGCGATGCCGCGCGTTCTGGAGATCGGCTGCGGGACGGGGTTTCTCACCACCTCACTGATCGAGGCCGGCATTGATGGGGATTGGCTCATCACCGATATCGCCCCCGAAATGGTGGATCGCTGCCGCACGCGGCTAGAGGGTCTCAGGCAGGGCCGGAACACCACCTTCGCCGTTCTGGACGGGGAACGCGGCGTGCCGGAAGGTGGACCGTTCGATCTGATTGGCTCAAGCCTTGCCGTGCAGTGGTTCGACGATGCTCCCGCCGCTCTTGCCCGCATGGCGCGATGGCTGGCACCTGGCGGCCATCTGGTCGTCACCACGCTGGCGCCCGGCAGCTTCTCGCAATGGCGGGCAGCGCATGAGGCGGAAGGCATCGTGCCCGGCACCCCCCGGTTTGCCCCTGTGGCGGCGTTCGAAACGCTCGCGCCCCAATCGCTGACGGTCGAGGATCATGTCGAGCGGCATGCCGATCCGCGCGCGTTCGTTCGTGCCCTCAAGGCGATAGGAGCAGGCACATCGCACCCCGGCCACCGTCCGCTGTCACCCGGTCAGATGCGCCGGGTCATGGATCGTTTTGCCCAAAGCGGATGCGAAGTCACGTACCGGGTGGTGACCTGCCACCTGCGCCGCGCTAGGTGACGGCGCATGACATCGCCGCGCTCCATCATCGTCACCGGAACCGACACCGGCATTGGCAAGACCGTATTCGCCGCCGGGCTGGTGGGGGCGCTGCAAGGCCATTATTGGAAGCCGGTGCAGGCCGGGATCGATGATGACGGGACCGACGCGCAGCGCGTCGCTTTCCTCTCCGGCCTGACCTCCTCGCGCATTTTGCCTGAGGCGTATCGGCTTGCCACGCCCTGCTCCCCACATCGCGCGGCGGAGCTGGATAACGTCGCGATCGACCCGGCACGGCTGGCGCTGCCGACGATCGACGGGCCGCTGGTGGTCGAAGGTGCAGGCGGCGTGCTGGTGCCGATTTCCCGGTCTGAGACCTACGCCGATCAGTTCGCACGGTGGTCCGCGCCGGTAGTGCTGGTTGCGCGAACCCAGCTTGGGACCATCAACCACACGCTGCTGTCGATCGAGGCGCTGCGGGCGCGCTCCGTCCCGATCATCGGCGTGGCATTCGTGGGGGACGAGGTGGAAGATAGCGAAGCCACGATCTGCGCGATGGGCGGCGTCCAGCGATTGGGCCGCTTGCCCCGCCTTGATCCGCTGACGCCCGACACGCTGCGCAACGCGTTCGCCGCTGCGTTCCGGCTGGAGGATTTTGCGTGACCCTGCCCCCTGCCGCATCGCCGATCTGGCACCCCTTCACCCAGCATGGTCTGGGAGAACCGATCCCGCTCGTCACCCATGCCCAGGGCGCGCTGCTGCATACGGCGGACGGGCGACGGGTCATCGATGCCATATCGTCGTGGTGGGTCACCACGCACGGCCACTGCCACCCGCGCATCATGGACGCCATTGCCGGGCAGACGCGGCACCTCGATCAGATCATCTTTGCGGGATGGACGCATGAACCGGCGGAACGGGTCGCCGCCGGGCTGACGGCCATCATGCCGCCGGAACTGACGCGGGTGTTCTTTTCCGATTCCGGCTCCACCAGCATCGAAGTCGCGCTGAAAATGGCGCTGGGATACTGGCATGCCCGCGGGGAGCAGCGGCACCGCATCATCGTGATGGAGCATTCCTACCACGGGGACACCATCGGCGCGATGTCGGTCGGCGCGCGCGGCGTGTTCAATCAGGCGTATGAGCCGCTGCTGTTCGATGTGGGGCGCATCCCTTTCCCAGCTGCCGGGGCGGAACAGGAGACGCTCGACGCGCTCGACGCCCTGTGTCGGCAAAGCGACACCGCCGCGCTGATCGTCGAGCCGCTGGTGCTCGGCGCAGGCGGCATGCTGATGTACGGGGCGACCACATTGAAAGCGATGCGCGACATCTGCGCGCGGCACGGCGTCCTGTTCATTGCTGACGAGGTGATGACCGGATGGGGCCGCACCGGCACCCTGCTGGCGTGCGAGCAGGCCGGGATTGTCCCGGATATCCTGTGCCTGTCCAAAGGGCTGACCGGCGGCGCGATGCCGCTGGCGGTGACGATGGCCACCGAACCGATATTCGCCGCGCACTGGTCCAGCGACCGGGCGCGCATGTTCTTCCACTCGTCCAGCTACACCGCCAATCCGGTGGCCTGCGCGGCGGCGGCGGCAAATCTGGACATCTGGCGCGAGGAGCCGGTCATGGAATGCGTGGCCGACCTTGCATCACGACAGGCGGCGTGGCTGGAAAAACTCGCCCGCTTCTGCCATTTCGACAACCCGCGCGCGATGGGCACGATCGCCGCCATCGATCTCAAGACCCTGGGCAGCGGGGGCTACATGGACAACCTTGCGCCGGAGTTGATGGCCTTCTTCCGCGAGCGCGACATCCTGCTGCGCCCGCTGGGCAACACCGTTTATGTAATGCCGCCCTATTGCATCACGGACGATCAGCTGGACGAGATATGGAATGCCATCGGCGAGGCGGTGATCTCTTTCTGAAGATCCGGCGCTCGCCCCGATGGAGCCTCAGACGTAAGGCGGCTTGTGCAGGCCCTTGGGGCTGGTGGTGAAGATCTCGCACCCATCCTCGGTGATGCCGATGGAGTGTTCGAACTGTGCCGACAGGGACTTATCGCGCGTTACTGCCGTCCAGCCATCGGCCAGCATCTTCACCGGCGGCTTGCCAAGGTTGATCATCGGCTCGATCGTCATGAACATACCCGGCTTCAGCAATGGACCGGTGCCCGGACGCCCGGCGTGCACCACTTCGGGAGCGTCGTGGAACAGGCGGCCCAGGCCATGCCCGCAGAATTCGCGGACAACGCCGTAGCGGTTCGCCTCTGCATATTCCTGGATCGCCGCGCCAATGTCGCCCACCCGGTTACCCGGCTTGGCCTGCGCGATGCCGATCATCAGGCATTCGTAGGTCACTTCCACCAGGCGGCGAGCCTTCAGCGGCACATCGCCGACCAGATACATGCGGCTGGAATCACCGTGCCAGCCGTCCAGCAGCGGCGTCACATCGATATTGACGATGTCCCCGTCCTTGAGCGTCTTTTCCGATGGAATGCCGTGGCACACCACATGGTTGATCGAAATGCAGCACGAATGCGCATAGCCACGATAACCAAGCGTCGCCGGAACCGCCTCGCCATCCAGCGTCAACTCACGAACCTTGTCGTCAATCGCCGCCGTGGTGACGCCCGGCTGCACCATCGGCGCAATCTCATCAAGGATGCGCGCCGCCAGCTGCCCGGCACGCCGCATACCTTCAAAACCATCCGGGCCATGCAGCTTGATAGTGCCATCGCGCAGCAGCGTTTCCTGCCCGGGTTCAACGATCTGGTATTCTGTCATGGTGCCAACATAGCGCATTGAATCACGAATTGCGAGATCGGGACGGACGCCGTCTTGGTCGTGCGGACAGACTGAGGGGTTAAGTGGGGTCGCAAGAATTGGTGAGAAGCGTACCCTAAGTGAAGGAGCAGCGATAATAATCACCCCAGAGATGGCTACAATCTACCAAGTCGCCGTCAAAAAGCTTGGTTACTCTGTCTGGGGCAAGGAATTTCCCGGTTACAGGGTTGAAGCCATCTGCAAGCATCACATCACCTGTCGGGTCGTAAATGATGCCTGACCAGTTATCGAGGAAGCCTGCGGGATTGAAAGCCACCCGAACCGGCGGTCCGACATCCACCGAGTAAGTGACGCCGTCGTCAACTGCATACCAAGCCGCTTTTTTGCGAACTTTCACGCTTGCAACTATTTGCTCGTAATGGCTGTAGTTCAAGAATAAACGTGACATAGTGCCCAAATACTGACCGGAAAATAACGATGGCCATAATAAAACTATAGTACACAGGAGAAGTACCGGCGTCGCAAAAATCACAACCACCCTGCCCCCTAATACTTCTATTTCTTTTGAAAATGTAATACCGCGTACGAACCAGATAATTGATCCGAATATGAGGGTCAACGGAAGTAGCGGTATTGCGAAAAGGAATAGAATAAAACCCAAAGCTTCCTGCCAAGCGCTAACAAAACTAACGCTGAACGGCAGACTGGCTAGCAGACCAAAGAACCTTAAGGCACGCTTGAGGAAGTCACTCACGCGCAGGGATTGCCTGCAATTACAAAGGTCCGCAATACGGCGGAACCCGGCGATTGGATTTGCCCTCGCCACCTATGGCTGGGTGCTGAACGCCGTGCGATACTGCGGTTTCAGCGCCGCCATCACTCGGCCCGTTACCGGCAGGGTCACTTCATAGCTGCCTTCCGCGTAGGGCCCAGCTTCATACGGGGCGACGAGGATGCCGATGCGGTCGAATGTGCGCCCGTTCGTCGATCCCAGGATCAATGTCTGCGCGGCAGGGTCGATGCATTCCGTGAACATCTGGCCGCTTCCCGGTTGCACCGGTGCGCCGCGCTTCTTGGCCCGCTCCCGGTCCAGCGCGGCGCAGAAGGGCTGCTGGATCGCCGTGCGCAGCGCCGCTGCCCCGGTGAACATGTCCATCGGCTTGCGAGCGGTATCGGCGCGCCGGTCCCAGACCAGCGAATCGCTGGTGGTCATGCCGTGCGCCCCGCCGGAAAATTCGTAGAACTGGGATGAGAGGGACAGCCAGTCAGGCAGATCGGCAACAACCTTCCATTCCGTCTGGCGGGCGTAGGCGTGATAGGGAAAATCGCTTTTCTTCGCTTCTTCCTGCCCGCTGCGGGCCGACGAGACCAAGTCGGCCTTCGCCGCGTTCAAACGGCGGTCGAGCATGGTCTTCAAGGCCGGGATGGCCGCTGCGGCGTCGGGGTAGGAATAGGCGAACTGGTAGAGGTCGTTCTCGTCCTTTTCCGAACGACCCTGCGCGGGCGGAGCGACCTCGGTGGGTGCTTCGGAAGGTACGTCGTCTGCTTCCTCTACCGCCACCGCGCTTTGCACCGGCTGCGGTGTCGGGTCGTCCGAACTGCCGCATCCCGCCAGCGTCATCGCCAGAACTGCAACCCAACCGCCGTACCGCATTAAAATTCCTCTCGCACTCAGGCTCATGGGAAGGCTAGAGATTCGCGGCATGAGCGACAAGAACGCATTGATCCAGCCCGATCGTGGCCAAAAGGCCATTTCCCTCCACCTGATCAGCAAAGGTGACGCGGGTGACGGGCTTGAGAAATTCCTCAAGGGACTGAACGCCTCCCAGCGCGCCGCCCTTACCGCGCAGCGCTTTACCGGCGATGCCGGTCAGCTGGCGATCATTGCCGATGGCGATGAATGGAGCGCGGCGGCGGGCGTGTCTGACATCGCGTCCTTATCGACCTGGTGCCTCGCCAAAGTCGCCGAGGGCCTCCCGCCCGGCACATATCGCTGTGTAGGCGGCGAGCCCGGCCCCGCCCTACTGGGCTGGATCCTGGGCCAGTACAGCTTCGATCGCTACAAGTCGGATGCCTCCGACACCGGACCCCGCGTGCTCCTGACCACCGAGGCAAAAGCCATCGACGTCATCTGCGCGGAAGCAGAAGCGGTGATGCTGGTGCGCGATCTGGTCAATACGCCTGCCGAAGACATGGGGCCTGCCCAGCTGGAAGCCGAAGCGGAAAGCCTGCACACGGCGTTCCGCGCCGACATCCGCGTGACCCGTGCCGACATGCTGGAAAGCGAATTTCCCATGGTCCACGCCGTGGGCCGGGCGGCGGGCCGCTCCCACGCGCCGCGCATGATCGAACTGGAATGGGGTGACCCCAAGCATCCGCGCATCGCCATCGTCGGCAAAGGCGTCTGCTTTGATTCGGGTGGCCTCGACATCAAGCCCGGGTCCGGGATGCTGCTTATGAAAAAGGACATGGGCGGCGCCGCTCATGCCCTGGCCCTGGGTCGCCTGATCATGAGCCAAGGGCTGAAAGTGCGCCTGCACCTGCTGATCCCGGCAGTCGAAAATGCCATCGCGGGCAATGCCTTTCGCCCCGGCGACGTGCTGCGCAGCCGAGCGGGCATTTCGGTGGAAATCGGCAATACCGACGCGGAAGGCCGCCTCATCCTGGGCGATGCGCTGACCCGCGCGGGCGAGAACGATCCCGAACTCGTCATCGATTTCGCAACCCTCACCGGTGCGGCGCGCGTGGCGGTGGGGCCGGACCTTCCCGCTCTGTTCGCCCGGACCGACGCCACCGCCGAGGCGCTGCTCGCCGCCGGATTGGCGGTGGACGATCCGTGCTGGCGCCTGCCGCTCTACGAAGGGTATCGCGAATATCTGAAGTCCGACATCGCAGACATCAACAACGCCGGTTCCAGCGGATTTGCTGGCGCGAGCACCGCCGCGCTGTTCCTCGACCGGTTCGTGCCCAAGGGACTGGACTGGGCGCATTTCGATACGTTCGCCTGGCGGCCAGCCGGCAAGCCCGGACGCCCCAAGGGCGGCGACGCTTTGGGACTGCGCGCGGCCTGGCATATGCTCAAGGCCCGCTATGCCTGAACTTGCGATCCCATCGTGACTCCGCTAGGCGCGCGCATCTTTGCCTTTGGAGACGTACCGACGTTGAGCCTCGTGGATTCGTATACTCGCCCTTCCCGGACCGAAGGCATGCTTGCCATGACCGGGCCGAGCGTGCGCGCGGATCCTGGATGCCTGCCGGTCCGTGGTGACCTGGCTCACATCAAGTTGGCCGGCCTCTATTTCGTGCCGCACTACGCCGCGCCGATGCCGCGCCTGGTGCGTGGTAACGCGGTCCTGCGCGCCAATGGTCGCGACGATGCGCCCGCCATTCAGGACCTGCCCGCCAACGCCGTGTTCAACGTGCTCGACATTTCGGGCCAATGGGCCTGGGGCCAGCTGGAAGAGGACGGCCCGGTGGGGTATGTCGCCCTGTCCCAACTGACTGCCGCCGATACCGAGGGGCAAGCCTGATGACCCAATCTGTATTCATCGATGGTGCCGCCGGGACGACCGGCCTGGAAATCGCCGAGCGTCTTGCCGATCGCAGCGAATTCGATCTCGTGATCCTGAGCGATGATCGCCGCAAGGACGACGCCGCTCGTGCCGAAGCGCTGAATGACGCCGATTTCGTGATCCTGTGCTTGCCGGACGACGCTGCAAAGTCCGCGGTCGGTATGATCCGCAGCGAGAAGACCCGCGTGATCGACGCATCGTCCGCCTTTCGCACCGCGGCTGACTGGACCTATGGCTTCCCCGAAGTGATCGGCCATGATGCCGTCGCGTCGGCCAAACGGGTCAGCAATCCTGGCTGCTACCCCAGCGGCTTCATCGCGCTGCTGGCACCGCTCGTGCGCGCAGGCCTGCTGCCGGCCGATTGGCCTTATGTCTGCCATGCCGTCTCCGGCTATTCCGGCGGCGGCAAGGCCCTGATCGCCCGTTACGAGGAAGACGCGGACATCGCCTTCCGCGCTTATGGGCTGGCGCTGGGCCACAAGCACGTCCCCGAAATGCAGGTTCACGTCGGCCTCGCGCACGCGCCGATCTTTGCGCCCGCCGTCGTGCCTGCGCATCGCGGCATGCTGGTGGAAGTGCCGCTGCACCTTTCCATGATGCCCGCCGCCGGACGCCCCGACGACCTGCGCGCCGCTCTGAACGATTTTTATGCCGGCAGCACGATCGTAAAGGTCATCGACGACCAGCCCGATGAATTGCTGCTGCGCGCATCGATGGAACCCACCGATACGCTGACGCTGCGCGTCATGGCCGCGAAGGACGGCAGCCAGGCGCGCCTCGTCGCCATGCTCGACAACCTCGGCAAGGGTGCGAGCGGCGCTGCGGTGCAGAACCTCAACATTATGGCCGGGGTCGAAGAAACCGCAGGATTGCGTCTTTAAGGCTGCTGCACATTTTTCAGGCAGTGGTTGCCTGAAGTTTGAACAAAACTTGCTTACCGTTTGACTAACGCTTTGCAACGGCCCGTCGCGACACGGTGAATTGGCGCGATTCCGGTCTTTCCGCAGGCGCGTGGTTGGCCTAGGACACCGCCAATCGCATTGGCACGATTCTTGATGGAATTCGCGCGCGAGGCATTCGGTTCCCGGACTGGACGTCTCTTCGACAAGCAGTCCGGGTTAGATGCAGGGGTTCAGTCAGGCGTGAAGAAGATCGAAGCCATCATCAAGCCGTTCAAGCTGGACGAAGTGAAGGAAGCCCTTCACGAAGTTGGCGTGTCCGGGATCACCGTCACGGAAGCGAAAGGCTTCGGCCGCCAGAAGGGCCACACCGAACTCTATCGCGGCGCCGAGTATGTCGTCGATTTCCTGCCCAAGGTGAAACTTGAGGTGGTGGTGCCCGATGCCTTGGCCGACCGCGTCGTGGAAGCGATCGCCGACGCCGCGCAGACCGGCCGGATCGGCGATGGCAAGATCTTCGTCGTGCCCGTGGAAACCGCAGTGCGGATTCGCACTGGCGAACGGGACGACGACGCACTCTGAACCCTGATAGCAACCAGGCCGAACCAATTTCGACCGGTAATTCCTGATCAATCACCCTTTATCCTCTTTCGGGATCGGAAGAGTTACGCTGGAGAACCAAGACAATGGCTAGTGCAAAGGACGTCCTGAAAAAGATCAAGGACGAGGAAATCGAGTGGGTAGACCTGCGTTTCACCGACCCCAAGGGCAAGTGGCAGCACCTGACCATGGTTTCGTCGGTTCTTGGCGAGGATGAGCTGGAAGACGGCCTCATGTTCGACGGTTCGTCGATCGAAGGCTGGAAGGCCATCAACGAATCCGACATGATCCTGAAGCCCGACCTGGACGCGGTCTACACCGATCCGTTCTCGGCCACGCCGATGCTGATCCTGTTCTGCGACATCGTCGAGCCCTCGACCGGTGAACTCTACGCCCGCGATCCCCGCTCGACCGCCAAGCGCGCCGAAGCGTTCGTCAAGTCGGCCGGCTTCGGCGACACCGTGTATGTCGGCCCCGAGGCCGAATTCTTCATGTTCGATGACGTGAAGTTCTACGACGGCTACGACGGCAACGGCTTCAAGATCGACGACATCGAACTGCCGGGCAACACCGACAAGTCGTACGACACCGGCAACCTGGGCCACCGCCCGCGCGCCAAGGGCGGCTATTTTCCCGTCGCTCCGGTCGATTCGGCTACCGACATCCGCGCCGAGATGGTCACCACCATGCTCGAAATGGGCCTGCCGTGCGACAAGCACCACCACGAAGTGGCTGCTGCACAGCACGAACTCGGCCTGACGTTCGGCACCCTGGTGCAGACCGCCGACCGCATGCAGATCTACAAGTACGTCGTGTGGATGGTCGCGCAGGCATACGGCAAGACCGCCACGTTCATGCCCAAGCCGATCATGAAGGACAACGGTTCCGGCATGCACACGCACATCTCGATCTGGGATGGCGGCAAGCCCCTGTTCGCCGGTAACGGCTATGCTGGCCTGTCCGACATGTGCCTGTACTTCATCGGCGGCGTCATCAAGCACGCCAAGGCCCTCAACGCCTTCACCAACCCGACCACCAACAGCTACAAGCGCCTGGTACCGGGTTACGAAGCGCCGGTTCTGCTCGCCTACTCGGCGCGCAACCGTTCCGCTTCGTGCCGTATCCCTTACGGTGCCGGTGAAAAGGCGAAGCGCGTCGAATTCCGCTTCCCGGACGCGATGGCCAACCCGTACCTGTGCTACGCCGCGCTGCTGATGGCTGGCCTCGACGGCATCAAGAACAAGATCCATCCGGGCGAAGCGATGGACAAGAACCTGTACGATCTGCCGCCCGCTGAACTCGCCGAAGTGCCGACCGTCTGCGGTTCGCTGCGCGAAGCTCTGGACAGCCTTCAGGCCGACCATGCCTTCCTTCTCGAAGGCGGCGTGTTCACCGAAGACCAGATCGAAGCCTACCTCGAACTCAAGTGGCCCGAAGTGCTGCGCTGGGAAACCACGCCGTCGGCCGTCGAGTTCGACATGTACTACAGCCTCTGATCCGTCAGAGACTGGCGACCAGTTCGCCGAGAGGGGCGTCCGGAGCAATCCGGGCGCCCTTTCGTTTGCGGCAAGGCTACCAATGAACCAAATAGGTTTCCTACAACGTATGGGCTGGATATTTTGCAGTGGCGCGGACGCCGTTCCGCCATCGTCATCCAACCAGCACAGGAGCCTTCATGAACCGCAAGCCGATCTTCGACGCCGTGCGCGGGATGCTGGGCCGCCCGTTCGATCAGACAGAAGTCGATACGCTCGACCGGGCGATTGATCTCAGTCTCCCGCTCTCCTCCAACGACCAGCCGGCACCGCTTCGACTAGGCGGTGCCGGGATGGCGCTTATCAAGAAGTGGGAGGGGTGCGCCAAGCGGCGTCCCGACGGTCGGTTCGACGCCTACCCTGATCCCGGTAGCCAAGATGGCACGCCATGGACGATCGGCTGGGGATCCACCGGGCCGGACATACGCGAAGGACTGGTGTGGACGCAGGAGCAGTGCGACGCCCGCTTTGCCGCGGACGTGGAACGATATGTGCAGGAGGTCGCGCGCTTCCTGAATGGCGCAGCAGCGACGCCGAACCAGTTCGATGCGCTGGTTTCATTTCACTACAACACCGGCGCTGTCGCCCAATCGAGCCTAGGTCGATTGCACAAGCAGGGGCAGTTCGCCGCGGCTGAGAGGGAATTTGCGCGCTGGATCTACAACGACGGCAAACCGATGAACGGCTTGCGATCCCGCCGCGCGGAGGAAGCTAAACTATACGCCGCCTGAGATGCGGTGAAATCAGCCCTTGGCGATGGCTGACATACCGTCCTTCGTACCGGACGCGTCATCTGGACCACGCGGGGTCGCGACGGCGGCGGCGATCAGTCGATCCTGATCCGCCGGGCCAATCCGCTCCCAGCCCGAACGTCCGAGCTTTTCCATGGGGCGATAGCGCACCTTGTACTGCATGCGCGGCGACCCTTCGACCCAGTAGCCAAGGTAGACGTAGGTCAATCCCATCTCGTTGGCGCGGCGGATGTGATCGAGGATGATGTAGTTGCCCAGGCCCTGCCGATCCTCATGATGGGGATCGTAGAACGAGTAGATCATCGACAATCCATCGCACTGCCGATCGGTCAGGCATGCGCCGACGAGGCGGCCGGGCGTATCCCCCCGTGACGGTTCGCGATACTCGATCACGTAACTCGTCACCGGGGTGTGTTCGACCATGTCGGCGAAATCAACCTCGTCCATCGTCGTCATCCCACCTTCGGGATGGCGGACGGAGAGGTATCGTTGCAGCAGATCGAACTGCTCGCTGGTGGACCACGGACGGCACACGGTGGCGACCAGATCCGAATGGCTTTTCAGCGTACGCTTCTGTGTGGAAGACGCGACGAATTCATTGGCAACGACGCGGACCGAAACGCAGGCATTACAATCCAGGCAGGACGGCCGATACGCAACCGTCTGGCTGCGGCGGAAGCCGATCCGCCCAAGGGCATCGTTCAGCGAATCCGCATGAGGGCCCTTGAGCTCGGTGAACACCTTGCGCTCGCTCCGTCCAGGCAGATACGGACACGGCGCCGGGCTCGTTACGAAAAATCGTGGAAATCGAACCGGAGCCGTCACGGCGCTTAGTCTTCCTTTTTGCGTTGTGTCCGGCGCTCAGTCCGTCGCTGTCCCGAAATATGCATGGCGACACCCCATCGCGCCAGCCAATTAAGCACAATATCCGATCGACCCGCAGCGAATTCGCGTCAGATCGGCGGCAACCGCACTGGCCTGTGCCAATCCGGGTCGCAGAGGCAGTCGAAGTGTTACCTTTTGCGCTAGCCTAAGGCGTCCCACCAAAGCAACGCCCGATAGCTTACTCGGTTTCGACCTGCTTCACTTCGTAACCTTCGCGCCGCAGTGCCGAAACCAAAGCAGCGAGTTGCGCCTTGTCCCGCGCTTCGCACTCGATCTCCGTCACCAGGCCCTTTGCCGGCAAATGCGTAAAGATGCGCTGGTGGAAGACCTCGATGATGTTGACGTTGTGCTCGTGGAACACCTTGGCGACCTTGAACAACGCCCCCGCACGATCCTGCAGACCGATCCGCAGCCGCGCCAACCGACCCGACCGGGCGAGGTCACGCAGCAGGACATTCGCCAGCAGCCGGGTGTCGATGTTGCCGCCACACAGCACCAGGCCGACCTTGCGCCCGACGAACAGCTCACGGTTGGCGATCACGGCGGCGAGGCCGGTCGCGCCTGCCCCTTCGACCAGTGTCTTTTCGATCTGCAGCAGCAGGGCCAGCGCGCTTTCGATCTGCGGCTCGCTCACCAGGAGGAACTCGTCCAGCAGCGAACGCAGCACCTTGGAGGTCATCAGACCCGGGGCGATCACGGCGATGCCTTCGGCCAGCGTGTCCCCGCCGATCGGCAGGTTGGTGCCCTTGAGCAGATTGTACATCGACGGGTAAAGCTGCGCTTCCACGCCCACCAGCCGGATGTCAGGATTGATATCCCGCGCCACGGTGCCCATGCCCGACGACAGCCCGCCGCCGCCAACCGGGAGCACCAGCGTATCCAGCTGAGGCACGTCCTCGAGCATTTCCAGCGCCACGGTACCCTGCCCGGCGGCGACATGCGGATCGTCGAACGGATGGACGAAGGTCAGCCCCCGCTCCACCTCCAGCTTGCGGGCGTGGGCATAGGCTTCATCGAAGCTTTCCCCTTCCAGCACGACATTGCCGCCCACGCTTTCGGTCTGCATCACCTTGATGGTAGGCGTGGTCTTGGGCATTACGATCGTGACGGGCACGCCAAGCCGCGTGCCGTGATAGCTCAACCCCTGCGCGTGGTTGCCGGCCGATGCGGCGATCACGCCGCGCGCCTTGCGCTCTTCCGGAAGCAGCAACAGCGCATTGAGGGCGCCGCGTTCCTTGTAGGCGGCGGTGAACTGCAGGTTTTCGAACTTGAGCCAGATATCCGCGCCAGTGATCGAACTCAGCGTGGAGCTGTAGAGCGTGGGGGTGCGCACCACTTTGCCCGAAATTCGCTCCGCCGCCGCGCGAACGTCGGCTGCGGTCAACGGGACATCTTCAAGAGCCCCGGGAGCGATGTTGCGCAAAGTCTGTTCCATAACCGGCGCGCCTACCGGAAAAGGGGACGAAATGAAAGTGTGGTCACCCATCGGAACGTGCCTGAACGGTTTGCTTTTGACCAAAAGGCGCTAGAAAGCTCGCATGAACGACAGCACGACAGAACGGCGCAAGGTCTCCTTCCTTGGCTTGGGCACGATGGGCGGCGCGATCGCGCGGCACATCGCCGAAGCCGGGCACGAGCTGACCATATACAATCGCTCGCCCGAACGTGCGCGCAAGTGGCGGGACGACAATCCGGGCCTCGCCCATCGCATCGCTGCCAACCCGGCGCACGCGGCGCAGGATGCCGACATCGTGATCACCTGCGTGGGCAACGACGATGATCTGGCCGACGTGGTGCTCGGGCCCAACGGCGTCTTCCGCATGCTCAAGAAGGGCGGCGTCTTCATCGATCACACTACCGTATCGGCGCGGATCGCCCGCCAGATCTCGGTGGAAGCGCGCGACCTCAAGATCCATTGCGTCGACGCGCCGATGACTGGATCGCAGATCGGCGCCGAAAAGGGCACGCTGACCCTGATGTGCGGCGGTCGCGACGACGCGATCGAAGCGGCGCGGCCCATCATGGAGGCCTATTCCAGCCGCATCGTCCATGTCGGCAAGCCCGGCTCCGGCCAGATCGCCAAGATGGCCAACCAGATCTGCATCGCCGGCAACGTGGCGGCGCTGGCGGAAGCGGTGCGCTTTGCCCAGGCGTCGCATCTGGACATGGGCAAGGTCTACGAAGCGATATCCGGCGGCGCGGCGCAGTCCTGGCAGATGGACAATCGCTGGACGTCGATGGACGCCGACGAATTCGACTTCGGCTTTGCGATCGACTGGATGCGCAAGGATCTTGGCCTCAGCCTGGAAGAAGGACGCGGCCTTGGCGTGTCCTTGCCTGTGGCGGCGCTCGTCGATCAATTTTTTTCCGAAGTACAGGCACAGGGCGGCGGCCGCCTGGATACCAGCGCGATCATCAAGCGCCTCCCGAAGAAGGGCAAGAAGTGAAGCATACCATTGCGGCAGCCATCGCGCTGCTGACCGGCACGGCTCTGACCGCGCCCGCGCTCGCCGACGTGCTTGTCGATAACGTGGAGGGCCTCACCCCCGATGGTCGGGGCGGGGTGGAGCGGTTCGACGGCTTCCTGATCGCGCCCGACGGCACCGTGCTGCAGGTTTTCCATCGCGGTGAGAAGCGGCCAAAGAAGGTCGATTATCAGGTGGACGGCAAGGGCCGCATCGTCGTGCCCGGCATGATCGATGCCCATGCGCATGTGATGGCCACCGGGTTCGCCAAGATGACCCTGGACCTGTCGCCCGCCAAATCCCTGAACGAAGCGCTGTCACGCGTGGCCGCGTGGGTCGCCGCGCATCCGGACGCGCCGTGGGTGCTGGGCACTGGATGGAACCAGGCGCAGTGGGGGATGGACCGCATGCCCACCGCCGCCGAACTGGATCAGGTGACGGGGGGCAAGCCTGCCTGGCTCATGCGGGTGGACGGCCACTCAGGCTGGGCGAACTCTGCCGCCATCTCCACCGCAGGCGTCACGGCGGCCACGCCTGATCCTGCGGGCGGGGTCATCATCAGGGGTCCGGGGAAAGCACCCGCCGGCGTATTCGTCGATGCTGCGACGTCGCTGATCGAATCGAAAATGCCGCAGCCCCGTCCCGAGGATCGCGACACGGCGCTGGGCGAGGCGCAACTGGCGCTGCTTGCCTCCGGCGTCACGACCGTGGCGGACATGGGCACCACGATCGAGGATTGGCAATCGTTCCGCCGCGCTGCCGATGGCGGAGGTCTGCGCGTTCGCATCGTGTCGTACGCGGCGGGTATCGACGCGATGAACCTGATCGGCGGGCCGCGTCCGTCTCCCTGGCTCTACGACGATCGCCTGAAGATGAATGGGGTCAAGCTGTACCTCGACGGTGCGCTGGGATCGCGCGGTGCCTGGCTGAAGGCACCCTATGCCGATGATCCCAAGGCCAAGGGCCTGCCGCGCATGAACCAGACGCAACTCGGCAACCTGATGAGCCGGGCCGCGATCGACAATTTTCAGGTTGCCGTCCACGCCATCGGCGACGAAGCGAACGCGACCGTTCTCGATGCGATCGAGGAACTGTCGGCGACCTACAAAGGCGATCGGCGCTGGCGGATCGAACATGCCCAGGTCGTCGATCCGGCCGACATCCCCCGCTTCGCGCGGCACGGTGTGATCGCATCGATGCAGCCGCAGCATGAAGCGTCCGATCGCACGATGGCAGAGGCGCGGCTGGGGCCGACGCGGCTTGCCGGGGCTTATGCCTGGAAGTCCATCGCCGCGACCGGAGCGACTCTTGCATTCGGTTCGGATTCGCCGGTCGAACCCACGCGGCCCTTCGTGGGGATGGCGGTGGCGATCAGTCGCCAAGGCGCAGATGGGCAGCCCGTTGGCGGGTGGCAGCCGCAGGAAGTGCTGACGCGGGAGGCGGCGCTATCCGCCTATACCACCGGGGCCGCCTATTCCCTGTTCGCGGAAAACCGGCTGGGCCGCATCGCCAAAGGCTATCGCGCCGATTTTCTGTTTGTTGACACCGATCCGATGATGGCCAACCCTGACCAACTGCGCGCAACGCGGGTGCTGGAAACGTGGATTGGCGGCAAGCTGGCGTGGTCGGCGGCGCAGGATGGCGGCAAGGCCGGCGTTCGGCGGGACGCTCCAGCCAGTCGCTGATCAAGGTTTGCGCAGTGTCTGCCGACGGGCGGTGAAGCTGCGCAACCTGTCTACTCCGCCGCGGCGTGCCCGGCGGCTTCGGCGTTCTTCTCGATCGCCTTTTCTTCAGCCGCACGCTCCTTGGCGTCGCGGCGTTCGGTGAACCACATCAACAGCAGCGTGCCTTCGAACAGCATCAACAGCGGGATCGCCAAGAGAAGCTGTGAAATCACGTCGGGCGGCGTTGCAACCGCCGCGATTATGAAGATACCGACGATCGCGTAACGCCGCGCCGCAACGCACTGGGCGCGCGTTACCATCCCTGCGCGGTTGAGCAGCATCAGCAGCACCGGCAGGAGGAAGCTGATGCCGAATGCCAGGATGAACTGCATCACCAGCCCAAGGTAGTCACCGGTACCGGGCAGCGCTTCCAACTTAAGTCCGCCCTTCTGCCCTTCAAAACTGAGAAAGAAGTGGAAGGCGGTAGGCATCACCACGTAATAGGCCAACGCCGCGCCCATGGTGAACAACACCGGGGTGGCGATCAGGAACGGCAGAAACGCCTTCTTTTCCTTGGCATAGAGGCCCGGCGCAACGAACGCCCAGATTTGGTTGGCGATCACTGGAAAGCTGACGAAGAAAGCCGCGAACATGGCGATCTTCACTTCGACGAAGAAGGCCTCGTACAACTTGGTGTAGATCAGCTTGCCCTGGCCCGGTGGAAACGCAGCGGTCAGGGGGCGCACGAGAAACGAGAAAATGTCGCCCGCGAAGTAGAAGCAAACGGCGAACGCAACCGCGAAAGCCAGAAAAGCCCGCAGCAGACGACCGCGAAGCTCGATCAGGTGATCGAGCAGCGGCGCCTGGCTTTCATCGATATCGGCTATGCGGAACGGCTGCATGGCGGTGGCCTCAGAATGGCATCAAGGTGGTGGAGGCGGGAGGTGCAGCTCAGCCTGCCGGGAATCTTCGCGAGGCGCTTCGCGCATGGTGCCATCGGTCGATCGGGAGTCCGCCGATTCCCCAGCATCGGGCAGCGCGACCATGTTCTCGTTCGTCTTCGGCGCCTGCATGTCGTCAGCGGTGGGGTGCATGCTGGGCAGTTGCGGGCTGGCGTTCATGATCGCCTCGTTCTGCTCCCGCCACTTCCGCTCCATTTCTTCAAGCTCGGCCTCGCGCACCATGGCGTCAAGGCCGGACCGGAAATGGTTGGACATCTTGCGCATCTTGCCGATCCAGCGACCAGCCGTGCGCAAGGCCATCGGCATATCCTTGGGACCGATGACAACGACCGCCACGATGACGATCAGGAAGAGTTCGGATGCGCCGACGTCGAACATTGCGGCTCAGCCCTGTCCGCTCAGACCTGTTCGTTCTTGGTTTCAGTCGCCGTGGGAGCCGGCGTCGGCGTGGCCTGCGGTGCTGGGGTCGCCGGAGGAGCGACATCGGCCTGCTGGGCCGGGATCTGCGCCGGTGGCGGGGGCGGCGTGGAAGCAGCAGCGGCCTTCTTCGCCTCTTCCTCGTTCATGCCATCCTTGAAGCTTTTGATGCCCTTGCCAAAATCGCCCATGATTTCCGACACGCGGCCGCGTCCGAACAGCACGAGCACGATCACCAGAACGATCAGCCAGTGCCAGATCGAGAAGCTACCCATAACCTCAACTCCAAAAAGCACGGTCGATTCCAACCGTCACGGCCCCCATCTAGGCGCTTTGACCGTAACTTGCCAGCCCGTCATGGTTCTGACCTTCCCCCGTCATACCATCGTCAGGTTAAGATTTCAGGTCCTCCGATGGGCGGACATTCCGGTCGGAAAGTGCCGCCTCCAGTTGGTCCTCATCGACCGGATCAAGCAGGCCCGCCGCCCGCAGATCATCCACCCCGGGCAAATCTCTGAGCGACTGCAGTCCGAAATGATCGAGAAATTCCGGCGTCGTCGCATAGATGACGGGGCGACCTGGAACTTCCCGGCGACCAGCGGCGCGCACCCACCCCGCCTCCATCAGCACATCGAGCGTTCCGCGCGCTGTCTGGACGCCCCGAATCGCTTCGATCTCCGCGCGACTGACCGGTTCGTGGTACGCCACGATCGCCATCACTTCCGTCGCGGCGCGGCTGAGGCGGCGCAGCTCTTCTTTTTCCCGGCGGAGGAGATGGGCAAGGTCAGGCGCCGTCTGGAAGTGCCAACGCCCGCCCCGCTCGACCAGATGTACACCGCGACCGGCGTAGTGTTGCTGCAGATCGGACAGCGCCCGGCTGACGTCCCTGGCAGCCGTATCGGCCAGCGCGAGATGGACGGCTATCTGGCGCGCATCCATTGGCTGCTCCGCTGCGAAGACGGTCGCTTCCACGGCGCGCATCAGATCGTCAGGCGCCGTCAAGGTCGCGCTGCCCGCATCAGCAAGGGGCCATAGGCGACGTCCTGCGCGATCTCCGCCTTGCCGATGCGGGCCAGTTCCAGCGCGGCCACGAAACTCGACGCCAAGGCGGACCGGCGAAGGCGAGGGTCGGCCCAGGCATCGTGCGCGGGCGGCAGGAAAGCGCGCAGTTCGGTCCACTCGATCGTGACGCCCAGCATCGATGAGACGCGCTGGATCGCGCTGTCGAGCGTCATGACCATGCGTTCGCGCACCATGTGGACAACGGGTTCCGCGCGGATTTTCACGTCTCCGTATGCACGGATCAGGTCGAACCAGTCGCCATGCCATCGGGATTTCCGATCGATGCGAAGCCCCTCCGGGGCGCCACGAGCAAACACATCCCGGCCAAGTCGATCGCGCGCCATCAGCCGCGCCGCCGCTTCCCGCATTGCGCCCAGTCGCTGGAGACGCAGTTGCAGGCGGAGCGCCATTTCCTCGGGGCTTGGGTCCTCCTGCTCCTCGCGCGGGAGAAGCAATGCCGACTTCAGATAGGCCAGCCACGCCGCCATCACCAGATAATCGGCTGCTAGTTCCAGCCGCAGAGCCTCCGCTTCCTCTATATAGGTGAGATAGGCGTCGACCAGTTCTAGGATGGAGATGCCCAGCAAATCCACTTTTTGCCGCCGGGCGAGATCGAGCAGCAGGTCCAGTGGGCCTTCCCAGCCATCAATGTCGAGGTAGAGCGCATCATCCTGAGCCTGCGGCTGGCCATCATTGGTCCAGCCAGCGAAGAGATCGGGATCGGGCGGCATCCCTCAGGCGTCTCTCAACGCCAGCAGGGCATCGCGCTTGGCAAGAAGCGCCGCGTGGTCCGGCGTGTCTTCCGCAGCTGGAACAGCAAGCGCCCTTTCAAGACGTGCCGCCGTGGCCGGGGTCATGCCGGGGAGCACATCGGCGATGCCGACCATGTCGTCCATCTTCGCCCAGCAGTTGAGCGCGATATCGCACCCTGCGGCAATAGCGCGGGCGGCACGGTCGGGTACCGAACCGGACAGCGCCTCCATATCCAGATCGTCGGTCAGCAGCAGGCCCTCGAACCCGATCCGGCGGCGGATCACCTCGCCCACCACGAAGGGGGAAAGAGTGCCTGCGTTGTCCTTGTCCCACGCGGTGTACCGAACATGCGCGGTCAGGCCGATCGGCGTATGGGCCAGCGCCTTGAACGGCGCGAGGTCCAGTTCCAGTTCCTCCTCGGAGGCGTCGACGGCGGGCAGTTCCTTGTGACTGTCGGCCATGGCGCGCCCGTGGCCAGGCATGTGCTTGATGCACCCGGCGATCCCCGCCCGGGCAAAACCATCGAGGATCGACCGACCGAGTGCCGCGATCCGCATCGGGTCGGAGCCGAGCGCGCGGTCTCCCACGATGTCATGCGCGCCGGGCTGCCGGACATCGAGCATCGGGTGAAGATCGACCGTGATGCCTGCTTCGGCAAGGTCCATCCCAAGTGCCTGCGCATTGACCCGCGCTGCTTCCATGGCGCTGGCGGGCGCCAGATCGTAAAGCCGGTCGAACGCTTCACCGGCGGGATATTTGGGCCAGACCGGGGGCTTCATGCGCGTGACACGGCCACCTTCCTGATCCACCGAAATGAACAGCCGATCACGCCCGTGAATGCTGCGGAGTTCGTCGGTGAGGGCTCGCACCTGCTCGCGCGTCTCCGCGTTGCGCGCGAAGAGGATATAGCCAGCCGGGTCCGCGTCATGGAAAAACGCGCGCTCGTCTGCGGTCAGGGTCAGGCCGGAAAGGCCGAAAATCGCCGGTGTCATGCCTTGTTTGGTCGCAGAATTGCGCCATCCGCGCAAGAAAGGTCGGCAAGTCGATGTGGAATGCAGGTTACCGGCAATGCGCGATGGTGGCATGACGGCGGCATGAGCAGCCGTTTTGGAAAACCACCCTCACCAGCGGAGTTCGAGGCTCTCGCCCACGCCGCCTTCGCGCGAATCCCGGCGCCCTTCGCCGAGCATCTCGACGGGATCACCGTCCACGTTGAGGAGTTCGCGAACGCTGAAACGCTGAGAACTATGGAGATCGACGATCCGTTTGCCCTGACAGGGCTATACCATGGCCGTTCGATGGACACCGAATCGGTGTGGCTCTCCGGCGAATTCCGCCCGCGCATCATGCTCTATCGGCAGCCGTTGCTTGCAGAGTGGTGCGAGACCGAAGTCACGCTGGAGGACCTGGTGACCCATGTCGTAATCCACGAAGTCGGCCATCATTTCGGGCTATCGGACGACGATATGCATGCGTTGGAGGATCAGGTGCGCTGATCGCAAAGGTACGGCTGCATTGGTCGTTTGATCGTCATATGCCCCTGCGATAGAGCGCTACCATGACAGATCGTCCCACTTCCGGCCTACGCCTTCGCCTCGCACTATCGCTCCCCCTGATGACGGCGCTTGCCGCCTGCGCCACGCCCCCTGGTGCCACGAACGGACCCGTCGCAGCGTCCGCACCGCGCACTGTCGAGGTGGGCATCATCGCCATCAACGATTTCCACGGCGCTCTGGAGCCGCCCAAGGCATCGGTGATGGCGCCGGGAGCGGATGGCAAGGCGATCCCGGTTCCCTCAGGCGGCGGGGCATGGCTTGCGTCGGCAGTCGATTCCATCAAGGCCCTGCACTCCAATCACGTCGTGGTGGCGGCGGGCGACCTGACGAGCGCATCGCAACTGGCATCGTCCCTCCATCTGGACGAACCGGCGGTCGGCGTGATGAATCGCATCGGCCTTGAATTCAATGCGGTTGGCAATCATGAGTTCGACCGCGGGTGGAAGGAACTGCAACGCCTGCAGAACGGCGGGTGTGAAAAGAACGCCCGGTTGCAGCCTTGCCAATTGGAGCAGTTCAAGGGCGCAAGCTACAAGTACCTTTCGGCCGGCACGTTCAACGCGGACGGGTCCACCCTGTTTCCGGCGACCGGGCTAAAAACCTTTGGCCAAGGCGCGAGCAAGGTCACCATCGGTTTCGTCGGACTTTCGCTCAAGTCGGTGCCGACGCTTGTCGCTCCCGCCGCGCTTGCCGGGCTGACCTTCGGGGACGAGGCGGAGGCGATCAACAAGGCGATCCCTGCGCTGAAAGCGCAAGGGGCCGATGCCGTGGTCGTCCTGATCCACCAGGGTGGTAAGACGACCGCCGAGGACCCCAATTCCTGCGAAGGACTGACCGGGGAAATCCAGCCCATCCTCGACCGCCTCAACCCGGGCGTCGATCTGGTGGTATCCGGGCATACGCACTGGCAATACGTATGCAATTACGGGCAAAGTGGCGACGGCTCGCCGATCCTGCTGACCAGCGCCGGCGTCTACGGCAAGCTGGTGACCGACATTACCCTCACCATCGATCCGGTTGCGCACAAGGTCGTCGCCAAGAAGGCGCACAACGTGATCGTGCAGTCTGTGGCCTATACCAGCGGCCGGGGTGATGCGCCGAATACGTCGCTATACCCGCAGTTTCAGCCGAGGGCCGACGTGGCGCAATATGTGGCCGGATATGTTGCGGATGCAGCTGGCCTGATCGCCCGGCCGGTAGGCAAAATCTCAGGCCCCGCAGCCAAAAACTCAACCGAAAGCAGCACGGGCGGCACGCTGGGCAATCTGATCGCGGATTCCCAGTTGGCGGCGAGCAAGGAGGCCGGGGCGCAGATTGCCTTTACCAACCCGTTCGGCATCCGCGCGCCGATCGACCCGGCCGCCGATGGTTCGGTCAATTTCGGGCAAGTCTATGCCGTCCAGCCATTCAACAACGAACTGGTGACGATGACGCTCACCAGCGCGCAAGTGCGTGCGGTGATCGAGGAAGGGCTGGACGATACGGGCGACATGCAGGCTTTGGCCCCCTCCACAGGCTTCACATTCAGCTACGACATGCGCCGGCCTTCAGGTGCCCGTGTCGTGTCGGTGACGCTTGACGGCAAGCCGATCGACCCGGCGGCAGACTATCGCGTCACGGTGGTGAACTTCCTGGCGGAAGGCGGCGATGGCTTCGCGACGTTCAAGCAGGGCCGCGACCCTGTGCGCGGGATGATCGACAACGAAGCGTTCCAGCAATGGATCGCCGCCGTGCCGGTCCGTCAGGTGCCGAAAGAGGAACGCGCCGTTCGGATCGGCGGTTAGCGGATCAGCTGAACAGCCAGTGTCCGAGCAGGCGGTCGAACGGGAAGGTAAAGAATCCCGCGATCAGCAATGCCCCGATGATCAGCCCGCGAACCGTGCGCCGATGCTGGTCGACCCTGTGCTTTCGCGCGTTGATCACAAGGACGGGGACCAGCACAATCGTCAGCACCGACAGGGCGTGGATCGGGCTGAAGTGTCCGGGCCTGCTGGTAGTGACGAACAGGCTGTCGATTGCCGTCAGCAGCATCGCCGCCGACCAGATGTAGCCGATCTGACGATGCGCCGGCGTTCCTCGCGCTCGCCACAGCAGAACCGGCGTAAGCACCAGGGCGAGCATGATCGTTGCGAGATGGAGCCACACGACGCCGGGTATTTTCGGCCAGTCCGCGATCCCCTTCGTCAGCGCGGCAACGATGAACGCCAGCATGACAAGGGCCAGACCGCCCATAACCTTTTCCAGCCGGTCCGGCACGGTAGCAGCTATCGCCGGTCGCTGTGCAATGGTCAAAATCCTGCTCCGGCTGGCCATGAGGGGGCGGCAAGGCCCATCACCTTGAAGAGATCGCCCATCTGATCGTCATCCACCAGCCTGTCGCGAGCAGCTTTTATCGATGGCGCCTGCGAAGGGGAGCCAGCGGCAAGTTGCTCGGCGCGCATATCGATGCCCAGAGCGCGCAGGAACAGCCCTTGCGTGGTGGTGCCAAGATGCCGGGCTCCATTCGCCTGTGCCACTTCCACCATCGTCGCGAAATCGACGAGGCAGGTAAGGTCCGCCTCTCCGGGAAATGCGAAAGGATCGACTTTCGTATGATCCTTGATCGCCTGCAGCGTCGAGCCGGTGCGCCTTTCGGCATATCCATAGTCGATCAACAGCGCCGCGCCGCCCTGAACGGCCATCCTGCCCGCTATTTCATCCACGACGGTCGCGGCGCCGGGGCATGTCTCGACGATCGTCTGTTCGGGACTGTCGATCCAATCGTCCGGAACGGCGGCATCCATGGGGCGATCGCCCGCGACCGGCACGAAACGCGGTGGACCATCGTCGACGGGGCGGAAATCCACGACGCGCTCCCGCCAGCCTTGGTCCGTCTTGACCAACTGGCGCACCGGCAACGCATCGAGGAATTCGTTACCGACGATCAGCAGCGGAGCATCGGTGGGAACAGTCGCCAGATCATCATGCCATGACGCGTCCGGCACCGCGTCCCGCTGAAGCTTTCGCAACGCTTGCGATCCCTCCACGAAATGGACCTTCGGAGTCAGGCCCTGCCGCTTCATGACCCGCAAGGCATCGCGGGCGAGCGTCCCCCGCCCCGGTCCCAACTCAACGTAGTGGACTGTGGCCGGACCGCCTGCCCGGGTCCAGATATCGGTCAGCCACAGACCGATCAGTTCGCCGAACATCTGGCTGATTTCCGGCGCGGTGATGAAGTCACCCCCACCACCCAAAGGATCTTTGCCCGCGTAATATCGGGCATTCGATTCGCCCATGAACTGCTGAAGCGTGATCGGCCCGAAGTTGGCGATCAGTCGCTGGAACGATGCAGCGAGCGACTCTTGGGCATCCATCGCGACGCTCAGGTGATCTCGATCGGGCGACGGGTGGAAAGGGCAGGCCGGACAAGCGCGCGACCAACCAGCAACAGCCCCAGAAGGATCAGCGGAATGGTCAGCCATTGCCCCATCGACAGACCGGTCGCCTGTGCGAACTGCTGCAGCTGGGCATCGGGTTCACGGAAGAATTCGACGGTGAAGCGTGCTGCGGCGATACCGGCAGTGAACACGCCGACCAGCAGCCCCGGGCGGAACCGCGCTTTGGTTTTCCAGAACAGCGCCAGCATGATCACGATCATCAGCAGGCCTTCCAACGCCGCTTCGTAAAGCTGGCTTGGGTGGCGCGGCAGTGGCCCGGCGTCTGGGAATACCATCGCCCAAGGCAGATTGGGATTGGTCACCACCCTGCCCCACAGCTCTCCATTGATGAAGTTCGCCAGCCGCCCAAACAGCATGCCGAACGGCACGCAGACCGCGATGTAATCGGCGACGCGCAGGAAGTTCAGCTTGTTTCGCCAGGAAACCCACGACAGCGCGAGCAAAACCCCGATCAGTCCGCCGTGGAAGCTCATCCCTCCGTGCCACAGCTTCAGCAGTTCGCTGGGATGCGCCCAAAGGCTGGGAATATTCGAGCTACCACCGGTATAAAACGTGGCGTACCCTAACCGGCCCCCCAGGATGATGCCCAGCGTGCAGTAGAAGAACAGATCGTCTGCATGGCGCTGGGCCAGCGGGGCGCCCGGCGCCTTGATCATCCGGCCAAGGTGCCAGTACCCCAGCAGGATGCCCGCCAGATAGGCGAGCGAATACCAGCGCAGTTCGAAGCTGCCGATGCGGAACAGATAGTTTTTGAGACCCAGGTTCACCCAGTAAATGGGTTCGGGCGCTTCTGCCGCGGCGGCGGCAAGCAGTGTCAGCGACAAGTGTTGGACCTCGTGTGCTTCATGTCCGGATGGGCTGGTCCAGCGAGCAGAACCGCTCGCCTTCGATCGTCGGCCTTCTGGCATAGCCCGGTGCGCGATGGTAGCCAGCAATTCATATCTGCCTGCCATAATCGACAACGAGGCATCGAATATGCCTCCCGGCTTTCCCTTGGGGCCGGCAATCTCTAGATGCAGGACCATGAGCAGCGTGATCCGTATCCCTTCCCCGCGTTCCGTGATCGATCGGCGCGAACTGACCACCGTCATCGACAAGCTGGTGGAGGCATACGGCCCTTCCAAAGGCCGACAATTCATTGTCGAAGCCTTGCGCGATGCGCTGGCGCGGGGGCGGGAGGAAATCGCCCGGCGCCTGATCGACAAACCCTCTGCCGGGCACGAAGTCGCCGAGGCGCAGGCGTTCCTCGTGGACCAGCTTATCCGGGTGATGCACGATCACGTCACCACCAACGTCTACCCCGCCGGCAACCGGTCGAAGGGGGAGCGGCTGACGATCGTGGCGGTCGGCGGATATGGTCGCGGAGAAATGGCCCCGCACTCCGACGTCGATATCGCGTTCCTCACCCCGATCAAGCAGACGCCGTGGTGCGAGCAGGTGATCGAGGCGATGCTGTATTTCATGTGGGATCTGGCGCTGAAGGTCGGCCACTCCAGCCGGTCGCTGGATGACATGGTCCGCATGTCGAAATCGGACCTGACGATCCGCACCGCCATGCTCGAAGGCCGCTACGTCTGGGGCGATCAGGAATTGTACGAGGAAGCGCGCACCCGCTTCTTCAAGGACGTGGTTTCCGGGACCGAGCGCCAGTTCGTGGTCGAAAAACTGGCCGAGCGGGAAGAACGCCACAAGCGCATGGGGGACAGCCGCTATGTGGTCGAACCGAACATCAAGGAAGGCAAGGGCGGCCTGCGCGATCTGCACACCCTCTACTGGATCGGCAAATATATCCACAAGGTGCGCGACCCGTCCGAACTGGTCGCAGTGGGGCTGCTGACCCACAAGGAGTACCGTGCTTTCCGCCGCGCCGAGAGCTTCTTCTGGGCGGTGCGCTGCCACCTGCACACGATCACGCGCCGCGCCGAGGACCGGCTGACCTTCGATATGCAGCGCGAAGTGGCGAGCCGCATGAATTTCTCGGACCGCCCCGGCAAGAGCGCCGTCGAGCGGTTCATGCAGATGTTCTTCCTGCAGGCGAAGATCGTCGGCAATCTGACCGGTGTGTTCCTGGCGCAGCTGGATGATCAGTTCGCCAAGCGGCAACCGCGCGGCCTGCTGGCGGGTTTCCGTGCCAAGGAGCGGATGCTCAAGGGATACAAGGTTTTCGGCGGACGGCTGAAGGCACCGTCGGACGACTGGTTCGCCGCCGATCCGATCCGCCTGATAGAAATCTTCGTGCTGGCGGACCGCGAGCACCTGGAAATCCACCCCGGCACGATGCGCCTGATCGCTCGCGACGCCGTGCTCATCAAGGATGACTTGCGCAACGACAAGCGCGCCAACGACCTGTTCATGGAACTGCTGACCAGCCGCAATGGCCCGGAAGTTGCGCTGCGCAACTTCAACGAGGCCGGCGTCTTCGGCCGCTTCGTAACCGAGTTCGGCCGCGTGAACGCGCAGATGCAATTCGACATGTATCACCACTACACGGTGGACGAGCACACCATCCGGGCGATCGGCCTGCTGGCCCGGATCGAGAAAGGCGAGCTGAAACAGGACCACCCCCTCTCGCACGAGATCATCCACAAGCTACGCTCACGCCGCGCGCTCTACGTCGCGACTTTGTTGCATGACATCGCCAAAGGCCGTCGCGGCGACCATTCGGTTCTGGGCGCGGACATCGCGCTGAAACTGTGTCCGCGTTTCGGCTTGAATGAGGAAGAGACCGAGCTGGTTTCCTGGATGGTGCGCCACCACCTGCTGATGTCAGCCACCGCCTTCAAGCGCGACCTTTCGGATGCCAAGACGATCTCCAACTTCGTGGAAGTCGTCCAGTCAGTGGATCGCCTGAGGCAGCTTACCATCCTGACCATCGTCGATATTCGCGCTGTCGGTCCGGGCACCTGGAATTCCTGGAAGCGCCAGTTGATTGCGACGCTGTACGGCGCATCCGAAGAGCGCCTGCGGCTGGGCCATGCCGAGTTCGGACGGAGCCAGAGGGTCGAGGCCAAAAAGGCCGCAGTCGCGGAACAGGGATTGCAATACCCGGCGCTGATCGACGAAGTTGGCCCCATGCTGAGCGATGCCTACTGGATCGCCGAGCCGGAAGACGTCATCGCCAAGAACCTTGCGGGGCTTGCTGTGG
This sequence comes from Novosphingobium sp. BL-S-24, assembly GCF_055521575.1. NCBI lineage: Bacteria > Pseudomonadati > Pseudomonadota > Alphaproteobacteria > Sphingomonadales > Sphingomonadaceae > Novosphingobium > Novosphingobium sp. BL-S-24. The sequence continues at coordinate 1,402,578 of NZ_CM145488.1, forward strand.
CCGAAGATCGCCCGCTGTCGATCTTCACCGAATATTACCCGGCTCGCGGCGCCACGCTGGTGACCGTGATCGCATCGGACCACCCCGGCCTGTTCTACCGCATCGCGGGCGGCATCCATCTGGCCGGCGGCAACATTATCGACGCGCGCATCCACACCACCCGCACCGGCAGGGCCGTCGACAACTTTCTTATTCAAGACCCGCTCGGCCGCCCCTTTATGGAAGAAACCCAGCTCGAGCGGCTACGCTTGGCGATCGAAAATGCGCTGGCCAATCGCATCCAGATCCTGCCGCAGCTGGTGGCCAAGCCCGACGCCCGTCCGCGTGCCGACGCTTTCGATGTTCGGCCCCGTGTCCTGTTCGACAACAAGGCCTCCAATCGCTTCACGGTCGTCGAGGTCAATTCGCGCGATCGCCCCGCCTTGCTCAATCGGCTGGCGCACGCCTTGTTCGAATCGAAGCTGATGGTCCACTCCGCCCATATCGCCACCTATGGGGAACGGGCGGCGGACACGTTCTACGTCACGGATCTCCTGGGCGAAAAACTGACTGCACCGCAGCGCCTCAAGGCGCTGGAGCGCAATCTGCTGGACGCGGCGAGCGAGCAGACGGCGGACCTGACCCCTGCGTGACGGTGAAAATGGAACCACTCCCAGCGACCAGTTGTTGCACTGCAGCATTCACTCCGATCGAGGCAAATTCATGAAATCCCCGATTACCGAACCCCATACAGTGCTGGTTCTTCAAGGCGGTGGGGCTTTGGGCGCGTATCAGGCCGGTGTCTACGAAGCCCTGGCCGATGCGAACGTGGAGCCCGACTGGGTGGCAGGAATCTCCATCGGTGCGATCAACGCCGCCATCATCGCCGGCAATGCCCCTGAAGATCGGCTTCCGGCCCTTCACCGTTTCTGGAACATGGTATCGCGGGAATTGCCGTACCGTCTTGCCGAGCCGATCGGCTTTGCGCGCCGCGCGATGAACGAAGTTTCGGCGCAGTACACCGCCATGTTCGGCTCCCCCGGGTTCTTTACCCCACGCCTGCCCACACCGCTGCCGGAGTGGCCCGCCAACCTCGATCGCCTGAGCTATTACGACACCACGCCGCTGCGCGCGACATTGCTCGATCTGGTCGATTTCGACCGGCTGAACCGGGCGGAAATGCGATTCAGCGTGGGCGCGGTGAACATGCTCAACGGCAACTTCGCCTATTTCGACAATACCGAACGCACGATCATTCCCGAGCACATCATGGCCAGCGGCGCCTTGCCACCGGGCTTTCCGCCGGTCGAGATCGACGGAGAATGGTACTGGGACGGCGGCCTCGTCTCGAACACCCCGCTGCAGTACGTGCTCGACAATCGCAGCCCCGATGAAATGACGATCTACCAGGTCGATCTGTTCAGTTCGCGCGGGATCGTGCCGCAAACGATGGCCGACATCGCCCAGCGCGAAAAGGACATCCGCTATTCCAGCCGCACCCGGTTAAATACCGATATGTCCAAGGCCCTGCAGAAGATGCGCGCTGCAGCCAAGCGCCTCGCGCGCAAGCTGCCGGAAGGGTTCGCCGATGATCCGGACCTTGCCCGTCTTCTCGATTGCCAGCCCGCCGGGGCGGTCGCCGTGATGCATCTGATCAATCGTGCGCATGGCTACGAAAGCAACTCCAAGGACTACGAATTTTCCCGCCAGACGGTGGACGAACACTGGGGCTGCGGCCATTTCGATGCCGTGCAATCCCTGCATCACCCGGATTGGGTCAACCGCAGCCTTAGCCCGGATGAGATCGTGACGTTCGATCTGGCCGGTGACCGCGTAAACAACCCGATAGCATCACATGCCAACGGAGAAGCTGCATGAAGCTCAAGGATAAAGTCTGCATCATCACCGGCGCTGCCAGCGGCATCGGCAAGTCGATCGCGGATCGCTACGCGGCGGAAGGAGCGAAAGTGGTCATCGCCGACCTTAATCTTGAGGCGGCGCAGAAAGCCGCTGACGATATATCAGGATCGGGCGGCACCGCGATGGCCGTGGCCATGGACGTGACCGACGAAGATCAGGTCAATGCCGGTGTCGCGCAAGTTGTAGAGGCTTGGCGCACGGTCGACGTGCTCGTCTCCAACGCGGGCATCCAGATCGTCAATCCGGTCGAGAAGTACGAATACAGCGACTGGAAAAAGATGCTGGCGATCCATCTCGACGGCGCGTTCCTGACGTCCAAGGCGGTCCTGCCGCACATGTATGCGCAAGGCTCGGGATCGGTGATCTTCATGGGATCGGTCCACTCCAAGGAAGCCAGCCCGCTGAAAAGCGCCTACGTCACTGCCAAGCATGGGTTGCTGGGTCTGTCGCGCGTGATCGCCAAGGAGGGCGGCAAGAAAGGCGTGCGCACCAACGTGATCTGCCCCGGCTTCGTACGCACGCCGCTGGTGGACAAACAGATTCCCGAACAGGCCAAGGAGCTGAACATCTCCGAAGAGGAGGTGGTGCAGCGGGTGATGCTGGGCCAGACGGTGGACGGCGAATTCACGACCGTCGAGGACATCGCCGAAGTCGCTCTGTTCTTCGCCGCGTTCCCCACCAATGCCTTGACCGGGCAGGCGCTCGTCGCCAGCCACGGCTGGTTCCTGGAGTAAGGCAGGCATGGCGAGCGGCCCGCCTCAGGCCGCTCGCCCACCGCATCAGCCCAGCAGGACTTCGGCGATCTGCACCGCGTTCAGCGCGGCGCCCTTGCGCAGATTATCGTTCGAGAGGAACAGCGCGAGACCGTGCTCCACCGTAGGGTCGCGGCGCACGCGGCCTACGAACACCGGGTCCTTGCCGGTGGCATCCAGCGGGTTGGGCACTTCCGTGACGACGACGCCGACAGTCGAACCCAGCAGTTCCAAAGCACGCTCGGGGCTGATCGCCCGATCGAATTCCGCGTTGATCGACAGCGAATGGCCCGTGAACACGGGCACGCGCACGCAAGTGCCGGACACCGGGAGGCCAGGGATTTCAAGGATCTTGCGGCTTTCGTCGCGCAGCTTGATCTCTTCCTCGGTGTAGCCGTCCTCGGCATAGACGTAGTTCAGCGGCACCACGTTGTTGGCGATCGGCACTGCCCATTTTTCAGCCGCAGGCAGCAGACCCGCAGCATCGCCGCTGGCCAAGTCACGGCTCTTGCCGCCGACATGATCGATCTGGCTGGCGAGGACTTCGATCCCTTCCAGGCCACCGCCCGATACCGCCTGATACGTGGAGACCACCAGCTTCTTGAGGCCCGCTTCCTCGTGCAGAGGGCGAAGGACCGGCATGGCGGCCATCGTCGTGCAGTTAGGGTTGGCGACGATACCCTTAGGCAGGTTCGCCAGTGCGTGCGGGTTCACTTCCGCCACGACCAGCGGCACTTCGGGGTCCGAACGCCACGCCGAGCTGTTGTCGATCACGATGGCGCCCGCCGCAGCGGCCTTGGGTGCCAGCGCCTTCGACGTCGATCCGCCGGCCGAGAACAGCACGACGTCCAGCCCCGAAAAGTCAGCGGTTGCAGCGTCTTCCACGACCACGCCGTCCAGTTCCTTGCCCGCCGAGCGAGCGGACGCGAACAGGCGCAGGCTGGCGAGCGGGAAATTGCGTTCGGCAAGGATCTCGCGGATCATCGAACCGACTAGGCCGGTCGCGCCGACGACGCCGACATTGAGCTTCTGACCGGGGGCAAACTTTTGAACCATGGCTATGCGTCTCCTATCTGGGGAGCAGTGCGAGGTTCGTGTCTTTCAAGTTGAAGATCCCCGCCTGCCGTAATGCGGGGTCGATGTCCGGGTGTGGCTTTAGATCATGCACACCACCGACACCGACCGCGCAATAACGGTCGGTTTCGGGGTAATAATAATGATCGGCTTGGCGAACATGGCCGCGCCACTAGCGACAAGCGGTAGCGGTGTAAACCACAATTTTATTGCGCAAGATGATCAGGCGACTGACTGCAATCGCTCCCGCGCCTTGTCTTGACCGATCAACGGCAAGAGCGCGCCCATGTCCGGGCCGTGATCCATGCCGGTGAGAGCCTGGCGCAATGGCAGGAACAGCGCCTTGCCCTTGCGGCCGGTTTTTTCTTTCAACGCGTTGGTCAGCGTTTTCCAGACGCCGTCATCCCACGCCACGGATGACACGACCTCGGCAGCCTGCACGCAAAAGGCGCGGTCCTCGTCGCTCATCGCTGGTATGGTGACCGGACCAGTGACGACCTGCCACCAATCCCCGGCATCCTCGACCCGCGTCAGGTTGGGGCGTATCGCTTCCCACGCCGCGTCGTCCATACCGCCGGGCAGGCGATCGCGTACAGCGTCGAACGACAACCCATGGACGACAGCCGCGTTGACCCGTTCCAGTTCGGCTTCATCGAACCGGGCCGGTGCGCGCCCGAAGCGCGACAGGTCGATACTAGCCGCCAGCCCCTCAAGCCCGAGCGCCGGATCGACCGGATCGCTTGTGCCCAACCGGCCCAGCAAAGCCACCAGAGCCTGCGGCTCGACGCCGATCTCGCGGAAGTGCGCCACGCCCAGGGACCCGAGGCGCTTCGACAGCTTGCCTTCCGTACCGACCAGCAGCGCCTCATGCGCGAAGGCCGGGATCGGGGCGCCGAGCGCGGTGAACATCTGCAATTGGGTGGCTGTGTTGGACACGTGATCTTCGCCGCGCAGGATCTGCGTGACGCCCATCGCAGCATCGTCGATCACGGATGGCAGCATATAAAGCCATGACCCATCCGCGCGGCGGATCACCGGGTCGCTCATCTGGGCAGGATCGAATTTCTGAGGTCCGCGAATGCCATCATCCCACTCGATCGCCTCATCCCGGTTCAGCAGGAAGCGCCAGTGCGGAAGGTCTCCGGCAGCGATCCTCGCAGCCTTCTCCTCCTCACTCAGCGACAGGGCGGCACGATCGTAGATCGGCGGCAACCCACGCCCGAGCAGGACCTTGCGCTTCAGCTCCAGTTCCTGCGGGCTTTCCCAGCACGGATAAACCCTGCCTTCGGCCCGAAGGCGATCAAACGCGTCTTCGTAGATCGCGAAGCGGGAAGACTGGCGTTCCTCGCCATCGATAGTAAGGCCGAGCCAGGCGAGGTCGGTCCTGATCGCGTCGACATATTCCTCTTTGGAACGCGCCGCATCGGTATCGTCTATGCGCAGCAGGAACCGCCCGCCGGCCTTGTGGGCCAGCAACCAGTTATGGAGCGCGGCGCGGATATTGCCGACATGGAGCGTGCCGGTAGGCGACGGGGCGAAACGAGTGACTGTCATACCGGCGCGTTACGGGCCTGCGTGCGGCAGGTCAATTTCGCTGAGCGCGCCGCAGTGGTCGCTTGCTTATAGGCGCTGTGACGCCCATATCAGTCCTATCGTGGACATTGACGCCGTAGGCAGTCCCGACTGAGAGCCATCATGCTCCCGCTTACGCAGTGGAGCTTGCCGATGGACGCAACGATCCCCCTTTCGCACTCGCTTTACGCGCTGGTTTTCAACCAGTGAGCCGGGCGATGAACGTGAGTTTGCCGGAGGCAGACGTGGCCGCCATGTGCGCCAAGCTGGGCGTGTCGGTCAGCGCGATCGAATCCCTGCCATCGGGCGGAACGCACCTGGTCTGCACCAGGGAGGAAGGGGCGGAAACCATGCGCCTCAAGCTCAAGAGCCATCTGGTGGAAGGCGTGGTGAAGCGCTTTCCCTTCTATCGCGCCCGAGGGCCATGGTGACATCGGCTCTGCCGAAAGATGCCCCTCATCTGACTGATATCCTACAAACCGTGGAGACCACCAATGGCCAAGTCCCAGAAGCGCAGTAATCGCGAAGTGCGCAAGCCCAAGACATCGAAGGCCAAGCCTTCGGCCCCGGTCGGCATTGCCGCTTCGTCGCAAGTGATAGCCGCCGTCCGCAAGACGCAGGACAAATAGCGCGACGCTCAGGCCCTTTATGGAAACAAAAAACCCTCCCGATCGGGAGGGTTTCTGTCCATCCTGGGACGGACTTTCCGCAGGTTCCGAAGAACGGCAGAAAGCGGTGGGGCCGGCCGGCCATAAAGGCTGGCGCAACCCTCAGCCGATTACATGGCCTCGGACGCTGCCTCGGTCGGTACGTCGGTGGCGTCACCGGTCATCAGCTCTTCAGGAGTGGTTTCAACCGACTCGGTGGCTTCAGGAGCCGGCGTGCCGCCACAGGCAGCGAGCGACAGAGCGGCAACCGACGCGAACGCCGCGAAAGCAATCTTCTTCATGTGAATCCCCTTGCATTGTTTGGCCCATAGGCCAACGCGTGCAGGCAAGCCTGCAGCGCCGTTCTTAGACGAGAGCATGGTGCAACGCAAATACCAATGAATATGGCGCAAACCCGCCGTTTTCGTGGGCTTGCGAACATATAAAGATATCTTTATATGACCGGTCATGCAGATCGACCCCCTCCTTCGTGCTCTGTCAGAGCCGACGCGCCTGCGCATCATGCGCCTGCTCGCGCACATGGAGCTGGCGGTCGGCGAACTGGCGCAAGTGCTGGATCAAAGCCAGCCCCGCGTCTCGCGCCACATCCGCATTCTGTGCGACGCTGGCCTTGCCGAGCGGCGCAAGGAAGGCAGCTGGGTCTTCCTGCGCAGCGCGGTGAGCGAGGACGGCGCACCGACCATGGGCACTGCCGCCGCCCGGCTGCTGCGCATCGCCGAACGCGACGACGCGGAGTTTTCCGAACGCTGCGCCGAAGATCGCCGCCAGCTTGCCGCCATTCGCGATGCGCGGGAAGCCAGCGCGCAGGCGTATTTCGCCCGCCATGCGGTGGAGTGGGACACGCTTCGGCAATTGCACGGCGCGGATGAGCCGGTGGAGGCCGCCCTTCTCGCCTCTCTGGAAGCACGACCGCTGGGGGCCTTGCTGGACGTCGGCACCGGCACCGGGCGCATGGCCGAAGTCCTGTCCGCTCAGGCGGGCCGCGTCACCGCGCTGGACAAGAGCCCGGAAATGCTACGGATCGCACGCGCCCGGCTGCAATCGTTGCCGGCGGAGAAAGTCGATCTGGTCCAGGGTGATTTTCTGAACCTGCCCTTCGCCGCCGACGCGTTCGACACCGTGCTGTTCCATCAGGTGCTGCACTACGCGCAGGACCCCGGCGCCGTGCTGACCGAGGCCGCCCGCGTCCTGCGCCATGACGGACGCATCGCGGTGGTGGACCTTGCCGCGCATGAGCGGGAGGAACTGCGTGAACGCCACGCCCACGCCCGCCTTGGCTTTTCCGACGACCAGATGCTGACCCTGCTGAGTACTGCAGGCCTGCAACCGTCCGCCCCGGTCACTCTTCCCGGCGATCCGCTGACGGTGAAGATCTGGACCGCCCGCCGCTCATCCGACACCGACATCGCCAGCCGAGAGACCATCCTGACATGACCGCTGCCCAACGCCCCGCAGAAGCACCCTTGTTCGGTGGCCTGCCGGGCGACATTTCCGTGTCCTTCGAATTCTTCCCGCCCAAGTCGCCAAAGATGGAAGAACAGCTATGGGACGCGATCACGCAGTTGGCCCCGCTCGACCCCAGCTTCGTGTCGGTGACCTATGGCGCGGGCGGCTCCACCCGCGAACGTACGCATTCCACCGTCTCGCGTATCGTGCGCGAAACGGCGCTGGTGCCCGCTGCCCACCTTACGTGCGTCGCAGCCAGCAAGGACGAGATCGCCGAGGTCGCGGATCAGTATTGGGAAGCGGGCGTGCGCCACATCGTTGCCCTGCGCGGTGATCCGCCGCCAGCCGACGGCGGGCGCTTCACGCCCCATCCAGACGGCTATTCCAGTGCGGCTGCGCTGGTCGAAGGGCTGAAATCGCGCCATGATTTCGAGATTTCGGTGGCAGCCTACCCGGAGATGCACCCGGAGGCCGTAAGCGCCGAGGACGATCTGGACAACCTGAAGCGCAAGCTGGACGCGGGCGCGAACCGCGCGATCACGCAGTTCTTCTTTTCAACCGACGCCTACTTCCGGTTTCTGGACAAGGCGCTGGCCGCGGGCATCACCGCGCCGATCCTGCCGGGCATCATGCCGGTGACGAGTTTCGCCGCAATCCGGCGCATGAGCGGCAACACGCTCGTGCCCGATTGGCTGGAAACGATGTTCGCCGGGCTGGATGATCGCCCCGGCCCCCGCGCGCTCGTCGCGGCGGTGGCGGCAGCAGACTTGTGCAAGCGTCTCTATGAAGGCGGCGTGCGCGATTTCCATTTCTACACGCTCAACCGGGCGGAGCAGACCTATGCGATCTGCCAGCTGCTCGGCCTGCGACCCAAGGAGACGGCGGCATGAACGCGCGCGACACATTCCTCGCCGAAGCGGCCAAGCGTATTCTCATCACCGATGGCGCGTTTGGCACCGAGATCCAGAACTGGAAGCTGTCCGAAGCCGATTATGCCGGTACGCTCGGGCTGACGCACGACCAGAAGGGCAACAACGACATTCTGGCGCTGACCAAGCCCGAAGTGCCGGAGGCAATCCACCGCGCCTATTTCGAGGCAGGGGCAGACATTGCCGAAACCAACACCTTTTCCGCCAATCGCATCAGCCAGGCCGATTACGGCGCCGAACATCTGGTGCGCGAAATCAACGTCGAATCCGCGCGCCTCGCTCGCCGTCTTGCCAATGAATTTCAGGCGAAGGACGGCCGCCCCCGCTTCGTCGCCGGTGCCATCGGACCCACGAACAAGACCCTGTCGCTCAGCCCCGACGTCAACGATCCGGGCTATCGGGAGATCGACTGGGATACGCTGGTCGATGTCTACAAGGAGCAGGCCGCGGCGCTGGTCGAAGGCGGGGCCGACTTCATCCTGATCGAAACCGTGTTCGATACGCTCAACGCCAAGGCCGGGATCATGGCCGTCCGCCTGCTGGAACAGGAACTTGGCCGCGACGTGCCGATCATGCTGTCGATGACGCTGACCGACCTGTCAGGCCGCAATCTGTCTGGCCACACGGTAGAGGCGTTCTGGCATGCCGTGCGTCACGCAAAGCCGGTCACCATCGGCCTCAATTGCTCGTTCGGAGCCACTCAGTTGCGGCCGCACGTCAAGACGCTGTCGGAAACCGCCGACACGCTGATCATGATCTATCCCAATGCCGGATTGCCCAATGAACTGGGCGAATATGACGAGATGCCTGACACCACCGCAGGCTTCGTCGGTGAATGGGCGGTCGCCGGTCAGGTCAACGTGCTGGGCGGATGCTGTGGTTCGACCCCGGCCCACATCGCGGCGATTGCCCGCAAAGTGGCGGGAATGCCCGCGCGCCCGTTGCCAACGCTGGAGCCGATCACCCGCCTCGCCGGGCTGGAACCGTTCCTGATGGCTTCCTGATCGATCGCCGCATGACCGACGCTCCCCTCTGGCGTATCCGCCCGGCTGGCCCGGATGATGCGGAGACCCTGGCGCTGATCGGCGCCGCGACGTTTCTAGAGACGTTCGCGGGGCTGATCGACGGCGCCGGGATCGTGGCGCATTGCCTTCACAAGAACTCGGCCGACAGCTACCGGTCCTATCTCGCCAACGGGGCCAGGGCCTGGCTGGTTGAAATCGAGCCAGGCAACGCGCCCGTTGGCTATGCGCTCACTTGCCCGCCGGAACTGGACCTGGCGCGCCCGGGCGATCTTGAGCTAAAGCGCATTTACCTGCTTTCGCGCTTTCAGGGCCACTCCATTGCTGGGGCGCTCCTGCACCATGCCGTCACCGAAGCAGGCGATGCCGAACGGCTGCTGCTCGGCGTCAAGGCGGACAACATGCGCGCCATTGCGTTCTACGAAAAGAACGGCTTCGAAAAGATCGGCACCCGCCGCTTCGACGTTGGCGGCAAGACATACGACGATTTCGTGCTGGCCCGGCCCTTGCGCCGCGCACAGACCCTCTGATCCATAGAGAATGACAATGACTTCGACAGCATCCTCCGGCGCGCGTTTCGTCAATATCGGTGAGCGGACCAACGTCACCGGCTCGGCCAGGTTCAAGAAGCTGGTCATGGCGGGCGACTATCCCGCGGCAATCGAGGTCGCGCGCCAGCAGGTCGAAAACGGCGCGCAAGTCATCGACGTCAACATGGACGAGGGCCTGCTCGACGCGGTCGAGGCCATGACCACCTACCTCAAGCTGATCGCCGCCGAGCCGGACATCGCGCGCGTGCCGATCATGATCGACAGCTCCAAATGGGACGTGATCGAGGCGGGCCTGAAATGCGTGTCCGGCAAGCCGATCGTCAACTCCATCTCCATGAAGGAGGGCGAGGAGCCATTCCTCGACGCCGCGCGCAAGTGCATGGATTACGGCGCCGCCGTGGTCGTCATGGCCTTCGACGAGACGGGCCAGGCTGATACCAAGGAGCGCAAGATCGAAATCTGCAAGCGCGCCTATGCGCTGCTGACCGGAATCGGCTTTCCGCCCGAAGACATCATCTTCGATCCTAACGTGTTCGCCGTCGCCACCGGGATCGAGGAGCATGACCGCTACGGTCTGGACTTCATCGAAGCGGTGGCCGAAATTCGCGCCGCCTGCCCGCACGTCCACTTCTCGGGCGGGCTATCGAACCTGTCGTTCAGCTTCCGTGGCAACGAGATCGTCCGCCGGGCGATGCACTCGGTATTCCTTTACCACGCGATCCCGGTCGGGCTGGACATGGCGATCGTCAACGCCGGTCAGCTTGACGTCTACGACCAGATCGACCCGGTCCTGCGCGATGCGTGCGAGGATGTGATCCTCATGCGTCGCCCCGGCGTGGGCGAAGACGGCAAGACCGCGACCGAACGGCTGATCGACCTTGCCGAAAGCTACAAGGGCAAGGACACCGTCGCCGAAAAGGCCGCCGAGGAATGGCGCGGATGGGACGTGGTGAAGCGCCTCGAACACGCCTTGGTCAAGGGCATCGACGCCTACGTGGTCGAGGATACCGAGGAAGCGCGCGCGATGATCGACGCTGCCGGAGGCCGCCCGATCGAGGTTATCGAAGGGCCGCTCATGGGCGGCATGAACGTCGTCGGCGATCTGTTCGGCAGCGGGAAGATGTTCCTGCCGCAGGTCGTGAAATCCGCGCGCGTCATGAAAAAGGCCGTGGCGCATCTCATCCCCTTCATCGAGGCATCGAAGGAAGCCGGAGCCAAGGCCAAGGGCCGCATCATCATGGCGACGGTGAAGGGCGATGTGCACGACATCGGCAAGAACATCGTCGGCGTGGTCCTGCAGTGCAACGGCTACGAAGTGATCGACCTTGGCGTGATGGTGCCTTGGCCCAGGATTCTGGAAGCGGCGAACGAGAATCAGGCGGACATCATCGGTCTTTCAGGGCTCATCACCCCGTCGCTGGACGAAATGGTCACCGTGGCCGAGGAAATGCAGCGTGCGGAAATGACGATCCCGCTGCTGATCGGCGGGGCGACCACCTCCAAGGTCCACACCGCGCTGCGCATCGATCCGGCCTACACCGGCCCCGTCATCCACGTCCTCGACGCCAGCCGCGCGGTTGGCGTCGCCTCGCAGTTGCTTTCGGACACGCAGGCAGACGGCTTCAAGTCGTCGGTTTCTATAGACTACGCCAAAGTGCGCGAGGCCCGCGAAGGCAAAGGGCAGAACGATCTGCTCCCCCTGGCAGACGCGCGCGCGAACGCTTTTCCCGCCGACTTCACCCTCAAACCGGCGGCTCCCGTGCAGCCCGGCCTGCATGTGTTTGATCAATGGAACCTCGCGGACCTTGCCGAAACGTTCGACTGGACGCCCTTTTTCCGCGCCTGGGAACTGGCCGGAAACTATCCGAAGATTCTGGAGGACGAAGTCGTCGGCGAAAGCGCGACAAACCTCTTCGCCGATGCTCAGGCGATGCTCCGCAAGATCATCGATGAAAATTGGCTGACCGCCCGTGGTGTCTGCGCCTTCTGGCCGGTCCGCGCTGAGGGCGACGACGTGGTGCTCGACAATGGGACGCGGCTGCCGTTCCTGCGCCAGCAGGTCAAGAAATCCCGCGGCCGCGCCAACTTCTGCCTTAGCGACTTCATTGACCCGGCTGGCGACTGGATGGGCGGTTTCGCCGTCGCCATACACGGCATCGAGCCGCATCTCGCCCGGTTCCAGGCCGCTCACGACGATTACTCGGACATTCTGCTGAAAGCGCTGGCGGACCGTTTTGCGGAGGCTTTTGCCGAGCGCCTCCACGCCCACGTCCGTACGCAGCTATGGGGCTATGCCCCGGACGAACAGTTCACCAACGAAGCCCTGATCCGAGAGGAATATCGCGGCATTCGGCCCGCGCCGGGATACCCCGCCTGCCCGGACCATTCGCTCAAGCCTATCCTGTTCGATCTGCTGCGCGCGCAGGATAACGCAGGGATCGTACTGACCGAAAGCCAGGCGATGCTGCCTACTGCCGCCGTGTCCGGTTTCTATTTCGGCCACCCGGACAGCCAGTACTTCGGCGTGGCGCGCATTGGGCGCGATCAGGTTGAGGATTATGCCGTGCGTCGCGGCGTCGATCTGCCCATCGCCGAAAGGTGGCTCCGCCCCAATCTGGACTGATACTTTCGGTCGCCATACCGCGAAAGCGGAGGATAGCGCCGCAGGATGGTTTCCCTGCGGGGGTAGGCTCTGCCATAGAGGCGGCGTGAACGAAGACGACTGGCCTTTCGAAACGACTTTCTACGGTGAACCCGACCCCGACATGGTCGACACCTACGCCGCTGATGTCGACTGGACACCCGCCCCGCCCCCGAATGCCGAGGCGGTATCCAGCGCCCTACATGACGTCTTCGGTTTCTCCGGGTTTCGCGGCGTACAGGATCAGGTCGTCGATCGGGTTCTGAATGGCCGGTCCACTCTTGCGATCATGCCGACCGGCGCGGGCAAATCGTTGACCTATCAGTTGCCGGCGGTTCTGTTGCCGGGCACCTGCGTCGTCGTCTCGCCTCTCATCGCTTTGATGCATGACCAGTTGCGATCTGCCCGGGCCAACGGCATCCGCGCCGCTACGCTGACCAGCGCGGACAATGACCGGGGGCAGACGCTGGATGCGTTCAGAGCCGGTGAGCTCGACCTGCTATATATCGCCCCCGAACGTGCCAGCCAGCCGTATTTCCGTGACCTGCTGACGAGCGCACGCGTCGGCTTGTTCGCAATCGACGAAGCCCACTGCGTTTCGGAATGGGGCCACGATTTCCGTCCCGACTATCGCCTGCTGCGCCCCCTTCTGGACGCGTTCCCGCACGTGCCGCGTCTGGCGCTGACGGCCACAGCCGATCCGCATACGCGCAGCGACATCCTGACCCAGCTCGGGATTCCCGAGGAAGGCCTGATCGTCGCTGGGTTTGATCGGCCCAACATCCGCTATACGATTAGACCGCGTGAAAACGCTCTGCGGCAGATCAAGGCGGTCGTGGAGGAAAACCCCGGCCCCGGCATCGTCTACGCGCCAACACGCGCCCGGGTAGAGCAACTCGCCGAAAGTCTCGCTGCGGCCACAGGACGGCGGGTGCTGCCTTACCACGCAGGTCTGGACGCTGACGTACGAGCCCGCAACCAAGCGGCTTTTGTTGCTTCCGAAGACATGGTGATGGTCGCCACCGTCGCCTTCGGCATGGGGATCGACAAGCCCGACGTAAGGTTTGTCGCGCATGCCGGCATCCCGAAATCCATCGAAGCGTATTATCAGGAAACAGGGCGCGCCGGTCGTGACGGTGACCCGTCAGTCGCCGTCATGCTATGGGGTGCCGACGATTTTGCGCGGGCGCGTCAACGCCTGTCAGAGATCGAGCCGCATCGCCAGCAGAGCGAACGCCAGAGGCTGGACGCGCTGGCGGGGCTGGTCGAAACGGCGGCGTGTCGCCGGGCCGTACTGCTGCGCCATTTCGGTGAGGACCCACCCCCGACGTGCGGCAACTGCGACAACTGCATCAACCCGGTTGGCGTCGTCGAAGTCACCGACCTTGCCCGCAAGCTGCTGTCGGCCGTCTATCGTACCGGGCAATCCTATGGGCTTGGTCATCTGGAGAAAGTCCTGGGCGGCATTGCCGATGATCGCGTTCTGCAGCGGGGCCACGATCAACTGTCCGTTTTCGGCATCCTGACCGACGAAGACAGGCCGCTATTGAAGCCATTGGCACGGGCGCTGCAAGCCCGCGGCAGCCTGGTGCCCACGGAGCATGGCGGACTTGCGCTGTCCGGCGATGCCCGAGCGATCCTGAAAGGTGAAGCCGCCGTTGCTATCGTCATCCCTCCGAAGACCGAGCGCAAACGGCGCGGGCGCGGTGGCGATCAGGTTGCCAATCCCATCGATGATCCGCTGTTCGATGCCCTACGCGAATTGCGTCGATCTCTGGCTCAGGATGCCGGTGTCCCACCGTACGTCGTATTTCACGACTCAACGCTGCGGGAAATGGCCAGCACGCGCCCTGCCTCGCTATCCGAGTTGGGACGGATCGGCGGCGTCGGCACACGCAAGCTGGATGCGTATGGCGATGCCTTCCTAAATGTCATCCGAGGCTTCTGAACCAGCGCGCTGCTCATCGCAGCGCGCTGGTTCAGATCGTCAGAGGGGATTATCCAGCTTGATGATTGCTTCTTCGCTGGCGCGCTGAGTGGTCTTCAGTTCGCGCGCCGACTGGAAGCTGGCCAATACCGGCGTATCCCGCCCGTAAATGTCGTTGAAGGACTGCAACGTACCGTCGATGGAACGGGCGAAAGTGAAGTAGGTAAGATAGACCGGGAACGTCCGCGTCATCTCCACTTTCTTGTATTCGCCTGCGCGAGACAGTTCCGCCGCATCGGCCGCCGGCATCTGCGCGCCCAGGATCGCCATCGTCATTCCCAGTTCGACCGCCCGCTCGGTACGAATGCAGCCATGGCTGAACGCGCGTACGTCTGAATTGAAATACTGCTTTGACGGGGTGTCATGCAGGTAAATCGCATGCGGGTTGGGCATGTCGATCTTCATCAGGCCAAGCGCATTGTTCGGCCCCGGCTGCTGGACGACGGTGATCGTACCGTCGGCGTTCTTACGCCCCTTATAGTTGTTGGCCGCTGCCCACCGCGGATTGTTCAGGACTTTGGCGCCCAGCCCTTCACCTTTGACGATCGATTGCGGCACGGTCCATGTCGGGTTGAAGACTACCGCGCTTACCGTTTCAGCCAATTGCGGCGTCGCGGTCCGGCCGGGCTTGCCGACAACGGTCTTGTACGTGCGCAGAATTTTGTTTTTCACGACGAGGCGCAGCTGAAATTCAGGCACATTGGTCATCAGATAGACCGGCCCGAGATCGCGAGCGAGCCACCGCCACCGGTCCATGTTCGCCTGAATCAGCGCGCGGCGCGCTTTCGATGCTGTCGGCGTCGCATTGTATTCGGCCTTCAACGCCGCGTAATCGGGGTTGGTGGGGGCCAGCATGTCCACGACGCCGGGTACGTTGTGATCAGCAAGCGCCTGCGTCATGACCTGAGCGGTGGGCATCACGTCCTGATCCGGGTCAATCGCGAACCACTGGACACGCGCTTCCATAGGGGTCCGGCCATCGCGAAGGTCTTCAATCAACCACCCGAACACCCGGCTCGCGAGGACGTTCAACGCATCGCCCTCACCGGAAGCGATCGCCGCCTTGAGAGCGCTGGGCTGGTAATCGGCGGGCCGGAGCCCTTCCTTTCCGATGTAGTCGATGGTCTTCAACAGCGCCTGCGCATCGGCCAGCGTCCATGCCATCACCGGTTCGGTCACGACCACGTCCTGCACGACCGGGGTGGAGGTCGCAGCCGGTAGCGCGGCGCCGTTTACGCCGGGAGAAACCGGCGCAGGTGTGCGCGACGGAACGGGTGCCGGCGGTGCGCTCGGAACGGGCCTGGGCAAAAGGTCCTCCGGCATCTCGGTCTTGATCTTTTGCGCCTGGGCAGTTTGCACGCCCAGAGACATGATCGTTATCGCCGAGATGACACCAGGAGCAAACCGCTTGAAACTCACCATATTTCCTTGAAACCTGCCGATTGGATGCCGAGGACCCTGCTTGATGCCCTTGGGATTTTTCGCAGCCGGCATACGAAGGTGCTGGCGCGAACATGATGTGCCCTTTTAGCGTATGATCTTCAAGGATGCGACCTGTCGCTGCGATGAATTGCTTGCGCACAACCTGGGCACGGCGACATGGTTCCGACATGCTTCGTATTTCCCGCCCTTCTGTTGCGCTATCGATGCCAGTGCTTTCGGTACTCGCTGGCATCGCATGCTTCAGCGTGATGGACGCGACCATAAAGTCAGCGGCGCTCGCCGTTGGCGTGGGCACGGCTTTGCTGCTGCGCAATGTTTTCGCAACCGTCATGACGGTCCCGCTATGGCTCGCAGCGGGTCGGCCATGGCCTGTCCGCAGCGTTGCGCGGCTGCATCTGCAACGCTCGGCGGTGACCTCGTTAATGGCGGTGCTGTTCTTTTATGGCCTAGTCCGTATTCCGTTGGCGGAAGGCATGGCGATCTCCTTCTTCGCGCCCATCATTGCTTTGTATTTCGCGGCATTGATCCTGGGCGAAAAGATTCGTCCGCGCGCTGTTTGGGCCGCAGTGCTCGGATTATCCGGGATGATCGTGATCAGCGCAGACCGTTTCGGCTCAGGTGGATATGGGCACGAAGCGATAGGGGGAACGGTGGCAATTATGCTGTCTTCCGTGCTCTACGCATTGAATCTGGTGTTACAGCGCAAGCAGGCATTGCTGGCGGGGCCGATCGAAATCGCCCTGTTTCAAAACATGAACGTAGCCGTCATTTTCCTCGTCGCTTCGCCATTTTATTGGACTGTCCCCGACACGATCAGTGTCTACTGGATCTTGGCCGGAGCATCGCTGGCGACGGCCGCGCTGCTTTTTTTATCGTGGGGCTATGCGCGTGCCGAAGCGCAAATCTTGGTCCCGATCGAATACACCGGCTTCGTGTGGGCGGCATTGATGGGTTGGCTCATATTTGATGAGCAACTGGGTCCAGGTGTTGTCGCGGGTGCAGGATTGATCGTGCTCGGTTGCTGGATCGGCACTCGACCTGCCAAAAAGGACACCTCGACCCGCCCCCCTGCCCCTTGACCTTACCGCCCGTAGCGCGCATCGGCGGGCCGACGAATCCGCTTGTCGCACTGCAGCACGGTTCAGGAGCGCCGCGTGGCAGCAAGGGCAGGCTTCACACGAAGGGAAAAACGCCCACTATGACCCAGGTCGGACAGGACACGCTCGGCACTCGCAGCACCATGACCGTCGGCGGCAAGAACGTCGCTTACTATTCGCTCAAGAAAGCGTCCGAGAAAATTGGCGACGTAAGCCGCCTGCCGTTCTCGATGAAGGTCCTGCTGGAAAACCTCCTTCGTTTCGAAGACAACGGATTCACCGTTTCGACCGATCATATCAAGGCGATCGTCGACTGGCAGCAGAACCCCAAGACGGGAGCGGAAATTCAGTACCGCCCGGCCCGCGTGCTGCTGCAAGATTTCACCGGCGTGCCCTGCGTGGTCGACCTTGCCGCCATGCGCGATGCCATCGCCAAGCTTGGCGGCGACACCAGCAAGATCAATCCGCTGGTTCCCGTGAACCTCGTCATCGACCACTCGGTGATGGTTGACGAATTCGGCCACCCCAAGGCTGCCGAGCAGAACGTCGAGATCGAATATCAGCGTAACATGGAGCGCTATGACTTCCTCAAGTGGGGGTCCAAGTCGCTCGATAATTTCTATGCCGTTCCCCCGGGCACCGGCATTTGCCACCAGGTGAACCTGGAAAACATCGCCAAGGCCGTATGGTCCAGCGAAGACCAGAACGGCGATCTGGTCGCCTACCCTGACACCTGCGTCGGCACCGACAGCCACACCACGATGGTCAACGGCCTGGGCGTGCTGGGTTGGGGCGTCGGCGGCATCGAAGCTGAGGCCGCGATGCTTGGCCAGCCCGTGTCAATGCTCATCCCCGAAGTCGTGGGCTTCAAGCTGACCGGCGAACTGAAAGAAGGCGTAACCGCCACCGACCTCGTGCTCACCGCCACCTCGATGCTGCGCAAGCACGGCGTCGTGGGTCGTTTCGTCGAATACTTCGGCCCCGGCCTCGCCTCGCTGTCGCTGGCAGACCGTGCGACGCTCGCCAACATGGCGCCGGAAT
Source organism: Novosphingobium sp. BL-S-24 (assembly GCF_055521575.1). Classification (NCBI taxonomy): domain Bacteria; kingdom Pseudomonadati; phylum Pseudomonadota; class Alphaproteobacteria; order Sphingomonadales; family Sphingomonadaceae; genus Novosphingobium; species Novosphingobium sp. BL-S-24. The sequence continues at coordinate 1,420,700 of NZ_CM145488.1, forward strand.
ACGGTGCGACCTGCGGCTTCTTCGGCATCGACGACAAGACGCTGGACTACCTGCGCCTGACTGGCCGCGAGGAAGAGCAGATCGCCCTCGTGGAAGCCTACGCCAAGGAGCAGGGTTTCTGGATCGAACCCAACGCGGCCGACCCGATCTTCACCAGCACGCTCGAACTCGACATGGCCACTGTCGTGCCGTCGCTCGCCGGTCCGAAGCGTCCGCAGGACTGGGTATCGCTTCCCGAAGTCGATGACGTGTTCAATGCCGACATGGCCAACACCTACAAGAAGGCCCCGCAGCGCGTTGCCGTCGAAGGCAAGGACTTCGACATCGGCGACGGCGACGTCATGATCGCTGCCATCACCAGCTGCACCAATACCTCGAACCCGGGCGTGCTGGTTGCTGCCGGCCTTGTCGCCAAGAAGGCGGACGAGCTTGGCCTTAAGCCCAAGCCTTGGGTCAAGACCTCGCTCGCTCCCGGATCGCAGGTCGTCACCGACTACCTGAACCGCGCCGGCCTGCAGTCGCACCTCGACAACATTGGCTTCAACCTCGTCGGTTACGGCTGCACCACCTGCATCGGCAACTCCGGCCCGCTGGCTGAACCGATCAGCAAGGCGATCAACGAGAACGGCCTGGTCGCCAGCGCCGTGATCTCGGGCAACCGCAACTTCGAAGGCCGCGTGTCACCTGACGTGCGTGCAAACTTCCTTGCTTCGCCTCCGCTCGTGGTTGCCTACGCGCTCAAGGGCACGGTGGTGGAAGACTTCGTCACCACCCCGATCGGCAAGAGCAAGGATGGCGTCGACGTCTTCCTGAAGGACATCTGGCCAACCAACCTGGAAGTCGCCGAAACGATGGCTGGCTGCATGGATCGCGCCATGTTCCAAGCCCGCTATGCCGACGTCTACAAGGGTGATGCGCACTGGCAGGCCATCAACGTCGTGGGTTCGGAGACTTATTCGTGGCGCGCCGGATCGACTTACGTCGCCAACCCGCCGTACTTCGAAGGCATGGAAATGACCCCGGCCCCCGTTGCCGACATCATCGAAGCCAAGCCGCTCCTGATCCTGGGCGATTCGATCACCACCGACCACATCTCCCCTGCAGGCTCGATCAAGGCCGACAGCCCCGCGGGCAAGTGGCTGATGGAGCATCAGGTCGCCAAGGCCGACTTCAACTCCTACGGCGCCCGCCGTGGCCACCATGACGTGATGATGCGCGGCACGTTCGCCAACATCCGCATCCGCAACGAAATGGTCCCCGGCGTTGAAGGCGGCATGAGTCGTTACGGCACGGAAGTCGGCGCGGTCTACGATGTGGCGCAGAAGCACAAGGCTGATGGCACGCCGACGGTTGTGATTGCCGGCAAGGAATACGGCACCGGCTCCTCGCGTGACTGGGCCGCCAAGGGCACCAACCTGCTCGGCGTGCGCGCCGTCATCGTCGAAAGCTTCGAGCGTATCCACCGCTCGAACCTCGTCGGCATGGGTGTGCTGCCGTTGCAGTTCAAGGACGGCGAAAGCCGCCATACTTTGGCCCTCAACGGCGATTGCAGCTTCACGATCAAGGGCGTTGCCGATCTGAAGCCGCAGCAGGATGTGGAAGTCGAAGTTACTCGCGCCGATGGCACGACCTTCACCTTCACGGCACTGTGCCGCATCGATACCGCCAACGAAGTCGAGTACTTCATGAACGGCGGCATCCTGCAGTACGTGCTGCGCAAGCTGGCTGCCTGATACTTTTCAGACAAAGCTGAAACTGAACCCCGTCCGGCGCGCGCCGGGCGGGGTTTTTCTTTGGTGCCGCGCCATCAAGGCACGATGGAGCAACGAAAAAGGGCGGCGCAAGCGCCGCCCTCCCAGATCAGGCGCCGCCCCCCGCGACGCCTGCCCCCTGTATCGTTAAGCCGCCTTGGCCCGCGCCAGGCGCCGGCGACCGACAATCGTGGCCGCTGCGGCGCCAAAAAGGATCAGCATTGGCGGAGCGGGAACATCCGTTCCGCCGGTCGTGGTCGACGTGGACGTACCGCCTGAGGTCGACGAACTGGTCGACGACGATGTTGAACTGGACGTGGATGACGATGTGCTGCTCGACGTCGACGAGGATGTGGACGAACTCGAAGAGGTGCTGGAGCTGGTCGACACGTTGCCCGACGTGCTGGTCGTCGATGTCACATTGCCCGACGTGCTCGTTGTCGAGGTGACGTTCCCGGACGTAGTTGATGAGACGTTGCCGGAGGTGCTGGTCGACACATTCCCCGACGTGGACGTCGACACGTTGCCTGAGGTCGTGGAAGACACGTTGCCGGATGTGGACGTCGAGACATTGCCCGAAGTCGTGGACGAAACGTTACCCGAGGTCGACGTGGAAACGTTCCCCGACGTCGTGGAACTCGACGTGGTGGAGCTTACGTTGCCGTTGGACGTCGATCCGCCGGTAGTCGTGGATGTAATGACCACGCTCCCGCCGCTGCTACCCCCGCCACCGCCGAAGAAACCACCGAAGAAGCCGCCACCGAACCCGCCCAGGGATCCGCCACCGATGACCACGGGCGCACCGCCGCTACCGCCTGAATAGACTGGCGGCGCTGGCGGGATGTACGGCGGGGGCAGCGGCACCATCGCCATCTGCTGATCGCAGCAGGTCCGCTTGATGATCTTGCGCACGCGCTTGGTCGTGTGCGGCACTTCCCGGCGGACGATCCGCTTGGCGGGGCGCACCGGCTGGGCCGCCTTGGCCATCTTGACCTTGCGGTACTCCGTCTTTGCCGATTGCGTTTCCGCCACATGGACGGCTCCGCCGCCAATAATAGCGCAGCCTGCCGCGCAGGCAGACAGTTTCGCAAGGGCCATCCGAACGGACATAAGCGTTTGCTCTCTTTGTTTCCCTAGGGCGACTGCGCCGCTTGGAACGCCGCTGACAACCCGTCTGCCAGAAAGAACGCAGAGACCGGTTAACAGGACAACGGCGTTAACCGCAAATACATAGTCCCGCACGGGGAAAAATGGTTAATTTATCATTGTCACACTGACTGTGTGTCGAAACGGGACCATTCAAAGTGTGGTATGTAAACTAACCCGACGGTTTTTTCGCACCTGGAGCGGGCAAACGCCACTACCCTTCCGAATCGAAAAGGCCGGTCTGCGACGAGACAGGCGGGCTCATCCCGAGGTGCTGCCATCCCAGATCGTTCAGGCAGCGACCGCGAGCGGTGCGTGCTACCAGACCCAACTGGATCAGATATGGCTCGATCACTTCCTCGATCGTGTCGCGCGGTTCGGAGAGGCCGGCCGCGAGGGTCTCCACCCCTACCGGACCGCCTTTGTAGATCCCTGCAATCATGCGCAGATACCGCCGGTCCTGCGCATCAAGGCCCAGCGTGTCTACTTCCAGCCGGGTTAGCGCATCGTCAGCGATCGCGCAGGTGATCACGTCCGATCCGGCGACATGGGCAAAATCGCGAACCCGTCGCATCAGCCTTCCCGCGACACGCGGCGTGCCTCGTGCTCGCCGGGCGATCTCGGTCGCGCCGCCCTTATCCATTCCGATCCCGAGCAACCCTGCGCCGCGGGTGACGACCTTCTCCAGTTCCTCCACGCTGTAGAACTGCAGACGTACCGGAATGCCGAAACGATCGCGCAGCGGAGTCTGCAGCAACCCCTGTCGGGTGGTCGCCCCTACCAGCGTGAAGGGCGGCAGATCGATCCGCACCGACCGCGCCGATGGCCCTTCCCCAATGATCAGATCGAGCGCGCGGTCCTCCATCGCGGGGTAGAGCACTTCTTCGACCACCGGATTGAGGCGATGGATCTCGTCGATGAATAGGACATCGCCGTGTTCCAGATTAGTCAGCAGCGCCGCCAGATCGCCCGCCTTCGCAATCACCGGCCCACTGGTAGCGCGAAAGCCGACGCCAAGCTCCCGCGCCACAATCTGCGCCAGCGTGGTCTTGCCCAGACCTGGCGGGCCGAAGAACAGGACGTGATCCATCGCTTCGCGCCGGGATTTAGCGCTTTCGATGAAGACGCTCAGGTTGTCCTTCGCCCCCGCCTGACCGACGAATTCGGACAGCGTCTTGGGGCGCAGCGCCGCGTCTGCATCTTCCGGCTGGCGCGTGGGAGTGAGGATGGGATTGTCAGTCATCGATCTATCCCGCCGCCCGCTTCAACGCCACGCGTACCAGATCATTCAAGCCTGCATCCTCGCCCAGTTCTTCCACTGCCTTGCCCACCGCCATGCTTGCCGTCAGCGGCTTGAACCCCAGGTTCTGCAAGGCGGACACCGCATCGGCGCTGGCATTGCCGGGCGGCATGATCGCCGCCGCTCCCGGCACTCCAGCCGCCACAGCCAGCCCTCCGGCCTTGTCCTTCAACTCGTTCACGATCCGGCTCGCTAATTTAGGGCCAACCCCATTGGCTCGTGCCACCATGGCGCTGTCCCCACCGGCGCAGGCACGCTGCAGTTCCTCGGTCGTCAGCGCCGACAATATCGCCAGCGCCACTTTGGAGCCGACACCCTGGATCGCGGTAAGGAGTCGAAACCAGTTGCGCTCGGCTCCGCTGGCGAACCCGATCAGGCGTTGATCGGTTTCCGAAACCTGCATCTCGGTATGCACCACCACCCGGTCGCCCCGGATGCCGAGATGATCCAGCGTGCGTGCCGAGCAATGGACTAGATAGCCCACGCCATTCACGTCGATTATCGCCCAGTCGGGGCCGGTGTCGTCTAGCAGACCTGTGAGCTTGGCGATCATGGTTTGTTCCTATGGCAGGAACCGATTTGCCCCGCTAGCCCCTATTCGCCAGTCTCTATTCAGTCGTTACCCTGCAGCTCTTCAGGGACATCGTCATCCGGCCCGAAGTACAGTCGTGCACACTCCTTTGCGAGTATGCCGCCGTCCAGTTTCAGATCGTCCTTGTAGGCATCCGCCACAAAATCGAGGGTGGAGAGGTGCCGATCTTCGAAGTACATTTCATGGACGTCGTTGCGTCCTGCTCCGTAGACGATCCGCGAGACGCCTGCCCAGATCGACGCCATTGTACACATCCCGCAGGGTTGCAGCGTGGAATAGAGCGTCGCACCTTCTATCCGCATGTCGCCAACCGCCTTCCCGGCAGCGCGCAGCGTCTCGATTTCAGCGTGCGCGGTGGCGTCGCAATGCTCGGCCGTGCGGTTGACGCCCGATGTGACCAGCTTGCCATCGCGCACGATTAGCGCGGCGATCGGGGTGTTGGCGGGGTCAGTACCCTTCTGATCGATGGCGAGGTTCAGGGCTTCGCGCATCCAGTCATCGTCGGTCTTTTTCATGTGGCGGGCAAAGCGCGGGACGGGCCACATGTTCCGCGCTTTGCCCTCTAATTCCTGACCGCGCTTATTTGGGCGTATCCAGTTCATTCCCTGTCAGCGTGACAATGTGCAGCAGATTGGTCGAACCCGGCACACCGAACGGCACGCCTGCTAGTGTCACCAACCTGGACCCCGCCGCGCCGAAACCATGGCGAAGGGCCATGCGCTTGCCCTTGGCGATCATCTCTTCGAAACTGCCGATGTCCTTCGTGGTCACGCAGTGCGTGCCCCACAGCAGGGCGAGGCGGCGGGCCGTCTTCTGCTTGGGCGTCAGCACCAGCATCGGCGCGGCAGGCCGCTCCCGCGCCACGCGGCGTGCCGAGATGCCCGATCCGGTGAAGACGATAATCCCCTCGATCGTCAGGGTATCGGCGATCTGCGCGCAAGCTTCGGACAGAGCGTCGGCACTAGTCGCATCGGGCGGCGTCTGCGCGATGTGGATACGCTCCCGGTAGGTGAAGTCCGCCTCGACCCGAATGGCGATGCGATCCATGATCGTCACCGCCTCGACCGGCCATTGCCCCGCCGCCGTTTCGGCTGAAAGCATGACGGCATCGGCGCCATCGTAGACCGCGTTCGCCACGTCCGACACTTCGGCGCGGGTCGGCGACGGGCTGGTGATCATCGATTCGAGCATTTGCGTCGCGACGACCACCGGCTTGCCCTGAGCACGCGTCTTTTCGATGATGTGCTTCTGGATCGGCGGCACTTCTTCAGGCAGCAATTCGACGCCGAGATCACCGCGGGCGACCATGATGCCGTCCGATAGTTCAATGATTTCTTCCAGGCTCTCGACCGCGGCGGGCTTTTCGATCTTGGCCATGATCGCGCCGTGGCCGCCCGACAGTCGCCGCGCTTCGGCTACGTCCTCGGGTCGCTGGACGAACGAAAGGCCGATCCAGTCCGCGCCCTGCTCCACCGCGAAGGCAAGGTCACGCCGGTCCTTGTCGGTCAGCGCGGGAACCGGGACGATGGCATCGGGAATGTTGACGCCCTTGCGGTCCGAGATCGGACCGCCGACTTCGGCACTGCACAGGATCGAATCCGGCTCGGCACGGATGACGACCAGCCGCAGCTTGCCATCGTCGATCAGCAGGCGCTGACCTTTCTGCAGGATGCCGAACAGTTCGGGATGCGGCAGGCAGACCCGCTCATCATTGCCCGGCGTCGGATCGCGGTCGAGCGTGAAGTGGGCGCTGTGGCGGATGAAGGCCTTGCCGCCTTCGAAAGTGCCGACGCGCAGCTTGGGGCCCTGCAGATCGCACAAGATCGCCACCGGCCGGGCAAGATCCTTTTCCACCGCGCGGATGTTGGCGATGGTTTCACGGTGGGTATCGTGATCGCCGTGGCTCATGTTGACGCGGAAGGCATCGGCCCCGGCCCTCAGCAGGCGGGAGATGGTTTCCTTGTCCCGGCTGGCCGGACCCAGCGTCGCCAGGATCTTCACCTTGCGCTGGCGCTTGATGCCGCGATGATGCGGCGAACGGCGATAAGGAATGGGAGACGGGGGGACGATGCTGGCCAAGATGCTGTCTGCCTCTTTCAGGAACGGGGGGTCATATGGCAAAGGCGGCATTACAAACCAAGGACGATTGGCAGATTATGAACGACAGTGACCGTATCGACGCGCTCGACGATGCCGTGGCGGCGGCGGCCTTCCGGCGGCTGGTGCGCCATTTGCAGCATCGCCACGACGCCCAGAACATCGAATTGATGGGCCTGGCGGGCTTTTGCCGCAACTGCCTGGCCGATTGGATCCGCGATGCCGGCTATCCCGGCGACAAGGCGGAGGCCCGGGAACTGATCCATGGCATGCCCGCCGGTGAGTGGAAGGCAAAGCACCAGACCGACGCCACCCCGGAACAGATCGCCCGGATGGACGAGAGCGTGAAGAAGAACGCGCCCGGGCACTGAAGCCGGGCCACTAACGCCGGGCCGCCCCGTCGATCAGGGCGTGGCGACCTTCATCAGCACGATGCCCGAAAGAATCAGCCCGGCGGCCAGCAAGCGCGCCGGGCTGGCCGCTTCGCCCAGAAAGAACAGGCCGACCAGGAACGCGCCCAGCGCGCCGATCCCGGTCCAGACTGCGTAGGCGGTACCCAGCGGCAGGCTGCGCATCGCGCTGGCCAGCAGGGCAAAGCTGGCGATCATCGCCACGATGGTGATGACCGAAGGCCATAGACGGCTGAAACCGTGCGACTGCTTCATCGCCGAAGCCCAGACGACTTCCAGCACGCCGGCGATGAACAGAAAAATCCAGGACAGGGAAAAAGACATAACGAACCGCTCCACCATTTTCGGTGCCGGGCCGTCCCGGTCTTGAAGCTCCGTCGGAGGCGCGAACGTGGTCGGCGCAGCGACCCGGTACTATAGCGCCAACCGGCAAGCAACCGCTCGTCTCCGGCGCGCAAGTTGATGAAGTACATGCGGCCAAGTGCTTGTACGAGGGGCAAGGGGATCGACGATGGAAAGAGCCGCCGGCATCCTAACAGCTTGGCGGCATGTAGGAAAATGCCCGCCGCCGCGCTGGAATAATCGCCCCTCCACATGATTTCCACAGACGGGTGCTTTGCCCTGACCTTCGCGGATGGCTATCAGCGCCGCCAACCGATTCACGCCTTACCACCGGAGCACCTGACCCCATGGCCGAAACCACCGACGATCGCCTGCGCCTGCTGATCGAGCGCGTCGAGCGCCTCGAAGAGGAAAAGAAGGGCATCTCGGACGATATCCGCGACGTTTACAATGAGGCGAAAGCGGTCGGCTACGACGTGAAGATCATGCGCCAGATCGTGCGCATCCGTAAGATGAAGCCCGACGACCGCCGCGAAATGGACATGCTGCTCGACACCTACAAAACCGCACTCGGCATCGACTGAGGACGCCCGGCAACCGGCGTGACAGAACGTCACGCCGGGGGTGTAGCGGAGCGCGCTAGTGGACAGGTAGTGCCTGAGATCCCCCAATAGCCGTCATTCCTGATGCAAATAGACTGCGGTTATGAGAGCCAGATCATTTGCCGCGGTCGCAATCATCGCGCTCATATCCGCAGCTGCCACCGGGTAGGGGATCAAACAGGAAGGTGGGCTGTTCTTTATGCATCACAATGCAAGAGTGGCCTTGATGAAATCCTACCGCACCATGTTTGCCGGCATGATGGCCCTGTCTTTATCGGGTGCCGCAATAGCGCAGGACCACAACCATGTTCCCGGGTGGGCCAATACCTATAATCACCGTTACAAGGGCAACCGATCGGGTGAGTGGGCGGCCAAGACGGAGCTGTTCAAAAAACTGTCCTCCGCCGGGCCGGAGGCTCGTTGCACGCTCAAGAACCTGCCCGAGCCGGACGGCAACGTGATCGTAAATCGCTATCGCAGTCTAACGCGCAAGACGAATGAAGCTGCTGCGCTACGCTGGGCGCAAGGGCAAGTGGCAATGCATCATCGTCAGATGAAGAGCGCGGGAAAGTGTTGAGCGGCGTCAGCCCCTAATGCGTGGGTAAGGTCCCCCAGACCCTAACCCCCCATCTGCGCGAGCAGCATCGCCGCGCTGTTGGCGACGGCGTGCTGGAGGATGGCGGCGTGCAGGCCGATGCGCTGGCGGGTGAAGCCCAGCAGGATCGCGGCCCATAGCTGCGGCAGGACCATCGGCAGGGCGAGGAAAGTGGTCGCCGGATAGTTCAGCAGGTGCAGCGCCGCGAAGGCGAACACCACGACCCAGTAGATCCCCGGATAGGCTGCACGATACCACTGCGGCGCGCCGGTCAGCCGCCGCAGACGCCACCACCCCGCGACGGCAATGACGGCCAGCGCCGCCAGTATCCCCAGCAGGGTCGGTACATGGACCGGCCGGGCATACGTCAGCGCCAGGACCAGCGCGACGAAACAGCCCAGCAGCCAGAACGCGCGGGGACGCCCGGTCTGCCACCCGCGAAAGATCATCTCCTCCAGGATCGGCGCCAGCAGCAGCGTGATCGGCAGCAGCCAGTCCGACGGCACTTTGCCGAACGCATCGGGCATCGGCTGGGCGAAATGCGCCTGCCAGCGGCTGATCAGCGGCAGGATCACCAGCAGCATGACTGCCACTTGCACCAGCGCCATCACCCCCAGGGCTGCCCATGCCCCGTGCGTGCGCAGGCCAGCCGGCACCAGCACGGTCGGCCGCTTGAGGAAAGCGAACAGCTCGCCCATCACGGATCGCGCGGAAGGCTGGTTCGTATCGAGGGGTATCGCCATGTGCCCTTGCGCCAGAGAATCGAGGTCCATCGAACGTCGTGGCCCCGAACTTGTTTCAGGGACTGTCGCTTCTATTGCGCGGCGGCTCTGAACGAAATGCAAACGACGGAAGGAAGACGGCCATTTTCGACCTGCGTGCCGAGGGCCGCATGTCGGCGGGCTACAGCAACCCATCCCCGCATCGCCCGAATTAGAGGCACTTGCCGCCAAAACCGATGCATCGGCATCGCCGACGCGCGATTTCGGCTTGCCTTTCGGGCGCCGTTTGGGTGTCTTGCGCGCCGAACGCACTTAGTTGGGATACAGTATGATCGTCACCACCACCCCTACCGTCGAAGGCAAGCCGATCCGCGAGTATCGTGGTATCGTGACCGGCGAGGTGATCGTCGGCGCCAACCTGTTTCGCGACTTGTTCGCCGCCGTGACGGACATCGTCGGAGGCCGCTCCGGCAAGTATGAACGCGTGCTGCAGCGCGCCCGCACCGAAGCGATCGACGAACTGAAGGCGGAAGCCACGCGGCTGGGCGCCAATGCGGTCGTCGGGATAGACCTTGATTACGAAGTGCTCGGCTCCAACGGGTCGATGCTGATGGTCAGCTGCTCCGGCACTGCGGTGGTGATCTAGCGGGGGAAGCAGGCTGCACCGCGTCCCTGGGCGGTTGCCCTTGGGGCGGTGGGTGTTGTAAGGGCCGCGCCACTTCATTCATCGAAACCCGCCGCCGCCCGCCGAAGGGCCGACCGGCGGGCAGTCAGCGGGTAGACAGCGGACATGGCAGGCCATTCCAAATTCAAGAACATCATGCACCGCAAGGGCGCGCAGGATAAGAAGCGCTCTGCGATGTTCTCCAAGCTTTCGCGCGAAATAACCGTCGCGGCCAAGATGGGCATGCCCGATCCGGACATGAACCCGCGCCTGCGCGCCGCCGTCAACGCCGCCAAGGCGCAGTCGATGCCCAAGGACAACATCCAGCGCGCGATCGACAAGGCCAGCAAGGGCGATGCCGAGAATTACGAGGAAGTGCGCTACGAAGGCTACGGCCCGGGCGGCATCGCCATCATCGTCGAGGCGCTGACCGACAACCGCAACCGCACCGCCACCAACGTGCGCACCGCGTTCTCCAAGAACGGCGGCAATCTCGGCGCAAGCGGCGCGGTTTCGCACGGGTTCGAACGCCTTGGCCTGATCGAATACCCCGGTTCGGTGGGGGACGAGGAAAAAGTCCTCGAAGCCGCGATCGAGGCTGGCGCGGATGACGTGCAGAGCGACATGGGCGATGGCGACGAAAATCCCGGCGGCCACCAGATCTGGGTTTCGGTCGATGCCTTGCACGAAGTTGCACGCGAACTCGAAAAGGTCCTGGGCGAAGCCGAAGGCGTGAAGCTGGCGTGGAAGCCCAACCTCAGCGTCGATGTCGATGCCGATACCGCGGGCACTCTGATGAAGCTGGTGGACACGCTGGAAGAGGATGACGACGTCCAGACCGTGTGGGGCAACTACGAAATCTCCGACGAAGTGATGGAAAAGCTGGGCTGACGATGGTCGCGCTGATCGCCCGCGCGCTGCTATCCGGCGCGATGATCGTGGCGATCGCCGAGATCGGAAAACGCCTGCCGGCCATGGGCGCGCTCGTCGCGTCTTTGCCGCTGGTTTCGGTGCTGGGCATGATCCTGCTGTGGCATGCCCGGCCCGACACGGAAAACATGGCGATCCATGCGCAGGCGACGTTCTGGTATGTGCTGCCTTCACTGCCGATGTTCCTGTTGATCCCCTTCCTGCTGCGCCATGGCGCCGGGTTCTGGCTTGCGCTGGGTCTGGGCTGCGCGCTCACGGTGGGGCTCTATCTGCTGATGCTGCAGATCGGCCAGCGGCTGGGCCTGCACCTGTGATCATCATCGGGCTGGACCCCGGCCTCACCTGCACCGGCTGGGGCATCGTCGCCAAGAGCGGCAGCCGCCTGTCTCACGTCGCCAACGGCCAGATCCGCACCGACGCCAAAGCGGGCATGGCCGATCGGCTGGTGGAACTGGACGCAGGGCTGACCGACGTGATCCTGCACCACCGGCCCGACGCCGGAGCGGTGGAGGAAGTGTTCGTCAACGTGAACCCGCAATCGACGTTGAAACTGGGCCAGGCGCGCGGCGTGGCGATGCTCAGCCTGGCGCGCCACGGCATGGGGGTGGCCGAGTATTCGACCAAGGTCATCAAGAAGGCGCTGGTCGGCACCGGCGGCGCGGACAAGAAGCAGATTCAGGCCATGCTGAAGGTGCTGCTCCCCGGCGTGAAGCTGGCGGGCGAGGACGCTGCCGATGCGCTGGCCGTGGCGATCACCCACGCCAACATGCTGGGCAGCCACCGCTAGCAGCCGCTGCGCCAGGTGCAGAAGCGTCAGGTCTGGCGGGGCCTGGCGGGGTTGCCCACGACGGTCACGCCCGCCGGAACGTCCCGCGTCACCACGCTGCCCGCCCCGATCAATGCATCATCGCCGATGGTGACACCCGGCATGATCAGCGCCCCCGCGCCGATCCAGGCATTGCGCCCGATGCGGATCGGGCGGCCCCACTCAGCGCCGGTCGCCCGCTCGACGGGATCGCGCGGATGGTCCGCCGTCAGGATCTGCACGCCGGAGCCGATCTGCGTGCCATCGCCGATCACGACCTCGACCACGTCAAGGATCACGCAGTTGAAATTGAGGAACACGCCTGCGCCAAGGCTGATGTTGAACCCGTAGTCGCAGTGGAAAGGCGGGCGGATCGTCGCGCCCTCACCCACACGGGCGAAGCGTTCGCGTAGAAGCGCCGCACGCTCACCGGACTCGACCGTGGCATTGAACCGCGCCATCCACAGCGCGGCGGCGTACTGGTCGGCGATGATTTCGGGATCGTTCGCGTGGTACGGATCGCCCGCGAGCATCCGCTGCTTCTGGCTGCGCTGGTCCATGCGCTTACCCGCGAGCGCCGAACAAGGCGCTGCCGACGCGAACATGCGTCGCGCCCAGCAGGACGGCGGTTTCGAAATCCTCGCTCATGCCCATGCTCAACCGATCGAGGCCATTGTCCGCCGCGATCTTTGCCAGCAGCGCGAAGAACGGTGCGGCCTCGACCCCCTGAGGCGGCACGCACATCAGGCCGATAACCGGAATGCCCGCTTCCCGTGCCGAGGCCAGCAGCGCCGGGACTTCCGCGATGGGGCAGCCGCCCTTCTGGTCCTCCTCACCGATGTCGACCTGGATGAAGCACGGCACGGCGCGCCCGGCCTTTGCCATCGCCTTGCCCAGCGCCGCCACGAGCGAGAGCCGGTCCAGCGAGTGAATGCAATCGAACAGCGCAACCGCATCGTCCGCCTTGTTGGATTGCAGCTGGCCCACCAGATGCAGCGCCACATCGGGGTAGTTTTCCCGCAGCGCAGGCCACTTGCCTTGCGCTTCCTGTACGCGGTTTTCCCCGAACGCGCGCTGTCCGGCGGCGAGCAGTGGTTCGATCGCCTCGGCCGGGTGAGTCTTGGAAATCGCGATGAGTTCGATGGCGTCGGCATCGCGCCCGGCGATGCGCGCGGCCCCGGCGATGCGGGCGCGGATGTCTTCTAGCTGATCCATGGCGCGCTGCTATAGCGTCTCGATGCAGAACCGCCAGCCGTCCCGTCCCACACCGCTGCCACGGGTCTGGCTCGTCAGCGATGCGCGCAACGATGCGGTGCTGGAGCAGGTGATGGCCCGCCTGCCGCGCGGGTCCGGACTGATCTTCCGCCACTATCACCTGCCGCCGGATCAGCGTCTTGCCCGGTTGGCAAACCTGCGCCGCGTCGCTCGACGCCGGGGGCACGTCCTGATCCTGTCCGGCTCCGCCAGCGAGTCCCTGCGTCGGGGGGCCGATGGCGCGTATGGAGCGGCGCGCCTGCTCGCACGGGGGCCGGATGCGCTGCGCCTGATCACCGTCCATTCCCTCCACGAACTGCGACTGGCCCACGCGGCGCGGGCGGACGCGGTGCTGATCTCGCCCGTCTTCGCCACCGCGTCCCATCCCGGCGCAGACGCCCTGGGGCTAGTGAAGCTGCGGCTGTTGGCAGCGCGCGCACGCGTGCCGGTCATCGCGCTGGGCGGCATGACGGGGCATCGGGCCGCGCGCCACAGCATCGCCCGCTGGGCGGCGATCGACGGACTGTCTCGTTAGGACCAAGACGTTAGGGCCACGCGGACCCGTCCACCCACAGGCGTGTTCCCGATCCATTCTTGACGCGCAGGCCACGCCCGCCGCATAAATGCGCGCGAACCCCAGAGGGAATTGAAATGGCTACCCGCCCCATCGCGCCTGGACGGCGAATCGCCAAGCCGGACTGGCGCGCCGTCCTGAAGCGCTCGCTGCGCCGTGCCGGAGAGCTTTCCGGCTCCATTGCGCTGTTCGCAGGCATGCTGTTCCTGGCGCTGTCGCTGGTCAGCTACCACCAGACCGACCCCTCCACGTCGACGGCGGCGGGCGGGGACGTGCAGAACTGGATGGGGACGACGGGCGCGTGGACGGCAGAACGGGCGCTGTTCCTGTTCGGCCCGGTGTCCGCGCTGCTGGTGCCATTGCTTTACGTCTTCGCCCGTAAGCTGTGGCTACTGGTCGAGGAGGACGATGGAGAGATCGAGCATTCGAACCAGCGCTGGTGGATGCCGTTCGGCGTGCTCGCCCTGGCGATGCTGCTGATCTCCACGGTCCTTTCGCTGTGGTTCACCCAGCCGGGCGGATCGCTGCCCGCCTCAATGGGCGGCATATCCGGCCTGCTGGGTGCGAAGGCCGTGGGCGCGGTATCGCAGCTTGCGCCGGAGCCGGTGCAGAACTGGATCAAGCTGGCGATCGCTATCGCCTGCCTTGGCCTTGGCGTCATGCTGGCGGGCCGGGTGTTCGCGCTGGACTGGGTCCGCTTGCTCACCCTGCCCGGCCGCATCGGCAGCCTGCCGCGTGGCAATGCCGCGTCCGACGATGCACCTGCTCGCCAGCCGCGCGAGAAGGAAGCCGTCCGCCCCGAAGCGGCCCCCCGCATCGCCGAGCGGATCGCCGACGCTGCTCCTGCCCCCGCCTTGTCGGGCGACAAGCCGCGCAAGGCGCCCGAGATTTCTGACCCCAAGACGTCGCCCACGCCCGCGCAGTTCGGCACCGCCAGCCGCCAGAAGGACATGTTCGACAAGTACGAACTGCCCGGACTGGAACTGCTGGCCGATCCCCCGCCAAATTCGCAGCCCAAGATCGACAAGCTGAGCCTTGAGCGCAACGCTCGCCTGCTTGAAACCGTGCTCGACGATTTCAACGTCAAGGGTGAGATTACCGCCGTGCGCACCGGGCCGGTCGTCACCATGTACGAGCTGGAACCCGCACCCGGCATCAAGGCCAGCCGCGTGATCGGCCTGGCCGACGACATCGCCCGCAACATGAGTGCGATCTCGGCCCGCGTATCCTCCATTCCCGGCCGCACGGTGATGGGCATCGAACTGCCGAACGCCGACCGCCAGATGGTGTCGTTCAAGGAAATGGTCGCATCCGAGGCGTTCGCTCATCACAAGGGCATGCTTCCGATCATCCTGGGCAAGGACAACGCCGGGGCGCCGGTCGTCGCTGACCTTGCGACGATGCCGCACTTGCTGGTCGCGGGTACGACGGGATCGGGCAAGTCGGTCGGCCTCAACGCCATCCTGCTGTCGCTGCTCTATCGCCTGACACCCGCGCAGTGTCGCCTGATCCTGGTCGATCCGAAAGTGCTCGAACTCAAGAGCTACGACGATATTCCCCACTTGCTGTCCCCCGTGGTGACGGAGCCACCCAAGGCGATCCGTGCGCTGAAGTGGGCGGTCGAGGAAATGGAGCGCCGCTATCGCCAGATGAGCGAGATTTCGGTGCGCAACCTTGCCAGCTTCAACGAAAAGGTCCGCGCCGCTGCCGCCAAGGGCAAGCCGCTGGGCCGCCGCATCCAGATCGGTTTCGATCCCGACACGGGCGAGGAACTCTATGAAGATCGCCAGCTTGATTACGAGGCGCTGCCACAGATCGTCCTCATCGTCGACGAGCTGGCCGACCTCATGGTCACCGTCGGCAAGGAGATCGAGGTGCTGATCCAGCGTCTCTCGCAAAAGAGTCGCGCGGCAGGCATCCACCTGATCATGGCGACGCAGCGCCCGTCGGTGGACGTCATCACCGGCGTGATCAAGGCCAACCTGCCGACCCGCGTCTCGTTCGCCGTGACCAGCCGGATCGACAGCCGCACGATCCTTGGCGAACAGGGCGCCGAACAGCTGCTGGGCAAGGGCGACATGCTCTACAAGCCCAGTTCCGACCCGATCAAGCGCGTCCATGGTCCGTTCGTCTCTGACGAGGAAGTGGAGCAGGTCGCCACGTTCTGGCGCGGACAGGGCAAGCCCGATTATATCGACGCGGTGACAGAGGAGCCCGAAGAAGGCAGCTTCGGGTTCGACGATCTCGACGCCACCGCGTCCGACGCGCCGGAAGAACGCAAGTACCGTCAGGTCTGCCATCTGGTGTTCGAAAACCAGAAAGTGTCGGTATCCTGGCTGCAGCGGCAGATGGGCGTCGGCTACAACACCGCCGCCAAATGGGTGGAGCGTATGGAGAACGACGGGTTTGTCGGCCCCGCCAACCACGTCGGCCGCCGCGACATCTATCGCGACGAGAACGGCAACCCGCTTTGACCATGCGCACCAAAAGGTTCGCGCTGGCACTCGCCGGTCTGGCAGCGCTGCCGGCTGTCGCCGCGACCGACAATCTCACCTCAGGCGCGGGGCAGTGGGTCAGCGTCTTTGCCGTGCCCGTAGAACATTCGATGGGCGCCAGCATGCGCGTGGACCGGGCGAGCTTCGCCAACACCGGACTGGGGCGCACGTTCCGGCAGGCACAGATCTTGCTCGCGCCGCGCGGCCAGTATGCGCGCGGTACCACCGTGTTCTCGCGCCGCAGCGTGGACTGCGCGGGCGGGCGCATGGTGACGACGCAATGGCGCGTCCTGGGCCCCACCGGCGCGACGCTGGCCAGCTCCACCGGCCCCAGCCCGATCGCGCCTATCGTCTGGAACTCGTTCGACGGCCGGGTGCTGCATTACGTCTGCAACGGGGCGCTGTCTCGGTAAGCGGGCATGGACACTAATCGCAACCCTTCCGCCGCCGAAGCGTATTATCCCGACATGGATCAAGGAGGACGTGATGGAAGGTAAGATCAGGTATACCGCTTTGGCCTGCATCGGCACCGTGCTGCTGGCTGGGTGCAACAGTGGAACCCCGACCGCCCAACCCTCCGACACCGCCGCTACTGCGACCCCTGCGACGGTCACGCGCGAAACGCCAACGCCCGAAGCGTCAGGTCCGGCCGTCACCCCCATGGCGGCGCAGCAGGTCATCCAGAGCCAGCCCGGCCCTGACGGATCGCAAGTAGACCTGATGAAAGTTGCCGTCACGGGCGACATCCTGACCGTCACCATGCGCTGTTCGAGCCAGGACAAGATCAACACGGAAAGCTTCCGCGTTTCCAACATCAGCGTGATCGACGATGCCACCTCACAGCGGATCGCGGTCCTGAAGGATAACGAAGGCAACTGGCTGGCGTCCAAAGTCGCCGGCGAATCGATCATGGCCGATTGCGAGATCAAGCCCGGTGTGATCTGGGCGAAGTTCGCCGCGCCGTCAGCCGAGAGCAAGACCGTCTCGATCAACTTCCCGGGTGTGGCTCCGTTCGACGGTGTGCCGGTTACCCACTGATGCGCGGTCTGGCACTGACGCTGGCGGCTCTTGCGCTGGGCGCCTGCTCCGGTGAACCGCAACCCGATGCCGTAAAGGGGGACGCACCATCGGCAGGTACTGGCGCGCCTTCAGGCGCCCCCTCGGCACAGGCTCCGTCAGCGCGCCCGTCCGGTGGTCTGACCGGGCAGGTAAGTCCGCTCAACAGCAACGTGAGCGGCCTGAACGTCCGGGTGACCGACATGGGCACTATCATTGATCTGCCAACCGACGCGCTGTTCGCGTTCGATAGCGCCGACCTGAACCCGGACGCCACCAAGCAACTGGAAGCATCTGCCCAGATGATCCGCGCCGCGCCCGCCGGCCCGATCAAGATCATCGGTCACACCGACAGCAAGGGCGACGATGCCTATAACCAAAAGCTGTCCGAAGCCCGTGCGAAGGCCGTTGCAGAGTGGTTCGGCCAACAGGCCGGCGTTCGTCAGCGAACGTTCGATGTTAGCGGTCAAGGCGAAAAATCGCCCATAGCCGCCAACGAGACACCGACTGGCAAGGACGATCCGGAAGGACGTGCCCGCAATCGACGGGTGGAGCTGATCCTGCCAAAGTAGCGCCGCCACCTCTCCGATCACACACCAACTTCATCCCTACCCTCGATTTAAGTGGCGGTCCGGCTCATCCGTTTTTAGGAGAGACGCCAGCCAGCCACGAAGCAGCAATCTCGAAGGGTATCGATGGAAGAACATGCACAGGCATTCCTGCTGCGGGACGGGTGCCTGCTGTTGGGGACCGCGCTCGTCTTCGTGCTGGTCTTTCGTCGGCTCGGGCTGGGTGCCACTTTGGGCTTCCTGCTCTCGGGCGCGGTGCTGGGGCCATATGTCCTTGACCTGAGCGGCGATGCGCAGAGCAAGATGAGCATTGCCGAGCTGGGCATTACCCTGCTGCTGTTCATCGTCGGACTGGAACTGGCGCCCCCGCGCCTGTGGCGCATGCGGCACGAAATCTTTGGGCTTGGCCTGTTGCAGGTGGTGCTGTGCGGGCTGGCGGTTTCAGGGATCATCTATTATTTCGCGGGCTTCAGCGTTCAGGCCTCGCTTGCACTGGGGCTGCCGCTGGGCCTGTCCTCCACAGCGCAGGTCCTGCCGATGCTGCAGAGCGCCGGGCGGCTCCATACCCCGTTCGGTGAGCGGTCTTTCGCCGTCCTGCTGTTTCAGGACCTGTCGATCATCCCGCTGATCACGATCATCGCCGCGATGAACCGCAACCCCGCCCTGCCCGAAGGCCCTCCCGGCTGGGTGCTGGCGCTGGAGACAGCGGCGGCGATCGTTGGCCTGATCCTGGCAGGCCGCTTCGTGATCCGCCCGCTGTTCCGCCTGATCGGCAATCTTGGCGAGCGGGAAATGTTCGTCTTCGCCGCCCTGTTCACGGTGATCGCCGCCGCCGCGCTGATGCAGGCGCTTGGGCTATCTACGGCGCTAGGCGCTTTCATCGCGGGGGTCATGCTGGCAGACAGCCCCTATCGCCACGAGCTGGAGGCGGACGTCGAGCCGTTCCGCTCGATCCTGCTGGGGCTGTTCTTCGTATCGGTGGGCATGTTGCTGGACCTGTCGGCCATCGCTGACCGCCCGCTGTTCGTGCTGATGATGGCTCTGGCGCTGATCGCGGTGAAATCGACGATCATCTTCCTTCTGGGGCTGGCCTTCCGCATGGAATGGCGCAGCGCGCTGGCGCTTGGCCTGCTGCTCAGTCAGGGTGGCGAATTCGCGTTCGTGCTGTTCGCGCAGGCGAGCAACGCCCTGCTTGTCACGCCCGAGGCGACCAGCCTGTTCAGCGCCATCGTCACCCTCTCGATGGTGACCACGCCGTTCCTGATGATGGCGACGCGGGGCATCCGCGAACGCCCGGCCAGCACCGAACAGCGTGACGAGCCGCAGGACGATGGCGCCAATGCCCTGGTCGTCGGCTATGGTCGTTTCGGCCAGACCGTGGCGCAGATGCTGATCGCCGCCGACATCGAAGTGACGTTGATCGACACCGATATCGAGATGATCGACGTCGCCGAGGGGTTCGGCGCGAAAGTCTGGTTCGGTGACGGCACCCGCATCGACCTCTTGCGTCAGGCGGGCGCTGCCGAGGCGGAACTGATCGTCTTTTGCATCGACGGCGATCAGTTGACCGAAGCGTTTCTCCACGCCGTGCACGATGCCTTCCCGAACGCGGAACTTCACGCCCGCGTGTTCGATCGCCGCGCGCTGCTGCGTCTGAAGGATTCGCCGGTCAAATCGGTGGCGCGCGAAGTGCGCGAATCAGCGGTGATGCTGGCCCGCAACGCGTTGGAAGGGCTGGGCATCTCGCGTGAGGAAATCCTGCGCGCGGAAGACACCTATCGCAAACGCGACAAGGAACGCCTGTCCGCCCAGTACGAATCCGGCGATCTGCGCACCGGCCGCGACCGCATCATCACCCAGCGCACCCGCGAACCACGCGGGGCGTGAGCGGAACCTAATTTACAAACGCAGCCGCCACTTCCGGCGGCACGCGCATCAGGCGGCCGGAGGAGATGTCGATCATCGCCCAGGTGGTGCGGGCAGAGACGATCACTCTGCCCTCGGCATTGCGAAAGTCCACGCGGCGATCGAAGCGGGCGCCCGATGGGCCATCGGGGATGAACGTCTCCCCGGTCACGCTCTCGCCTTCGCGGATGTTGCCGCGATAGTCGATCTCGTGCCGGGTGACGAGCCAGGCGTATTTCGCCTGATGTTCGGGCGGCGCGAGCGCGGCCCAGTGCGCGCCCGCCATCGCTTCCATCCACTGCACCCAGACCGCGTTGTTGACGTGGCCCATGATGTCGATGTCCTGACCCTGCGCGGTGAACGTCAGGGTGAAGCGGTTCTCCGTCACCAGCGGATCAGCCTTCGACGCCCAGCTGCCACAGGATGAAGGCGAATTCCTCCGCCGTTTCCTTCAGGCTTTCGAACCGGCCGGACTTGCCGCCGTGGCCTGCCCCCATATTGGTCTTGAGGATCAGTTCGTTATCGTCGGTCTTCACCTCGCGCAGCCGGGCAACCCACTTGGCGGGTTCCCAGTACGTCACTCGCGGATCGTTGAGGCCGGCGGTGACCATCAGCGGGGGATAGTCCTGCGCTTTCACCTGATCGTAGGGGCTGTAGCTGCGGATCAGTTCGAACGCGGCCTGGTCCTCGATCGGGTTGCCCCATTCGGGCCATTCCCCCGGCGTCAGCGGCAGGGTATCGTCCAGCATCGTGCTCAGCACGTCCACAAAAGGAACGTGGGCCACGACCGCGCCGAACAGGTGGGGATCGGAATTGATCACCGCGCCCATCAGCTCGCCACCAGCGGACCCGCCCGAAATGCTGATCTTGCCCGCCGTGGTGAAGCCGCGTTCGATCAGGCCGTTGGCGACGTCCACGAAATCGTTGAACGTGTTGGTGCGCCGCTCCAGCTTGCCCGCCTTGTACCAGGCGCGGCCCATATCGTCACCGCCGCGAATATGCGCGATGGCATAGGCGAAACCGCGATCGACCAGGCTGAGGCGCGTGGTCGAAAATCCCGGATCGATGCTGATGCCATAGGCGCCGTAGCCATAGAGATGCAGAGGCCCCGCCGCGTTGCCCTTGTCCGCCCGGTCCCGGCGATAGACGATGGAGACGGGGATCGCGGTGCCATCGCGCGCGGTGATTTCCAGTCGCTCAGTCGCATAGAGCGACGCGTCGTAGCCCGAGGGGATTTCCTGCACCTTCAGTGTCTGCAGGCCCTTTGTCGCCACGTCGTAGTCCAGCACCGAGGCCGGGGCGACCATCGATTCGTAGCTAAGCCGCAGCGTGGTCACATGCCATTCGGGATTGTTGGACAGGCCCGCCGAATAGCTCGCTTCGGGGAAGGTGATCGGCTCCACGCGCGCTGGATCGTCATAATACCGCACTTCGATCTGATCGAGCCCGGCGCGCCGCCCCTCGATCACGTAGAAGTCGCGGAACAGGTCCGCGCCGGTGAGGTAGAACTCGTCCGTCCCTTCGATCAGCGTGGTCCATTCGCCAGGATTGTCGAGCGAGGCGGTGGCGAGGCGGAAGTTCTCGTGCGTGTCGTTGGTGTGGATATAGAGCACGCCCTCGCGCTCATCGACGTCGTATTCCACCCCCTTGGCGCGCGGCTTGACCAGGATTTGCGGGCCGAGTGGATCGTCGGCGAGGACCATCCGCGTCTCGCTCGTCTCGTGATCGCTCGACCCGATCAGCAGCCATTTTTCGTTGGCCGACAGGGACGATCCGACGCGGAACCCCTCGTCATCCTCATGGTACAGTTCGACATCGCTTTCCACCGGCTGACCCAGCCAATGGAGGCGGGCATTGTCCGTCCGCCACTGTTCGTTGGCCAGCGAATAGACCAGCGCCTTGTCCTGCGCGACCCAGACGAGGCCGGACAGCGTGCCCGGAATCTCGTCCACCAGCAGTTCGCCGGTTTCCAGGTTCTTGATGCGCGCGGTGAAACGTTCGGAGCCGTTATCGTCGATGGCGTAGGCCAGCAGCTTGCCGTTGGCGCTGGTGGAGATCGCGCCGAGGCGGAAGTATTCCTTGCCCTCGGCCAGCGCCACTTCGTCAAGGATCAGTTCGTCGGCCGAGCCATCGTCAGGCGTGGACACGGGGCGGCGCCACCACTTCTTGTATTCCGCGCCTTCCTCGAACTCGATCCAGTAGAGATAGTCGCCGTCCTTTTGCGGAACGGACTTGTCGGCTTCCTTGATGCGGGCGCGCATTTCGGTGAACAGCCCGTCGATCCGCCCCTGATGCTGGCCCATCCGCGCTTCGAACCAGCGGTTTTCCGCTTCGAGGTGGGCGAGCACTTCCTTGTCGGTCACTTCGGGATAACCGGCGTCGCGCAGCCATGCGTAATCGTCGATTACGGTGACACCGTGGTGGGTGAAGGAATGCGACTTCTTCGCCGCCTGCGGAGGACCTTTAAGGGTCTGGGTGGAATCTGCCATGCGTTGCATCTATGTTCGGTTCATGACCCCCGCAAGCCGGATACCGTGACATGCTGATGAATACCCACGAAGCTCGCCTCGACGCATTGCGCAAGGAACTGAAAAAGCGCGGCCTGGACGGCTTCGTAATCCCCATCTCCGACGAACACATGAGCGAATACGTCGGCGCCTATGCCCAGCGGCTGGAATGGCTGACCGGATTCGGCGGCTCGGCCGGAACCGCCGTGGTGTTGACCGATGCGTCTGCTGCCCCCGCCGCTGCGATGTTCGTGGACGGGCGCTACACCCTGCAGGTTCGCGATCAGGTGGACGGGCGTCTCTATGCCTACGAAAGCGTGCCGCAAACCACGATCGCGGGATGGCTGGCCGAGCATGCGCCGCAGGGCGCGAAGATCGGTTACGATGCCTGGTTGCACGGATCGAAGTGGGCGCAAAGCGTGGAAAAGGCGCTGGCGGCCAAGGACGGCGCGCTCGTGGCAGTGGACGGCAACCCGGTCGATGCGGTGTGGGCAGACCAGCCCGCCCCCTCTCCCGCGCCCGCCGTGGTCCACCCGGACAAGTTCACCGGCGAGACGAGCGAGGCCAAGCGCGCCGCGATCTCCGAATGGCTGACCGCGCAGGGTCTGGACGCCACGGTTGTCACCGCGCTTGATTCGGTGGCATGGCTGCTCAACATTCGCGGGACGGACGTGTCGCGCACCCCAGTGGCGCTGTCCTATGTGATCGCGCGTCGGAACGGCACGGCGGATCTGTATATCGCGCCTGAGAAGGTGACGGACGATCTGCGCCGCCACCTTGGCAACGCCGTCAGCATCAAGCCGCGCGACCAGTTCATCGCGGGCCTTCGCGAACTGGCGGGCAAGCGCGTCGCGGTGGATCCGGAGCGTGCCGTCAGCGCCATTTTCCATGAACTGGGCGAAGCGGGCGCGGTGGTGATCGAGGAACGCGATCCCGCTGTCCTCGCAAAAGCAATCAAGAACCCGGTTGAGCAAGCCGGTCACCGCGCGGCACAGGCCCGTGACGGTGCGGCGGTGTCGCGCTTCCTGCACTGGCTGGCGGTGGAAGCCCCCAAGGGCGAGGTCACCGAAATGTCCGCTGCCGACAAGCTGCAGGCCTGCCGCCAGGAGGCGGGCGACTTGCGGGACCTGTCGTTCGACACGATTTCCGGCGCCGGTCCGAACGGCGCGGTGGTCCACTACCGCGTGTCGGAGGAAACCAACCGGACCTTGCAGCCCAATTCAGTCTATCTGGTCGATTCGGGAGGTCAGTATCCTGATGGCACGACCGACATAACCCGCACCGTCTGGATCGGCCCCGGTGAAGCGAGCGCGGAAGTACGCGATCGCTTTACCCGCGTGCTGAAGGGGCACATCGCCCTTGCTTCCGCCGTGTTCCCCGCAGGGACCGCCGGTAGCCAGCTGGACGTTCTGGCGCGCCATGCCCTGTGGCAGGCCGGGCTGGACTACGCCCACGGCACCGGCCACGGCGTGGGCAGCTTCCTGTCAGTCCACGAAGGACCTCAGCGCATCGCCAAGTCGTTGGGCGGGCAGGCCGGGACGGATCAGGCGCTGCTTCCGGGCATGTTTCTTTCGAACGAGCCTGGCTATTACAAGACCGGCGAATACGGCATCCGCATCGAGAACCTGATTCTGGTCGAACCACGCTCCATCCCCGGGGCGGAGGGCCAGTACCTTGGGTTCGAAACACTCACGTTCGCGCCAATCGAGCGTCATCTGGTCGACACCGCGCTGCTGACGCGGGCGGAAGTGGCGTGGTGGAACGCCTACCATGCCAAAGTGCTGCACGTGGTCGGCCCGCAGCTGGAAGGGGCTGCCAAGGCATGGCTCGAGGCTCAATGCGCGCCGCTTTGATGGGCGCTTTCTGACGCGAGGGACCTGACATGAGCGAGGCGCGCGACATTCGCACCCACCCCGTCCACCTAGGCCTTGGCGCGACTGCGGTGGCGCAGGACGCGTTCACCGGGGCCGACTGGTACGAAGCCTATGGAGCGAGCACCGCCAGCGACGGCGCCGAAGGCCGCCTTGTCAGCGTCCACGATTTCAGCTCCAGCTGGGATATGTGGGAAATGCACCCCGCCGGGGACGAACTGGTGCTGTGCCTGTCGGGTGACATCACCCTGATCCAGGAGAGGCCGGACGGCAGCCTCCATGCCGAGACCATCGGGGCGGGCCAGTACATCGTCAACCGTGCCGGGGTCTGGCACACGGCAGATGTAGCGGGGGCGGCAAGCGCGTTGTTCATCACCGCCGGACAGGGGACCGAGCATCGCCCGCGCTGAATGCCTGTTCATCGGCTTTGCGCTGGCATGAACGATGTCTCCAACGCGTGACAATTGGCGACAATATACCTGCCAGCGGGCACAACTGCGCGACAAAACGTTTGTAGAACAATCATCAGAGGGCCGCACGGCAGCTGTTCCTCCCTCCCTTCCCGCCGTGCGGCCCTCATCCATTTTCGATGAAACGGGACACACGATGATCACCACCTTGAAAAAACTGACCCTTGGCCTCTCGGTCGTGACCCTTACCGTCGGCGGCGTCGCCTGCGCGCAAGCGCTGGCCAATCCGCCGGGCCGCGAACGCCCGCGCATGGACGCCGATGGCGACGGCACCATTACCCGCGCCGAGGCTCAGGCCCGCGGGCAGGCGATGTTCGCCCGGATGGACGTCAACAAGGACGGCAAGCTTGACCGGACCGACCGGCAGCTTGGCCGCCAGCAGAAGCGCGAACAGATGTTCGACCGCCTGGACACCAACAAGGACGGCTCGATCTCCAAAGCCGAATTCACCGCCGAGCGTGACCCGAAAGCAGGGCGCCACGGCATGCGCCATCGCGGCGGCATGAAAGGCTGGGGCCTCCATGGTCGCGGTGGCATGGGTCGCGGCGCCGATGCCAACAAGGATCGCGTCATCACCCAGGCGGAATTCATGGACGCCACGATGAAGCGCTTCGACATGCAGGATGCCAACAAGGACGGCACCGTGACCAAGGAAGAGCGCGCTGCCGCTCACCAGGCGATGCGCGCCAAGTGGCAGGCCCGCAAGGCCGACAAGATGGCTGACAAGAACGCCTCAAACTGACAGGACGGCGCGGCAAGCACGAGGATTACCGATGAACGACGCCGCGCAATCCCCCGCAGTGCCCGCCAGACTGCTGCTCGTCGATGACGAAGCGGCCCTGCGCGAACCCCTGGGCGAGTATCTTTCGCGCCAGGGGTTTTCCGTGGTGCAATGCTCCAGCGCGGCAGAGGCGCGCACCCGCCTGCGCGATGCACCGAGCGACGCGCGCTTCGATCTGGTACTGCTAGACATCATGATGCCGGGCGAAGACGGCCTGTCTCTCTGCCGCCATCTGGTCGAGACGCAGGACCTGCCGGTCATTTTCCTGACCGCGCGGGGCGAAGCGACCGACCGGATCGTGGGGCTGGAGATCGGTGCGGACGATTACGTCGTCAAGCCGTTCGAACCGCGCGAACTGGTCGCCCGCATCCGCAGCGTCCTGCGCCGCGCCCTGCGCAGCTCTGGCAGCGGCGAGGTGGACAACGAAGCGTTCGAGTTCGAAGGCTGGCGGCTCGATACCCTAAAGCGCAGGCTGATCGACATCGAAGGCGCGATAGTGGCGATCTCCTCGGTGGAATTCCGGTTGCTGATGGCCTTTCTCGAACATCCCCGGCAGGTGCTCAACCGCGATCGCCTGCTCGACATGGTGCAGGGGCGCGAGGCGCATCTGTTCGACCGCGCGGTGGACAATCAGGTCAGTCGCCTGCGCCGCAAGATCGAGGTCGACAGCCGCAACCCGCAGCTGATCCAGACCGTGTGGGGCGGCGGCTACATGCTCGCCGCCGACGTGCGCCGCGTGCCGTTGGCCGACTGATGGCCCCACCCCTTACGGTTCCACGCCCGCGCAGTCTGATGGGCCAGATGCTGCTGGCCGTGGCGGTGGCGCTCCTGCTGGTGCAGGGGATCGGCGCGTTCCTGATCTATCGGGCGCAGCGGGAAAGCTATGAAGTCGGCATGGTCAACGCCGCTGCTTTCCGACTGCTGGCCGAAACGCGCAGTCCCGGCCTGCTCCGCCGCCTGGAACGCCATCCGCGCGGGCCTTTCGACGGACCGGCGCCGCGCCGCTTTCCGGTGAAATCAAGTGCCACGTCGCCAGCCGGGCCGAACGAAGTGCGCGACCGGCGGGCCGAAGAGCGGCTGCAGAAAATCTTTCAGGAGCAGGAGTTCCCGGTCGCCGACATCGTCGTGGTGCACCGCACGGTCGAGGGCGATCCGGTCGCCAGCGCGTCGATGCTCCGGCGCGCGCAGCGCCGCGCCATGGACGAGGATCATGTCGCCGACCTGATGGACGACAACCTGCTGGTCGTCGGCGTGCGGCAAATTTCGTCTGCCAAGGTGGGGCAACCGACGGTCGCATCGACAGAGAGCGATCTGCGCAAGGACGGCGATTGGCTGATCGCCCGCATCCGTTCCCCGCGTGCGATGAACCTGCTGCTCCAGCCGCTGATCATGCAGACCGTGATCATCTATCTGGTGCTGATGTGCGTGGTGGCGCTGATCCTGCGGCGCATCACGCGTCCGCTTGCCGCACTGACCCGCCGGGTCGAGCAGTTCGCGATCGCCCCCGGTTCCATCGGCCAGCTTGAACCCAGCGGGCCGGACGACATGCAGCGGCTGGTCGTCGCCCACAACGCGATGGAAGCGCGCATCGTCGCCATGCTGGACGAAAAGGACGTGATGCTCGGCGCCATCGGGCATGACCTGAAAACGCCGCTCGCCGCGTTGCGGGTCCGCATCGAGTCGGTGGAGAATGATGCCGAACGCGCGCGCATGGCAGGCACGATCGAGGATATCGTGCGGACCCTGGACGACATCCTGTCGCTTGCCCGCGTCGGCCGCCCGAGCGATCCGCGCGAACGCACCGAACTGTCCGCGCTCGTCGCCTCCGTAGTGGAGGAGTACGAGGACATGGGCGATCCGGTGGAACTGGGCGACACCCAGCGCATCGTGCTGGAGTTGCGCTCCACATGGCTTCGGCGAGCGATGCGCAACCTGATCGACAATGCCCTGCGCTATGGTCGGGAAGCGCGCGTGACGCTGGCGCGCGAGGGCAACCGCGCGGTGATCCGCATCGAGGATGATGGTCCCGGCATCCCGGACGGCACCATCGACGATATGATGAACGCCTTCGTGCGCGGCGATCCGTCGCGCAATTCGACCACCGGCGGCGCGGGGCTTGGCCTCGCCCTCGCCCGCGCCATCGCCGACCAGCACGGCGGGGCGCTCGTGCTGGAAAACCGCATGGGGGGCGGCGAAGTAAAAGGGCTTACCGCGAGGCTGGAACTGCCGGTCTGAAGTGTGGGTGGGGTGGTCCACCCCTACCGCATCAACCCACCGATAAGATTGCGCGCGAAGCGGCCCAGCCCCGGGAAACCGATGGCCTTGCCCAGCGCATCACCGACCGTACCCGCCGCCGCGCTGGCGGCCGACGCCTTGGGACTGGCGCGGCTTTTCTTGCCTTGCATCGTCTGCGCCAGGATCGCCCCGGCGCTGCCGGCCGCCGCGCCTGCTGCCGCCTTCGCGACCTTGCCGCCCAAACCGTCCCACAGTCCCGGGCTCTTTCGCTCCTGACGACCGACTTCTTCACGTCCCTTCGTTTCGACTTCCTGCGCCGTGGCAGCGGCGTCAGCGGCTTTGGCGGCGAGCACTTCCTCGGCGCTCTCGCGATCGACACGGGTATCGTATTTGCCATCGACCGGGCTGATCGATTGGACGATGGCGCGCTCCTTCGGCGTGACCGGCCCCAGCCGTGAGCGGGGCGGCGCCACCAGCGTGCGCTGAACGATGCTGGGCGACCCGTCGTCGTTCAGGGTCGAAACCAGCGCCTCGCCCACCTTCAGTTCGGTGATCGCGGTTTCCACGTCGAGGTCGGGGTTGATGCGGAAGGTATCAGCCGCCGCCTTGATCGCCTTTTTGTCACGCGGAGTGAAGGCGCGCAAAGCGTGCTGGACCCGATTGCCAAGCTGGCCCGCGATCTCCTCCGGGATGTCGATCGGGTTCTGGCTGATGAAATAGACGCCCACTCCCTTGGAGCGGACCAGCCGCACCACCTGCTCGACCTTGTCGGTCAGCGCCTTGGGCGCATCGTCGAACAGCAAGTGCGCCTCGTCGAAGAAGAACACCAGCTTCGGCTTTTCGGGGTCTCCGACCTCGGGCAGCGCCTCGAACAGTTCGGACAGCAGCCACAGCAGGAACGTGGCGTACAGCTTGGGGCTGCGGATCAGCTTGTCGGCGGCGAGCACGTTGATGTACCCGCGCCCCTGATCGTCGCAGCGAATGAAGTCAGCGATTTCCAGCGCCGGTTCGCCGAAGAATTGCGCTGCGCCCTGGCTGTCGAGCGCGAGCAATTGGCGCTGGATCGTGCCGACGCTGGCCTTGGTCACGTTGCCGTATCTGGTCGATAGTTCGGACGCATGCTCGGCGGTGTAGGACAGCATCGCCTGCAGATCCTCGAGGTCCAGCAACAGCAGCCCCTGCTCATCGGCAAAGCGGAAGACGATGTTGAGCACGCCTTCCTGCGTTTCGTTCAGGTCCATCAGCCGCGCCAGCAGCAGCGGCCCCATTTCCGATATGGTAGTGCGAACCGGATGGCCCTGCTCACCATAGATGTCCCAGAAGATTGCGGGATTGTCGGCATAGGCATAGTCGGCGATGCCCAGTTCCTTTGCCCGCGATTCCAGCGCCGCCGCGTTCTTGAACTGCGGGCTGCCAGCCATGGAGATGCCGGACAGGTCGCCTTTCACGTCGGCCAGGAACACCGGCACCCCGGCGGCGGAGAACTGTTCGGCGATGGTCTGGAGCGTCACGGTCTTTCCGGTGCCGGTCGCCCCGGCGATCAGGCCATGGCGATTGGCCCGTCCCAGGCGCAATACCTGCCGTTCACCGGTCGCCCCAAGTCCCAGAAAGATCTCGCTCATCCGGTGTCTCCACGTCTATCGTCTGCGCTATCGCAGGCACTGGTGTAGTGCCGCTCCCGCCCCGGCGCGAGAGGGATTTTGCCAGCGGCGAATGCAGTCGCTAAAGGCGGGGCGACCATGGCCGATCCCTTCGTTCTTCTGGATGACGCGCGCACCGATACGCTTGCCGATGCGCGCCTCTATCGCAACCCGGTGGAGACGATCGTCGCCTTGCGCGGTGACGACGTGGCTGCCTCGCTGGAACGGATCGATGCGCTGTCCAAAACCGGCGTGTACCTTGCCGGGTACATCGCTTATGAGGCGGGATTGGCGCTGGAACCACGCCTCGCGCCCCTGCTGCCGGGGCGTGAAGGCGCAGCGGCGCCCCTGATCTGGTTCGGCGCGTTCGCGGGGTACGAGACGATCCCGGCCTCTCAGGTTCCGCAGTGGCTGGCCGATGCGGCCGCCCCCGGTCGCCCCCGGATCGGCCCGCTTGAACCGCAGATCGACTTTGCCGAGTACTGCCGCGCCTTCGAAAGGCTTCATGCCGCGATCGAGGCGGGGGACATCTATCAGGCTAACCTGACCTTCCCGCTCGCCGGAAGCTGGCACGGCGATCCGCTGGCGCTCTATGCCGCGCTACGCCCGCTTGCCGCCGCCGGGCACGGCGGGGTGGTGCATGACGGCGCGCACTGGCATCTCAGCTTTTCGCCCGAGCTGTTTTTCGCGATCGAGGGCGGCACGATCCGCGTCAAGCCGATGAAGGGCACCCGACCGCGGGGACGAGACACCGCGCAGGATGAGGAAATGCGCGCCGAACTCGCCGCCAATCCCAAGGATCGTGCTGAAAACCTGATGATCCTGGATCTGATGCGCAACGATCTGTCACGGGTGGCGCAGGCGGGCAGCGTGCGCGCGCATGATCCATTCGCGATCGAGACATATCCCACCGTCCACCAGATGGTCTCCACGGTGGAAGCCGCGATGATCCCCGATATGGGCCCGGTGGATGTGCTGCGCGCGCTGTTTCCTTGCGGATCGATCACCGGCGCTCCCAAGATCAGGGCAATGGAATTGATCGCCGATGTCGAGGATTGGCCGCGCGGACCATACTGCGGATCGATCGGGTGCATCGAACCCTCTGGCGATGCCGCTTTCAATGTGGCAATCCGCACCCTGCGACTTGTGCCAGATCGAAACGGCACCGGTCCTTCCGCCGGCGGGCGTGCGATCCTGGGGGTGGGATCGGCGATCGTGGCGGATTCGCAAGCGCTTCCCGAATGGCGGGAGTGTCTGGTCAAAGGGGGTTTCGTGCGAGAGTCTGGGATCCGAGCAGCCGGAGGGGTGGATTCGCCCGCCAGCTTTGATCTGGTCGAGACGATGCGCTTCACGCCCGAAGATGGCATCGCCCTTCTCGAACTGCATCTTCAGCGCATCGGCGCCAGCGCGGCAGCGCTTGGCTTTTCGTTCGATCGCCACGCCGTGCGCAATGCCATCCAGGCCCTGTGCTTCGATGCTGATGCGCCCGCGCGCTTGCGCCTCGTCGTCGGCCGCACCGGGGCCTACTCGCTTGAGTTGGGACAGGTGCCGCCCGCCTTGCCGAATAGCGCGCAGGTGGCAGTGTTGCGGATGCCGGTCGATACCGGCGACTGGCGGCTTGCCCACAAGACCACCGATCGCTGGTTTTACGACAGGGGCCTTGAACTTGCCCGCAACGCCGGAGCCCACGAAGCCGTGCTGCTGCGCGACGATGGCCTTGTCACCGAAGGCTGCTTTACCAACGTCTTCGTGCAGCGCGGCGATGCCCTTTTGACGCCGCCGGCCCATCTTGGCCTGCTGCCGGGCGTCCTCCGCCGATCGCTGATGGAATCTGGCCGCGCGACCGAAGCGGACCTGACGCTGGACGATCTGGCGGACGGGTTTCTGATCGGCAATGCCCTGCGCGGCCTCATGCCCGCCCGGTTACTCACCTGATGCACATCTCCACCGCCCTCTCCCGCATCGCCCCCTCGCAGACTACGGCGATGACCGATCGCGCAACCCAGCTTCGCGAGGCTGGGCGCGACATCATCTCCCTCTCGGTGGGCGAACCTGATTTCGCGACCCCGCCCCACGTCCTTGATGCAGCCAAAGCGGCGCTGGACGATGGCCAGACCAAATACACTCCGGTGGGCGGCACGTCCCGGCTGAAACAGGCGGTCGCCCTGCATTTCGCGCGCGATCTCGGGATCGAGGTTCCGACTTCGCAAGTGACGGTCAGCGCCGGGGGCAAGCAGGCGATCTTCCACGCCATGCTCGCCACCATCAGCGATGGCGATGAAGTGATCGTGCCCGCGCCGTGGTGGGTCAGCTATCCCGAGATCGTGCGCTTCGCTGGCGGGAAGGTCGTGCCGCTGCACACCCATGCGAAGGACAATTTCCGCTTCACGCCTGCCGATCTTGAAGCGCAGATCGGACCGAATACGCTGTGGCTGCTTCTCAACAGCCCTGGCAACCCGACCGGTGCGTGTCTTCCGGCGGAAACCCTGCTGGGCATCGGCGAAGTGCTGCGCCACCACCCGCGCATCATGGTGCTGTCCGACGATATCTACGCACCGATCAACTACACCGGTGCGCGCCATGCCACGCTGGCGAACCTGTGCCCGGACCTTGCCGACCGCATCCTGACCATCTCGGGCGTTTCGAAAAGCCACGCGATGACCGGGTTTCGCATCGGCGTGGCCGCCGGGCCGGAATGGCTGATCCGGGCCATGGAGCGGTTGCAGTCCCACTCGTCCGGCAATCCGTGCTCGATCAGCCAGGCCGCCGCCGTCGCCGCGTTCGAAGGACCGCAGGATTTCCTGACCGATTGGTGCGACCGTTTCCGCGCTCGCCGCGATCTGGTCGTCGGCGCGATCAACGCGATTCCGGGCCTTTCCACTCCGACGCCCGACGGCGCATTTTATTGCATGGTCGATGCCGCGCCGCTGATGGACCAGTTTGGCGACGATGCCGCGCTGGCGTTGCACCTGCTCGACCATGGCGTCGCCATCGTCCCCGCCTCTGCCTTCGGGGGGCGTGACGGTTTCCGCATCAGCTTCGCGGCGGACGAAGCCAAACTAGTCGAGGCTTGCCGCCGCATTGCCGAGGCGGTGGCCTAGTTCACGTCAATCGGCCATTTGTGCAGCCGGTCGACTGCGCTTAAGGAACGGCGGCGGTCACGGCTGTCGCCGGGACGACGAAAGAGAGTATCATGGAACTGGAAATCCTCTTCGAGGACGGCGAGGCATTGGTCATCGACAAGCCGGGCGGCCTGCCGTTGGATCGCCCGCGCGCTGGCGGTCCCAGCCTTGAAGACCGGCTGGACGAGCTGAAACTGGGCTTCCAGCGTGAGCCGTTTCCGGTTCATCGGCTCGACCGCGATACGTCCGGCTGCCTCCTGCTCGCCCGCAATCCGAAGGCGCTCAAGCGCTTCTCCGCCGCTTTCGAAGAGCGTGTGGTCGGCAAAGTCTATCTTGGCATCGTCGCTGGCGAGATCGCCGATGATGCCGGAACCATTGAGCTTTCGCTGTCGAAAGTCAGCACCGTGAAAGACGGCTGGCGCATGATCCCTGCGCGCAAGGGAAAGCCCGCCGTCACGCACTGGCGCAAGCTGGAACTGCGCGATGGGCTGACGCTGGTGGAGTTTCGCCCTGAAACCGGGCGCACCCACCAGATCCGCGTTCATGCTGCATCAGGCCTTGGCATCGCGCTGCTGGGCGATCCGATCTACGGCAGCCAAGGCAATGCGCGGCGAACCATGCTCCATGCCTCGGCGCTGACGGTGCCGCGCAGAGAGAAGCCGCCCGTCGTCGCCTTTGCACCTATGCCAGCCGACTTTCGGGCGCTGGGTTTCGAAACGCCGGATATGCAGACCGAGGACGGCTTGCAGGATGATGCGCCCCCCGGCACGGGTGCCCAAAACGACAATGACTGACATCGTCGAGCGCGCCCAGGCGCTCGCGAGCGAAAGCTTCATCGCGTCCGCCGGGCCGGGTGGCCAGAACGTCAACAAAGTTGCGACAGCAGTGCAGTTGCGCCTCGATTGCTATGCCCTGCGGCTCAGCCCACCGGTGTTCGCCCGGCTGCGCGAGCTGGCGGGCAGCCGCATGACGACCCGCGGCGAACTGGTGCTGACCGCCCGCCGGTTCCGCACGCAGGAAGCCAACCGCTCCGACGCGCGGGAACGGCTGGCCGAATTGCTGACGGAAGCACAGAAGCTGCCCGAAAAGCGGGCCAAGAGCCGCCTCAACCGGGTGGGGAAGGAACAGCGCATCAAAGGCAAGAAACTGCGCGGCACGGTCAAGGCCGGGCGCGGCAAAGTCAGTTTCGATTGACGGCACCTTCTGTCGCGGTCCCGCCGGGATCGGACTGAGCACCATGCGCCTGCGACGGCTGCAACGCCTCCGCTGGCGGCTGCCGGGCATCGAGCATCTCCGCTGCGTCGTCCAGAGCGCGCGCCTCGCCCATCGTCACGCCGCCGGGGCCGGGCGCAGTATCGGACTGCGAACAACCGCCCAGCGCTGCCGCCACCGCCAGCACGCCTGATGGAATAGCCAGGCGCATCAAACGTCGATGACTTTCGTATGCGGGTGGTGCTTGTCCAGATGCTTGCGGATGATCTTAAGGTTGCGGGTGTTCGACCGAAACAGGAAATCGAACACATCGCCCGCCAGCGGCACGGCGCCCACCAGCGTATCGAACCCGACATTCGCGGTCATCCGCGCCAGTTGCCATTTGGGCATGCCGAGATTGCGCGCTTCCCACACAAGGTACATGCCCAGCGCACCGGCAATCAGGTCTCCCGCAACGGGGACAAGCCCGACGATCGAATCCAGCCCCACCGGTCGATTGATGCCGGGAAGGACAAAGGCGCGCTCCAGAATGCGCTCCAGCGCTTCCACGCGGCGGCGGACAGAGGCGGGGTCGTTACCCAGCGGAACGTCGAAATCCATGCGCCGCGCCTTGCGAGGTTCGGCGGCATCCAGAGGCGTAACCAAGGGCGTGCCTTTCAACGAATACGGCATTGGCGCCGCAGCCCTTATCTGGGGAGCCAGGACAAGGGCATCAAGGGATGCCAACCCCAAGCGTTGGTCGCGAACCCGTCCACGCTGCCACGTACCAAAGACCAGCGGATCGGCGTGCCGAAAGGGATGTAGATGTTGGTGGCGGTGAGTTTGTTCTCGGCGTCGGTCAGCATGGCCGCCCGCTGCTCGGGATTGACGGCACTGGCGGCCTCCGCCACCCGGGCATCGGCTTCCGGATCGCACAGGCCGCGTTTCGCGAGGCAGGACAGATGGTTGAGGAACCAGGCGGCGCGTGGGTAACGGGCAACCTCGTCCACTAGGGTCAGATCGGCGGAACCAGCGTCCTGCACGCGGTCCAGCCGCACGCCAATCGTGGCGAAATCGGCGACCAAGCGGCTGAATAGCGTTTGCGAGCCACCTCCCGCAGGGAGCCAGATCGTCACGCGGACCGACTGCATCGCGGCCGGTGATGGCGGCGGAGCGCCTGCCTCTTGGGCAACAGACGATACGCGCCACGCTTGCACGCGCGCCGCCGCCGTGGCGCGGCGGACGTCGAGCGACTGATCGGCCCACCGCTCTCCGATGACGCCCAGATCGCCATCGAGGCTTGGCGTGACGATCCGCGTGGTGGGCGACCATCCGCCCAGACCAAACGGCGCGATGAGGCCCGGCCGGTCGATCGCCATGGCCAGCGCCTCCCGGTTGGCGGGACCGGCGAGGAACCCCTTGTCGTTCATCACCTGCAGCCCGAACAGCCCGACGACAGGGTCCACCTGGATGGTTCCGCGCAGCAGGCCGACCGATCGGGTCAGCGTGAAATCCTGGATCCGGCCGCCCAGCACCAGATCCACGCCGCCATCGTTGAACGTCTGCACCGCCGCCGGGGCGGCCAGCGAATGGAGGCGGACCACACGCGTGCGTCGCGACCAGTTTTCGATTGCCGGCAAGCCCAGTTTGGACGGTTCTATACGAGCAAGAGTGGCGATATCCTTCTGCCGGGTCATCGCCATAGGACCGGAACCGGACCCATCATGATCGACCCCGAGCTCCGGCTGCGCGAGCAATTGCAGCAGATAGGGCATGGGCCGCACCAGCCGGATCTCGATCACCCGGCCCGCCATGGCGCGCACTTCATCGATCCCGGCAAGGTCCAGCCCCATCGGCCTGTTTCGCAGCGATTTCAGCGTGGCGTTGATGGCCTTGCGCGCCGAATTGGCGGTGATCGGATCGCCATTGACCCAGTTACCTTCGCGCAGCCGGAAGATATAGCTTTGCCCATCATCGGTGATGATCCACCGGTCCGCCAACGCGGGCACCACGCGTCCAGCTTCGTCAAAGGCGACCAGCCCCTCGGTCGTCGCAGCCCGCACCAGGTTGCCTGACGTTCCATCGGACCCTTCCTTGCGGAATGGATCGTCGGCTTGGTCAACCGCCGCGACATTGAGCGCGGAATTATCGGAAGACCCGCAAGCGGGGATCGACAGTAAGGCCAGCCCGACCAAGACCTGGGATATGAGGCGCCTTGATACCATGCCGACCGAGTAGTCCATTTCATCCCGGACGCAAATGGCGGGGCAGCGGGAGTGTCTGAAAACTCCGGTTAGCGCGGTGGTAACCCGGGTCAGATCTTGCGCAGCACTTTGCCCGAACCGTCCGGCTTCGTGGCGGAAGTCATCTTTGCATCATGTTTGCGCATGTAGTCGGGGATGTTCTCGTTTCCGTCGTTGACGGTGGCTCGCGCCAGACGCGGATCGATGTCTTCGGCGAAGGCAACGCCGAACCGGCTTTCCTGCACCCACGCGATCGACCCGGTGACCCAGCCGATATTACGGATATTCACCTGGATTACGGTTCCGCGCACGACCCGCACCGTGCCCTCCCCCATCATGCCGCCGGGGGAAAGATTGCGTACTTTGATGCGAAAATCGCCGTCCAGGCCATCCACGCGCATGTCAGCCATCAGGAAGAGGCTGTCCCGCGCTATCTGCCGATTTTCACCTTCGTTCATGCGCTCCATCCGGCGTTAGAACCTGCACGCGCTTTTGCCATCATGCGATGGGACGAAAGAGTAGCGTGTCTTAGCCCCCATTCCTACCGCGCAATGGCAAACAAAGACTTAATGGCCCGGTCAGACCGCGATCTACCGGGCCGAAATCCATCAATCGTCGCGAGACACTTTCTCACGCCTTTCATGGGCTTCCTGCGCTTCCACCGTCATCGTGGCGATCGGGCGTGCTTCCAGTCGGCCAAGACCGATCGGCTCACCGGTGACTTCGCAATAGCCGTATTCACCTTCTTCGATGCGGCGCAGTGCCGAATCGATCTTGGCGATCAGCTTGCGCTGACGGTCACGCGTGCGCAGTTCGATACCCCAGTCCGTCTCGCTCGACGCGCGATCGTTGAGATCGGGTTCGCGGATCGGGCCATCCTGAAGCTGCTGGAGCGTTCCCGCAGCCGCATCGAGAATTGATCGCTTCCAGGCGAGCAGCAGCTTGCGGAAATAATCCTGCTGCGACTCGTTCATGTATTCTTCGTTGGGTTCAGAACTATACGCGCCGCCAATCGCACGCTTGGCTTTCGCCAGAACATCGATTTCGTCAGAAAGGGTCGTTGCCATCCAGAGAAACTCCGCAGGTGCCCAAGGACCGCCAACGCCCTGCAGCCCCGGGTTTTCCCGATGACCGAACAACGATCCAAGGTTCGGAGGCGCCTATAGGTCCGGCGGATTCCGCACACAAGCGGTTAAGCAGGGCCGTCCCCAAAAATCTTGGCACTGGTTCCGAGCCGGGACAGGGAGAAAATTCGCTTGAAAGATGCGACCAGCTTTCGGCGTTAACTATATCTTTCCTCGAATCGCCGAAAACGATGTCATCGATTGCAGCATGGTGCATCGATTGAAACGAATCAGAGGTTCACGATGGACACTTCCTGGATCAAGCAAATCGACGTCACGCCTGCCAACGCGAACGAATTCGCCAGCGGCGACATGCTGGTTGCACAGGCGCTTGCAGCAGCGGCGCAGGGTGATTTCACCGCCTATTTCGACCTTGGCGTCGCCTACTCCACCGGCAGCAACGGCGTATCGTGCGATCTGATCGAAGCGCACAAGTGGTTCAATCTGGCCGCCGTTGCCGGGCACGAAGATGCGCCTACCTGCCGCGCCGAAGTGGCCGACGACATGACTGCCCGCGAAATCGCCGAAGCCCAGCGCCGCGCGCGCCAATGGCTGGCCGCATCGAGCCGCCGCGCCGCCTGACCGTTCAGCCCTCGCCCTTGCGGAAGGGCGAGCGTCCGCCGAGCCAGATCTGGTCTTGCGCAGTGCCGGCCCGTTCCTGGCGCAAATAGTCGGCGATGGCATCCCGGAAGGAATCATTCACGATGTAGTGGGCAGACACGGTGCGCACCGGTTCATAGCCCCGTGCCAGCTTGTGTCCGCCTTGCGCCCCCGCCTCTACGCGCTGCAGGCCGAAGCGGATCGCCGCATCGATCGCCTGATAATAGCATAGCTCGAAGTGCAGGAACGGCTTGTCCACCCTCGCGCCCCAGTACCGGCCGTAGAGCGCTTCGCCGCCTATGAAATTAAGCGCCCCTGCGATCGGTTCGCCGTCTTCGAACGCGAGGACGAGAAGGATACGGTCGGCCATCGTCTGGCCCAGCAAGCTGAACGCTGCGCGGGTCAGGTAGGGACGACCCCACTTGCGAGCGCCGGTATCCTGATAGAATTCCCAGAACGCATCCCAGTGCGCCTCTGTGATGTCCGACCCGCTCAAGCTGCGGATTTCGACGCCTTCCTGTGCCTTGGCGCGTTCCTTGCGCAAGTCCTTGCGTTTGCGCGACGATAACGCGCCGAGGAAAT
Source organism: Novosphingobium sp. BL-S-24 (assembly GCF_055521575.1). Lineage (NCBI taxonomy): Bacteria > Pseudomonadati > Pseudomonadota > Alphaproteobacteria > Sphingomonadales > Sphingomonadaceae > Novosphingobium > Novosphingobium sp. BL-S-24. Next base: position 1,458,875 of record NZ_CM145488.1, read on the forward strand.
CATCAAAGCTGGCATATCCGCGATTTTCCCAGTGGAACTGGATATCCTCTCGCATCAACCAGCCAGCCGCCTCGAACGCTGGCACTTGTGCCGGTTCGATGAAGGTGGCGTGAGCAGATGACAGGTCATTGTCCCGGCACAGGGTCTCCGCGGCGCGGATCAGCGGCAGCGCCAGTTCGGGGTGGGGTGTCAACAGGCGTGGGCCAGTCGCCGGCGTAAACGGAGCGGCGATCTGGAGCTTGGGATAATAAGACCCGCCCGCCCGGTGCCAGGCATCGGCCCAGGCATGATCGAACACATATTCGCCCTGTGAATGCTGCTTGAGGTACGCGGGCAGCGCCGCAGCAAGTTTGCCGTCCGGCCCGTCGATGACGATCGGTACCGGGGTCCAGCCGCTTCTGCCGCCGACGCTATTCGACCGCTCCATCGCCGCGAGAAAGGCGTGGGAGACGAAGGGATTTGCGCCGCCCGTCAGCGCATCCCATTGATCTTCGGGTGCTTCGTCCACCCCGCCAAGGATGCGTGCGGTGAAAGTGCCATCGCTCACGATTGCGCGCTGCTCCCGCCTCTGACCTCGAAAATCGGCGCGTCTGCATACGCGTCGGCGCGTTCTTCGTCCTCAGGGTCGCGGACCGTCCAGGTCGCCACCGGCAGTCCACGTCTGCGCTGCGCGGCGGCGAACCGACTAGGTAAGTCGCGCACGTCATAGGCCAGGAAATCGGGCCGCCCATGCCACAAGGAAAGATGGCGGCGGATCATGCCCGACAGTGCACCATGCTCGCGTTCGGTCATCACCACCCCTCGAACGGTGTGGGGCGAATGACGCCAGTACCACCGCGACACACGCGGGTCGAAACTCATCACCGCGTGCGGCCCGGTGTAGCCTTCGAGCACCCGGCGGACCGCCAGGCAGCGCGCCGCGATCTGCGTCTTGCGATCGGACTTCACCTCGATCAGCACCGGCACCCGGCCTGCCACCTGATCCAGCACCTGCCGGAGCGAGGGTATCGTCTCACTGCTTCCGGTCAGCGTGATCGCGCCGAGTTGAGCGGCGCTATGCCGAACCACCGGACCAAATTCGGTGGTGAGCCTGTCCAAAGCATCATCGTGAAACACTACAGGATGACCATCGCCAGCGCGCTGAACATCCAGCTCGATGCCGTATCCTTGGGTCACCGCCTTGCCGAAAGCGGCGCGCGAATTTTCGGGGACACCGCCCCCGTGCAGCCCGCGATGGGCAAAATCCCACTCGCCGATCCACGCGACCTTGCGTGGATCGGGAGCGGGCGAAATCCAGTTATCAAGCAGGCCGAACGGCAACGATGGCATCCACTTCGACAGCGGCGCCCAGTGGCAGGACGGGAACGCCAACCGCGCTGCGGGCATGCTTTCCGGCGTCGCCAAATACCGCGACCATCAATTCCGACGCGCCATTGGCGACTTTCGGCTGATCGGTAAAATCGCCGGCGGAATTGATGAACACGCCCAGCTTCACGATTCGCTCGATGCGGTCGAGCGAACCGAGCGCCGCCTTCAACTGCGCCAGAACCATGACTGCGCAAGCTTGAGCCGCTTCGGTGCCCGCCTCGATCGAGACGTCTTCGCCCAGCCGGCCAGTCACCAGCTTGCCCTCTACAAACGGAAGCTGCCCCGATACATGGGCAAGCCCCCCGGCGACCACTACCGGTACGTAGGCCGCGACCGGCGCGGCGGCTTGGGGCAGGGTCAGGCCAAGTTCGGCCAGGCGGGCGTCGATATCACTCATGAACTTTTTCCTCCTCGCGGGTCAGGCTGTCCAGCAGCCATGGAAGCGCGCCCGCCCAATCGTCGATGCGTGCGTGCGCATGGCCGAGTTGAAGAGCACACTTGATGTTGGCCGCTATTTGCGGCTCGCCGCACAGATGCAGGCGGCGCACGGTTGGCGCAACCTCGAAAACGGAGCCGTGATGCTGGGACAGGTCATCAATGAAAACGGCGCGCGACGGTTGGTATTCGTCAAGAATCGCCTGCAGCGCCGGGCCCTTCGGACCCTGATTGGTGAACACCCGCAAGTTCATCCCGTGCGCTGCCAGTTGCGCCTCGCGCGCCTCGCGGCGAAAGTCCATCAAGTTGGTCAGGACCACGACATCGGCATGCTCGCGAATGGCCGCGATGGACTCCACCGCGCCATCGATGGGGGTCTGACGGTCCATCTGGGTATCGAAGAACCGGTTGAGCAGCGCCCACATTTCCTCCTGTTCCAGCGGTGTCTCGCTGCCGACGCGGCGCATCGAACGGAAAAACTCACCGCCCGCCAGATCGAACTGAACGCCCTCGTCCTCGGCCAGCCAGTCCCGGAAGTGCTTGATCATGTGCAATAGCACTTCATCACAGTCGGTAATCAACAGCGGTTTGTTCATGCATTCAGCCTTTCCCGCGCACCGGCGAGCACTTGCGGAGCGACGCCGAGCGCCTCGGCCGCACCGATCAGGTCCGGCTCGTGCGAACACAGGAAATCGAGCACGGCGGTCAGAGTTGCAGGCTCGCCAAGGGAAGCGCGAAGTTCTTCAGGGGTCAGTCCCGTCAACGACAGGAACCGGTCTGCGCGCGAATCTTCGCCCAGAACCCAGCCAAGGGCATTGAGGGCCAGTGCCTGCGGATCGGAAGCGGATGGGGATGGCGTCTCTCGAAGAATTGTCAGCCTCACTCTCGTGGAATAGACGGGACACAAGAACCCATTCGGGTTTCTTCCCACCAGATGGTGATCAGGGCGTCGAATGGCAAAGCGAATCCTCGTTGTCGAGGACAACGATCTTAACCGAAAGCTCTTTTGCGATGTGCTCCGGAGCCAGGGGTACGTCGTGGAACCGTGTGCCGACGGGCTGGACGCGCTGGAACGGGCGCGCCAGTTCGTGCCCAACCTGGTGATCATGGACATTCAGCTTCCCAACGTCTCCGGGCTGGACTTGATAGAAGCGGCCAAAAAGGACCCGGTGCTGCGCACGATCCCGATCCTTGCCGTCACCGCCTATGCCGGAAAAGGCGACGAGGAACGTATTCGCGAAGGCGGGGCGGAAGGGTATCTGGCCAAGCCGGTTTCCATCGGCCCGTTCATGCAGGCCGTGCGGGCGCTGGTGTAAACAGGCGCCAACGCCCCTCCCCCGTGTCTTCGCGTCGCAAATCGGCTACAGACTGCTTGACATGATACCCCTGCGCCGCTTTTGCGCCGCAATTCCCGGCCACAGCGCCGACCGACTTATTCGGAGACAATCCATGGACCGCGAACAGACCTCGGCCCGCATCGCTGCCCTGATCGAACCTTTCAACAAGAAGGGCGTCGCCATCACCGATGAGACCCGGTTTACCGACGATCTGGAGTTTGACAGCCTGACGGTGATGGATTTCGTCGCCGCCATCGAGGACGAATTCGACATCATCATTTCGATGAACGCCCAGGCCGAGATCGAGAATTACGGCCAGCTTGTCGACGCCGTGGTCAAGCTGCAGGGCTGAACCGATGACCGAAGCCGTAAGCCAGCCCGACCAGCCGCAGACCATGGAGGGGGGAAACAGCGATCTGTTCAGCAAGTTCGACCCGCTGATCCAGATGCGCACCGACCTGCTTTCCACCGGTGTGACCGACCCGTTCAGCATGGTGATGGAAAAGGTCATCTCTCCGACCGTGGCGATGTGCAACGGGCGGGAGACGATCCTTCTGGGCACCTATAACTACATGGGCATGACGTTCGACCCGGACGTGATCGAAGCCGGCAAGAAAGCGCTGGAAAACTTCGGTTCGGGCACCACCGGCAGCCGGGTGCTCAACGGAACCTACGCTGGCCACCGCGAAGTCGAACAGGCGCTGTGTGAATTTTATGCCATGGATCATGCCATGGTGTTCTCCACCGGCTATCAGGCGAACCTGGGGATCATCTCCACCATCGCCGGCAAAGGCGACTACATCGTCCTCGACATCGACAGCCATGCGTCCATCTGGGACGGCTGCAAGATGGGCGACGCCGAGGTCGTGCCGTTCAAGCACAATGACATCGAAGCGATGGAAAAGCGCCTCCGCCGTATTCCCGAAGGTGCGGGCAAGCTGGTGATCTTGGAAGGCGTCTACTCCATGATGGGCGATATCGCCCCGCTCAAGGAAATGATCGCCGTCGCCAAGAAATACGGCGCGATGGTCCTGGTGGACGAAGCGCATTCGATGGGCTTCATCGGACCCAATGGGCGCGGCGTAGCGGAGGACCAGGGCTGTCTGGACGATGTCGACTTCGTGATCGGCACGTTCTCCAAATCGGTCGGCACCGTGGGCGGCTTTTGCGTTTCCAACCATCCCAAGTTCGAGATCATGCGCCTGGTCTGCCGTCCCTACGTGTTCACCGCCAGCCTGCCGCCGAGCGTGGTCGCCACGGCCGCCACGTCGATCCGCAAGCTGATGACGGCGGGCGACAAGCGCGCGCACCTTTGGGAAAATTCCCGCACGCTGCACAAGGGGCTGCGCGATGCCGGTTTCCAGCTTGGCACCGAAACCCCGCAAAGCGCGATCATATCGGTCATCATGCCGGATCTGGAACGGGGCGCGGGGATGTGGGAAGCGTTGCTGCACGAAGGGCTGTACGTGAACCTTGCCCGCCCACCCGCAACGCCGGCGAACATGACGCTGCTGCGCTGTTCGCTGTGCGCCGAACATTCCGCCGAGCAGGTCCAGCAGATCATCGGTATGTTTACGCGTGCCGGCAACGCCGTAGGTATTCTCGGCTGATCGCCATACCGCGCTGACAAAAAACAACGCCGCGCTTTCGGCGCGGCGTTGTTTCTTTCTATCACTCGCCGGTAGAGTGGACCGCTACGTAATTCAGGTAGGCCTTGAGCCAGCCATTGACGAAATCAGCGGACGCTTCGCCGATCGTTCCATCCTGCGTGATCAGGCCATCCTTCCACTGGATGAACGCCTCGGGCGCGCCGAGCGTCGGCATGTCGAGATAGGCAAGCACATTGCGCAAGTGCTGCTGCGCCAGCGCCGTACCCGCCGCACCGATGGATACGCCGATCACACCGGCTGGCTTCCCCGCCCACGCGCTTTGGCCATAGGGCCGCGAGGCATGGTCGATGGCGTTCTTGAGGACGCCGGGCATGGAGCGATTGTATTCCGGGGTAACGAAAATGACGCCGTCCGAAGCGGCAATCTGTCCCTTCAGCGCCGTGACGCTTTCAGCCGGGCTATCGTCATGATCCTGGTTATAGAGCGGCAACGAACCGATATCGGCGAACGTGAACTGATGGCCCTGCGCGGCGGGCAACTTGGTCAGCGCCTGGGCGAATGTGCGATTGAAGGATTCGGCGCGAATGCTGCCGACGACGATCACGATGTTGGACATGACGAGACTTTCCCCTCGGAACAAGATGAGGACCTGACCGGCCCGGATGCATCTTACGAGGAATGAATGTCATGCCGAAGGGTTGCGCACTTTTGCACGAACCGTTTGCTGGCCGCGATCGAACGGAACGGCGGCGAGCAAGCCCAATTCGGCCAGCCCTTTATGTCACGCCGATGACGGCGCGATCAGTGGCCGTACGTCTTGATACCGCGTCGGCGCAGCTGCCGTCGCTTATGCCGACGCCACGCAATTGCCGACCACGTCGAAACCCCAATGAACGAAACGCCAATAAGCAAATAGGCGATCATTTCCTGCTCGATATTCAAAGTCGCCCCTTCCGTTGCTGGCTTGATGTTAACGGAAAACCGAAATCGGGGTCAATGATTTGCATCGCCGCATCGGATGCGTCTGCGGCGATCAGGGTTAATTTCGGCACGGATTGATGCCGCTTTGGACCTAATTTCAACGATGTGGAGTAAATTTCAGACCGCGTTTGCCGCCACGGCGGAGGCGCATTTTTCGCTCGTCTGTTTGCTGCCGCCGCCCAGCAGCGTCACCGCCAGGAACCCGGCCAGCACCAGCACCACGAAGGCGGCGGTCACTTTGCCCAAGTGCTTGTCGATCACTGCCTTGATCGGCGCGCCGAACATGCGGAACAGAACGCCCACGATCATGAAGCTGATCGAGCGGGACACCACGGAGGCGGCGATGAACACGCCTAGGTTCATGCCGATGAACCCGGCGGTGATGGTCAGCAGCTTAAAGGGGATCGGCGTCGCCCCCTTCACGATGATGATTTCCGCGCCATAGTCCCGCAAGTAGCAGGCCGCCTTGGGGAAACTGTCGGCCAGGCCCAGCGCCCGCAGCATCGCCTCGCCGAACGCGGCATAGGCGAAGTGGCCGATCGCATAGCCGAGCAGACCGCCGACCACCGATGCCAGCGTTGCGATCACAGCGAATCGGATCGCCCGCTTCGGTTCGGCAAGGCACATCAGCCCCAGCATCGGGTGCGGCGGGACGGGGAAGAAACTGGCTTCCATGAAAGCAAAAGCGGCCAGCCAGCGCTCTGCATGGCGGTGAGCGGCCTTGGCCATGGTCCAGTCGTAAAGGCGACGAAGCATCAATTACCCCCAAGGCCTCCAGGCCCGATCGCCGCCTGCTTAGTGGCGTGGTCCAATCCCGACAAGCATGAAGCACCATTGCATTTTAACCGTATGGGTTATTTCTCTTGACTTCTCAAAGTCGTTTTGGTACAAATCAAGAACAAGGCGATCACCGCCCCTTCCCATCACTCACAGGATCGCACTCATGGCCAGGCCCAAGAAGGCTCTGCTAGGCCCTGCGCCCAGCAAACGCCGGATCAAGATCAGCGCCAAGCTCGCGGCGACGGAGGCCAAGTCCAACCGTCACTGGCGCGCCGCATTTCTGGCGGCGCTGGCAGAGACATCCAACGTCACCGCCGCCTGCGCCGCGGCCGGGGTCCATCCCAGCCGCCCTTACAAGGTGCGCCGCGCCGAACCGGACTTTGCCCGCCAGTGGCGCACGGCGCTTCTCGAAGGATACGAAAACCTTGAGATGGAGGTTCTCCAGCGCTTGCGCTTCGGCGAACCGAAAGAGGCCGCCGTCAAGTTCGACAACGCCACCGCGCTGCGCCTGCTGGGCCTGCATCGCGAAACCGTGGCCCGCGAGCGCGCCCGGCGCGAGGATGACGATCTGGAACTGGTGCGCGCCGCGATCCAGCGCAAGCTGGAGCAGCTGCGCCTGCACGTCGCAGCCCGTCAGGACGCCGAAGCGGCAAAGGCGATCGAGCATGGCTGAAGACGATCCCCTCCGATGGATGGCCTGCGTAGGCGATCGCGACGTGGACATGTTCATGACCACGCTGAACGAAGACGAGCGCCGCGAATTTCCGTGGGACTGGCGCTTTCTGGCCCGCCCTTCCCAAATCGCCCCTGAAGGCGACTGGCGAGTGTGGCTGGTGATGGCGGGGCGCGGCTTTGGCAAGACGCGGTGCGGCGCCGAATGGGTCCATGCCATCGCTCGCGCCCATCCGGACGCGCGCATCGCGCTGGTCGCCGCCAATCTGGTGGAGGCACGCTCGATCATGGTGGAGGGCGAGAGCGGCCTGCTCTCCGTCGGCAACCCTGATCGCCGCCCGAGCTTCGAGCCGTCCCTGCGGCGAGTGACCTGGCGGAACGGCGCGCAGGCGGTGCTCTACTCCGCCGCCGAGCCGGAATCGCTGCGCGGCCCGCAGCACAGCCACGCCTGGTGTGACGAGATCGCCAAGTGGGACAACGCCGCGATGCGCGCCACCTCCAGCTGGGACAATCTGATGATGGGCCTGCGCCTGGGCAAGCACCCGCGCATCGTCGCCACCACCACCCCGCGCAGCGTGCCGCTGGTGATGCGGCTGGTTTCGCAAGGCCCCGAGGGTGAGAACGAAGTGGTCATCACCCGGGGCAACACCTTCGACAATGCCGCGAACCTGCCCGAGCAGTTCCTCGACACCATGCGCCGCAGTTTTGGTGGATCGCTGCTGGGGCGGCAGGAGATCGACGGAGAGCTGATCGCCGAGATCGAAGGCGCGCTGTGGACACGCGCGCTGCTGGAAGCCTGCCGTGCGGACGGGACGATAGAGATGACCCGCGTGGTCGTCGGCGTTGATCCTCCGGCTTCGGCGGGAGGCGATGCCTGCGGGATCATCGTCGCTGGACTGGCCCCGGACGGCAGCGCCCAGGTGATGGCCGATGCCTCGATCGAAAAGGCCGGGCCGGAACGCTGGGCGCGGGCAGTGGCCCGGGCGGCAGAGACCTGGAACGCCGATCGCGTGATCGCCGAAGCCAACCAGGGAGGCGAGATGGTCGCCTCGGTGCTGCGCGCCGCCGAACTGTCGCTGCCGCTGCGGCTGGTCCATGCCTCGCGCGGGAAAGTGGCGCGGGCCGAGCCGGTCGCCGCGCTCTACGAAGCGGGCCGCGTCCGCCACGCCGGGACCTTTCCCCGACTGGAGGACGAGCTTTGCGGCCTGATCGCAGGGGGGTCGTACCAAGGCCCCGGCCGCTCACCCGACCGTGCCGACGCTCTGGTCTGGGCCTTGAGCGACCTGATGCTGAACAAGTCCCCCGTCCCGCGCGTGCGGATGGCCTGATCCCATACCGCATTTCCCTATCCCGAAAGGAACCCCATGTCCTTCATCGACACCCTCGTCGCCGCGTTCAAGGGTGGTAGCCCGCGCATTCCGCTGGCACGCGGCGCGGCATCGCCGTGGTTCTTCGCCGACAGCAATCCCGCCCGCGCCTGCTTCGAATACAATGGCGCGGTGCGGCGGGCCTACCTGGAAAATCCCGTCGCCCAGCGTGCCGTAAGGCTGGTGGCCGAAGGGATCGGCGGCGCACCGCTGAAGCCCACCGACCCCGCGCTTTGTGCCCTCGTCACCGATACGACGGCGGGCCAGTCGCTGCTGGAAACGCTGGCGGCGCACCTGCTGCTGCACGGCAATGCCTATGTGCAGGTGATCAAGGATGCGCGCGGCCGCCCGGTTGAGATGTTTGCGCTGCGGCCCGAGAGGGTGAGCGTGGTGGCCGGTGACGACGGCTGGCCCACCGCCTTCGCCTACGATGTGGCGGGGCGGCGACTGTCGATCCCGCTGCTGGACGAGGATGCCTTTCGCAACATCATCCACATCCGACACTTTCACCCCAGTGACGATCACTACGGCGCTGGCTGCCTCACCGCCGCCGACGAGGCGATCGCGACGCACAACGCCGCCGCCGTCTGGAACCGCCAGTTGCTGGAAAACGCGGCGCGGCCGTCCGGCGCGCTGGTCTATTCCGGGGACGACGGGGCGGGGCTGACGACCGAGCAGTTCGACCGGTTGAAGGCCGAACTCACTGCCGCCTATTCCGGCATGGCGAATGCCGGGCGGCCGATGCTGCTGGAGGGCGGGCTTAGCTGGCAGGCCATGGCGATGACCCCGGCGGACATGGATTTCGCGACCCTGAAAGCCGCCGCCGCGCGCGACATCGCGCTGGCGTTCGGGGTGCCACCGATGCTGCTGGGCCTGCCGGGCGACGCTACTTATAACAACTATCGCGAAGCCAACCGTGCGCTTTGGCGGCTGACTCTGCTGCCGCTGGCCTCCAAGCTTCTGGCCGCGATCGCCGAGGGACTGTCGCCGTGGTTTCCCGACGCCGCGCTTGCCATCGATCTCGACCGCGTGCCCGCCCTCGCCGACGATCGCGAGAAGCTGTGGGCACAAGTCAGCGCCGCCGATTTCCTGAACGACGACGAGAAACGCGCCCTCCTCGGCCTCCCCGAGCGGGCGGGAAAACAGGAGAACAAATCATGAACTCCAATGACATGCTAGCCGGATTGGTGGCCCAGGCATCGTCGCATGGCGGCGACCTCGTCACCCTGCGGGCCATTGTCGAGGAAGCGAGCGAACTTGGCGCGCGCCGCATGCTGGAACGCATCGGCCTGGACGACGAGACTGCGCCGCAAGACGTGGGCGAGCTGCGCGAGCTGCTGCAGGCGTGGCGCGATGCCAAGTCCAGCGCGCGGCGCACGGTGATGGCCTGGGTCATGCGCGGCGTGTTCGCCCTCATATTGCTCGGCCTTACGGTACGGCTGGGCGCGACGGACCTGCTGCGATGACAGGGCCGAAAACCCTGCGCTTCGCCGGTTACGCCGCCTTGTTCGGCCGGGCCGACGCCGGGCGCGACACCATCCGCCGGGGCGCGTTCGCCCGCACGCTTGCCGAACGCAGCGATCCGTTGCCCCTGTTCTGGCAGCACCGCGCCGACGTGCGGGTGGGCTGGGTGGAAACCGTGGCCGAGGATGCCCGCGGCCTGCGCGTGGTCGCCATGCTAGACATTCCGGACGGGGCGGCGGGTCTGGCTCTGCAGCGCGGCACGGTAACCGGCCTGTCGTTCGGCTACCGCACCCGGGCGAGCCGCCGCCTTTTGTCGGGCCGCGAATTGCTCGACGTGGATCTGTTCGAAGTCAGCCTCGTCACGCATCCGATGCAGTCTGATGCTCGGGTTCATCTGATCGCCTGAGTTTCACGCGGAAGCGCGGAGACGCGGAGAAGGATGTTCGCGCAAAGGCGCGAAGGCCCAAGGATGTCGCGCCGCGCCGCAGGCTATCTCTCCGCATCCTCACGTCAGCCGCACCTTCGAATGGGAAGGCGGCTTGGCCGCAAACGCTACACCTTAGCGCCTTTGCGCCTTTGCGCGCCCCCCTCCCCTTTTCTTCCTACGCGTCTCCGCGCCTCCGCGTGACCCACCCTTCCCAAGCCCAACCGAAAGGCCCCCGAAAAATGGAATCCACTCAACCCGTCGAAGCCCTCGACGCCTCCTTCGATCTGGTCGCCCGCCAGGACGCCACCGATGCCGCCGTCGAGGCACTTCGCGGCGATGTCGATGATGTGAAAGCCCGGCTGGACCGCGTATCCCGCGCCGCCGCCCGCCCGCTGATCGAAGGGTCGGCCCCCGCCAGCCTTGAAGTCAAAAGCTTCGTCCAGGGCTATCTGCGCTCCGGCCGCGAGACCGAACTGAAGTCGCTATCGGGCGCGGTGGCGGCGGATGGCGGCTATGCCGTCCCGCGCGAGATTGATGCGCTGATCTCCGCCCGCCTGAAGAACATCAGCCCGATCCGCTCCATCGCGCAAGTCGTTCAGACCGGCAGCGCCGGGTATCGCAAGCTCGTCACCACCGGCGGCACCGCGTCCGGCTGGGTCAGCGAAACCGCCGCCCGCCCCGAAACCGCGACGCCCGCCTTTGCCGAGATCGCCCCGCCGTCGGGCGAACTCTACGCCAATCCGGCAGCGAGCCAGGCGATGCTCGACGATGCCGCGTTCGATATCCAGTCCTGGCTGGCGGACGAGATCGCGATGGAATTCGCCCGCGCTGAAGGGGCCGCCTTCGTCCTTGGCACCGGCACCAACCAGCCGCGCGGCTTCCTCAACACGCCGTCCACCACCGCGAATGACGCCACCCGCCCGTTCGGCACGTTGCAGCACCTCGTCTCCGGTAACGCTACCGGGTTCGACACGTCGCCCGAACTGAAGCTGATCGATCTGGTGCACTCGTTGAAAGCCGGGCACCGCCAGGGGGCGAGCTGGGTGATGAACTCGAAGACGCTGGCGCAAGTTCGCAAGCTGAAGGCGGCAGACGGTTCGTTCCTGTGGCAGCCGGGCCTGATGGAAGGCCAGCCCAACCGCCTGCTCGGCTATCCCGTGGTCGAGGCCGAGGACATGCCCGATATCGGCGCGGGCGCCCTGCCGATCGCCTTCGGCAATTTCCGCGCCGGCTATCTGATCGCCGAACGCTCGGCCACCTCGATCCTGCGCGATCCGTTCACCAACAAGCCGTTCGTCCACTTCTACGCGACCAAGCGGATCGGCGGGCAGGTCCTCGATTCCGACGCCATCAAGCTGCTGCGTATCTCGACCTGACGGGTCGAGGCCCGCGCCGCTGCCCCCTCCCGGCGGCGCGGGCACTTTTGCCGACTTTGCCCCCCATTCCTGATTGGAGACACCCATGAACCGGGTCATCCTTACCCCGGCTGCGTTGCCGCCTTCGGCGCTGGCCGAGCTGAAACAATGGCTCGGCATCACGATCGGCGGCGACGATGCGGTGCTGGCCGCGCTGCTCGCCACTGCGCTCGAAACTTGCGAGGCGTTCATCGGCGTCCTGCCCATCGAGGCCGAATGCGAGGAGATACAAGACTCCAAGGCGTTCTGGCACACGCTGGCGACCCGCCCCGTCCAGGCGATCACCGCGATCGACGGCATTCTGAAGGACGGCACGCGTATCGCGCTCGCCCCCGCCGAATGGGAAGCGGACCTTGCGGCGGACGGCGCGGGCCGCGTCCGGTTGACCGGCATCCAGCCGTACCGGCGCATCGCCGTTCGCTTCACCGCCGGTCTTGCGCCTGATTGGGACACCTTGCCCGAAGCGCTGCGCCGCGGCGTCGTCCGGCTTGCCGCGCATCAGCACCGTGAGCGCGAAAGCGCGGGCGCCGCACCGCTGCCGCCTGCCTCGGTCGCGGCGCTGTGGCGGCCATGGCGGCGGATGCGGCTGGCATGATCAAGGTCGCTGCCCCGCTCGACGGCCTGGTCCACCGGCTGGCCCGCCGCGCCGCCACTCTCGCCGCCGCCCACGTCACCAGCCGGGTCCTTGCCGCCCGATCCGACGAGCGGCGCTGGCGACAGGCCCGCCTGCTCTGGCCGCTTTTCGCGAAAGGATAACCGATGGAAATCCCGTTGCGCGCGGCGCTTGTCGCCTGGCTTTCAGCCGACCCTGCCCTCGCCTTGCGCCTTAACGCCGTGGTCGAGGAAGCGCCGAGCCGCACCACACTGCCCTGGCTCGCCATCGTATCGAGCGCGAGCACGGACTGGAGTTGCAAGACCACGCCGGGGCGCGAAGTGCGCGTGGCGCTGGAACTGCACTGCCGCGGCGACGCACCCGATGCCGCCGCCGGTCTGGTCAGCCTGATCGAAGCGCGGGTGGAGGCCATGCCGCGCGAACAGTCCGGCTTTCGCATCACCACTGTCCAGTTTTTGCGCGCCCGCGCGGAACAGCGCCGGGAAAACCGCCGCGCGGTCCTGCTCGAATATCGCTTTCGGCTTTTGGCCGCCTAATCCGACCCCCTCGACGGAGAACTCCCAATGACAGCCCAGAAAGGCAGCGCCTTCCTTCTGAAAATCGCCGACAACGCCCAGCCCGCCACCTACCGGACCGTCGCTGGCCTGCGCACCACGCAGATGTCGGTCACCGGCGACGCGGTAGTCGTCACCTCCAAGGACAGTGGCGGCTGGCGTGAACTGCTGTCCGGGGCGGGCGTCCGATCGGTATCGGTCAGCGCCGCCGGAATCTTCCTGGGCAGCGATGCCGAAACGCAAGTGCGGGCCAACGCCATGGCCGGGACGCTCGACGACTATGAACTGAGCTTCGAGGATGGCGAGCGACTGCGCGGGCGGTTCCTCGTACAGCGGCTGGACTACGCCGGCGATTTCAATGGCGAGCGTAACTACACCCTGCAGCTGGAAAGCTCCGGCCAGGTGTCCCCGGCATGACCGGCGCCAACCCCCTGCGCGGCGAAGCGCTGCTGACGGTATCGGGGGTGCCCCGCCGCCTGCGCCCCAGCTTCACCGCGCTCGTCGCCGCAGAAGAGGAACTCGGCCCCCTGTTCGCGCTGGTCGAACGTGCCGCGGCGGGCAGCCTGCGCTTGTCCGAAATGGCCGCGCTATTCTGGCACTGCCTTGCCGAGCGTGACGGCCTGACCCGCGAAGCGGTGGGCGATGCGGTGGTCGGCCAGGGCCTGGCCGCTTGCGCTGCGCCGCTCCGCACGTTGCTGGCGCAGCTCCTGAAAGGCACCGCGTGAGCCACACGTTCGGGTCCGCCGCCCTGTCGCTTTGCGGCTTCGCAGCGCGCGCACTCGGGTGGCGGCCTCATGATTTCTGGAGCGCCACTCCCGCCGAACTGGCCGCCGCGATGGGTCTGCTCGGGTGCGGCTCTGCCGATGCAGGCTTTGACCGCGCCGCCCTCGAAAAACTGATGGAGCAAGATCATGGACGATGAAATCGACAGCCTGCTGATCGACGTGCGGGCCAGCACCGATGGCTTCACGCGCGACATCGCCCGGATGCGCGGAGTGGTGGACGGTGATCTGGTGTCCGGCTTCACCCGGGCGGGCGATGCGCTGGAACGGGGCCTTGCAGGCGCGATCCGGCGCGGTGGCCTTGGTTTCGACGACCTGAAACGCACCGCCACCTCTGCCCTGGATGCGATCGCCGGGCAGGCAGCGCGAACGCTCGCCTCGGCCGTCGTGGGCGGCGGCGGGGGAGCAGGCGGCGGCATCGACCTCTCCGGTCTGCTGCTCGGCGCGCTGGGGCTGCCGGGCCGGGCCACGGGCGGCAACGTCTCTCCCGGGCGCGGCTATCTGGTGGGCGAGCGTGGCCCCGAAGTCTTTGTGCCGACCTCCGCCGGGCGGGTGGAAACCGGCACCGCGTCCGGCGCCCGTGACGTGCGGGTGGCGATCAACGTCATCGCGCCGCGCGGGTCCAGCGCTCCGCAATCGCTGCAACGCTCCTCCCGCCAGGTGGCGAGCGCGGTCCGCCGCGCGCTGACGAACTGAAAGGACGCACCATGGCATTCTGGCTCGCCGATAAACGCGACGGTCAAGCCAGCGATTGGATCATGCGGTTCGACCCGCGTTTCTGGACGGTCAACTTCCCCCGCCCGATGGTGGCGACGGTGGTGTCGACCGGCCCGGACGCGCTGCGGGTGGACGCGTCGTTCCTGCGCAAGGCAGACCTTGGCGGCCTTATCTGGGACAGTGTCGACAGCCTCGACCATCCGCTGCTCGCCTACAAGACAGACCGCGATTACGCCCATACGTCACTGCGTTTTCGCTGGCGCTCGTCGGGCATGATCCCGCTCGACGGTGTGAATGGCCCGACGCTGACGATCGAAGGGCGCGACAGCGCCGGTGCGCCGCATACCTGGTACGTGCGGCTGTGGAACTACGCACAAGGATCGCCAGAGGATGCGGTGATCACGCTGGACTTCTCGCAGCTCGACGGCGGGTTCCAGCTGCCCGCCGATGCCGAACGGGTGTGGCCCGGCGCGATAGAGCGGATCTTCATCTCCTTTGCCCCGCCCGGCTACGATGGCGCTAGCGCCGACCCCCTGCTTGCCGAAGCCGAGGGCTGGATCGAAATGACCGGCATCGTCGCCGATGGCGCCCGCCCCATGCTGGAGATCGGCGACGTGATTGCGCCCATCAACGGCCTCGCCATCGCGACCGGCTATGACGATCAGGGCGTGCAGACCCCGGCACGGCTGGTGCGAGGCTTCCGCCAGCTGGGCTATCGCGGATCGGTGATCCACTATGTCGGGATGAGCCATTACTTCCGGCTCATCAGCGACGGCAGCGCTTTCCTAACCGGGTCCGGCGATGACCCGCTCAATGCGCCGACCCGCGTCTGGCACCGGTCCTTCTTCGCCGAATGCGTGGCTCAGGGGTTCAGCCCCGTCGCCTCGCTGTCCTACGAACTGCTGGACCAGCATTGCCCGCCGCGGTGGAAGCAGCGGGACCTGAACGGCAATCCAGCGCTTACCGGCTGGGATCCTCCATCGACCCTGCTCTCCCCCGCCCACCAAGGCGCGATGGTATGGCTGCAATCGGTCGCCGCCGCGTTCGGTCAGTTGATGGTCGATGCCGGGGCCCCGGTCCGCTTCCAGGTGGGTGAGCCGTGGTGGTGGACGATCCCCGACGGGCGCATCTTCCTCTACGACGATGCCGCCCGCGCCGCGTTCGGCGGATCGCCCCCCGCCATCGCCGACATGCGCGAGGAACTGGACGGCGCGCAGACCGCCCTGCTCGATCAGGCAGGCGCGTTGCTGGCAGGATCTACCGCTGCTCTCGTTTCAGCCGTTCGCGTTGCCGTGTCGCCTGATCCGGTCGAATCGCTGGTGCTGGTCTTCACGCCAACGCTGCTGGCGCCCGACATGCCCGAGTTGAAGCGTGCCAACCTGCCGATCGGCTGGGCCGCGCCCGCCTTCGACCGCTTGCAAGTCGAGGATTACGACTGGCTGACCGCCGGGGCCGACGCGCTGCGACGGCACGCCTATGCCGAAGTGGACGCCCGGCTGGGCTATCCGCCGCACGAGCAGGACTACCTCGCCGGGTTCGTCCTGCGCCCCGACCAGCGCGACCAATGGCGGCACATCGATGCCGGCATCGACGAAGCACTGGCCCGCAACCCGCACGAAGTCGTCGTCTGGGCGCATCCCCAGATCGTGCGCGACGGCTATGTCCGCCTGCCCCCCAACACCCGATCAGGAGCCGACCCCATGCAGGCCTTCGACGATATTCCATACCCCTTGGCGCTTGGCCGCGATGCCACCGTAGCGCCGGAATTTTCCACCAGCGTATCGGTCACCGCATCGGGCTTTGAGCGTCGCAACAGCCTGTGGTCGGATGCACGCCTGCGCTTCGACGTCGGCCCCGGCGTGCGATCGGAAGCCGAGATCGGCACGCTCATCGCGTTCTTCCGGGCGCGGCGCGGCCCTGCGCGCGGGTTTCCCCTCCGCGATCCGAGCGACTACAGTTCCAACGATATGGTCGGCACGCATGGGCCGCTGGATCAACTGCTCGGCATCGGAGACGGCACAACGGCCAGCTTCCCGCTGATCAAGACCTACGGCACAGGTGAGGATGCGCAACGCCGCCGCATCACCCGCCCTGATGTCGCGTCGATCCTCGTCTCGGTGGACGGTGCGCTTCAGGTCGGCAACTGGACGCTGGGCCAGCGCGGCGTGGTGACGTTCGATCACGCCCCTCCCAGCGGCGCGAAGGTGCGGGCAGGCTTCCTGTTCGACGTGCCCGTCCGCTTTGCGGAGGACCGCCTCGAAGTGTCGGGCGCGGCATTCGCTGCCGGGGAAGCGCCCAGCGTGCCGGTGGTCGAAATCCGGGAGGCATCATGACGCGAAACTGGTTCACGGGCGATCTGGAAACCACCGCTACCTGGCTGCGGATCTTGCGCAAGGATGGGGTGACGCTGGGCTTCACCACGCATGACCGCGACCTGTGGCTCGACGGCGTGCTCCATCGCGCGTCGCCGGGCATGGTGCCCAACGCCATCCGCAAGTCCGCTGACTTCGAGGCGGACAGCGCCGAAATCCGCGGCTCCCTCGCCGACGAGTCGATCACGGCGGACGATCTTGCCAAGGGCCGGTTCGACGGCGCGCAGGTGCGGATCGGGCTGGTCGATTGGGAATCGCTCGACCACGCACCCCTCTATGCCGGAACGATCGGGTCGGTCAGTGCGGAGGACGGGGCATTTTCGGTCGAGCTAACGTCACGCAAGGCCGAACTGTGGCGCGACGATACGCCACGCACCAGCCCCGCGTGCCGGGCCACGTTCTGCGGACCAGGCTGCAACCTCAATCCGGCACGTTACACCCGCGACGTCCGGCTCGCTTCGCTAAACACCACCGGGAACTCTGCTTCGTTCGAGCAGGCGATAGACCCATCGCGATATGCCGGGGGCAGCCTGCGCTGGCTGGACGGGCCGCAGGCGGGCCTTGGCATGACCATCCTGGGCGAAGGCGAAGGCGGCGGCCTTGCGCTCGATGTGCCCCTGGCCCCCGACATACCGGCCGGCAGCACGGCCATGGTGCGAGAGGGCTGCGATCATACGCTGGAAACATGCGCCACTCGCTTCGCCAACGCGGTGAACTTCCGTGGTGAACCGTTCCTGCCCGGCAACGATATGCTCACCCGCTACCCAAGCCCCGGCGAATGAGGGGCTACCGTCTGGCAAGCGCCGCCCGGTCTCTGGTCGGAGCGCCATTCCGCCTACATGGACGCGATGCCGTCAGTGGACTGGACTGCCTTGGCGTCATCGCGGTCTCCTTTGCGGCGATCGGCGTGCGCGTGGCATGGCCATCCGGTTATGCCCTTCGCACGCTAGGCCAGCCGGACACCGCCGCGCTGACGAACGCTCTTGGTCTGCGCGCCGTGTCTGGAAACCCCATCCCCGGCGATGTGCTGATGGTGCGGCCCGGCCCTTGTCAGTGCCACTTCGCCATCGCTTCCGCCGCGCGCTCGATCGTCCACGCCCACGCAGGCCTACGCCGCGTCGTGGAAGGCCCGCCCCCGGATGAATGGCAGCCGATCCGCCACTGGCGGATGACCGATACGCTCGAACGATAAGGACCTCTATAATGGCAACGCTCGTATTCAGCGGCATCGGCACGATGCTGGGCGGCCCGATCGGCGGCGCTATCGGATCGCTGGTGGGTCGCCAGCTGGACGCCGCACTGTTCGGCCCGACCGCCCGGCAAGGTCCACGGCTCAAGGAACTTGCGTTCACCACTTCCACCTATGGCCAAGTGCTGCCTCGCCATTTCGGCCGGATGCGCACCGGCGGATCGGTGATCTGGGCAACCGAACTGGTGGAACACAGCGAAACGCAGGGCGGCGGCAAGGGAGCGCCGTCGATCACCACCTACAGCTACACCGCCAACTTCGCGGTCGCCCTGTCGAGCCGCCCGATCCTTGGCATCGGGCGCATCTGGGCCGACGGCAAGCTGCTGCGCGGTGCGGCGGGTGATCTCAAGGTGGGTGGTATCCTGCGTGTCCACACCGGAGCCGGCGACCAGATGCCCGACCCGCTGATCGCCAGCGCCGAGGGAGAACATCGCTGCCCCGCCTATCGCGGCATCGCCTATATCGTATTCGAAAGCCTGGATCTGTCGGAATTCTATAACCGCATCCCCTCCCTTACCATCGAGGTGATCGCGGACGAGCAGTTCGACCTTGCCGCCATCATCGGCGATCGTATCGCGGACATCGACGTGGCCGTTTCCCTGCCCGGCATCGCAGGGTACACCAGCGAAAGTTCACCGGCCGACGATCTGGGCGTGTTCGACCAGGTCATCCCGCTGGCTCTCGATTGCAGTGGCGAACGCCTGACCGTCGATCTTGAGAGCACGCAACGCGAGGTAATCCGCCTCTGCCAGCCAGCGATCGCGACGGCAGACGACGATTTCGGCGGCGCGTCCGGTTTCGTCCGCCATCGCGCCCCCTCTTTGGAGAAGCCGCCAGCCATCCTGCGCTACTATGATCTGGCGCGAGACTATCAGCCCAGCCTCCAGCGAGTGCCGGGCAAAGCGGGGATGGGCACAATCGACCTGCCAGCGGCACTCGACGCGGATACGGCCCGCGGTCTGATCGAACGGACCAGCCGCCGAATGGATTGGAACCGTGACCGGACCGCCTGGCGCACCAGCGAACTGGACTGCCGGGTCAAACCGGGCAGCCTCGTCTCACTGCCCGATATGGACGGGGTCTGGCGTGTGCGGGAATGGGAATGGCGCGACAAGGGGGTCGAGCTGGCGCTCCAACGTGTTATCCCGATAAGCGCCGACCGGGCGGCCAGCGTGGTGTCCGATCCGGGACGCGGCAACCCACCTGTCGATGCACCTCTTGGCGAAACGAGACTGCTCGCCTTCGAATTGCCGCTGGAGGCTGAAAGCCAGACGCCCGATCGTCCTCGCCTTGTCGCCGCAGTGTCGAGTTCCCGCCCGCACTGGAAGGCGCAGCGCTCTATGCCGATCGGGGTGACGGACAGTTGCTCCCCCTTGGCCCTAGCGGACGGCGGCGCGCAATAATGGGCATTGCCCAATCGATCCTGCCCGCCGCCAGCCCGCTGCTGTTCGATCGCGGTTCGACGATGACGGTCAGGCTCATCGATCCGGCCATGCATCTCGCTTCCGCCGATACCCTGCAACTTGCGCAAGGCGCCAACCTTGCCGCGATCGGCGACGAAATCGTGCAATTCCTATCGGCGGCCCCCCTGGGTGGAGGGCTATGGCAGCTCGCAGGACTACTACGTGGGCGGGGCGGAACCGAATCCGCTATTGGCAGCCACGGTCCTGACGAGCCGTTCGTGTTGCTCGACCAGGCCATGGTGCCACTCGATCCGGTCCTGGTCGGAGCGAGCAGTGACCGCGCCATCGTCGCGATAGGGCTTGGCGATGCGGGTCCGGTACGCACAGCGATTGGCCTGTCCGGGTTGACCCTCCGCCCGTTGGCTCCCGTCCATCCGCGCAGAATAGTATCGGCAGACGGGGCATGGACCCTGTCCTGGACGCGGCGAAGCCGAAATGGATGGTCGTGGCACGATGCCATCGACATCCCGATGGAAGAGCAGACCGAGCGCTACGTCGTAACGCTCGGAACCATCGAATCGCCGGTTGCCACCTGGACCACCAACGAACCGATGCTGCGTCTGTCGGCCACAGAGCTCGCTGTTCTCCAGCACACAGCGCCCCACGGGCCGCTTCACGTGAGGCAGCAGGGACGACACGCCATGTCGCACCCCCTCCTGCTTTGCATTCTGCCTTGATCGAACAACAGGAGCGCACCCGATGCCCGACCAAATTATTTTTACCGAAACCACCCCCCGCACAGCCCTTCCGTTTCTCTATCCAGGGCAAACGCAAAAAGAGGTGTTCGTGAACGAAGCGCTGTCTCGGATCGACAACCTGATGCACTGCGTCGTGTATGGCAAAAATGCTACACCTGGGGAAAATAGCGTAGAAGGTGAAACATGGCTGATCGCCGACGAAGCGGTGGGTGCGTGGGCCGGTCGCGATGGCCAGCTGGCCACTTGGAACGCCGGAAATTGGGCGTTTCTGACCCCCTTCGACGGGCTTCGGATATTCAATGCTGCAACCGCTCAAGAGTACCTCTACTTCGGGGGCTGGAGAAAAGCGAAAACGGTCGGGGAACCAGTCGGAGGGGAGAGTGTTGATGGGGAGGCTCGGGCTGTGATCAATGAATTGATTGCAGCCCTACAAGCCTTGGGTATCCTCCCATCGGCATAAACAGGTGCAAAGAAACTAGGTATTCAGGGGTGACAGAGATTTCGAACATCGAGGTCGTACACGACACCCTGGTCTCCAAATTCGCGACATTATTGCAACAGTCGGTTGTAATGTGCGCTTGCACACGTAATGCCGAGGGGTTAGACACTCTCGCACTCGGTGGCTCCAAATCTCTAAGTAGGGGAAACGTATGAGGAAACTCGTCCTTGGCCTGGCGCTAGCTTCGACAGCTATCGCCACGCCCGCGCTCGCTCGCGACAATTCGTGGTATATTGAAGGTGGCTTCGGCGGCATGATCGTCGAAGATTCTGACGTCGACATCAACGGCATCAACAATGCCGATACGATCGACTTCAAGAAGGGCTGGGACGGCGGCGTGTCGCTCGGCTATGACTTCGGTCCTTTCCGTCTGGAAACCGAAGCCAGCTACCGCCAGGCAACCATCAAGAACAGCGGTGGCGCTGACGCCAGCAACCTGTCCTTCATGGTCAATGGCCTTCTGGACTTCGGTCCTGACGATGGCCTTCAGGGCTTCGTCGGTGGTGGTGCCGGTATCGCTCGCGTTCACGCCGATCTGATCGACGACTCGGACACGGGCTTCGCCTGGCAGGCAATCGCGGGTATCCGCGCTCCGCTGAACGACCACTGGGATGTCGGTCTGAAGTATCGCTTCATGAACGTCCGTAACGTTGACCTCGTCAGCGCTGCAGGCGACGACATCAGCACCCGCTGGCGTTCGCACTCGCTGCTCGGCACCCTGGCCTACAACTTCGGTGAGCCGGCTGCTCCGCCCCCGCCTCCGCCGCCGCCGCCGCCGCCTCCTCCGCCCCCGCCTCCGCCGCCGCCGCCGGTTGTGGAATGCAACAAGGGTCCGTACATCGTGTTCTTCGACTGGGATAAGTCGGACATCACGCCGGAAGCTTCGACCATCCTCGACAGCGCTGTCAGTGCCTATGGCAACTGCAACAGCGTGCCGATCATGCTCGCAGGCTACACCGACCGTTCGGGTTCGCCGCGCTACAACCAGGGTCTGTCGGAGCGTCGTAACGCTTCGGTCCGTTCGTACCTGACCAGCCGTGGCATCCCTGATGGCTCGATCTCGAGCCAGGGCTTCGGTGAAAGCAATCCGCGCGTTCCCACCGCTGACGGTGTGCGCGAGCTGCAGAACCGCCGCGTTGAGATCACTTACGGTCCGGGTTCGGGCATGTAAGCTAACCGGCAACGGTTACAGATTGGGGGGTCGGAGCAATCCGGCCCCTTTTTCGTATGACCGGCGGCCGCGAAAGTGTGCTGCCGACACAAAAAAGCCCCAGCGTCCTATGTGGACGCCGGGGCTTTTTGGTTCGTCTCAAGCGGCGTAGGGCGTCGGATCGATCAGCCCAGCGTCCGCGAACCCCGCCTTGCGAAGTCGGCAGCTATCGCACAGGCCACAGGCATGTCCATCCGGCTGGGGATCATAGCAAGACCAGCTCATCCCGGCATCCAGGCCCAAGCGGTCTGCCTCACGCGCGATGTCTGCCTTGCCCATGTACTGAAGCGGCGCGTGGATGCGCAAACGCTGCCCTTCTGCCCCCGCTTTCGTCGCGAGCGAGGCGATATCTTCGAACGCCGAGATGAACTCGGGGCGGCAGTCGGGATAGCCGGAATAATCGAGCGCATTGACACCGATAAAGATGTCGTTCGCCCCGATCGCCTCCGCCCAAGCGAGGGTAAGGGACAGAAATACGAGGTTGCGGGCGGGGACATATGTCACCGGGATGTCATCGCTCAACCCGCCCTTGGGCACCGCAATGTCATCGGTGAGGGCGGATCCGCCAAACCGTCGGAGGTCCAGTGGCATGATCACGTGGCGACGCGCTCCGATGAAGCGCGCTATGCGTCCGGCCGCTTCGAGCTCGATTCGATGCCGTTGATTGTAGTCGATGGTCAGTGCGGTGACCGCGAACCCTTGCTCACGGGCAATGCCGGCGCAAACCATGGAATCGAGCCCCCCGGACAACAGCACCACTGCCTGCCGGACTTCTAGTGTTTCAATGTCGTGCATAAAATCCCGCTACGCCTGCCGCACGGCGGGGGCAACGTTCAACCGTGACAATCGCCTGTTCGGCGTCCCTCAGCCGAATAGGAAAACGGCAAGCCATTGACGATGCCTTGAGTGTCGATCTGCATCAGCTTGCTCGTTTCGCGACGGATTTGGGTGCGGCCAAATCCCTGCCCCGGGCACGTATACTGCACCGTGACATGGTCAGCGGCATCATCAACAACCACGTTGCGGCATGCCAGACCAGGATGGCGAAATTGGATCAGGCGCCGTGCGCTATCCAGGCAGATATTTCGAACGCTGCCGTCACCGCCGCGCTCTCGCAACTCCCAGCCGCCCCGTTCGATCTGGTCGAGCATCGCCAACGACGATTTCTGCCCATGCGCCGGCAAGGCGATAGCCACGAGCAAGATGGCCGGAACTGCTGCGAAAGCCGCTTTCAATACCATTCCCTTTTCCTGTTCTCCGGAATATCGGCTCCCGCGCCCGGCGTTTCAAGTAATCAACGCCAGTGTCACGCTGGGATGCGAAGGATCTTCGAACAAAAAGCGCAATCCACCGGGATCATTCCATCCTCGTCGCGCATCTCGACGCGCTGGTCCTCCGGGAAGCTCGACAGGATCGCCCGATAATGTTCGACGCTGCAGCGGCACCCCCGCTCGAGCGGTGCCAGCGGCTCGACCCGCACTTCGTCTTCTTCGTGAAAAAGGCGCCACAGCAGCTGTTCGAGGTTCAGCACCGGATCGACAAGTTCGGCTTCCTGCACGCTGGCCGCCATGATCGCCACGTGTTCCCAATCGGGATGGTCGTCCTTGGCGTGCAGCCGGGTCTTGCCTTCCTCGCCGTCGGGGAAATGCTGCACCAGCAAGCCGCCCGCAGTGCAGCGCGCGCCGTTGGATCGGACGGCAATGCGGATCAGGGTCGGCACCTGCTCGGACTGAGCGAAATAATGTTCGCAGGCAACAGCGAGTGATGCCCCTTCCAGCGGCACGACGCCCTGATAACGCTCACCCGACGTCGCCAGGTCAAACGTGATCGCCAGATACCCTTTGCCGAAAATCGTTTCCAGCGAGCAATCGTCTTCCAGATCGGCAACGCGTTCCGGGTCATGCCGCAGATAGCCGCGCACTTCCCCGCCACGATAGTCGCACACCAGCAGATCGACCGCCCCGCCCTCGGCCTGCGCCTGAAAGGTGATCTGGGCATCATCATCCTTGAGCATCGAGCCCATCAGCGACGTCAGTACCAGCGCCTCGGCCAGTACATGCTTGACGACTTTGGGATAGTCATGCGCCGACAATACCGTTTCCAGCGTCGGGCCGAGCCGCACCACCCGCCCGCGCGCGTGGCGCGAGGGAACGGTGAAAGCCAGGACCCGATCAAAACCGGTATCGTCGCGGCGCAGGAAATCCTCTTCGTTCATAGCTTGCCGAGTGCCCATAGCAGGATCGACTTCTGAGCATGGATGCGGTTTTCCGCTTCATCCCAGATCGCTGACTGCGGGCCGTCCATCACCTCATCTGTGACTTCCTCGTTACGGTGGGCCGGAAGGCAATGGAGGAACACGGCGCGCGGGTCTGCCTGGGCCATCAAGGCCGAATCGACCTGATAGGGCTGCATTGCCGCGATGTGCTTGTCTCCACCGACCTGGCCCATGGACACCCACGTATCGGTCACCACGACATGCGCTCCGGCCGCCGCTTCGCGCGGATCGCGGGTGAGGATGATCTCCCCTCCAGCGGCGCGTGCTCGCTCGACGAACCCCGCATCGGGTTCATACCCCGCCGGACCACCGATACGCACCGTGAACTTCATCAGGCCGGCTGCCTCGATCAGAGAGTTCGCGACGTTGTTGCCATCCCCAAGCCACGCCACCTGTAGACCCGGCAGCGCGAACCCGCGTTCCACCACTGTCAGCAGATCGGCCACGATCTGGCATGGGTGGGACAGATCAGTCAGTCCATTGATGACAGGTACGTCCGCGTAATGGGCCAATTCCTCAATCTTGGCGTGATCGTCGGTGCGGATCATGATGGCATCGACCATGCGGCTAAGCACGCGAGCGGTATCAGCGATCGATTCACCGCGACCGATCTGCGTGCTCCCCGCTTCCATGATCAACGCCGAACCGCCAAGCTGGCGCATGGCGATGTCGAACGACACGCGGGTGCGGGTCGAGTTCTTCTCAAAGATCATGGCGAGAGCATGGCCCGCCAACGGCGCATCGGCATCGGCGCGCCCCTTCGTCCAACCCTTGCGGGCGGCCTTGCGATCGATGGCATCATTGATCATGGCGGCGATCACATCGCCCCCGGCATCGGTCAGATCGACAAAGTCCCGCGCCATCAGGCGGCCCCTTCCGGTTGATAGCTGGCCGCTGCAGCGGAAATCTTTTCCATGAATTCATCGATATGGGTATCATCGATGACCAGCGGGGGGAGGATGCGCACGACGTTGTCACCGGCCGAAACAGTCAGCAACTGATGATGGTCGCGCATATGAGCTACAAATGGGCGCGGTTCGACCTTCATTTTGAGGCCAACGAACAGGCCCCGGCCCCGTACCAGTTCAAAGAGGTCGGGGTAGTTGCCGATGAACTGTTCGAGCCGCGACCGCAGCCGCTCCCCTTTGGCGCGCACGTCAGTGAGGAAAGCTTCGTCCGAAAGAACGTCAAGCACCGCGCCGATCGCCGCCATCGCGAATGGATTGCCGCCATACGTCGAGCCATGGGCACCTGCGACCATGCCACGCGCTGCCTTTTCGGTCGCCAGGCAGGCACCGACCGGAAAGCCGCCGCCGATGCCCTTGGCCGTAGCGAGGATGTCGGGCGTGATGCCATACTGCTCATACGCGTAAAGAGTGCCGGACCGCCCGACGCCGCTCTGCACTTCATCGAGCACCAGCATCAGGTCGTGTTCGTCGCACAGCGCGCGCAGGCCCTGCAGGAATTCGTCGCTGGCGATGCGAATGCCACCTTCTCCCTGGATCGGTTCGACCAGGAAACCGGCGGTGATCGGTCCGATCGCCGCCTTGGCCGCTTCCAGATCGTTGAATTCGACATGCTTGAAGCCAGGAAGCAGGGGCAGGAAGCCCTTGTGCATCTTGTCCTGGCTGGATGCGCTGATGGTGGCCATCGTGCGACCGTGGAAGGCGTTGTTGAACGTGATCAGTTCGAACTTGTGATCATTCCCGGCCGACTGGTGATAGGCGCGCGCCGTCTTGATGGCGCACTCCACGGCTTCGGCACCGGAATTGGTAAAGAACACGGTGTCGGCGAACGTCATGTCGACCAGACGCTGGGCGGCTGCTTCACCCTGCGGGCTGCCGTACAGGTTTGAGACGTGCATCAGCGTTTCCGCCTGCTTCTGGATCGCGCCGATCAAGCTTGGGTGCGAATGGCCCAGGGCGTTCACTGCGATGCCGCTGGCGAAGTCCAGGAAACGGCGACCGTCCTCGCTGATCAGATGGCAATGCTCTCCGCGAACGGGACGCACGCCGCACCGAGGGTATACGGGCATCAGCGGGGTGATCGACATGTCGGTTATCCTCAAATCCAAATCAGCAAGTGAAGTTCGCAAACGACAAATGGCGGCCCCAGCGGACCGCCATTTGCGCGCATTTAGATGTTTGCAGCCTTTCGGTCATACGACCGAAAGCAGTGCTGGCAGGGTCAGGCCTGGAGCGCCGACAGGTTGACCGCCGAGTACTTGCCTCGTCGATCGACCTCGATGTCGAACTCCACGCGATCGCCTTCGTTCAGGCCGGAAAGACCCGAACGTTCCACCGCGCTGATGTGCACGAAAGCATCCGGCTGGCCGTCATCACGCGTGATGAAGCCAAAGCCCTTCATCGCGTTGAAGAACTTGACCGTACCGGTAGCCTTTTCACCCGTCAGCTGACGCTGCGGAGCTGCAGGTTCGCGCTTGGCGACAGGAATGACGTCGCCAACGACCGAAAGGTCGGTTGCCGAAACCTTGCCACCGCGATCGACGAGCTGGAATTCCAGCTGCTGGCCTTCCGCAAGACCTTCAAGGCCTGCACGCTCGACCGAGCTGATGTGGACGAACACATCATCGCCGCCTTCATCACGCTGGATGAAGCCGAAACCCTTGGCTGCGTTGAAGAACTTTACGACGCCGCGACCCTGGCCGACGACCTGTGCAGGCATGCCGCCGCCACCGCGGGGGCCGCCGAAGCCACCACCACCGCCGCCGCCACGGAAACCGCCGCCGCCGCCGCCGCCGCCACCGCCGAAGCGATCGCCGCCGCCACCGAAGCCGCCGCCACCACCGCCGCCGCCGAAGCGGTCACCACCGCCTCCGCCGCTGAAGCGATCACCGCCGCCGCCGAAACGATCCTGTCCAGCAAAGAACGGGTCGAACTCGTCCTCTCCAAACCGATCCCGCTTGTCGCGTCCCCTTCCGCGACGACCTCTGTCAAAACCCATGTCTACGAACGTACCTTCGCTGCGCCCCTATAAGCATTCACCCGAACGCGTGGACGTAGCACGCCGGGCACCAGGGCGAACGACGGGCATAACCCAGCGTTCTCCTGCGATCATGCCTATTACACGACTCCCCAATCAATAGCGAACGGAAATACGCCCTTTTTTAGGACCGGATTGGCGAAACATTCGATTTTCGAGCGTGGTTTTGGCTTGCACACAGCCATGAGAGCGTCTTGATGACCCTACCCACGGGCTTTGCCGCCCGCCATGCATCATCGATTCCGGAGACTGTTCCACCATGTTCCGCCAGATAACCGATACCGTTTTCGCCAGCCCCCAGATCGGAACCGATGCGGTCGCCCATGCCAAGGCCATGGGTATCGTGCGGATCATCAACAACCGGCCCGAGGGTGAGAGCGAAGACCAGACGGCTGGCAGCGAAATCGAAGCCGCCGCCCGTGCTGCCGGAATCGACTATGTCTCCATTCCGGTGACGCATGCCGGATTCAGCCAGGCGCAGGTCGATGCGATGGAAGCTGCCCTTGCTATCGACGGGCCAGTGCTGGCCTATTGCCGGTCGGGCACGCGATCGACTTTGCTATGGGCACTGGCTCGGGCGAAGGCTGGCGACAGCCCGGCCGTCATCGCGTCGAAGGCAGCCGCCGCCGGGTACGACGTCACGCCGATCCGCCAGATGATCGAGATGCTCTCAGCACGCGGCTGACGCTGGCCCTACCTTCTGAACTCCTGAACGGCTGACAAAAAAGGGG
Source organism: Novosphingobium sp. BL-S-24 (assembly GCF_055521575.1). Classification (NCBI taxonomy): domain Bacteria; kingdom Pseudomonadati; phylum Pseudomonadota; class Alphaproteobacteria; order Sphingomonadales; family Sphingomonadaceae; genus Novosphingobium; species Novosphingobium sp. BL-S-24. The sequence continues at coordinate 1,486,897 of NZ_CM145488.1, forward strand.
CCGGAGCGTATGGCTCCGGCCCTTATCAGTTTGTGTTCGCAGGAGGAACATCGGGTGGCGACGACAGGTGGGAGGAGAGAACCGATGGCCCCGCCGCCGCCAAACTCTTGAACTTAGTTGTAGGCGCGCTCGCCATGTTCGCCGATGTCGAGGCCATTGAACTCGACTTCTTCGGTGACGCGCAGTCCGGTGACTGCCTTGGCGATGTACATGGCGATAACCGTGCCGATGATCGAAAGGACGATCGTAGCCGCGACGGCGACGATCTGGGTGATCAGCTGGGCGCCGATCACGAAATCCGCACCGCCGGGTCCGCCAAGCGAGGGAGCGTAAACGACGGCCGTGCCGATCGCGCCGACGATGCCGCCAACACCATGGATACCAAAAGCGTCCAGCGAGTCGTCATAGCCAAGAGCTGGTTTGAGCTTGGACACGCAGAAGAAGCAGATGACCGAAGCCACGCCGCCAAGGATGATCGCCCCAAAGGGACCGGAGTTGCCGGCAGCCGGAGTAACGGCGACAAGGCCCGCAATGATGCCTGAGCAGTAGCCCAGGGCCGAACCCTTATGGCCCGACATACGCTCAACCAGCATCCAGACGAGGCCGGCGGAGGCCGTGGCGACGAACGTATTGATCATGGCAAGCGCGGCAGAGCCGTTTGCTTCGAGAGCAGAGCCAGCGTTGAAGCCGAACCAGCCAACCCACAGCAAACCGGTGCCAACCATTGTCAACGTCAACGAGTGCGGAGGCATCGGCTCATGCGGGAATCCCTTGCGCTTCCCAAGCACCATCGCCGCGACCAGCGCAGAGACGCCCGCATTGATATGGACGACGGTGCCGCCGGCGAAATCGAGTGCCCCCATCTTGAAGAAGACGCCACGCGCTTCCCAGACCATGTGTGCAATCGGGTAATAGACAATCAGCAGCCAGACGGCCGCAAAGGTCATGACTGCGGAGAACTTCATGCGCTCCACGACCGACCCAAGAACCAGCGCGACGGTGATGGCCGAAAACGTCATCTGAAATGCCACGAAGACATATTCCGAAATCACGACGCCATCAGTGAAAGTGGCAGCGGTCGAATCAGGGGTGATCCCGGCAAGGAAGAACTTGCCCCAGCTGATGAACTGGTTGCCTTCTGGACCGAACGCAAAGCCATAGCCAAACATCACCCACATCAGCATCGCAAGCGCGGTGACGCCGCCGATCTGGGTCATTGTCGAAAGCATGTTCTTCGAGCGGGTGAGACCGCCATAAAACAGGGCCAGGCCGGGAAGGATCATCATCAGGACCAGTACGGTCGATGTCATCATCCAGGCATTGTTGCCGGGGTTCGGCACGGGCGCGGTGGCAGCAGCGGCCTCTTGCGCCCAGGCCGGAACAGCGGCGAACAAAGACGCGACGATCGCGCCCATTCCGCCAAGTAACTTGCGGTTCATCATGGCTTTCCCCCTCAAAGCGCCGTGTCGCCGGACTCGCCGGTGCGGATGCGCACGGCGGAGGCCAGGTCGAGAACGAAGATCTTGCCATCGCCGATGGCTTCGGTGCTGGCGATCTGCTGGATCGTCTCGACGATCTTGGGTGCCAGATCGTTCGATGCGGCGACCTCGATCTTCACTTTGGGCAGCATGTTCGTGGAGTATTCCGCGCCACGGTAGATTTCCGTCTGGCCCTTCTGCCGGCCGAACCCCTTGACCTCGGATACCGTCATGCCAGCCACGCCGATTGCCCCGAGCGCCTCTCGCACTTCGTCGAGCTTGAAGGGCTTGATGATGGCTATGATGAACTTCATGCCTATCCCCTGTTAGCCACCGGCCCGCTGCCGGCTCGAACAGGACTTTTGCAAGGCGTGTGCCAGTTTACCTTTTCGTAGTGTTTACTGCAGAATCCGACTGGCGATTAAATTGCAGCGCCAGGGAACTTTCCCCGGATCGCCCATTTCGCAGGCAGCTGCCTATTTTTAAGGCAGTTTCAGCGAGGCCACGACGGGCAAGTGGTCCGACCCTACCGCAGACAGCGGGCTATGATGAACACCCGTATCGACAATCGACCATTCGGCAGACGCAATTATCCGATCCAGCAGCGCCAGTGGCCGTCGGGACGGAAAGCTGCGGCCGGGCGCCAGCACTTGCCACTTGTTGTCAAACTCACGGAAGCAGCCACCCCGCTGCGCCCACTCGTTGAGATCGCCCATCATTACCGTAGGGACTTTCTTCACACAGTCCGCGCAGTGCGCCAGAACGCTACGGATCTGGTGACGGCGGCGTAGGCCGGACAGATCGAGGTGCATGCCAATTACCCGCACCCGCTTGCCCTCTATTTGCAAATCTGCTCGAATCGCTCCCCGCGGTTCCAGCACCGGAAGAGGCACGGGGGCGGCTTCGATCAGGTCTATTCCCTTGCGCACAAGCAGGGCGTTGCCGTGCCAGCCAAGGCTATCGGGCTTCATCGAAAGCGGCACCGGCACGTAGTCAGTCGCTGCGTGGATCGTGTCCAGCGGCAGCACCGCCATACGCCGGCCATAGCGGCGATCGACCTCCTGCAGCGCGATGACGTCGGCGTCAATTTCACGCAGGACAGTCAGGATCCGCTCAGGATCGCGCCGCCGATCCAGCCCCACGGCCTTGTGAATGTTGTAGCTGGCAAACTTGATCTGCAAGGATAAGGTCCGATGGATTGACCCTGCGTACAAGCGGCCAAGGCACCGTCGGGTTCCTTCCCGGACGGCCCATATCGGATTTCACCGCTCCTTGGTGGCGCTGAAAGCCAGATCGGGATGGCGTTCCTGCTGGTAACTGACGTCCCAGGCCGAACGCGCCATGAACACTGGGTCGCCGTCGCGATCCTTCGCCAGGTTCATCTTGTTGAAATCGGCAAACTCGCGCAGTGCCTTGTCGTCGCCCTTGAGCCAGCGCGCAGTATCGAATGGCGCGGTTTCGAGCACGGCCTCGACTTTGTACTCCGCCTCAAGCCGCGAAATCAGAACCTCAAGCTGCAACTGTCCGACGACACCGACGATCCATTGCGATCCCAGCTCCGGATAGAAAACCTGGATCACGCCCTCTTCAGACAAGTCGTCCAGCGCCTTGCGAAGCTGTTTGGTCTTGGTCGGGTCCTTGAGCTGGACCCGCCGCAGGATTTCCGGGGCGAAGTTGGGCAGGCCGGTAAAGCGCACGTCGTTGCGTTCGGAAAGCGTATCGCCCACGCGCAGCGTGCCGTGATTGGGGATGCCGATGATATCGCCCGGCTCGGCACTGTCGGCGATCTCGCGATCCTGTGCGAAGAACAGGATGGGCGAATGCACGGCGATCGGCTTGCCCAGGCCCGAGGGCGTAAGCTTCATGCCGCGCTTGAACGTGCCGGATACCAGCCGCATGAACGCGATACGATCGCGGTGCATCGGGTCCATGTTGGCCTGCACCTTGAAGATGAAGCCGGTAACTTCCTTGTTGTCCGGCTCGATCGTGCCCTGCTCCGACGGCTGCGGGCGGGGTGGCGGGGCATAGCGGGCGATCGCGTCGATCAGTTCCGCGACGCCGAAGTTCTTGAGCGCCGAACCGAAATAGACCGGGGTAAGGTCTCCGCCCTGATAGGCCTCGATGTCGAATTCGGGGTAGCCGACTTGCGCCAATTCCAGTTCTTCGGCCACGGCATCGGGCAGGCTGGCGCCTTCGTCGACTTTGCCCAGAAATTCCTTGCTTGGTCCCTCGGGGCGGCTGATGCGGCCGCTGGCAATGTCGAGAATGCCTTCGAACACACCGCCCATGCCGACCGGCCACGACATCGGGCATACGTCGAGCGCCAGCATGTCCGCCACTTCGTCCATCAGGTCGAAGCAGGCGCGGCCTTCCCGGTCGACCTTGTTGATGAATGTGATGATCGGCACCGAGCGCAAGCGGCAGACCTCGAACAGCTTGCGGGTCTGCGGCTCGATCCCCTTCGCGGCGTCGATCACCATGATCGCCGAATCGACGGCGGTGAGCGTGCGGTAGGTGTCTTCCGAAAAGTCCTCGTGGCCCGGCGTATCAAGGAGATTGAACGTGACGGTATTGCCGTCCGCATCGGTTCGCTCGAACGTCATGACCGAGCTGGTCACCGAAATGCCGCGCTGCTGTTCGATCTTCATCCAGTCCGACCGGGCGCGCCGGGCCGCACCTCGCGCCTTGACCTGCCCGGCAAGGTGAATTGCGCCGCCTTGCAGCAGCAGCTTTTCGGTCAGCGTGGTCTTACCGGCGTCCGGGTGGGAGATGATCGCGAAAGTGCGGCGGGAGTTCGTCATCGGCGCGCTTTAGTTGCCCGCGCGGCGGGTAGCAACAGGCGAGACGCCTTCCGGCCCCTATCCCTCGCGAGCGACCTGGAACCCCGCGAACGACTGGTTGACCGGCATCACTTCCAAGGCGTTGATGTTCACATGCGGCGGCAGGGTGGCGACCCATACCACGGTGTCGGCGATATCGTCCCCCGTCAGCGGATTGACGCCAGCGTAGAGTTTGTCGGACGCTTCCTGATCGCCGCCGTTGCGCACGACGGTGAACTCGGTTTCCACCATGCCCGGTTCGATCGAGGTGACGCGAACGCCCGTGCCCGATAGGTCGGACCGCAGGCCCAGCGCGAACTGGCGAACGAAGGCCTTGGTCCCGCCGTATACATTGCCGCCGGCGTAGGGATACGTCGCCGCGACGGAAGACAGCATGACGATGCCGCCCTTGCGCGCGATCAGGCCGGGAAGCAGCTTATGAGTCAACGATGTCAGAGCGACGATGTTGGTGTCGATCATCGTCTGCCAGTTCTCGAACCTCGCGTCCTGTGCAGGGACCCCGCCCAACGCCAGCCCGGCATTGTTCACGAGGCAATCGATGCCTGCAAACGCAGCCGGCAGCGACGCCAGCGCGGCGTCACGAGCCGCTTCGTCGCGCACGTCATAAGCGCAGGCGTGAAAACGATCGGCTCCCAGTTCTTCGACGAGCGCCTCCAGGCGCTCTGCCCGCCGCCCCGTGCCGACCACCCGCCATCCGGCCGCCACGAACTTGCGGGCGCACGCCGCGCCGATGCCGGAGGTTGCGCCTGTGACCAGAGCGGTTTTCATGCGATTTCCTTCAGTCAGCCGAGACGAGCGCCACGTTCATACGAAAACGGCGCCTGTCTCCCGGCGATAGGGTGATGACGCCGGGCTTCTCACGGAAATCTCCGGTAAAGCCCATAGGATCGGCAATGCCCTGCCACGGTTCGATGCACAGATAGGCAGCACCGGGTTTCTGCCAGATACCCAGCATCGGCGTATCGGGGAACGCAACGGCAAGCTGAGTGGCGCCCGCGGCGCCGAACGTCACCGATCGGCTGGAGAGACGATCCCAGATCAGCGCATCGTCGACGAATAGCGCAGCATCCGGGTGGAGCAGATGGCCTTCGACCGGGGTGGCGAACGGTTCGGGAAGCAGCAGCCCGGTTTCCGGTTCGATCCGCCGGATCGGCTGGGGTTCGATCTGCTCGAAAGCGATGACATGATCGGCCTTCGCGGCGCCGCCCGGCAACGGCCAGGCGAATGCGGGGTGGAAGCCGAAGCTGAAGGGCAGCGGCTCCTGCCCGGAGTTCGACACACTTGCTTCCACATACAGCGCGGTGCCTTCGAGCCGGAAAGCCACGTCGAGCACGAACACGAAGGGGTAAATCTTGCGGGTCGCATCGCTATCGGTCAGTCGAAACCTCACATGATTCGCGCCCGCCTCGACCACATCGAATGTCGATCGACGGGCAAAGCCGTGCTTCTTCAACTCGTATTCCCGCCCGTCTATCCGATAGCGGTCGCCGTTCAGCGCGCCCACGATCGGGAACAGGATCGGAGCATGGCCCGTCCAGAATGCCGGATCGGCATCGGTCATGTACTCGCGGCCCTGCCGGTCGGTGATCGACCATAGCTCCGCGCCCAGCGGATTGATCCGGGCGGTAAGATCGCCGGACGAAATCGTCACGAATTCCGAATCGGTCACGGCGATCTTCCTATTCCTCAGCCGCGCAAGACGGCCCCGAGCTTGGTTGCAGCAGCGGTCACCCGATCGCTGATGGCTTTGAGGTCTTCATCCTTGTAGCTCTTTTCGATCGGCTGAAGCGTGACTTCGAGCGCGAGCGACTTCTGCCCTTCGGGTACGCCCTGCCCCCGGAAATCATCGAAAAGCCGCGCCGCCACGATGTTCGCCTTGTCCGCCCCCTGAACGGTGCGGATCAGGTCGCCCGCCGGAAGCGATACCGGCACGAGGAACGCATAGTCGCGCGTCACCGCCTGCAACGCTGGCGGAGAGTACGACACACGAGTGAATCCTGCCGCGCCCTTGCGAGCGGGTATCGCGTCGAGATAAATCTCGGCCAGGGCGACCGGGCCGCCCACGTCGAACTGGCGGGCCAGACGCGGGTGCAGCATACCGAACCGGGCCAGCACATTCTTCGGACCGAGCCGCAAGGTGGCCGACTGCCCGGGATGGAACTGCGGCCCCGCCTCACCCATTACCTGCAGCTTGTCGACAGGAGCACCTGCCTCTGCCAGCAGCGCCAGGACTTCTGCCTTCGCGTCGAACGCATCAAACGATACCGCCTTGCCTGTCGCCCAGCCCCGCTCGGCTTTGTCACCGGCCAGAACGAGGCCCAGGGCAAGGCGCTCATCGCTTGCCCCCCCGGCCCCACGCAGGTAGCGACGGCCGACCTCAAACAGACGCAACGACGACGCGCCGCGATCGACGTTGCGTTTGGCGGCCATCAAAAGCCCCGGCAGCAGCGAAGGGCGCATGGCCTTCATGTCCTCGCTGATCGGATTGGCGAGGACCCACAGCTGGTGGTCGGTCTCGGTGAACGCCTGCGCGGCGGGTTCAGGCAGGAACGACCAGGTGACGGCTTCGTGCAATCCGCGTGCGGCGGCGGCGCGGCGAACCCGGCGTTCCAGCGACTGGGCGGGCGTCGCGGTCGGCTTTGCAACCCCGTCTTCACGCGGCAAAGGCACGCTTTTCACGTTGTCGAGGCCGTGGATGCGCACCACTTCCTCCACGATATCGGGAGCGCCATCCACGTCCGGGCGCCAGCCGGGAACGGTGATGGCCCAGCTTTGCGAGCCGTTCTGTTCGGTCGCAACGATCGAAAAGCCCAGGCTCTCCAGGATGCGCTGCTGCTCGCCGGGCGTGACGGCAACCCCGCCAAGCCGCTCGACAAGGGCGGGATCGAAATGGACGATCTTCGGCGTCCCCGGCGCAGCGCCAGCGCGAACAACTTCCGATGCCTGTCCCCCGCACAGCTTCAGGATCAGCCCGCTCAACATGGCCATCCCGGTATCCAGGAACTGCGGGTCTATGCCCCGCTCGAACCGGGCCCGAGCATCCGACGTCAGGTTCAATTTGCGACCGGTTCGAGCGATCCGCTCGGGATCGAAATAGGCGATTTCGAGCAGCACGTCCGTGGTCGCATCGTCGCAACCGGAGTGAGCGCCGCCCATGATACCGGCGATGTCATGCACCCCACTATCATCGGCGATCACCGTCATTTCGGCGTCGAGCGTATAGGTCTTGTCGTTGAGAGTGACGACCGTTTCACCCTCACGCGCCCGCCGAGCGACGACCGCGCCGTTCAGCTTTGCCAGATCATAGGCGTGGGCCGGTCGCCCGAACGTCAGCATGATATAGTTGGTCGCGTCCACCAGCATTGAAATCGGGCGCTGTCCTGCAGACTTCAGCACGTCCTGCAGCCACTGGGGCGACGGGCCGTTCTTCACGCCTTTGATGACGCGGCCATAGAAGGCGGGGCAACCGTCCGAATCGTCGGTCCGCACCTCTACCGGGCAGGGGAACGTGCTGGCGATGTCCTCTACAGGTAGCGGTTTCAGCGTTCCCAGTCCCGCCGCCGCCAGATCGCGGGCAATGCCATACAGGCCCATGCAGTCGGGCCGATTGGGCGTGATCGCCACGTCAATGATCGGATCGGCGCCGTGATACTGCGCGAACGGCCTGCCGATAGGGGCGTCTTCCGGCAATTCGATGATGCCGTCGTGGTCTTCGCCCAACTCAAGCTCTCGGGTCGAGCACATCATCCCGTTGGATTCGACGCCGCGGATCGCCGACTTGCGCAGCACCATGCCGTTGGCAGGCACCGTCGCGCCCGGCAGGCCCAGCACGCCGATCAGACCCGCACGAGCATTCGGCGCGCCACACACTACCTGCAACGGCTCACCTTCGCCGGTGTCGACCGACAGGATCTGAAGCTTGTCGGCGTCAGGATGGCGCGCGGCCGTCAGAACACGCGCGACGCGAAAGCCCTGCAGCTTTTCGGCCGGGTCTTCGATGCCTTCAACTTCGAGGCCGATGGCGTTCAGCTTGGCAGCGATCTGATCGACGCTGGCGTCGGTATCGAGATATTGCTTGAGCCAGGAGAGCGAGAATTTCATGTCTTAAATCCTTCTTCGCCTCAAGCCGGCGTACCGACGCCGCCCGACAGGGTCGGCACGTCAAGAGCGGAGAATCCGTAATGCGAAAGCCAGCGCACATCGCCGTCGAAGAAAGCGCGCAGATCGTCCATGCCGTATTTCAGCATTGCCAGACGATCGACGCCGGTACCGAACGCAAAGCCCTGCCACTCGTCGGGATCGAGACCACCGGCCGCGATGACCCGGCGGTTGACCATGCCGCTGCCAAGCACTTCCATCCAGGCGTGGCCCGGCGCATCGCCCGACCCGCCCACGACGCGGCGGCCACCTTCGTTGGAATAGCCGACATCGACCTCGATCGACGGCTCGGTGAAGGGGAAATAGCTGGGTCGCAGGCGAAGGACGATATCGTCACGCTCAAAATACGCCTTCAGGAAAGTCTCCAGCGTCCATTTCAGGTGCCCGAGGTGAATACCCTTATCGATGACCAGGCCTTCGATCTGGTGGAACATCGGCGTATGCGTGGCGTCGCTGTCCGAACGATAGACGCGTCCCGGCGCGATCAGGCGGATCGGTTGGCCGCCCGGGGTGCCCTTGACCGACGCCAGCATCGCGCGGATCTGCACTGGTGAGGTATGTGTGCGCAGCAGCATCTCCCGCCCGTCATCGTTGCGATCGGGGAAGTAGAACGTATCGTGCATCGCCCGCGCCGGATGGCTTTCGGGCATGTTGAGCGCGGTGAAATTGTGCCAATCATCCTCGATCTCGGGCCCGGTGGCGATCGAGAAGCCCAGGTCGGCGAAGACTTCTGCGAGTTCGTCCATGACTTGTGAGATCGGATGCACCGACCCGCGCGGGCTGGTCGGCGATGGCAGCGACAGGTCGATCGTCTCGGCCGCCAGACGAGCGTCGAGTGCGGCGGTTTCCAGCGCCTCCTTCTGCGCGGCCAAAGCCTCCGTCACGCTTTCACGCAGGGCGTGAATGCGCGGGCCTTCGACCTTGCGCGTTTCGGGATCAAGCTTGCCCAGCGTCTTGAGCAGCCCGGATATGGACCCCTGTTTGCCAAGATACTCGATCCGCAGGCTTTCCAGCGTATCGAGATTATCGGCGACCGCGATGCGGAATAGCGCCTCCTGGCCGATTGCTGCGTGGTCCACTCGTGATCTGCCTGTCTGGTTATGAAGGTGTTCGGTAGCGCTCCTTAAGGAGAAGGGGCGCGGATCGCAATGTGGCAGCAGCAGGCATCAGACGCGAAAAGGGCGCGGACGGCACTTGCCATCCACGCCCCTGAAATCGCGCTGTGACGCGAGACCTTCGCTGCCGTGCGGATCAGGCCGCGGGCAGTGCTGCCTTCGCCTGCGCGATGACGGTGCTGAACACGCCGCCTTCGTTCATGGCAAGGTCAGCCATGGTCTTGCGGTCCAGTTCGATCCCGGCAAGCTTGGTGCCGTGGATGAACTGCGAATATGTCAGGCCTTCGGCGCGGACGGCAGCGTTGATGCGCTGGATCCACAAAGCGCGGAAGGTCCGCTTCTTGATCTTGCGGTCGCGATACGCGTACTGGCCAGCCTTTTCGACGGCCTGACGGGCAACGCGGATGGTGTTCTTGCGGCGGCCACGGTAGCCCTTGGCCTGTTCCAGGATCCGCTTGTGCTTGGCGCGGGTGGTAACACCCCTCTTGATACGGCTCATCGGTCAGTACTCCTCAGTTGAGCCCGTAGGGCGCCCACTTCTTGATCGTCTTGGCATCGGCGTCGGAAATGACTTCGGTGCCGCGATTCTGGCGGATGTACTTGCCGTTGTGGCTCATCAGGCGGTGGCGCTTGCCGGCCACGCCATGCTTCACCTTGCCGGTGGCGGTGAGCTTGAAGCGCTTCTTAACGCCGCTCTTGGTCTTCAACTTGGGCATTTCGGTCTCCTTTTCAGGGACACGTCCAGCCGGCCATGGCAGCCCTTTTCGCCAGGCCGACGCGCGAATCTCTTGGATCAAGACTCAACCGTGTCGATTGAAGGGCGGGCCTTTAGTGTGCGCTGCCGCGAAAGGCAAGCGCTTCAACCGGTGTAGATCATGCGCCGCGTCATGCCACCGTCGACGACGATCTCCTGACCGGTGACGAACCCGGCTTCGGCCAGCCATTCCACGGTACGCGCGATGTCATCGATCGTGCCCACCCGGCCCACCGGATGCTGCTGCCGCGCTGCATCCGAGTGATGCGGCTCGACGCGTTTGTCCGCCGCCTGCCAGGGACCGGTTTCGATCCAGCCGGGGAGCACCGCATTAACGCGGATCTCCGGGCCGAGGCTGACGGCCATGGCATGGGTCAAGGCACTGATCCCGCCTTTCGCGGCGGCGTAGGCGTATGTATCCGGTTCCGATTGATGAGCGCGCGTAGAAGACATGTTCACGACGCTGGCCGGGGCCGCTGCCCGCAACAGCGAAAGCGCCTCTCGGGTGCACAGGAAGGCGGCGGTCAGGCTTGCATCGATGAAGGCTTGCCAGTGGTCCAGCGTCAGGTCCTCAAGGGGGCCGCTGACGGGATCGGCGATGCCGGCGTTGTTGACGAGCAGGTCCACGGTCGGCGCCCATTTGGCGATGCGAGCGAACGCAGCCTTGACCGCTCGTTCCTTGCCCACGTCACATTCCAGGGCCATCAGCCTGTCCTGTGGGAGCAAGGCGGACAATTCATCAAGCGCCGCGCGATCGAGGTCGAGTGCGGCAACGCGCCACCCCTGACCTGCGAGATGGAGTACCAGCCCTCTGCCGATACCTGCCCCGCCGCCCGTAATGATCGCTGTTCTGGTCATTTTCGTGCAACCCACGAAACCACTTCAGGTGCCACCGAAGGCAGCGCGCCCTCGCTTGTTCAGCCAATCGAGAAAATCGCCGCCCGGAATGACGGGTGCGCCATGAGGCAGAGCCGCCTGCCAGATGTAAGTCTGCGCTTCGCTACGTCGCCCGAGCGGTGTGCGCACGGCAATGCGGACCCGGCGATACTGAGGCCCCTCGTAAGCGTCGAGTGCCTTGAGGTCCCCCGGCCCCAAGGTCAGGACGCAGAGTGTTCCACGTACCTGACCCCGCCCCTGCACCAGCGCGGGATACCAGCCATCCCGGTTCACGATGGCATGAAGCCTGCCCGCAGCCACGGCAGCTTCCATCTCCGGCTGGCCGTCTCGACAGGCCAGTCGTCGAGCCAGCCACGCTCCCATGGCAGTGCCCGCCTGCGGCTGCAGCGTGCCGTACACGAACAGGCGCAAGGTCCGCGTCATCGCGCCCGGCTCAGTCGTGATGATGGCAGGCCATGGCCTCGATTACATCTTCCAGCCGCGCCGGGTCGCCGATCGCTAGTACTTCTCCGCCCGAATCGATGTTGAGCGGTTCGCCGTTCCAGTCACACATGGTACCGCCTGCGCCTTCGACGATCGGTACCAGGGCCGCCCAGTCATGCAGCTTCAACCCCGCCTCGCACACCAAATCTAGATGACCGCTGGCGAGCAGGCCGTAGTTGTAACAGTCCCCGCCGAACATCATCCGCTTGTGATCGGTCTTGGCGGCGAGGGCCATGAAATGATCGCCCTGGTGATCATCGAAATACTGCGGCCCGGTGGTCGCCAGCATCATGTCCGCCATTTCACGGCAGGGCCGGGTGCGCACCTCGGCTCCATTGAACGTCGTGGAATGGCCGCTCGCCCCGACCCAGCGTTCTTGCAGGATCGGCTGGTCGATAACCCCCAGCACTGGCCATCCATCCACCAGCAACGCGATCAGCGTGCCGAAGATCGGACGTCCACCGATGAACGATACGGTACCATCGATCGGATCGAGCACCCAGGTGCGGTTCGACGATCCGTTCTCGGTACCGAATTCCTCACCGATGATCGTGTCACGCGGCACCTCGGCCTTGAGGATGCGGCGCATCGCTTCTTCCGCCGCGCGGTCTGCGACGGTGACGGGCGACGCGTCCGGTTTGCGTTCCGCGCCGATGCCGGTCCGAAAGTGAGGACGGATGGCCGCCCCGGCCGCATCGGCCAGACGCATGGCGAGCGCAATATCGTTTTCGATCTTCATCCGAAGGCTCTGCCGCGCGGCGGATGACTCGGTCAAGCCCGATGGCACAAACAACCGAATTGAAACAAAAAAATATCAGAAAGGTCGAAATCCCGCTTTTCCAGCATTGCCGCCGCACAATGCTGCAAGTATCGTTAATTGGGCATTTGCGAACAGGTGGGCATGCAGCGCAACGATCGCCCGGCGGTGGATCCATCGATCGCGCCGCGCCAGGGCATTACAAAAGATGGACAGCCGCTGTCCTATAACCGCGCTCCGGCGGCGGATCTCAAGCCTTGGATTGCAAGACTGTACGTCACCAAGGTGGACCTTCCCCCGGATTACACATTGTCGTGCGGGCTGTTCAACGACACTGCCTGTCTCCGTGTCCAACTGGCTGGTCAGTGGACGGCCCAAACGGCGACGGGTCCTGTTCACGGCGAGAAGGAGGCAATGTTTTTCGGACCGCATTCCCGTCGAATGCCGGTATCTGTCAAAGGAAGCTTTATAAGCGTAGGCATGGCGATCCGTCCCGGCACCAGTATGGCTCTGTTGGGAACTAGGGTCGCTGAATTGCTGGATCGGGTAGTTCCGACAGGTTCGATCACCACCCCCTCCGACCAACTGGTCGCTTTATTCGATCCGGATGCGTCGCCGGAGGATTGGCTGCTCAGTCTCGAAAACAGTACGCGTGCAAGAATCAATGTGCTCGGCGGACAACCACCCGATCGCATATCCGCCATGTTCGAGGAAATATCATTGCGTGATCCGGGGATGTCGATCCGGGACGCGGCAAATGAGTGCGGAGTGGATCGGCGAAAGCTGGAACGTGTAATCCGCCGGGACTTCGGCTTGTCCCCAAAGCAGGTGCTACGTCGTGCCCGCGCGCTTGATATGGCAAGCCACTTGCGTGGGGTCGCGGACGATAACGAGAGCGAGGAGATAGCGCTCCGTTATTACGACGAAAGCCACCTGATTCACGAATTCACCGAATTGTTCGGTATGTCTCCGCGTCAATTCGTCAAGACACCCCAGCCAATTCTGACGCTTGCGCTGGAATCACGTCAGGCCAGGAGGCTGGAGGCACTGGATCGAATCCAGCCAGGCGAGGCCCGGCCCTGGGAATAATGAGGCAACGGGATGCGCCGAAGCGCACCCGTTCAGTCGAACAGACTGGAAACCGAGCTCTCATCCGCAATCCGGCGGATCGCTTCCCCGATCAACGGCGCTATGGTGAGGATGCGAATCTTGTCCGAATTCTTGGCCGCATCAGTCGCCTGGATGGAATCAGTGATCACCAGCTCCTTCAGCGCTGAATTGGTGACGCGGCTCACCGCCGCACCGGACAGAACGCCGTGGGTGATGTAGGCGGTGACGCTTACCGCGCCAGCTTCCATCAGGGCCTGAGCGGCATTGCAAAGCGTGCCGCCCGAATCGATGATATCGTCGATCAGGATGCAGGCGCGATCCTTTACGTCACCGATGATGTTCATGACTTCGGACTGACCGGGACGGTCACGGCGCTTATCGACGATCGACAGCGGCGCGTTGTCCAGCCGCTTGGCCAAGGCGCGAGCACGGACTACACCGCCAACGTCGGGCGACACCACCATCAACGACTGGTCGCCATACCGGGCCTGAATATCCGCTGCCATGACCGGCGCGGCAAACAGGTTGTCGGTGGGGATATCGAAGAAGCCCTGAATCTGACCGGCATGCAGATCCACGGAAAGCACCCGATCCGCACCCGCTTCCGTAATCAGGTTCGAAACCAGCTTGGCCGAAATAGGCGTGCGCGGCCCCGGCTTGCGATCCTGACGAGCATAGCCGAAATACGGGACGACTGCGGTGATCCGCTTTGCCGACGCACGGCGCAACGCGTCGATGCAGATCAGCAGTTCCATCAGGTTGTCGTTCGCCGGATAGCTTGTGGGCTGAACCACAAATACATCTTCGCCACGCACGTTTTCGTGGATCTCGACGAAGATCTCCTCGTCGGCGAAACGACGCACGCTGGCATCGGTCAGCGGCAGTTCCAGATATCCTGCGATGGCGCGGGCGAGCGGCATGTTACTGTTGCCGGACATGATCTTCATGGCGAATCCCCGTGACGGTTCGTGGGCGGAAGGTCGATGGCGCCCGCCCTGTAGCCATGAGTCATGTTATTGCAATAGAGCGGCGCGGTTTTTCACCGTGAGCCGCCTTGTCTGGACGAAAACCCCGAACAGCGATCAGCCCGAGCAGACGCACGCGCCACCTTCGCGGCAGGAGTAGGGCCGCTCGATGGAACCTCGCAGGGGCTGGGGCGTATCAGATGCGATGTTCGCCCTTGATCCAGCGCACGGTGCCCGAACTGGCCCGCATGACGACACTTTCGGTCGTCATTGTACCCCCCTTGCGCCGCTTGACACCTTCCAGCAACGATCCGCTGGTCACGCCCGTCGCCGCGAAAATGCAGTCACCCTTGGCGAGGTCTTCGAGCTTGTAGATCTTGTTCAGATCCTCGATCCCCCACTTGCGGGCGCGGGCGCGCTCATCGTCGTTACGGAAAAGCAGGCGCCCGTTGAACTGACCGCCGACGCACCGCAGGGCGGCTGCTGCAAGCACGCCTTCAGGTGCCCCGCCCGAGCCCATGTAAATGTCGATCGTCGTATCCTCGTCGGTGGTGGCGATAACGCCAGCCACGTCGCCGTCGCCGATCAGCACGACGCCGCAGCCGATCTCCCGCAGTTCCGCGATCAGCGCCTCGTGACGCGGACGATCAAGGACGCACACGATGATGTCCTCGGGCCTGACGCCCTTGGCAGCGGCAACCGCCGTGACATTCTCGGTCGGGGTCTTGTCGAGATCGATGACGCCGTCAGGATAGCCCGGACCGACCGCCAGCTTGTCCATGTAGACGTCCGGCGCGTTGAGCAGGCCGCCTTCTTCCGCCGCAGCCAGCA
Organism: Novosphingobium sp. BL-S-24; assembly: GCF_055521575.1. Taxonomy (NCBI): domain Bacteria; kingdom Pseudomonadati; phylum Pseudomonadota; class Alphaproteobacteria; order Sphingomonadales; family Sphingomonadaceae; genus Novosphingobium; species Novosphingobium sp. BL-S-24. The sequence continues at coordinate 1,502,285 of NZ_CM145488.1, forward strand.
CTGCCAGCGAATTCGGCCCAGCCTTGGCTGTGATCGTGGTGCCCTCCAGCGGATCGAGAGCGATGTCGATCTTAGGCCCGGTGCCCGGCGCGCCGCCAACCTTTTCGCCGATGAACAGCATCGGGGCCTCGTCCCGTTCCCCCTCGCCAATCACGACCGTGCCATCCATATAGAGTTCATCGAAAGCCTTGCGCATGGCTTCGACGGCAGCGTGATCGGCCGCTTTTTCGTCGCCGCGCCCAATCAAACGGGATGCGGCGATCGCAGCAGCTTCCGTAACTCGCACCATTTCAAGGACGAGGACACGGTCTAATACTTTACTTGCGGGAGTTTTATTTACGGGCATGTTCACTCCGGATTAATCCTGGGAGGAAAGGTTCGGCCCGCTTAGACAGAGGAATTTGAATTGTCGAGAAGCTGGCCTTTCCTTTTCGCCATCGCAACCTTGGGGGCCGCCCCCGCAACTGCACAGGAAGCCGCAAACTCCACCCAGCAACCTTCAAATGCCGACAAGGCACTTGCGGAAAAGATGTTGGGGGCCGGTGGCCGAATCACTCCGGACCGGATCCGCAACCGCTGCGCCAACCCGACGAGGCAAGGCGAAATCGTGGTCTGCGCACCCAATCAGGATCAGTTCCGCGTGCCATCGACCGGCGACTCTGATCCTACGTCCGATCAGGCGCTGAAGGACGGAAGGCTTCACACGCCCGACGTCGCGGGCGGCGGTATCTTCAAGGGCGCTGGTAGAGCCATCTTCGGCTCGGTGGAACAACCCTACATCATCGATCTGGCAACGATCCCCGTGGCACCTGTCGGCTCGGACGCCGACAAGATCGCCAAGGGAGAGTTGCGGGCGCCCTGATCGAAAGGCGCCCGCTCGTCACGATGCGATGATTTGCATCACCAGCGGCTGCGCCGTCAGGCTGTCCGATCCATCAAGAATGCGCAGAGCCTCAGTGACGGCGCTCTCTGGCCCGGGGTGAGTGACCACCGCCAGGATGACCTCGCCGTCATGATCCGGGTCGCCTTTCTGGATCAGGCTTTCGATGGAGACACCGGCATCGCGCATGGCAGCGGTGATATCTGCGAGAACGCCGGGGCGATCGGGCACCGTGAAGCGGATATAGGCGCTGCCGATGCGGTGGCCGGACGGTGCCGGCTCCATCGCTTCCAGCTCGGCGGTCGGCATGGAGAACGACGCGCCTTTTTCTCCGCGCGCAATGTCGATGATGTCGGCCACCACTGCACTCGCGGTAGGCCCATCACCTGCACCGGCACCCTGGAATAGCAACCGGCCCATGAAGTTGCCTTCCGCCACAACAGCGTTTGTCGCTCCGTCCACATGGGCCAGCGGATGGTCGCAAGGGACGAGGTGCGGACGAACTCGCTGGAACAGGCGGGATATGCCGTCCGATTGATCGATGGCCGCCGTGCCGATCAGGCGGATGACATAGCCAAGCGCTCTTGCCTGTTCAATGTCGGCAGCGTTGACGCGGCTGATGCCCATCGTTTCCACTGCATCGAAACGCAGACGCGAGCCGAAAGCGATGGCGGCAAGGATGGACAGCTTATGAGCGGCATCAGTCCCCTCGATGTCGAAGGTCGGGTCCGCCTCTGCATATCCCATGCGCTGCGCATCCGCGAGAACGTCCGCGAAATCACGCCCTGTGTCCTCCATGTTGGAGAGTATGTAGTTACAGGTGCCATTCAGAATACCGTAAACCCGTTCAATCGCGTTGGCTGCGGCCCCTTCGCTCAGCCCTTTGATCACCGGAATGCCTCCCGCCACGGCAGCCTCGAATTTCAGCGCCACTCCAGCCGCTTCCGCTGCCGACGCCAATTCCAGGCCATGATGCGCAATCATCGCCTTGTTGGCGGTGACGAGCCCCTTGCCCCCGATGATGGCATTGCGCGCAAGAGCAAGCGCCGGGCCATCCGAACCGCCAACCATCTCCACCACAACATCCACGTCGTCGCGAGCGGCGAGCGCAGCGGTATCGTCCTCCCAATCATAGCGGGATAAGTCGACGCCACGGTCCTTGCTGCGATCACGCGCGCTGACGGCGGCAATCCGGATCGGACGGCGCGCCCGGCGGGCGATCAGTTCGGCGTTCGTCTCGATCAGGCGGACAACCCCGGTTCCGACAGTTCCCAGTCCGGCAAGCGCGATATTGAGCGGTTCGACCATGCAAGCTCCTTTTCGGGAGCGCGCACTAAGACAGGCGGAGAGGAATTTCCAGCGCCTTGCTCGAGACCTACCGAAGCGACCGCTCGCACGGCCCAAGTTCACCCAGCACCATACGGTAGTCCGACAGGGCCTGCTGCTGCGCTCCGGCGCTGGCGGAAATGTTGGCTGCAGGGGGCGGAAGGTTGGGCAGTGAACAGGCGAGGCGATACCATTCCAACGTGTTGCGAGCCGGCGGGGTGCCTACATTCGCAACGAGTTCAGAAAACGAAACGCCCCAACTTGGCGGCGAACCCGCCTCGTGCTTGACTGAAATCGATGCGGCAGAATTGTCCTTCGTTTTCAGGAAGATTTGCGTCTCCCCCTGCCCCGCGAGATTACCCGGAACGAACAGTAATTCGCGCACGCCAATAACTTGGGCAGGGGCATCCGGTGCAGTCAGTTCGCGCAGAATGGATCGAACGCGGGCATCAGCTTGCGGCGTCCATGGCTGTTGAGCGGTCGGACTAACCAATTGCAATTCGGTCGGGCGCCCCGGCACTGCGCGTGCAAAAAGCAGCACATCCTGCTTCTTCAACTTGGGCGCCTTACCTCTGGCATCCAGCGGCAAATCCACGAGATAGCGGATCGATTCGCCGAGTGGCGCCTTGCCTGTCAGAAGCGCCTTGGTACGCGCCTCCACGTAAAACCGCCCATATCCCGGCTTCGGATTACTCATCCGGGCATCGGCGATCCGCATCATGTCTGTCACCTGCGCGTGAACGACAAGGCCTGCCGAATCAGCAAGACTGGCGACGTCGGCATACGTGACCTCCTGCGGACCGACAGTGGCGCGCTGCGTTTGTGCCATGATGGGAGAAGCGACGGGAACAGACGCCAGGCAAGCAACCGTCAATAGCCTTACAAGGCGCCGCGATTTCAAATGCATAAACGAATATCTCCGTGGAAACGCGCTGGCTTATAACCGCACTGCGGCACATACACAAAATTGGACTGGATCAATGTCGGCTAACGCGGCATGAATTATGCGTTAACCTATGTAGGGACGATAAGTCGTTGCGTGGGACGGGCTTCACCGTTAAGAAGTCCGCAATATGGGGCAAAAATAACATAAAATGCCCTACGGTTTGCCTGTCCGTCGGGTTTTGTTTCGGAGAGGCGGACTGTCAGCCGTCAGGGTGGGTAATTTGATTTTCGTCATGGGTTTTCCCTAAAGGATAAGCCATGGGCGCCCTTGGACACGTCATGTAAGGATTGGTCCGGGGCTTGGTAATGGAGTGATGCGTCTGAATGGCTTACGCTGACCAGCAAATGAGCGGTAGCAAGATTACCGCTCTTGTCATTGTCGCCTTGATCCACGTCTTCGTCGGCTATGCGCTCGTCACCGGCTTGGCCTACAAGGCGGCGCAACAGGTCATCAAAAAGGTGACCACCGTGGATATCAAGGAAGAGAAACCGAAGGAGGAGGAACCGCCGCCACCTCCACCTGAACAACCGGATACGCCGCCGCCGCCGATCGTGGCGCCGCCGCCGCCGATCAACATTTCGCCGGCTCCGCCGCCGATCCAGACAGTGATTACCCCCCCGCCGGCGCCGCCGGTGGTGATTACCACTGCTGCTCCGCCGGCACCGCCGCCGCCGCCGCCCGGACCGTCGAAGGCACGGGGCGTAAGGCCTAAGGGCCAAGCTGGCTGGGCTGGCCGTATTCAGTCCAACTATCCGACCCGGGCTGCGCGTGAAGAACGCGAAGGCCGTGTGGGCGTACGCGTTCAAATCGGCGCGGACGGACGGGTCAGCGCATGCTCGGTATCGGGTTCAAGCGGCAGCCCCGACCTCGATGAGGCGGCTTGCGACGGTATGACGCGTTATGCGCGGTTCGATCCGGCGCTTGACGATGCGGGTAACCCGATTTCGTCGTCTTACTCGACCGCGATCGTCTACAAGCTCAACTAACTGAAAGATGGTCGGGACGGCACCTTTTGGTCCTGACCAGCTCCTGCATTCTTCTTGAGAGGTAATTCGCATGCTTATCGTTGACATCCTTGCCGCCGGTGCGGGCGCGCCGCAGAACAAGTTCGGCTTCATGGAGGCGCTCGAGCAGGGCGGCTTCATCGCCTACGCGACCGTGATCATCCTCGGCGTCATGTCGTTCGGCTCGTTCTACATCCTTTTCACCAAGTGGTTCGAACAGTCGAAGATCCTGCGCCAGTTCGGCGTGATCCGCACGTCCTTCTGGAAAGCTCCCACCCTGCGTGAAGGCGCCGCCAAGCTCGACAAGAACAGCGCCTGGCGCCAGCTCGTCGACGACGGCATCGCTGCGGAAGACCAGCACGCCAAGATGACCGATTCGCTCGAAGCGCACGACTGGCTGCACGGCTCGCTCGCTCGCTCGGAATCGACCATCAATGCTCGCCTTGCTGGCGGCCTGCCATTCCTTGCAACCGTTGGCGCAACCTCGCCGTTCATCGGTCTGTTCGGTACGGTGGTCGGCATCTATCGCGCACTGATCGCCATCGGTCTCGCCGGTTCGGCATCGATCGACAAGGTCGCAGGCCCGGTTGGTGAAGCTTTGATCATGACCGCGCTTGGTCTGCTCGTCGCGGTTCCCGCTGTGCTTGCCTATAACTACCTGCAGGCACGCAACAAGCGCATCGCCGAACTGCTGACCGGCTTTTCGAACGACGTCCTCGCCAACATCACCTCGAAGGGCGCAGTCAAGCCGTCGATCGCCTCTGCCCCGGTGAAGACGACTGCCGCTCCCGCCAAGCCGACTGCTGCTCCCGTCAAGCCGTAAGGAGCACGGGTAGGGCGAAGACCTTTTGAGATCTTCGCCATCCCGCAGGGGATCGGGTGACGGCACGATGCATGCGCAATCCGTCACCTGCCCCAGGCAACGCAAGGATTAGGATAAGACTATGGCGATTTCCACGGGCGGAGGTGGTGCAGACGCACCAATGTCCGACATCAACACGACGCCGCTCGTCGACGTCATGCTGGTGCTTCTGATCATCTTCCTGATCGCGGTCCCGGTTGCGATCCAGACGATCGAGAAGCTGCGTATTCCGGTTGTGGAGGCAGTCGAATCGAAGGATAAGGTCGAAAACCTGCTCCTTACCGTTTCGACCACCGACTCGTCCGGCCGTACGGCGGGCGAGCCCGGATACGAAGGCGCAGTGCGCGGCGGCGAATGCCGTATCTACTTCAACAACGTCACTCCGGTTACTTCCGAAGAACTGCGCGACCAAGCTTTCAAGCGTCTTGACGCTATCGTGAAGCGTGAAGGTGGTCCGCAGGCTCTCATGGCGAACCCGGAGCTCATTCCGCAGGTCCACATCCGCGGCGACGTCAACGCCCCGTGGCGCTGCGTGGCCGGTGCGATCTACAACGTCCAGATTTCGGGTTACCCGACGGTTGGCTTCATCACCAACCCCGTCGATCCGAACGGCTGACGTTCAGGCAGGAACAGGAGTAACTTTCCATGGCAATGTCAGGCGGCAAGGATGATGGCTCGCCGATGATGGAGATGAACACGACGCCGTTGATCGACGTCATGCTCGTTCTCCTCATCATGTTCATCATCACCATCCCGGTTGCGACCCACTCGATCGACATCGATCTGCCAGTGGCAACCCCTCCCACGAACGAACCGCCGCCGATTGATCCGGTCAAGAACAAGATCGTGCTTACCCAGGACAGCAAGATCTTGTGGAACGGTACGCAGATCGATCAGAACGGGCTGGTAACCTCGTTGCAGGCAACCACTCGCATGACCCCCGAGCCGGAACTCCAGTTCCAGCCCGAGCCGGATGCCAGCTACGAGTTGTCGGCACAGGTCCTGCAAGTGATCAAGGCGGCGCAGGTCACCAAGTTCGGCTTCGTCGGCAACGAACAGTTTGCGAACTTCGGCAAGTAAGCCAACGGTTCTGGAACTGGTCCCCTCAAGGACACCTAAAGGGGCGGAGCGATCCGCCCCTTTTCGTTTGCCGCTATTCTTCTTCCGGTGGGTCTACTCGCATGGCGACCGATGCCAGGCTCTCCGCCTCGACAAGCAAGTCGTCATCAGCGGCACCGGATGGCATATTCTCCCGGCCAACCATCGACAGCGCCGGGACCGAAAGCGGACTGATCCGATCCAATCGGACATGGTCGATTTCGCGCGCCGCCCGGTCGAGCACATCAGCGACCCGCCCCACATCGGTCATCCTTGCCCGCGCATCAGCCCACGCCGCCTGAATCAAAACATGGTCCGGCTCATACTTGCGTAGGACGTCGTAGATCAGGTCGGTCGAGAACGTGACCTGGCGGCCCGACTTGCGCTTGCCGGGCTGCTGTCGCTCGACAAGCCCGGAGATGACGGCCACCTCTCGAAACGCTCGCCGCAAAAGGTGGGATTGCTGCACCCAATCCACGAACTCATGCGTAAGAATATCCGGCGAGAGCAGCGCGCGGGGATCTTCTACCGGCTGCAACGCCCACACCGCCAGCGTATAATCGGTAGCATTGAAACCCAACGGACCAAGGCCGCGATCCTCCATTCGCCGGGTGATCAGCATTCCCAGCGATTGGTTGGCGTTCCAGCCTTCGAACGTATAATAGCTCGTATATTCCAGCCCACGATGCGGAAAGCTTTCTACCAGTAATCGCCCCGGCGCCGGCATGTGCGAACGGTAGTCCTGCACTTCCAGCCACTCGCGAACGTCATCGGGAAACCGCGCCCATCCTGCGCGATCGACCAGCATCGCGCGTACCCGGTCCGCCAAATGGGTGGTGATCGGCATGCGCTGCCCGGAATAGCTGGGGATCACCGCCGATCGCTTGGCCGCCCGGACGATCAGTTCCTGATCCTTTTGTGCCTCCACTTCCAGGTCCATCCCTGCAAAGCGAAACGTATCGCCGGGCGACAGAGTAGCGCCGAAACCCTCCTCCACCTTGCCCAACGATCGACCGTTGCGGAACCGTATGTCGATCATCTCGGCATCGACGATGATCCCGGCATTCAGCCGATGCCGAGCAGCATGTTCCGGGTGGGTCAGCCGCCAGGTGCCGTCACGATCGCGGACGATGCGGCGGAACCGGTCATACGAGCGCAGGGCGTACCCACCCGTCGCCACGAACTCCAGCACTCGAGCAAAAATGATCTCATCCACCCAAGCATACGCCAGCGAGGACCGAATCTCCTGCAGGAGGACATCCTCGCGAAAGGGGCCGGCGCAGGCGACCGCCATGATATGCTGGGCCAGCACGTCCAGTCCGCCGGGCCGAAATGGATCGCCATCGCGCTGACCTTGCCGGACCGCTTCTTGCGCCGCGAATGCCTCCAGAAATTCGAAACGATTGCCCGGCACGAGGATCGCTTCGCTTGGGCAGTCCAGCCGGTGATTCGCGCGGCCAATGCGCTGGAGAAGGCGGGAGGACCCTTTAGGCGCGCCCATCTGGACGACCAGATCGATGTCCCCCCAATCGATTCCCAAGTCCAGACTTGCGGTACAGACCAGCGCGCGCAGCTTACCATCGGCCATCGCTGATTCCACTTTGCGACGCGCCTCGCGCGAAAGCGATCCATGGTGAATGCCGATGGGCAGGTTGCCCTCGTTCACGTCCCACAGTTCCTGGAATATATATTCTGCGAGAAAGCGGGTGTTGGTGAAGACCAGCGTCGTCCGATGCTCGCGGATCTGTTCGATCAGTTGGGGGATCGCCCAGGTTGCAGCGTGTCCGCTCCATGGGATACGCTCTTCACGCGGGAGCAGGATATCCACCACCGGGTCGGCGCCCTCCTCCCCCTCGACCAGTTCGACGGTATCGATCTCACCCCATGGCGCGAGCCAACTGCGATACTCGTCGGGGTCCGCCAACGTCGCTGACAGCGCAGCGCGTTGCATGCCCGGCGCAATCGCCTGCAGCCGCGTCAGCGCTAGTGCCAGGAGGTCGCCGCGCTTTCCGGTGGCGAACGCATGGACCTCATCGATCACCACGCGTTTCAGGCTGGCGAATAGGTCGGGTGCCTCTGGATAGCTGAGCAAAAGAGATAGAGATTCGGGAGTCGTCAGCAGGACATGGGGAGGTCGCGCGCGCTGACGAGCCTTGCGATCTGACGGTGTATCGCCGCTGCGAGTTTCGACACGGATGGACAGGCCTATGTCTTCGATCGGTGCGATAAGATTGCGCTGCACGTCAGTCGCCAGAGCCTTTAATGGCGAGACATACAGGGTGTGCAGTCCGTCACCCGGCCCTGCCCCAGCATCCAATCCTTCTGCATGCGACGGGCAGAATGCGGCCAGTGTCGGCAGGAATCCGGAAAGTGTCTTTCCTGCGCCGGTATCCGCGACCAGAAGCGAGTGATGGCCGCGATCGGCAGCGCTCAGCATTTCCTGCTGATGGCGGCGTACGCGCCAGCCGCGAGAGTCGAACCAAGCGGTGATCTCGAGCGGAACGGTGCCGGCGTCGTTCATCGACACGGCGGGATAGCGACTGGTGGTGAAAGTATCGACACGGTCAGGAAAAGCGCCGTCCGGTCGGGAGTTGCATGCGCTCCATTGCAGCCACCATGATCAGGTCCGAGAAACACCCGATATCGCAAGTTGGCGGTCGATTTCCGCCACAAGGCGCGCCAACCCGTCAGGCGTGTTGCTTTCAGCGCGCGCAGTCAGTGCTTCCTGCGTGTTTGATGCCCTCAGCAACCACCAACCATCCGCCGCAGACACTCGCACGCCATCCATGTCCTCAAACTGCGCGTTCATCCCAACAAGGCGGTGACGCACCTCTTCGATCACAGCGAACTTGCGATCGGCCGCCACCCCGAAACGTAGCTCGGGCGTATTGTGCATTGCAGGCATCGCGTCGCGCAGGTGCGTGACACCGGCACCCAGCCGCGAGCAGGCCACGATCAATCGAACAGCGGCAAAGAGGCCATCGTCATACCCAAAATGATCGTCTGCAAAGAAGAAGTGCCCGCTGGTTTCCCCTCCCAGCAATGCCCCCGTCTCATGCATTCGGGCCTTAATATGCGAATGGCCGGCCGGGGCCATCAACGCCTTTCCGCCGAGAGCGGTCACCGTATCGAACACTAGCTGCGATGCCTTCACATCGGCGACAACCCTCGCGCCGTGATGACAGCGGAGAACATCCCGAGCATGGATTGCCAACAGCTGATCCGCGTCCACTATGCGCCCCTGTGCGTCGATTACGCCGATCCGATCGCCATCGCCATCGAATGCGACCCCGAAGTCGAGCTGCTCCCGTGCCACCAGTGCCCGCAAATCGGAGAGGTTGCCCTCCACCGTGGGATCAGGATGGTGATTGGGAAACCACCCATCCACTTCGGCGTAAAGAAGATGGTGCTCGCCCGGCAAAAGGCTGGTGAGCCGTTCCATTGCAGGCCCCGCCGAGCCATTTCCGGCATCCCACCCGATCCTCAAGGTCGCTGCATCGGCTTCGGTGCCGGCTAGCCCTTGGATAAGCCGGTCGACATAGGCTGGTAGCAGTTCGACATCTTCGACCCTGGCCGCTGGAGCCAAAGCAGGCCCCCAATGGCCCGCCTCCGCCATCGGCCCCAGCGCTGTGATATCGGCGCCGAAAAAAGGGCGGCCGGCGAGGACGATTTTGAAGCCATTGTGATCGACCGGATTATGGCTGCCGGTCACCTGGATCGCCCCAAGTACATCAAGTACATGCGCGGCGTAGTACAGCATCGGCGTGGCAGCCAGACCAACGCGAATGACATCGACACCGCCCTGACGCAGCCCGTCGGTCAGAGCGTGCTCCAGCATCGGTGAACTGAGGCGACCATCGCGTCCCACAGCGACTTTGCCGCCACCGGCCCGGCGCACGATGGCCGCGAAGCATCGCCCCAGCGCAAAAGCGTCCGCAGCATGGAGAGTCTGGCCGACAATCCCGCGAATGTCGTATTCACGCAGGATCGTGGGATGGAAACGATGCGGATGCGATGCTTCAGGCATCCTCTGCCGGGAGCTGAGCCAGCAGCACGTCGCGGGCGGCGTTGGCTTCGTGGACCTGTTCCTTGCTGCCCCCGCGATCGGGATGGACCGCGACCACGCGCCGGCGGTGCGCCTCCATGATGTCGCGTCGGTTGGCGCCGCTTTCCACGCCCAGCAGGACGCGCGCCTGCGCCGCCTCGAACGACGGGACCGCCTTGACCTTGGGCTGCCATGGCCAACGCCCGGAATAAAGACGCCAGGCGATGCAGCCCAATGCGATCAGCCAGACCAGTTTGATCATCGGATCAGGCTCCGGCCGCCATGGCCAATTCGCCCTGCCCGCGCCCGGGCACCGGCAGGTTCAACCCCGCAACGAGGCCGCGCACTTCCTGCCGCGCGACCAGGTGGCTGGTGCCAAGATCGCCCAGATGCCCCTTGTCGAGAAGGGTCAGGCCCGAGGGAAACAGCTCACGAAAGATCACGCGTTCAGACAAGCCGCCCGCCACCCGGAAACCGGCGCGCTTGGACAGTTCCTTCAGCGCCCCGTCGATGCGGCGCATGTTGCGCGCTTCGACGTGCTGGACGCGGTTTCGCACCACGACCCAGTCCAGTTCCCGGCGGCCTTCCTGGATGGTCTTCAACCCGCGTTTCTTGCGCGCTTCCCACATCACTTCGGCATAGAACGACAGCCGCTTTACCTTGAACGTCTCGCTCTCCACCTGACCAAGCAGATCGAAATCGACGAAGCTGTCGTTCAGCGGCGTGACGAGCGTGTCGGCCGTCGTGGCGACATGGCGAGCGAACGGATCGTCACGGCCCGGCGTATCGAACACCAGGAAATCGTATCCCTCGGCAATCTGCTCGGCAAGCTCGTCCAACTCTCCCACATCGTCGCCGTCATAGACCGCAAAGCGTGCCCCGGGCAGCACGATGTCCCGCCGACGTTCTGTCTCCACCCGGTTTTCCAGATAGCGGAACAAGGTGCGTTGCCGGTGGTCAAGGTCGATCGCGGCGACTTTGGCCCCCTGATAGGCCAGCGCGATGGCCACATGGACGGCCGTAGTGGACTTGCCGGTGCCGCCCTTCTCATTGGCGAAGACGATGCGATGCGCTTTCACGGGACCGTACGCTTTCCTTTTTGCGGGCAGAGGTTCGGCCCGACATTCATATAGTGTTGCCCCCAGAAGTGCGCAGTGGCTAAGTGCCGAGCGCGCCTGCCGGTCCAGGCCACCATACCGGAGCAGTGAACCTCAATGCAAATCGTCCACACCCTTGATCCACTGCGCCGTACGGTTAACGATTTGCGAACGAGCGGAGACACGCCACGCACGATCGCCCTGGTACCGACCATGGGCGCCTTGCATGAAGGGCATCTGACACTGGTGCGCGAGGCGAAACGCCGGGCGGACCACGTCGTGGTGTCGATTTTCGTCAATCCGCTCCAGTTCGGCGCCAACGAGGATCTCGACGCTTACCCCCGGCAACTCGAACGCGATGCGGGCTTGCTGAGAACCGAAGGTGTCGACCTGCTGTGGGCGCCGACGGTCGAGGCCATGTACCCGGCAGGCTTTGCCTCCAACATTTCGGTAGCCGGCGTGAGCGAGGGGCTTTGCGGTGCCTCCCGTCCCGGCCATTTCGATGGCGTGGCGACGGTCGTGTGCAAGCTGTTCAATCAGGTGATGCCTGACGTTGCGCTGTTCGGTGAAAAGGATTGGCAACAGCTCGCCGTGATCCGCCGCATGGCGCGCGATCTCGACCTGTCACGCCCTACGGCGGATGCCATTCTGGGGGTCGAGACCGTGCGCGAGGCAGACGGTCTCGCAAGGTCCTCCCGCAACGCCTACCTCAGCGAGCAGGATCGGAGCGCGGCCGTATCCCTGCCAACGGCGATGCGCGCCGCCATTGCCGCGATCGAAACCGGCGCGCACGTCCCGACCGCGATTGCAAAGCTGGAAAGCGACCTGCTGGCTGGCGGCTTCCTGTCGGTCGATTACGCGCAGCTACGTGATGCCGACAGCCTGGTCGAGCTGGACGCACGCAACGACCGCCCGATGCGACTGCTGGTCGCGGCACGCATTGGCCGCGCTCGCCTGATCGACAACATGGCCGTCAGCCCCGCCTGAAGGTGACCCGGCCCGCCTGGCCGGGTCGGGTCGGCTACTCCGCCGCCTCAGCCAACGCAGCCGGGCGGAACGGGCACGTATCTTCCTTCTCGGCCATGTCGAACACGAACAGCATCTTGGCCAAGCCACCAAGATAGCTCATGACAGTGCCAAGCTCTAGAATTTGCGCATCGTCAAAATGCAGGCGCAAGTCCTCATAAAGATCCGGGTCGAGATGGCCTTGGATATTCGTCATCAGGAACTGGTCTGCCAGCGCGAGTACCGCCCGTTCGGAGTCGCTGAAAATCGAACGATCGCCCTCGATCGCGTTCAGCTCCTCTTCGCTATACCCGACTTCCTTGGCGCCGATCGTGTTTCCCAGGTTACAGCTGCGGCACCCGTGGCCCAGGCTCATGCGCAGCCGGGCGAGGTGCTTCAATTTGACGTCGACCCGGCCGCGGTAAAAAATCTTCTCGTAGAAATCGATCATGGTGAAATCGAGCAGTTCGGGCGCGTGAGCCCCCTTCTCGATGAAGCCGGCCTGCCCGGTCAGCTCATGGACGAAATCCCAGGATTCCTGAAGGTTTGGCGATAATTCTTCGCGATTGAGGCTTTTGATGCCGTTGGCCACGGTGCCTTCTCCTCTGTCCCAATGCATGGCCGCCCATCTCGGCCTTGATCGATGCAGCAGCATTTTTTGGATGGGGTGCCTGACCCTACGCCCAGTCCTGGACCTGCCAGCCTATCCAAAAAGCTAGATCGGCTGGCGAGGGAGCGACGAGGAGAAGCGATCCCGCGATGTACCGAAAGATCATGCGGGCAGCGCAATAACAAACAGTCATGAATGATTATTTTGAGATTGTTATCTTGCGATATTGATTTAAGTTCGGGGCTACAGCGAGGGCAAAAAGTCCGGCTTCCGGGATACCCGGAACATTTGGGAAAGGTTGGGATCCGCGTCATGGCTCATGGACCTGCGTATGATTATCGTCAGACTTGGCCAGTCAATCCCGAGGCGCCTGCCGAAAGCCATGAGGCAAAAGCACCGTACGTCGATAACGGCGTACACGCGATCTCCCCGGAGAGATATTGGTCGGCAGACTATATGGATGCGGAGCGTCGGCTGCTCTGGTCTCGGGTCTGGAATTGGGCGGGCCGTGAGGAAGATATTCCCGATCCGGGTGACTACGTCACATTCGAGATTGGAAAAGAGAGCTTCATCATCACGCGCGACGATGACAATCGTATCCGCGCTTATTTCAACGTCTGCCCGCATCGTGGCAATCGGCTTGTGTCGGATGACGAAGGATGCCGCCCCAACGGCTTCACCTGCCCCTTCCACAACTGGCGTTTCGATCTTGACGGGAAGATCGCGCATGTCACCGACCGGGAGACATTCCGACCCGAGGCGCTGTGCCGCTCCATGGATCTGATGGAAGCCCGCTGCGAAAGTTGGGAGGGCTTCATCTTCCTCAACATGGACCCCGATGCCAAACCACTGAGTGAGCATCTTGGCCCCCTGGTCACACATGCCGAGCCCTATCGCCTCAAGGACATGCGCATCATGCGCCGTGTGCAGGCGGTGTGGGAATCCAACTGGAAAGTTGCCGTCGATGGCTTCAACGAAGCCTATCACGTGCATGCCATTCACCCGCAGATATTGCCGGTATTCAATGACTACAACGCGCAGATCGATCTCTATCCCAATGGCATGAGCCGGATGGTGACCAAGTTCGCCACCCAAAGCCCGCGCATGGACGCCGACGGACTAAACCCCGGCCTGCGTGCGACGATGATCGAGGTAGGGCTGGATCCTGACAGCTTCGATGGCAACAAGGACGATGTGCGCAAGGCGATCCAGACGGCGAAACGCCAGCGGGCCGAGCGGCTAGGCCTGGATTTCTCCGGGTTCCTGGACAACCAACTCACCGATGACTGGAACTACGACATCTTCCCCAACATCCAGTTGGGAATACATCCGGAAGGTGTGTCGATGTTGTACTTCCGGCCTCACCCGCATGACCCGCGCAAGTTCATCTTCGATGTCATCGTCATGATGCATCCGCAGGACAACGTCGAAATCCTTCCCCCCGCATACATGGGACTTCCCGAGGGGTGGGACATCTCCGGCCAGGAAAAGGCGGAGATCCAGCACATCGACTGGCGCGAAGGCGGCCTGGGCGAAGTCTTCGATCAGGACAGCAACCTCTTCGCCGAAGTTCAACGCGGCATCGAAAGCATGGCATTCAGAGGATCCATCCTGTCGGAACAGGAACAGAGGATCGGCCACTTCCACGCAGAACTGGATCGCTACATCGGCAGCGCCGTCGCCCCCCGATGACGCCCCCGGGCGCGCCTTTGGCAGGCCGCCCCATGAAGACAGGACATTCACCCAATGGCGCGGCGCGCAATAGCTTCGCTGGAAGACGTTCCGCAAAACGGCGGCAAGGCCTTCGATGTCGACGGTAAATCAGTACTCGTCTGTCGCTCGCCGTCAGGGGTGTTCGTGATGGAGAACATGTGCAGCCATGCTTTTGCCTACCTTGAGGGAGGCAAAATCAAAGGGCCGCATATCTTCTGCCCGTTACATGGCGTTCGGTTCGACATGAGAGACGGATCGCCCAGCGGCACGCTGACCAGAAAATCGATCGCGGTTTATGCGGCAACGGTAGACGGCGATATCGTCTATGCCGACATTCCGAAGGCTTGATCCAGCACGAGCGCCTGCATCAGCGGCGTGATCGTCCACCGGCCGTCGTCAGCCGCCCGCTAGGAGCGTCGTCGCCAAAGCACCCCCAATCCGTTTCGCGATACGGCGACTGATCTTTGATGAGCGCATGCTTGCGATGCATTCGGACCAGTTCCTTCCGACCCTAGACAAGTTTTGCAAAGCCAGCCGCGGCGGAATCCAGAGCACCCTGCAAATCAGCAGGCGGGACGCGCGATGCAGCTTGACCCCGTCCTTCTCGATCAGCCTCGGCGATGCTGGCATCGCCTTGCTAGACAACTCGTGAATCTGCTCAGCTTGGGCCTTTGGCGGGTTAAACGCGCGTGCAGGATGGACCGCCGGAGGCCGCCTTGCATCAATTTTGCCAGACAGTCTTGTATAGGCCGAACTGCGAGCACGTGTGATCAATGAAGCGGCGCTCATCTTCTATCGCATCGATTTCCACCGAAGGCTGCGATAGAATAGCGGCTGCCGCCTCAGGGCTGTCAAAATAGGATTCGGTAAGGCCGTCCATGACGGGGAAAGAAACGCCGAGCTCGCTCGCAAGCGCGTCAGTCGCGGCCTCATCAACATGATTTTGCCGGTACCGAACCCCCTCCACGCCCTCGCCGAGCGTTGCATGGCGATCGAACCAATGCGTCATGAACTCCCTGTGGGTCAATTGCGGCAGGCGTCGTAAAGGCATGATGTTGTAGATCGGACCATCGCCGCTGGTGATCGCGATCTCTTGACCAATCAACACTGCCGTGCCTTCGGGCGTCGTCAACTGGGTGAGGGCATGAGCAACTGCCACAATCGCCGCACGCATCGCGGGCAGCGCGGTCGCATCGTCGGCTGAAAGTTGTACGGCGAAGTCAAAAGGAGCAGGACTATCCGCCATCACGCGCTGATGGGGCAGTATCGGCAAGGTGCGTATCCGGCACGCGGCGCGCACCAGGATTTTTCCCGGCAGGTCGGATGTTATCTCAGGTAGCCTTTCCGCTGCGAACGCAGTAAATTTATCCCACGCGATCTCGTCGCGTGCATACATATAGATTGCTGCCTTCGCGCGGCCGGTTCGCTTGTTCATCCGCTTGTCTCCGTGTTTATTTCCGCTGAAAAACAATACGGGGTTATCATCGAAAATGGCCCGGATGGGCAGCCGCTTTGTGCATCCGTTGACCCGCACGTTCAAGATGCTGGCTTCTTCACTTTGGGTTCGGGCGCAGCGATATGTGATTGGACGCTGAAGAAGCTGTCGTTGCTGGTTTCCAGGGCGCGGCAGTCAGAATTTTGCTAGGCCGTGAACCCATTAACGCGACGATGTCTTAGCCGTCTTGATCTGTCGCACCGCCCAGATGCCAATTGGAATTGTCATGATGAGGAACACGATCAATCGAGGGTTCCATTGCTCACCGCTGAAGAATGCGATCAAGGCGGCGGCAAAGAAGAAGAGCGCCCAAGACATCCAGGGTTTCATGGGGTCCACGGTAACACGGCTTTCCTTGTTGAGCGAAAGCTGATTCAGGGACGGCATGAGCCGATATGACCTGACCGATTTCGAGTGGCGTGTGATCGAACCACTGTTGCCCAATAAGCCGCGAGGCGTTCCTCGTGTCGATGACCGGCGTGTGCTGAATGGCATCTTCTGGGTACTGCGATCGGGAGCGCCGTGGCGCGACTTGCCGGAACGCTATGGTCCGCGCACGACCTGCTATAATCGCTTCGTGCGATGGCGGAAGGCAGGTGTCTGGGATCGAATGATGGACGCCATCATTCGATCCCATGATGGCGACATCCAGATGATCGACAGCACTTCCATCCGAGCGCACCAACACGCCGCGACGGCAAAAAGGGGGATCGAGATCATTGTCTCGGTCGCTCCCGAGGCGGGCTCACCACCAAAATCCACGCGGTCGTCGATGGGCAAGGTCTTCCGATCCGGCTGAGACTGACCGCTGGTCAAACCCATGACGGCCAAACCGCTGACGAGATGCTCGATCATGTCGGCGCTGAAACAATCGTGTTGGCGGACAAGGCATATGATGCCAATCGCATTTGAGCAGTTCTTCGTAAGAGAGCGTTCACAAATATCCCGCCCAAGACCAACTGGAGGTCGCAACCTTACTTCAGCACGTGGTTATGTCGCGAGCGAAACTTGATCGAGCGCTTCTTCTCCAAGCTGAAGCACTTCCGGCTCGTCGCCACCCGATATGACAAGCTGGCTGAGAACTTCCTCGCTATGGTCCAATTGACTTCAATGCGCCTGTGGCTCCGAGTCTATTGAGTCTATGGCATAGTATGCCAGTCTAGCCAAAGCACCCCAGCCCGTGCCTCAATACATTGACTGGCAGTCTGCTGTACGCGGTACATGCATTTAGAATCAGACCGATGATATGCTGTCAATACTACGACCATGAGTGCCGCAGGTACACATTTCATTCCATATGCTCTTCGAGGGAACCTAGTAGGATAAAGGGCTCAATTCGCCTTCAGAATGGCGCTAGCCGTCTTTGATCCTCGAAAGAAACGAATTAGCGGCTTCTCGATAACAAAATGGAACAATAGCCCGCCGAGGAGTCCTGCGGTAAGCAAAATAAGGAATGCGACAAGATGCGGGATATGAAGTTTATCAGTAAGCTTATAGCCTACGATAATGATTGGGAAATGGCACAGATATATTGCATACGAGGCGTCTCCCCATAGCCTGCAAATCGATGCTACTCTCCCCTCTATTTTTAGGTCCATAGTAGAAAGTAGAACGAGTGCACCCGATATTGAGAAATAAATTGGGGTGACATTTTCGTATGACTTTAGATGTTTAAATTCAATACAAAGCCATGCGAAAGTTACCCAACTAAAAATTGAAAATGCGGGGTTAAAGCGGCTAACCCATGCCGCGACGCCTTCCCGCCTGCAAATCCAAAACACTGCGGCACCAAAGGCGAATAGAACGTTCAAATTAGATACAAGTGTTCTCACAAGTTGGTTTTCGCCACTCGACGTCAGTCCAAACGAGAACATCCCCCATGCTACCACCCCGGCGATTGCAGCCTTTCGTGATCGGTAGCGCAATGCAAAAATAAGGTAAAAAATGAGTTCATGCTTTAAAGTCCAGATGACAATCGGACTTGGCAAAGTTAGCATCGGGATGACCAAAGCCGAACTCAGCCAAAGCTTGAGATCGAGGTTGCCCATAGATGATGTATCTATTCCGATACGATGTGCGATCAACCCAACAACGAACCAAGCGCTCGCTACTATAAAAGCGGGGGGAATAATCCGGACGATCCGCTTAAAGAAGTACCGCTTTGCCGACTGCGCCGTGCTGACGTCGTCCCAATGTGCGTAAAAGATAACGAAGCCACTCAAGACGAAAAATAGTTCAACGCCGCGAGACCCTATTTCGGCGAAGCTCCAAGCGGGATCGTAACCCGCGTTCTGCAGCAACACTACATTGCAGTGGTGGGCTACAACCGCAACAGCAGCGATAGCCCGCAGCATCTGAAGACCTATTATGGTCTTTCGCTTTTCCAGGTCTGTAGACACGACAGCGCTAGCTTCGTGCGCAAGGCTAACTTGCAAATTCATCGCGCGCTATCTCAATCTAAGAGTGCAAGGTATGAGTTGAACCGGTGGTCCAGTCGACCGTAACTCTCTGCTATTTTACGCCCGAACCGACCGTTTACCAGCTTTCATAGAACTGCGCCCTGCCAGAATTTTTAACGGCTTCTTGATATAGTCTGGTACCATGCGCTTGACACCGGCCACACTCGATTCTCCGATGACATAGTGTTCCCAATCTGGAGCAAGGCTGACTTTATCCTCATTCCCATACCAGAAATTGCCGTACAATTGAGTACGTTGTGCCTTGAGGTGGTCGTATTTGGCATGCACAGCATGCAATGTTTCATGACTTGGTGAAAAAATTACCATGCTGTTGTTAAGATTTTGCTGCTTAACTGTGTTACACCAGCCCCATGGCACCCAACACCGCTCACTATCGACATTGTATTCCCAATAAGACCTTATGTAGTCCTTCTCGGGCCGAAATTTCATGTAGTGAGTATGGTACCCAGCACTCTCCGAGTCTGGTGCGGGATTGATATTAACCATATATGTCAACGCTTTACGGCGGATGTCGGGGTGGGGGCTTATTTCATAGCCGTCCAAATATTTTTGGATGCCTGCATCATAAATGATACCATCCCTCTCAATACCAAACTTGTTCATTAAGGTGGCTTGGAACTCCTCTGAGGCCAAGAATTCCCCTAATTCCTTGATGATCGCCGATCTCTTTTCAAACAACCGAAACGTGATACCAAAGCCCTCACAAGTATTGGTATTCAGTACCTTGCCACCGTTTTTGTGCCATTTCAGGTACGTTTCAACATTCTCACTTGTTCCTGGGAATGGGATAGGCTTCCAACCAGACTGCTCTAATGCATCGATCAGCATACGATCATTTTCGACCGGCCGAAGTGCTATTTCTGGAGCAGCAATGATTTCGCGGAAAACGGTGTCGGGAAGCAGATTTGTGATTTCAATGTGACGGAATGGCTCATCTTGGAATGGAGCGCTTTTGATCTTCTCAATTACTTCCTGAAACACAGCTTACTCCCGCACATAATAAAATGCTGCTGTGCGCATATCTTCGGGCGCGGTCATACGCAATAAGTTACGCAAGCTAATTTGAGCAGTTAGCCTTATTTTCTCGAAATGGCACGGTCATGCTTCTGATCTATTCGGTCGATCTAAATTATTGTAAAGCGTAGAATGCAGAAAGCCGAGCGGGCAATATTGCAGCACCATGCGGTCGCCTGCCTCATACATCGTCAGGGCTTGACGGCGGGCATGGTCAGCAATTTGTGAGCAGACAGTCTGCAAATGACTGAATAGGCACTCTTGGCGCCATTGGATCGGCTATGGTCTAAATAAAACGGGTATAGCGTAGTCATAAGATGAACCCGGCCCAAACACGCCCCAGCCTTGACCCAAGCGCTCCCAAGCTGGAAAGCCCTTCCCGTGGGAAACCGCCGATGTCTGGGTGGAAGTGCCTTTGAGACGGTGGTGCCGCTTACAGGATTCGAACCTGTGACCCATCATTACGAACACGAGCGATAGAATGGCAGAAATCCCGGGCTTCCGAGGTGCTTGGTACCGGAAATTGCCCAGTCTTCCGGCTTGCCCAAGCGATACCCAGATTGTGCCGAAATCCGAACTGAGCGTCTTCCTACCGAAAGCACTTTAGCTCAGTGAAGGATCGGATTTCGACCCGGTCAAAACCCGGATGGGGAGCAATTCAACTTCGTCCACCTCGAACCCTATTGCAATGCCGATGGGTCAGCCTGGCGTTTTCCGGAATGGTTGCTCCACCTCGCCAATAATGGTCGATGTGGTCGATCTCCGCGTCATCTGCTGATGGAACGCGCTGATCGCAAATCGCGCATGCCGGGTCGTCAGCAAACATCGTTTCCTTGAGTTTGCGAGAGAACGAACGGGTTTCGCTGCCGGGCGTTGCGACCACAGCCGTAAGGCGATCCAACCAAACTCGCGCACGGTATTGGAGGCGCTCGGGCTTGTCGGTTGATCGGCCGATATAGTCCACAAAGGTAGCATCATTCGACATCACATCGAGAAACTCTTCTCGGATGGCATCGGCAACAGGGACGATTTGCCGCTTCTCGTAGAACGCAAAGCCGTAAAGGAGCGTGTCCCACAAGGCGACATTGATTTTGGCTTCCCATTCGCCCGCTTCAGCCGCTATCCGTCCGTTATTCCAGCGTCGAAACGCGCTCTCGCCGAAGACCAGCCAAGCGCACTCGATCGCCTCCTCAAACGTCCGGCTCATTTCCGCAACGTCAGCCTGAGATGCGTTTCGATGCACCTGCATCTCCCGATTCATGAACTGCTTCATCGCACCACGATAGTTCAGATGGGAGTTACGCTTCATAGCAAGGAAGCGCAGGATCAGCTGGCGATCCTCCATTCGTTTATGTGGCGATTCTGCGCGTCGCACCTTCAAAAAGAATGAGTTCCGCGATAGGGTGGCGAGCATATCGTTATATGCCCCCCGATACATGCAGTTTCGCAACTCTGCGTCTTTGAGCTGAACCGATCCACAGTTTAGGCGCTCAAAAACCTCAAACTTTACGTCAGGATGACTATCATTGCGCAGCACGATCGCGCGCAAGGTATAGTTGAGGATCGCGTTTTGTTCGGACTTGCTGAGATCCTTGAAAGCCTTGCCCTTCAAGTCGCTGCGGACGTTAAGTCGCCCGAGGCGGAAAGCAGAACCGTCCGGAAAACGTCCGCAAACATATGCATGGATCGACGTCAACCGTTGCTGGCCGTCCACCACTTCCCAGTCACTGTCAGGGGTTTCTGCCAAGTAAACAATCGGGAGCGGAATGCCCATAAGAATGGACTCAATAAGTTGGCTCGCCTTTGCTGACGACCAGACATAATCTCTTTGGAATTCCGGCTGGAGAATCAATCCCCCTCGATCAATCCGCGAAACAAGCAAGTCAACGGTGAGATCCAGCGGCTGCGTGGACAGCCTACGTTCGTTATCACCGAGCTCAAGAACTTCATCTTCTTCAATTTCTAAAACATCAAACTCGGCCACTACTTCCTCTGTCATGCAAATGTTCCCCGCAAGGTTCCAAATAAAATCTCTAAGTTTCTCAACCTCGATTTGGTCTTGAGCGGACGTCCATATCGTGGGTCCAAGTTTGATTGCCTTGGAGCAGCTCGAGTTTTTTTGGAGGAGGGCGAAAGGCCACTTCCTCCATGCTACCTAGAGTATGTTCTCCGTTAAATTGAACATTTTGACCAGCCACGCATAGGCGTGCTTTGGCTTGTGACTCCCGGAACAAATTGACTGAAAGCGTTGGCCGCTCCCATCGGATGACCTTCTTTGTATAGCCAGGATCGGGTGGGCCGATGACCGATGAAACCGCTTCGATCGCGCTCTGAATCAGCTTACTTTCAGCCTCGAAATCGCAGAACAACCCAACCTCAACCGTAGAATATTTGCAATGGTCCTTAACGGCTTGGCCTGTAGGAACAAGGCCGATTTCGCGTTGGTCGCTGCGCAATCGGGGGAGCAGATCGCAGGCTTTCGATTTCGTTACACCAATGCGGCAACATAAACCGCATTTTTAGAAGGCAATGCCTACCTTTTAACCACGGACTAAATTATCACACCCCTATTTTGAAGATCTTTATTAATGATATTAAAGCGAAATAAGATGTTCGATGTGTAGCAAACGATGGGGCTTGGGATCGCGATGAAGATACTACATGGAGTTGATTTGGCAGAGGCGATCCATGGCTTATTCCAAGGGCGTGGTCGGTTGCGATGCGCAGTTGCGTTCTGGGGGCCCAAGTTGGGAGAGCTGGCGCTAAAGCGTGAAGCAGAAGTCATTCTTGATATTTCTATGGGCGGCACTTCGCGCAACGCATTGAGGGCGCTCGGACTACGCAAGAAGGCGCTTCCAGATCCGACTGGCCGCGTGAAGGTACTCGATGGATTGCATGCGAAGTTGTACATCAGCGAACAGACGACAGTGATCTGTTCAGCCAATGCATCCCAGAATGCGTTAGGTGCGGAAGGTTTCAAACCGAAGCTTCTCGAAGCAGGAGTTCTCATCGATCGGACGGATAATCAGCATGCGTACGATGAGGCGGTCGCACTATTTGAACGATATCAGAAGATGGCTCGGCTCATAGGGCCTGACGACTGGGACCGAGCGGTGCGAGCGCCTACAAATCCAGCCGCTCGTGACTATCGAGAAAACGTGAACTCAACATCACCTTCACTTCTTCGATCCCTGCTCGAACAGCCCCAAGACTATGCTAGCACGGCATTTATATTTGGCGATCATAAAATAGGTAATCATGATCTACAATTGGCAAAGGAAGCCTACCTAGATGAAGTAGGTGAGAGCCCCGAGCAATCAAAGCGGTCACATATTGCTACAATTGAAGGTAATCCGAGAGCGGAACGCAAACTTCGTAGCGCCATCCAGATTATTATGTACTGGTTAGCAGATTCACCTGGAATATTCGCCTATCATGATATTATGCGTGCTAAGCACAAAAATGGCGATGTCAGTTATTTTGGTCGAAGAAACTGGGGCACGGTGCGCTCAATTCTACCTATGCGGAATATTAAAAGTTCCGATATTTGGCTGGCCGATCGATCAAAGGCGAATCAGCTTGCGGACAAGGACGGCGAAGAGGAAAGAGAGCGCTTTGTGATCCTCACCAGTGGCGAGGTTTATGAAAAGCTTGAAAGGGATATGCTAGATCGCACGTCGGGAGCTTGACTTGTCAGGTTGGACGCAGAACACGGCAGCATTCGTCCTCCGTGATACCAGCGATAGGTCACCCGAAACCGTTCGAGCTTTCAGGATCGGCGAAGGCTTTATCGGGCGGGTGAAGCTGGTGCAAAGCGGCCACCCTCAGACTTCGGTTTTCGCCGTTTCACGTAAACTGCGTTATCAGTGCGTAGCGGCGTCCCCAATCAGCCTAGACATTCGCAGGCGTGGCGGTGCTAGGCTGCGTTAAGCTGCGGCCTGAAGTACCGATATGATCGTACTGGTAGGGACTTCGACCGATCTGCGGGCATTCAGATGCATTATCGCCAGCCATCGGGTTACGACACCTGCCCCTTGCGGCAAGAGCTTAAGCAACTGCCGATCAACTTGCTGTTCGGCGGGGACGCGTTCTACCAGCTTCATTTTAATCAAACGAATGATCGAATGCGCCGCAGTCGCTGTTGGGTGCAAGGATGCCAAGCACGCTGCCGAAACCGCCATGCATTTTTCCGACGAGGAACGATAAAGGTTCAGTAGGATCAGCCAATCACACTGACTGAGGTCGGGGGCTATCTGATGTCTGGCTTTGACCGCGTCCAGGTAAATTTGAACGTTGTCGATTTCGCATTCAATCTCGGCAAAATCTCCGACGACAGAGGTCAGATCATCCATCAACGCTTGAAAGTTCTTCACCGGACTCACTCTTGAAGCCTTTGCGGAAATCCAGAATTGGGCCAAGGCACAGCACAATCAATTCCGGGATGCTCCAGAACGCCGACAAAGCCTTGAACAGGCGAGGCGTGCTGGGGATGAATTGCCAAGCGAGAAACGAGAGAACACTGAGCATATGAAACGCACAGATCCATAGGGGCCAGTATCTGTCGGTTCGTACCGCCACCCTTGAAAGACCAGCCAATAGCAAAAGGTCTACGATGATCGTCGCATTAGGAAGGGTTATGATTGATTTGAGGGTCGTGGCACCGATGTAGGTACCTGCGCCTGCAGCGACAAACATTAGGCATGTCCGCCGCCCTTCCCAACCGCCCCAAACCAATGCAGGGACACATGCAACGATCATCAATAGCCCAAAGGCGAGGTTCAACAGCATGGCGATCGTTGTAAGCTAGACTCGCTTCGCCAAGCCATCCGACTCGTCACAGGTTAAGCGTTATTCGGCATGGGGCTAACAAGCTGCCCGCTCGGTGCGTTGTCGCCAAAGCAACCCCAATCGGTTTCGCGGTGCGTAGATTCGCCTTTGATATGGGCCAGCTTCCGATGCATTTGCACCATGTCCTTTCGGCCCTCTACAAGCTTGGCAAAGCCTGATGCGGCGGAGTCTAGTGCTCCCTGCAAATGGGCAGGCGGCACGGAGGACGCGGCATTGGTTTCCATAATCGTGGCAGCAAGCCGCGCGGCATCGTAAAGGGCGTGATCTACACTCTTGAACATACCGGAAATCTCGGTGGCAACTGCACGCCCACCAGCTTCTGAAAGATGCATAAGTTTCTCCGATGCGTGAAGCACGCTAAGGTTTTCTATTTGCTGGAATTCACCTGCCTAACAGGCTGAAGATACCCACCATGACCGTAACGATGGCAGCAAGGACGACAACCGAGACAAGGCCAACCTGCCCCATAACCATCACTCGTTCCACCAGACTAAGGCTATGTCGAGTTCCCCCGACCGGAGGTAGTTTCAGCAAAGACGAAGCGGAAAACGATGATCCAGTATCGCTGCCCGTTGTCGTGTTTGAATGATCCCGATGCTCCGGCTGAACGCTTATTGCATCAGCGATCGGCACAACGTCGAGAGCGCTTGAGGTACTAGGTAGCCGCTCCCTATCCCTTGAAATATTGAGATAAATCCTCGCAGCGTCAGCACGGCTGGATACGTCTAGCCTCACCAGCAAATCCGCGACATGATTATCGATAGTTTTATAGGATAACCCGAGACGAGCGCCGATTTCCTTCGAGGACAAATGGTCGGCCACGAGGGAGAGCACCTCGTATTGTCGATTGGAAAGCTTTTGCTGTAGCTCTGCCTTAGACCATTCTCGCATTGCCTGCTCTTGCTCACGCCTGCCATATTTATCGGCCATCGATGAACAACATACCGTCACCGACTGGCAATGGGTAAAGGCATTAACAGAAATTTAGTTCGTGTGTCGAACACATCCCCTTGCCCTTATCGGCAAGCGGATTCTAAAGGGCGCCATGTTTTTGGTGATATTCCGCAATCGCAAATGTCACGATATCGACGTCGATTCGTACCTCGACGATGCAATACGCATCGAGGAGCTCGCGCGGCGACAGACGGGCCTTCTACTCTATCGTAGCTATACGTCTGACGACGGAGAAGACGTCGTGCTATCGGAGTGGCAAGATGAAGCGTCTGCACTCGCTTGGCAAACACACCCGGAACACGAGCAAATGCAGCAGCGTGGGCGGGACGGCTATTACGAATCTTATCATCGCTACTGCTGCCCCGCTCCCCGCACCCACCGATTCGACCGCTAAATTCAGCGCTAGCCTTTGTTTGCGCGGCAAAATAGCTTACTCAAACAACCTAGACTGCGCTTCTATCCCTGACCCCGTGGGCTGCTGATCTTCATTGCGATTGGATTGCGGTCTATCACGTCAGAAATCGACGTCGTCAAAATATCGATCCATGGCGGCAATTGCCTCCGGGCTCAGGGACACCAAATTTTTCCGCCGGTCTGAGGCCACTTCGCGCTTTTGAATGAAGTTTTCGCGGGTCAGGAGGGTAACCCAGCGTAGAGCGGTGGTGCTTGGTACATCCGCGCCGATGCATGCCGATGTAATCGTGATCTGCCTTTCTTCGTGATGCGCGATATAGAGATCCAAAAGAATGTCCCAAGCAGGCTCCCCAAACAGCGCCGGATTGAAATGACGTGCCCGCCGACGCCTGGCGTCATATAGCCGTTTGGCATTGTCGTATCGTAGAGCTGGTGAAAGAGGGGCTGTACGCGGTTTGTGGCTGTTTGCTTTGAGGTTTCTCAGCAACGATAAAACCTGATTGGCATAAGACGCCATTTCGTCAATTTCGACGTCGCTAACCTTGACTGCACGACGTTTCTTGATCGCGATTTCCAACATAATTTCGGCCCCCTATTCGTTGAGGGCTAGTTACGTAGAAATCTATATGGCCGTCATTAAATCGCTGTTATTCAATCCAAAGCGAATGTTTCATTTGGTTGCCGGGTCGTTCGACCGGGGTGATGGCTGCAATGTCTCGCTATGATCAACCATCGATCGCAATGCATCAACGCCAGCCTGCACATGGGCTGCAGCGATATAGCATTTCATGCGGTCTAACCGCAGAATTAGGGCGTCTAACTCCAGCGCTATCTCTTGGATGGGTTGGGTAGCCATTTTGGCCCTCGCAATTCTGCAATCGATTTATCACAATAAGGGATGACACCTAACATTAGGTGACCGCAATTGCTTAAATTGCGGATGTTTCATCCAGATCGGTGGTTATTTGGCCTATCTAAAGGTTCGGCATGTCACTCACGCGTCGTCAGACTACATCAGCGTCGCGTCTAGAGCGTCAGGCCTTACAAAAGGCTTACCGCTTTGTGACGAAGCGCTGCGGACAAACTTTACTCAGTAGGGATGTGCTGAGCCTATCCATGGGGGAACCAGGGCTCGGACGAGAAGTCAGTTGGGCAGAGGCGATACCGTATCGTCCTTCCGCCCGTCCAAACGACGTCGATCTGATTGCTGGAGACGTTGCTGACCGCTCCCGAGATGGGCTCGATGCCGTCATCGATCGTCAGCTTGTTGGCAACTTGGGTCCACTTCCCAGTGCTCACATCCTCACTGTAAGTTCCGTCGCCACGGAGGTTCATCGCGTCTCCACTTGCGCAGTAAGACCCTTCAGGCACCCATATGCCTGCTAAGGACCCGACATTGGTGGGAACGGTAGATACTGCCAAAACCCCACTGCTCTTTTGGCTTTCGCGCTGATTGGGAGCTTGCTGATCCGCTCGTTTTATTCCGCTGGCCATAAGGGTAGCCATCAGGAAGCGTTTGATTGCTTCGTCGCCGGTATCCTTGCTATCGACCACTTCACGCTCGAACGCGAGGGTGTCAGGTCCACAGTTTTTCAGATCGCCCTTGCCCTCGACCCGCCTGAAGGACCATTTTGTAACGACCTGCGAATTAGCCACTCGATCAGTCGTCGTGCCGGTTAAGGTGTAAAGGCTATCGCCCTCATCGCTCCACGTCCAAGCCTCGCTCACCGAACTTGGGGCCAACGCTTTAAGCTGAGGGGAATTCATCAGCTGCGTGAGCTGCGAGACGGACACTTCATGTTTCCTCATGACCTGCCCGCCGACGCCCACACCGACGCAAAAGTCTGCGATCGCGGTAGGCGGGCTTTCGTTTCCTGCGGTGGTGAAGCGGCTAAAGCTCCACGCACTTACAAGGACAATTGGTACGATCAACAACGCGGCTATCAGTACGCGTCGGCCCCCGGAAGCTTGTCCGGGCCTAAACGGATTTTGCTGCCACCCTTCCGATAGGGATGGGCGATCGATCTGAGCTTCCCGTTCAGATGCATCGGAACTTGACGTCTGACCCCGTTCACGAATGGCGTTCGAACCGAGCAACTTAGCTTTGGCTGCTGCATATTCTTGTTCGCTCAGATCGCCCTGCTCCCGCAGTGACTTGAGTCTGCCGAGATCGTCCACCCAATTTGACACGCTTCCCCCCCGGTCATTCCCATCGATGGAACCGATAGGGATGATGTGTAACTGTTTGCCGACCATATGCGAGGCGCTACATGCCCGCTCTTCCCATCTGACGCGAGGCATATCCGTTTGGCTGGAAGTGGAACTCGCTACAGACCGGGGTATAGCGTGGGTGCCGACCTCAACCGGCTCAAGACGCCCCAGCGTTGACCCAAGCGCTCCCCAAGCTGGAAAGCTCTTCCCGTGGGAAACCGCCGATGTCTGGGTGGAAGTTAACACCATAAGCAAGTGATCTATGCATCCGCCCATTTTCTGGGTGTGAGTCAAATTTCTCTTATGCAAGTATCTGTTCTTTACAGGAATGCTATCGGGTGGGGCGTATGAATTTGAAATGTCTGCTGCTGGGTGTTGGACCGCTTGCTCTCGCAAGTTGTTCATCAAGCGAACCGGATTGCTCAAACAGCGAAGTCCTAGATATGATGCCGACGCTCGCTAAGGCATCGAACCTCGACATTGATTATATAAATACAGTTATACCAAAGCCAGAATCTCCAGAGTACTCATCGTATAGCGAATTCGAAAAGCGCCAATTGGACGAAATTCGAATTAATGGAGAATATAAAGTAGATGGCGAGCACGCAATCAAGAGAAATGCAAAATCTGGATCTTTGATTTGCAATGCAAAATTGACTTTTCTTCACAAAGGAAAAGTTGGTGTCACCCGTGACTTGGTTTATTGGGCTCGAGATCGAAATGGAAATCTTGTTCTGGAGGTTTTCAATTTAGCTGTCGATCTGTCTACTGGTAAGCAAACGGTCGCAGGTGAAGTGAACGGGGGGGTGTGGGTTGAACTTGAAGGCACCCCCAAGTAGGTTTCGATATGACGGTCGTGCTGCGCCAAACTGCGCAGGCGAAGCAGGTAGTGATAGCCTGACTGTCGAGAGGTCGGGCTACACTTCAAACAATTCTTGCCCCTCGGAGGGTTTCCGAAAGCGCCGTTGGCTTCAGGCACGCTTTCCATAGGTTGACCCGAATGATCCCAAAGACGCCCCAGCCTTGACCCAAAAGCTACCCAAGGGGAAAGCTGCTTTGGCTGGGAAACCGCCGATGTCTGGGAGGAAGTGCCTTTAGGAAGGTGGTGCCGCTTACAGGATTCGAACCTGTGACCCCATCATTACGAATGATGTGCTCTACCAACTGAGCTAAAGCGGCATGCCCTGCGGGCAGGCGGGGCATTTACATGGGAGGGGCGTGTGAGGCAATCGCCTTTTCGTCGTTTTTTATCGATCGACAACCATGGGGCGTTTCACTGCCGTTCTGTCCCCCGGCTGGCCACGTGAGCCGCTGCTTTTTCGGTATCGTCGGAACAACTGTGCGCTCTGCGCACTAAACACACTTAAGGGCGGATTTACTGCGTGGTACGATCCGACCAGCAGTCTGGTCGCCGTGCAAGCCGGGCGTGCCTACGTGGGCAGCGGGAGAAGTGAGCATGCAGAGCGAAGCGGCACCCGTCATGGCGCAGGCACCTTTGGCGCAGGAATCGCTGGCGTCGCTTTTCAAGCAGACCCGCTCTCTCAGTCGCGCATTGGCGCAGGGGCTAAACGAAGCGGACATGACCGTACAGTCCATGCCCGACGCGTCTCCGGTGAAATGGCACCTGGCGCACACGACCTGGTTCTTCGAAACGTTCCTGCTTCGCGATCATGTGCCCGGATATGCGCTGTTCGACGAACGCTGGCCGTTCCTGTTCAACAGTTACTACGAGGCGGAGGGAGAGCGCATTGCCCGGCCCGAGCGCGGTCTACTGACGCGTCCCACGGTTGCCGACGTCATGGCGTACCGCGACCACGTGGACACTGCGATGATCGATGCCCTGCCGATGTTGCTCGATCGACAAAGCGAGCTGATCGAGCTGGGCATCCAGCATGAACAGCAGCACCAGGAACTACTGCTTACCGACTTGAAGCATCTGTTCTCTCGCAATCCGCTGGGCCCTGCCTATGCGGCGGCGCCTGCCGCCAGCATCCATCAGGAAGTGCCCCTACGCTGGATTTCCGGCACGGAAGGTCTTGTCGAGGTCGGCCATGACGGAGCGGGCTTCGCCTTCGATAACGAGTTGCCGCGCCATCCGTCGTGGCTTGCTCCGTACGCCCTCGCCAATCGGCCCGTTACCAATCGGGAATGGATCGAGTTCATCGCGGATCAGGGTTATCGCACGGCGTCACTGTGGCTGTCGGACGGGTGGGACTGGCTGCACAACGAACGTGTCAGCGCCCCGCTGTACTGGCGCGGGCATGGGCGGGAATGGGAGCATTTCACGCTGGCGGGCTGGCAACCGGTCGATCCCGATGCGCCGGTTACGCATGTCTCGTTCTACGAGGCTGACGCTTTTGCTGCATGGGCAGGTGCACGCCTGCCTACCGAGCAGGAGTGGGAAGCCGTCGCGCAGGATCATGATCCACTGGGCGGACTCCAGCTGGACCACGCCCATGCCGTTGCGCCTCGTGCACCGGAGGAAGACGGCCCGTTCGCTTCCCTGTTCGGGAATGTCTGGGAATGGACCGGATCGGCCTATCGCCCGTGGCCGGGCTACCGGCCTGTGGCGGGGGCCGTGGGCGAGTACAACGGCAAATTCATGTCCGGTCAGTTCGTCCTCAAGGGCGGCAGCTGCGCCACACCGCGCGGCCATGTTCGAGCATCCTATCGCAATTTCTTCCATCCTCATCAGCGCTGGCAGTTTACCGGCGTGCGCCTTGCAAGGAGCCTCTGACATGCTCTTGACGCCGACCCGCAGCGACGACGCTCCCGATCGTTCATCCCCTCCCATCGCAGATCCGGCGTTCCGCGCGGACGTGCTTCGCGGCCTTGGCCAACAGCACAAGGCCGTACCGGCACGCTGGTTCTACGACATGCGAGGGTCGCAATTGTTCGAGGCAATCACCCAGGTTCCCGAATACTATCCGACCCGCACCGAAACGGCCCTGCTGAACGCACATGCGGCAGCGGCGGCGGACATCGTGGGGGCGGATGCGACGGTCGTGGAGTTCGGGTCCGGCAGCTCGATCAAGACGCGAATTCTGCTGAAGGCGATGCCCCGCACGACGTATGTGCCGATCGACATCTGCGGCGAGTTTCTGGACGAGGCGTGCGAAGAGCTGAAGCCGATGTTCCCGCAGCTGCGCATCATGCCGGTGGAAGCGAACTTCATGAACCGGGTCTCCCTTCCCGTGCAGCGGGACGGCCAAGCCATGCTCGGCTTTTTCCCCGGATCGACCATTGGCAACATGACGGCGGCTGCGGCAGTGGACCTGCTACGTTCGATGCGCGAAACCCTGAGCGGTGCTGGCGGACCAGCCTATCTGCTGATCGGCATAGACCGGGTGAAAGCGCCAGAGCGTTTGGTAGCAGCCTACGACGACGCCCAGGGCGTGACGGCGCTGTTCAATCTCAACCTGTTGCAGCGGATCAATCGCGAGCTTGGCGGCACCATCCCGGTTGGAGAATTCCGCCATGTCGCCCGCTGGAACGAAAAGCTGAGCCGCATCGAAATGCACCTGGAGGCTCGGCGTGCGCTTCGCTTCGAGGTTGCCGGGCAGATGTTCAGCATGGATGGAGGCGAAACCATCCACACCGAAAACTGCCACAAGTATCGTCCCGGGGAAATGCGCCTGCTCCTTGCGGCAAGCGGCTGGTGTGAGATGGAGCACTGGACGGACGAATGCGGCGACTTCTCGCTCATCCTCGCCAAAGCGGATACCGACGCGCAGACTCCCTGACCGTTCGGTGCGATCAGGCGTAGGCTCGCACGAAGAACGCAATGGTGATGATCACTGCAAGAGCTACCGTGGCTGCGCGTACCCGTTGGGCTGGCATACGCGTTGCCAGGTGTGCTCCCAGATAGCCGCCCGCCATCGCTGCAGGTGCCAGGAACAGGACCTGACGCCAGGCCACGGCGTTCATGACGGCGAAGATGACGATGGCGGTCGTGTTGGCCGCGTTCACCAGAAGCACGCGCGGGCCTTGCAGGCTTTTGATGTCCGCCGTCGTGACGATGCTCCAGAACGCCATCATCATCAAGCCCACGGCGCCACCGAAATAGCCTCCATAAATGCCCAGCACGAACTGGCCCGCCACGATACCAACCGGTCCACACTGAGCGGCACCGCCCAGTTGCGCAGCGATACGCCTGCCGCAGGCCAGGGCCAGCGTCGCCACCAGCAATAGCCACGGCAGGACACGGTCGAACAGGGTGGTCGGCGTGGCCAGCAAGAGAACGCTTCCGATCAATCCCCCGACGAGGGAAACGATCGCCAGTTGCCGCAGCGAAGCACCGGCTACATGCCCGGTTTCGGCGGCCATCCCTTTTCGATAGACCCACGCGCTTGCGATGCCGCCAGGATAGAGGGCAACGCTGCTGGATGCATTGGCCATGACCGGAGGGAGCCCGGAAGCGATCAGCGCCGGTAAGGTTACGAACGACCCGCCCCCTGCCATGGCGTTCATCGCCCCGCCGACAAGACCGGCGCCGATCAGGAGAATGTCAGCGTTCACCCTGTTGCTTTTGACCCCGCGCAGACGGCGGCGCAATACGCATCAGGGCAGCGCCGCTCGCTCCAGTTCAGCCGGTGGTTCGTTGGAGCCCGGAGCAGCACCAGGACGTCCGAAATAATAGCCCTGTGCTTCGTCGCAGCCGTGTTCTTTGAGCAGATCAAGCTGGTCGACGGTTTCTACCCCTTCCGCCAGCACCGGAACCTGCAGGCTCTGCCCAAGGGCCAGTACCGCCTTGATGATCGCCCGCGCCTGCGGACTGGTGCGCGAACGGGAGAGGAACGACTTGTCGATCTTTATCTTGTCGAACGGGAAGGAGTGCAGCGTATCGAGCGAGGAATAGCCCGTGCCGAAGTCATCAATGGCGATGCTGACGCCCAGTCCCTTGATCTGCCGAAGGAGATGCAAGGCGCGCTGCTTGTCGGAGATGATGGCGGTTTCGGTGATCTCCAGTTCAAGGCGACGGGGCGACAGGCCGGTTTCGACGAGGATCGAGCGAACGAGATCGACGAGATCGTTTTGCGAAAGCTGCACGGCCGATAGATTGACGGCTACTTTCAGATCGTCCGCCCAGCCCACGGCTTCGGCGCATGCCTGGCGAAGCACCCATTCGCCGATCCGGAAAATCTCCCCGGTTTCTTCGGCGATGGGGATGAAATCATCCGGCGCGATCTTGCCATGGGTTGGATGATCCCAGCGCAGCAGCGCTTCGTAGCCGGTCGTCTCACCCGTCGCGATGTCGTGCTGCGGCTGGTAGACGAGCCACATCTCGTTGCGATCGAGCGCCTGACGCAGTTCGTTTGCGATCACGCGACGCGCGCGCGCGGTCTCGTCCATTTCCGGTTCGTAATACGCGATCCGTTCGCTGACATTGGCCTTGGCCCGATACATCGCGAGGTCCGCGTTGTTCAGCAATTGCTCGCGTTCGTCACCATCCTGCGGAAAGACCGCCACGCCGATGCTGGCGCCAAGGTAATAGCTGTTGTCCTCCGGGCCGAACGGGCTGGAGAAGCAACCCTCCAGCCGATCGAGGAACGACGTCAGGTCCGCTTTATCCCTAAAACGCTTGGCGGCCGCGAATTCGTCTCCACCAAGACGGGCGACGATCTCGCCTTCGCTCAGCACTTCGAGAAGACGGCGGGACAGGTGCTGGAGGGCAGTGTCCCCCGCTCCGTGTCCGCGGGTATCGTTGATTTCCTTGAAGCGATCGAGGTCGATCATCACGGCGGTCAACTGGTGGCCAAAATGACGGGCCTGATCCAGTTCGGAATCGATCCAGCGAGCGAAGTGCGACCGGTTCGGCAGCCCGGTCAGGCTATCGTGCATGGCCATGTGCGCGATCTTGGCGTCGGTGCGGCGGCGCTCCGTCACATCCTCGATCGTGGTCACCCACCCGCCGCCGGGCATCGCGCGGCTTACCATCGACACGATAAGACCGTCGGCCACTTCCAGCGTCAGGGGCACCCCGCTCGCATCCTGCTGGGTGCTGGCGAACACTTCGCGCAGATCCTCGATCCTATTTTGCGGGATGTCGGGGAATGTCAGGACGCTCAACGCGGTGCGGGCAACCTTGTCGACTGTCATTCCCAAAAGCCGGGCGTCCAGGTCGATGCCCCAGATCTCTGTGAAGCGCGGATTGACGAGCGCCAGCCGCTCATCCGGCCCGAACAGGCACAACCCCTGGTGCATGTTGCCCAGCGCCGCGTCCAATTGCTCGGTCGCCATGCGCAGGCGATCCTGATCTTCCTTGAACCGGCTCATGTCACGGGTGATCTTGGCGAAGCCGATATGGCGGCCGTCTTCGTCGCTGATCTTCTCTATCAGGACATGCGCCCAGAACAGCGTACCGTCCCGCCGCATGCGCCACCCCTCACCCCCGAACTTGCCCACTTCCCGGGCGACCGAGAGCGCACGAGCCGGGGCACCTTCGAGCCTGTCCGCCTGAGGGTAGAATGCCGACAGCGGCAGACCGATAGCCTGTTCGGCGGTGTAGCCCTTCAACCGCTCGGCACCGGCGTTCCAGTTGGCGACATTCCCGTTGCGGTCGAGCATGTAGATCGCGCAATCGGTGATCCCCTTGACCAGGATACTCATTTCCCGCTCTGTCGCCGAAACGGTTATGCGAGTGCGCCGCGCCATGTTGAGCACGACAATGCAGATCGTCAGCAACATCAGCGATCCGGCGCCGATCATCCCCGCCATGCTGTCACGCGAAAGCAGGATTCCGGTGCGTTCATCCAGCGGAGCCGGCACCAGTTTCAGCGCGGTCATGCCGGTGAAGTGCAGCAGCACGATCGACAGGGTCATGAACAGACCGGCGGCCGCCCCGCTGGTCGGCGAGCGTCGGCGAATGGCGAGTGACAAAGCGGGATACATCGGCAGTACCGCAAACAGCACCGAAGCGACGACATAACCGGTGCGCCAGGTCAGACGCGCCGGGAGTTCGAGCGCCTGCATGCCGATGTAATGCATCGCCGATATGCCGCCTCCGGCCAGCAGGCTGGCGATGATAAGATTCTTGCGGCTGGCACTGGCGACGACCGTCGAAAACGACATCGTCGTCAAGGCGATCGCCACCGCCAGCGAGATGACGGTGGCCGGTCCCTTGTATCCGGCGACGACACCGGTATCGTATCCCAGCATCGCCACGAAGTGCGTCGCCCAGATTCCGAAGCCGATGGCAATGCCTGCCCCGGCGATCCAGCGACCCGCTCCGTTGCCAGACAGATGGCGGGCATGGCGCAGGAACTGCACGGCGCTGGTCGTGGAGATGAGGCAGATCGTGGCTGCCAGCAGAACGAACCAGTAATTGTGCTGTTGCTGCACGCACAGCAGGACATCGAACATCGCGCAGAATCCCGAAATTGCGGGAAGGTGATAATTTGTCGTTGGTTAAGAGGGGCCTAAGCTTGTTGGCATTTGCCTGGGCGAAAGCGCGCAATTTGGTCGGTTTCCGTGCAATTCATATGAAAATACTATGCCCGTGCGATCGCCGTCCTCTCGAATTGCAACGCTGAGCGGGCCTAATTCCTCCACTGCAGCCGATTCGCTCCGCACCCATTGCGGAGGCGTGCTGCGGGAGCTTCGACATGCAGGACATCCTCTGGATCGGTCTCTTCCTCGGATTGCTGGCCGCTAGCCTTGGCTACGCGGCACTGTGCAGCCGCGCGTGAAGGATCGCAGACCATGACACTCGATCTTTTACTGGCTGCGATCACCGCGCTGGGCCTTCTCATCTACCTGGTCGCCGTGCTCGTGCGGCCCGAACGCTTCTAAGGGGGCGCTGCCATGACGTACCAGGGATGGCTGCTGATCGCGGCCTTCGTCGGCATCCTGCTGGCGCTCGCCAAGCCGATCGGGCTTTGGCTTTTCGCGCTTTACGAAGGGCGCAGGACACCGCTTCATGTGGTGCTGGGCCCGATCGAGCGGGGCTTCTACCGCCTGTCCGGCATCAATGCCGACGAGGACCAATCATGGCGCCGTTACGCGGTGCACATGTTGATTTTCAACGCAATGCTGCTGGCGCTTACG
The DNA here is from genome assembly GCF_055521575.1 of Novosphingobium sp. BL-S-24. NCBI lineage: Bacteria > Pseudomonadati > Pseudomonadota > Alphaproteobacteria > Sphingomonadales > Sphingomonadaceae > Novosphingobium > Novosphingobium sp. BL-S-24. The sequence goes on from NZ_CM145488.1 coordinate 1,538,333, forward strand.
TATCTGGTGCTGCGCACGCAGGGGATGCTCCCGCTCAATCCCGAGGGGATGGGCGCGGTAAGCGAGCATCTGGCGTTCAACACGGCGGTCAGCTTCACTGCGAATACCAACTGGCAAAGCTACGGCGGCGAATCGACGATGTCGAACCTTAGCCAGATGCTGGTGCTGACCCTGCAGAACTTCCTGTCCGCCGCCACAGGCATCGCTTTGGCCTTCGCGCTGTTTCGTGGGTTCGCCCGCAGGAGCGCGAGCGGGATCGGCAACTTCTGGGCCGACGTCACCCGCGTCACGCTCTATCTGCTGCTGCCGCTCTCGGTCTTCATCGCCTTGTTCTACCTCGCCAGCGGCGTGCCGCAGACTCTTGCGGGATCGGTGGACGTGACCACGCTCGAGGGTGTGCGCCAGACACTCGCGCTCGGCCCGGTCGCTTCCCAGGAAGCGATCAAGATGCTGGGCACCAACGGCGGCGGCTTTTTCAATGCGAACTCGGCTCATCCGTTCGAGAATCCGACCGCACTCACCAATTTCATCCAGATGCTGTCGATCTTCGCGATCGGCACTGGCCTGACCTACACGTTCGGCAAAGCGGTGGGCAACACGCGCCAGGGCTGGGCGATCCTGGCCGCCATGATGGCGCTGTTCCTGGCCGGAACGACCGTCGCCTACTGGCAGGAAGCTGCGGGCAACCCGATCCTGCACCAGCTTGGCGCTGCGGGCGGCAATATGGAAGGCAAGGAAGTCCGCTTCGGCATCGCCTCTTCGGCGTTGTTCTCCGTCGTCACCACCGCAGCCTCATGCGGCGCGGTGAACGCCATGCTGGACAGCTTCACCGCGCTTGGCGGCCTGATCCCGCTGTTCAACATGCAACTGGGCGAAGTCGTGATCGGCGGCGTCGGGGCAGGTATCTATGGGTTCCTGCTGTTCGCCATCCTGGCCGTGTTCGTTGCCGGGCTGATGGTCGGTCGCAGCCCTGAATACGTTGGCAAGAAGATCGAAAGCCGTGAGGTGAAGCTGGCGGTGCTGGCCATCGCAGTGCTGCCCTTGGTCATCCTGGGCTTCTCGGCCACCGCTTCGGTGTTGACCGCAGGGCTTGCCGGGCCGCTGAACAAGGGACCGCACGGCTTCTCGGAAATCCTCTACGCCTTCACCAGCGCCGTCGCCAACAATGGTTCCGCGTTCGCCGGACTGTCCGCCAACACGCCGTTTTACAACGGGACGCTGGGGATCGCCATGTGGATCGGCCGGTTCTTCGTTATCATTCCGATGCTGGCGATAGCAGGCGGCCTGGCCGCCAAGAAGCACACGCCCGAAACGGCGGGCAGCTTCCCCACCACCGGGCTGCTGTGGACTGGCCTGCTGATAGGCATCGTGCTGATCGTCGGTGGCCTCACCTTCCTTCCCGGCCTCGCCCTTGGTCCCATCGCCGATCATTTCGCGATGATCCGTGGCCAGCTTTTCTAAGGATCCGCAAATGGCTCGGTCCGAATCCAAATCGCTTTTCACCGCAGACCTGATCGTCCCGGCGATCGGAGACGCTTTTCGCAAGCTCGATCCCCGCGAACTCATCCGCAACCCGGTAATGTTCACCACGGCCGTGGTCGCGGTGCTGCTGACCGTGTTGCTTATCGTGGGCCATGACAGCCTTGCCGCCGGCTTCAAGATCCAGCTGGTCCTGTGGCTTTGGCTGACCGTCCTGTTCGGTACCTTCGCCGAAGCCATCGCTGAAGGACGTGGCAAGGCGCAGGCGGCATCGCTGCGCGCGACCAAGGCTGAACTGATCGCCAAGCGCCTGAAGGACGGTAGCGACCGTTACGACGAAGTGGCTGCCAGCACTCTCAAGGTCGGCGACGTCGTTCTGGTGCAGACGGGCGACCTGATCCCCTCGGACGGCGAAGTCATCCGCGGCGTCGCGTCAGTAAACGAGGCGGCGATCACCGGAGAAAGCGCCCCCGTCATCCGCGAGGCGGGTGGTGACCGATCCGCCGTCACCGCCGGCACCCGCGTCATCTCCGATGAGATCCGCGTGCAGGTCACCGTCAATCCGGGACAGGGCTTCCTTGATCGCATGATCGCGCTTGTCGAGGGGGCGGAACGCCAGAAGACGCCGAACGAGGTCGCGCTGACGATCCTGCTGGTCGGGCTGACGATCATCTTCCTGATCGCGGTGGCGACGATCCCCGGATTTGCCAGCTATGCGGGCGGATCGATCCCTGTCTCGATGCTGGCCGCCTTGTTGATCACGTTGATCCCGACGACGATCGCTGCCCTGCTCTCTGCCATCGGCATCGCCGGGATGGATCGCCTCGTCCGGTTCAACGTGCTGGCCAAGTCGGGCCGCGCCGTGGAGGCGGCGGGCGACGTCGATGTATTGCTCCTCGACAAGACCGGAACGATCACCGTGGGCGACCGTCAGGCCACCGAATTTCGTCCGGTCGGCGGTGTCGACACAGGCGTTCTGGCCGAGGCGGCCCTGCTCGCCAGCCTGGCGGATGAAACACCGGAAGGCCGTTCCATCGTGGTGCTGGCGCGCGACAAGTTCGGCCAGACTGCCGCCGCCCTTCCTGACGGCGCGCAAGTCATCCCATTCACCGCGCAAACCCGCATATCCGGCGTCGATACCGGGGGCCGGGTCATCCAGAAGGGCGCGGTACAAGCGATCCTCAAAGCCAATCCCGGCGCCGGCGCAACCACCGCCGCCACCGAACTTCGCCGCGTGACCGATGAGATCGCCCGCGCCGGAGGCACTCCGCTCGCCGTGGCGATGGACGGCAGGCTGCTGGGCGCGATCTTCCTGAAGGACATCGTCAAGGCGGGCATCCGCGAACGGTTTGGCGAACTGCGCGCCATGGGCATCCGCACGGTAATGATCACCGGCGACAATCCTCTCACCGCCGCCTCCATCGCGGCCGAAGCGGGCGTGGATGACTTCCTTGCCGAGGCCACGCCGGAGGACAAGCTCGACCTGATCCGCCAGGAACAGCAGGGCGGTCGCCTTGTCGCGATGTGCGGCGATGGCACCAACGATGCCCCAGCCCTGGCACAGGCGGATGTCGGCGTCGCCATGAACACCGGCACCCAGGCGGCCAGGGAAGCGGGCAACATGGTGGATCTCGACAGCGATCCTACCAAGCTCATCGAAGTCGTGGGACTGGGCAAGCAGCTGCTGATGACCCGCGGCGCGCTGACGACATTCTCCGTCGCCAATGACGTTGCCAAGTACTTCGCGATCATCCCGGCGCTGTTCGTGGCACTCTATCCCGGGCTGGGCGTGCTCAACGTCATGGCCCTGGGATCACCGCAGAGCGCGATCCTGTCGGCCATCATCTTCAATGCGCTGATCATCCCGCTGCTCGTGCCGCTGGCTCTCAAAGGGGTGACTTACAAGCCGATGGGCGCGGGGCCGCTGCTTGCCCGCAACCTGGCGGTCTACGGCCTTGGCGGCCTGATCGCGCCCTTCGTGGGCATCAAGCTCATCGACCTCGTGGTGAACGGTGTGGGTCTGGCCTGATGCCGACCCTGCCCAACTGCCTTCAAGGACACCGACAATGAAATCCGAAATCCTTTCTTCGCTGCGACCGGCGCTGGTGATGACGCTGCTGTTCGCCGTCCTGCTCGGGCTTGCCTACCCCCTCGCCCTGACCGCTATCGGGCAGGTGCTGTTCCCGGCTCAGGCCAATGGCAGCCTCGTCACCGCCAATGGCAAGGTCATCGGTTCGCGCATCGTCGGACAGGCTTTCACGTCCGAGCGGTACTTCCACACTCGCCCGTCCGCTGCCGGCAAGGGCTATGACGGTATGGCTTCCTCCGGCTCCAACCTCGGCCCGACATCGCAAGTCCTTGCCGATCGCGTGAAGACCGACATCGCCACTCTTCAGACTGCGGCACCAGGCCGCTCCGTTCCCTCCGACCTGGTGACCACCTCCGCCTCGGGGCTTGATCCCGATATCACCCCCGAGGCGGCTTTGTATCAAGTGGATCGCGTAGCCCGCGCGCGATCGATCGAGCCGGAGGCGCTGCGCCGGCTCGTCGCGGGCAGCATTGACCAGCCGATCATGGGTTTCATCGGCGAACCGCGCGTCAATGTGTTCGAACTCAATCGACGGCTGGATGCACTTGGCGCTAAGCAGGCACGGTGACGCCGCTCGATCGCCCATCTCCCGAAGCCCTTCTGCGCGCCGCTGCGCAGGAGGGCCGTGGCCGCCTGAAGGTCTTTCTCGGCGCGGCGCCGGGTGTCGGCAAGACGTGGGAAATGCTCAACGAAGGGCACCAGCGTCGTGATGCCGGGATCGACGTGGTGGTCGGCGTAGTCGAAGCCCACGGTCGCCGCGAGACCGAGGCGCTGGTCGATGGCTACGAGGTAATCCCCCGCCGAACGGTGGATCACCGTGGCCACTCGCTGGGCGAAATGGACATCGACGCCATTCTCGAACGCTGCCCCGCGCTCGTGCTGGTGGACGAGCTTGCCCACACCAATGCGCCGGGAAGCCGCCATCCCAAACGCCATCAGGATGTCGAGGAACTCCTCGCCGCCGGGATCGACGTCTATTCGACGATCAACATCCAGCACGTCGAAAGCCTGAACGACGTCGTCGCCTCCTTCACCCGCGTAAGGGTGCGGGAAACCGTGCCGGACAGCGTGCTGGAACAGGCCGAGATCGAAGTGATCGACATTCCGCCCGACGAGCTGATCGAGCGGCTGAAGGAAGGCAAAATCTACGTCCCGCATGAGGCATCGCGGGCGCTGGGGCACTTCTTTTCCAAATCCAACCTCACCGCTTTGCGCGAACTGGCGCTGCGCCGCGCGGCGCAGGCGGTGGATGCGCAGATGCTGGACCATCTTCGCGCCAATGCCCTTGCCGGTACGTTTGCGGTGGGCGAGCGCATCGTCGTGGCGATCAGTGAGCATCCCCATGCCGCAGGGCTGGTCCGCGCCGGGAAACGGCTGGCCGACGCGCTGAAGGCGCCATGGTCCGCCGTTCATATAGAAACACAGCGTGATCAGTACTTTACCAGCGCCGATCGCATGCAGTTGGCCGACACCTTGGCCCTGGCGTCCAGACTGGGCGCGTCGACGGCCAGCGTGCCCGCCGCCAGCGTGGTGGAGGGCCTGCGCCAGTTCGCCGGTGATGCCCGGGCGACGCAGATCGTCATCGGCAAATCCACGCGATCCTGGTGGTTCGAGCTGCGCAACGGATCGGTGGTGGACCGGCTGGTCCGCACGCTGGGAGACGTTGCCATCCACGTTCTGCCCGCCACGGAGACGCCTGTCGGGCCAGCGAAAAAAGCGGCACCTAAAACGACATGGGGCAACCCGACAAACTATCTATGGTCGCTGTTGATGGTAGCGGCCATGACGATGCTGGGCCGGCTGCTGCTGGAAGCGATCGACCTCAGCAATATCGCTCTTCTGTTCCTGGTCCCGGTCATGTTCGCCGCCGCCACGTTCGGACTTCGCGCCGGACTGTTTGCAGCGATGGCGTCCAGTCTAGCGTACAATTTCTTCTTCCTGCCCCCCACCGGCACGCTGACGGTGAACAATCCCGAAAACGTCATTTCGGTTCTCGTCCTGCTCGGCGTCGCCATCGTCACCAGCCAGTTCGGCGCACGGGTGCGTGGTCAGGCCGATCTGGCGGGAGCCAGCGCGCGGCAGAATGCGGCGCTTGCCAGTTTTTCCGGAAGGCTGACCGCCGCCGTCACGCAGGAGGAACTGGTCCAGGCGATCTGTGCCGAAGTGGCGCGCCTGCTGAATGTGCGAACCGTGTTGCTGCTGCCATCCGCAGACGGACCGGTGTTGAGCGCCGCCTTCCCCCCCGAGGACCGGCTCGACCAGATCGAGCAAGCCGCCGCCCAGTGGGCGATCGACAACGAACAGCCCGCCGGGCGCGGGTCCGCCACGCTGACCGCCTCTGACTGGCTGTTCCACCCCCTGTGCGCGTCCACGGCTTCGGGCCGCGGCGTCCTGGGCGTCCTTGGCCTCGCGCGGCAGGATGCACATGAAGCGATCCGATCCGATCAGGTGCCGCTGTTGATGAGCCTGCTGGATCAGGCGTCCATCGCCTTCGATCGCATGGCGCTGGAAGAGGAAAATCTGAAAACCCAGGCGGTTGGGGAGCGGGATCGGTTGCGATCGGCCCTGCTTTCATCCGTCAGCCATGATCTGCGCACCCCCCTGACCACCATCATGTCCGCCGCGCAGGAGATGAAGCGCCACCCCTCGCCGGAACTGGCGGAAACCATCGGCACCGAAGCGCAGCGGCTCAATCGCTTCGTCGCGAACCTGCTGGACATGGCGCGGGTAGAGGCTGGCGCCTTGCCGATGAAGCCCGAGGCGACCGACCTGTTCGATGCTGTCGCCAGCGCGGTGCATGATACCCGCGCATCGTTGCAGGGCCACGAGGTGGACGTGCAGATCGCCCCGAACGTGCCGCTGGTCATGCTTGACCCGGTGCTGTTCCACCACTGCATGATCAACCTGCTGGACAACGCCGGGCGCTATGCCGATGCCGACACCCCCATCGTCATCCGCTGCCGCCGCCTGCCCGACGCATTGCTGCTGTCGATCCTCGACCAGGGGCCGGGCATTCCGCCAGGTCAGGAACGACGGGTGTTCGAGACGTTCATTCGCCTTGAAGGGTCCGATCGGGTGCGCCACGGCACTGGCCTTGGGCTGGCGATCGTCAAGGGGTTCACACAAGCCATGGGCCTGACGGTCGAAGCATCGAACCGCGACGATCGACCGGGCGAAACGGGCGGGGCCTGCTTTACCATCCGCATACCCGCCGCGCTTATCATCAGCGGCATCGATAACACGGACATACCATGAAATTGCGTCACAAGGTTCTGGTCGTTGACGACGAAGTCCATATCCGGCGGCTGATCTCCGCCGCCCTGGAGCGCTCAGACTACGGCGTCATCGAAGCGGAAAACGCAAAAGCGGCGCTCGCGTCCTTACGTTCGGAACGCCCGGATATCGTGCTGCTCGATCTGGGCCTGCCCGACCGCGACGGCCTGGAACTGGTGCCGTTGATCAAGCAGCAGGCCGATACCACCCTGATCGTCGTGTCCGCCCGCGAAGCGACGGAGGAAAAGGTCGCCGCGCTGGATCTTGGGGCGGACGACTATCTGACCAAACCGTTCGATACCGACGAATTGCTGGCGCGCGTGCGGGTGGCGCTGCGCAACCGGCTGGCGCGCGGCGGCGGGCTTGCCACGCTGAAAGTCGGCGATGTCACCATCGACATGCTGGCCCATACCATCACCAAGGCCGGGCAGGAGATTCACCTCACGCCCAAGGAGTATGCCGTCCTGTCGCAACTCGCGCGATTTCCCGGACGCGTCATCACCCATCGCCAGATGATGGAACACGTCTGGCCCAACGATGTGGAGCACCACGTGGAGTACCTGCGCGTGCTGGTGCGCGGCTTGCGCCAGAAGCTGGAAAGCGATCCGCAGCGCCCGCAGATCATCAGCAACGAATTGGGAATCGGCTATCGCCTGCGCATGGCTGGCGACGGAAACGTGCCGGAGTGACGCAGGGTTTCGCGCTAAGGACCATGGAAATGGTGGGCGGTGAGGGGCTCGAACCCCCGACCCTCTCGGTGTAAACGAGATGCTCTACCAACTGAGCTAACCGCCCGCTTGCGCGTTAGCGGGCCTATTGCCGGGTTTCGCGCCTCCGTCAACTCCCCGAATCCGACCGAGCGTCACGGGCATAAAAAATGGGCCGCTGCACTCGGCATCGGCCCATCCTTATTCCGTCTTGCCCGCTTACCAGTCGAAGAAGCGGTTGCGGCGGCGCACTTCGGGAACGCCATCGCCGTTCACGTCCGTTACGACCGTGCGAGGCTGATGGACAGTGCCGGTGGTCGTGGTCGCCACGCCGCCGGTCTCCAGCGCATCGGCGCGTGCTTCGGCTTTCGCGGCGCGAAGCTCGGCGTCGTGGATTCGCTCCTCGGCAGTACGGGCGGCGACTTCGCCGCGCCGGGCCGAGCGCAGGGCGTAATAGTGGCTCCACATCTGGCTGTGGGCAAAGGCCAGGGCCAGTCCGCCGATGATCGCCAGGTTCTTCAGCAGCATGGCCTGCTGCATCGGATCACCAATCTGGGCATGGAAAAACAGGATGGTCAGCGCGGTGAATCCAGCCAGCAGGATGGAGACCAGACGCACCATGAAACCAGCCGCCAGACACAGACCGGCGATCAGTTCGAACAGGGCCACTGGCAGCGCAAGGCCGGAGGGCAGGCCCGCCGCGACGATGGTCGTGTTGGTGGCCCCAAGGTCCATCAACTTGCCGGCACCTGAGAATATGAAGATCAGGGCGATCAGGAAACGCCCGATTATGGCAGCGATCTTGGACAAGGCACGACTCCCGACAAGTTATCTCTTGCCGGGAAAAGTGGACTTGTGGACAGTTTGTTCCCGCAGGAAAGGCTAGAGCCGCGGCAGCGTCACGCCGCGCTGGCCCATGTATTTACCCGCTCGATCGGCATAGCTGGTTTCGCACGGCTCGTTCCCTTTCAGGAACAGGAACTGGCAGGCGCCTTCGTTGGCATAAATCTTCGCCGGAAGCGGCGTCGTGTTGGAAAATTCCAGCGTGACGTGCCCTTCCCAGCCCGGCTCCAGCGGCGTGACGTTCACGATGATGCCGCAGCGGGCATACGTGCTTTTACCTAGGCAAATCACCAGCACATCGCGCGGCACGCGGAAATATTCCACGGTGCGGGCCAGAGCGAAGGAATTGGGCGGGATCACGCAGCAGTCCGTCTTGCGATCGACGAAGGAATTGCTGGCGAAATCCTTGGGATCGACAACCGCCGAATCGACGTTGGTGAAGATCTTGAACTCGTCCGCCACGCGCGCGTCGTAGCCATAGGACGACAGGCCATAGGAGATACACCCATCCCGGCGCTGCGCTTCCACAAACGGCTCTATCATGCCGTGTTCCTGCGCCTGGGTGCGGATCCATTTGTCGCTTTGAATTGCCATGACCGCCTGATTGCGCAACCGTGGCATGGCGACAAGTGGCCCGTCACATTTTGTCCACGCCGCGATTGCCCTGCGCCGGACGTGCCGGTACGTACCGCTTCGTGATCCGCGCCCTTCCCCCCTTCCGCCGCGCCGCGCTTTTGCTCCTTGCGCCCATCTTCACCCTGATCGCCGGATGCGATCGCGCGCCCGATCCCCAAGCGGGGATGCCGACCGCGAAGGCGCCGGAGAGAAGCCGGGGCAATGACGCCGCCTTGATCGCGCGCGAAAACGCCCAGATCGACTGGCTCAAGAAGACCTTGGCCGAGCCCGCTCATGTCGAAGTCTACGAAGCGGCGCTGGAACAGGCGCGCGGCCGGGCAGACCATTGCCCCAGCGATCGCTGCCGCGAAATCGGCCAGTCGCGGCGCGATGCCCGCCTTGATTTCGCGGAAGGCCAGATCGCCAAGGTAGACGAGCTGCCGTTCGATGCCGGGCAATTCGCCCGGTCACAGTCGGGCTACTCGGGGCCGATCCGCATCCTGCCGCTGATCGACGGGCGCGCGATGATGGTGGTTTCCCTCTCGCTGGGCGGAAAGCCCGCCTGCGCGCTGGATGGCGTGATGACCAAGGACGACAAGGGCGAAACCTGGACCGTCGCCTCGCTGGATGAAGGCATGCCGATGCTGGTGCTGACGCCGGTGGGCGAGAAGGCGTTCGACCTTGCCTATGCCTATCCCAAGCGCCAGCGGGCCAAAAACGCCTATTGCGCCAACAAAGCCGCATCCATCGAAGGGCGCTATGCGATCCCGGGATGACCGCGCGGCTTTATTCCCGGGTTAACCCCTCGCTGCTATCGCCCCCGGCATGAGCAGCCCTGCACGCATCCTCGTGATCTTCGGCACCCGGCCCGAGGCGATCAAGCTATTCCCCGTCATCCACGCGCTCAAGGCGGACCCGCGCTTCGAATGCGTGGTCTGCGTATCGGCGCAGCACCGCCAGATGCTGGATCAGGTGCTGGACATCGCCGGGATCGTGCCCGACCATGACCTTGACGTCATGCAGCCGGACCAGACGCTCGATGCGCTGACCGCCCGGTTGCTGACCGGCCTGGGCAAAGTGATGGACGATGTGCAGCCCGCGCGCGTCATCGTGCAGGGCGATACCGCCACGGCCATGTCCGGCGCGCTGGCTGCCTATTACCGCAAAGATCCCGGTCGATCACGTCGAAGCGGGCCTGCGCAGCTTCAACATCTACCACCCGTGGCCGGAGGAAGTGAACCGCAAGATAATCGGCGCCATGGCCTCTCTCCATTTCGCGCCGACGACGACGAGCGAGGCTGCGCTGCTGAAGGAAAACGCCGATCCTGCGCGCGTCCACGTCACCGGCAACACGGTGATCGATGCGCTTCACTGGGTTACGGCGGAAATCGAGCGTAACCCCGCACTGGCGTCCGGCTTGGCAGAGCTTGAGACGCGGTTCGCGGGCCAGCGGATCATCGGCGTCACCAGCCACCGCCGGGAAAACTTCGGCGACGGCATGGAGGCGATCGCCCGTGCCATCCGCGACATCGCGCAGCGCCCCGATGTGGCGGTGATCTTCCCGGTCCACCTCAATCCCAACGTGCGCAAGGTCATGAATGCGCAGCTTGGCGGGCTGGACAATGTCGCGCTGATCGAACCGCTGGACTACCCCCACTTCGCCCGGCTCCTCTCTATCGCGGAGATCATGCTGACCGACAGCGGCGGCGTGCAGGAAGAAGCCCCGGCGCTGGGCAAGCCCGTGCTGGTCATGCGCGAGACGACCGAGCGGCCGGAGGGCGTGGAAGCGGGCACCGCGAAACTGGTTGGCACCGATGCGGCGCGCATCGTTACCGAATTATCAATCCTGTTGGACGATAGAAAGGCCTACGAGGCCATGGCGCGTGCCCATAACCCGTTCGGGGACGGGCAGACTTCGCGCCGTATCGTGGAGCTGCTTGCGCATGAAATCTGACAAGAGAGCCTGTCCTGCTCATTGCGATGCTCCGGGACGGAGCCGAGTTTGGCCCAGCGCAAGGCGCGAGGAGAGCGCAATGCGGGCACATTGTGCGCGACGAGCAACGTGGCGATGGGCCAAACTCGGCCCGCCCCTTCGGAGTTTTTCTGAGAAGCCTGCTGGCGTCGTCATGACGCTTGCACGGGCTAACCAGCCCGTACTGCGCGCCATTCCTAGTCAGCAGGCTTCCCAGAGAAATCACGGAGTATCGCAATGAGCAGGACAGGCTCTTCACCTTCGGTCTGCGTCGTCGGCCTTGGCTATATCGGCCTGCCTACCGCAGCGGTGATCGCGCGCGCCGGGTGCAAGGTTCTGGGCCTCGACGTATCGCAAAAGGTGGTGGACACCATCAATCGCGGCGAAATCCATATCGAGGAAGTCGATCTGGACGGGCTGGTGCAGGGCGTCGTGGCGCGCGGCCTGCTGTCCGCCGCCACCGAGGTTGCCCCCGCCGACGTCTTCGTCATCGCCGTGCCGACGCCTTTCGATAAGGATCACGCGCCGGACATTTCCTACGTTCTGGCGGCCGGGCGCACGATCGCCCAGGTGCTGAAGGCCGGCGACGTCGTCATACTGGAATCGACCTCGCCCGTCGGCACGACCGAGCAGATGCGCGACATGATCGCGCAGATGCGGCCCGATCTGAAGATCCCGGGCCTGACGCGCGAGACGCCCGACATCTCCATCGCCTATTGCCCGGAACGGGTCCTGCCGGGGCGCATCTTGGAGGAGCTGACCAACAACGATCGCTCCATCGGCGGCATCACGCCGCGCTGCGCCCGCAAGGCGCTGGCTTTCTACAAGCGCTTCGTGCGCGGCGAATGCGTCACCACGGATGCCCGCTCGGCGGAAATGACCAAGCTGGTCGAGAACGCCTACCGCGACGTCAACATCGCCTTCGCCAACGAATTGTCGATCGTTTCCGACCGCATGGGGCTGGACGTATGGGAAGTCATCCGCCTTGCCAACCGCCACCCGCGCGTCAACATCCTGTCGCCCGGTCCCGGCGTCGGCGGCCACTGCATCGCGGTCGATCCCTGGTTCATCGTGCACAGCGCGCCCGAGGAGACGCCGCTGATCCGCACCGCGCGCGGCGTGAACGACGGCAAGATGCATCATGTCATCGCCAAGGCCGAAGCTCTGGTGGAAGCGCATCCCAGCGCCCGGTTCGCCTGCCTTGGCCTGGCGTTCAAGGCCAACATCGACGATTTCCGCGAAAGCCCCGCCCGCTTCGTCGCCAGCCGCCTGGCACGTAAGTTCGGCGACCGGATGAGCGTGGTGGAACCCTATGCTGCCGAACTGCCGATCGAATTCACCGACACCGGCGTGACCCAGATCGACATCGACGAAGCGCTGGAAACCTGCGAGATCCTGATCGTGCTGGTCGACCACGACGTATTTCGCGTCGTTCCACTTGCCGAACGGGCCGATAAACTGGTCTACGATACCCGCGGCATCTGGGCAGACCAACCGCGCGTGGTGCGGGGAGAGGCAGCAAAGGTCGCGTTGGCGGTCTGATCCCGCCTACAGGATTTACCCTTGGCCGTTTATCGCGGGTGAATGAGCGGTGAACCGTGCAGGGCGGGCGGTGGCCGCCCCTGCCCTTCGCTATCGCGGTAAGGATTGGCGTTTATAACGCTGAACCATGAAATTGGTTCCCCTGATCGCGGCACTTGCCTTCACCGTCGCTACACCGGCGATGGCCCAGACCCTGCAGTGCGCGCCTTACGCTCGCGAGCATTCGGCGATCAATCTCCATGGCAACGCCGCCACGTGGTGGGACCAGGCCAGCGGCACGTACGAACGCGGCCAGACGCCGCGCGCCGGATCGGTGCTGGTGTTCAAGGCATCCGGCGCCATGCGGGTGGGTCATGTCGCCGTCGTCAGCAAGATCGTGGACGAACGGCACGTGGTGCTCAACCACGCGAACTGGTCGCGCCCCGGCATGATCGAGACCTCTGCCATGGCAGAGGACGTTTCCGCCGCCGGGGATTGGTCCAACGTGCGCGTATGGCACGCACCCAGCCGTTCGATGGGCCTGCGCGCCAGCCCGGCGTTCGGCTTCATCTACGCACCCGGTACGCAGGATGCTGCACCCGCGCTGTCGAAGCCGGTTCGCGAGCGGTTCGAAACCGCCTTTGCCGACATCAGCGCGAACGGCTGATCCAACCCGAAAGCCGGTAACCCGCTCGCCTGAGCTTATTGCTTGGGTGGTTCGATCCGCGCCAGTTTGCGCGCCGATTGGATCGTCTGGACCACGAACAGCGTGATCAACAGCACGCCTACTCCACCGACAAACCAGTCAAACCCGGTCATCACGTCCAGATCGCGCTGCTTGTCACCCAGCAGCAGCATGGAGAACGTCAGCGTGATCAGGATCACGCGCAGTTCGGTGGGACCTGCCGACAGGTACGAAAGTCGCATTTCGCCCAGCACCCGCACCGCCAGAAACGCGTGGATGCACAGGAGCAGATAGCCGATCATCGCGATCAGCGACACTTCCAGCCGCACGTAAGGGCTGACGCCGATGCCCAGCAGGATCAGGAACGTCGCCACGCCATCGCAGCTATGATCCAGGAAATAGCCATAGCGCGGACGTTCGATGTGGCGAAACCGCGCGAGGCTGCCGTCCATCGAATCACCGAACCAGTGCAGCAGGTAACCGGGCATGCACAGCCACAGCCAATTCTCGTCCAGCAGGCTGGTGGCATATCCCGCGAAGATCAGGACCGCGCCCACCATGCCCAGCGCGGTGAGCTGGTCGGGCTTCACCCAGGCCGGCATCCGCGCACACAGCCAGTTCAGCAGACGCCGCTCCCCGATCGCCAGAAGGTTTTGCTGGATTCGGGTAGGGGGAGCGATCCGGTTTTCGTGCATCGCGTCTTATTGTGACAAGTTGATGGCTTGGCAAGGGCCGATCGGCTCCCAACTCCCCCGTTTCGTCGCGTCTCAGGCCTTCGCAATGACTAAAGATGGTCGAACACAGATCCCATGCGGGGCGAGAACAGGCGATCGTACGTGCGCAGCAGATAGGTGTCCGTCATTCCCGCAACGTAGTCGCAGATGACCCGCATCGGTTCCGGCGCGCTGTCGAGCCGGGCATACGTATCGATCGGCAGGAAGCTCTTCGGATCGGACTTCAGCACTTCGAACACGTCGACCACCATCCGCTGGCCCTTGAACTCCAGGTGCTGCACCCCCGGACTCAGGATCACGTCCTCCCGGATGAAGGCTTTCACCGCCTTGACGAAATCCATCACCGGCCGCGGCAATGTGGCGGAATAGCGCAGGCGTGGCTCCTCGAACCGCGCATCATCAGCGATGTGGACGCTGGGGATGATGAAGTTGAGGATGCGGTTGATCTGGTGTTTGCGCTGGTTGCCCGTGCCGAACAGGCGATCGACCACGCCAGCATAGACATCGTTGCCGTACTGCCCCGGATACTCGCTGTTGAGGTAATCCAGCAGGCCCTGGCACCGGTCCGCCGGGACGTGCTTTCGAAAGCCGTCACGATTGACGAGGCGCAGCGCCAGCGCATCCTCCATGTCGTGGATCGCAAAGCTGATGTCATCGGCAATGTCCATGATGCTGCAGGCGAACGCCTTGTGACGGGGCTTGCGGTGGGCGCCATCGCGCGCTTCGCTCGTCTGGAAGCGTTGCCGGTCCTTGGCGGACAACGGCTCCAGCAGCCATTCGACCACGTCCTGCTCACTCGCCAGATAGCATTTCGGGGGCTTGGACGCGTCGCGATCGAGCAGCGCCACGCCCCCTGTACCCGGCAGCATGGCCGGGACGATCGCAGGATTTACCGCCTGCGCGTAGGCCACCGGGTATTTCAGGACCCCCAGCAGCGTCTCGCGCGTCAGGTTGGAGCCGGAGCGTTCCGAAAACTTCTCCAGCCGGGCCAGAATGCGCAGCGTCTGGCCGTTCCCTTCGAAGCCGCCATGGTCCCGCATGCAGTAATTCAGCGCCACCTCCCCGCCGTGGCCGAATGGCGGATGGCCCAGGTCGTGCGTGCAGGCGATGGCCTGTATCAGGCTGTGCTCTGGCAGATAATCGAGCGCCGGATGATCGGGCTGGTTGTGGCGCAACTGCTTGGCCAGCCCGCCAGCGATCTGCGCCACCTCCAGCGAATGGGTGAGCCGGGTCCGATAGAAATCGCTATCGCCCAGATTCAGGATCTGCGTCTTGCCCTGCAATCGCCGGAACGAGGCGGAATGCACGACCCGCCCGTAGTCCACGTCGCCGGGCGTGCGCGCGTCGGAGTTCTTCCGCGATTCCGGTGTCCTGCGTTCCAGCCAGACCATAGTGCCAACACCCCCGCAGCCGAGCGCCGCCTGCGGGCGGTGTAGCCGCGTTTGCGGGTCAGGCAAATGGTCGCGGGCATTTGCGTCAATCGCTGCGGATTGCCGAGGCGAGAATTGACCATGCGCGGGTCCTGTGCCATGTCGCCAGCCTTCGCGTCGCCATCGATGCAACGCGGGTGTAGCTCAATGGTAGAGCAGCAGCTTCCCAAGCTGAATACGAGGGTTCGATTCCCTTCACCCGCTCCATCCTACCATCCACTGACGTCCATGCGGGGCTTTGCAACCCGCTGAAATCCGCGGTATTTTCTCTCCATCAGGCCAGTGAAGGTTGCGCGCATCCATGCGTAGCCGGGCAGATTGGGGGCCCTTCGGGGGCCTCAACCGAGCTGGTCAATGTGGGAGGCCCCCAAAGTGGGGGCCTCGCGTCAGGAGACCCGGAGAATATGGCACTGAGCGACATGGCGATCCGCAAGGCGAAGCCGCGAGAGAAGCCTTACAAGCTGGCGGATGGCGGCGGGCTCTATCTGCAGGTTCAGCCGAGCGGCGGGAAGCTGTGGCGGCAGAAATACCGGATCAACGGCAGCGAGCGAAAGCTGAGCATCGGAGCCTATCCGGAAATCAGCCTCAGCGAAGCCCGGAAGCGACGCGATGCGGCGCGTGAGCAACTCGTCACGGGCAAGGACCCCTCGCGCGAGAAACAGAGGGAGCGGCTGCGCGCGCAGGCGCTCGCCGCTTGCACCTTCTCGGTCGTCGCGGCCGAATATTGCGACAAGCGCAAGCGCGATGGGCACAAGCCCTGGGCGCCGGCGACCGCTGCCCGCAGCGAATATCTGCTAAGCTTATTGGAGGGGCCGATCGGTCGGCTGGCGATCACTGACATCGAACCAGCGGACGCGCTCGCCGCCATTCGCCGGATCGAACGCAAGGGCAATCTGGAGAGCGCCAGACGCACCTTGCAACTGGCAGGGGCAGTCTTCCGCTACGCTGTCGCGACGGCGCGGTTGGCGTCGGATCCCACGCGCGATCTGCGCGGCGCGCTGGCCGCCCCCAAGGTCACGCACTACGGCGCCATCATCGAGCCAAAACGGGTCGGCGAATTGCTGCGTGCCATCGATGGCTATGAGGGCTTCGGCATCACCAAGAACGCGTTGCAGATCGCGCCACATGTCTTCGTCCGTCCCGGTGAGCTACGCCACGCGGAATGGAGTGAGTTCGATCTGGAGGCTGGCCTGTGGACGATCCCGGCCGAGAAGATGAAGATGCGAAAGGCCCACCATGTCCCGCTGTCCCGGCAGGCGGTTGAACTCTTCAAATATCTGCGCGGGATTACAGGGCCATCGGGCTATGCGTTTCCTTCAGTCCGCAGCCGATCGCGACCAATGAGCGAGAACACCCTGAATGCCGGACTGCGACGGCTGGGCTACACCAGCGACGAAATGACCGGCCATGGATTCCGCGCGATGGCGAGTACCCTCCTCAACGAGTCTGGAAAGTGGTCGCCCGACGCCATCGAGCGCGCTCTTGCGCACGGGGATTCAGACAAGGTGCGTGCGGCCTATCACCGCGGGGCCCATTGGAAAGAGCGCGTGGAGATGGCTCAATGGTGGTCGGATTACCTCGATGAGCTACGCAAAGGGGGCGATCATCCCGGGGCAGCTTGATCCTCGTCGTCGGGAGTGCTTCTCAACATCTGGTCACCCCAGAATATTCCAGCGCTGTGTTCGACTAGAACCTCTGTTACATAACGAGAAATGGTGGGAGGGGGACACACTTTGCCGATCGAACATATCCACACATATTTGGTCTATCCAAACAAAGCCGTTGATGACGCGGCCGGCGTGGTCGGCAGCGAGGTGCCGCACGTAGGGGAGATGTTCGCGCTCTTGAAGGGCGTCTACGAGAAGGCGGAACAGGAGTGCACAATCGGAATAGCATTCACGAAAGGTGATGACGGCGCACAAGTCAACGAATGTCGGACTATGCTCTTAGATTATCTCAGGGAACCGTCGGTTGAAGCCGGGCGCGGGTTGGCCGAGCGCCTATCGAGAGTCACAACGAAGAGATCCGGCATGGGGTTGATGTTCCTGCTAACAGGCAAGGAGGGACTCAAGCACAAGGTCGTGCTCTCTCGATTTCGGGCGAACAACGGGGTTTTGGTAAGCGAAGCCGCTGATATGTTAACGGTCGAGTTCATCGATCGTGTGTTCATGAAGAACGCGCATTCCTACAAGGCGGTCGTCTACCAGCACCAGTCCTTGCTCGCGGGCTTCTGGGACGGCATGGCAGTAGATAAGCAGATCAACAGTCAGGATCTCGAATCGTCTGACTATTGGGTGAAGGACTTCCTCGGTTCGACGTTTCTGACAAGCCCCGCTTCTGGTACACGGAGATTGGCGCTTGCGCTGAAGGAGGCAAGCAAACACTCCACAGATTTGGCAACCAAGAAGCAAATAACCGCTGCGGTGACACTGGCAGGCGGCCTAGATGGTCAACCTTTCAACGCAAATACGTTCTGCGACCGGTTCGGGTTCAATGATACAGCTCGCGCTGCGGTCGTAAAGGCGATGGGCCGTGCTGATCTGGTCGCCGACAATTTCAGATTCGACGCTGCCGAGTTTGACCGACAACTGCCCTACAGGACGGTAGAACTTGATTCAGGCGCTATGCTCACAGCACCATCTGGCGAGTTCGATAAGGTTTTCGACCAAGAGATCATCGACGACGCAGACAAGATACGCTTCAGTGCTACCGGAACGGTCGTCGGTGAAAAACTGGAGAAAATTAGATGAGCCAGATCGAAACCGACTATCGCGCCCGTTACAGTAAAGTGCTGTTTCCAGTCGCGGACAGTTTGTGTCGATACCTGCAGGATATCCTCAAGGATCAAATTCGTATCGACCGAATTTCGACGAGGCCGAAATCCGTCGAACGATTCTTGGGCAAAGCGAATGCGATGGTTGGAGATCGGTCGAAATATGCTGATCCTTTACACCAGATCCAAGATCAGATTGGTGCGCGCATCGTCACTTTCTACAAGGAAGATGTTGGTCGCATTTCAAGCGAAATCGGTCGGTTTTTCCATGCGATCGAATCGAAAGACATGTTACCAAACAACGAATGGGAATTCGGTTATTTCGGCCAACACCACGTACTGTTACTTCCCAAGGACGTGATCGATCCCGGATTAGATGCGGATATGGTTCCGTACTGTTTCGAGCTGCAGATTAAGACACTCTTCCAGCATGCATGGTCCGAGGCCAACCACGATTTGGGCTACAAGCCGGGGCAGTTGCCGCTCGAACCTGATGAATTGAGGCAGCTCGCGTACACATCGGCGCAAGCTTGGGGCGCTGATCGTGTCTTCAATGACCTCTTCCTCAAGCGAGAAGCGTCCGCAGCAACCCTCGCCGCGACCAACGACGCTGTCGCGACGCAATAATATAGCGAGTTATAAGCGGGTTGAAGTGCTGGGAACAGCATAGATCAGCGGAGGACAATTTGCCGGAGTTCCGCAATCCGTGCTTCGATCTCCGTGTCAGACACCTCGACGCGGAGTTTATCCTGCACGAATTTTAGACGGGCATCGCTCTCACGAACGACTTCCGCCCAAGTTTTGATCCAGAATTTGAAGTTGTCTCCGAACAAGAATAAGCCGTGGGGGCGATCTTTCTGATAGATGCGGCCCTCGATCTCTGGATCGAATTCAGTGGCGATCAAGTAAAAATTCCACGTCGTGTCAGTATGCAGATATTCGGCTTCACTCTTAATCGCGTTCACATAATCTTCAACCTGGTCCAACTCCTTGCGACCGAGTTTGAGGGAGGGGCGCTTCAGCTCGATCAGCAGAAATTCGAGCTTCGATGCATCTGCGTGGGGAACGGAGCGGCCTAGAAAGCAATCAACGCGCCCGATTTTACCGTCCTTCTTGGTAACCTTTCGGCCCTTGCGCTTCGTCCCGAGTTCCTCCGCCACCCGGTTCATCACCTTGGTAAGCCCCGTCTCGGCCAACGTGATGTGGAATTGCTCGCCAAAGATCCAAGTATTGTCGCGGACGAGCACATCGAGTTCGCCGCGCTCCTTGACTGTGTTTCGGAATTTGTTGTCAAATACCATACTTCTGAGGACGCCCAGCGCAGTGACCCGGTCGGCAATCATGCTGGAGGCGCCGATGATGTTGCCAAGCTCGGTCTTTTTCAGCAGCGATGAAAATTCAGCCTGCTTGGCCTTGGGCAGATCGACAACGGCACGAAGGATGGTCGTGAGCTCGTCCGGATTATGCTTGATCGCCTCCTTGAGCAGGGTCAACGTCATACGCTTCAGTGACGGCTCGGCGCGGGTGAAATCGCGCGAGTAGGAATTGACGGCGTAGGTGGCGATATCGAACACTTGTCGTTCGCGCCGTTCGATCTCGTCCTTGGGCTCACCCTCATAGGGATAAGCGCCCGCGTCCTTGAGATCCTGAATAACGCCGAGGGACTGCTCACTTATGCGGGTACGGAAATAATCAGTCAACTCGCCCCGGATATGGGTGAGGACGATCATGAAATCAGGATCAGTCAAGTTGTCGAGTTCCAAGAGATTATGATCGGCAATCTCTTGGAAGAAGGACGAATATGCATAGGCCGAGAAGGCAAAGCCCGGGGCCGTCACATGCGCGGGCTGAGAGCCCAGCACGATGGCATCCTCTCCGCCGAAATGTATCTGACGGGTTTCACTGCCCATCGTCCATTCGATGACCTTGAGCCTCAGGTCGTCGATCGTCCGGTCCGCCAACTGGACTACGCGGTGCGGAAGATCCTTCCAGCGATCGATAGTGACGTCGGGATCGACGTCGAAGCCGTTCCACCAGATTTTAGCATTCGGATATTGCAGGATATAGGGAGCAAAGATGGTGCTGAATTGCCGGAAGGCATCCGGTGTCGTGAGCCAATCGAAGGTCTCCTTGAGCATTGTCAGTTCGACCGTAGTGCCCGTCGCATGGGCCGCCGGCGCGTCGAGTTCCACAACCTCGCACCGCTCGAGAGACTTGGAATGGATCTCGAGTTTCTGGGAAGCGAGCCCGTCAGGGGTCGCAAAAGTGGTGTGCCATTGCGCGCGCTGGGCGAGCGAGAAGAAGCGAAGGCGGCCGCGCCCCTCCTTGCCGTGGATAGCGCGGCCGGTGGCCGTGCGATGTGCTTGGCGCTTCCAAGAATCCCCCAGATTGGCGAAATCGTGGCTTGCGCGAGCGGGCGTGATCCCGACGCCATTGTCGATGACCTTAATCGACATCAGGCCGCCCAGTGGATTACGCTCGAAAACGACTTCAATGGTGGTGGCGTCGGCGTCAAGCGAGTTCCAGACCAGCTCCGAAATCGCCTTGATGGGATCTCGGCCACTGGCCTCTCGTTCGAGAAAATCTTGTTTGGCGAGGAGATTGAGCGTGGTCATTGGCGGTCCGTGATATCCAATATGCAGCCTAGCGGCGGCGTACTGGTAAAGCGAGCGCATCCCTTACCAACATCAGCAATCCAGCGTCAGCCGGAGGTCAAACATCCGAGCGCCAAAGCCGGGAACCTACAAATTATCGTCGCGCGGCGGGGTATTTAGCTGCCGAACGCCCCCACTCCCGTCTTGAACCGCGTGGATGGACGCACTATCACCTTTTGCTCTTCCCTTCCAGAAATGCTTGCAGCCCGGCAACCGGCACGAGAGTGATCGCCCCGACCTTCACGATCTCAATCTCACCGTCAGCAATCAGCTCGTAGAGCTTCGACCGCCCGATCCCGGTCATGCGGCAAGCCTCTTTGATCCGAACGGTAAAGGGCTGGAGCTGGACATGGGTCACGATCGATCCTCCTTTGCTGTGGTGGCGGCTAACAGCCTCGGCACACCCCGATTGCTCGCGAGCCGGCGCGCGACCTGATCGATGAACTGCTGGTAACGCTGGCGGCCAAGCTGCCCGGTCTCGGTATCGAACGGCGGCTGGTGGGCGGTCAGCGTGAGCTGATGGGCCACGAACAGGTCGAGCATTTCGGCGATGGCGCCCAGCATGGCCTCGCTGCGCTGGGCGATCCGTTGCTGCCGGTCGAGCCGCGGCCCGAAGCGTTCGTCGATCTCGTTGCTGGCCTTTCGCTCCATCCAGGCGCGCAACGCATCGGTCAGGATTGCGGTTTTCGAGGCGCCGGGCTTCGACGCAAGGTCGTCCAGCGCCCGCGACAGATCATCGGGCAGATAGAATTGGTGGCGGATCTTGCTGGTCTGCATCGGACCACAATAGCCGCCCGTGCTATCCCTGATGATGGTGCTGATGGGCGCTGTTGGGCTCGGTGTGGGCGATCAGGAGATGCCCAGCCCCCGGCTGCGCCCGATCGTCCAGCTGATTCCGCCGGTCTCGCGCATGATGCCCGATACCTGTTTGCCGATCGCCTTCTCAAGTACCGGTCGCCAGGGGACGAGCGTGAAGTCGCGGGCTTTCTCGATGAGCGCATATTTCCCGTCGCCGATCTGAACCAGCCGGCGACAGATGCCCTCGATCGGCTGGCCGTGTTTCGTCTCCGCGAAGGGAATGCCTAGCTCCTCGCTCAGTTGCCCCGCAACCCGGCGCAGTTCGCGCTGGCGGAGTGTCGCGAGGAGATTGGCGCGCACGCGGATATTCTCGCCATCCCCATCGGCCAGTTGCTGCTCGACCAGCCATTGCCGGCGAAGGTCGAGCGCCTTGCGTAGCTCGGCGCCAAAACCTCTCCCCGTCGATGTCGGGTTCGGGGCGGTCAGTTCCCGATCGAGCCAGGTCACGCCATCATGCCGGGCAAGCTGCTCGACCGGCATGGTGGACAGCGTCTCGATCGTGACCGGCTGATCGCGCAGTTTGCCGCGCTCCCAGGCTTCGACCCGAGCCAGATGATCGGGTGCGATGGCCCAGCTTCCGTCGGACCGCCGCTCGACGTCCCCCGTACTTCGGCGGAACGCTTCGAGCCGGCGGACATGCGTCTCGGCAAAGGCCTCGGTGGCGGAAGGGTCATGTTGGAGATGCAGGTCGACGCTGTAGCTGCCGCCATGCGCGGCGGCGATCTCGGCGACCGTGCGATCGACCGGCCGCACCGTCACGGCGGCGGGCGCAATCCTGACGAGTTCTCGTGCACTGGTGGCTGAAGCATCGATCCCAATATCGACATAATGGCTGAGACCATCGGCGCCATCGACGATCAGGTAATGACGGTCGGCAAATTCGTCGGCGAGGCCCCGCGCGACCACTTTGCCGATGATCGGGGCGGTTCCGCCTTCGTCCGGATCATAGATGGTGTAATCGGCCGGTGATCGCTCGGGCGCCCGCTCGATCATGGCGCGCTGCATCGTCCGGATGATGTCGCCGCGCTCGCCCATCGCGCGCAGCGTCTGTTCGAGGTCGACATCGAGCCGCCAGCTTCCCCGTCCTTCCTCGCGCGCCAGCCCCATCCGTCCGAGCGTCTGGAGCCGCCCGGCCCGCAGCGATTGCTCGACGCCGTCCTGATGGGAGGGTCGGACCAGCCCGTCCTCGCCGACCGCCTGCAACAGACGCCGGTCGATCCCGGTGAAGCGCTCCTGCTCAACCTCGCGCAAATTGGCTCGCAGGATTTCCTGTGGCGAGCGCGGCCCCAGATCGAGGTCGACCAGTTCGGCAGCGCGGGCGCGCAAACCCTGCGTCATGTATTCGCGGGCGATGATGAGATCCTTGCCGCGATCGTCCTTGCCCCGGACGATGACATGGCTGTGGGGATGCCCCGTGTTGAAGTGATCGACCGCCACCCAGTCGAGCTTCGTTCCCAGGTCCTGCTCGACCTGCGTCATCCAGCGTCGGACCAGTGGCTTCAGATCCTCATATTCGGCGCCATCCTCCGGGGCGACGATGAAGCGGAACTGGTGGCGATCACCGCTGCCACGTTCGAGGAAGGTTTTGCCGTCAACGGCCTCGTCATCCCGGCCATAGAGTTGGCCGCGATCGCCCTCGCGCGTGGTGCCATCACGTTGGAGATAGCGCAGATGGGCAACCGCCGCGGCCTGGCCCTTGCCGCCCAGCCTGACGATGCGGGCTTTGACCACGACGCGCCGGCCAGTCCAGCCACCGCGCGAGGCGAGTATCCGCCCCACCCCAGAACCGCGCCCGATCCGCACGCCGGAAAACTTGCTCGCTTTCCGCACCACCGTGCCGCCCGCGCGGTTGACGGCGCCGCGCATGCGGTGCGCGAACGGGCGGTCATTTCCCAAACGGCCAAGCCAGAGTTCGAACGGATCGTCGGGCATCACAGGAACCTCATCACGGCATGATCACCGTGATGAGGGGATGGCCGCGTTGCCGTTCAAGGTGCTCCATAGGTGGCACCGTCGCAGCGTCCGGAACTGCGCCATTCCCGGCCGGCATGGCACTGGGTTGGAGGCAATTATCGGCTCGGCCCCATCTTATGCCTCCCACTCAAACGACGTGCAGACGCCACTTTCTGGGCCTCATGGAGGCACAGCTTTCAATCTTGCCATCGCCTTCTCATCCTTTCCTTGCACAATGTTCTTTGTTTGTTCCATCCTTGCTGCTCTGCCGAATCACGACGAGGAACGGGCCAGTGGACGTCCAAATTGAAGCCATCGATGGTCACCGGCTGAGGCTGACTGGTGATGTCGAAATGCTGCTCGACCTGCCCGCGCGAGCAAAAACGGAAGGCTGTTCGCTGGCGATTTCCGATGGCAGTCTGATCCGTGGTGGCTATGATGCCGGCAGCGATTACTGCCGGTTTTCGCTCGACGTGGAAGGTGCCGCGATCATCAAAATCACGCGCGCCGATGATGGTGATCGGCTCGAAATTGGCTGGCGGATTGACTGGATTGCGCTCGCCTGCGGCAGCGTTACGCTCTGCCCGATCGATGCCAAACTGCATGATGATGAGAGACAGCCGGTGCTCAATATTAGGGCCAAACAATCGGCCTGATCAGATATTGCGAGGGCAGGTTTATTAGGTCGGGAAACCTATTTGCGGTCCCACTGCCGCAACCCCAAGCGGTGCAGAATGAAATCGGCGCGGTCAGATACTGCCATCCTTGGCATCACTTCTACGGTGTAGTTCAGCAACGTGAAGGCCCGCAGTAGCCTTTCATATTCGGCGACGGCCTCGGTCAGACCATGCCGCCGGTCGTCGTCCGCAGCGTAGATTTCGGGCCATGGCGGTGCCATGAAGACCAGCGGATTGTAACGCTCCCCCGCGTAGGTTTGAAGCGCCGGCTCGCCGGTAACATATTCAAGCGCGGCGGCGGCATCAACAAGGCCGCGATCGAAAAAGACCGTGCCTGATATTGCGCTGGCTTGCTGCCTGTCCCGCAGCGCCATCTCGATCGCTCTTCGGGCAAATGCCACCAGATCAATCCAGGGCAATGCCTTCCCTGAACCGGAGCGTTCCTCCGCGATGATGCGGCGGCCCGGCTCTTCCACGGTGGCGAAGCCGCGCCTACCCAGTTCGGCAAGTAGCGTCGACTTGCCGCCGCCAGAACATCCGGAAATGACGACGAAGCAATCCATAGCGATTCCGCGCGATGAGGGAGATTGACGCCTAAGCAGCCTTGGCAAGGGTCTCGATCCGCATCTCGCAAGCCCCCCGAACAAGGCCCTGCAAAAGCGAGACGCGCGCCGCGATCCAGTCGAGTTGCTCGGCGGTAATGCGATAGGATCGGGAGTAGCGCGCCTTCACATAGGCATCGCGCAGCAGCGCGTAACAGCGCTTCTCGAAGCGGGTTTCGCGCGGCCAGACGGCTTTGAGCGAGGGTTCCAGCTCCTCGGCCAGATCGCGCAGCCGGTTCAGATTATGGGTCTTGGGACTGTACAAAGTGCGGACCAAAAACAGGCAATGGTAAAGCCGTTCGGTGGCCTGATGGTAATTGAACGCTGCGAGGTTGAGGTGGTCTTTCCCGAGGTGAAATTCGGCACCCTCGATAAATTCTTGGGCGGTTCCGAACCAATCTTCGTAGTATTCCCTCGTCTCCTGCAAGGCCTGTTCCGCCGATAGCGGCTGCGGGTCCGCGAAGGGATGACCCGGCTCCTCGAACAGCACGATGCCGTCGCGGATGATGTCCATGAAGAAATAGCGGCCGAGCCTCAGCTTCTCGTTCACATCGTCGAGGCTGTGATAGATCAGGCTGACGGGCGTGCGCAGCACGTTGCCCGCCGACAGGTCGGCGAGAAGCTGGCTCTCGGTCTTCTCCCAGAACTCGGCAAGGTCGGTGAGATCGTCATGATTGACGACGACCAGCAGGTCATAGTCCGAGAAATAGCGCCCGACCGGATCCTCGACCCAGTCGCCGCGCGCATATGAACCGAACAATATGACCTTGAGCAACTGACCGTTGCGGAAGCGCGGCTGGGTGCGCTGCGCGGTCGCGCGCGCGAACCCGGCGCGCACGATCTCGACCACATGCGCCAGTTCGCGCTGCTTGCCGTCTGGCAAATGATCGAGGCCGGTCTTCATCCGAACAGTCCTAACCCGGCATGACACATCCGCCAACCGTGCCGCGTGAAAACGGCAAGATTGGCGGTAAAATCATCGCCTTTGCCGCCATCTCTGCCACCAATGTCGGAGCGGTGGGGCTTCGCCATGCCGCAGATGATAATCAAGGTGACATAGGGCACGGACCATCTGGCTCTCGACACCTTTGACGGAAAGGCCCGTTACTTTGGCGACCTGATCATAGGATATCGCGTCCAGCCGCACCGCCAGAAATATCTCGCGGCGGAGCTTGGGCATCGACAACAATGCCGCTTCAAGTCGTGCCAATATTTCGGGGTCGGGTGCCCCATGCGGTATCGGATCGACTGGCTCGATCGACCGTTCCAGTGCGCGCCGGGCGCGCTGCGTCATGTCGGGTTCGGGGGCGTCGGTCATGGGCTATCTCCCGTGCAACAAGGGACCGGCGGCCCGCAGACCGCCGGTCAATGAAGGTCATGCGGCCTGCATCATGGGCGCGGCATCGCTCTCGGCTTCGCGCTCCGCCGCGCTCGCCGGGGTCAGTGCTCCGGCGGCGCTGGCCGTCCGGCTGACGCTCGCGACGCCGCCGCGTGTCGTGTAGCTGGTAGCCGGAAACCGCAGCCAGCGTGGCGCCCAGCCCTCGACCTTGGCGCGGCCATTGGTGCCGTCGAGGCAGTCGCGGATGATCTGGCGTTTGACCTTGCCGGTTTCCTTGGCGTTGGCGTCAGCAATCTCCTTACCCGCCACCTCGGACAGCATCGCGTCGATGACCTCACGGTCGCGAATGCCGTCGAGCACGGCAGCATCGGCCTGCCAGACCTCGGCCATGTCGATACCAAGCTGCATCCCCAGCGCATCGACAAGATCGCCGCGGGCATCGAGCGTTTCGCCCATCACCACCGCCAATATGTCCATGACGGTCGCATCATCGAGGGTGGACAGCTTGGCGAACAGGCCAGTCAGCGTACCGTCGCCCCGCGCGATGGTCGGGGCATCGGGATCATAGTCCAAGACGCCCAAGAGCTTGCGCCGCTGGGCATCGAACAGCGCCTCGGACTGGCTGTTCTCGACGCTCTCGACAATGGCATCGGGGCCGCGCTGCGGTTCGATCCTGACCGTCCAGAGCGATGATCCCGCGATCATGTGCGCGACGGCGACGCGCAGACAGATGCCGGGCACGGCGATCATCCTTGCCCTGACGGCGGCATGGCGGTGCAGATCGATATAATCCTGCTGGCTGCTGGAAACCTCGGGCCGCTTGGGCGTGTCGATGGCTTCGCCCTTCGCGAGCTTGCGCGCCTCTCTGACGGTCACATAGCCTTCATGGAAGGCGACATCGCCGCGCGTACTGACGACGACATAGACCTTGCCGCCCTTGCGCTTCGGGCAGCGCTCATGTTCCCAGCTATGGAACGGTTCGCCCTGCGGCAACAGGATGACATCGCTCCATCCCGCCTCGCGATAGCTCTCGACGCGGGCCTCGATCGCTTCATTCTGCGCGGCCCAGAAAGCCGCGACATCGGCAAAGTAGCGATCATCGCCGAACAGGTCGGAGACGATGCCGCCGCCGTAGCGATCGACATCGAACAGTGCGGCGCTGACCGGGATCGATACGCCGCCGAACACCCACGCCTTCAAGCTATGGCCGGTCGGGCAATAGCTGTTCGGATCGTCGAAGAGCGCCAGCCATTGCTGTTGCTGCGCTTTCGTCGCGAGGGTCAGATGCCGCACGGTGGCCGCATCGATCTCACCGCGCCGGTAGAGGTTGCGGATGCGCGGGAGCAGATTGCCCAGCGCGAGCGTCCGCTTCACCTGCAACTCTGTGAGGCCGAAAGTGGTCGCGATATGCTCGGGGGTTCGGCCCTCGCGCACCAATCGGGTGAAGCATTCCCAGCGGGTCACTTCATCGGGATCGAGCCGGGCGATATTCTCGATCAGCGAGGCTTCGAGCGCCGCCGCGTCGTCACCGGCCTCGATTACCGCGCAGGGCAGCGCCTCGCATTCGCCAGTTTCCTGCGCGACCGCGAGTGCTGCCTGATAGCGCCGCTTGCCCGCGACGATCTCATAAGTTTCGGGCGATCCGTTCTGCCGCACGATCAGCGGCACCAGTACGCCGCGTGCGCGCACCGATGGCAGGATGTTGGACAGGTCGGCCTTGCCCTTGCCGCGCATGTTGGTGCCGGAAATGGCGAGGTTGGCGATGTCGATATGCTTGAGCTCCATGGTCCTTCACTCCTCTTCAAACCGCCGCAACCGGCGCCGGAATGGCGGGTGGGCGGCAGGAGCGAACCGGCAGGCCCGCCGGCAGAGCCGGGGTGCATCCGCAGGACCGGAACGCAAGTGGAGGACTGAGGCAAAGCCTCAGTTGCGGCCCGGCGCGGCGGGCCTAAAGGGTAGCGACGCCCACCCGCCAGATCGACGCCGCTAGGCCAACGCCGCCGCGTCCACAGCGCGGCGACCGCCGGGACGACGCGTAGCGCCGGCCCCTTGCGTTACTGATCGTCACTCGAAAGAGACGAGACGCGCGCAGCGTGGCTCGGTGGAGCGAAGCGGAATAGAGCAGGGTCGCGCCAACGGCGCGAAACGCTCATCTTATATGGAGACAGTCCGCTGACCACGAAACTTCATCAACTATTCATAGACTTAGCTGAATATTCCGGCGTCCACAGGGACACGGGAAACGTTTCGCCGTAACCTCGCTATAGGCGCGCTGGCCAACAGTGCGACCTAGCGTCTCAAGGTGGTGCACGCTCCCCGTTAGATAGTTGGAGGTCACGGTGGAAATGCAACAATTCTGGGCCGGGCTGGACATCGGAGAAGGCAAAACAGCGGTCTGCGTCACAAGCGATGCTGGTGAGGTGCTGCTCGAGCAAATGGCGACGTCGGACATTCCTGACGTTGCTGAAGTTCTCGAGCCCTTCACTCAGATCGGGGGCGTGCGCGTCAGCATCGAAGCCGGCATGGGAAACCAGCTTGCGAGAAAGCTGCGGAAGCTCGGCTACCCGGTCGTCGTTTTTGACACGATCACGTCGAACAAATTCCTTACAATCAGGCGGAACAAGACAGACGCGAACGACGCGCGCGGTCTGGCTGACCTAGGGCGGATGCGTCGGACGGCGGCGGTCTCAGTTCACGTAAAAAGTGTCGAAATCCAGCGCTTGCGATCCCAGCTGGTATTCCGCGACCAGTTGCTTCGCCAGAGGACCGCGCTCGACAGCGCCGTGCGCGCACTGCTGCGCGAGAACGGAGGAGACCCGAAGGCGGCGCCACCCAACAAAGGTTGGCGGGTCAGGCTCGAACAGGAATTGATCCGGCTAAGGCGCGATGAGGAAGTGGATCTCACCGCGCAGGTCGGGCCGATGGTCGAGGTCAGGGAAGCCCTGGATCGGTATGTAAAATCGGCCGACAAGCAAGTGCTGCAGACGGCCGAATCGAACCCGATCACCAAGAGATTTCTGCAGATACCCGGCGTCGGACCAATCAGCGCGCTCTCATTCTACAGCGCGATCGAGAATCCGATACGCTTTGCAACGTCCGCGTATGTCGGCGCGTATCTCGGGCTCGTCCCCAGGGTGAAGCAGTCGGGAACGATCTGCCAGCGTTCGCGAATCACAAAAGCGGGCAACAAACTGACTAGAGGTCATCTCGTCATGGCGGCTGGAGTGTTGATCAGCCGAACGAAAACCGAATGCGCCATAAAGGATTGGGGCCGGCAGTTGGCGGCTCGCGCGGGGCACGGGAAGGCGAGGGTGGCAGTTGCCCGAAAACTCGCGACCGTGATGTTGAGCTTGTGGAAATCCGGTCGAGACTTCCAGCCCTTCCCAATCCCCAGTTGAACTTGAAGCCTACAGGCTTGGACCCCGTCCACATGTCTAGAGCATCACTCAGTACCAGGAGCTGGGGCCAAGCCTGTAAATCGTTTATGTGGAATTTCGCCGGGTGGTCGGCGCGGATGTCCAAGTCTTCTGACCAAAGGCGCCGACACGCACTCAAGGGCGTCTCAACACCCGGCTCGTGATCGCATGGCCTGCTTGGACTGTGTCGGAGCCAGCCCGCGGGCGGGTGAGATTCTCGAGCCTTTCGAATGACTCGGCTTCCATCGGCCACCCTGGCGTAGGCGCGGAGGGCGCCGTCCGGTCAGCCGACACCGAGACATAGATGATGGGCGCCCAATCAGCCGGTCAACGACTCATCGGCTTATATTGTGGACGTTGCCGTCCATGGACCTCGGAAATCTTGCCGCGCTGACAACCAAAGCGGTGGCCCCAACATCCCGGAGGCTCGGGCGGTTGCCCAAGCAGGCCAGCCAATATGAACTGCGCTTTCTATCCGTCGATTTGCAGTTATCTTCCCGCACAGGCTGGAGATGATGTCGAGCATGGATAGCTTCCCGAAACGCGTAGCCGAGAATATCCTTCCTTTGTCGGTCGCAAGGACTTTGCCTGCTGCCTTCCGGGAATGGCACTTCACCGGCCAAACAGTTGATCACGAAATTCCGGAGGAGACCTGCCGCCTTTGTGACAAGGAGGGGCTTCGATACCATTTCGAGATTCGGAACGACCAAACGGGTCATCGCCTCGACGTCGGTTCCGAGTGCATCCTCAAATTCCAGGTCGCTGTCTTCGACGAGGGCCGCGAGCTCGAACCGGACGAGGCGCGTAAAGCCCTTGCCGAACGGATGCGGCAGATGCGGCTCGAAAGCTGCCTGCGCGCGCTGGAACGGCTTGCAGCGGCCGAAGCGAATGACATCCTTTCGAATGCGCTCACTTACTACAGGCTTCACAAATCGCTGACGCCAAAATTCGCGAATGTCGTGTTCTGGCGATTGCAAGCCAACGCGATCGATCACGACCCCACGTTCTTCAAGGTGCGGCTCGATAAGTCGAGCTATGTTACCGATCTTGGGGCAATGCCCCGGCGCAACGTCCATCGTATCTGGAAAGCGCTGACTTCAGCCCAGCGCAAAAAGGCGATTGAGCTCGGCCACTCCGCTCCGCCGGAGTGAGGGGGCGGACAGGCAACGGTCCGCGACGCAATCTCAGGACCGCCAGACGATCTGCTGGTTGGCGATGTCGCCGATGTTCCAGTTGCGCGCGCGCAGCAGCACGAGTTCGGCGTCCGTGAAGGCATCGTTCCGCATGGCCAGGCAAAGCAAATGGGAAGGACGAGTCACCGCAACATAATGCTGCTTCAGGCTCTTGCGCAGCTCGGGCTTGTTGGCGGTCAATCCGGATCTCGCGCCCGTAAGCCAGTCCTTGATCCGAGTGAGGTGCGACCCCTTGTAATGAGTGTCGAAGACGAGTGTTGCGAGATGAGTCTCACCCTTGACGGAATGGATCGAGCCGACCTTGATCTGAACAGCGGGCTCCAGTTTCGGGTAAGAGAAGATGTTGCCCGGCGTTACCAGGGCACCGACCGCTCCACGCTCGTCTTCCCACGCCATAAAATCATCCGCGCTTTCCGCTGCGGCGCCCGCCAGCAAAGCGTTGGCAATATCCGTGATCGGCTTCTTCCAAGTCTGCCACACCCCGGCGTTCGTAGGCAGTTCGCCGCTCGCAACCTTCCAGCACAAAAGATGAAATCGTCGGAGTGTCGCAGCATCGTGTTCGAGAAGCCGGCCTAGCTGGCGGAAGCGGTTGGCCAGATTCGGATGCCGAACGGACGGGTTCAGTATCGTCGCCAGCCGCAGCACGGCGTCGGCGGCCTTCTCGGTTATGGGACGAACATCTCCCGTTCCGGCTGCGTCCCGGACACCGCGCCTGAGATAGCCGATCAAGGTGGCGGGCCTCCCTTCGACGCGGGCCAGCTCATGATCGTAACCGTCCCAATAGTGGGCCACGCAATTTGGCGTGTCCGGTCGATTGGTGTCGCGATGGATCGCACCGACTGCAGCGAAGACGCCAGCCGCACGCTCTGCGGGACTGAACCGCGTAGTCAGAAGATGCGCGAACGCCGGCAGCACAGCCGTGGCCTGTTGGGTACCGAAGAGCAAGATCGCGGCCTGTCTGCCCCGTTCGGGCTCAGGATGCTCGCGCAGGCCGATGAGGCCAGGAGGGGACAGGGCGAGCCCATCGGCCAGCGTTGCGATCTGGGTGCCGAAGCGATGGCTGTTGGCCACAGGGATAGAAATTGCCGCGTTGGGAAAAACATTGCTGTTCGTGCCATTCAGATCTGTTGCGGACGCGCTCCCATAAATCGCCTGGTTCATGTCGCCGAAGCGCTGACGCACGACCGGCCGATCGTCATCCATGAACAGCCGGTGGAGGATCGCAGATTGAACATCATCATTGTCCTGAACCTCGTCCAGGAACAGCACCGGGAATCGTTGACGGACCGCGTTTCGCAGCTCGGGATTGCGATCGAGGGCCTGTGCGGCCCAGATCATCATGTCATCGTGGCAGAAATATCCTTCCGCTGTCGTGGCCTGACACGCAGCAACGAACGCCTGATAGGTCGCGGTGTGCTTCCCAAGCGGTCCACCGCCCCAAGCGACGTCGCCAACATCGTGGTTGGCGTCGACGATCCGAAGGAGCCCCTCCCGGCGCTTGGTCTGCAAAACCCGAGAACGTTGGGGCGGGGTCAGCTTGTGCAGCCGCCTTCGGAGGCAGATGTCGTCGTCGATCGCGACCACGTCGATCCCCTGCGATCTAAGCCAGGGAAGCGCGATGAACTGATTCACGAACCCGTGAATGGTGCCGATGAAGTGCGGATAAGAAAGAATCGCCCGGCCGGCGGGGTCAGCACCAAGCCTTTTCTCGATCTCCAGCCGTGCCACATTGGTGTGAGAGAGCACACAGACGCCTGCGGCGGGCGAGGTCCAGCGCTTCGCCAAGATCGCGAGTTTCGCGACGAGCAGCGTCGTCTTTCCACTGCCGGGGCAAGCTGCGACGTCGATCGATCCGTTTGAGCGCAAAACGGCAAGGCGCGCATCCTCTCCGCCAGCGCCGTGAAACGCCAAGGGCGGCAAACCGAGGCTAGCGCAGGCAACGGCGATGTCCTCGTCGCTAACGGGCCGCGCCAGGAGTTCCGCTATGCCGATCACGCCAGCGCATCGCCGATATTGCCCGTGGCATAGTCGATCGTCGCTCGGACATAGGGTGGTAGGAGCTCGCGAAGTGAGGCCGGAGTCAGACGGCCCCTGTCCGCCGCGCGATCAAGCAACGCCGCCAGATATTGCGCAGCGATCGCCTTGGAGGCTCCGCCTCGATACTTCGCATATATTGACGTGCTGCGGCTCTCAGGGGCCAGGTCAGACAGGTCGCGGAAGCTGCGGATCGAGGTGCGCACGACTTCGGCCACCGTCGCTCGCCCCGCATGGATGCGTTCGTCGGCAATCGCGAGATCCGCAGCAACCCATACCTCTCTAGGGAGGCCGAAATGCGCGAGGTCATATTCGAGGGTCCACTCGTTGGCTACGAAGGTGCGGACCGATTGGCCGGTGGCGCGGGCCGCAATTGAAGCGCGTTGATTCTCAAGGCCATCGCCCTCGAAGTCGTCCTTCTTGCGCCACCGTCTGCTGCTCTTCGCGGGCACCGAACCGTCCGGAGTGGTAAGACCGAGTATAGCCGGCGCACAATCGGGCATCACATCCATGTCGGTCATGCAGGCCACCGGGACGTTGAGTAGCCCCTGTTCGTCCGCCGCGCGGCGCTGGAAAATCCGCCCATATCGGCCGAGACCCGTACCTCCGACGTTAACGACCGACACACCATGGCGCGCCAAATCTCTTCCGATCAGCCGGGCGAGCGTGGGCAGGAGGATATTCTCGGCATCGCCTTCCACGATGATGACGCCGCGAGCGAAGAAGAGGTTCGCCTTCGTGGCGTCCAGAAACCGCTCGAGAAACGCATAATCGTCCGGCGCGAGCAGGGTGTGCTCGGGGCCCAGAGGGAACGCTCGTCCGTTGCGAACTAGCACGAGATTTTCCAGTTTCAGCGACGATGCAAGCGATGGACTGTGGGTCGTCATCAAAACCTGAAGCCCATGCTCGGCACCTCGATCTACGATCGCCTTTTGCTTCAGGAAATCGATCAGCAGATGCTGGCGCTGGGGATGAAGATGGGCCTCAGGCTCTTCGATCAGCAATGCGGGATAGCCGTCAGTTTCCTGGCTGAGAAGAAGCAGTTCGGATGCCATGAACAGCAAATTGTTGGAGCCAAGGCCGCGCCCCGGGGGCGGGTCCGCGACACCATCGTTGCGCAGATCGAGTTCCAGCTTCTCTAGGAGTTGCCGCAGCCGTGCGGATTTGTCGCCGCGAGCGCCGCTGACCGAGATCGCGCCCCTAAGCACATCGCCTTCGAACGAAAGCTTGGCGAGATAGTCGTCGTTGAGGCGCGCGCGCGCGTTGCCTATACCGGCCTGACGTTCCAGCAACTCGTTGGCGAAGTCGCCGATGCCGAGGACGCTCAGCGTCGCTGGATCTTCCGGGAAAGCTTCGGGATTGAAATCCTCGCCGACGCTTTCGATCTCTTCGGTCTGCTGGAGGATCTGAGCCAGCCGCGAGCCGCGGCCGGCCGAAAGAGCCTGATTGGCGTCGCGGAGTGGTCGCAGATAGGTCGCGCAGAGGAGCGCGCGTGCCGAGGCCTCCAGCGCCGGACCACCGCCCGTGGCGCCGGAACGGCACTCTACAGTCGTGAAACGTCTCGACGGGCCGCGGGAGCCCGCCACCGCTTGCCAATGCAAGAACAGATGGGCCTTGCCATCAAGATAAGTGAGATGCTCCAGGAAGGCCCCACGATCGCCGACGCTGAGCGCATCGAACCGCAGGAGAATTCGGATCTCGTTCCTGGCCACGCCGCCGTCCGGCGGCTGATGGAAATCCACCTCACCGACCCGGAAATAATCCTGGCCCCGCGTACCCAGCACAAGCCGGATAGCATCAACGATGGCAGTTTTGCCGGAATCATTCTCTCCCACCAGTGCCGCGATGCCGGCCGGCAAGGTCAGTCGAAACGCGGCGTCCCCTTCGCCAAAAGTTCTGAAGTTCTCGATCCGTATTTCGGCCAGCCGCACATGTCCTCCCCGGAAGGCCCGCTAAGATACATCCCTCCCATGAAACCATAGCGTTCTTGTGGCGGCAAAGCACCGATATTGGCGCAGTCGATCTTCATCCATTTTGGCGCACCTCACTAAACTTCAGATGCGGGCGCGATCACGGGGTCGTTTTTGGCGCTCTCCGGGAATAACCTCGTTCATTTCGGTGATTTCACCTGAAACCGTCTCCGGCCTTCGACTTCGGCTCGCCGACCCGGATCACTATCTCGACCGTGCCGAACCTCGCCAGCGGGCGCGGGCGGCGCCCGTCGCCGCCTTCGGCCTTTGCCACGAGTTCGGCCAGCGGATCGCCTGTGCGCAATCCCAAGACCACGTACGTCAGCCATTCAGCCAGCGGGCGCGAAGCAGAGCCGACGAGGTTCGCCGGGATTTGAGCGGCACTCGGGGCGTGATGCCGCGCCAGGTCTTCGACCAGCTGGGTCGGGATAATCGGGATGCCCCTATCGAGGAGCCCGGGACATTGGAACAGGTAGAACGACGAGCCGGTCTGTCGGATCAGGTCCGTCATCTGCCTGGGATCCAGCTTGAAGGACGAAGTGAGGCCGCGCTCGGGCCGGGTGGTGTCCTTCAGGCGGAGCCGCTTCGCCTGCACCAGCGTGGCACGCTTGCCGAGCGGTCGTCCGTCGAGATGCGGGTCGATGATCAGACAGAGGTCTGCGGAAAATGAGGGAGGCTCCGCGTCACCACGCGGGTTCACCCCCGGCTTCCCTTCCTCCGACTTGTCGACCGGACGGTAGTTCAGCTCTATGCTCGCGGTCCGGTCCGAGCCGGTGGCCCTCGCGGTCGCCCGAAGCCCCTCCCCAAGGTCGCGCAGACGGTTGGCGAGATCTGAGAAGAAGCTGCGGAGCAGCCCCTCCTCACCTTCCTCACTGTGGTCGCGATATTCCTGCGCGAACCTGCGCTCTTCGCCGGCGATGGTCTGTTCGATCAACCGCTCGAGGAGCCGATCCCCGATCCAGGTGAGCGGGTGCTCCGTCGCTGCCGGCATGAGTCCGATCTGGAACAGGCGGTCAGTGATGGTGCTGACACCGGGCGCTGGCCAAGTGTCATCGGCGGCCACCGCTCCGAAGACCGCGTGGCGAACCATGTCGGCGAGATACCCAACCTCGCGGTCAGGGTGATCGACGAGTTCCGAGACGAAGGCCTTGTCGCTGGCCTCTACCAACCGCGTGGCCGCGAAGAGCGCCAGGTCGTGCTGCCGCGGCGGGCTGCGGCTGAGCAGCGCCTCCACGGTGGCCCTGCGCAGCTCGTCATCATCGCCAATGGCGGTGCGCAGACGCCGGACATAGACCGCCCGAACGTCCGGACCCGAGGTTGAAAGCACTCCCTCGAGATCGAGGATGAGCCGCGCGACCTGCCGGACCGGAAGGTCGGGCAGTATCTCGCTCCAGGCCTCGCGCCGCATCCCCATCGATTCATCGGTTTCCCAATTGCGCTTCTCAGGATCGGGCGGCCCCATCTCGTCCGCGAGCTCGGTCCCATCGCACAGGATCGCGAAGAGCTTTACCCAGCGTGTCCACCCAAGACCGCGAGCCGTCGCCGCCACGAGATAGGTCGGCAGGAGGTCGTCCCGCCTCGTCTCCGAAACAGGCAGCGCCAGCCTCGCCTGGTTCATATCGCGGATCATCAGGGCGCTCATATCAACGTAGCGATGCAATCCTGCCATCGCCCCTTGTGACGCCGCCTCGATGATCGCCTCGATCATGGCGGAGGACTCCACCATGTCGGGGAAGGTCTTCAAGATGTCGCGATGCTGACCGTGTCCGGTGATCGCCACGAGCGCGATGTCGGCATCGAGGTCGCCCGCGCGCGATTCGAGCAATCGCTGGAGTGCGTGCGTGGTCCCCGCATCGTCGCCAAACCTCCGGCGAGCCGAGGCCGCCGCCAACGCGAGGGCGGCGACCTCGCCCGCATCGAGCTGTGCGGTCACCTCCGGCAATTCCAGTTCTCGAGCCACCTCCTCGATCCATTCCTGATTGAAGGAATCCGGACTCTCGAGAGTGATAACCCGCTTCCCCGGGCGCTTGTCCGGTCGGTAGCGATGCAACATGGCATGGATGCCGGGAGAGATGTTGAAGTCGGCTGTCATCTGCGAAGGCACCATCAGCAGCTTGTTGAGGCGTTAACCGCTGCACCTCGGCGTCATCCCGCCTGTCTCGATAAGGGTTGGCGAGCCGCGATCGCGCTGCGGGAAACGAGAGCGTAGTTTGCAACACAGAGATAGTCGAGCGGGCCCTTCCAGACCGCCCCACACCCTGCATGTCAAGGATCTCAAGAATACAGGGCGGCCATTATCCGGTCCTCCCCCCAGTAGGGATCGATGAAGGGACATTCGTAGCTCGGCCCCACATCGTCGATCTTCGCGGAGTGGAAGAAGTCTCGCGCGGTCTCATGCAGATCCTCGGGAATGATGAGAAAAGCCGGGTCGGTTTCCGAGAAGTCCAAGTCGCCCACGTGCCGCCACTCCCTCTCCCACTCATAGAGGTACATCGACTTGCCGTAGATGCCGGGCAGATCCACGAACGGCGCGACATCCCAGACCGGCGAATTGGCGTCGTGCGCCGCCGCATGCACCATCGCCTTGATCGCCTGCGCCTGCTTCGTGTCCTTGTAGGCATAGAGGATCGGACCGCCGCCACGATCTACAATGTATTCCTTCCGGAAGCCGATGCCGTGCCGCCCTCGAACATCTGCCAGCCGCTTCAGGTGGTGGAGCGGCACCTCGCTGAAGCACACCGATTTCCGTGCTGGCGCAAGATTGCGACCGGCCCCAAACGCGTTCGCCGCGATGATGCGCCGCCCGTATAGGATCGAAATCGCGTTATCGTAGGCCGTCTTCGGCGGATCTGCCTTCGCGAAATGGACCACGTACTTCGACATGTCTTTCCACGATGGATCGATGTTACCGATCAGCATGACCTCGCCCTCGTGGGACAGGACGGAAACGGGTGGAACCTAGGCATCGACGCTCACCATGCGCCACGCGCCAAGGTGTTCGGCAGCGTCAACTCGCGCACGATCCCGTCATTGCTTCCGATGGTCAGGGAGGGCTTCTGCTTGCCACGTCGGGTGCCGAACCATGTCTCGGCGATATGGATAATATCCGTATTTAGCGGCCGCTCCAGAATGCTGTCGATCAGTCGTTCGCTAAGGTCGGGATCCGGCATTGTGTAGAAATCGCCCGCCCTATTCAGAACGTCCAGATTCTCCGCCTCGTCCTCGATCCGCTTCTGAAACATCCGCCGCGGGATGACCACGTCCCGTTGAACGTCCTGGAACGCCTCATGGTACAGCGGCGACATGAAATCGATGATGTAGTTCTCGGTCTGCACCCACATGTGGAAACCGTCCTCGTCGAACTCGACGACTCCGCCGCCGTCGCCGTCGCATCCGAAGAACATGTTTTTCTCGGGCTCCACGCACATGGCGAAGCCTCCCGCCACCGCCCGGGCCGGGATCTTGTAGTGCTTGCTCAAGATCAATGCGCCGATGCATGCGAATAGGGTGCATCCCTTCCCCGGGTTGCCCTCATCCTTGATTGTGCCATGGATGACCTGATGGATGCGATTGAACTCTGACATCGGCAGAAGGAAATTACTCATGGCGCTCGCTAAGTTGCTCGGGCGGCTCGGTTCCGCAGGTTGGGTCGAGAGCGCATCGGAAACACAATGCTTACATCGGCTCAAGCAAGTTCTTACATGATCGCCATGACCACGATCTACATTGATGAATCCGGCTATACCGGTGGCGACCTCTACAATCCCCAACAGCCCTATTTCACCATCGCATCGTCACTTATCGGCGACGATGGGGCGGCCGAAATCCTGCGCCGCTGCTTTCCGAGGTATCAGGGCGCGGAGTACAAGTTCGTCAACATCTGGAAGCGCGACACGCACCGCAACGGCCTCAGGACCCTGGCAGCCGAGATCCCGGCGCTTGCGGATCGCCTCTTCTTCTACGTAATCGACAAGCGCTTCTCGCTGATCGTGAAGATGTTCGAGTATCTCGTCGAACCCACGTTCACTGCGGGCGGCTACGACTACTATGGCAACGGATACGCCCGGCGGTACATGAACACCATTCACCGGGATTTTCTGCGGTTCGGCAGCGAGGACCTCTACGAGGAGACAGCCAAGCGCTGGGATGCCTTCGCCCGCACGCCCAGCCGCACGACCATGGACGCACTCCGTGAGCACCTCGGCAGGACGGCGAGCAGCTCCAAGCATCCGATCTCCACCATCTTCGCCATGCTGGCAGAGGGCGCCCGGCGATTCGAACTCGCCAACGTCGACCTCGCCGCATTCACCGATAGCAGCGAGATCCAGCTGACCGCGGTCCTGGCGTCCGTGGTCCATTGGCGGCAGCGCAGGCCGGAGGACTTCGACGTCGTCCACGA
Organism: Novosphingobium sp. BL-S-24; assembly: GCF_055521575.1. Lineage (NCBI taxonomy): Bacteria > Pseudomonadati > Pseudomonadota > Alphaproteobacteria > Sphingomonadales > Sphingomonadaceae > Novosphingobium > Novosphingobium sp. BL-S-24. The sequence goes on from NZ_CM145488.1 coordinate 1,577,549, forward strand.
CGAGTCCAGCAACTTCCTGCGTCAACGCGACGTCTGGGATACGATCCTGCGCGACGACTGCGAACCCGGGCCGGTGGAGATGGGCGACGGAACAAGCGTCGAGTTCCCGCTGCGAGTTCGCAGCACCACCGCCGTACGTTCCCATGAGTCGGCCGCCGTGCAGCTTTGCGACGTCATCGCCGGTCTCGGCGCGAAAGCGTCCCTCTCCTTCGATGGCCGGGAGAAGGATCCGTTCATGGTCGAACTGATCGCCCTCGGGGCAGGTGAGCTCACGTTCAACGGCGTCAAGCCGCACGAGGATTACGCGGACGGGCCGATGCCCCGCAGGACTGGCCCAGACATGCTCGACCATATGGTCGGTCTGCTCGAGCCTCACTTTAAGCGCCGGCCGAAATAGCCGCTGTGCATGAGTTTACTCCCGGCTTCGGGAGAACGGCAGGTACTGACATAGGCGGTCGTTCAACTGACGGTCAGTGAATGGAGTAAGTTGGTCGGCAGCGGGCGAAAACATCTGATCTGTAGGAAGGGCAGCTATCCCGCGATTCGTACTTGGAACCTGCCAGACAGGAATCGGGCAGATCCGGCGAAGATCTTCTCTCGGAAAAAGCGCCGACTTAAGACTTGAAAGTAGCCCTTGACGCTGACGGGGTGGATTTTCGGCGGTGACAAGCGCCAGGCGGGTCGCTACAAATTCGGAGCCAGAACAGTGAAATAGTGCTTCGAACTCGGACATATGGCGGTTCCGGGGGCCATATTGGGGGCTTTAGCCCATCTCAACGCATCTTGAATAAAACGAAATCAGTGGTTTAGGTTATCCTATTCGATTCCCCTCACCGACCAAATCATGATACGCGTATGAACGGCGGGAGGCAGTGTTGCCTCCCGCCTTCGTTCACATGCCTGGCGCCGGAGGGGGAACCTCGGAACCATCTGCCGGCGGTGGGGGCGGCGGGGCAGGTTGCCCGGCGGCTGGTGGCGGCGGCGGCGCTCCGCGGCCGGACCTATCCATTGGGCCGCGCGCTCCGGGGGGCGGAGGTGGGGGCGGCGCACCGTCGGCACCGGACGGCGGCGGAGGGGGCGGCGGCCCCGCGCGGTCATCGGCGGGAGGTGGTGGTGGAGGGGGTGGCGCCATCCCACCACGAGGCGGCGGTGGCGGTCCTACTTCCCGCACCGTTCCCGAACCGTCGACCAGGAAGCGGGCGCGGAGATGTCCATCGTCATAGCGACCCTGCACCATGATCGGACTGCCAGCCTTTGCCATGGTGCTATTGCGACCGGCATCGACCAGCGCGCGGCCTGTCTGATCCTGCACGATGAAGCGATCGCCGTACACTTCGGCCACTTTCCCGCGCACGGTGACGATGCCGCTGCTGTTGGGCAGCTTTGCGATCGCGGTCGTAATGGTGGGTGCCATCTCCACGGCAGGCCGGGTCAGCGCCATCGCCCCGGCCCCGGTCGCAAACCCTACCATCAGCAGGCCGACGCCCGCCAGTGCAAGGCCACGGCGGCCTGCGTTCCATCTCAGTTTCATGGGTAGAACTCCTTCTTCGGTGATGAAGGATCAATATCCGAGTCGAGCGCCACCCCCGCTGAACCACCTCGTTCAGCGAGCGTTTACGGCTCATCCATAGGAATGAGCGATGCGTATCCTGCTAGTCGAAGACGATCCCGATCTCGGCCCCGCGCTTGCCAAGGCGTTGCGGGAGGAGAAGTTCGCCGTGGACCTGGCCGCCAATGGCATTGACGCCGGTCATCTGGGCGAGACGGAACTCTATGACGTGGCGGTGCTCGATCTCGGCTTGCCGGGCAAGGATGGCCTCACCATCCTGCAGGGTTGGCGGGCGGCCAACCGGGAAATGCCGGTGCTGATCCTGACCGCGCGGGAGGCGTGGGGAGACAAAGTCGCCGGGTTCAAGGCCGGGGCCGACGATTACCTGCTCAAGCCCTTTCGTTTCGAAGAACTGGTGATGCGGCTGCGCGCGCTGGTCCGCCGGGCGGCAGGCCATGCCCAGCCCCGGATCGAATGCGGCCCGCTTTCCTTCGACGCCCAGCTTGGCCAGTTCGAGTTCGATGGCCTGCCCCTGAAACTCACCGCGTTCGAATGGCGCGTCCTTTCACAACTGATGCTGCGCAAAGGCGCGATCATTGAGCGGCTGGATCTGCTCGAGCACGTCTACGAAGGCGATGCCGACGTCGATTCCAACAGCCTTGAAGTGATCATCGGCCGGTTGCGCAAAAAGGTTGGCGCCGACCGGATAGAGACGCAGCGTGGGCGGGGTTATCGTCTCGTATGCGGAGACTGATCGGATGCGCCTGATCCCGCGCTCGCTTCATATGCGCATGCTGGCCCTGTCGCTGATCGCCATGGTGGTGGCGCTGGTGGTGTCGGGTTGGGCGATGACCACCGTGCTCGAACGTTTCGTCATCAGCGGCCTGGATCAACGCCTCGATGCCGAGATCGCCCTGCTCGCCAGCACCGTCGATAAAAACGGCCATGTCGATCGAAGCGAGATCGAACGCAGGCTGGGCGCATTCGAATCGGGTCGAGGCTGGCACTGGCGCATCGCCGGACCTGACGGCGCCATTGCCTCTGCCGATTTTCCGGCGCTGGCGGCAGGCCCTCCGGGGCCACCGCCGCCCCCTCCCGGGGGGCCTGAAGCGATCGCCCCCCATCCCCGCCCCCTCGACGGCGCGCGGGACCAGGATCGCGACGTTCATGCCCGCACGCTGACCATCCAGACTGGGCGCGGACCTGTGACCCTTACCGCCGCCGCACCGAAGGAACTGGTCAGCCGACCGATACTGGAGGCGCGCGTTCCACTGTTGATGATCCTCGCCTGTCTGGCGGTGCTGCTGGGCGCGGCGACCCTGATTCAGCTGCGCCTTGGACTGCAGCCGATCCGGACACTGCGCCAGCAAGTCGCGGAGATCCGGCGGGGCGCTCGGCAGAGTGTGGACGAGGATCTGGCAAGCGAGCTGCAGCCGCTGGCGCTTGAACTCAACGCGCTGGCGCAGGACAATGACCGCACCCTCACGACAGCACGGCAGTCTGCCGCCAACCTTGCCCATGCCCTGAAAACGCCGGTCGCCACGCTGGCCCTGGGCCTGCGCAATCAGCCGAAGCAGGCAGCGCAGGTCGAGCGGATCGACGCCATCATCCGGCACCATCTTGCCCGCGCTCGCCTGCAGGCCACCGATCGCCGCGTTGCGACTCCGCTTGCGTCGTTGATCGCCGATCTGCTTGCCACCGTTCAGGCGATCCACCTCGACAAAGGCCTCCTCACCGCAGCGGATATTGACAGCGGCCTGTTGGTCGCGATGGACGAACAGGATGCGCAGGAGCTGGTCGGCAACCTGCTCGACAACGCCGCCCGCCATGGGCGAACGCGGATCGGGGTGCGTGGTGGGCGCGATCCGGCAGACCCGCGCAACGTGCTCATCGAGGTTACCGACGATGGTCCCGGCATCCCGCTTGCGGAGCGCACCCGGATGACTCTTCCCGGCACGCGCCTGGACGAACAAGGGGACGGTCATGGATTCGGGCTGTCGATCGTCCGTGAACTGGCCGCGCTCTATGGCGGCTACCTCCGACTGGAAGAGGCGTCCACAGGCGGACTGCGCGCGATCCTGACCGTACCGGCTGCGATCTAGGACCTGCTGCCATCGAGGATGCGAGCGATTTCGGACTGGAGCGGGTAGCGGGAATCGAACCCGCATAGCCAGCTTGGAAGGCTGGAGCTTTACCACTAAGCTATACCCGCTCACGCAGTCGTCGTTGCGGCCAACGTGGTGTCACGGCCGCATCGTGGAAGGCCGCTTGCCACGGGCGAGGCACTCTCGTCAACGACTCTCTTTCGGGAAAATTGCGTCGACCCCGGTTGCGATCGGGCGGTTGGGACGTATCTTTTGAAGAAGCAGACCGACGAACGGATGCGCCAAATCGACGCGGGCCTACCCGCCCGCCCTTCCACGGCCCCATCCATGGCAAAGGAACGATCGTCTCCATGAACGCCCCTTCGATCCCCGCAACCGCCGAATCCGGTGCAACCTCGCGCCGACGCAATCCTCTCGACCTGCTGATGGCTACCGGCGTCGGCAAGCTGCTGCGCGGCATCGGCATCGGCCCCGGAAAGGATGGCGGGGAGAGCCTGCTCGATCTGGCGGACGCCCTGCTGTCGCTACGCGGACGCGCATCCGGCCCTGCGCTCGCGTCGGCATTCTTCGATCTATATGAGGCAAGCGATCTTGCCACGCGGCAGGACTTTCTCGGCAAGGTTCACGATCTTCACCCCGCCGACACCAAAGCGATCGACAAGGCGGTGGCGCAGTGGATCGACAGGCGTGACGAAGCATCGGCCCTGGCGCTGAACGTTGCCAGCAAGTCCCCCAGTCGCCGCCTGATCAATCAACTCAACCTCGCCCCGCAAGGCACGCAGCGGCTGATCAGCCTGCGCGAGGATCTGCTGGCCGTTCCCCGCGCCGCATCGACGCCGGGCCTTGCCGCGCTGGACCGCGAGCTCGAAAATGCCTTCACCGCCTGGTTCAACGCGGGCTTCCTTGAACTGCGGCGCATCGGCTGGGACAGCTCGGCCCTGCTGCTCGAACGCATCATCCGGTACGAGGCGGTCCACCAGATCAAGGGCTGGGACGATCTGCGCCGCCGGGTGGAGCCGGGCGACCGGCGCTGCTACGGCTTTTTCCATCCGCAAATGCCCGACGACCCGCTGATCTTCGTCGAAGTCGCGCTGACCGCCACGGTCCCCGGCGCGATCCACGAAGTGATCGCCCAGGACCGCGAAGCGATCGATCCGCGCGATGCGGCCTGCGCGATCTTCTATTCCATCAGCAATTGTCAGGTCGGATTGAAAGGCATCCCTTTCGGCAATCACCTCATCAAGCGCGTGGTCGGGCTGCTGAAGGAGGACCTGCCTCACCTCAAGACGTTCGCCACCTTGTCCCCCGTCCCGGGCTTTGCAAAGTGGCTGGCGAAGGAACAGCCGTCCGATACCGCGACCCCGAACGGCAAGGAGTTGCAGCGCCTGACGGCGCGCTATCTGGTGCAGGCCAAGGGCAAGGGCGGCCAGCCGGCTGACCCGGTGGCCCGTTTCCACCTGGGTAATGGCGCCCGGCTCGACGCCATCCACGCCAACGCAGACCTCTCACCCAATGGGCAGAAGCAATCGCACGGAGTGATGGTGAATTACCTCTACGATCTCGCCGACATCGAAGCGAACTTCTTCGCGCTGACCGAGCTTGGAACGGTCGCGACATCCAAGGCGGTGCAGTCCCTGCTGGAAGACAAGGAAGCGCCGAAGAAGGAGAAGGCGAAAGCAAAGAAGGCGTCCGTGGCGGAGCAAGGCTAGTTATGCGACGCGGAAGCGCGGAGATCAGGGCGAGCCCTGTAATGCCGTAGGCCGAACATCCTCATGGTTCCGGGAAGGATGGCCAAGGCGACCTCCCCCCCCTCATCTTCGCGCCTTCTCGTGATACCGAATGTCCGACCCTCAATGCCCCGCGAATGTGAGCAAGGCATCGCTGGGCACCCCGGCATCGCGCAGCTTCTGCGCACCCGCAAGGTCAGGCAGATCGATCGCGAACAGCGCCTGCACCACGTTCCCCCCTGCCCGGCGCAGCAGCTCGACAGATGCGAGAGCGGTGCCGCCGGTAGCGATCAGATCGTCGACAACCACGACGCGCGCGCCTGGCCGGACCGCGCCGGGATCGACTTCGAGCGTATCGGTCCCGTATTCCAGCGCATAGTCGATTGCCAGCACCGGCACCGGCAGCTTGCCGGGCTTGCGCACCGGGATGAACGGCAGCGCCAACCGCGCCGCGATCGCCGCACCGAAGATGAACCCGCGCGCCTCGATCCCGGCGATTACCTCTCCGTTGGCCGCCTTCACCCGCTCGGCCATGTGATCCACGGCGGCGGCGAAGCCTGGGCCATCGCTCATCAGCGTGGTCACGTCGCGGAACAGGATGCCGGGCTTCGGAAAATCGGGGACGGTCCGCACCAAGGCGCGCAATTCATCGAGGGTCACTGGCCCATTCTCCGTTGACGCCGGCATCGAAAAGCGAAGCGCCCCGCCATCGTGGAGATGGCGGGGCGCGATGCGTTCAACCGAAAGCCGGACGTGTCGTCAGTGCTTCTTGCCGGCCCAGATGTTCCGGTACGACATGTAGCCCAGAACCGTGGCGAACAGCAGGAACAGGGTGACGGCCAGGCCGGTCTGCTTGCGCTTTTCCAGCTTTGGCTCGGCAGTCCAGGTCAGGAACGCGGATACATCCTGCGCCATCTGATCGACAGACGCCTTGGGGTTGCCCGGCGCGTATTCGACTTGTCCTGGACCGGTCAGCGGCGGCGCCATCGCGAGGTTGAGGTTCGCGAAGTACGGGTTGTAGTGCAGGCCATCCGGGGTCTTGGAATCCGGGAACTTCTTCAGAAGTTCGGCGGGCTGCGCTTGATACCCCGTCAGCAACGAGTAGACGTAGGCCGGACCATCGTGACGCGCCTTGGTCATCAGCGATAGATCAGGCGGCACGGCGTTGTTGTTGGCAGCGCGTGCGGCGATGTCGTTGGCGAACGGCTTGGGGAAGTAGTCCGTCGGCATGCCGGGGCGCAGGTTCGCCTCACCCGTGGTAGCGTCCGTGCCCGGGACCTGGAAGCCGGCGGCGATCGCCTTTACCTGGCCTTCGGAATACCCGAGCTGCTCCAGATCGCGGAAAGCGACGTGGCTGAGCGAATGGCAGGCAGAGCAGACTTCCTTGTAGATCTGGAAGCCGCGCTGCAGCTGCTGCTTGTCGAACTTGCCGAATGCGCCATCGCTGGCGAGGTGCAGTTCCTTGGGGTGGCGGTGGAACTCGTGCTCGGCCGTGGGCGATGCCGGGTCGGTGGCCCAGGTATACAGACCCAGGCCGAACGACCACGCCAGCGCGACTGTGAAGAACAGCCCGACGAGGATCGAGAGAATGCGTGCCATGTCTTTCGTCTTCCGTTCTAGCTGTTGATCACGCGTGCGCCGAGGGGGCGAGCTGTGCGGCGTCATCCTTGCCGAGGACAGCCTCGGTGATGGAATAAGGCAGCGGCAGCGGCTTCTCGATCGCGGAAACGATCGGCAACACGATCAGGAAGTGAGCGAAGTAGTACAACGCGGCCAGCTGGCTGAACATCACGTAGGGTTCTTCAGCCGGCGCGCCGCCGCAGTAGAACAGCACCGCCATCGTCGGGATCAGGCCGAACCAGAAGAACTTCTTGTACAGCGGGCGATACGAGCCGGAACGAACCGGCGAACGATCGAGCCACGGCAGGAAGAACCACACCAGGATCGCACCGAACATGGCGAGCACGCCCATCAGCTTGGCCGGGATGATGAAGAAGTCCTGAGTGAAGGCGCGAAGGATCGCGTAGAACGGCCAGAAGTACCATTCGGGGACGATGTGCGCCGGCGTGCTCATCGGGTTGGCCGGAATGTAGTTGTCCGGGTGACCCAGCGAGTTCGGAAAGTAGAACAGCAACAGGCTGAACACGATCGCGAACACGCCGATGAACCAGCCGTCCTTCGCCACGTAATAGGGGTAGAAGGGAACGGTGTCGCTCTCTGCCTTCACTTCGACGCCCGTGGGGTTCGACGATCCGGGGATGTGGAGTGCCCAGATATGCAGGATCACCACGCCCACGATCACGAACGGCAGCAGATAGTGGAGCGAGAAGAAGCGATTGAGCGCGGCGTTGTCGGGCGCGAAACCGCCCAGCAGCCACTGCTGCAAGGGCTCACCCACGAAGGGAATCGCGCCGAACAGGCCGGTGATCACCTTGGCGCCCCAGAAGCTCATCTGCCCCCAGGGAAGCACATAGCCCATGAAGGCGGTCGCCATCATCAGCAGGAAGATCACGACGCCCAGCAGCCACACCATTTCGCGCGGCGCCTTGTACGATCCGTAATAGAACCCGCGGAAGATGTGGACGTAGATGACGATGAAGAACATCGAGGCGCCGTTGGCGTGCGCATAGCGCATCATCCAGCCCCAGTTCACGTCGCGCACGGTCATTTCGATCGTGTCGAACGCCACCGCGGTGTTGGCCGCATAGTGCATGGCCATGACGATGCCGGTGACGATCTGGATGATCAGACACAGCGCCGCCAGGAAACCGAAGTTCCAGAAGTAGTTGAGGTTGCGCGGAACCGGATAGCCGCCGCCGACCGAATTGTAGATCAGGCGCGGCAGGGGCAGCCGTTCGTCCATCCACTGCGTGAACGGGTTACCCGGCTTGTATTCGTTGGCCCAGGGAAAGCTCATGTTCGTGATCCTCTCTCTTGGCCTCAACCGATCTTGACGACGGTATCTGAAGAAAATGCGTATTCCGGAACTTCGAGGTTCTTGGGCGCGGGGCCCTTACGGATACGGGCGGCAGTGTCGTAGGACGAACCGTGGCAGGGGCAGAAGTACCCGCCGAACTCACCCTTGATCTCTCCCTCGCCGGCGCCAAGCGGCACGCAGCCCAGGTGGGTGCAGACACCCATGGTGATGAGCCAGTTTTCCTTGCCTTCCTTGGTCCGCTCGGCAAGCGTCTGCGGATCGCGCAGCGTGTCAGCCGCCACCGCGTTCGCTTCCTCGATCTCCTTGGGAGTGAGGTTGCGCACAAAAACCGGCTGTTTGCGGAAGATCGCCTTGATCGCCTGCCCCGGCTGGATCGCGGAAATGTCGATCTCGGTCGAGGAGGCCGCAAGCACGTCCGCCGAAGCCGACATCTGGCTGATCAGCGGGATGACGATCCCCACGCCCGCGACACCCGCGGCGCTCACTGCGGCGATATTGATGAAATCGCGCCGCCGCACGCCCTCTGTTTCTGCCATGTCTGCCCTTGCCTTGCTTTCGACAACCCACTGCCGGGGGACCGACAGGAAGTTGATCTTGACCAACGGTATCCTGGTTTTCCCCCGTGCCGGCGCGAGCGCCGGACACAGCCCGGCTCTCTCCCGACTTTGGCGGCCTGATATACACGAATGGCCATCGTGCCAACCGCCTTTTTGGCCGCTGGTCAACCAGCCCTAACGTGCTGAGGTGATTGGGCTGGCGACAGGATCGGATGGCTTTGCGCGCGGCCCAGGCGCTCGCGGCCCGGCCATCGACGCACGATCACGGATTACCGGCCACGTCGAGACCTGCGGCGTCATCCGCGCGCTGGCGATCATCAGGAAAAGGAAAAGCGAGCCCGGCACCCCGTTGACGATGCGGATCGTGGTGGCTGCCACTGCGCCCGGTGGCGCACGGATGGCAGCGTAGAAGGAGATCCGCCCCTCCGGACCGAAGTCCGGAAAGGGCGGTAAACCAGTATCAGAAGCGGTAGCCGAGCATCGCGGCAACCTGGTGACGCTCCGGACGAATGCCGGTGCCTTCGTAGTTGCCGTAGTCCGAGAAGCGGTATTCAACGCGGGCCAGGAAGCCCGACACGTTGGTTTCCACGCCCGCGCCCAGACGGTAGCCGTCCAGCTTGTCGCTGCCGCTGATCACGTCGACGCCATCGGTGTACGAAGCCTTGAACTTGGCGTTGGTGTAACCGCCCTTGGCGTAAACAAGCACGCCGGGGACGATTTCGCCACCCAGACGGCCGCCGACGTACAAGTCACGGCCGGTCTTGAGCGAAGCGCGGTCGCCGGTTGCGAACACGTCAGCCACGGTCTCCTTGGTGTTCGAATCGGCGTATTCGCCTTCGATACCCAGGACCACGCCGTTGATGTTCTTGTCGAAACCGATGACGCCGCCAAACAGCACGCCATCGTCGCTGCCCTTGCTGCCGTCCGGCAGTTCGACATGGACCTTGTCGTAGCCGGCCATCGCCGCAACGTAAGGACCATCGAATGCCACGCCTGCATCCTGCGCCATGGCGGGAGCGGCGACAGTCAGGCCGAGGGCGAGGGCCGAGACGGCGGTGAATTTGTTGATCATAAAAACTTCCTGTTTATTCAAATATTGCCGAAGCAGGGCCCCTTTAGCCGCCTGTCGGACAATAAAAACCGTTTTTATGTCACAAAAGGTTCATTGATGAACGCTGTGGTAAAAAGGCACCACAGTGTGTCAGCGCGGTGTCCCGATGCAATGGCTCGGTTGCTCGCAAGATTGCCGGGGCGGTGTTCGCCCGGCTCCGGCAGACCCGCCGAAGAAATTTCAGCCCAATCCGATGAGCGAAACCTGCCGTCCATACGTCGCTTCACCGGCATGAGTTGCACGGCGGAAGGAGAAGAAGCGTTGGGGCTGACCGTATGTATCCAGCCTTAACCCTTCCGCGCGAGCGATCCCGGCGCCGCGCAGCCGGGAGAGGACATAGCCTTCCAGATCGAACTGGTGATGCCCTTCCCGCCCGGCCTCGAAATGGACCGCGTTATCTTGGGATTGCGCGAGAAAACGCTCGCGAAAGCCCTCATCCACTTCATAGGACGCCTGGGAGATACATGGCCCCACGGCGGCGACGATGTCGACCCGGCGCGCTCCGAGTTGCTCCATCGCGGCGATCGTCGCGTCGGTGACGCCGGCGATCGCGCCTTTCCACCCGGCATGGGCAGCACCAATCACGCCCGCCCGTCGATCCGCGAACAGCACCGGCGCGCAATCGGCGGTGAGGATGCCCAGCAGGACGCCAGGACGGTCCGTCACCAGCGCATCGGCATGGGGACGTCCGGCGTCGGGCCATGGGTCTTCGGGGACGATCACGCAATCCGCCGAATGGACCTGATAGACGGTCGTCAGCCTGCCGCCCGGCATGATCGCGGCCGCCGCCAGTGCGCGGTTGCGTGCGATCGCTTCGGGATCATCCCCCGATCCCAGTCCGACGTTGAGCCCGGCGACGTCGCCCGTGCTCACCCCGCCGCGACGACCGAGGAAGCCATGGGGCAGATCGCCCAGCACCTCGGCCCGGTTGACTTCGACAGTGTCAGCCAAGGCTTTTGGTCACCTGTTCGCGCACGTCGCGTGAAAGCGACGGTTCGGCAGCGATGCGTTCGAGTTCGGCACGCATCAGCGCGGCGCGGCCCGCTTCGATCCGCTGCCAGCGACCCAGCGGCGGCACGAACCGCGCGGCAGTGTGGGGGTTGAGCGGATCAAGCCTGCGGATCACGTCACCGATCATGCGATACCCCTCACCACTGGCGTCATGGAAGGCGAACGGGTTCGACGCGGCGGTCATGTAGAGCGCGCGCACCCGGTTGGGATTGTTCATGGTGAAGTCGGCATGGCCCGCCAGCGCCCGGATATGTTCCAGCACGTTCGGGTGGAAGGAACCGGCCTGCAGTGAGAACCATTTGTCGATCACCAGCGCGTTGCCGGAATAACGCTGATGGAAATCGGCCAGCGCCTCGGCCCGCTGCGGTGCGTCCAGATTGCACAGGACCATCAGCGCGCCCTGCCGGTCGGTCATCGTCCGGGCGGACTGGTACTGCGCAAATGCCCGCGCCGCCCCGTCCTGCGGATCGCCCGCCGCGATCAGGGTGAGGGCCTGCGTCTTGATCTTGCGAGCGCCGCGCGCAGTCGCATCGCGGCCGTAGGGGACGGCGCTTGCGCGGTCGTGCAGGGCCTTCAACGCGACTGCACATTCACCGCCCAGCCACGCCTTCAGCGCCTGACGCTCGGCATGGATCGCGCCCGGATCGGCGACCCGGAACTGTTCGACCAAATAGGACTGAGCGGGCAGAATCATCAGTTCGCCGCGCATCAGATCGTCTAGCGCGGGATCGGCCAGGATCGCCCCGAAGGCAGTGCCGATGGCCGCACGGCCCGCCGCCCGCGCGGCATCGTCCAGCCGGCCGCCTGCCCCGGCGACAAGGTGCTGCACCATCAGCCCCTGCATCGCTTCGTACCGGGCGAAGGGATCGTCATCGTGCGCGGCCAGGAACACCAGATCCTCGTCCGGGCGGGCGAATTCGATGGCGACGGGGGCGGAAAATCCCCGGTTGATCGACAGCACCGGCGCGGCGGCGAAGCCATCGAACGTGAAGCTGTCAGTGTCCTTGTCCAGCACGATGAGCTGCTCACCGCCGTGCCTGCCCGTCTCGCGATCGAACAGGGCGATGCGCAAGGGGATAGGCATCGCCTGCTTTTCGGGCTGGCTGGGCGTGGCGGGGACAGTCTGCGTCAGTGTCAGGGTGGCGCGGCCATCGCGATGGTCAAGCTCCGCCGCGACGTTCGGCGTCCCGGCCTGCGAGTACCACAGGCGGAACTGCGCAAGGTCCAGCCCCGCGCCATCCTCTATCGCCTTGACGAAATTCTCGCACGTCGCCGCTTCGCCATCGTGGCGATCGAAATAGAGGTCGGTGCCCCGGCGAAACCGCTCCGGCCCGGCCATGGTGCGCATCATGCGGATTACCTCGGCGCCCTTGTTGTAGACGGTGGAGGTGTAGAAGTTGTTGATTTCCTGATAGGAATCGGGCCGGATCGGATGGGCGAGCGGACCGGAATCCTCGGGGAACTGGCCGGTTCGCAGCACACGCACGTCCTCGATCCGCTTCACCGCCTCGCTGCCCATCGCGGCGCTGAACAACTGGTCCCGCAGGACCGTGAAGCCTTCCTTGAGGCTAAGCTGGAACCAGTCCCGGCAGGTCACGCGGTTGCCCGACCAGTTGTGGAAGTATTCGTGCCCGATCACGCCCTCGACCGCATCATAGTCCGCATCGGTGGCAGTTTCCGGGTCCGCGAGCACGTAGCGCGTGTTGAAGACGTTGAGGCCCTTGTTCTCCATCGCGCCCATGTTGAAGTCGGCGACGGCGACGATGTTGTAGAGGTCGAGGTCGTATTCGCGGCCAAACGCCTCCTCGTCCCACTTCATCGAATTGATGAGCGAATCCATCGCGTGCTGGGTGCGGTCCTCGTCCCCCGGACGCACCCAGATGTTAAGGTCAACCTGCCGCCCGCCCATGGTGGTGAAAGTGGCGTGGTTGGCCACCAGATCGCCCGCCACCAGCGCGAAGAGATAGCTCGGCTTGGGCCAGGGATCGTGCCATTCGGCCCAGTGAGTGCCATCGGCGTCCTCACCCGTGGCGGTGCAGTTGCCGTTCGCCAGCAGGATCGGGAAGGCGGCCTTGTCCCCGCTCATGCGCACTGCATACGTGGACAGCACATCAGGGCGATCGGGGAAGAAAGTGATCCGGCGAAAGCCTTCCGCCTCGCACTGGGTGCACAGCATTCCGTTGGATGCGTACAGACCCATCAGCTGGCTGTTGGCCGCCGGGTTGACGGTCGTCTCGATCTCGAGTCGGTGGGCGTCGCCGGTCAGTTCGATCAGGAGGTCCGGCCCGTCCATGCGCCAGTCGTTGATCTCCCGCCCATCGACTTTCACGCCCTGCGCGGTGATCTGATCGCCGTTGAGGCGCAGCGTATCGGTGCCGTTGCCGGCGGGATTGCGCTGTACCGAAAGGGTTGAGACGACGCGCGTGGCCTCCGCGCTAAGGCGGAAGTCGAGCGATACCTCGGGCACCAGCCACGCGGGCGGCAGATAATCTTCGCGCCGGATGACCGGGGGCGCATTCGGCGGCGAGGCCGCGTCCGCCATTTCAGGGTTTGCATTCGGTTCGGCGGGCGTGGTGGCGATGTCCATGCTCGCATACTTAGAGCGTAAACCCGCGATTGCCAGCAGCGGGGGTGATTTCGATGTCCGCTTCGGGGCTTGGGATGCGTGCTTGCACCCGGACGCCGGGGTGCATAGGTCATTTCTCATGCGCCGCCTGTTCATCTTCGGTCTGGGCTATACCGCCCGCCACATCGCCGCCCGTTTCACCGCTGCGGGGTGGGAAGTGATCTCAACCGGCAGCCAGGGCACCCTGCCGTTCGAGGATGAGGGCAACGTGCGGCTGGCCCTTGCCGATGCGGACCATGTGCTGTCCTCCGTCCCGCCGGGGCGAGAGGCGCGAGGCGAGCCGGTCGATCCGGTGCTGGACCGCTACGGCGATGCGCTGGCCGGCAAGGCGATGTCGTATCTCTCCTCCACCGGGGTCTACGGCGATACCGGCGGCGCGTGGGTGGACGAAAGCGCGCCCACCGGCACCGGTCGGCGCACCGCCCGGGCAGAAGCGGACGCGGCGTGGCTGGCGCGCGGGGCGCGGGTTTATCGCCTGCCGGGGATCTATGGCCCGGGCCGCTCTATCTTCGACCGGCTGGCAGAGGGCCGTGCCCACCGCATCGACCTGCCCGATCAGGTGTTCAGCCGCGTTCATGTCGAGGATATCGTGGCGGGCGTCCACGCCGGGATCGCCGCCCCCGCCGGAGCCTACAATCTTGCCGACGATCGCCCCACGTCGCAAAACCTGCTGGTGGAGGAAGCCTGTCGCCTTGCCGGCATCGCCCCGCCGCCGCTGCAATCGCTGGACGAGGCGAACCTGTCCGCCATGGCGCGCGGGTTTTATGCGGAGAACCGCCGCGTCGCCAATGGCAAGGCGAAGGCGGTGCTGGGCTGGCGCCCCAGCTATCCCACTTACGTCGAGGGCCTGCGCGCGCTGAGGGCGACAACCAGCCCCGCCGTCGCCAGCACGGCTCCCGCCCCTGCGAGCAGCGACCAGCGATAGCCTTCGAGCACGGTGGAAATGATCATCGCGATCACCACCACCGCCACGCCGTTGTAAGCCGCCTTCCCCGCGCCGAGCTTGCGCACCAGATTATAGTAGAGCGGAAAGGTGACGACCGAACCGACGATCGCCAGATAGGCCGTGCCCAGCCAATAGACGCCGCTGCTAGGCAGGACGGGCGGCCCGGACATGATCCATGCCAGACCCGCATCGCAAAAAGCGCCATAGAGCATGGCCCACGCCAGCAGCGGGATCATGGGCAGGCGCTTGCCGACGTCGTTGGCCTGGATGACGTTCGCGATCGACGCGCAAAGCATTCCTGCGAGAGCGAGCGCCACGCCCAGCAACACTTTGCCGCCCAGCGGGGCGACGCGCGATTCGTTGAGCAGCAGCAGTGCGATCCCGGCGATGGCGATGGCGCTGCCCACCGCGAAGCGGGGACGGATCGGCTGGTTCAGCAGCACCCGCGCCAGCACCGCGTTGGGGACCAGCATCAGAGAGATCATCAGCGCGACGATGCCCGATGTCAGGTACGCTTCCGACCGGTAGACGAACTGGTAATTGCCACAGAACTGGGTCAGCCCCATCAGGAATGCCAGCCAGTGGCCGTCCCTGCCGATCCGCAAGGGCAGGCGTATGATGGCCGCCAAAGCGAACATGGCCGGGGTCGCCAGAACGAAGCGCCACGTCACCGACCATGCTGCAGGCACCGAATCGATCTGGCCGGTGATGACCCACCAGGTCGATCCCCAGATCAGCGCGACCACCAGGAAAGGCAGTGCCACCGCCGGACGCAGCAGCGATTGATCGCCCTCCGGTGCCGACGCGCTCATAGCCCTGCCAATGCCGTGCTCAGCGCTTCGACATGATCGTCCCGCGCGTCCCACGATGTGACCAGCCGCGCGCCGTCATGGCCCCAGTCGTAAAACGCGAACCCTTGCGCGCGAAGGGCTTCCCGCTCGGCAGCAGTGCAGGTCAGAAAGATCTCGTTGGCCTCTACGGGGTGCTGCAGACGGTCCGGCGCAGCGCTGGCGATCTGCGCGGCGGCGGCGTTGGCCGCCCGTGCGTTGGCCAGCCACACATCGTTTTCCAACATCGCCAGAATTTGCGCCGCCAGGAACCGCCCCTTGGATTGCAGGTGCCCGGCGCGCTTGCGGCGATAGCGGATGGTGCGCGCCGCCTCGGGATCGAAGAACACGATCGCTTCGGCCCCCAGCCCGCCGTTCTTGACGAACCCGAAGCTCAGGGCATCGACAGCGCCCGCCGCCTGCGCCGGGGAACAGCCCAGCCACGCCACGGCATTGGCAAAGCGCGCACCGTCCATGTGCAGGCCAAGCCCGCGCTCTTTGGCGAAAGCGGCGATCGCGGATACTTCCTCCGGGCGATAGACGCAGCCGTACTCGCTCGCCTGAGTGATCGAGATCGCATGCGGCTGAACCTGATGGACATCGTCGCGAATCGGATCGATCACCGCCGCCAGCGTTTGCGGGGTGACTTTGGCGCTGTGCCCGTCGGCCAGCAGCAGTTTGGCGCCGTGCAGAAAAAACCCCGGCGCGCCCGCCTCGTCCATCTCGATATGCGCCTCTCGGTGACAGACGACGCCCCCGTGCGGCTGCACCAGAGCCGCAAGCGCAAGGCAGTTGGCCGCCGTTCCCGTTGCCACCCACAGCACCGCGCACTCCCGCCCGAACAGGTCGGTGAATGCTGCATCCAACCGGCGGCTCAGGGTGTCACCATCGTAAGGCGCATCGGGCGCATCGGCGGCCATCATCGCTTTCCACACGGCGGGATGGACGGCGGCGGCATTGTCTGAGGTGAACTGCATGGCCATATTCCCCTGTAAGGACGTACCTCTGGCGTCAAGCGCCCGCAAACAAACGAGAAGGAGAACCGCCCATGGTCGGCGTCACCATCACCAAGCACGAAACCGGATCGAGCGGCGAATACCACGCCCATGTGGCGGATAGCGAGCATATCGGCCGCCTGACATGGTCGGAACGGGGCGGCGTGCGCTACGCTGAACATACACTGGTGCCTCCGCAGATCGGCGGCCAGGGCGTGGCCGCGCGGCTGGTGGAGGCGATGGTCGCCGACGCTCGCGAAAACGGGTTCAAGATCGGCCCGGTCTGCAGCTACGTTGATGTCGCCTTCCAGCGCCATCCGGACTGGGCTGACGTAAAGGCCTGAACGGACGAACGCAGGCAGCGGCGATTTTCCTACATCGCCGCTGCCTGCTACAGTCGCGTCGGCTCTTTCATACCGTCGATTCCGCCGCCCGGTCGATCGCTTGCACGAAGCACGCCGCGCATGTGTTTCATCAACTAAACCGGGATCAGTCCCAGCCGCGCTCCAGAAAGCGGCGGGCGAGACCGGCCAGAAACGCCGCGCCGCGCGGCATGGCGGTTTCATCCACCATCATTTTGGTGGAGTGAATGCCGCAGCACTGGCTCCAGTCATCGCCTTCATGGGCGACACCCAGGAAGAACATCGCGCCCGGTACTTTTTCCAGGACATAGGCGAAATCCTCCGCCCCCATGATCGGATCGGGCAGCCGCAGGAAAGCCCCCTCCCCCAGCATGTCGGTAGCCACTCGCTGGCCGAAATCGACAGCCCCGGCATCGCAGACGGTGACCGGGAAACCCTCCAGGATCGTCGCTTCGGCAGTCAGCCCATGCGCTGCCGCGATCCCGGCAGCCAGCTTGGGAACCTCCTCCCGCAGCCGCGCCCGATTCTTGGCGGAAAGCGACCGCATGGTGCCGGTAAGGATCGCGGTGTCGGGGATCACGTTATGCGCCGTCCCCGCCTCGATCCGGGCAATGGTGACGACGACCGGATCGAAGACGCTGAACCGGCGGGCGACCATCGTCTGAATCGCGCCCACGATCTCACAGGCGATGGGCATGGGATCAAGCGTGTCGTGCGGCATGGAAGCATGGCCGCCGCGCCCGGTGACGGTGATCTTGAGCTGATCCGCCGCCGCCAGCAGCGGCCCCGCCCGCCCGCCGATCAGTCCATGCGGCGCGTTGGGCATGACATGGAGGGCAAAGGCCGCATCGGGCAGGGGCTGGTCGAAACCCTCCCCACCCAGCAGCCCGTCCTCCAGCATGAAGCGCGCGCCGTGGTACCCTTCCTCGCCCGGCTGAAACATGAAGCGCACATCACCCGGCAGCGTCTCTGCCTGCGCCGCCAGCAGCTCCACCGCCCCGGCCAGCATCGCCACATGCGCATCGTGACCGCAGGCATGCATCAGACCCGGGTTCTGAGAGGCGAATTCCAGGCCGGTCTCCTCCGGCATCGGCAGCGCATCCGTATCGCCGCGAAGCAGGACGCTGCGCCGTGAGCCCGACCCGGATGGCCCCGATCCAACTGGCCCGGCCCCGCCCTTCAGCGTGGCGATCAGGCCGGTGGTGGAAGGGCCTTCCGACCATTTCAGCGGCAGATGATCAAGTGCGGTGCGGATCTTGTCACGGGTGCGTGGGGTATGCAGACCGATCTCGGGATCGGCATGCACCGCACGGCGCAGCGCGATTAGACGGTCGGAAATGGCGGTGGCTTCGGCGACGAGGGATAATGACATGGCCCCATGATACCGGGCCTGTCCTGCGTGTCGAGCCGGGTTACTCGGCTCCGTCGTCGGGAACGCCAACGGCGATGCGCCCGCCTTCGACCATCCGCAAAGTGCGCCACGCCATCACGCCCATGGCCAGGTAGGAAACCGCCCCTGCCAACGCGACGGCCCAGGCGGCGCCACTGGGTCCAAGCGGGATGAACTCCCACAGGCCGATGCCCAGCGCGACTAGCGCGATCAGCCGCGCCAGCAGCGACAGTTGCGCGCGGCCGGTAGAATGAAGCACCGGCTCGAACGCCACGCTCGCAAGATCAAAACTGGCTGCAATCGCCAGCGGCACCAGGATCGACGCGCCACTTTCAAACGCCTTGCCCCCGATCATCGCCAGCAGCCACTCTCCCGCGACGACCGCGACCACCACCACCGCCACGCCTGCCAGCCCGGCGATCAGGCTGGTCTGGAGCGCGAGCTTGCGAAACTCCGCCGCCTTGGACGCCACCCGCACTCGCGCGACTTCGGCATAGACCGAGCGGGTCAGCAGCGTTGATAGCTTGCTCAATGCCTGCGAAAGCTGGGACGCCAACCGATAGAGGCCCGCCGCTCGCGTTCCAACCCAGCCGCCGACCACCAGAAGCGGCCCGTTCTTCATCGCCGCGTCGATGGTCGACCCAGCGTACGTGACAAGGAAGAACCTTGCCAGCCCGGGATTTTCTTCCAAGGCAAGGCGCCACTTGAACAGGTTGGCAATGCGCACTGCCTTGGGGCTCAACCGCCGGGCCGTGATCCAGTAAAGGATCGCCTCAAGGATATCGACGGCCGCCCATGCCGCCAGAAAGCGACCCACGGTGGGACCCGTCCACCAGATCAGCAGCGCGGCGACCAGACGCCCGCTCGGCACGATCGCTTCGACGTAGACGGCCATGTCAAAACGATTGAGAGCGCGCACGATACCGGTCGGAGCCGAAACCAGCGCCCACAAAGATGCACAGCAGAACCAGAACGCGACGTTGATATAGGCCGGGTTAAGTTCAAGGATATGAGCGAAGCCATAGATCAGCACCGCCGCCAACGCGCACCCGAAGATGGCGCCGACTGCGTCGAGCATGCCGCACAGCATGCCCAATCGGCCGAACTTGTCCCAATCCTGATTGTGAAGATGCTCCGTGCCGTAGCGGACGACGACGCGCCAGGTCTCAAACCCTGCCAATGCAGTCAACGCCTGCGCAGTGCCGAAAATCAGCGAAAAGTGGCCAAAATCCTTGAGGCCCAGCGTGCGAGTGAGAATGGCAAGATAGGCCAGGCCACACACGGCGCCGAACCCCTTGCCGCCCAGCAGCCAGGCCGTATTCTGAAGTATCCGCCCTAGGGGAGAAGCGGTCTCCCGGCGGTCGCGTTTAGCGGGCATTGCGGTGCATTTGAACGAGGGTGCGGCCACTTGCAAGGGATCACTATCGCTTCGGCAAGGATCGTCGATCGGTCAGAGTGATCCAGCGCACCGACGCTTTCCCTTTCGCACGCCTTTCGCTAGACGCCGCCGCTTCTCCCCAGCGGCTCCGGCAGAGTAACCCATGATCGAACACGCCATCCTCCTCAGCGCCGGCCAAGGCTCTCGCCTGCTGCCCCTCACCGCGGAGCGCCCGAAATGCCTGATCGATTTTTCCGGCCGATCGCTGATCGAATGGCAGATAGAGATGCTCGCACGCGGCGGAGTGAAGCGGATCGACGTGGTGACCGGCTTCATGACCGACATGCTGGAAGACCACCTGAACGCCATCCGCGATCCACGCGTGGAGATCACCATCCGTTTCAATCCGTTTTTCAAGGTGGCTGATAACCTTGGCTCCTGCTGGATCGCGCGCGAGGCTATGAAGGGGGATTTCCTCATCCTCAACGGCGATACGCTGGTTTCTGAAGAGATCGTGCGGCAAGTGCAGCAGGGTGCGGTCGGACCGGACGGCAAACCCTGGCCGATCACCGTAACCGTTGACGCGAAGCCGGACGGTTATGACAGCGATGACATGAAGGTGGAGCGGCAGAGCGGCGGGCGCCTTGTCCACATCGGCAAGACGCTCACTGCCGCGCAGTCCAACGCGGAGTCGATCGGCTTCCTCGCCTTCCGCGGTGAAGGGGCGGACCTGTTTCGCGAGGCCGTACGGCAGGCAATGCGCACGCCGGAAGGCGTACAACACTGGTACCTCAAGGTCATTGATTCCATCGCCCCTACCGGCAAAGTCGGAACCGTGTCGATCGAAGGGATGGACTGGGCCGAAGTCGACTTCCTGAACGACATCGAGGTCGCCACAAGGCTTACCGACACCTGGGCCTAAGCCGCGCTCCTCAGGCGAAGTGGTCCTTCAGCCAGGCTGTCAGTGAATCCAGAGCGGCAGGCTGCAGCGTAACCGCCTGAGCAAGATCCGGCGCCTTGGGCCAGCCTGCGTCAGCAAACCGGTGACCTTGCCAGTCACGATCGCCTTCGTAGCGTGGGATCACATGGAAATGGACATGCGGGTCCACCATCATCAGCATCAGGTAATTCAGTTTGGCATAGTCAACGGCAGCAGCCAGCGCGCCTTCGATGGCGGTGGATACGGTCTTCAACTCGGCGTGCGCCTCGCCTTCGAGATCACCGAAGGCGGCTGCGTCGCTTTTCGCTGCAAGAACCAGCGAGCCGAGAGTGGGTTGCGCGGGCCGGGTCAATACGACCCAATGTTTGAATTCGGCCACCGTCGTTGCCGGCCAGCCGAATTTTTCCATGGTCGCGTTCACTTGCTCAACCCTCCGATAGCCATGAGGTGATCGTACCGCCTCGCGCCCGAACCAGCCAAGCCTGCACCAGCCGAATGGCATGGATCACACAAGATAGTGCGGTCCACCAGGCAACCGCGATCAGGCCGATGTCGGGGCGAGCGAAAACCATGCTGACGAACAGGATCACCATGTTGGGATTGCGCCGCGCGGTGAACAGGCGAAACCAGCTGTCGAAACGGCGCCATACGTGAATGTGCATTCCGTTCTGGGCGATGAACGCGCCCTCGATCAACCTCTGCACCAGATAGCCGCCCTGTATTGCGGCCTGCACCCACCAGAAAGTGGCCGTGTCATACGCAAGCCCCCAAGTGGCGAGGCCGGTCGCCCAGAACCACCACCAGAACGGCGGATGCACCAGATCCATGCCATGATCGAAAACGTTACCCCATGCAGACGAGGTGATGGTGCACCGAGCCAGCTTTCCGTCCACGGTATCGAGCACCATGAACACAAGGCCGGCTGCCATGCCCGCCCAGTAATGTCCGTAGGCGAACAGGATCGTGGCCACCACGCAAAACACGGCACCTACCGAGGTGACCATATTGGGGGTGATCCCGAACCGGGCGCAGATGCGGGTTAGAACCAACGCCCACTCGGGCCACAGATACTTGGTCAGGACATCGGTGACGCCCTTATAGGCACCGAAATAGCTAGCGCGCTCGATCGTGGGGACGGTTTCGGATGTGAGCGCGATCAGAAACGGTGTTTCACGCTTGCGTAGCTGCTTGTGCTCGATCGTCGGCCCATCCTCGAACGCGATGACGTCCAGCCCCGCAGCATCCTGCAATGCCATGCCGCTGGCCATCGCGTGAGCGATTCGGGCCACCTGGTTACCGTCTGCAGCATTTGCCAGGGCCGGAACGCCCCCAATCGTCAGCACCGTTCCCGGACGGCCAGTGATGTTCGCAAACCACGCGGGGTCCCAGGCATTCGCCGTGTTGGAAAGAATCGCCGGCCCGTCCGGTGCGCGATCGACCACGGTATGGCCGGCGGCGCGGGCGATCCGCTCAACGCGCTGCCGCATCGTCAACCCCCACAGCTTCACGGGGTTGTCGCCCATCGTCAGGACGGGGGTGGCCTTG
Organism: Novosphingobium sp. BL-S-24; assembly: GCF_055521575.1. Lineage (NCBI taxonomy): Bacteria > Pseudomonadati > Pseudomonadota > Alphaproteobacteria > Sphingomonadales > Sphingomonadaceae > Novosphingobium > Novosphingobium sp. BL-S-24. Next base: position 1,599,556 of record NZ_CM145488.1, read on the forward strand.
GCTTCGTGCGTCATGCCGCCCGCCCGTAAAGACTGCGACGCATAGAGGCAATCATGCGGATGTTTTGGTTGCCGACGGGCAACAGCCGACATCGAACTGTAACCTCTATGTGTCACCGCATGTTTTGGGGTGATTTCTGGCGCAGGCGGCATTACATAGCTGTCCGTGCACGGAAGCATTTACGAATTTGAAACGCTGCCGACCTTCGGCAAGCATGGCCCGCTTCAGGGTCACACGGTGGTGCAACCTGCCCGTCGTGGCCGTGCCGTTCCCCTCGTCGGGATCGTGCGCAATCCCCGCAGCCATCGCAACAAGGGATCGAACCCCGAACTTGCGGATTGCTCCAACATCCTGACGCAGACGCCTGGTACGCGGGAGGAATTGCATTACACGTTGGCGGAGTTCGCACGTCGCGGGATCGACTATCTGGTGGTCGATGGCGGCGATGGCACCGTGCGCGACGTGCTGTCTTGCGGCGCCGATATTTTTGGGAATGACTGGCCCACCCTGATGGTTCTGCCCAAGGGCAAGACCAACGCGCTGGCGGTCGATCTCGGCTTGCCGAATCACTGGTCGCTCGCAGAGGCGATGGCCGCCGGGCATCGCGGCAAGACGATCGCCCGTCGCCCCTTACGGATGACGCCTGCGCAAGGCGAAGGCCGCTGCGTCCAGGGCTTCGTGCTTGGCACCGGCATTTTTTCGCTCGCTACCGAGGCGGGGCAGGAAGCGCACCGTCGCGGCGCGTTCAACAGTTTTGCCGTTGGCCTCTCCATCTTGGCGGCCATCATCGGTGCCCTGTTCGGTCGTGCCGGTAATGTCTGGCGCGCGTGTGTCCCCACCCGCATCGTCGATCGCAACAGCGGGCGCCATTTGCCCTATGATGGCCGCGGCGATCCGGACACCCGGTTCATGACGTTCGCTACCACGTTTGAGCGTTTCCCGTTGGGCGCCTGTCCATTCGGCAAGAATCCTTCACCGGGCCTGAAGCTGGCGGTCATCGATTCGCCAGTGCGCTGGATCGTGGCGTTGCTGCCGGCGATCATGTTTGGTCTTCAGGGCAAGTTCCTGACGCGCAACGGTGCCAAGCGCTTTGCCGCCAGCGACATCGAACTCGACATCGGCGGCACCTTCATCCTCGATGGGGAAGCCTTCCCCGCAGGCAGCTATGTGCTGGACGAAGGCCCGCAGATCAACTTCGTCGTACCCTGATCCCCACCTCCGTTTACGGCTGCAGGCTTGAAATTGCCGCAGTCGTAGTCGATGCAGCCGGGCATGAGCGAATTGCCCCTGGATAATCGGATCGCGTCCGCCCTCTCCCGGTCGGTCGAACCCGAAGTGCGCGCGTTCGCGCAGCGTCTGGCAGAAAACTCAGGCGCGCTGGGCGTGCTCTTCTACGGCTCGAACCTGAGGACCCACTCGCTGGAGGGTGTGCTCGATTTCTACGTGCTGCTGCCCGGCCATCAGATCGAAAGGATCTGGCCGCGCGTCAGCTATCATGAATGGGATCACGAAGGGACACCGCTGCGCGCCAAAGTGGCGACCATGGCACTTGAAACCTTCCGGTCTGCTGCCGCCGGGGAAAAGATCGACACCACGATCTGGGCGCGCTTCGTCCAGCCCAGCGCCCTTGCATGGTGCCGTGACGACGACGCAGAGCGGCAGATCGTCGCCGCCATCGCCCTCGCCGCACGAACTGCCGCTCGCCTCGCCGTTTCGCTCGGGCCGGATGCAGGCACCCCGCAGGATTACTGGCGTGCCTTGTTTCGCGCCACCTACGCCGCTGAATTTCGCGTGGAGAAAGCGGGCCGTGAGGATTCGATTCTCGCCGCCAATCAGGCGCATTTCGATGGCTTGCTCGCGCAGGCGCTTGAAGCGGAAGGCATCGCTTTCGCGCGAGAGGCCGATGGCCGCCTTCGCCCCCAGCTTTCGCCCGCCTTCCGCGCACGGACGCTCAGGTGGTGGAAGCGTCGCCAGCGGCTCGGCAAGCCCTACAATGTCCTGCGTCTGCTCAAGGCATCGACCACGTTCGAAGGCGCGGCCCGCTACGCTGCCTGGAAGATCGAGCGGCATACCGGTGTCGCCGTAGCGATGACCCCATGGCGCGAACGGCACCCGGTGCTGGCCGCGCCGGGTGTGCTGCTGCAGGTCTGGCGCGGTCGCAAGGCGCTGGCTCGGCAGGCCAGCACATGACGCCCGCCGCGCTCATCCTCGCCGGCTCCCGCCCGGGCGCTATCGATCCCGTCGCCGCCGCTGAGGGGGTGGCGCACAAGTCGCTGGTCGAACTGGCCGGGCGGCCGATGCTGTCGCTCGTCGTCACCGCCCTGCGAGCTGCCGGGATCGAGCGGATCGCGGTTTCCGCCAACGACAAGCAAGTGCGCGATCTGGCGCTGCGGCTGGGGTGCGAGGTGCTCGCCACCGGCCCCGGCCCCAGCGCCAGCGTGGCGATCGGCCTTGATGCACTTGGCGCTCCGCTTCTGGTCACCACGAGCGATCATGCGCTGCTGAAGCCAGAATGGGTGCGCGATTTTGTTGAGGATACGCCGCCGGAAAGCGACGTCGCCATCCTGCTGGCGCGCCGTCAGGAGATCGAGGCGGCAGTGCCGGGCAGCAAGCGTACGTACTTGCGCTTTGCCGACGGCCACTGGTCCGGCTGCAATTTGTTTCTGCTGGCGACCGACAACGCCGGACGGGCGATCGACACCTGGAAAATGGTGGAGGCGGATCGCAAACGTCCGTGGCGGATCGCCGCCCGGCTCGGGCTGGGGATGCTGGCGGGCTATGCCTTCGGACGCCTTACCCTCGCCGATGCGATCGCGCGGCTCGGCCGCCGAATTGGCGTAAGCGCCGCACTTGTTCCCGCGCGCGACGGCCTTGCAGCGGTGGACGTCGACAAACCTTCAGACCTGGCGGACGCTCGCGCGATCATCGCCGCGCGCTGACTGCCCTTACATCATGTACTTCATCTGCACCCGGATCGACTTCACGCCGCTGCCGACTGGCACGCCGACTTTGGTGTAGCTTGGCTTGCCCAGGTTGAAGATGCTGATAGCCGGGTTGTTCGACATCGCTCCACCATCGGTGCGTATGTCCGTGCCGCCATTGCCATTCACGTCATGACGCACGGCAATGCCATACGTGCCCGATGCCGGGAGGGGGACGCAGAACGTCATCGATCCGGCCTTTGCCGGCTCTTCGATGCGCGACAGCCACCGACCCTTGGCGAGCCAGTCTTCTGACGTGGCGCGATAGGATTGCACGCGCACCTTACCGGAGGACGACTTCACGCCATCGATCGTGACCAGAATGGCCGGTCCGCGATCGGCGGTGCAACGGCGCACATCGTTGCGGATCTCATTGCGATACTCCGCACGCGGCTCTGCATGGAGGGCCGCAGGCACGGCCACGCATGTCAGGGCAGCTCCGGTCAGAATAGCAAAGGTGCGATGGGACATGGCGATAAGCCCCCTGCGATTGGTTTTAGTCATTCAGCTTCCATGTAGCGTTCGTGATCGCCCCATGCATGTGACAATGGCATCAGCCACGCCCGAAGCAGAGGGACGATCCTGTTCATTCCGATTTGCCTGATCGGCTGTTAATGACGACTGAACTTGTCGTTTGGCCTCTTGCAAGCCTCATCTTGCCGATAATCGCAATCTTTCGGTTAATTGTTGCGATTGACCCAATATCGCGTGTGGAAAACGGTGTATCCCGCGCTTGTGGCCCCAAGATATGGTGGCGTATCCGTCGCGGCGAGGAGCGCTCGTTACTTAACCATGACCATTCCCCTTATTTCCCCCTCGATCCTGTCGGCGGACTTCGCCCGTCTGGGCGAGGAAGTGCGCGCGATCGATGAAGCGGGTGCAGACTGGATCCATGTCGATGTGATGGACGGCCATTTCGTGCCCAACATCACCATCGGTCCCGCCGTGGTAAAGGCCCTGCGCCCCCATTCGGCCAAGACCTTCGACGTCCACCTGATGATCTCGCCGATCGACAGCTACCTGGAAGCGTTTGCGGATGCCGGGGCGGACATCATCACCGTCCATCCCGAAGCTGGGCCACATATTCACCGCACGGTGCAAACGATCCGCAATCTGGGCAAGAAGGCCGGCATCTCGCTGAACCCTGCGACGCCTGCCAAGATGCTCGACTATCTGATCGACGACATCGACCTCGTCCTGATCATGAGCGTGAACCCCGGTTTCGGCGGGCAGAGCTTCATTTCCAGCCAGCTTCGCAAGATCGAGGCGGTGCGCAAGATGATCGAGAAGTCGGGCCGCGACATCCGGCTGGAGGTGGACGGCGGCGTCGATGCCAAGACCGCGCCGATGTGCGTTTCCGCCGGAGCCGATGTGCTGGTTGCCGGATCGGCTACCTTCCGCGGCGGTCCTTCGCAGTACGCCGCCAACATCAAGACCCTCAAGGGTCTGGAATAGAGTGAACCTTGGCACTCCCCTGCGCCCCGCGACGCGGAACCCGGACCCTTCCCGGGACATTCCCCTGTCGCCGGCGGTGGAGGAGCATGCCGTGAACAACGATCCCGACGCTGCGGAAGATAGCGTGGCCGATGCCGTGCCGCCGATCCGCCATGCTCCCCTGCCCCAGGCAGAAGTAATCGAGCCGGGGCACATCGAACCGGGCCGTGCTCTGGCTTTGGTGGACTTTTCTCCGCCCACCGCCAGCGTTTCGGAAAAGCTGATCCGCATGGCCTACCGCTTCGGCGTGCCGGGGTCGATGCTGTCCGCGCCCATGGGGAAGAAAGCGCGCACTCGCCTATTGGCGACGGTGAACAACACCCTCCCCGGCAATCGCGCGGCGGGCACGGCGATCAGAGCAGGCCATTTTCTGGTGCATGGCGCCAAGACCCCGGTCGCTCAGGTCGATTACGCCGGGGCGCAGCGAGTCACACCGCCGCTGGAAAAGGTCGTACACTCGTTTTCGTGGCTCACCGATCTGGAAGCATGCGCCGCGCGTGAACAGGGTGCACCGGTAGCCGAGCGTATCCTCACCTCATGGCTGCAGGCGAACCCCAAGCCCCCGGCCAAGCCTGGCAAGGGACCGGCTTGGAGCGTCGGCAATACCGGCGCGCGGCTGGCGAACTGGTTGGCCCATGCACCGCTGATCCTGTCGGGCGACAAGGCCCTGCGCGTCCGCACTCTCACCCACATCGCCGCAACCGCGCGCTGGCTTGATCGTCATGTGGGCCATGCCGAGGACGGGCTGGCTGAACTGGCCGGATGGTGCGGCATCGTCGCAGCCGGGCTGCTTCTCCCCGATGGCCGCCCGCGCCGCTTGTTCGGTGAAGCGGGCCTGATCAAGGCGCTTGGCGAACTGATGGGCGACGATGGCGGCGTATTGTCGCGCAGCCCGCTCGCCCAGATGGAGGCGATCGCGCTGCTGGTGCGGCTGCGCAACTGCTATAACGCGACGCGTCGGGATGCTCCACCGTCGATGGAACGCGTGGTGGAATTGCTGGTGCCGCCGCTGCTGGCCCTGACCCACGGCGATGGCGGCCTCGGCTCCTGGCAAGGTGGATGGGCCGTCAGTGCGGAGGATGTCGAGGCTCTGGTCAAGGCCAGCGGCGTGCGCACCCGCCCCTTACGCGACGTGCGGCAGTGGGGATACCAACGGGTGGTGGCGCACAAGTCTATCCTGCAGTTCGACACTGCCCCGCCGCCAATGCCCGCCCATGCCCGGTTTGGCTGTGCGTCCACGCTGGCGTTCGAGCTTTCCCACGGTCCACATCGCCTGATCGTCAACTGCGGCGGCGCGGCAAGCGGCGGCGGGCTGGTTCCGGTCCGGCTGGAGCAAGGCCTCCGCGCAACGGCGGCGCACTCCACGCTGGCGCTGGACGATGCCAATTCCACGGCGATCCTGATCGGCGGAATGATTGGATCGGGCGTCACCGAAGTGGCGATCGACCGCAAGACTCTGCCGCAGGAAAACGGGTCCACGGCCACCCGTCTGGACGGCAGCCATAACGGCTATGCCGCCCGCTATGGCCTGACGCATCAGCGCATTCTCCTGCTGCGCGACGATGGCAGTGAGTTGCGCGGCGAAGACCTGCTGCTGCCCTCGGGCCGCAAGGGCAAGCGCGGCAAAGTCGGCTTCGCGATCCGCTTCCACCTTGGTCCTGACGTCGATGTCAGCGTGACCGACGATGGCCAGGGCGCGGCGCTGTCGCTACCGGACGGATCGTACTGGCAGTTCCGCTCCGGCGCCAAGGACGCCGACGTATCGCTCGAGGATTCGTTATGGGTCGATGGTCAGGGCCGCCCGCAGGCGACGCAGCAGCTGGTGATCCAGGGCCTCGTCTCGCGCGGGGGCGGCACTTTCGGCTGGCTGCTGAAGAAGATGAACTGACCGTATGCGGCAGACCATCCGGTTGATTATCGCTTACATCGATGTTATCTAAGGTGCGTCAAGTTCATCTTTGATCACTTCCAAGAGGCGCGCTATGCCAGTAGCGCGCCTCTTACCGTTTGGGTGACAGGTGCCAGCCCATCCCCCGCCCGTGATCACTTGGGCCGCGTCATTTCCACGATCTTGAGAACAAGCGTCGTGAAAGCGAAGCACGCCATGATGATCATGAGTGTCAATTCCATCTTTATATCAATCACCTCCTAGTCGCAGCGTAATTTCGGACTTTGTCCGAACTGCTCCGCGCGCTTAACTAACGGCGGCGACCGCGTCACCCCTTTTGCCTCCAACCTCGACGGTTGGACCGTCACTGCCCTTGCCCCCATGCGCCCGCCGTCCTAAGGGCGCGCGCAACAATCCCGCCATCCGCCATACGTCAAGGAAGCCGCCCGATGACCGATACCGTCCAGATCCGCCGCGCCCTGCTTTCGGTTTCAGACAAGACCGGTCTGGCGGAACTGGGCAAAGTGCTGAGCGATCGCGGCGTCGAACTGGTATCGACCGGCGGCACCGCCAAGGCGCTGCGCGAGGCGGGGCTGACGGTGAAAGACATTTCCGAGATCACCGGCTTTCCCGAGATGATGGACGGCCGCGTGAAGACCCTGCACCCGATCGTGCACGGCGGCCTACTGGCGGTGCGAGACAATGCCGAACATGCCGCCGCGATGGCCGAGCACGCGATCGGCGCCATCGATCTTGTCGTCGTCAATCTCTATCCGTTCGAAGCGACGGTGGCGAAAGGCGCGGACCGGGACGAGGTGATTGAAAACATCGACATCGGCGGCCCGTCGATGGTGCGCTCGGCCGCCAAGAACCACGCCTACGTCACCATCGTCACCAATCCGGCGGACTATGAAGGGCTGCTGGTCGAACTGGAAGCGACCGATGGCTGCACCACGCTGGGCTTCCGCAAACTGATGGCCGCGCGCGCCTTCGCCCAGACCGCCGCATACGATTCGATGATCGCGCAGTGGTTCGCCCAAATCGATCAAGGGCTTGAGTTCCCCGAGATGCTCAGCGTCAACGGACGCATTGCCACCCAGCTTCGCTATGGAGAGAACCCGCACCAGAAGGCGGCGCTCTACACCCCGGTCGGACCGTTCATCAAGGGGTTGGCCCAGGCCGAACAGATCCAGGGCAAGGAACTGTCCTACAACAACTACAACGATGCCGATGCCGCCTTCGAATTGGCGGCTGAATTCAAAGGCCAGAAGCCGGCGGTCGTTATCGTCAAGCACGCCAACCCTTGCGGCGTCGCGCAAGCAGATTCGTTGCTCGAAGCATGGCAGGGCGCGCTGGCATGTGACGACGTCTCTGCCTTCGGCGGGATCGTCGCCGTCAATACGCTGCTGGATGGTCCCACGGCGGAAGCGATCTGCCAGATCTTCACCGAAGTCGTGGTCGCGCCCGATGCGGACGACGATGCACGCGCCTTCTTCGCCAAGAAGAAGAACCTGCGTCTGCTGCTGACCGGCGAACTGCCCGATCCGCGCCGTTCGGGTCTGACGGTGAAGCCAATCACCGGTGGTCTGCTGGTGCAGGGCCGTGACGCAGGTGCCATCGGTTTTGACGATCTAAAGGTCGTGACCAAGCGCGCGCCGACCGATCGTGAACTGGCCGACTGCCTGTTTGCCTGGACCGTGGCACGCCACGTCAAGTCCAATGCCATCGTCTACGCCAAGGACGGGGTGACCGCCGGGATCGGCGCCGGGCAGATGAACCGCCGCGATTCCTCGCGCATCGCCGCGATGAAGGCGGCCGAAGCTGCCGGGAAGTTCGGCTGGGATGCGGCACGCACGGTCGGGTCTGCGGTTGCGTCGGACGCGTTCTTCCCGTTTGCCGATGGCCTGCTTGCCGCTGCAGAGGCCGGGGCCACCGCCGTGATCCAACCCGGCGGCTCGATCCGCGACGATGAAGTGATCGCCGCTGCTGACGAGGCGGGCTTGGCCATGGTCTTCACCGGGATGCGCCACTTCAAGCACTGACCGGTCCTGCGCCGGCGCCAGGAAAGGAAGGATCGACGACCATGTGGGTGATCTGGTTCGGCCCGATGGTCGTCGTTGCATTTCTGGCCGGACTGACCATCGCGGCGGTGCTCTTGCGCCTTGGCAAGCTGCGTTCCCCGCGAAGGGCGTTGGCAGCGGCCGCGCTGCCTTTCGCGTTTGCCGCGCTGCCGGTGCTGATCCTGTCGCTCGTCTCGCTGGGCGCATCGGCGTTTTCGCCCGATGACAGGGCGCTCTATACCGAATTGTTCGGCCCCGGTCCGACGCCAGCGCCGAGCAAGATTCTCGCCGAAGGCTATGGGAAAGGCGCATCGCGCGAAATCCTGCTCAGCTGGAATGCCAGCGCGACGGAGCGTGATCGCCTGTTGCACCTGCCCGGCCTCACCCGCGCCACCACGACACCGGAGGATTTCGCGGTGCGCGGGATTCGTCGCGGCCTCGATGCATGGTGGATGCGGCCATCGGTACCTGGAGCGATCAAGCGAGCACCGGGCGTCGACTGCCTGTCGCCCACCATCTATCAGGCCGACCGCTTCAACGGCTGGCGGGATGTGCGCATCGCCGTTTGCGCAATGGATCGCGGAGATCGCCCTCCGGTCTTTGTTGCAGCTTATGGTCATTGACGGATTTGGTTGCCGCCACTGACCGCCTGCGACGAACCGTTCATCGCAAAGGCGAGTAGTGGTGTCTTCTGTTCACTAGACGGCAAGACTGTTTTCGCCATTTGGGCCTGACGCATTTTCCTCGACAGGCGAAAGGGTCTGTCACTCGCAGAGATTGACGAAGGCAATTGTTATGGGACTGTTCAAAGCCGACTTTTACCGTTTCTTCGCGCTGGGCTTTGCCGGCGGAGCGGCAGTAGTGCTGGGCGTGATGGGTCTCGGCACGATGGAGCCGCTTTCGAACACTATCGTGCCGCCTGCTCAGGCCGCCACCAGCGAATGAACTTATAGCCAATCTGGCGCGCGCTGCCGCGCCAGATTGCGCAGCAGGGCGCAAAGCCCCATATGGGCACCATGTCCGCCCATCACGATCACCACGAACATTCCGGCGCGAATCTCGTCAACGAAGCCCGCACGGCACTGGTCGATGCGGGCGAACAGTGGACCGAGATGCGCGCCGATGTCTTTTCGGCCCTCGCTGAAAGAGACCGCCCGGCGTCCGCATACGATCTGGCGGAATCGGTATCGAGCCTGCGCGGAAAGCGCGTTGCACCCAACAGCGTCTATCGCATCCTCGATTTGTTCGTTCGCACAAACTTGGCGCGGCGGGTGGAGAGCGCCAATGCTTATGTCGCCAACAGCCACCCCGGCTGCCAGCACGATTGCATCTTCCTCATCTGCGACAGCTGCGGTCAGGCCGTTCACATCGATGACGACAAGCTGACCGGCGCGCTCGTCACTGCAGCGCGAAGCGCCGGATTTGCAGACGTTCGCCCCGTCGTGGAACTGCGCGGCACCTGCGCCGGTTGCAGCTAGACCAGCTACCTGCATGGTCGGCAGGGACGTCGTCCAGGTTGCATGAAATTCTTGTGCAGCCTTGCAGCGGCGGCCCGATTGGCTATTCGGCGCGTTAATCGACATCAAAGTCACAAGCGTGTAAGGCCCGATCAATGAATGCCACCCCGGCCACGCCCCTGCTCGATACGGTTCCCACCCCTGAGGCCCTGCGCACGCTCAAGCCCGCACAATTGCGCCAGCTTGCAGACGAACTGCGCAGCGAGATGATTTCCGCCGTCGGCCAGACCGGCGGCCATCTCGGTTCCGGCCTGGGCGTAGTCGAACTGACCGTCGCCATCCATTACGTGTTCAACACGCCGGACGATCGCCTTATCTGGGACGTGGGTCACCAGGCCTATCCCCACAAGATCCTGACGGGCCGCCGCGATCGTATCCGCACCTTGCGCCAGGGCGGTGGTCTGTCAGGCTTCACCAAGCGGTCGGAAAGCGAATACGATCCGTTCGGTACGGCGCACAGCTCCACCTCTATTTCGGCGGCCCTGGGCTTTGCCATCGCCAACAAAATCAAGGGCACCCCGGGGCGCGGGATCGCCGTGATCGGTGACGGCGCGATGAGCGCGGGCATGGCCTATGAGGCGATGAACAATGCGCGCGAAGCGGGCAACCGCCTCGTCGTGATCCTCAATGACAATGATATGTCGATCGCGCCGCCGGTAGGCGGCCTGTCGGCCTATCTGGCGCGACTGGTGTCCTCGGGCAAGTTTCTGGGCCTGCGCGAACTGGCGCGCAAGTTCGCCCGCCGCCTGCCCCGCCCCTTGCATGTCGCCGCCAAGAAAACAGACGAATTCGCGCGCGGCATGGCGATGGGCGGCACTTTGTTCGAAGAGCTTGGCTTCTACTATGTCGGCCCGCTGGACGGGCACGATCTGGAAGCGCTGGTGCCGGTTCTGGAAAACGTGCGCGATGCGGCGGAAGGGCCGATCCTGATCCATGTCGTGACGCAAAAGGGCAAGGGTTACGTCCCGGCCGAAGAAGCAGCCGACAAGTATCATGGAGTACAGAAGTTCAACGTCGTGACGGGCGAACAAGCCAAGGCTCCGGCCGGCCCGCCCAGCTACACCGGAGTCTTCGCCAAGGCGCTGACAGCGGAAGCCACTCGCGATCCCACGATCTGCGCGATCACGGCGGCGATGCCATCGGGCACCGGGCTGGACAAGTTCGCCGCCCAGTTCCCGAATCGCAGCTTCGATGTCGGCATTGCCGAGCAGCATGCGGTTACGTTCGCAGCAGGACTGGCCGCGCAGGGGATGCGGCCGTTCTGCGCGATCTATTCCACCTTCCTGCAGCGCGCGTTCGACCAGGTGGTCCATGACGTGGCGATCCAGAACCTGCCGGTGCGCTTCGCGATCGACCGCGCCGGGCTGGTCGGCGCGGATGGCGCGACGCATGCCGGATCGTTCGATGTTACCTATTTGGCGACACTGCCCAATCTGGTGGTGATGGCTGCGGCGGATGAGGCGGAACTGGTCCACATGGTCCACACGGCCGCGCTGCACGATTCGGGCCCGATCGCCTTTCGCTATCCGCGCGGCAACGGCGAAGGCGTGGCGCTTCCCGAGGTTCCGCAGGCGCTTGAAATCGGCAAGGGCCGCGTCGTCCGCGAAGGCAGCAAAGTGGCGCTGCTCTCGCTCGGTACTCGCTTGGGTGAGGCCCTCAAAGCCGCCGACCAGTTGGAAGCCAAGGGCCTGTCCACCACGGTGGCCGACTTGCGGTTTGTCAAACCGCTCGACACCGACCTGATCCGGCGCCTGATGCTGAGCCACGAAGTGATCGTCACGGTGGAGGAAGGATCGATCGGCGGTCTTGGCGCTCACGTCCTGACGATGGCGAGCGATGAAGGGCTGACCGATGCGGGCCTCAAGATTCGTACCATGCGCCTGCCCGATGTCTTCCAGGACCACGATAAGCCCGAAGCGCAGTATGACGAAGCGGGGCTCAATGCCCCGCAGATCATCGACACGGTGCTGAAGGCCCTGCGGCACAACAGCGCGGGCGTGGATCAAGCGCGAGCTTGACTTTAATAACCAAATAGGTTATATGCCGCACCATCTGCCGGGTCTGCCGTACACAGGCTCCGGTGGTGTTTCGGGTCGGCGTCGTGGGCCGGGGTTGCGTCTCGTCAGTCGTGATCACGCCATCCATGCGCCCTTATTGCCCGGATCGATCCATCGTGGCCTTCGGCACTCCTGTTCCCGCTAAGGAGCAGGTACTCCGATCCGTCCCCTCAGCCTGCACCCGTTGCGAGCACGAAGCGGCAGGCGAAGCGATCGGTCCTTAAAATACCCAGCCGAGCCGGGCTGTCTTTGCCCCTACCCGGCCATTCGCACGAGAAGGCAAACATCCAGCGCGCCCCAGCATGGGCGCCCACAACGCCGGCCCGATGTTGCCCCCAATGTCGCCTTTGCGTTTTCAGATGGCGTTAGCTCCGCACTCGCCAGCGGAGGATGACGCGTGCCTGCGGGCGCTTTTTTGGCGTTGTGGAGGGACTGTCGTTATTCGACCCGTTACCCTGAACTGAGTTAGGGTGGCGATAGCGAGGGGGCATACCCCCCTGCACACCCCCGCCCCCCGTCAGTCCCGCTTGGCCGGGTGCATGCCCGCTTCCTGCGCTTCCAGTCCCAGCCCGGCTTCCCCGGCAAGGTCATGGTCGCTCATGCGGTCGCCCAGGGTGCCAAGGTGCATCCAGCGCTTCACCAGTGGCGACAGGGCGAGAACCACCACGGCAACGCCCACGGTGACCCAACCGATCTTGGAGTAGATCTCCAGCGTCAGGTCCTTGCTCATCACGCCGCCCTCGCCGCCGGTCGCCTCGCCGATCTTGCCCGCCACGAAGTTGCCGACCGCCGTCATGTAGAACCACGCGCCCATGATGAAGCTGCCGAGGTGGACCGGCGATAGGCGCGTCATTGCCGACAGGCCCACGGGCGACAGGCAAAGCTCGCCGGTCGTGTGAAGGGCGTAGATCAGGAACACGAAAAGGACCGACGTCATCGCGGTGGGATCACCGCTTTTCGCACCCCAGACGAAGACCAGGAAGCCCAGGCCGACCTGAACCAGCGCCAGACCGAACTTGGCCGGTGCCGACGGCTCGATGCCTCTCTTGCCCAGATACTGCCACAGGGCTGCGAACAGCGGACCGAACAGGACGATGTAGATCGGGTTGATTGACTGGAAGAGGCTGGTCGGTACGCCGCCACGGTCCACGAACTTGTCGGTGTAGAGGCTCAGCGATCCGCCGGCCTGTTCGAACAGGCCCCAGAAGATCGGGTTAAGGGCGATCAGGAACAGGATGGCGAACATCCGCTCGCGCGGTTCCTTCGGCAGCTTGAAGGCCTCCTTGAGGGTGTAGGCCAGCATCAGCACGCCCGATACGATGAGCAGGTTCTGGATCACCGACACGTATTGGATCAGGAACCAGATTACCGCCACCGCTGCCGCGCCCGTGGCGTACAGCATGATCTCGCGGTTCTTCGCCAGCACCTTGGGTGGCTCGCCCCGACCCTGAAGAGCGGGACGTCCGACGACGAAGATGATGAGGCCGAGCACCATGCCGATGCCCGCCAGCCCGAAGCCCCACGACCAGCCGATGGTTTCACCCAGATAGCCGACCAGGATCGTGCCCAGCGCGGCGCCTGTGTTCACGCCCATGTAGAAGATCGTGTACGCCGCATCGCGCCGCGTATCGGTCATCTTGTAGAGCTGGCCGACGATGACCGAGATGTTCGCTTTCAGAAAGCCCGAACCCACGATGATCAGCGACAGCGCCAGCCAGAACACGTTGATCGCCGGGTCTGCTTGCTTCACTGCCGGGTCGGCAACGCCCTGCAAGCCTTCGTAAGCCATGAACAGATGTCCCAGCGCCAGGACGATGCCACCGAACAGCACCGCCTTGCGCTGCCCCAGCCAGCGGTCGGCCAAGTACCCCCCGAGCACCGGGGTGATGTACACCAGGCTGGTGTAAGCGCCGTAGATCAGGTTCGACGGTCCGTCCGAGAACAACCAGAACTTGGTGAGGTACAGGATCAGCAGCGCCCGCATGCCGTAGTAGGAAAAACGCTCCCACATCTCGGCGTAGAAGAGGACGAAAAGGCCGCGGGGATGACCGACGAATTCCTCGCTCTTACGCGTGGCGATGACTCCGCCGATCGCCAGCACCGCGAACAGGAAAATCGCCCCGATCGCAGCGATCCAATCCCCTTCATTCCAAAGCGCCATGTCCTTCATGCCGTTCCTGCCCTTGCTTATTTGCTTTTTGGACCCGCATCCGAAGGCAGCATTCGCTGGCTTCGGTGCAAAAAGAGGAGGTTAGCGCACATTTTGGCGCTGTAAATGGGCGGATGCCCGCGCTTTTTTGCTGAGCCTCTTGCCGGAATGTCCAATTTAACACAGGTAAACCCGCCCATTGCGCAGAGTCGCGCTTGGTGGCATTTTCAAGCCGGACGGGGACGGTGCCGCGCAACTTTATTTGCCGATGCGGCTCGGCGTTTTTTTCGGGGGAATTTTGGGATGATCAGGTCCGAATTGCTGCAGGCACTGGCCAAGGACAATCCCGAATTGCGCGCTGAGGATGTGGAGCGCGTGGTCGACACCTTTTTCGACGAGATCGGACAGCGTCTGGCCGATGGCGGCCGGGTTGAACTGCGAGGGTTTGGCGCATTCTCCACCCGTCATCGCGACGGTCGCAAAGGCCGCAACCCTCGGACCGGCGAAAGCGTGGAAGTTCCAGAAAAGCGTGTTCCCTACTTCAAGCCGGGCAAGGAAATGCGAGTCCGCCTGAACGTGGAATGAGTTTTGCAGGCTCACCAGAACAACAAGAACCGCTTCGGCACCAATTTCTGCTATCGACGATGATACTGCCATCCCGGATTGCACCGACGAAAACGGGACGCTAGGGAACGCAAATCCTAGGCAGTTGCTCGTGCGGGCGTGGCGGAATGGTAGACGCTGCGGACTTAAAATCCGTTTGGGATTCCAGTGCGGGTTCGAGTCCCGCCGCCCGCACCAAACTATTGGCATCATGCAGTACTTGCGCCGATCTCGCTTCAGTTTATCCTGAGAAGTCAGCTGTGTTTAGGTTCAGGTAACTTGCGCCGGGTTATCTCATTCAGCACACGCCTGCCGCGCGATGACTGTAATAGTATTGCGCCGCCATATGTTCAGGGGCGTATCGAAGGGGCAGCTTGCGTCATGATTCTAACGGACCGCCAGTCCGCCCAGAGTGTACAATCTGTAGAAGACCTGCGCGCGACCCCGCGTTTCGCCCTGCTGCTACGCGCCGCCAAGTTGGTGGGCCCAAACGGTGAATACTTGTGCATCGTGCGTGACATCTCGGAAACGGGAGTACGTCTGCGCCTGTTCCATTCACTGGCTGGATTGCGCCACCTCGCTCTCGAAAGTGCCACGGGCGAATGCTTCGGCGTCGATCTCGTGTGGGAACGCGATGGCGAGGCTGGTTTCCGGTTCATCCAGCCGATCGACGTACATCGCTTTATCGCCGAAGTCGGACCTTATCCCAAGCGTCCGATCCGGGTGACGGTGGACAATCCCGTTCGCATCACCGTCTCCGGTACGATCACGCCGGCTCGTCTGTGCAATCTGTCACGGCAGGGCGCCCGGATAGAAACCGACGTCCATCTGGCGATCGGGCAGCAGTTACGAATCGACGGAGATGAACTGCCAACGTTCGAGGCCACGATCTGCTGGCGCGACCAGCCTGCATACGGAATGGTCTTCCGCCAGGTTATGAGCCTGGACGAACTTGCGCAGCGTGTGTTTCGCATGCAGCCGCAGCTGTAGGCTGCCGCTACGCCGCGCGGAACTCCATGGCATCGCCGTTCATGCAGTACCGCTTGCCCGTAGGCGGCGGGCCGTCGTCAAAGACGTGGCCCAGATGCCCTCCGCAGCGACCGCAGTGAACTTCCGTCCGCGTCATGCCAAGGGTCGAATCGCGCGAAGTGCCTACGCCTCCGGGCAGCGGTCTAAAAAAACTGGGCCAGCCCGTACCGCTTTCAAATTTGGTGCGTGAGGAAAAGAGCGGATTGCCATCGGCAGCGCACACGAAGGTGCCCGCTCGGTGCTCCTTGTTCAAGGGAGAGGTGTAGGCACGCTCCGTCCCTTCCTGTCGCAGGATGCGGTATTGCGCCGGGGTCAGTCGGCGACGCCACTCTGCATCCGAGAAGCTGACCGGATACACCTTTGCCTTTGCATGGCCGCTTCCGCAGGCAGAGAGGACAGGAAGCGCAGCGCCCGCGCCAAGCCAGGCGAGCAGCATGCGGCGAGTGGTGGGTAAGGACATGACGCAAGGCTCCTATGCGATAGACTGATGTGGCTATGGCGCGCCGTTATTCAATCACTGGACTGCGTTTGACTTAACCTTCACCGCGCTTGCGCAACGGGTTCCAATTCCGTCCCGATCCGCCCTGCCCGCCTGACTTCATCACCCGCTTGCGGAACAGGCCAGAGCCCATCCGAACGAGGATGACGACCCACAGGCCCTGCCATACCAGAGCCAACATATGGACGATGATCGAGGGATTCTGTGCAGCCCGCGCCAGCATCGCAAACGGCGAACTGAAGGGAAAGATCGCTGCCGTAATTTCAATTGCGCTGCCCGGCTGGGTCATGGCGAACGTCGCGAAGAAGAACAGGACCAGCTGCATCATCGTCACCGGCATGGACAGTGTCTGCACCTCGCGCACCGTGCTTGCCAGCGAGCCGACCGACAGGAACACCGATCCGAGCAGCAGATAGGCCATCGCGAAATAGAGAATGCCAAGCCCGATCAGCATGGGCCAGCCCACAGCGGGACTGGGCAGCGTCGGGATCTCCGATCCGGCGGCAAGATAGATCGCACCGCCCACCGCCCCCCATGCCGAGATACCGACGAGCGACACGCCGAGCATCGCGAAAAGCTTGCCGAAGAATACCGCCTCCATCGGGATCGCGGCGGCCAGCACTTCGATGATCTTGTTGCCCTTTTCCTCGACCAGATTGGACAGCACCATGCCCGCCAGCATCATCGTTAGCAGGAACAGCAGCGTCTGCGCGGCCTGAGCAGTACGCAGCTGGCTCTTGTGATCCTTCACTTGGCTGGTGGCGGTCGCCTCCACCCGGACGTTGGGCCAGTCGGACAGCTGCCCATCGCGCGCGTGGGCCGCGATCATGGCGATGTCGCCTTTCCAAGCAGCAGTCTGGTCACGCGGCCCGGTAAGCACCGGTGCTGCGGTTGTGCCGGACAGTACCGCCGCGACATTGCCCCCCGCCTGCGCCATGATCCGCGCTGGATCGACCGCTTCGCCCGCTTCCAGTCGGCGAATGACGACCAGGTTGGGCAGGCCCTGCCCGAGCCGTTCGGCCAGGTCCTTACGCGTCCGGATCATCGCCTCGGCATCGGGCGCGGTCATGACGATGCCCACTTCCGGTCGGTCCACCGATTGCTCCACCCGGTTCCCCACGCTGCCCGCCAATGCACCGACGACGATGGGAAACAGCGGCCCCAGCAAGAAAAAGAAAAAGGAGCGCGAAAACAGGATCGCTGTGAAATCTCGCCGCGCCACTACCCAGGCAGCCGCCAGCGTCGACAATCGCCCGCGATGCGGAGCCTGATACGATGCGTCAGGATTCATCAGCGCGGCTCCTCCGGCTTTTCTTCATTGAGCGCACGAGCGGCGGCCTCCCCCGCGATGGCGACGAAGGCATCGTGCAGCCCGGCCCGCTCGATCGAGAGGGAAAGGATCCCTGCCTCGCCCTCGATCAGGGCGCGCAACAAAGGTTCTATGCCGGAAGGCGGCAGGGCAAACAGCCAGAACTGCCCTTCACGCCGGGCGTCAACCGGGAGCGCTGCCCGCCATGCCCCCTCCGTTGCCCGGGTTTCTAGGCGCACCTGCGGCGCGATCCGATCGCGTGCGACATCGACCGGCCCCGCGAACGGCACTTTGCCGCCAGCAATGATCGCCACTTCGTCACACAAGCGCTCGGCATGGGCGATGACATGGGTGGAGAAGATGACGGTGGTGCCATCGTCGGCCAACCCGCGCATCATCGTCTCCAGCTTGCCTTGGTTGAGCGCATCGAGGCCGGAAAACGGCTCGTCGAAGATCACCAGCTTCGGACGGTGGACCAGCGTGCCGAGGATCTGCACCTGTTGCGCCATGCCTTTGGACAGCTTGCGGATCTGCCGGTCAGCGGCATAGCCAAGCCCATGCCGCTCCAGCATTTCATGGGCTCGGCGCCGACCTTCATTAAGCGGCAGGCCGCGCAACGCGCCCAGAAACGCGATCGCTTCGGTCGCCTTCATGGCAGGGTAAAGCCCGCGCTCCTCCGGCAGATAGCCGATCGAATGGGCCACGGCATGGGGACGGTCCGCACCCAGAATCCGGCGGTATCCGGCATCGGGCTCGATGATCCCCAAAAGCATCCGCAAGGTAGTGGTCTTCCCCGCACCGTTGGGGCCGAGGATGCCGTAGATCGACCCGACGGGCACGGACAGGTCGACACCATCGACGGCCGTGAAATCGTCGAATCGCTTCATCAGACCGCGCGCTTCGATCGCCAGTGGGCGGGCCGCGTCGGGGGGTGAGGATGAATGCGATGGATTGCCGGTCAACCTGGGATCTCCTACTTGCGCATTCATGACGGTCCCCGGCTCTAGCACGAGCGCCCTTGATGGCGCAGACCTGGTTAAGGGCGAGCTAAGCGAATTTGTGGAGCAGATGGAGCGTGAGGCGCGCGCGCTTGGGTTCTGCGCGTTCGGGATCGCGTCGGCGCAGACGGACGATGCGCGGGCGGCCCGGCTTGAGGCATGGCTGGCGGCGGGCATGCACGGGACGATGGGCTGGATGGAAGAGCGCGCCCATCATCGCCGTAGCCCTCAAGGGTTGTGGCCGGAAACGGGCAGCGTAATTGCATTGGGCATGAGCTACGCCCCCGCCGCCGACCCGCTGCGATTAGAAGCGCATGCCGAGATCGGGCGCATTTCCACTTATGCGCAGGGTGCGGACTATCACGATGTCGTGAAAAAGGCCCTGAAGCATCTCGCGCGCTGGATCGTGAACGAAGGAGACAAGCGCGGATTGGGCGCGGCGCAGGGCGGCGTCGGCGTCAAAGTCTTCACCGACACTGCACCGGTCATGGAAAAGCCCCTTGCTGCGGCAGCCGGGCTTGGCTGGCAGGGGAAACATACGAACGTCGTCAGCCGCGATCATGGCAGCTGGCTGTTCCTGGGCGAAATCTACACTACGTTGCCACTGGCCCCGTCGACTCCGGGCCGCGATCGCTGCGGATCGTGCCGGGCCTGTCAGGACGCCTGCCCGACCGGCGCATTCCCCGCGCCCTATCGCCTGGATGCCCGGCGCTGCGTCAGCTATCTTACCATCGAGCACAAGGGGCCAGTGCCGGAGGATTTGCGATCGGGGCTGGGAAACCGGATCTACGGGTGCGACGATTGCCTTGCGGTGTGCCCTTGGAACAAGTTCGCCCAGCAGGCGCACACCATGCAGGCATTCCTGCCGCGGGCCGAACTCACCGCGCCCAATCTGGCCGACCTAATGACGCTGGACGATGCGGCGTTTCGGACACTCTTTTCAGGCAGCCCGGTCAAGCGGATCGGTCGCAACCGTTTCGTCCGCAATTGCCTCTATGCGGCAGGCAACAGCAGCCAGCCGGAACTGCTTTCGCAGGTCGAGCCGCTGTGCGACGATGCCGATCCGGTCGTTGCCGACGCCGCCCGCTGGGCGCGCGATCGGCTGGAACAGGATCGCCGCACGGTCAGCGGCTGATCAGGGCACCAGTTCCTTCAACGGAGTGGCCGGATCAGCGAGCGCGTCCTGATCGGGGCTGGCGCCCGCTTCCACCAGCTTGCGCCCCTGCACGTAGTCCTTGACCATGTTTACGCAATCGAGCGCAACGACACGGCCTTCCTTGAGGTAGACGACCGAGAAGCTGCGATCATCGGGATTGCCGCGTACGATCGTCTTGTCGAACCCGACATTGATGCCGGCGGTCTGCAGCTTCAGGTCATACTGGTTGGACCAGAACCACGGGAAGGCCTTGTACGGCTTCTCATCGCCGCAGATCGCCTTTGCAACGCAGGTCGCCATGTCGTTGGCGTTCTGCACGGATTCCACCCGCATGACCGTGCCGCCCGCATAGTCGCAGGCGAACGCGGCACAGTCACCGATCGCATAGACATCAGGCAGTGACGTACGGCAGAATTCGTCGACATCCACGCCATTGGCGCCCGAAGCCCCCGCCATGATCAGTGGGCCTACCGCCGGAACGATGCCGATGCCCACGATCACCGCTTCGGCCGGGATCACTTCGCCATCGGCCAACTTGACGCCGGTAACCCGGTGGCCGTCGCCTTCCAGGCAATCCACCGCGACGCCGGTCCGCAGATCGACGCCGTGGCCACGATGCTGGTCCTGGTAGAAGGCGGAAAGCTCTTCACCGGCAACGCGCGCCAATACGCGGGGCAGCGCTTCCAGCAGGGTGACGTTGAGCTTGAGCTTGGAGAGGACCGCTGCGGCTTCCATTCCGATGTAGCCGCCACCGATGACAACGATATTCCTGGTCCCGGCGTCGACTTCCGCCATCAGGGTATCGCAATCCTCGCGTGTGCGCACTGCGTGAACCCCGGCCAGGTCCGCACCGCCGCAGGAAAGCCGGCGCGGATCGCCGCCTGTTGCCCAAACCAGCTTGCCGTACTCCAGGCTCGATCCGTTGGAGAGGGTCAGTTCCTTTGTCTTGGCGTCAACTTTGGTCACTTCGGTGCTGAGGCGGAAGGTCACTTCCTTTTCCGCCCAGAACGTCGGTGGCCGGATGTAAAGCCGGTCGAACGTCTTCTCCCGCGCGAAGTATTCCTTGGAGAGGGGCGGGCGTTCGTACGGATACTCCGCTTCTCGTCCGATGACGGTGATGGTTCCGGTGAACCCGTTCTGGCGAAGGGCGAGCGCGCACTGCGCTCCGCCATGTCCCGCTCCCACGATGACGACGTCTGATTTTTCCATGGCGGGGAATTCCAGCAATTTTATCGTCGGGTCAATGCCTGTCGCGATACGATATTGCGATCATCGCCTATCGCACCTCACGCCATCACAGCGGTGCGGCCCAGTGATTCCATCGTCAATTCCAGCGAACGAAGCTGCGCCGCAGGGTCGTAGGTGGCGATGCTGACGATCAACTCGTCGGCCTGGGTGCGGGCGACGAACTCCTCGATCCCCGCCCGAACCGTCTGCGGGCTGCCGATGGCGCTTACCGAGCGGACCTGCTCCAGCATCGCCCGCGCGGCAGCGGGAATGCTGTCGCGATACCCTCGAACGGGCGGCAGCAAGCGACCCGGATTGCCCGTGCGCAAGGCGACGAAGCTCTGGTCGGTAGAAGATGAAAGGTACATCGCCTCTTCATCGGTATCGGCCGCCACCACGTTGATCGCAGCCATGAAGTGAGGGCGATCCAGCGTCTCGGAAGGTTGGAAGCGCTCGCGGTAGACGCGGGCGGCCTCTTCCAGCGCGGCGGGCGCGAAGTGGGAAGCAAAGGCGTAAGGCATGCCCAGCATCGCCGCCAGCTGCGCTCCGAACAGGCTGGAGCCAAGGATCCACATCTGCACATCGGCGCCCGCTGCCTGAGGCGATGCCACACCGCCTGCAGCCTGCCCGGCAAAGCGTGCCTGCAATTCCACCACGTCGTTCGGAAACCGCTCCGCCGCCGCGTGGATATCCTTGCGCAGCGCCTGCGCCAGCCTGCCGTCGGCACCCGGCGCACGGCCCAGTCCCAGATCGACGCGGCCCGGAAACAGGGCCGCCAGCGTGCCGAACTGCTCGGCGATCACATAAGGGGTGTGGTTGGGCAGCATGATCCCGCCCGATCCGATGCGGATCTTAGAGGTCGCATTGCCGAGATGAGCCAGCACCACCGATGTGGCGCCGCCCGCGATCCCGTCCATGCCGTGATGTTCCGCCACCCAATATCGCTTGTACCCCGCGCGTTCAGCTGCCTGTGCGGTGGCAACGGAAATGTCGAGGGCTTGGGCGACAGTGCCACCTTCACGGACCGATACGAGGTCGAGGACGGAGATAGGGATCATGGCGTAGCCTTGGTTTTTGCCTGCTCGGGGCCGAGCTGGGCGAGGTATTTCCTGGCGGTGGCGGCGGCATCGCTGTCTGGTCCGGCCGCCAAGACGGAATTCCAGCTGCGACGAGCGGCTGTTTCGTTGCCGGACAGCATGGCGATGACGCCCGCCTCCAGCCCGATTTCGGGATCTTGCGGGGAGAGCGTGGCCGCCTTTTCGATCTGGGTCTGGGCCAGCGTCAGGTCGTTCTGTCGACGGGCGAGCGTGGCGGACAGCAGCCAGGCCTGCGCGTTGTCCGGCTGAGCGGCCCGCGCTTCGGCCAATGCGGCGGCTGCCTCACCCGGCTGCTTTACGGACACCAGCGCCCGTGCGCGGTCCAGCGCGATCGACGCGGTAAGGTCCGCATCGCCAACGATCTTCGCCTCGGTAGCAGCCGGACCCAGCAGCGCAAGTGCCTCGCCCGCCTGACCGTTCGCCAGCGCCGCATTGCCCGCCATCGCTCCCAACCGCGCGCGGCTGGCGTGATCGGCTGCGTCGGCCGCGTCGCGTGCGTTGGTGAATGCGCTGCGCGCCTCGTCCCAGCGATCGAGTGTGCTCAACGCCACTCCAAGGCACAGGCCCGCGCGCACCCGTTCACGGCCGATGGCGTCGTTCAACGCACTGCGCGCCAGCTCGGCGGATTTCTCAGCGTTTGCTTCCACGGCGCTCATGCAGCCACCGGATGCCTGTGAGGAAGGCAGCGCCACGTTCTGCGCCTCGCGAGCGCGCTTCGCCGCTTCGTCCTGCTTCTTTTCGATAATCTCCAGCGGCAGCGAGGAGGCATAGGGATTACGCATGCTCGGCAGGGCAGAGGCCGGGCCGACCTGGGCGAGCAGCGGGAGGAGGATGGTCAGCAGGGGCATGGATCAGGACTCCGATGAATCCACCGCGCGGGGCAGCACCAGTTCGGCAACCGTGCGCAGCAGCAGGCGGATGTCGGAATCGCGTGACAGGCGGTGATCGCCATCCTTGATCAGCGTGACCTGCACGTCGGCTGAACGCAGATGCTCGGCCAATTGCAAGGATATGTCGAACGGCACATCGGCATCGCGTTGGCCGTGGATCAGCCTCACCGGCGCATCGATAGCGATTTCCCGCTCCAGCAGCAGGTTCGCCTGCCCATCGGCCCAGAATCCGGGATGGGTCGGCGTCGGTTCGGGGCCGTAGGAATTGTCTTCGAAGATGGTTTCGCCATCGGCCAGAAGCGCCTTGTCCATTTGCGCGATGCCCCAGTCGGTGAAGTCGGGCGCCGCCGCGATGCCGACCAGACCGGCCAGCCGCTCCTTCAGCGCCAGCCCCGCCAGCAACATCACCCAGCCACCCATCGACGATCCGACCAGCACGATCTTCTCATCGTTTTCAAGCGCGGCGATCAGGGAAAGGACTTCGCCCGTCCAGCGCGACAGCGTGCCTTCGCCGAAGTATCCGGGGCTTTCGCCGCACCCCGAGTAGTCGAACAGGAGGCACGGCAGGCCGCTTGCCTGCGCCATTTCGAACAGCGCGGTGGCCTTGGACCCCGCCATGTCGGACATGTAGCCCGGCAGGAACACGATGACCGGTCCGGTCCCGGGAGTGAAGCGATAGGCGAGGGACCGTCCGTCCGGCAGATCGAGAAAACGCGTCGATGTCATCCCCCGTTAGTGGGAACGCATCGCGCCAAGGGCAAGCGCGATCCAACAAAGACTCCCTTTGCGACGGTAAAGGCAAAGCCATCATTCGACTGGACGACGATTGCATAATGCGATCTTAAGCCTGCGCAGCTAGAGGTCCGCTTCCATGAGCGCCAAGGTCATCCATTTCCCCTCCCGCCCGTCCCGCCTCGCCCTGCGGCTGGAGTGGTTCGCCACCGACAAGTCCGTGCTGCTGGGCATCTGGGCCGTCTATTTCGCGCTGCGAGCGGCGGTACTGCTGATCGACGTGGCGCCGACCTCCGATGCCGAGTGGTACTATTTGCGGGCCGCAAGCCTGGCGGCGGGGCAAGGCTATCTCGACAATGCCGGGTCGCCGACCGCGTTCTGGCCGGCGGGGTGGCCAATCGCCCTCTCGCTGGTGTTCGCGCAGTTCGGCGCTTCGCTGGTGACTCTCGGCCTGTTCAATCTGGTCAGCGCGATGCTGATCGGCGTGGCGACGCTGGCGCTGGGACGGCGTCTGTTCGGTTCCGAGGCGGCGGCTCGCGCCGGGCTGCTACTGCTGGCGGTCTATCCGAATGCCATCGGCTACGTCCCGCTGGCGCTGACCGAAGTTTTCTACACAGCGCTGCTGATGGCGGGATGCTGGGTGATCGTGACGCGCACGCACCGCTGGCAGTTGGTCAGCGCAGGCGTGCTGTTCGGCATCGCCACGCTGGTAAAGGCGCAGACGCTGGTGGTCGTGCCGCTGCTCTTTGCGATCGAGTGGCTGCGCACAGGCAACCTCTGGCGCCGCCTGCCGGGGCTGCTGGGTGAAGGGCTGCTGGTCGTCGCCCTCGCAGCGCTGACGGTGTTGCCGTGGACAATCCGCAATCATTCGCAGCTGGGCCACTGGGTCGCGGTTTCCACCAACGGCGGCTACACTCTGCTGACAGGAAACCACGACACCGCGACAGGCGATTATTCGCCCGACGCCCCGGTTGTGAAGGAACTGATGGCGCGACCCGGTCTGGACGAAGTCGCCCGCGATGCCGAAGCCCGGCGGCTGGCGATAGAATGGATCACCACCCATCCGGATCGCTTCGTGAAGCTGATTCCCAAGAAGCTGATGCGCCTGTGGTTGCCCGATGGCGAGGCGGAGTGGGCGTATCAGGGCGGCGCCCCCGGTTACGCGCGGTTCGAACTGGTCTATCGCGCGTTCAGGATCGTCAATCAGGGGTATTATGTGCTGCTGATGCTGGCTTTCGCCGCAGCCTTCTTCGTCATGATCGCGCGACGCCGCCGCGACGGGCAACGCTGGATCGGCTGGTGGCTGCTGCCTTATGGCATCGCCGTCTATCCGACGCTGATCTGCATCGTCTTTTCCGGCCAGTCGCGGTTTCACTATCCGGTCATGCCGTGGGTCTGCATGACGGCGGGGTGGCTGACGATCACCGTGTTGGGACGCTTGGCCGAACGGCGATCACCGCCTCCCACGCTGCATTGAGGCTGGCAATGCGACGGACCTCGACTCGTCCGCAGCGAATCGCTACATCGGCGTCATGACGCATGGTGCGACAACGACCACTACCAAGACTACCCGGCCAGCCCGGGCACGGTCGGTCGCGTCCTGAGGACGACAGCCACCGTCGCCCGGGTTTCGGGCGAGGCGGCGTCACTTTCCCGAAACGAAGCCATTTAACAGACGCCGACGCTTCACCAGCGCGCGCGCCTGTGCCATGGCCCGCGCGATAGTCCGGCAACGCCGGGAACAGGAAAGACGAGCTTCGATGTCCCAGATGTTCAAGATCAGCCTGCCCGATGGTTCGGTCCGCGAAATGCCAGAGGGATCGACCCCGGCAGACGTGGCTGCCGCCATCGGACCCGGTCTGGCGAAGGCGGCGCTGGCCGCGCGGATCGATGGCGATCTGGTCGATCTCAGCCTTCCTTTCACGGGCGATGCGCAACTGGCCCTCGTCACCAGCAGGGACGAGGCGGACGCGCTTGAACTCGCGCGGCACGATTTCGCGCATATCTTGGCCGAAGCGGTACAGGCGCTGTTCTCGGGTACGCAGATCACCTTCGGCCCTTCGACCGACGACGGCTTCTACTACGACTTCGCCCCCAGGGACCGGCCTTTTACCGACGAAGACCTGCCCGCGATCGAGGCGGAAATGCGCAGGATCATCGCCGCCGACAAACCGCTGCGCCGCGAGGTGTGGGACCGCGAGCAGCTGATCAGCCGCTGGAAGCAGCAGGGTGAAAACTTCAAGGCCGAATGGGCCGCCGAACTGCCCGGTGATGAACCCCTGACGGTCTACTGGTCCGGTGAGGACTGGTTGGACATGTGCCGCGGCCCGCACCTGCCCTCTACCGGCAAGCTGGATCCCGCCGCCTTCAAACTGACCCGCGTGTCCGGCGCCTACTGGCGCGGTGACCAGAAGAACGCGATGCTCAGCCGCATCTACGGCACCGGATGGCTGAACAAGAAGCAGCTGAACGCCCACCTGACGCGGCTGGAAGAGGCAGCCAAGCGCGACCACCGCAAGCTGGGCAACGAGATGGACCTGTTCCACCTTCAAGCGGAAGCTCATGGATCGGTATTCTGGCACCCGCGCGGCTACGTGATCTGGCGCGAGCTGGAAGCCTACATGCGCCGCGCCATCGATGATGCCGGTTACCGCGAGATCAAGACCCCGCAGGTCATGGATGCCCGCCAGTGGGAGCAATCCGGCCACTGGGGCAAGTACCGCGAAAACATGTTCGTCATCCCCGACGAAGTGCCGAACGTCGACGATGAAGGCCCGATCGTTTCGAACGAGGCGGAATGGATGGCGCTGAAGCCCATGAACTGCCCCGCGCACGTTCTGGTCTTCCGTCAGGGCATCAAGTCGTACCGTGACCTGCCCCTGCGCCTCTACGAGAACGGCTGCTGCCACCGTAACGAACCGCACGGCGCTCTCCACGGCCTGATGCGGGTGCGGCAGTTCACGCAGGACGACGCGCATATTTTCTGCCGCGAAGACCAGATCGTAACCGAAGTGCAGGCGTTCTGCGAACTGGCGGACCGAATCTACAAGGACTTCGGCTTCACGTACTCAATCAAGCTCGCCCTGCGCCCCGAAAAGCGCTTCGGCAGCGAAGAGATGTGGGACAAGGCTGAAAACGAGCTGCGCGACGCCGTCGTCAAGGCGGGTCTGGCGACTGCCGAGTACGGCTGGGAAGAACTCCCCGGCGAAGGCGCTTTCTACGCACCCAAGCTGGAATGGCACCTGACCGACGCGATCGGCCGCACCTGGCAGGTGGGCACGATCCAGTCCGACCGCGTGCTGCCTGAACGGCTCGATGCCCATTACATCGGCGAGGATGGCGAAAAGCACCGTCCCGTCATGCTGCACCGGGCGATTTTCGGGTCGTACGAGCGGTTCATCGGCATCCTGATCGAACACTTTGCGGGCAAGCTGCCGGTATGGCTCGCCCCGGTTCAGGCCGTCGTCGCAACGATCGTGTCCGACGCCGATGCCTATGCCACCGACGTCGCCGCAAAGCTGAAGGCGGCCGGAGTGCGCGTGGAAACCGATCTGCGCAACGAGAAGATCAACTACAAGGTGCGCGACAATTCGATGAAGAAGGTTCCTCACCTCCTCGTCGTCGGCAAGCGTGAAGCGGAGGAAGGCACTGTGGCCCTGCGCACGCTGGGGTCCGAGCACCAGAAGATGCTGTCGCTGGACGATGCGATCGCCCTGCTCAAAGCGGAAGCCACCGCACCGGACCTGCGGTCATGATCCAGCGCGAGCTTCTCGACACCGCGTGGATCCCGGATGGGGAGAAGCTCGAACTCTATCGGCATGACAAGGACTTCATGATCGTCCTTGGCCACAACGAACTGATGAGCAGCCGCAAATGGGGCTCGGAAGAAGCGCTGGCGACGATGGCGTACGATCGCGTGAAGGGATCGCGCAGCCCGCACTTGCTGATTGGCGGTTACGGCATGGGTTTTACTCTACGCGCGGCGCTACGGGTACTGCCGCAGAACGCCAAGGTGACGGTGGTCGAGCTCGTGCCAGAGATCATCCAGTGGGCGCGAGGCCCGATGGCGCACATGACACTGGATCATCTGGAAGATCCTCGGGTCAATCTGGTGATGGGGGACGTTGCTCACGTAATCGAAGGAGGTCACGGCGATTACGACGCGATCCTGCTCGACGTGGACAACGGGCCTGACGGGCTGGTCCGTGAAGACAACAACGTCATCTATTCAAAGGTAGGGCTGCGATCAGCCAAGCGTGCGCTGACACCCGATGGAGTGCTGGCCGTGTGGTCGGCCGGCCCCGACCCCGCGTTCAATCGGCGTCTGGAGCGGGCCGGCTTTGCGGTGGACGAACTGAAAGTCCACGCTCGCAGCAATGGCAAGGGCCCGAAGCACGTCATCTGGTTCGCGTCCAAGCGAGAAGACTGAACGCCGGTCAGGATCGACGTTCAGGTTCGCCTAGTCGGTCCAGCCAGGCACGCGCCTGCTTGGGTTCGCCGACGTCGTGCGACTTGACCGGCTTACGCTGGGCCAGGAATTCCCGGTGAAGATCGAAAGGCTCCATGCCTAGCCGATCGCGGAGGTCGTCGATTTCGGCTGCCTGATCGACAAGCCCCTGCACCGTTGGCTCCACTTTCGCGCGGGCGACCTTGTCCGAATTGTGATCGAACAGCCCCCACGTCCCGGCCGCCGTCGCGCGCAACGCCGCCACCAAGGCGGCGCGGTATTCCGCTTCAAGGTCCACCCGCAGGTTTTCCATCCGTTCAAGTCTGTCGGCTCTGGCCATACCCTGCCTTGATCGCTGCGGGCGACCGGGTCAACCGATCACCACAGGATGCCTTCCTTGTCCGGACCAACCGGCGCGGGCGCCTCCATCCCGATCGACTGCAGCAGGTCGATCTCGATCGTACGGCACATGGCATTCAGCGGCAAATCGTGAATGCCGTTCGCGAACGGATCCACCAGATCGTCGCCGATCGTCAGAACCGCCAGGAACATCAGCCCCGCAAGCGTCGACCCGAGCGGCGTCGCGAACTGCAGCGTTTCGACCAGACCGATCGGCAGCAGGACGCAGAACAGGTGGGTGAAAAGCATGGGCAGGAACCGGTACTGAAACGGCAGCGGCGTGTTCTTCAGGCGCTCCATCCCCCCTTGCGCATTGGCGATGTCAACCAAAACGGCTTCCATCTGAGCCTGTTGGATGGTGTCGATCCATCCGTTGCGACGCGCTTCGTCGATGCGGCGGCCGGTATCGTCCAGGATGCCGTTCGCCACGTTCGTTCGCGTCAGCGCCAGGTCGGCATCGTGCCGCGGCAGCAGCCTGAGCACTTCTTCGTCAGGCGGCAACCGCCTGAGCTGGCATCGCAGCGCATTCACGTAAGCGATCTGCCGCATCACGATGCGTCGTTTGTAATCCGACGCTTCTGGATCGGGCATGAAGTTGCGCACCGAACGTGCGATGTTGCGGCTGGCGTTGATCATCAGGCCCCACAGCCCGCGCCCTTCCCACCAGCGTTGGTAGGCTGAATTGCTGCGAAAGCCCAGGAAGAGGCCCAGCACGGTGCCGAACAAGGTCACCGGCAGAGCCGGCGCCTTGAAGGGGAGGACGTAGTACGTGATGGTGACCACCACGTCCCAGATGAACAATACGGTAAGCGGCTTCCAGACTTCCCGGACTACGCGGGTCGGATTCGGGAAATTGCTGACGATCATTGGGGAAGTGCAGTCTCCGGTCGCGGCTTCTGCGCCAGCTTGACGGCGTAACGCGTCTGGCCAGAGTCCTCAGGTTTTTCCGTCGAACGAGCCATGGCGATCGATGTTCCGGTGGCGGGGCGAATGGAGAACCAGTTCACCCGGTCTGCCGCGATGAGAAACGCCAGCACACCACAACCGAAGAGAAAGAGAAGGCCATTGCCTACCAGCGATTCGCGCAAACGGGTGCGCTCTGCATCTGTCATACTGCGCATAGGAAACTCCAAAATCAGGTTCGCGTCCTAATTGGGGGAGCGTGATTTCAATTGCATCAGCCGTTTGCAACGAATCTTTGCTGCAACGCATCATGAAGGTGTGCGGTGCAACATCATAGACAGGATGCAGAATTCTGCGGTTTCGCAACGGAAATATTTGGAAAAATTAGAGAGACCCTAGTCGGGTCGTGCTCAGAACGGCAGCGGAGTGCGCGCCAGAATAAGCGCCAGAGCGCAACCGCACACAATCATCGGTCGCACGATCGCATCGCCTATTGGCAGCTGCATATGTCGAGCGCGAGCGAGGATCCGAGCCATGACCATGGCAATCGCATGGTAATGGTTGCCGAACCGTTAAATAGGGTCAGTTCAGGTTGCTTTGATAGATGCAGGCATCTGCTGGCTCGAACAGTGGAACGATCCACCGCCAGCCAGCACAGCATCCGCAAGCACGCCCACCACATCCCGGTCGGGGAACAGCGCGGCAATCGCCGCGACGCCATCTTCATCATGCGCGGTACCGTAGGTTGGCACGACCACCAGCCGGGAGGTGATTGCGAAGTTCATGTAGCTCGCAGGCTCCACCCGGCCGCCGTCACTTTCCAGTCGGCCCGGAGACGGCACATCGGCCACGGTTACGCCCATGGCCTTGGCTCGCGCCGCCGCATCGGCGTAGATTGCGGCATTCGGATCTTCGGCTCCAGTTGCACGAGGTACCGCGAGCACGTTGGTGCTAACGAACCGGGCAAGATTGTCGACATGCCCGTCGGTATGGTCGTTGATCAGGCCATCGCCGAGCCACAATACGCGATCGTACCCGAGATCACGCTGCAGCCGCATTTCCAGATCGGCACGAGTGAGATGCGCGTTGCGATTAGGATTGAGCAGGCATTGCTCGGTCGTCGCGACAAGGCCGGTGCCGTCGCCATCCAGCGCACCGCCTTCGAGTATCCAGTCGGCCAGTTCGACATCGAGGCCAGCTTCTCGCGCCAATTCCTCGCCGATTTCCTGATCGCCATCCATCAGGTACTTGCCGCCCCATCCGTTGAAGCCGAAGCGCATCGCCTTTCGGGTACCGTGCTGGTCCGCCACCACCAGCGGGCCGGTATCCCGTAACCAGACATCACCATAGCGCCGGGTTTCGAGGATGACCTTGTCCGAAACAAGTGCCGAGGCGCGCGCACGATTGGCCTCGTCCCGCACGAGCAGCCGCACTTCCTGCCCGCTATCGGCGACGGCGTTGGCGAACGCGGCCATCTGCTCCTGCGCCCGTTCAAGGAAACCGGGCCACTCGACCGGATCATGCGGAAAGCCGATCCAGATCCAGTCCTGCGGGTGCCATTCGGGGGGCAGGGCAAACGTCACTTGGGGCTGCATCCCTTTGTTGCGGCGGCACAGGCCTTGTCGCGGATAGCGCGAAATTCGTCGCCCCTGCGCCAGTTCGGCCATGTCGAACCATCTGCGAGTTCACGGCCCAGATCGTATAGCAGCGCCGTATCCTGAGCGATGCCGCTCCAATCCCAGTCATCGGCATATTCGTCCGCAGGGGCGTGATAGCGATTGTCGGTATAGTCCTGCGCGGCCTTTTCACCTGCTGCCTTGCCGCCCGTCACCAGATCGTTACTGCGTTCGATATTGAACATCGGCACGCCCCGCTTGGCGAGGCTGAAGTGGTCCGACCGGTAATAGCCACCGCGTTCGGGGTGATCCTCCGGCACATCGGTAAGCCCGCGTGCGGTCAGAGCCTTGATGTATATGTCGCCGAGTTCCGATTTGTCGCCGCCGATGGACGTGTAGGATCGCGCTGGTCCGGTCGGCAGCAGCGCGTCCATGTTCACCCCGCCCACCGTGTGATCAAGCGGATAAATCGGGTTCTGGGCATAGAATTCCGAACCCAGCAGGCCGGATTCCTCAAGCGTGAGGGCGACGAAAACCTGGCTGCGCTCGGCTGGGCCGGCTTCGGCGTTCATCTTGGCGATGCCGGTCATCACGGCGACGCCGGTCGCGTTATCGACCGCGCCGTTGCAGATGTCGTCTCCGGTTGCATCGGCGGTGCAGCGTCCCAGATGGTCCCAGTGCGCGGAATAGAGCACGTACTCACCCGGTCGCGTCTTGCCCGGAAGAATGCCGACGACGTTGTTGGACGTTGAGCGGCGCACGGCGTTGTCGAACCCGAAGCTCACCTTCAGTCCCAGCGGCTGCGCCTTGAAGCCCTTTTTCTGGGCGGCGGCCGTTAGCGTCGTAAGATCCTTGCCCGCCGCCTTGAGCATGGCTTCGGCGACCGGCTTCTGGACCCAGCCGTTGGCGACCGTCTGGTCCATGCCGTTGTCGGGTTTCTGGACGTAATACTGCGCGCCGGTCCAACTGGAATTGACGACCTTCCAGCCATAAGCGGCAGGGAACGTGTCGTGCACGATCAGCGCAGCAGTGGCACCCTGCCGTGCCGCTTCCTCGAACTTGTAGGTCCAGCGACCGTAGTAGGTCATCCGGCGCCCCTTGAAGATGCCTGTTTTACCCTCCTGCGCGTAATCCGGGTCGTTGACGAGGATGACGGCCGTCTTCCCCTTCATGTCGATGCCCGCGTAGTCGTTCCAGCCAAGTTCTGGTGCGTTGATGCCGTAGCCGACGAACACCAGTTCGCTGTCCTTGACCTGGCTGGCCGGCGTGACACGATAGCTGGCAGCGACATAGTCCTCGCCCGGCTTGAAAGAAAGCGTCGTCCCGCGGCCGGATATGGTGAGCGGCGTGTAATTGCTCCCGGTGATCTCGACTGTCGGGACCGGCTGCAGCCATTTCCCCTTGTTGCCGGGCTGCAGCCCCGCCTTGCGGAATTGCTCGACTATATAGTCCAGCACTTTGGGTTCGACCGCCGTGCTGGGTGCGCGGCCTTCGAAGTCGTTGGCGGACAGGCGCTTGGTGATTTCCTGCATCAACGGAACCGGCGCGTCTGGCTGGGCGCCCGCGTCCTTGGGCGGTGGCAGCGCGGTTCCCTTGGGCAACGGGCCGTCCTGCGCCGTGGCGACCGTGCAGACACCCAGCGCCAGAACGGCGGCGGCCGACAGGAAATGTTTCATCGAGAGCACCTTACGCCAACAATGCCCGCACAGGTGCCAGAGCGGGCAGCGGCGCACAAGGCCCCGGCGATACGGGTTGTCCTTTAGCGCCGAAATGCCTTCCTACTGCTGGGCATCTCTTGCACCCCGCCCCCGACACGGGCAGGAACCAGCGTATGAGTGCGGACTGGACTGAAGCGATCAACCGGGCGCGGCTCCACGCGCCTTACCTCGCCGGGGCGCTGAACCGCCTGCCCGCGTTGACGGACTTGCTCGCGGCGGGCGACAGTGCGGGGGCACTGGCCTACGCCAATCAGGCCGGAGCAGGCGCGCCCGACACCGGGGCGCGGCTGCGACGAGAGAAACAGGCGCTTTCGCTCGCGCTGGCAATCGGCGATCTGGCGGGGGAGTTCCCGTTGCTCGACGTCACCGGTGCGCTATCGTCCTTTGCGGACCGCGCGCTCGACGCCGCGATCGTGGAGGGCATCCAGCGGCGCGTTCCCGATTTCGATCCGGCTGTCGCGACCACCGGCGTGATCGCCCTGGCGCTTGGCAAGCACGGGGCGGGCGAGTTGAACTACAGCTCCGACATCGACCCGATCCTGCTGTTCGACCCCGACCTGCTCCCCAGGCGCGAACGGGACGAACCCGGAGAAGCGGCGCAACGCATGGCCCGCACGGTGGTGGAGACTTTGTCGCGCGTCGATCGTGAGGGGTATGTCTTCCGCGTCGATCTGCGCCTGCGCCCGGCATCCGAAGTCAGCCCGCTCGCAATTTCGGTGAACGCGGCGCTGACGCACTACGAATCCTCCGCCCTCACTTGGGAGCGGGCCGCCTTTATCCGTGCACGGGCCTGTGCCGGCGACGTGGCTGCGGGCGAAGCGTTTCTCAATGCGATCCGTCCTTTCGTCTGGCGACGCAGTCTCGATTTCGGGGCGATTGCCGAGATCGGACGCCTGACCGCCCAGATCCGCGCCAGCACGCGCGGTGGCCCCACGGTCGGGCCGGGCTTCGACCTCAAGAAAGGTCGCGGCGGAATCCGGGAGATCGAGTTCTACGCCCAGACCCATCAGCTGATTCACGGCGGGCGCAACCCTCATCTGCGCCTTCGCGGAACGCGCGCAACGCTGGATGCCCTGGCCTCCGCCGAACTGATTTCCATGGATGAGGCGCAGATGCTCGGCAACAGCTACGACCGCCTGCGCACGATCGAGCACCGCTTGCAGATGATGCAGGACCAGCAGACACACATCCTTCCCAAGACCTCCGAAGCCATCGATGCCGTCGCCCGCCTGGACGGTCTGCCGGATGGAGCGACGTTGCTGCGCGAACTGACTGACATCACCGAAGCGGTGGGTGCTCGTTACGATGCCCTGATCATGGCCAACACCCCGCAGGGCAGCGTTCAGGTGGCCGTGCCCGATCAGTCGTCACTCTCCGAAGAACTGGAAGCCCTGGGATTCGCCGATCCCATTGCCCTGTCCGAAAGGATCGGCGGATGGCTCGACGGCAAGGTACGCGCCCTGCGTTCGGACGCGGCGCGCAACGCCTTCGGGGTGATCCGGCACGACCTGCTCGCTGCGCTTGCCGCCGCCCCCGAACCGGAACGGGCGCTGGCGCGATGGGAGGAACTGCTTGGCAATCTGCCGAGCGCGATCAACCTGTTCAACCTGCTGGAAGCGCGCCCTGCGCTGATCGACCAGTTGGCACGTATCCTGGGGCTGGCGCCGCCGCTGGCCGATGCACTGGCTCGGCGGGCGGACCTTCTGGATCCCCTTATCGACGCCAGCGCGTTCGACCTACCCGGCTCGATCGAGGAGTTGGTGGCTGACTTCGCGCGATTCGAGCGCGGCGACGATTACGAACGCAAGCTCGACGCCGGACGCCGAAAGGTCGGCGAACTGCGCTTCAGGCTCGGCGTTCAGCTAATCGAAGGCGCCAGCGATCCCATCGAAGTCGGCAAGGGCCTGTCGCGGATCGCCGAGGCGGCGCTTGTCGTGCTGACTGATGCTGCAGTGGAGGAGTTCCAGTTGGCCCATGGCAAAGTGCCGTCCAGCGAATTGCTGGTGCTCGGTCTGGGCCGGATGGGCGGCGGGGTTCTGACCCACGCCTCGGACCTCGACCTGATCTACCTGTTCGACGGCGATTTTCATGCCGAATCCGATGGCCCCCGTCCCCTTGGAGCCACGCATTACTACAATCGCCTGTCGCAACGGGCCATTTCAGCCCTCTCAGTCGCGACTGCACAGGGTGCGCTTTTCGAAGTCGACACCCGGCTGCGCCCATCCGGGGAGCAGGGACCGCCCGCCGCCAGCGTTGACAGCTTCGAGCGTTACCAGCGCGAACAGGCCTGGACCTGGGAGCACATGGCTCTGTGCCGGGCACGACCACTGTATGGATCGGCCCCGTCGCGCGAAGCACTACAACGCATCGTCCACGCGGCTCTCACCGCCCCTCGCGATACGGAAAAATTGCGAGCCGACGTGATCGAAATGCGCGCCAAGATGGCCAGCCACAAGCCGCCTCGCGGGCCTTTGGACGTGAAGCTCGCGCGCGGCGGACTGGTCGACCTGGAGTTCCTGATCCACTTCGTGCAACTGCGGGAGCGCGGCCCCGGCCTCTCCCCTGATCTTGGCGACGCGGTGCGAACGATCGTTGCAACAGGCTTGCTGCCTGAACCGCTGATCGATGCGCATGATGCGCTGACGCGGTTGCTGGTCGCCGGGCGGCTGCTGGCACCCGATAACCGGCTTCCCGGTCCGGCCGCCCGCTTGGCGCTTGTTCGCGCCTGTGGCTATGAGGATTGGGAAGCGCTGGAACGTTCGCTAGCGCAAGCCCGCTCGGACGTGGCTGATGCCTGGCGCAACGCCTTTGGTGAAACACTGGAGATAGACTGATGACCGCCCCTGCCGCCCGCCCTCACGTTGGTGACGCCTTTCCCGACATCGCCTTGGAGACACCGGAGGGCGGCACCGTCAAGGCATCCGACTTTGCCGGCAAGAAGCTGGTGGTGTTCTTCTATCCCAAGGATGCGACGCCCGGCTGCACCACTGAAAACATCGAATTTTCCGCGCTCAAGCCTCAGTTCGACGCGGCGGGTGTCGCCCTTCTTGGCGTCAGCAAGGACTCGGCGAAAAAGCATCAGAGCTTTATCGCCAAGCACGACCTGAAGGCCCCGCTCGCGACAGATGCGGAGGAAAATGGCCTTTCCGACGCCCTTGGTATCTGGACCGAAAAGCAGAATTACGGCCGCACGTACATGGGCATGGTCCGCACGACCTATCTGGTCGGGACCGATGGCAGGATCGCGCAGGTCTGGGACAAGGTGAAAGTAAAGGACCACGCCGCCAAGGTCCTTGAGGTGGCTAAAGCGCTTTGACACCGTCGTCCAGCTTGGCCGTCGCCATCCGTTCGGCGCTGGAAGAGTGCGACGTCCGCGCCAAAGTGATGTCAGCCCGCAAGGTCGCGCTTGATTGGCGGGGCGGAAGACTGGCGTTCAGTTTCGACGTGCCGATGCCCGACACGCCAGGCCGCCCGGACGCGCCGGAATTGCTGCCTCCCGCCCGGATGCCCCGGCGCGGGAAGGCGGGATCGGAGCGCGGACGCATCGCCCTGTGGCATTCGCTCGCGCACATCGAATTCGTCGCCATCGATCTCGCGCTCGACATGGCTGGCCGGTTCGGGGAGCAGATGGGGCCGGAATTCGTAAGCGACTTTCTCTCGGTCGCGGCGGACGAGGCGATGCACTTCGTCCTCATCGACCGCCACTTGCGCATGATGGGAAGTCACTATGGCGCGATGCCGGCGCACGATGGTTTGTGGGGCGCTGCCAGCGAGACGAGCCATGATGTCGCCGCCAGGCTGGCCGTGGTACCGATGGTGCTGGAAGCGAGAGGTCTGGACGTGACTCCTGGCATGCTGGAGCGCGCTCAGGCCGCTGGTGATCTGCGCGGCGCTCGTATCCTTAAGCGAATCCTTGACGATGAAATTCGGCATGTTCGATTCGGCGCAAATCATTTCGCCGTGGTTGCGCAAACGAGTGTTCAGGACACTGCAGACCTGTGGAAATCGCTAGTTTTTCGTTACTATCGCAGTAACTTGAAGCCACCGTTCAACGATTCAGCGCGGCTTGCTGCCGGTCTACCGCGCGATCTTTATGCGGCTCTTGCTCATCAGGAACCAAAAAGCATAAGCCTTTTGCAGCGAGAAGGCGGGGGGTTCCGACCATCTCCATAACCTAGGCACGGCGCTCGATAGAGGTTGCCGCGCTCAAACAACGTCGCGCTCCTCGGGTTGCACTGGGCGCAGCGGCGGATAGTAAGGTATTGCGAGTGGTCGTAACGAAATTCTTCGCCAAGTTCCGCGCAGTGACTGGTCTCTTCGTCGCAGCAGGTCTTACCGTGGCCGCCCATCCTGCCATGGCCAACAGCAGCGCCGCCGCCGATATTTCAGGTACTCTTCGTTCGCAGACGGCGAACCAGTCGGTCACTGGCGGTGAGGACGAGCAGTTCCGTCAGCTTTTCAGCTCATGGCAGAATTTCGAAGAAACCGGCCTTGCCGCCGCCAAGCCGAAGCCCGCCGTAGCCGGTAGCTTCGCATCCATCGCAATCCCTTCGCGCAACCCGCTCGCCATGGAGCGTATGACCAGCACGTTCGGCATGCGGGATCACCCCATTCTCGGCGGCCGTCGCGCTCACAAAGGCGTCGATCTTGCTGCCCCCACCGGAACCCCGATCTACGCTACTGCAGACGGCACCGTCAGCCGCGCATCGTGGTTCAGCGGTTACGGTCTCTACATCGCCCTCGAGCATGGCGGTGACATGCAGACCCGCTACGGTCACATGTCGCGCCTGAACGTCGCCGAAGGGCAGCACGTTCGCAAGGGCGACGTCATCGGCTTCGTCGGCAGCACCGGCAATTCCACCGGTCCGCATCTCCACTATGAAGTGCGTGTAAGCGGTGAAGCGGTAAACCCCATTCCTTACATGCAGACCGGCATCGCCGTTGCTGATGGCAGCGCCAAGGGCGGCTGATCTACCGGACTTGAGTTTGAGAGGGGAAGGGGCGGCTTGCGGGCCGCCTTTTCTTTGCCTGTTTTAATTCCTCACGCCACTATGCCCAACGATGGCACACCAGCGAGAGGCGCGTTCCAAATCGGGCCGTGCTCACCTATACCGCGCGTCCAAACATCCGCATTGGTTGAGCATGACAAAGACCGGCTTTCGCCCCACTCCGAATTTGCGTGAACGCCGCAGCAAGCGGTGCGCCCGGTTCGCTCTGACGGATTCGCGGGATGTGGAAATCCCGGTGATCGTGCGCGATGTCTCCGCAAAAGGCATCAGCGCCGCCGCCCTCGGGTCACCGCCGTCAATCAACGAGGTAGTCCGCGCCAACCTTGAAGATGGCCGTGAGTTGTGGGGTCTGGTTCGCTGGCAGGACGGCAACTTGTTCGGCGTGGAATTCGATACGCGACCCGAAACCTGACGCCCTATACCTCGTGGAAGTTCAGCGTTGCGTTGAGGATGAAGACGATTGTCCCTGCACACATGGAAACAACCACCCGCGCGACCAGATAGTGAAGTTCGATAGGACCGGTCAGCAGAGCGAAACCGCCCAGGATGATCGCCAGCCCGATAAGCGCGTTGCCAAGAAACAGGACATAGCCGCTGAAAAGGCCGCGATCGCTGTCCTTGAAAACCCACAGCCGCGCGAGAACGTAATTGAGCGCGTTGGCGGTCAGGAAGCCGATGGTCACGGCTACGTACTTGTCCACGCCCAGCTTTGAAACCATGGCCCAGATCAATGCCATGTCGATCAAAAAACAAAAGGTAGAGGCAACCGCGTTGCGCAGGAACAGCACTGCTCCGTGACGACTGAAAAGGCCCGGGTGGTCACGACCGTCCGGGTGCCGGTGCAGGGAACGCGAAATGAGCATTGCTTGGCCAACTCTGACGATGGAAACTTGTTTCCCCTAAGCGACATCAACATTACCGCAGTGCGGCAAGACGTGACGGGTGTCAGTTGCCCGGACAGGGGTCAGAGCTGTCGTTTTTCCAGCTTGCGGGCAAGCGTGCGGCGATGCAGCCCCAGCCGCCGGGCGGTTTCCGATATGTTGAAATCGCATTCGACCAACGTCTGGTGGATGTATTCCCATTCCAGCGTCTTGATCGAACTTTTGCGCCCTTCGAGGGGCACACTAGCATCCCCGCGCAAACTGATGAACGCGGCTTCTATGTCATCGGTATTCGACGGTTTGGCGAGATAGTGCGCCGCGCCCAGCTTGATCGCCTCCACCGCCGTGGCGATGCTGGCATATCCGGTGAGCACGACAATCCGCGTCTGCGGCGCATGGGCGTGAAGCGCTTCGACCACTGACAGGCCCGATGCCCCGCCCAGTTTCAGATCGACTACCGCAAAGTCGAAGCTGTCCGCCCTATACAGCGCCTCCGCTTCTTCGGGACTGCCAGCGGAGGCCACGCGGTATCCCCGGCGTTCGAAAGAGCGGCGCAAGGTCCGTGCGAACGTGGGGTCATCCTCAACGATGAGCAGGCTCGATCCGGGGCCAATGGCCTGGTCTTGCGCAGCGTCTGTATCGCTCATGCGTTGCGGTCCAATGCGGGCGCGGAAGGGCCCGACATGGCCAATGTAGCAAGCGGGATCGACAGTTGCACGCTCGCTCCCCCGTCACGCCTGTTCTCGACCGAAACCGACCCGCCCAGCTTGCGGATCACGTTCACCACCAGGAACAGGCCAAGACCACCGCCGTCCCTGCCCTTGGTCGAGGCATAAGGCTGACCGATGCGGTCCTGCATCTCCGGCGCGAACCCGGGGCCGCGATCGTTGATGGTCAGGACCAGGCTAGCCCCATCAACGCCGTGATCCAGCCACGCCTCGATCACCACGAGTTCCGAGGACACTTCCATGGCGTTGTCGATGACGTTGCCGATGACCTGTCGTAGGCCCGGATCGGCGATGATGGTGAGATCACCCTCGTCCGTGCCGAGGCGATCCAACAGCCGCAGCTCGCCCGGAATGCGCGCCCGCCATTCGTTGGCGATGTCCTCCACGAAGGCCCGCACGCCGGTGACGGCAGGATCCACGCCGCGTACCTCACCGGCCGACATCAGGATGCCGGAGACGATCGTCTTGCAGCGTTCCAGTTCGCGGCGCACGTCGGTCAGGTCAGCGGCCATGTCGGGGTCGCTGGCGATCGCGGGTTCGCGGCTCCAGTCGCCCAGGATCACGGAGATCGAAGACAGCGGCGTGCCCAGTTCGTGCGCCGCCCCCGATGCGAGCAGGCCCATGCGGATGATGTGGTCCTCCTCTGCCGCCTGCTGGCGGAATGCAGCCAGTTCAGCGTCGCTCTGCCGCCGGTTGCGATCCAGCCGGACGACGAAAACGATCAGCAGCACCGCCGCAAGCACAAAGCAGAATAGGCTGCCCAGGATGTAAAGGCGAAAGGGATCGTCGGCATGCAGCGGCGGCAGTCGCAGGGGCACATAGCGCCACGTCAGCAATGCCATGCAAAGGCAGGCGTTCAGCGCGACCAGCCAGCTCCAGCGCGCCTCAAGGATGATCGCTCCGATGACGATCTGCAGCAGGAACAGGAACGTAAAGGGGTTGGTCGCCCCGCCGGAATGATACAGCTGCCAGCACAGCGCGACCACATCGACCATCAGTGCGGAGAACAGTTCCCGTTGGGAGAAAGAGCGGCGGCGTTTAACCAAGCTGGTGGCGACAAAATTGAACACCATCAGCAGGAGAGGCGCGATCAGCAACGGCGCAAGAGGAAGCTTCACCTCCAGCGCCGCCGACACGATGATGATTGTCGCCAGCTGACCGAAGACCGCGATCCAGCGGAGCTGAGTGAGAAGGACGACGCTGGATCGGCTCGGCGAACTTCCCGCCATTCCCGGCGGCGCGACGAACGCCGCGATCCGGTCGATCATGCGCGCCGCCAGACGTAGACGAGCGCACCGGCTGACAGCAGCGCCATCGCAAACCAGGTGATCGCATACGTCAGGTGGCTGTCGGGAAAGCGGATCTGGGTGAGACCCCCCACGGGCCTGACGCCAGCAGGCCCAGACTGCTCCGCCCGTTCCGTCTGCGCATCGATGAAAGCGGGGGTGACCTTGCCGATGCGCCGCGCGGAGGCCAGGCCATCGACGTCGCGCGAATACCAGCGATCGTCGACAGGGCGATTGGATTGCAGAAAGCTGCCGCCCGGCTCGGTGGCGCGCAGCAGGCCGGTCAAGGTCACGCGAGTTTGGGGAGTTGAACCGGCGACCGCGCTGACCTTCGTCCCCTCCGGCACGAACCCCCGGTTGATCCAGACCTTCCTGCCATCATCGAGCCGCAGGGGCGTCATCGTCCAGTACCCGGTTCCAAGTTCGGTCAGCGCGCGCACCAGTGCGGTCGCCTGGGGATCGTAGCGCCCCGATACGCGAACGCGAAGATATTCAAGGCCCCCCGCTGCGGGAGCGCCCAGCCGATCGTCCGTGGGAAGCGCCACCGGATCGGCGCGTACGCGTGCTTCCACCCTGGCGATCAGCGCATGCTTCCAGTGCATGCGCTGGACCTGCCATGTCCCCAGCGCCACAAAAGCGGCAATCGCCACAACCAGAAGCGCGGCAAGCCCGATGGGCCGCCGCGCTTTGGAAGACGTCTGGGATTGGCCCACGGTCAGGGCATCTGGCTCATGTCATGGGTCATCGGCATCATGTTGTGATTCAAGTGATACATGACCCACAGCGATCCCGACAGCGCGATCACGACGACGACGATGGTGAAGATCAGCGCCATCACCGTCCATCCGTTCTCAGACTTGGTGTTCATGTGCAGGAAGTAGATCATGTGGACCACGATCTGCACGATCGCGAACGCCATGATCACGAGCGCAGTCGCCTGCTTATCTCCGATCGCGCCGGTCATCACCAGCCAGAAGGGGATGGCGGTCAGCACCACCGACAGCAGGAAGCCGATGACGTATTCACGCAGCGAGCCGTGCCCGCCTTGCTCCATCGTATCATGCTCATCTGCTTCGGGATGCGGATGCGCGGCGGCCTGGTTGTGATTGTCGGGGTGGGCCATCACAGCATTCCCATCAGGTAGACGAAGGTGAAGACGCCGATCCAGATGACGTCGAGGAAGTGCCAGAACAGTGAAAGGCACATCAGTCGGCGCTGGTTCGCGGGGATCAGGCCCCTCGTACCGATCTGGGCGACCAGCGTGAACAGCCATATCAGGCCGAACGTGACGTGCAGTCCGTGCGTGCCGACCAAGGAGAAAAAGGCGGTGAGGAAGCCCGAACGCATCGGCGTCGCGCCTTCATGGATCAGATGATAGAACTCGTACAGTTCGATCCCCAGGAACGCCATGCCAAACACCGCCGTCACCAGCAGCCACGCCTGCGTGCCGCCCTTGCTGCCCTTTTCCATCGCCAGCATGGCAAAGCCGTATGTGATGGACGAGAACAGCAGCATCGCGGTGTTGAGCGCCACCAGCGGCAGTTCGAACAGGTCCTTCGGTCCCGGCCCGGCGGCGTAGCTGGAGCCCAGCACGCCATAGGCCGCGAACAGCATCGCGAAGATGAGGCAGTCGCTCATCAGGTACATCCAGAAGCCCAGCATGGTACTGCCGCCTTCGGGATGGTCGTGCTCGTTCAAGTCATAGAACGCGGCCTGCAGCTGTTCCTGGCTCAGGTCGTGGGACTTGGCCGATGCGGGTATCGTTGCGCTCATGGCT
This sequence comes from Novosphingobium sp. BL-S-24, assembly GCF_055521575.1. NCBI lineage: Bacteria > Pseudomonadati > Pseudomonadota > Alphaproteobacteria > Sphingomonadales > Sphingomonadaceae > Novosphingobium > Novosphingobium sp. BL-S-24. The sequence goes on from NZ_CM145488.1 coordinate 1,642,006, forward strand.
CAGGCTCCCGCAGCGGCCAGCTGGCGGGTCCGCGCCGCCTCGGTCTGCTCGACCGTCTCGACGGGGATGTGATAGTCCCGCTTGTAGTTGAAGGTGTGGACAATCGAATAGCCGATGATCCCGGCGAACGAGATCGCAGCAAGCCACCAGATATACCAGATCATCGCAAAGCCGCAGGCAATCGACAGCGCCGCCAGGATCAGCCCGGTGCCCGTGCTCTTGGGCATGTGGATCGGGCGGAAGCCGGTGGTCGGACGCTCCACGCCGCAGCGCTTCATGTCGTCCCACGCGTCGATGTCATGGATGATCGGCGTGAAGGCGAAGTTGTATTCCGGCGGGGGAGAGGACGTCGCCCATTCCAGCGTGCGGCCGTCCCAGGGATCGCCCGTTTCATCCTTCAGCTCCTCACGCTTCCAGATGGACACCGCGAACTGGACGAGCATGGCGCCGATGCCGCCCGCAATCATCAGGGCGCCGAACGCCGCGACGAGGAAGTAGGGCTGCAGCGATCCGTCGTCGAACACCCGCATGCGCCGGGTCACGCCCATCAGGCCAAGGATGTAGAGCGGCATGAAGGCGAACCAGAAGCCAGGAACCCACAGCCAGAAGCTGACCTTGCCCCAGAACTGGTTGAGCTTGAAGCCGAACGCCTTGGGCCACCAGTAGTTGATCGCCGCGAAGATGCCGAACAGCACGCCGCCGATGATCACGTTATGGAAGTGGGCGATCAGGAACAGCGAGTTGTGCAGCACGAAGTCCGCTGGCGGCACGGCGAGCAACACGCCGGTCATCCCGCCGACGGTGAACGTCAGCATGAAGGCGACAGTCCACATCATCGGCAGTTCGTACCGGATGCGCGCGCGGTACATCGTGAACAGCCAGTTGAACAGCTTGGCCCCGGTGGGGATCGAGATCACCATCGTGGTGATGCCGAAGAACGAGTTGACGCTGGCGCCGGACCCCATCGTGAAGAAGTGGTGCAGCCACACGAGGTAGGACAGGATGGTGATGACCAGCGTCGCATAGACCATCGACGAATAGCCAAAGAGACGCTTGCCGCAGAAGGTCGCGGTCACTTCCGAGAATACGCCGAACAGCGGAAGGATCAGGATGTAAACCTCAGGGTGGCCCCAGATCCAGATCAGGTTGACGTACATCATCGGCGATCCGCCGAAGTCGTTCGAGAAGAAGTTGAAGCCCAGATAACGATCGACCGAGAGCATCGTCATCACCGCCGTCAACACCGGGAAAGCGGCGACGATCAGGATGTTAGTGCACAGCGCGGTCCAGGTGAAGATCGGCATGCGCATCATGGTCATGCCGGGCGCGCGCATCTTGACGATGGTGGCGATCAGATTGACGCCTGACAGCAAGGTCCCGACGCCCGCTATCTGCAGGGACCATATGTAATAGTCCACGCCGACCCACGGGCTGTAGGCAAGGTTCGACAGCGGCGGATAGGCCAGCCAGCCGGTCTGCGCGAATTCGCCGATGAACAGGCTCATCATGACCAGCACCGCGCCGGCGGTGGTCATCCAGAAGCTGAAGTTGTTCAGGAACGGGAAGCTGACGTCGCGCGCACCGATCTGCAGCGGCACGATGTAGTTCATCAGGCCGGTGACGAAGGGCATCGCCACGAAGAAGATCATGATCACCCCGTGCGCGGTGAAAATCTGGTCATAGTGGTGCGCGTTGAGGTATCCCTCGTTCCCGTTGAACGCCATCGATTGCTGGATGCGCATCATCACCGCGTCGGCGAAGCCGCGCAAGAACATGATCAGGCCCAGCACCATATACATGATGCCGATCTTCTTGTGGTCCACGCTGGTGAACCATTCCTTCCACAGGTAGCCCCACAGCTTGAAGTAGGTGAGCCCTGCGACGAGCGCCGCGCCGCCCAGCGCCACGACCACAAACGTCGCGAGCACGATCGGCTCCTGCGGAAGGGCGTCAAGCCACAGGCGGCCCAGCAGCGGGCTCCAGTGCGAATGGTCTACGGCTTCGATTGCCATGATAGTGTCAGTTCCGGGTATTCAGGGAAACATGGGCGGGCTTGTCGGTCGAAACGCGCGCGGGCATCTCGTCGCGGTTACCCAGTCCGATCGATTGCGGTGCGGTCAGGCCCGCGCCGTTGAGCGAGCGCATGTCGCTCGGCGCGTAGACCGTACCGTCGGGCGCAGTGCCCGGGATCTGGCGGCAGAGCGCCCGCACCCAGGCGAGTTCACGGCGCACGGCGTCGGTCGGCGCGGCATTGGCCTCGACACTCGCCTGTCGGCCGTTTTTGTCGTATTCCAGCATCGAGACGTTCCGGATGCCGGCTTTGCCAAGGCCACCGCGGGCGTCGATCGCTATCATCTCGCTCATGCACATCTTGCCCGGCTCGACACACATGTCGACGATCGCCTTGTAGAGATCGGGCTCGACGCCAGAGAAGCGGATGGCGGGCACCTTTTCGCTGGGCTTTTCCAGTTCGAGGTACGTGACGCGGTTGAGCATGCCGCCCATGGGCTTGCCGCTCGGCGCGTCGGGCAGCGGGGTATCCGCCGTTTCGCCCGGGGTGCGGTGCTGCTCGGGCGCAGCCTTCACTTGCGCCACCCACTTGTCGAAGTCAGCGTCGGAGACGGAATTGGCCGCGAAACGCATGTTGGAGAAGCCGGCGCCGGAATAATTGGCCGAGAAACCTTCGAACTTTCCGGTCTTGTTCATCACCGCATGCAAGCGCGTTTCCATCCCCGGCATGGCGTAGATCTGGCCCGCCATCGCCGGGACGTAGAACGAATTCATCACGCTCGACGACGTGATCTTGAACTGGAGCGGGCGGTTCGTCGGTACGACCAATTCGTTGACCGTGGCGATGCCCTGCTCGGGGTAAATGAACAGCCATTTCCAGTCGAGCGCCACCACGTTCACTTCCAGCGGCTTCGCATCCTTGGCGACCGGCGTTTCACCATCGATCCGGCCCACCGTGCGATAAGGGTCCAGCAGGTGGGTGCTCACCCAGGTCACTGCGCCAAGGCAGATGATGATCAGCAGCGGCGCGGTCCAGATCAGCAGTTCCAGCTGCGTAGAGTGGTCCCAGTCCGGCTCGTACTTCGCGTCCGTGTTCGACGCACGGTACTTCCACGCGAAGATCACCACCGCCGCCATGACCGGAATGACGATCAGCAGCATCAGCAAGGTCGAGATGACGACAAGGTCGCCCTGCTGACGCGCCACGTCGCCCGCCGGGTTCAAGACGACCGTATTGCAGGCGCCAAGCGCACCGATCAGGCCAATGGCTGAAAGGCAGCGCACGTTGAGGATGCGACGCAAGCCGATGCCAGAAGCGAATCGGCGGCGGTTCAGACGGAACTGGAGCGGGTGCATGACGCTGCGCCTAGGCTCGTGCTGCGATTGCGAACATAGGACATTTTGTCCAATCCCCTTCAGCTGCGGCAAAGTCGATAGGCAACCGCTGTAAAGCAAAGGCGCATGTTGCGCCGCAAAGCGATTCGCGGACGCGTGGAGACTTTCGCCCGACCGCGTGTTAGTACCAGACAAAGGCTGCGAGACGCCAGATGAGCACTGCCCCGATTCCCACCCGCGAGGACCTCGGCCTGCCGACGTTCAAGGCGCTGCATAAAATCTCTCCGGCAGAGATCGCGATCGGTGTGATCATCGGGCGCACGTCCGAATTCTTCGACTTTTTCGTGTATGCCATCGCCTCGGTGCTGGTATTCCCCAAGCTGTTCTTCCCGTTCGTCGATCCGCTGACGGGAACGCTCTATTCCTTCGCCATCTTCGCCCTGGCATTCATCGCCCGTCCGATCGGATCACTGGTCTTCATGGCCGTCGACCGGGCCTACGGGCGGGGGGTGAAGCTGACGATCGCTCTGTTCGGGCTGGGCGGATCGACCGCCGCCGTCGCGTTCCTTCCCTCGTACGAAACGATGGGCATGACCTCGGTCTGGCTGCTGGCGCTGTGCCGCATTGGTCAGGGCTTTGCGCTGGGCGGGACGTGGGATGGGCTGGCATCGCTGCTGGCCCTCAACGCGCCGGAAAATCGCCGCGGCTGGTACGCGATGATCCCGCAGCTTGGCGCACCATTCGGGCTGATCGTGTCGAGCCTCTTGTTCGCGTTCATGATCTACACGCTGCCCGCGGCGGACTTCCTCGACTGGGGCTGGCGCTATCCGTTCTTCGTGGCGTTCGCGATCAACGTCGTTGCGCTGTTCGCTCGGCTACGCATCGTGGTGACCGAGGAATTCCAGAACCTTTTCGAAAGCAAGGACCTTCAGCCGGTCAGCGTTACCGGCACGGTATCGCGCGAATGGCGCACGATCGTCATCGGCGCGTTCGCGCCGCTGGCAAGCTTCGCGCTGTTCCACATGGTCACCGTGTTTCCGTTGTCCTGGGTGTTCCTGTTCACCAGCGAAGCACCCACCGGCTTCCTCCTGATTGAGGCGCTGGCCGCTGCCTTCGGCGTGGTCGCCATGATCTTCTCGGGCCGCCTTGCCGATCGTTACGGCCGACGGACCCTGCTTGGCGCGTGCGCCGTGGGCATCGCGGTGTTCAGCGGCTTTGCTCCGCAGTTGCTGGACGGCGGCGCGGCGGGCGAAATCGTCTTCATGATCTCCGGCTTCATCCTGCTTGGTCTAGCGTTCGGGCAGTCCTCGGGCGTCGTTTCCTCCGCCTTCGCGACGGAGCACCGCTATACCGGCTCGGCCCTGACCAGCGACCTTGCCTGGCTGTTCGGAGCGGGCTTCGCGCCGTTGGCCGCGCTGTTGCTGTCGGTAAAGTTCGGCCTCATCGCTTCGGGCGGCTATCTGCTGTCCGGCGCTTTGGCGACGCTGATCGCGCTGTGGTTCAACAAGGAACTGGCCAGCCGCTGATCCCGGCGGCCGAACTCCGGCAAAGCCACTTGGCAGGGCGCGGATCGGACGCCTAACACCGACGCGATGATCCGCACTCGCTTCGCCCCCAGCCCTAATGGCCCGCTGCATCTGGGCCACGCCTATGCCGCGCTCGTCGCCCACGACACGGCGCGCCAGCATGGGGGCGCATTCATTCTGCGGATCGAGGATATCGACGGCGAGCGCAGCCGCCCCGAACTGGTCGATGAATTCCTTGCCGATCTGCGCTGGATGGGCCTCGGATGGGATGAGGAGGTCGTCTTCCAGTCCCACCGCCTGAGTCGCTATGCCAAGGCATCCGAGCGGCTGAAAGCATCAGGCCTGCTCTATCCCTGCATCTGTACCCGAGCGGAAATCGCCGCCGCCGCGACCCAGGTCGGGCCGGATGGACCGATCTACCCCGGCACCTGCCGCCACCGTGCGGTCGATCCCGAGCGGGCAGCATGGCGGCTGGATGTTCCCCGCGCGATGGCGCAAACCGGGCCCCTCACCTGGCACGACGAAGTGGCGGGACTGCAAACCGCCACCCCGCAGATTTTTGGTGATGTGGTGCTGGTGCGCAAGGACCTTCCCGCAAGCTACCACCTCGCCGCCACGCTGGACGATGCGGCGGACGGCATCACCCTCGTCACCCGCGGGATGGACCTGTTCGCCTCCACCCACATTCACCGTTTGCTGCAGGCGCTGCTGGATCTGCCGGTCCCCGAGTGGCTGCATCACCCGCTGCTGATCGAGCCAGACGGGCGCAAACTAGCGAAGCGGAGAGGGGCGCCGTCACTGACCGACAGACGCTATGCGGGCGAGGACGGTTTAGCCATCGCACAGATGCTACGGGATGGACGCTTGCCCGCTGGCATTTCCCTGTCACAAGGCTTACATCATAGCCCATGAACTATATCCTCATCCCCATCATCGTCGTGCTGGTGATCATGGTCGTGATCAGCCTGGTTCGCGGGATCGTCGCCTTCCTGAACAGCACCAAGGAAGACCTCAATCGCGACCCCGCCGCCACGGGTCCCTCCGCCAACCAGCTGCTGCAGAACAAGATGATGTTCAACCGCATCAAATATCAGGCGGCGGCGGTGCTGGTCTGCGCCCTGTTGATGGCGATGGCCCGCTAAGCGCACGTCTGGCGATTGATCCACTGGCCCGCTGAGCCGGGCAGGCGCGGCGTGGTGGCAACTGCCCCGCCCGAACGACGATGGGAAATGATGTGGTCCGGCTCAACAAGATCTACACGCGCACCGGTGACGACGGATCGACCGGCCTGGTCGATGGTTCGCGCCTGCCCAAGCACGCCGCCCGGATGGAAGCCATCGGCGCGGTGGACGAAGCGAACAGCGCGATCGGTCTGGCCGTGTGCTCGCTTGTCGCGACCCCCCATGCCGCCAGCCTCACCCGCATTCAAAACGATCTGTTCGACCTTGGCGCGGACCTCGCCACGCCGGGGGACGACTTCACGCCGGGCGAGATGACCCTGCGCATCGTGCCGGAGCAGGTCGAATGGCTGGAATCGGCTATCGATGCGGTGAACGAACACCTCGATCCGCTGCGCAGCTTCATCCTGCCCGGCGGCAGCGAGGCAGCCGCGCGCGTCCACATCGCCCGCGCGTCGACGCGCACGGCGGAACGACGCGCAACGGCATTGGCGGCGGTCGATCCCGTCAATCCTGCCGCGCTGGCCTACATCAACCGGTTGAGCGATTACCTTTTCGTCCTGGCCCGGGCGGTCAATTCGGGCGGGGCTGACGATGTCCTGTGGGTTCCGGGGCAAAATCGCTAGGTTCCCTCAACGCGTGCAAGCCGCTACCGAGCGCCTGCATCATTTGAGAGGAGTTTGGCAGTGCAGACAGTCGGCATCATCGGCGCAGGCATCATGGGCGCGGGCATTGCCCAGACCGTGGCGAGCAAGGGCATGGACGTCGTCCTTACCGACGTGAGCCTGGAAAACGCTGAAAAAGGTAAGGCCGGCATCGCCAAGAACCTGTCCAAACTCGTCGCCAAGGAAAAGCTGACTCAGGCCGATGCCGATGCGCTGCTGGCCCGGATCACCCCGGTGGCCGACTATGCCGCGATGTCGAACTGCGATCTCATCATCGAAGCCGCGACCGAGCGCGAGGACATCAAGCACAAGATCTTCGAGGCCGCCGGCAAGGTGCTGGGTGCCAACTCGATCATGGCATCGAACACCAGCTCCATCCCCATTACCCGCATGGCCGCCAGCTCGCCCGACGCCACGCGCTTTTGCGGCCTGCATTTCTTCAACCCGGTGCCGGTAATGGGTCTGGTCGAAGTGATTCCCGGCCTCGCCACGTCGCAGGACACCATTGATCGCATGAAGGCGTTCGGTGAGAAGCTGGGCAAGACGGTGGTTCTTGCCGGGGACGAACCCGGCTTCGTCGTCAACCGCATCCTGTGCCCGATGCTGAACGAGGCGATCTTCGTGCTCGGCGCCGGGATCGGCTCGGTGGAAGACATCGATGCCGGGTGCAAGATCGGCCTCAACCATCCGATGGGCCCGCTGACGCTGGCAGACTTCGTGGGCCTCGACACGCTGTACGAGATCATGAAGGTGTTCCACTCGACCACCGGCGATCCGAAGTACCGCCCCGCCCCGCTTCTGCAGAAGTACGTGGAAGCAGGCTGGTATGGCCGCAAGTCGGGCAAGGGCTTCTACGACTATTCTGGCGAGACGCCCGTACCGTCGCGGTGATGGTTGAGCGGTGGGCGCTGATGGGCGCCCACCGTTAGACAGCCATTTGCCCATCGAGGGGGCGCGAGAAATACCCCCTCGCCTCCCCGCAATTGATCAATCCGCGATGCCGGCCGCAGCGAGGACCGCGCTGGTCAGCACTTCCGGCGCAATGGCGGTCATCGGTACGATCTGCACCGGCTTCTCCATCCCCAGCAGCATCGGCCCGATGGTGGTGGTCCCACCGATTTCGCGCAGCAGCTTGGCCGAGATGTTGGCTGACTGCAGCCCCGGCATGATCAGCACGTTGGCCGGTGCCGACAAGCGACTGAACGGATAGAGCGCCATCACCTTGCGGTTGAGCGCGGCATCCGGTGCCAGTTCGCCTTCATATTCGAAGTCGGGCTGTTGCTGATCCAGGATCTGGATCGCCCCGCGTGTCGTATCCAGCCACTTGCCTGCCGGATTGCCGAACGTGGAATAGCTCAGGAAAGCTACGCGCGGTTCGTGGCCCAGCTTGCGCGCAACCGATGCGGTTTCCGTGGCGATGACGGCCAGTTCTTCTGCGGTCGGGCGCTCGTTGATCGTGGTGTCGGCCATGAACACGGTGTGGTTCTTGCCCACCAGCATGTGGATGCCGAACGGCAGCTTGCCCGGCGCCGGGTCCAGCACGCGGCGCACTTCCTTCATCGACTGGGCGAAGGGGCGCGTCATGCCGGTGATCATTGCATCGCCGACGCCCAGCTTGAGCAGGCCGGACGCGAAGATGTTGCGGTCCGTGTTGACCATGCGCTGTACGTCGCGATGAAGGAATCCGCGCCGCTTCAGCCGTTCGTAGATCATATCGACCATGGGCGAGACGTGCTCGGACACCATGGAGTTTTCGATGTGGAAACTGTCCGGGTTGGGCACGCCCAGCTCGGCCATCTTGTCCAGGATGACCTGGGTACGACCAACCAGCACCGGCTCGCCATAACCGAAATCGCGGTACTGGATCGCCGCGCGCAGGACCACTTCGTTGTCCGCCTCGGCAAAGATGACGCGCTTGGGGTTGGCCTTCACCTGCTCGTAAACGCGGGTCAGCACCGACGTGGTCGGGTTGAGGCGCGCCTTGAGCTGATGGCGATAGGCTTCGAAATCCTCGATCGGCTTCTGCGCGACGCCCGATTCCATGGCCGCACGAGCGACCGCCATCGGCACCACTTCCATGAGGCGCGGATCGAACGGCGCGGGGATGATGTAATCGCGTCCAAAGACCTGGGTCTCGCCGCCGTAGGCCGCCGCGACGTCTTCGTGCACCTGCTCGCGCGCCAGTTCGGCAATCGCCTGCGCGGCGGCGATCTTCATCTCTTCGTTGATCGCGGTCGCCCGTACATCAAGTGCGCCGCGGAAGATGAAGGGGAAGCCCAAGACATTGTTGACCTGGTTGGGATAGTCCGAACGCCCGGTAGCGACGATCGCATCGGGGCGCACCGCTTTGGCTTCCGGCGGCGTAATTTCGGGGTCCGGGTTCGCCATCGCAAAGATGATCGGCTCGGGCGCCATCTGCTTGACCATGTCCGGCGTGATTGCGCCCTTGGCCGACAGGCCCAGCACCACGTCCGCGCCGACGATAGCTTCGGCCAGAGTACGCCGATCGGTGGTGACCGCATGCGCGGACTTGAACTGATCGACCCGCTCACGTCCAGGATAGATCACGCCCTTGGTATCGCAGACCAGCACGTTTTCGTGGCGCACGCCCATCGACTTGATCAGTGAAGTGCAGGCAAGCGCCGATGCGCCCGCGCCGTTCACCACGACCTTGACCTCATCCAGCTTGCGCCCGGTGATGAGGCAGGCGTTGATCAGGCCTGCCGCCGCAATAATGGCGGTGCCGTGCTGATCGTCGTGCATGACGGGAATGTTCATGCGCTCGCGCAGAGCCTGCTCGATGATGAAGCATTCCGGCGCCTTGATATCTTCCAGATTGATGCCGCCGAAGCTCGGCTCCATCATGGCGATGGCCTCGATCAGGGCCTCGGTGTCCTCGCTCGCGAGTTCGATGTCGATCGAATCGACGTCGGCAAAGCGCTTGAACAGCACGGCCTTGCCTTCCATCACCGGCTTGGATGCCAGCGCGCCGAGGTTGCCCATGCCAAGGATCGCGGTGCCGTTGGAAATCACCGCGACGAGGTTGCCCTTGGCGGTATAGTCGTACGCCGTGCCGGGATCGTCGGCGATGGCCTGCACCGGAACGGCGACGCCGGGCGAATAGGCAAGGCTGAGGTCACGCTGCGTGGCCATCGGTTTCGACGCGATGATCTCGATCTTACCGGGACGAATCGTCTGGTGGTAAAACAGCGCTTCACGGTCGGTGAACTGCACCTTGCTCTTTTCGGACAAACGTAAATCTCCCGGTTGCGCCTGGCCCACTACCGAAAGTTGACGCGACGCGATAGGGGAAAGGCGCGGTGGGACGCTTCCCTTACCAATGCCCGCCCCGCTAACGCGGAAGCCATGACTGCCAGCGCGACTCCGATGATGGCCCAGTACCTCGCCTTGCGCGAGCAGGCCGACGACTGCCTGCTGTTCTACCGCATGGGCGACTTTTTCGAACTGTTCTTTGATGATGCCAAGGCAGCCGCGCAAATTCTCGACATCGCGCTGACGACACGTGGCGAACATCAGGGCCAGCCGATCCCGATGTGCGGCGTCCCGGTCCATGCGGCCGAAGGATACCTGGCGCGATTGATCAAGGCAGGATGCCGGGTCGCCATTGCGGAACAGACGGAAACCCCGGCGCAGGCCAAGAAGCGCGGCGGGTCCAAGGCACTGGTTGCGCGCGACATCGTGCGGTTCGTCACCGCCGGTACGCTGACCGAGGAAGCGTTGCTGGAGCCGAGGCGCGCGAACGTGCTGGCCGCCGCCTGCGAGGTGCGCGGCGTGATCGGTATCGCCGCCTGCGACATTTCTACAGGGCGAATGGAACTGGAGGAGTGCGCGCCGGACCGTCTTTCGGCAGCATTGGCCCGGCTTGGCGCGAGCGAGCTGGTGGTGCCTGATGGCTGGGGCGATGCCCCGGAAAGAGGGATCGCGCGATCCGCACATGAATTTTCGTCGGACGGTGGCGAAGCTCGGTTGAAGCTGATTCACGGGGTCGCCACGCTGGACGGGTTCGGCGCGTTCTCGCGTCCCATGCTGGCGGCGGTCGGCGGTCTTATCGCCTATCTCGACCACGTCGGGCGCGGCAATCTGCCGCTGCTGCTCCCGCCCGAAGCGCGCGCCGGGGACGCGACGCTGGCGATGGACGAGGCGACCCGGGCCAGTCTGGAAATCCTTGAATCGGCGCAAGGTGGCCGCAAAGGCAGCTTGATCGACGCCATAGACCGCTGCGTCACCGGCGCCGGCGCGCGTCAGCTGGCGGACGACCTGTCCGCGCCGCTTACCGATCGCATCGCCATTGCCGAACGGCTGGAGCTAGTCGAGTGGCTGCACGATAACGCGCTGTTGCGTGACGATCTGCGTAGCGCCTTGCGCGCCCTGCCCGATGTCGGTCGAGCCTTGGGCCGGATCGTTGCCGGGCGCGGATCACCGCGCGATCTGGGGCAGTTACGCGACGGACTTTCGGGCGCGCGCCGCATCGCGGACCGACTGGCGACGCTGAATGGCGTGCCGGTGCTCCTGGATCGGCTGACGCCCGATCTTGGCGGCCACTCTTCGCTGATCGACCACCTCACCCGCGCGCTGGTGGAAACGCCGCCGACCGAGCGTGGACAGGGCGGATACATCGCCAGCGGATACGATGCCGCGCTGGACGAACTGCGGGTCATGTCCGGCAACGCCCGCCGCGCCATCGCTGCGCTGGAAGCCCGCTATCGCGAGGAAACTGCGACCCCTTCGCTCAAGATCAAGCACAACAACGTGCTGGGATACTTCATCGAAGTGCCGCAGCGCCATGCCGACAAGCTGATGGAGCCGCAATGCGGCTTCACCCATCGCCAGACGATGGCCGGGGCCATGCGTTTCAACGCGCTGGCCCTGCACGAGGAGGCGGCCCGGATCACCGAGGCGGGCGGCCATGCGCTGGCGGCCGAGGAATCGCATTTCGAGGAACTGGTGGCTCTGGCTGTCGCCGCCCGCCAGTCGATTGCCCGCACCGCCGCCGCACTTGCCCGAATCGACGTGGCGGCCGGACAGGCGGAACGGGCGGCGGAAGGCGGTTGGACCCGCCCGCAAGTAGTGGACGGCATCTCTCTCGACATCGAGGGCGGGCGTCACCCCGTGGTGGAAGCGGCGCTGAAGGCGCAGGGCGAGAGGTTCGTCTCCAACGACTGCCGCCTTGCGACTCATGATCGGCTGTGGCTGATCGGCGGCCCCAACATGGGCGGCAAATCCACCTTTCTGCGCCAGAATGCGCTGATCGTGCTGCTGGCTCAGGCCGGGGGATTCGTGCCGGCAAAGTCGGCGCGGATCGGGATGGTCGATCGCCTGTTCAGCCGGGTCGGTGCGTCGGACAACCTTGCGCGCGGGCGCTCCACCTTCATGGTCGAGATGGTGGAGACCGCCGCCATTCTCGCCCAGGCCACGGCACGCAGCTTCGTGATTCTCGACGAAGTGGGGCGTGGCACATCGACCTACGACGGACTGGCGCTCGCCTGGGCGGTGGCTGAGGCAGTGCACGAAACCAATCGCTGCCGATGCCTGTTCGCCACGCACTACCACGAACTCGCACGGTTGGCCGAAACCTGCGAAGCGCTGTCGCTTCATCATGTCCGGGCGCGGGAGTGGAAAGGCGATCTGGTCCTGTTGCATGAACTTGCCGACGGTCCAGCCGATCGCAGTTATGGGCTTGCCGTTGCGCGCCTAGCCGGGGTTCCTCCCAAAGTTATCAGCCGGGCGAAGTCGGTGCTGGATAAGCTGGAGAAAGGCCGGGCGGAAACCGGAGGGCTGGCAGCGGGATTGGGCGACTTGCCGCTGTTTGCCGCCGCTCAGGAAACCCGCGAAACGCAGTGCGATAGCTTGAGGGACAAACTTCGCGAGATGGATGTCGATGCCCTTGCCCCGCGCGACGCGCTGGAAATGCTGTACGATCTGAAGCGTGAGGCGGGTAACGAACCTTAAGGATCGGCGCGTATCATGGCGCAATGATCGGACCCAAAATCTCAACCGTATTCCGCAGCCGATGGAATGCGCTGTTCTGGTCGGCGGGCGTACTCCTTACCGCCTATTGCTCGGTCCCCTCTCCCGATGAAAAGGACGATCCGGCGGTGAATGTCGATGCTGCCCGGCAGGTAGCGCAACTGCTGAACGCGGGGGCGGATACCAAGTAGCACCGCCCCGCCCGCTCATCAGCTATCGTCGTCGGCGAACTCGTCATCAGCGGCATTGCGCTTGCCATAGCGCCCTTCCAGATCGTCCATCGTCTCTTCGCCGTCGTAGGCGGACATGTCGATGGCGCCGCTGGTTTCCATCTGGTTCATGTGATCGACGATGTCGGTGATGTCATCCTCGTCCTGGATGCCACCCTTCACCTTTTCGGTGTCGCCCAGGCCGGCATTGCTGGTGGAACGACCATTCGCGCCATCGGCTACCGACTGTGCCTGAGTGTCTTCCTCTTCCTGCTCGTCATTGAAAGTCTCGGGCGCGAGGTCGTCGGGACGTTCGGTCATGGGAATTCTCCTTCGCAGGAGATAACGGCGCGGCGAACCCGGCGGTTCCTTGCCCGCGCAGCTTACTTGCGTCGATAGCGGAAGTACCACACCTCGTGGCCGTAGACCGTGCGCGCCTTGTTCTCGTACCGCGTTTCAGGCCAGCCGCCAGGGCGCACCTGAAAATCGCGGGGCTTGTCGCATAGCCACTCGAACTGGTCGGTGTGGCGCTGCATCACCATCAGCGCATGGCGAACGTAGACGGCATGGTCGGTGCCAAAGCGGAACTCGCCGCCAGGCTTCAGCTTGGCGGCGAACATGTTCACCGGGCCATCGTTCATCATCCGCCGCTTGGCATGGCGCGCCTTCGGCCAGGGATCCGGGTGGAGAAGATAGAGGAATGACAGCGACCCGTCTGGAATGCGCGACAGCACTTCGAGCGCATCGCCATGATGGATCCGCACGTTGCCGATGGGCGGGTGCGCGCCGTTATCGCCGCTGACGTGAAGCAGCGCCTGCGCCACGCCGTTGAGGAACGGCTCGGCACCGATGAAACCGTGATCCGGCAGCAGATCAGCGCGGAACGCCATGTGCTCCCCGCCGCCGAAGCCGATCTCGAAATGCAACGGGCGATTGTCGCCGAACAGCACGTCCGTCGTGACCGCACCCTCGGCAGGCACGGCAATGCGGGGGAGCAGGTCATCGACCAACCCCTGCTGTCCGGCGCGCAGGGGCTTGCCCTTGGCGCGGCCATAGAGGCGGTTGAGCGTGGTCGGATCGCCGGGTTTGTGTGCCGTCATGGCGCGCGCCACTGGCATTGGCAGGCGCTCAGGTCAATCCGCGCGGGAGGCGAAGGTGGAGAAGTTGCGCAGCGCAACTGTCTAGCCGAACCAACCACATCCAGAATGTCATCAGAAAACCAAACGGCCCGCCCCGGTGGGGGCAGGCCGCCTGATCCTGCAAGGGGTGCAGGGTATCTGAAAGGGGATCAGGCCGCTTCGGCAGCCTCGTCTGGATCGCGCAGGACATAGCCGCGGCCCCAGACGGTTTCGATGTAATTCGCGCCGCCGCAGGCATGGGCCAGCTTTTTGCGCAGCTTGCAGATGAACACGTCGATGATCTTGAGTTCCGGTTCGTCCATCCCGCCGTACAGGTGGTTGAGGAACATTTCCTTGGTCAGCGTGGTGCCCTTGCGCAAGCTGAGCAGTTCCAGCATCGCGTATTCCTTGCCGGTCAGGTGGACGCGGGCGCCATCGACTTCGACCGTCTTGGCATCAAGGTTGACGACCAGCTTGCCGGTGCGGATGACCGACTGCGAGTGACCCTTCGAGCGGCGCACCACGGCGTGGATGCGGGCGATCAGTTCTTCGCGGTGGAACGGCTTGGTCACGTAATCGTCGGCGCCAAAGCCGAACGAGCGGACCTTGCTGTCCATTTCCGAAATGCCCGACAGGATCAGCACCGGCGTCTGCACTTTGGCGACGCGCAGTTTCTTGAGCACGTCATACCCGTGCATGTCGGGAAGGTTCAGGTCGAGCAGGATGATGTCGTAATCGTACAGCTTGCCCAGATCGAGGCCTTCCTCGCCCAGGTCGGTAGAATAGACATTAAAGCCTTCCGCCGTCAGCATGAGCTCGATAGCCCGGGCCGTGGTCGGTTCATCCTCGATCAGCAGCACTCGCATTGGGTCTTTTCCTTCTAGCCCCATGTCCCCGGCGCTTGCGCGGGCTTGGCGGACATTGCCGTGTATTAACCATATGACCTATGAAGGTTAAAGGTTAATTTGCCGTAAACGCAGGTGCCACCCGTAAAATGTTGCATAGATAACTCGGCGGGCAAGTCACTGCGTGTGGCGCACCTTTTGCGCCATTGCAGTCGATAACGACCAAGTCTGGTTAATGTTAAGGATGGCTGCAAAGAATTGGCAAAGTACTTCGCGCTGCTTTTGCTACGCGGCGGTTTGCGCGGGCACCTGCATCGTCTGCCGCGCCTTGCGGGGCTGCGGCAAAGGCTGCGAAATGCGCTTGAGGTAACTCCACAAGCCGCACTGCAGGCCGATCAGCATCAGGATGAACGGCTGGAATGCGATGCCGACGAACAGCGAGCCGATCAGATAGACCACCTGCGCCAGTTGCAGGGCAACGGCCAGCGGGGCCACCCATGATTCGTCGGGATCGGTCCGATTCTTCCAACGGCGGCGAATCAGCTCCATCTGGATCAACCCTGATACCTGCAGCAGAAGCCACAGGGCCAGGCCGGGATAACCCTGCTCTCCCAGCATCTCGAAATAGCTGGAGTGGAAAGCGCGGCCTTCCTCGACCACCTTCGTCTTCACGACGGAGACGGTATCGCCCACTTTCTGGCGCGACACGGTATCGTAAGAGACCTTGCTGGACAGGTAGACTTCAAAGCCACCGCCGAAGGGATGGTCCTTGGCGTAGGCCATCGTCCATTTCCACACCCCGATTCGGGTGCTGGCGGACTGGTCGGACTTATGATCCTCGATCGTGTTCATCCGCGCGAGGAACGATTGCGGCAGGAACGGCAGCACGACCACCACCGCCAGAGCCATCCCGGCCGAGATCAGGATGCGGTGCCGCGCCGTGCGCAAATACAGCGCACAAAGTATCGCCAGGCACACCAGCCCGGTGCGCGCCTGCGTTCCGATCGGGATCAGCGCGCAGGCGAAGATAAGGGCGGCAGTGAAACTCCACACGCGCCAGTCGGGCGGGAATATCGCCCCATGCCGCGCCAGCCAGACGGCCACGGGAATCAGCGCAATGGCCACGCATGACAGGATCGAGCCTTCGTACAGGCCGGTGTTGTTCTCCACGAAGATGCGCAGCGTGCCATAGCCGCCCCCGCCCATCGCCGTCTTGATCCCGCCGTCGATAATCAGCGCGCTGGCCGAAAGCACCATCGCCAGCGCAACCGCCTCGATCCGCAGCCGCGTACGCAAGGTGAGCGGCAGGAACAGCGCGAAAACCAGCGCTTTCCACACCCAGCCCCACTTGGTCAGCGCCTCCACCGGATAGTCGGCACGATACGTGGTCACCGCGCAGTACAGAAGCAACAGCCCGATCAGGGCCTGTCGCCAGGTGAATCGCGAATCGGTCTTGTCGTCGAACACGACCCAGCCGAGGAACGCGGCGGCGAAGGCAATCAGCGATGTCGGCAGCTGCGTAAGGAAGCCCCACGAGATGATCTGCGGCGCGACGATGTCGACATACAGATAGCACAGCACCCAGATAAACGGGCGGCGGAACCCCAGCAGGATCAGGCTTACGAAAAAGCCCGTCAGCCCCAGATTAAGCATCACCGTCCGATTCGGATTCGGGGCGGGACGGCAGTTTCATCGTCCTCGGAGCGCGCCGCATCGGAGGGCGATCGGTTTTCGCAGGCGGCGGCGGTTGCAGTTCGCGGCGCGGCTCCACGTCCAGTTCGGGCCGCCACAGCAGTCGCCATGCAGCCAGAAGCAGCAGTCCGTGTGACAGGGCGAGGGCGAGAATGTCGACCATGGTGGACCAGCGATAGAGAGACGGGGTTGACGGCGCGTTAAGCGTTGCAGACTAAGCAATGCGGCCATGACCCGCATCCTCCATGTACTAGACCACTCGCTGCCGATCCATAGCGGCTACACCTTTCGCACCCGCGCCATCCTGAAGGCACAGACGGCGTTGGGTCTGGACGTGCGCGGCGTTACCGGCCCACGCTACAACGTGGTGGGGGATGACCCGGCGCGCGGTCCAGAGGACCATGACGGCCTGATCTTCCACCGCTCGACCGGCAGCCCCTCCGGCCCGCCGGGCCTGCGCGAATGGCGGGAAATCGGGATGCTGGCCAAAGGCATAGAGCGCGTGGTGCGAGACTGGCGGCCGGACGTGATTCATGCCCACTCGCCGGTCCTGTGCGGGCAGGCTGCCTTGCGCGTGGCGCGCCGCCACAAGATCCCGCTGGTCTATGAAATCCGCGCTTTTTGGGAGGATGCCGCCGTAGGCAATGGGACCGGCACGCACAATTCGCTGAAGTACCGCCTTACTCGCATGATGGAGAGCCACGTCGTGCGAAACGCCGACGCGGTGGTGACGATCTGCGACGGCCTGCGCCAGGACCTGATCGCGCGCGGGACGCCCCCCGCCAAGATCACCGTCATGCCCAATGGCGTGGACCTTGAGCTGTTCGGCCAGCCCTTGCCCCGCGATCCCGAACTGGCGCGCGAACTGGGCTTCACCACGGCGGACGGCGATTCCGTCCCGGTGATCGGCTTCATCGGCAGCTTCTACGATTACGAGGGGCTGGATATCCTGATCGAGGCGATGCCGCGTTTGCTCGCTCGTCAGCCCGAAGCGCGGCTGCTGCTGGTGGGCGGCGGTCCACGGGAGGATGCGCTGCAAGCACAGGCTGCAGCCTCTCCCGCCGCCTCGGCGATCCGCTTCATCGGACGAGTGCCGCATCATGAAGTCGATCGTTATTATGCGCTGTGCGATGTCATGGCCTATCCGCGCAAACGCAGCCGCCTGACGGACCTTGTCACGCCGCTGAAACCCCTGGAAGCGATGGCGCAGGGCAAGCTCGTCGCCGCGAGCGACGTGGGCGGCCACCGCGAACTGGTGAGCGACGGCAGCACCGGAGTCCTGTTCGCTCCCGACGATGCCGACTCGTGCGCCGATGCTCTGGCCCGGCTGCTGGAACAGCGTGATTCGTGGGACGCTTACCGCCGCGAAGGGCGCAAACACGTTGAAAACAGCCACGATTGGGCGCGAAACGCGGCTCGTTATCCTCTCGTTTACCAAATGCTGGCAGCACAAGATGCTCAAAGTGGGCTAAGGGATGCAGCCTGAAGTGCTAAAGGCCTTCGCAGCGACTCACCCAGCCTGAAAGATAACACGGGGTAAGATCAGTGGCCGAGCAAGAACGCAGAAAAGCTGGCGCAGAGCCGATCAGCCGTCACCCGCTGTTCCCCGTGATCGTGGCCCTGTGGGTCGGTGCGCTGTTCGGCCTTGCCAGCATTGCCGTCAGCCCGTCAGCGATAGAAGGGCTGGTAATCGCGACCGGCATCGATAAGGTCCTGCCGATGGCAGCGCCCCCGCTAGGTTCCACGATGCGCATCATGCTGGCGCTGGGGATGACCGCGATCGGCGCGGCGATCGGCCTCGTGATCGCTCGCCGTGCCGCCGGTACGCCCCGCGCGCCCGAGCGTATCTCTATGGATGCCGCTGCCGCTATCGAGTCAGAAGCCGCGGCCGAAGCCGAAGCCGTCAGCGACGCTCCCGTGGAAGAGGAACAGGCCGAGATCTTGAAGCCAGGCGGTCGCCTTCCCGGCCGTCGCCGCGCGCTGGCGCTGGATACCCAGGAGCAGGACGAAGCGCCGGCCGCCGAAGAACGCGCGCCGATGCCCGCTGTCGATCCGCAAATCCTGAACGTCGCCGAATTCGACATCGATCATTTCGACCAGCCCGAGCCTTCGCCTGCTTTCCGCCCAGCACCCGTCGCGCGCGAAATCAGCATTGCCGACGATGATCTTGCCCTGCCCGCCTGGCTCGAAGCGGAAACGCCGCGCCACGACGCTGAAGGGCCGGCGCCATTCCAGCAGGTTTTTCAGGCCCACATCACCAACCCCGACATCGTGGCCGAACTGGACGAAGAAACGACGGAGGCCGCCGCGCCCCCGCCATTCGCCAGCCGCCTGTTCGAAGCATACTCGCGCGAAGACGATGCCGAGCCTGCCCGCCCCGGCTTCCAGTCGCTGCCGCGCCTGCATGCCGTGCCGGACTCTACGGAGCAGCGCTTCGAACCAGAGCCAGTGGCCGCTGAATGGGTAGAGCCGGTTGAAGCGGTGAACGACGATGTCGAACCGGAAACGCAGCCGGAACCCTTTGCGCAGGCCGAACCCATGCCACAGGCTGAGGACGAGGCTCCTGTCGAAGCACCCCGCCCCCGTGCCTCCAACTGGATCGCCGACGCCGATCTTGACGATCTGTCGCCTGTCGAACTGCTCGAACGCCTGGCCCATGCGATGGCGATGCGCCGCGAGGAAGCCCGCCGCGCAACCGAAGCCGCTGCAGCGGCGGCGTATATGCCAGAACCTATCGTCGCCGAATTCACGCCACTGCGCGAAGTGGCGCCGCGCTCCGAAGACGATGCGCCATCATCGTTCGAAACGCTGACACCCCCGCCATTCGCCGCACCCGCGCCGTTCCTCACTCCGTTAATCGACAGCGTCGTGGCGCCGGAGGCAACGATCGAGACAATCGTCGAGGCCGAGGAAGACGAGGCAACAGATCAACCCGCCGTGGTCCCTGCAGCCCTGCGTCCGGTCGGCTTCGGTGCCGCCGATGAGGCGGAGTTCCACGACGAGGCGCTGCCGGGCTACCTGCCGCCGCGCCACATCGGCCTGACCGCCGTCGATACCACGTTCGAATCGGATAAAGAGGGCGACGTGCATGCCGCCTTCAACCCCGCTCCCTTCCCGCTCAGCCCGTTCACGGTGCAGGACTCCGGCGATGACGAGGACGATGGTGTTCTGGAACAGGGCTACTCCTCCCTCCTGAACCTGTCGCGCCAGTCGTCGGCCCACTTCGTCCGCGCCGATGAAGCGCACGACGACACCGTCGATCACGAACCCGCGCAGGACATGCTCGGAACCGACACCTCCACCGCCCTTCCATTCGCCCGCCCCACGCTGGCGACTCCTGTTGCGGATGAAGGCGAAACGATCCAGGCTGCGCCCGAACCGGCAGAGCGCCTGTTCGATGCCCCCGCCTCCACCGCGCAGGAAGCGAACGAGCGCGCCCTTCGTGACGCGCTTGCCACGCTCCAGCGGATGAGCGGCGCCGCCTGATCTAACCAACCTGATCGCAGCGCACACGCGGCCACAAACACCTTGAACCCCGTCCGGCGATTGCCCGGGCGGGGTTTCGCCATAATAAAATGCCTCAAATTTCGGCATTCAGGCATTCATTCCTGCGCAACTCCCCTCATCGCAGTTGCAAAACCGTCCCTCAATCGTCATGGGGACCGTGGGGTCACTTTGTCGCGTGGGGTCGTCGCACGATTCGTACGCGCCAGCGGGTATGTCCGGTGAACCTCGGCCAAAAAAACGACAGGATGGGTTGATATCGATGGGATTTCCTAAGCCCCAGGGCCTTTATGACGCGCGCAATGAACATGACGCCTGTGGCGTGGGCTTCGTCGCCCATATCAAAGGCCAGAAAAACCACGCGATCATTACCCAGGCGCTGGAAATTTTGAAAAACATCGACCACCGCGGGGCGGTGGGCGCCGACCCGTTGCTGGGTGACGGCGCAGGTATCCTTACCCAGATTCCCGACCAGCTTTTCCGCACCTGGGCCAATGGCGCCAGCGTGGAACTGCCGGCTGCGGGCGACTATGCCGTCGCCATGTGCTTCCTGCCGCAGGACAAGGCGGCGCAGGACTTCATTGTCGCCACCTTCGAAAAGTTCATCAACAAGGAAGGCCAGCATCTGATCGGCTGGCGTGATGTGCCGGTGACGATCGACGGCCTTGGCAAGACCGTGCTCGAATCGATGCCGGTCATCCGCCAGTGCTTCGTCGGACGCGGCGAGAACTGCGCCGATCAGGACGCGTTCGAGCGCAAGATCCTGGCGATCCGCAAGCAGACCCAGAACCCGCTTCAGGCCTTGGCCGTCAAGCATGACCTGCCCGGCCTGACCGAACTGTACATGCCCAGCTTCTCCAGCCGCACGATCGTGTACAAGGGGCTGCTGCTGGCAACGCAGGTCGGCTCGTTCTACGACGATCTGCGCAACCCGGAATTCGTGTCAGCGCTCGGACTTGTCCACCAGCGGTTCTCGACCAACACGTTCCCAAGCTGGAAGCTGGCGCATCCGTTCCGCTTCATGGCGCACAACGGTGAAATCAACACCGTTCGCGGCAACGTGAACTGGATGAACGCCCGCCGCCGCACCATGGAAAGCGAGCTGCTCGGCGCCGATCTGGACAAGATGTGGCCGCTGATCCCGCATGGCCAGTCGGACACCGCCTGCCTCGACAACGCGTTCGAACTGCTGCTTGCCGGCGGCTATTCGCTCGCCCACGCGATGATGATCCTCATACCCGAGGCATGGTCCGGCAACCCGCTGATGACGGCGGAACGCCGCGCGTTCTACGAATACCACGCCGCGCTGATGGAGCCGTGGGACGGCCCTGCCGCCGTCGCCTTCACCGACGGCCGCCAGATCGGCGCCACGCTGGATCGCAACGGCTTGCGGCCTGCGCGCTTCCTCGTCACGGACGACGACTTGTGCGTCATGGCGTCCGAAAGCGGCGTTCTTCCGATCAAGGAAGACAACATCGTGCGCAAGTGGCGCCTCCAGCCCGGCCGCATGCTGCTGATCGACTTCGAGGAAGGTCGCATCATCGAGGACGAGGAAATCAAGACCAAGCTGGCCGAGGCCGAGCCTTACGAAAAGTGGCTCGACCAGGCGCAGTACAAGCTTGCCGACCTCGACGTGATCGAGCCGGAACTGGCCGAGCTGCCGATGGCGACGGGCACCCTGCTCGATCGCCAGCAGGCCTTCGGCTATACCCAGGAAGACATCTCCCGCTTCCTGGAACCGATGGCCGTGAACGCCGACGATCCTTTGGGGTCGATGGGCACCGACACGCCGATACCGGTGCTGTCCGCCAAGTCGCGCCTGCTCTACGATTACTTCAAGCAGAACTTCGCCCAGGTCACCAACCCGCCGATCGACCCGATCCGCGAGGAACTGGTGATGAGCCTGGTGACGATGGTCGGCCCGCGCCCCAACCTGCTGGGCCACGATGCCGGCACGCACAAGCGCCTGGAAGTAAGCCAGCCGATCCTGACCGACCTTGGCCTGGCCAAGATCCGCTCGGTGGAAGCCGCGCTCGACGGCGCGTTCCGCACCGGCACGATCGACATGACCTGGGATGCCAAGTCCGGGGCCGAAGGTCTTGAGCAGGCCATCAAGGAAATGTGCTGGGCCGCGACCGAGGCGGTGCTGGCGGACAAGAACATCCTGATCCTGTCCGACCGTGCGCAAGGTCCGAACCGCATCCCGATGCCCGCTCTGCTGGCGACGGCGGCGGTGCACCATCACCTCGTCCGGCAGGGCCTGCGCATGCAGACCGGCCTTGTCGTCGAAACCGGCGAAGCGCGCGAAGTGCACCACTTCTGCGCTCTGGCGGGCTATGGCGCGGAAGCGATCAACCCCTACCTTGCGCTCGAGACGATCGAGGCGATCCGCGTGCGCAAGAACCTGCCCGTCTCGGCGGATCAGGCAGCGAAGAACTATGTCTACGCCATCGGCAAGGGCATCCGT
This sequence comes from Novosphingobium sp. BL-S-24, assembly GCF_055521575.1. Lineage (NCBI taxonomy): Bacteria > Pseudomonadati > Pseudomonadota > Alphaproteobacteria > Sphingomonadales > Sphingomonadaceae > Novosphingobium > Novosphingobium sp. BL-S-24. The sequence goes on from NZ_CM145488.1 coordinate 1,664,543, forward strand.
AAGGTCATGTCCAAGATGGGCATCTCCACCTACCAGTCGTACTGCGGCGCGCAGATCTTCGACGCGGTGGGCCTGACCACGGCGTTCGTCGACAAGTACTTCACCGGCACGTCCACCACGATCGAGGGCGCAGGCCTGCTGGAAATCGCGGAAGAAACCGTGCGCCGCCACGTGGCTGCCTATGGTGACGACCCGATCTACAAGAACATGCTGGACGTGGGCGGCATCTACGGCGCGCGTGTGCGCGGCGAGGAACACGCCTGGACCAGCACCAACATCGGCCTGCTGCAGCACGCCGTGCGCGGTAACGTCCCTGAAAAGTACAAGGAATTCGCGCAGACCATCAACGACCAGTCGGAGCGCATGCTCACGATCCGGGGCCTGATGGAATTCGTGCCCGGCCAGTCGATCCCGCTGGAGGAAGTCGAACCGGCAAGCGACATCGTCAAGCGGTTCGCCACTGGCGCGATGAGCTACGGCTCGATCAGCTGGGAAGCACACACCACGCTGGCGCTTGCGATGAACCGCATCGGCGGCAAGTCCAACACCGGCGAAGGCGGCGAGGATCCGAAGCGGTTCAAGGCGCTGGAAAACGGCGATTCGATGCGCTCGTCGATCAAGCAGGTCGCATCGGGCCGCTTTGGCGTCACCACCGAATACCTCGTCAACGCCGACGACATCCAGATCAAGATGGCGCAGGGTGCAAAGCCCGGCGAAGGCGGCCAGTTGCCCGGTGACAAGGTGGACCGCACGATCGGCGCCACCCGCCACTCGACCCCGGGTGTCGGCCTCATCAGCCCGCCGCCGCACCATGATATCTACTCGATCGAAGACATCGCGCAGCTCATTCACGATCTGAAGAATGTGAATCCGACCAGCCGGGTCTCGGTCAAGCTGGTGTCCGAAGTGGGCGTTGGCACCGTGGCGGCAGGCGTTTCCAAAGCGCGTGCGGACCACATCACGATCTCCGGCTACGAAGGCGGCACCGGCGCGTCGCCGCTGACGTCGCTGACGCACGCGGGCTCGCCGTGGGAAATCGGTCTGGCCGAAACCCAGCAGACGCTGCTGCTCAACAACTTGCGCAGCCGCGTGGTGGTACAGGCCGACGGCGGCCTGCGCACCGGTCGCGACGTTGCCGTGGCGGCGCTGCTTGGCGCCGACGAGTTCGGTTTCGCCACCGCCCCGCTGATCGCGGCAGGCTGCATCATGATGCGCAAGTGCCACCTCAACACCTGCCCGGTGGGCGTGGCCACGCAGGACCCGGTCCTGCGCAGCCGCTTCACCGGCCAGCCTGAGCACGTGATCAACTACTTCTTCTTCGTCGCCGAAGAACTGCGCGCGATCATGGCCGAGCTGGGCTTCCGCACCATCCCCGAGATGGTCGGCCGAGTCGATCGCCTGAACATGAAGCGCGCGGTCCAGCACTGGAAGGCCAAGGGCGTCGATCTGTCGAAGCTGCTCCATCAGGTGCCGCTGGGTGACAGCCCGTCGCTCAACTGGTCGCAGACGCAGGATCACGGGTTGGAGCATGCGCTCGACAACCAGCTGATCGCCGCCTCGACCAGCGCTCTCGAACACCGCGAGGCCGTGCGCATCGAAAAGCCCATCATCAATGTCAACCGCACGGTCGGCGCGATGCTGTCGGGCGAAGTGGCGAAGCGGTATGGCCATGCGGGCCTGCCGGACAACACGATCAACGTGAAGCTGACCGGCGTCGCCGGCCAGAGCTTCGCCGCCTGGCTTGCCCATGGCGTGACGCTGGACCTGACGGGCGATGCCAACGACTATGTCGGCAAGGGCCTGTCCGGCGGCCGCGTGATCGTGCGCCAGCCCGGCCATGTCGATCGCGATCCCACCAAGAACATCATCGTCGGCAACACCGTGCTCTACGGCGCGATTTCCGGCGAAGCGTTCTTCAACGGCGTGGGCGGTGAACGGTTCGCCGTCCGCAACTCGGGCGCCATCGCGGTCGTCGAAGGCTGCGGCGATCACGGCTGCGAGTACATGACCGGCGGCGTGGTGACGGTGCTGGGCAAGACCGGCCGCAACTTTGCGGCAGGCATGTCCGGCGGCATCGCCTATGTCTATGACGAGGACGGTCAGTTCGAACAGCTGGTCAACGGATCGATGGTGGACCTCATCCGCATCGCGCCGGATGCCGAGGAGGACGAAGGCACCGGCCGTCCGCAACAGCGCACCGTCTCGGTCACCGACCTTGGCATGGGCGATCCGCTGCGTCACGACGCGGAACGCCTGCGCATCCTGCTCGAACGCCACCACCTGCACACCGGCTCCAAACGCGCACGTGCCTTGCTCGACGACTGGTCGAACACGCTGGGCAAGTTCGTCAAGGTGATGCCGCGCGATTATGCCAAGGCCCTGCGCCAGCAGGAGGCGGAACGCCTGGAAGCCGCCTCGGTCGCAGCAGAATAAGATTTAGGATCGCATTGAAATGGGTAAGGAAACCGGCTTTCTCGAGCTAGACCGCCACGATCGGACCTACGGCCCGGTCGAGGAGCGCCTCAAGAACTATAACGAGTTCGTCGTTCCGCTGTCGAAGGACGCGCTGAAGGACCAGGCGTCGCGCTGCATGAACTGCGGCGTGCCGCACTGCCACACGGGTTGCCCGGTCAACAACATCATCCCGGACTGGAACCACCTGGTCTACGAAGATGACTTCCGCAACGCGCTGGAAGTGCTGCATTCGACCAACAACTTCCCGGAATTCACCGGTCGCATCTGCCCCGCCCCGTGCGAGGCGGCCTGCACGCTCAACATCATCGACGAGCCGGTGACGATCAAGTCGATCGAATGCGCCATCATCGACAAGGGATGGGCCGAAGGGTGGGTAACGCCGCAGATCCCGGCGCGCCGCACCGGCAAGTCGGTCGCGGTCGTCGGATCGGGACCGGCGGGCATGGCCTGCGCCCAGCAGCTTGCCCGCGCCGGTCACTCGGTGACGGTGTTCGAAAAGAACGACCGCGTCGGCGGGCTGATGCGCTACGGCATCCCCGACTTCAAGATGGAGAAGCACCTCATCAATCGCCGCGCGGCGCAGATGGAAGCCGAAGGCGTGGTGTTCAAGACATCGACCGAAGTGGGCGTGACCGTCTCGGTCGCCTCGCTGAAGGAGAACTTCGACGCGGTGGTCTTCGCGGGCGGTGCCGAGGAAGCGCGCCGCCTCGACATTCCCGGCGCGGAACTGCCCGGCGTTCGTTTGGCGATGGAGTTCCTGACCCAGCAGAACAAGCGCAACGCGGGCGACGATGAACTGCGCGCCGCTCCGCGCGGCACGATCTCCGCCAAGGACAAGCACGTCATCGTCATCGGCGGCGGCGACACCGGTTCGGACTGCGTGGGCACGTCCAACCGCCAGGGCGCGGCATCGGTCACGCAGCTGGAAATCATGCCCAAGCCGCCGACCATGGAAAACAAGGCGATGTCCTGGCCGTTCTGGCCGCTCAAGCTGCGCACGTCGTCCAGCCACGAAGAAGGCGCGGATCGCGACTGGGCAGTGCTGACCAAGCGCGTGATCGGCAACAACACCGTCTCGGGCCTCGAATGCGTTCGGGTCGAGTGGGTGGACGGCAAGATGCAGGAAGTCGAAGGCAGCGAGTTCACGCTGAAGGCAGACCTCATCTTCCTGGCGATGGGCTTCACCGGACCGCGCCGTCCGGGGATGATCAACCAGTCGGGCGTCGAACTGGACCCGCGCGGCAACGTGAAGGCCAATGTTATCGAATACCAGACGAGCGATGAAAAGATCTTCGCGTGCGGCGACATGCGCCGGGGTCAGTCGCTAGTCGTCTGGGCGATCCGCGAAGGCCGCCAGTGCGCCCGCTCGGTCGATCTGGCGCTGATGGGCGAAAGCCAGCTTCCGCGCTGATCGAGACGGCATTTCAGGAAAAGGGCGTGCCGAAAGGTGCGCCCTTTTTCGTTGAGGCGCGACGTTTGCCTTACCCCTTTCCTCACCCTGAAGTTATCTCATCACCAGTCGATCGTGCCGCGGCCATGCTCCGCCAGAAACGCGTTTGCCTTGCTGAAATGGCGGCAGCCGAAAAACCCCGAATAGGCCGACAGCGGGCTGGGATGCCGGGCGGTGAGCACGAGGTGGTGGCTCTGCGCCAGCCCCGGAACACGCATCGCTTTCTTGCGGGCATGGCTGCCCCAGAGCATGAAGACGCACGGCTCAGGCTTGGCGGCGACCGCCGCGACGGCGGCATCGGTTAGCGCCTCCCACCCCTTGTTCTGGTGCGATCCGGCCTGCCCGGCCTGCACGGTCAACGCGTTGTTCAGCAGCAGGACGCCCTGCCGCGCCCAGTGCTCCAGATTGCCGTGGCCGGGCGCAATCACCCCGCAGTCGCTGGCCAACTCCTTGTAGATATTGACGAGCGACGGGGGCACGCGCACCCCGTGTTGCACCGAAAACGCGAGGCCGTGGGCCTGCCCCGGCCCATGGTAGGGGTCCTGCCCCAGGATGACGACGCGTACGTCGTCCAGCGGTGTGAGTTCGAATGCCGCCAGCCGGGAGCCGCGCGGGGGGAAGATTTCCTTACCCGCCGCCTCTTCAGCCTGCAGCCATCCGCCCAGCTTGCGGGCCTCCGGCGTTTCCAGCACCGGATCGAGCGCGGGCGCCCAACTTGGCGGGATCGTGGCAGAGGCGCTTGGCGTGAGGGGTGTTGCGGTCATGTCCTCAGCTTTCGAAAAACCGGTGGGGCAGGCTACACAAGGCGCCTGCGCCATTGCGAAACAGCGGCCCAGTCCCTAAGCATTTCCTGACTATGGCTGTCCATCTCCACGAAGAAGATCTCCCCGAAGGCGTGCTCGCGCCGGGGCCCGTCGCCGTCGACACCGAAACGATGGGGCTCATCACCCCGCGTGACCGGTTGTGCGTGGTCCAGATTTCCGACGGCAAGGGGGATGAACACCTCGTGCGGTTCGCCGCCGGCAGTGCCTATGATGCGCCGAACCTGCGCGCGGTGCTGGCCGATCCGGCACGCCTGAAATTGTACCACTTCGCCCGGTTCGACCTTGCGGCGATAGAGCACTACCTTGGCGTCACCGCCGCGCCGGTGTTCTGCACCAAGATCGCGAGCAAGCTGGTGCGCACCTATACCGACCGCCACGGCCTAAAGGATCTGGTGCGTGAACTGCTGGGCAAGGAAGTGTCCAAGCAGCAGCAGTCGAGCGACTGGGGCGCCCCGGAATTGACCGACGCGCAAAAGGACTATGCCGCGTCTGACGTGCGGTATCTCCATGCAATGCACACCATTCTGGTCGAGCGGTTGGCGCGCGAAAAGCGTACCGAGATCGCGCAGGCATGCTTCGATTTCCTGCCTGCCCGCGCCCGGCTCGATCTGGCGGGATGGCCCGACCACGACATCTTCAGCCACGAAGCAGCCTGACCCCCTCCTGAGAGTTTCCTGAACCGCCATGTCCCAAGAAGCCGTCCAGATCCGCAACCGCCGCCGGCACTTCGCCGCGCCCGGCGGCTCGCACGATCGGCTGATCGGCTTTCTGGCAAAGGCGCTTCCGGCGGCGATCGGCGTCGTGGCGGCAGTCATGATCCTTGTCCCGCTTTCCCCGCGCGGAGAGATCAGCTTTCTGCTGGACCGCAACAAGGTGGCGATCACCAAAGAGCGGTTGCGCGTCGCCGATGCCGCCTATCGCGGCAAGGACGACAAGGATCGCGGCTTCGTGGTGACGGCGGGGACGGCAGTGCAGCGCGCCGCGGCGATACCGGTGGTGCAGATGCAGAGCCTGAAGGCACTGATGAATTTGAACGACGGGCCGGCGCAAATCGTCGCCCCCAACGGCGTCTATAACTACGACACCGAGAAGATCGACGTCTCCGGCCCGGTCAACTTTTCCGCCCCCGACAACTATCGCATGACGACGCGCAACGTCACCATCGATGTGCGCAACAAGCAAGCGGTGGGTACTGGCGGCGTGGACGGCACGGTAAGCACCGGGACGTTCCGCGCCGATTCGATGAAAGCGGATCTGGAAGACCGCACCGTTGTACTGGAAGGCAATGCCCGGCTGCGCATGACCCCCGGTAAGCTGAGGATACCTGAATGACGCCCGCCGCCCGTTTCCTCACGCCCCCCCGTGCTGCTTTAATGACACGTGCTGCCCTGATGACATCGGTGATGGTGCTGTCCGCGCTGGCCGGATCGCAGCAGCTTGGGGCGCAGGTGCTCTCCGGCCATAACTCGAACGCGCCGGTGGACTATTCCGCCGATCGCATCGAACTGCAGGACAAGCAGAACCGCGTGATCCTGTCGGGCAATGTCGATGTAAAGCAGGCCGAACTACGGCTACGCGCGGCCCGCACGGTGGTGAACTTCACCAATGCCGGGTCGATGCAGATTCAGCGCATCACGGCCAGCGGCGGCGTCACCGTCAACCGCACGGACGAGACGGCGACGGGCGATGTCGGCGTCTACGACTTCAACCAGCGCATCATCACGATGACCGGCAACGCCACGATCAAGCGCACCAATGGCGATACCTTGCGAGGCGCCCGGCTGGTGGTCGATCTGAAGAGCGGCGTGTCGTCGGCTTCGGGTGGGCCGGGCGGCCGCGTGTCGGGCACGTTCTCGGTGCCCAAGCAGAACAGCAACTGACGGCGCGATCGGCAGCGACGCCCGTGTTCAAAAGGCCCTGTCGTGCACCAGCACGCGCAGGGTCAGCAGCACGATCTGAATGTCGCGCATGACGGTCCAGCCTTCCAGGTATTCCAGATCGGCCTGAAGGCGGTTCACCAGATCCGCTTCGTGATCGGTCGCCCCGCGAAATCCGCGCACTTGCGCCAGGCCCGACAGGCCGGGCTTCAGCGAATGGCGCTGCCAGTAACGCAGGTCCACTTCCCAGAACAGCTTGTCTCCGGCGAGTGAACCGGTGGCGTGCGGACGCGGGCCGACCAGGCTCATGTCGCCCATCAGCACGTTGAACAGCTGCGGCAGTTCGTCGATGCTGGTGCGCCGGATAAAGCGCCCGAGCGGGGTAATCCGCTGGTCATTGCGCGATGCCGAAACGCAGCCGTCGCGATCGCACAGGGCCTGGGTCATCGACCGGAACTTGTACATCGAGAAGAAGCGGTTGCCCCGGCCCATCCGGCGCTGGGTGAAGAACACCGGCCCGCCGTCCTGCAGCTTGATCGCCAGCGCCACGGCCAGCAGCAGCGGCGCAAGGGCGACGACCGCGCCGCCCGCCAGCAGAAGGTCGAACCCGCGCTTCATCGCGCGCTGGCGCAGGCCCAGCGGCCCCGCCGACACCATCAGCAGGCCATGCCCGGCATTCACCCGCGCGCCCTGAGCGCCCAGCCGGGCCACTTCATCGTCCAGCACTTCGCCATCGACGTTCGCGCCTTTCAGCATCATCGCCCAAGCCGCGCGCTGCGCCACCGGGCAACTGACGATCACCCGGTCGATATTGCGCAGCACCAGCCCCAGCCGGTCGAGTGCGTTGGGATCGTTGAGGTTCGGCCGCAGGCCCATCGCCTTGGCGGATACCCGCAGCACCCCGTGCAGCATCACCGTGGGGCCGCCATCGTCGATCACCAGTTCATTGAGCACGTTGTCACCGCAGCGCCAGCGCACCAGGGCGCGCATCTGCAGCCGCGCGCCGATCATCACCAGGGCGGCGCACATCGTGCCACCGACGAGCCCCATGTGCGATATGCCGGTCTCTACGCGGATCATGGCCTCGATGAACATCACCGCAGCCACCGCGATCAGCAGCGCCGTGAGTGCGCGCAGGATACCGGACCAGGCTTGTTGCAGTGAAACGGTGGAATAGGAACCGTTATACAGGGCCAGCGCCAGGAACAGCGGCATCACCAATTGCAGATGCAACGCGGTAGTGCCCAGCGGCATATGACCGCCCCACAGGACGTAACCGATCGCGCCATAGCCGATCAGGACCGCCACCACATCGACCATCACGAGCATGAGGTAACACTGCAAGCGTCGCCGTTCGCGCGAGGGGGCCATCAGCAGATCGTCATAACCAGTGCGCTCGGCAAAGAGCGGCCCCGTGGCGAATGGCGCGTTCATCGGCCCCCGTACTCCTGGCCGCGCCGATCCCGCACCTGAGGCGTGCTCTCATCGGCAATCATGGCGGTTCCATGCTGCGGCAGGCTCAGTATATCGCCCTAAAAAACGGCCCGGCAATCGAAAACGCCGGTTTTAGCGCCGCGTGGTATTTGTACGTTCTCTTAATTCAGGACGGGCGGTTCGGGCTATCGCAAGTAGACCGTCAGACAACAGAAGTTCTGCATCCTGACTATTCATAAGGAGTAATTGGTGCAGGGAAATAAGCCTTGCCACCAAACGTTCCAGCTTATGCCCGCGCCACACCTGAAGTTGTGCGGTCAAGGCCGCCTGATCTTTCCAGAAGATGCGCCGGGCGCCCGCTTCCGCCTTGACGAAACCGGCGACGTCGCGCCCGTCCCCCAGGCGCGCGGCCATCCCCGCCAGTTGCGCGGCGCGGCGTTCGAACGCCAGCAGCAGGCCCACCGGATTGATGCCCTGTTCGCGCAGGCGACGCAGTTCCGGGCCAACGGCGTTGCGCTGTCCGCCCAGCACCACGTCCACCATCGCTCCGAACCCGTCATCCTCGGTAGAAGCGCCTACCGCGTCGAAATCAGCCATCGAGACGGGACGCGGCGTTTCGGGCGATGCATCGAGGTACAACGCCAGCTTGGTCACTTCCGACCGGGCGATGCGCGTGTCCAGCCCCGCGCCGCGACCGATCTTCTCGGCAATCTCACTGCCCATCTTGAGCCCGGCGGCGTTGGCCATTGCTCGCACTGCTGCCGTGACGGAAGCAATGTCCGGCGGATAGAACATCGTGACCAGCCCGTCGGGCCGCGGCGCCAGCAGCTTCGCGGTGCGCGACTTGTCGGTCGCCCCGGTGGCCACGATCAGGACCGGGCAACCGTCCACGTCGTTGTCCAGCAGGGTCTGCACCGCGTCGTGGGCGTCATCGCCCTGCGCGCGCACCCAGATGTGGCGCGCGCCGCCGAACAGCGAGGTGGAGCGCGCCTCGTCCCCCAGCTTCACCGGATCGCGTTTCAGTTCCGCACCGGTCATCTCGACCCGCTCGCCGGGATCGGGGAGCAGCGAAACGATCCGCAGCGCCGCGTCGATCGCGCTCGATTCGTCCGGCCCGCAGAAAAAGAACACGCGCGCCTCGCGGGCGGCGCGGCCCGCCAGAGTGATGAATTCCTTCTGGTTGGCCTTCATGGCCGCCGTCCCCGCGCGCGCTTACTGCCGGGTATCGCCGCGCAGGCGCAGCGCGACATTGGTGACGATGCGGTTGGCCACGTCCTTGGCCATGTTTTCAAGTGCGGTCTGTTCCGCCGCGATCGTCGCATAGTCGGAAGAGACGACGTCGATACCGGCATCCGATCCGGCCGTGGCGTCCAGCACGATTTCCCCGCTGCCCACGTCCACCAGCTGATACCGCGCGCGCAAGGTGCGCCGTTCGCGGCCCACGGTATCATCGGAGAGCAGCGCGAAGCTTTCCAGCTTGTCATCCAGGCGAATGTCCAGGCGATAACGCGGCGCGGTCTTGCCGGACGCGCTCAGCTGATCGACCAGCGCGTTGCGCACCAGCCACCCGGCCCGCCCTTCGATCGCGGAAACCTCGATCCCGGACAGCCCGCGCGCGACGGCGGCATTGCCACCGCCCGCGTACATCGGCTGCAACCCGCAGCCGGACAGCGTCAGGCCAGCGATCGCGAGAGCGACAAGAGCGGTTGGCCCCTTCACGCGCGCCACTTTATGCAACGAGATTGACCAGACGGTCGGGCACCACGATCACCTTGCGCACTTGAGCTCCATCCAGGGCACGCTGCACCTTCTCGCTGGCAAGGGCAAGCGCCTCCAACGTTTCCTTGGGCGTACCCTTGGCGACGGTGACGGTGTCGCGCAGCTTGCCCTTCACCTGAATCGCAACGGTGACTTCATCATCGACGAGCAGCGCGGGATCGACCGGCGGCCATTCCGCATCAGCGATCAACCCGTCGCCGATCGCGGCCCAAGCCTCTTCCGCCAAATGCGGCATCATCGGCGAGACCAACAGCAGCAGGGTTCGGATCGCGTTGGAGCGGCTGGCCGAAGGAGCCGCCTTTTCCGTCGCACCGGTCAGTTCGTAGATGCGCGCGACGGCTTTGTTGAAGCCCAGCGCCTCGATGTCGCGGGCGGCGGCATCGACGGTCTGGTGGACCTTGCGATCGAGTGCCTTATCGTCGCCGGTTGCGGCGGCATCGTACTGGCCGAACAGCCGCCACAGGCGCTGCACGAACCGGCCGCAGCCTTCGATCCCGGCTTCGGACCATGGCAGGTCGCGTTCCGGCGGGCTGTCGGACAGCATGAACCAGCGAATCGCGTCGGCGCCGTATGTCGCGACGATCTCGTCCGGATCGACCACGTTCTTCTTCGACTTCGACATCTTGATCACGCGGCCGACGTCGATCGGCGCGCCATCGGCCTTCAGCGTCGCGCCATCGGCGGTGCGATCCACCTCGCCCGGGGCGAAATAGACGGGCTGGCCGTTGGCATCGTTGATGCGGAAGTACGTTTCGTGCGTGACCATGCCCTGCGTGAACAGGCTGGCGAACGGTTCCTTCACCTCGATCTCGCCGATGCGGGCCAGCGCACGGGTCCAGAAACGGGCGTAGAGCAAGTGCAGGATCGCATGCTCGATCCCGCCGATGTACTGCTCTACCGGCAGCCATTCCGCGATCTTGGCCGGATCGAACGGACGGTCGCCGGGCTGGCTGGCGAAGCGCAGGAAATACCACGAAGAATCGACGAACGTGTCCAGCGTGTCCGTCTCGCGCCGGGCGGGATGGCCGCACTGGGGGCAATCGACATGCTTCCAGGTCGGGTGGCGCACCAGCGGGTTGCCGGGCGTCTGGAAATCGACGTCTTCGGGCAGGACGACGGGCAGGTGCTTCTTGGGCACCGGCACCACGCCGCAGACCTCGCAGTGGATGAACGGGATCGGCGTGCCCCAATAGCGCTGGCGCGAAACGCCCCAGTCGCGCAGGCGCCACACCGTCTTGCCCTCGCCCCAGCTCTCGGTTTCGGCGCGGGCGATGACGGCGGCCTTGGCCTCTGCCACGCTCATGCCGTCGAGGAAGCCGGAATTGACAAGCACGCCGTCGCCCGCTTCGGCCTCACCGGCAAACGGCTTGTCCGCCTCGGCCGCATCCGCCGCGACGACGCGCACGATCGGCAAATTGTACTTGGTGGCGAATTCGAAATCGCGCTGGTCGTGACCGGGGACGGCCATCACCGCGCCGGTCCCGTAGTCCATCAGCACGAAGTTCGCGATGAAGACCGGCAGCGCTTCGCCGGTGAACGGATGGCGCGCCGTGATGCCGATGTCGAAGCCCAGCTTCTCGGCCGTTTCCAGTTCGGCAGCCGTCGTCCCGCCCTGCTTGCACAGGGCGATGAAGTCCTCAACCTCGGGACGGCCGACGGCGGCAGCCTGTGCGATCGGGTGATCGGCAGCGACGGCAACGAAGCTGGCGCCGAAGATCGTATCGGGGCGGGTGGAGTAGACCTCCACCGTTCCCCCGGTCGAAAGGTCGAACTTGAACTGCAGCCCCTGCGACTTGCCGATCCAGTTCTCCTGCATCGTGCGGACCTTTTCAGGCCACTTGTCGAGGGTGGACAGACCGTCCAGCAGCTCGTCCGCGAAGTCGGTGATCTTGAGGAACCACTGCGAAAGCTTGCGCTTTTCCACCAGCGCGCCCGAGCGCCAGCCGCGCCCGTCGATCACCTGTTCGTTGGCCAGCACCGTCTGGTCGACCGGGTCCCAGTTGACCGCCGATTCCTTGCGATAGACCAGATCGTGCTCATAAAGGTCGAGGAACAGCGCCTGTTCGTGGCCGTAGTATTCCGGCTCGCACGTCGCGATTTCGCGGCTCCAGTCGAGCGCGAAGCCAAGGCGCTTCAACTGCGCCTTCATGTTGGCGATGTTCTCGCGCGTCCAGCCGCCGGGGTGGACGCCCTTTTCCATGGCCGCGTTTTCCGCCGGCATGCCGAACGCATCCCAGCCCATCGGGTGAAGAACTTCGTGCCCCCGCATCCGCTTGTAGCGGGCCAGCACGTCGCCCATCGTGTAGTTGCGCACGTGACCGATGTGGATGCGGCCCGACGGATAGGGGAACATCTCCAGCACATAGCTGCGCGGCTTGGAGGACGTATCGTCGGCGCGGAAGCTTTGCGCTTCGTCCCACGCGGCTTGCCACCGCGTGTCGGCCTGAGCCGGATCGAACCGCTCGGTCATGGGGTATTCTCTCCTACCGCTCCGAAACGACGCGGCGCGTGATCAAACAAAAATCAGCCGACCGAATCGCGGCGCAGATCGCGGGCGCGGGTCAGGATGATGTCTTCCAGCTTCTGCACGGTAGCCGCTTGCACCGGAGCAGGAGCCCAGCCGCCGCCTTGCGCCACTTCACGCACGGCGGTGACTTTCAGCGCATCGGCACGCAGATCCTGATCGAGGATCATGATCGATACCTTCACGCGCTCGGTCGGGGTTTTCGGGTTCACGTACCAGTCGGTGATGATGACGCCGCCCGCGCTGTCCGACTGGAGCAGCGGCATGAACGACACCGAATCAAGGCTGGCGCGCCACAGGTAGCTGTTCACGCCGATCGTGGTGACCTGCGAAGGGGCCAGCGTGGCCTGCTCCTTCTTTCGGCCGCCGCCGCACCCGGACAGGGCCAGCGCCGCCACGGCGCACACGCCCGCGATCACGACATTACGCACGGTAGGAAGGCGGGTATCGGTGCTGCCTGTCATTGTCATTCCCAATTTCATGCCAGATTCGGATGCTGAACCCAGATTCGCACAAGCAAAGCAGGTCGCACCGAACCTTCGTCAATGGTCTCTATAGCCGCCGCTGGCCGGGCGGCAAGAGCGCCCGAAACCTTTGCGCCCCTGGCGACTTGACCTAAGCTATCGACACACTGAGCGCTGGCTGAACGGCGCGGCAGGCTTCACCGTTTCTCGGATGCTCAGGACGTGTTAATACGCGATTGTCGACAAGCATCGCGGCAGACACCGAAAAAGCCGCACGGGACAGGGATTTGAAAGAGGTTACGGGGCGTTACGATGAGCAATGAGCGGAGCAGCAGCGCGACAAGCGGCATGGCAGGCAGCATGCTGCTGGCCGGGTGTGTCGGCCTTCTTGCCCTGCCCAGCGCCGTCCTTGCCTTCTCCACCAACTTTTCGGACGCGGGCAGTCATATCGGCCAGATCGATTCGGCTTCACCGGAATCGACCGCCGAAAACCTCAGCCTCGCCATCGCCATGCGTTCGCTTGCCAAAGGGCAGTCCTTCCCCTTCACGCCCGCCGGCACGCCCAATCGCAAGGATCGCGCCGTGACGGTCGCCGTGCGCGTGGGACCGGAAGCGGCACAGGCCATCATCGTTCGCGGCCGCGTTCCCGCCGCGCCGGACACCAGCGACAGCGGCGGCCTGCGGATCGCCTCCACCACGTTCAACCTGGGCGTATCGCGCGGGTACCAGAACTTCGCCCAGACCTTCGTGCCGCAACCCTCGGCACGCCCCATGGCCGAATTGCCGGACCTCAAGAAGTTCAGCCTTTCCCCCGGCACCAACGCCAAGGACGAACCGCGCTTTTCCCGCCGCGTCTCGGTTGACGACAAACGCCCGACCGGGCGGGCACCGCGCACGTTCTCGGGTGACAACAGCGACGTCGATGTCGGCGGCGCCTACCGGGTGACGGACCATATCGATGTCACCGCCGGGGTGCGTTATTCGCAGGACCGGGAGCGGTTGGTGCCTCTGACCGATGGACGTCAGGACAATCAGGCAGTTTACGTAGGCACGCAGTTCAAGTTCTGACGTGAGCAACGCGAGTTGCGCTTTGCGCATGTATGACAAAGGGTTGTAACCCGATATTCTTGGTTTTGCGGTCTTGCCGCCGTCATATTCAGCCCATAGCACTGTGTTTGGTTGAGGTTTGAACAGCGAAAGGCTTGATATGGCACGCGTTGCGATTGTTACCGGCGGAACTCGCGGGATTGGTAAAGCCGTATCACTGGCGTTGCAGGAAAAAGGGCATACCGTCGTCGCCAATTATGCGGGCAACGATGAAAAGGCCCGGGCCTTCACGGAAGAGACCGGCATCGTCGCCTATCGCTGGGACGTGGGCGACCACGAAGCCACCCAGGAAAGCTGCGACCGGATCGCCGCCGAAGTCGGCCCCATCGATATCGTCATCAACAACGCGGGCATCACCCGCGATGGCGTGCTCCACCGGATGAGCTTCGATGACTGGAACGATGTCATGCGCATCAACCTTGGCGGGTGCTTCAACACGGCGAAGGCGACGTTCCCCGGCATGCGCGACCGCGGTTGGGGACGCATCGTCAACATCGGGTCGATCAACGGCCAGGCCGGGCAGTATGGGCAAGTGAACTATGCCGCCGCCAAGTCCGGCATCCACGGCTTTACCAAGGCGCTGGCTCAGGAAGGCGCCAAGTACGGCGTCACCGTGAACGCCATCGCGCCGGGCTACATCGATACGGACATGGTCGCCGCCGTGCCTGCGCCGGTTCTGGAAAAGATCGTTGCCAAGATCCCAGTCGGTCGCCTTGGCAATGCCTATGAAATCGCGCGCGGCTGCGCGTTCCTGTGCTCGGAGAATGCCGCGTTCGTCACCGGCTCGACGCTGAGCATCAACGGCGGCCAGCATATGTACTAAGGATGTGCAGGCGCCGGGGTGTCCGGCGCCTGCCACTACGCGCGAGCCGTCAGAAGGAGCGTTTCTTCACGCGTCCTCGCCGAACATTTCGCCGATCACGCAGACCGGGCAGTTTTCATCCGCTTCCCCCGCAATGGCATCGACCATTCGGGTGATCACGGGCGCTCGCGACGTGACGATGGCCTCTGCCGGACGGGGCTGGCGCTTTGCCAGATCAGCGGCCCGTTTCGCCGCCTCTGCCAACGGGTTGACGATGGGAACCGGTGCTTGTGCCGAAATACTCGCGGCCATGGGCGACATGCAGGTGCAGCCGAGCAGGATGGCTTCCGCCCCCTTGGCCACGGCCTGATCGATGGCAGCAAGTACGCGGCCAAGGATCGTAGCATCGACGCCGTTGACGCGGGCAAGGTAGCCGTCCGGCCCCGAAACCTGTTCCACGTCGCCTTCTTCACCCGCATTGTAGATGCCGACGCAGCGATGCGTCTGTCCTTGCTCCACCAGTAGTTCTTCGGGCACGAAGTTCATCGAACGGGGCCAGACCGTCACGATCGCGAAGCGGCCATGGCGCGCGGCCGCGCTGATACCGGCCTCTCCCGCCCCGACCACCGGGATCGCCAGACCACTGCGCAGAGCATCAAGGCCGTAGTCGCCAAGGCTGTCGATCGCGAGGGCGTCAACCCCGGCGGCGGCGGCGCGCAGACCCGCTTCCAGATGGCCGATGGCCTGCATCGTGCGCTCGAGCGGGGTGGATGGAAACGCGCCCACCCGCGATGGCCAGGCCGACAATTCCGCGCCGACCGGCAGATCGGAATGAAGTTCAGGCCGCACCCGAGGGTTGATCCCCGGCACTGTACCGAGCAAGCCCAGCCGCATGTCATCCTCCTCACCAAAACGAAGCCGCTTGGTAGGGCACTGCAGGTGACGGAGACAATGATTTTCGGGACCGGAGCCGGTTCGACGGCCCACGAGGGGACCGGCCGACCGCCGATTTTCCTACATTGGGGCCAGTCGCTATACTCCCGTCCGCTCTTTCACACCGTCGATTCGATCGCTTACGGACGACCCCGCGCGCGGTTGTGTTTCATCAACTAAACCCCGGCGCATCCGTCCGCCGGTGCCGCTTGGCGGCGGGCACAAAAAAGGGCCGCGGTTTCCCGCGACCCCTTTTGCAAGCCGAAGTTCTGGAAGCGATTAGCGCTTCGAGAACTGGAAGCTACGACGTGCCTTGGCGCGGCCGTACTTCTTACGCTCGACGACGCGCGGATCGCGAGTAAGGAAGCCGGCAGCCTTCACGGCGGCACGCAGGGCAGGCTCGTACTTCGACAGGGCCTGGGCGATACCGTGCTTCACAGCGCCGGCCTGGCCCGAAAGGCCACCACCCTTGACGGTGGCGATCACGTCGTACTGATCTTCACGGCCAGCGACCTGGAACGTCTGGTTGATCACCAGGCGCAGGGTCGGACGAGCGAAGTACACTTCCTGGTCGCGGCCGTTGACGGTGACCTTGCCCGAACCGGGCTTGATCCACACGCGAGCCACGGCGTCCTTGCGGCGACCGGTGGCGTAGGCACGGCCCTGGGCATCGATCTGCTGCTCGCGCAGCGGAGCGTTCGACACCTTGGGAGTGGGAGCAGAGGTTTCGTCAGCGTTTACAGCAACGTCGCCGGTGATGTCCTTGAGGTCGGACAGGCTCTGAACGGAATCGGTATCAGACATTACGCGCCCACCTTGTTCTTGCGGTTCATGGAAGCGACGTCGAGCGCTTCGGGCTGGGTGCCGCCATGGGGATGTTCGGTGCCGGCATAGAGGTGCAGAGCGCGCATCTGGGCGCGGCCCAGCGGACCACGGGGGATCATGCGCTCAACCGCCTTCTCAAGCACGCGCTCGGGGAAGCGACCTGCAAGGACCTTGTCCGCGGTAACTTCCTTGATGCCGCCGGCATAACCGGTGTGCTTGTAGTAGGTCTGCTGCTTGAGCTTGTTGCCGGTGAAGCGCACCTTCTCGGCGTTGATGACGACGACGTGATCGCCGCAATCAACGTGCGGGGTGAAGCTCGGCTTGTGCTTGCCGCGCAGGAGGTCTGCAATGACGACCGCGAGACGGCCAACCACCAGACCCTCGGCATCGATAAGATGCCACTTCTTTTCCACCTCGGCCGGCTTGATCGACCGGGTGACCTTCGTAAGCGCCTTCATGGCTGGTCTATCCCTATGTATTTCGAGCGCCAGCCGTCAGAACGAATCTGCAAGGTTGCGCGGAAGGCGGCCAATTCGTCCAAAACCCCTCGTAAGTCAAGCAGACTGCCGGTTTGCAGAGAGGTATAATGATACCGTTAGGTTTGCGGCAGGTGGTTTCCGGTCGCAGGCCGACGCCCAACCCCATGCGCGCCCCATGCCGTCGCCGCGACCAGAAGCGCGCCGCACAGCTGATGGGCGACGGCCAGCCACAGCGCTACGCCGGACCAGACCGTGACGATTCCGAGCAACACCTGGACGCCGAATGCACTGTGCAGGGCGATCGACGCCTTGCGGTCGTTGCGTGCCCGCAACCGGCGTCCCATCATGACCAGCAGGACCACCACTACCCAGGCCCACCAGCGGTGGACGAAGTGAGTAAGGTAGGGATCGTTGACGAGGGCGTGGAAGAAGCCTCTCGCCCACTCGACACCCTCAGGGAAAAAGCGCCCCTGCATCAACGGCCATGCATCCCAGTTGTGCCACCCAGCGCCGGCCACAACGCCCGATCGCAACCCCGCGACCATCGCGCCCATGAACAATTGGAAGACCAGAGCGCCCAGCACGATCAGTCCGAAGCGGGTGAGCCTGGCCGGCGGCTCGCCGCGCTTCAAGGCCTTCAGGTCGAGCGCGGTCCACACCAGTCCGCCCAATGTCAGCAAGGCGACGAGCAAGTGCGCGGCAAGACGGAAATGGCTTACCCGGTCCAGCGCCTCGGCGCTGAGGCCGGAGGATACCATCCACCAACCGACCACGCCCTGCAGCCCGCCCAATGCCAACAGCGCCAGAAGCCGGGGCTTGTATCCGCCCGGGATCGTGCGCCTGAACCAGAACCATGCCAAAGGCAGCGCGAAGACCAGCCCGATCACCCGGGCAATCAGCCGGTGCGCCCACTCCCAGAAGTAGATGAACTTGTAGTCCGCCAGCGTCATCCCGGCCGGGCCGTTCACGTCGATATATTGGGGGATACGCTTGTACGCTGCAAATTCCGCCTGCCACTGCGCATCGGTCAACGGCGGAATTGCGCCGGTCAGCGGCTTCCACTGCGTGATCGACAGCCCTGATTCGGTCAGCCGAGTTATCCCGCCAATCGCCACGATAAGCACGACCAGCGCCGCCACGCTCAGCAGCCAGCGCACCATGGGATCGATGTCGTCGCTCGTACCGATCAGCGGGCGTCCGTCGTTCACTCTCATGCGTCAGCGTCTCTCACCATGGAGCATCCCTGCGATCTTGAGGCGGTTTAAGCAATACCCCCTCTAGAGTTCGGATCGCGACAGCATCAAGTCTTGCGCAATGATACAACATAACATAGATGGCAGAAATGCGCACCGCCATCATAGCGATTCGAAACCGATTGGATCGGGCCGGCATCATTCTGAGCGGCCTGTGTGCCGTGCATTGCGTTTTAGGTGTCGTCCTTGTCGGGATATTGGGCTTTGGCGGCGAAGCGCTGCTTTCGCCAGAGATCCACCGTATCGGTCTTGGCATCGCGCTGGTTGTCGGCATTGTTTCGCTTGGCTTCGGGGTCGCCCGTCATGGCCGGGTCGCCCCTCTGGTGATCGGCGCGATCGGTCTTGCGCTGATGGGAGCGGCCATCCTTGTCGGCCACGGCCTGCCCGAAGCAATCCTGACGATCCTTGGCGTGACCCTTGTCGGCCTTGCCCACATTCGGAACTTGCACGCCGCGCACTGAGCGTTATGGCGCAACCGCATGGCTGACGAACTTCTGCTTACCGTGAATGGTGAGCCCCGCAGAATTGCGCGAGGCTCGAGCATTACCGATCTCGTCACCAGCCTTGGGCTGGATCCAAAAAAGGTCGCGGTGGAACGCAACGCTGAAATCGCTCCCCGCTCAACATTGGGCGACGTGATCCTGGCGGATGGCGATGTACTGGAAATCGTGCATTTCGTCGGCGGCGGCTGACTTTCCGTTTCCACGCCCCATATCCAACGCTCCTGAAAGGATGCGCCCCGTGATTGATACCCCTGCCGATATTTCGACTGCCGACACCTGGACTGTGGCAGGCCGCACGTTCACGTCGCGATTGATCGTGGGAACCGGCAAGTACAAGGACTTTCAGCAGAACGCCGCTGCCGTGGAAGCCAGTGGGGCCGAAATCGTCACCGTCGCCGTCCGCCGGGTCAACGTATCCGATCCCTCGGCACCGATGCTGACAGACTATATCGATCCCAAGAAGATCACGTATCTGCCCAACACCGCCGGCTGCTTCACGGCCGACGATGCGATCCGCACCCTGCGTCTGGCTCGCGAAGCCGGAGGATGGGATCTCGTAAAGCTGGAAGTGCTGGGCGAGGCGCGCACGCTCTACCCCGATATGCGCGAGACGCTGAAGGCAACGGAAGTGCTGGCCAAGGAAGGCTTCCAGCCGATGGTCTATTGCGTCGATGATCCTATCGCCGCGCGCCAGCTGGAAGAAGTGGGCGCCGTCGCGGTTATGCCTCTGGGCGCTCCGATCGGTTCGGGCTTGGGGATCCAGAACAAGGTCACGGTCCGCCTGATCGTTGAAGGCGCTAAGGTTCCGGTGCTGGTGGACGCAGGCGTGGGAACTGCATCGGAAGCGGCTGTGGCTATGGAACTTGGGTGCGACGGTGTACTGATGAACACCGCCATTGCCGAAGCCAAAGACCCGATCCGCATGGCCCGCGCGATGAAGCTGGCGGTTCAGGCGGGGCGCGATGCCTATCTCGCGGGCAGGATGCAGACCCGCCGCTACGCCGATCCGTCCAGCCCGCTTGCTGGCCTTATCTGACGTCCAGCGGACCAGCGTTTGTGCGAAAGCGGTACATTTCGTGCTTTTCGTCTGCGATGGTAAACTTGTCAGTAAGAAAACTCGTGCTTTAATCGGTCATGTGGAGGGAAAGGCTTTCACGGCACGGGGACCACGATGATGACCCAACCAGGTTCTGCTACGCTAGCGATCAATGAATTGCGCGAATTCGCAAGCTTTTCGGCGTGCGAGCAGCGGTACATCCGCCGCAGTCTGGATATCGGCCTAGGCCGCCAGGATGCGCTCACATTATGGGCACGCGATTCGGACGAAGCCGATTCGATACGCGGCCAGCATATGGCCTACGAATTGCTGGCGGACCTTCGCGACATGCGGCCGGACGATATCGGGTTTGACGATATCGAAGTGTTCATGGGAAAGCTGATGACCGTCGCAGCCTACGATCTGGCCCAGGAAAAGATCACCTGCTTCTCGGCATTTCGGTTCTTGTACGAACGCCTTCTGGGGGCTTGGGTTCGCCCGTGGCTGCCCGCTGCGTTCTGCGGTGCGGGCGCCTTGCCGCATATCCTGCCTGACCGTCGGCGCGATTTGCTTCACTCCATCAGCGAAGCCGCGGCCACCGCGCCCGGCTGGTCGGATCGCGAACCCAGCTTCTTTCCTGAGTTCATCGAAAAGGAAATCGCCTGAGCGCTGGTGCTCAGGCGGCGACCTGCGCGTCGGGAGACTGGCAAGCGATAGAGCTGCCTCTGGCGTTTGCGACCATGTTGCGGACGTAGTCCAGTTTGACCACGATCGCGTCCGACAGATGAAAGGGGTAAAGGTCCGGCAGGCCCATCGATCGATTGATCGCGTTCATGGCGAATGACAGCGGCCCCATTGCTTCCACCAAGGCATGCGTCGTTGCGGTGTAGGGATCAAAGTTCGGCCTTACCTGCCGGCCTTTACGCTGTCCGGGCATCGCCAGCGACAAATCGAACCCGGTAGCTGCAGCGGTGACGTCAACGATGTGGAGGTAATGAGCGAACGTTTCCGCGAAATCCTCCCAGGGGTGTGACGTCGCGTAGAAACTGACGTAGGCGTCGGTCCAGACTTTCGACTTCCCGTTTCCGTAGTGAGCCTTCAGGCTTGCCTGATAATCAACCCGCTCGTCACCGAAGACCCCGCGAAACGCTTCCAGGGCAGCGACATCCGGCTCTACCAGACGCGACCAGTAATGATGGCCGACCTCATGGCGAAAGTGCCCAAGCAGCGTGCGATAGGGTTCTCCCATCGCGTTACGCATACGCTCGCGTTTGGCGTCATCTGCTTCGATCAGGTTGAGGGTTATCAGGCCCCCATCATGACCGGTTGTGATTTTGGGCGTTCCAGCCTTTTCCGCCACCGGATCATACAGAAAATCGAATGCCAGACCCTGCGTTCCTGCTTTTGCCGTTGCTTTGGTTTCGAGCGGAAGCCCCAGCTTGATCAGCGAATGGAAAAGCCGCCGTTTGGCTTCTTCGATCTTCGCCCAGCGCTTTGGCACCGAGGGTTCGGACAGATCGGGGATGGTGCGATTATGGCGGCATGCCCGGCACATCGACGTATGATCATGCGTATCGACCAACCAATTGCAGATCTGATAGGCATTGTTGTTGCCGCATACGACGACGTCGGCAGTCTTGCCCTCCGCATCACGCCACACCGTCGCATTGTCCGCCAGAAAGCGGAATCCATCGATAGCGGGGTCATACCCGAGGGTCGCGTTACAGCCGGGGCAGACCCGAACTTCGAAATGATTCAATCGGCTGCAATTGGGACAGGCAAAGGCGCGCATTCGGCAATTTTCCGGCAATAATTAGCATCTGTTTGCTGTCCCAACTCCGCGAGGGCCCATGCCGTTGCCAATTTTTATTATGTTATTCGCCGCACAACCCATTCCAGTGTGGGCCGCGGAGCCGCTTTGGACCGCGCTCACACTTTGTATAATGCGTCCAACCTTGCGCCGTAACGCTCCTTCAATTTGTGGCGGCGGATCTTCAGGCTAGGCGTCATCTCTTCGTTCTCGATCGAGAAAGGCTCGTCCGCGAAGGCGAACTGACGAACCTTTTCGATGACCGATATGTCCGCATTCACGCGATCGATCGCGGCACGAAGTGCAGCGCGAAAAGTCGGCAGATCCTGCAATTTGCGAAAATCGAACGTGTCGCCGTTGTCTCGCGCCCATTGCAACGCCCAGTCGGCATCCGGCACGATCAGTCCGACGATATAGGGGCGGCGATCTCCCGAAACCAAAGCCTGCGCTATCTCGGGCTGCAGGGTCAGCATGGACTCGATTTTTTGCGGAGAGACATTGTCGCCCTTGTCGTTGACGATCATGTCCTTCTTGCGATCGGTGATGGCGATCCGGCCCTTGTCGTCGAAATGGCCCACGTCCCCGGTATGAAGCCAGCCGTCCTTCAGCACATTGGCACTGGCAGCCTCGTTCTGCCAATAGCCGTCCATTACCAGTTCGCCACGAACGAGGATTTCTCCATCCTCGGCAATGCGAACCTCCGCTCCGCGCAGCGGTGGACCGACCGTGTCAAACTTGACGCCCGCTGAAGGTCGGTTGCAGCTGATGATCGGGCCAGCTTCGGTCTGGCCATAGCCCTGCAACAAGGTCAGCCCCATCGCATCGAAGAACACCCCGATCTCAGGATTGAGCGGCGCGCCACCCGAAACCATGGCCTTGATCCTGCCACCAAAGCGCGCCCTGACTTTGGGACGCAAGGTGCGCTCGATCAGCAGATCTATGGGATAATCCATGATCTTGCGCTTTCCGGCCTGACGGCGTGCTCCCCCCGCGACCGCCCAATCCATCAGTCGGTTCGCGACCACGCCCTGCTTTTCGATCTGGCGCATGATTCGTGTCCGCAGAACTTCGAACAGGCGAGGCACCACCACCATCACGGTGGGGCGAACTTCTTCGATATTGGCAGCGAGTTTGTCGAGACCTTCCGAATAATAGATCTGCCCGCCTAGGCCGATCGGCAGAAGCTGTCCCCCGGTATGCTCGTAAGCATGGCTCAGGGGCAGGAACGACAGGAAAATTTCCCGGTTTTCCGGCCCTTGGTCCCATCCGAAATCCTGATCGATGACCTGAGCAGCGCCGGCCACATTGGAAAGCAGCATCCCATGATGCTGGCGCACCCCACGCGGCGCTCCGCCTGTGCCACTGGTGTAGATAATGCAGGCGAGATCACGGCGACCGATCTTGGCGATACGCTCATTCACTTCTGCCCGAGCCGCTGACGCATCGCCGTCGAGCAGGCTGGCCCACTCACGTGTGTCGAAGGTGCCACCCTGTAATGATACAAGCGGTTCAATACCGATTACATGGCGGCACATGTCGGTCTGGACGATGGCGGGCAACAAGATGCGTCCCAGCTTTGCCGTCGAGACTATTGCCGCCCGCGCGCCGGAATTCTCCAGGATATGAATATGATCGCGGGTCGTGTTGGTGGTGTACGTCGGCACGGTGACGCACCCTGCCGCCATGATCGCCAGATCGGCAATGCACCACTCCGGCCGGTTTTCCGATACGATCACCACACGCTCGCCCGCCTGAAGCCCCAGACGGCGCAGTGACGATGCCAGCAGGCAGACCCGTCGGGCAGCCTCGGCCCAGCTTATCGCGACCCAGTTTCCATCCCGTTTCGCCCAAAGCATGGGCACGTCGCCCAAAGCATCGGCGCGAGCGAGGAACAGCGAGACGACGTTTGCGCTCCTGTCGAAGTCGGCGATTTCCAAGGCGGCCCCCATCTCAGCGTTCTGTGCGTGCAACGTCTAGGGTCGGTTGCAGGTTGCGGCAACCGGCCCGTGGGATTGCGTCCGAGCCGGCCTTACTCCGAAAGTGCTACACCTTCGCTTCGTGGATCGCCTGCACCCGAAAGTCTCCCGTTCACCACTTCGACCGCGTTGGTCTTCAACGGCATGTCTGCACTTTTGACCGAAGCATGCCCCAGATTGACCAGCGCCGGGATCATTGCCTCCAGCTTAGATCCTTTTTCCACGGTCACGGTGTCGGTCGGTGCATATAGCACGGGGAGATCGAGTGCCTTTGCGACTGGCAGCTTCCAGTCCAGCACCCCGATCAGGGCGCGTATGACCTGCACCGGGATCGTCGCACCACCGGCCGCGCCGACCACGAAGAGCAGCTTCCCATCGGCCCCATAGACGAGCGTCGGCGCCATTGAACTGCGCGGGCGTTTCCCGCCTTCGACCCGATTGGCGACGATCACGCCATCCTTGCTCGGCACGAAGCTGAAGTCGGTCAGTTCATTGTTCAGATAAAAACCGCCGACCATCAGACCCGAACCAAAGGCGCTTTCGATGGTCGATGTCCAAGACGCGGCGTTACCCTGTCGATCGACGACGACGAAATGCGAGGTTCCACGCTCTGGCGGCCCCTCACCGGCCGCCAGATGTGGGGCGGGCAGACCCGCTGACACCGCAGCCATTGTCCGGTCCGCCGAAATAAGCGCCCCGCGCTGGCGCAGATAGGCGCGGTCGAGAAGCGCATTGACTGGAACCGAAACGAAGTCCGGATCGGCCAGAAACAGTTCGCGGTCGGCGTAGGCAAGCCGCTGCGATTCCGCGATCAGGTGCCAGGCAACCGGCGAATCCGGACCCAGCGCCGATAGATCGAAACCCTCCAGCTGCACCAGGGTCGCCAGTACCGTCGTTGCCCCGGACGATGGCGGCCCCATGCTACAGATCCGGTAGACGCGGTATTTCGCGCAAACTTCGGGCCGGGTCTTGGCCGTGAACCCGGCGATGTCCGCCCGCGTCATCTTGCCATCGGATGGAGTTTCCGCCGCAACCTTAGCCGCGATCTGCGTCGTCAGATCGCTGGCATAAAAGCCATCTGCACCTCGACGCGAAAGCATCGTCAGGGTTTTGGCCAGCGCCGGATTGTGAATAACGGAACCGATGGGGACCGGCTCACCATTTGGGCCATAATAAAGGGCACGCGCTTCGGAGGCATGGGCACCGGAATCCGGACTGCGCGCCAGCGAATCGTACCCGCGCTTACTCAGGCGATAGCCATCACGAGCCAGCTTGATCGCCGGCTCGAACAGTTCTGCCCACGATAGCTTTCCGTACGCGGCATGAAGCTTGGCAGCGAGTGCGATATTGCCGGGGACGCCCACACTCAATCCGCCGACTACGGCCTGCCTGAACGGCAAAGGTTGTCCGGACTGGTCGAGGAACCTCGAAGGGGTAGCCGCCTTTGGTGCCGCCTCTCGTCCATCCCAGGATTGGACATGACCCTGCTCGTCGCCCAGCATGACAAAACCGCCGCCGCCAATCCCCGAGCTTTGCGGCTCCACCACCGTCAGCGCCAGCATCGTTGCGATCGCGGCGTCCGTGGCACTGCCGCCACGCCGAAGAATGTCCACGCCGGCCTGAGCTGCCCTTGGGTCGGCGGCGCTCACCATGCCGGCATCGAAGACGGCAGGGGCGCTCGCGGTTATGGGAGGGCGAGTGACGGACGTCGCACAGCTAGCGAGCGCCAGAGCGAACGGGGCAAGGATCCCCAAGGTCAGACTTCTGGACATTGCAGGAGTGGTTATTCGTTTCCTACCGCTTCTGCAATCGACGCAAAGCCATCCCGCTTCATCAAGTCGACCAAACCCTTGCAAATTGCACGGGCAATCGTCGGGCCTTCATAGACCATCGCACTGTAGAGCTGCACCAAGCTGGCCCCTGCCCGGATACGGTCCCATGCGTCGTGAGCCGTAGCGATACCGCCGACGCCGATCAGCGGGACCGCACCCCCCGTCGCCTTGCGGAAATCGCGCAGGCGCTGCTGGGCAAGATCACGCAGCGGCGCGCCGGACAGCCCCCCGCTCTCGTCACGATGCATGGACGATAGCGTCGGCCGCGATATGGTGGTGTTGGAAACAATCAGAGCGCCCAGTTGCCTGTCGATGGCAATCCTGGCGATGGCATCGATATCGGCCGGCTCCAGATCGGGAGCGACCTTGAGGAAGATCGGCGGACGACGGCTATCGCCGCATGCGTTGTCGCGCGCCTCGATGACCGCGTCCAACAAACCGGTGAGCGCCGATTCGTCCTGCAGGGCACGAAGGCCGGGCGTGTTGGGACTGGAAATGTTGACTGCCAGATAGCTCGCCAACGGGGCCATCAGCTTTGCCATAATGGCGTAATCCGCCACCCGATCGGTCGAGTCCTTGTTTGCCCCGATATTGATGCCGACCACGCCGGATTGGCCGGCCCGGGCTTCCAAACGATCGATAGCAGCCTTGGCGCCGGCATTGTTGAATCCCATTCGGTTGATGACGGCACGATCTTCTACCAGCCGGAACAGCCGGGGCTTGGGATTGCCGGACTGCGGCAGTGGCGTGATCGACCCAACCTCCGCGAATCCGAACCCGAGGCCCAGCAATGCGTCGGGCGCATCCGCATTCTTGTCGAACCCGGCGGCCATGCCAACCGGATTGGGGAAGGAGACACCCGCCACTGTCGTATTCAAGGATGCCGGAACCGAAGGCGGCGCGGAGGGGGACAACCTCAACGCGGACAAGGCTAGACCATGAGCCTTTTCTGCATCGATTCGAAAAAGGGCGGGCTTGATCAGTGAGTACAGCACGGTGTGGCGCATAAACACGGAAGCACTGTTGCTCAAATGCTTCTTTGACGGCCAAACGACTTTCGGAGTGCCACGGGGGACGAAATGCCGCCGCGAGTTGTCGCGTTTATACAATGAATTGCGTCAGCCGCCGCATACACGAATATCGCGACCCGAAGGGCTCGTCACGCTACGCGTTCGAGTTCTTTATAACTTCAAGCGGCTATCGACCTTGCGCCGGTAGCCGCTTTTTTTCGTCCGTGGCAGCAACAACAACGCGGTCGCGGGCGATGGAACAATCCGCAACCTTTATGCCATGATCAGGGCATGACATAAGATGGACAGCCGCCCATCTCGGCTGAAATCCGCCATTGAAACTGAGCGTCCAAGCCATTAGGTGAAATCGGAGCGAATTGCTCGCATTCAGAATCGCCTTGGAAATTTCATTTATGCGCCTGTCCAGTATGGCAGATTATGCTGTCATCATCATGTCTGCTGCTGCGAAGCATTGCGGCACGTGCGCGGTAATGGAACTTGCAGGCCCAACGGCGTTGCGCACCCGCGGGCGCGTTTCCGCCGCCCAACTGGCTGAGGAAACGCATTTACCGGTGCCAACGGTGCAGAAGATCGTCAGCAAGCTGACCGCCGCAGGGCTGATGCGCTCGTCGCGAGGCGCCGGGGGCGGCCTCAAGCTGGCGCGTCCACCTGCAGCAATTTCGCTTGCCGACATTGTCGAGGCAGTGGATGGGCCGATCGCGCTGACGGCCTGCCTCGATCCGGTGCGGAACGATTGCACGCTGGAAGACAATTGTAACGTGAAGGGTCACTGGCCGCAGGTGAACGCCGCTGTGCGCGGCGCGCTTGCCCAAGTTGCGTTGACCCAACTCGTCAAGGAAGTTTGAATGACCGAGGATACGACACGCATCGCCGAGCTGGACGCTCCCCTGCGCGATCAGGCCGCGCATGACGCGGCCGCGCGCGTGGCTGATTACGAACACGGCTGGTCATCGGACATCGAGCAGGAATACGGGCCCAAGGGTCTGTCAGAGGATACGATCCGCTTCATCTCGGCCAAGAAGGACGAGCCGGAGTGGATGCTGGACTGGCGGCTGAAGGCATACGCTCGGTGGCTGGAAATGACACCACCGGACTGGGCGAAGCTGAACGTCCCGCCGATCGACTACCAGGAATCCTACTACTGGGCTGCTCCCAAGAAGAAGGACACGCTGGCCAGCCTGGATGAAGTCGATCCGGAAATCCTTCGCGTCTACGAAAAGCTTGGCATTCCGCTGGAGGAGCAGAAAGTGCTCGCCGGGGTTGAAGGCGCGCGCAAGGTCGCTGTGGACGCAGTGTTCGATTCGGTGTCGGTAGCCACCACGTTCCGCAAGGAACTGGAGCAGGCAGGTGTCATCTTCCGCTCCATCTCTGAAGCGATCCGCGAATTTCCCGAAATGGTGAAGAAGTGGCTCGGCCGCGTCGTGCCGGTGAACGACAACTATTTCGCGACGCTCAACTGTGCGGTCTTTTCGGACGGGACATTCGTCTACATTCCCGAAGGCGTCCGCTGTCCGATGGAACTGAGCACGTATTTCCGCATCAACGCGGAAAATACCGGCCAGTTCGAACGCACGCTGATTGTCGCCGAAAAGGGCAGCTACGTATCCTATCTGGAAGGCTGCACCGCCCCGATGCGCGACGAAAACCAGCTTCACGCCGCCGTGGTCGAACTGGTCGCGATGGAAGATGCGGAGATCAAGTATTCAACCGTCCAGAACTGGTATCCCGGCAATGCCGAGGGCAAGGGCGGCATCTACAACTTCGTGACCAAGCGAGGCCTGTGTCAGGGCGCCCGCAGCAAGATCAGCTGGACTCAGGTGGAAACCGGCTCTGCGATCACGTGGAAGTACCCTAGCTGCGTCCTTAACGGAGAGGATTCGGTCGGCGAGTTCTATTCGGTCGCCGTGACCAACAACTACCAGCAGGCCGATACCGGCACGAAGATGATCCATAACGGCAAAGGCAGCCGTTCGACGATCATCTCGAAAGGCATCTCTGCGGGCAAATCCAACAACACTTATCGCGGATTGGTCCGCGTGGCCGCCAATGCCGAAGGCGTGCGCAACTTCACGCAATGCGATTCGCTGCTGCTCGGCAAGGAATGCGGCGCGCACACGGTGCCGTATATCGAAGTGCGCAATCCCAGCGCCCAGATCGAGCATGAGGCAACGACCAGCAAGATCAGCGACGATCAGCTGTTCTATGCCATGCAGCGCGGCCTCGACACTGAAAGCGCCGTGGCGTTGATCGTCAACGGGTTCGCCAAGGAAGTGCTGCAGCAACTGCCGATGGAGTTCGCGGTCGAAGCGCAGAAACTGCTCGGAATCAGCCTGGAAGGAAGCGTGGGTTGATCACCCTCGCCCCGGCCACATCCATGAATGACACAAGGACTTCTACCATGACCGCCGCCCGCAAGACTTTGGGCATAAGCCTCGCCTCGGGCGCTCCGAAGGCCGACGTGAAAGCCAACTTCGCGGCGACCGGTGCGCGCTTGGAAACGCTGAAGGAGCGCGCGCGCGATCAGCGGCGCAATCCCACCGAAGCGCAAAAGGCCCTGTGGTCACAGCTTTCCGGCTCGAAGCAGGCAGGCGTAAAATTCATTCGCCAGTCGGTCGTCGGATCGGCCATCGTCGATTTCGCCTGCCCGTCGCGCTGGATCGTGATCCAGTTGAGCGCTGAGGAATCAAACCCCGACGTCAACGAGCTTCAGGACCGGAAGCTGACCGAAGTCGGCATCCGCGTGCTGCGCTTTTCCGAAGACGAAGTGCTGGCCGGTGTCGATGCCGTCATGCGCGAGATCAACGTCGAACTGGCCGTGCCTTTTGACAAACGCAATGCCCGCAAGAAAGTCGCTGCGCATTCCGGCGCGAACTTCATGAGCGACGAAGGATGACCATGCTCGAAATCAACAACCTCCAGGCCACCGTCGCCGACAAGCCGATTCTCAAGGGTCTCTCGCTGACGATCAATCCCGGTGAAATCCATGCAATCATGGGTCCGAACGGTGCCGGCAAGTCGACTCTGGGCTACACCCTCGGCGGGCGTCCTGGCTACGAAGTGACCGGGGGATCCGCCACGTTCGAAGGGCAGGACCTTTTCGAGCTGGAGCCGCATGAGCGCGCTGCCGCAGGCCTGTTCCTTGGATTCCAGTATCCAGTTGAGATTCCGGGCGTGTCGTTCGTCCAGTTCCTGCGCGAAGCAGCCAACGCTCAGCGCAAAGGGCGGGGCGAGGAGCCACTGTCCGGCGGCGAGTTCCTGAAGCTGGCGCGCGAGAAGGCCGCGTTGTTGCGCATGGACATGGACATGCTCAAGCGCCCGGTGAACGTTGGCTTTTCGGGCGGCGAGAAGAAGCGCGCCGAGATGGTCCAGATGGGCATCCTCGATCCCAAGCTGGCGATCCTGGATGAAACCGATTCCGGTCTCGACATCGACGCATTGCGCATCTGCGGTGAAGGCATAAACGCAATCATGCGCAAGCCCGACAAAGCGGTGTTGCTGATCACTCACTACCAGCGCCTGCTCGATTACGTGAAGCCTGACTTCGTCCATGTCCTGGCCGCCGGACGCATCGTCAAGTCCGGCAACGCGGACCTTGCTTTGCGCCTTGAGGAAGAAGGCTACGAGGCGGTGGTGCAAGAGACGGCGGCATGAACGTCGAGATGACCCTGCCTTCCCGCAAGGACGAGGATTTCCGGTATTCGGACATCGGTCGCCTGGGAGATCTGTGGCCGATCGTGCCTGAGACGATCGAGATCGGCGAAGGGCAGGAAGGATCGCACCAGATCGTCGAGACCGGCGAAAGCGCGGTAGCCCGTCATCTTACGATCACCCTTGGCAAAGGCGCCAAATTCGACTGTCGCATCCTGACCGCTGGCCCCGTTTACGGTCGTATCGCGATTGACGTGCGACTTGGCGAAGGGGCGGACTTCATGCTGGGCGCCGCACAGCTCGCCACGGGCGAGGAAACGCTGGAGATTGTCACTGAAGTTACTCACACGGCGCTGAATGCCACCTCCGCGCAAATCATCCGCACCGTGCTGGCTGGCCATTCCACTGGCACCTACCTCGGCCGCATTGCCGTGGAACGTGGCGCGGATGGCACGGATGCGGAACAGTCGGTGCGAGCGATGTTACTTGAACGGACCGCCACGGCAAACGCCCGGCCCGAGCTGGAAATCTATGCGGACGACGTCAAGGCGGCCCACGGTTGCGCGGTTGGCGAACTCGATGCGCAAGGCCTGTTCTATCTGATGAGCCGTGGCCTGACACCCGCACAGGCCAAGCGCCTTATGCTGCAGGCGTTCATTGCCGAGGCGTTTACCGGCGCTCCCGGCGAAGAAGCGCTGAGCGAAGCAGCGCTTAACCGGCTGGAGGCGATTCTGTGACGACCGACACACTCGAAACCGGCGAGCTGGTGTTGAAGGACCAGTTCCCCGGCCTCGCCCCGCGCGCTGATGGTCGCGAATGGCACTATCTTGATACGGCGGCCACGTCGCAAAAGCCGTTGGCCGTCATCGAGGCCACCGTGCGCGCGATGGGGGAGGACTATGCTACCGTCCATCGCGGCGTCTATGCCCGCTCCGCCGACATGACCCTTGCGTTCGAGGCAGCGCGCCGCCGCGTCGCTACCTTCATGAACGCGCACGAGGACGAGATCGTCTACACCCGCGGCGCGACGGAATCGCTCAACCTCGTCGCGCAGACTTGGGGCGTCGCCAACCTGAAGGCCGGTGATCGCATTCTGTTGTCGATGCTGGAGCACCATTCCAACATCGTCCCGTGGCAATTGTTGCGGGACAAGACGGGCGTCGAAATTGACGTCTGCCCACTGACCGACGATGGCCGCATCGATCTGGAAGCAGCCGAGCGGATGCTTACACCGGCGCACAAGCTGGTTGCGTTTGCGCATGTGTCGAACGTGCTCGGTTCCGTGCTCCACGTGGAACACGCTGCGAAGCTCGCTCATGCGGTGGGGGCCAAGCTGTTGATCGATGGTTGCCAGGCAGCGCCGCGCCTGGCGCTCGACATGGCGGCATTCGATTGCGACTTCTATGCGTTCTCGGCGCACAAGCTTTATGGCCCGACCGGTATCGGCGTGTTGTGGGCGCGCAAGGAAATCCTGGACGCGATGCAACCCTGGCAGGGTGGTGGAGCCATGATCGATCGTGTCACGTTCGATCAGACCACTTACGCCCCTGCCCCCCAGCGGTTCGAAGCGGGGACGCCTAACATCATCGAGGCGCTCGGCATGGCGGCGGCGATGGACTGGCTTACAGATGTCGGCCTCGATCGCGCCGAAAAGCACGAGCGTGATCTGGCTACATTGCTTCGCGGCGAATTGCGCAAGCGGAACGATGTGACCCTGTTCGGACCGGAAGACTCGCTGGGCATCGTAAGTTTCGCGCTGGACGGGGTGCATCCGCACGACCTCGGCACCATATTAGACGAGGAAGGCGTCGCGATCCGCGCCGGGCATCACTGCGCACAACCGCTGATGGAGCACCTTGGCGTACCCGCCACCGCCCGCGCCAGCTTTGGCCTCTACAGCGACGAAACCGACATCGAGGCGCTCCTGAAAGGGATCGAGCGCACACGGAGAATTTTCGGATGAGTGAAGACGACACCCGCTCTGCCCCTGCCTTCAATGTAGAGGAAGTGGACACCGCGCCCGTACCGCCCCGCGCACGCGTGGACGACGCAGAGGCACCGGCGGCGAAGCTGGAACGCAAGCGCGACTATCTTGACGGGTTCCTCGCGGAAAAGCCGCATAGCCCCGACCCAGCAGCACCCGGCGGCGAAATCTATGACGGCGTGATTTTTGCACTCAAAGAGATTTTTGACCCGGAAATCCCAGTTAATATCTACGACCTGGGGCTTATCTATGGCGTCGACGTATCGCCCGACGCTTCCGTCGCAGTGACGATGACGTTGACGACACCGCATTGCCCGGTCGCCGAATCGATGCCGGGTGAAGTTGAAATGCGTGTCGCCGCCGTCCCGGGCGTCCGCGACTGCGAGGTGAACCTTGTGTGGGATCCGCCGTGGGACATGGCAAAGATGACTGACGAGGCGAAGCTCGAACTGGGGATGCTCTGACATGACCGAGACGACGACCACCACTCGCCCTGCCCGCGCACGGCCCGCCGCCGTCGTGCTCACGCCCAATGCCGAGGCGCGCATCGCCAAACTCATGGGCGAAGCACCCGCTGGCGCCATCGGCGTGAAGCTGTCCACCCCGCGTCGGGGGTGTTCGGGGCTGGCCTATTCGGTCGATTACGTTAGCGAGGAAGCCAAGTTCGACGAGAAGATCGAAACGCCGGGCGGCGTCTTCTACATCGATGGATCGTCGGTCCTCTATCTCGTCGGCAGCGTGATGGACTGGAAGGAAGACGACTTCACTGCAGGCTTCGTCTTCGACAACCCCAATGCCAAAGGCGCGTGCGGCTGCGGTGAGAGCTTTACGGTCTAAGCCTGACGGTCACAGTTTCCCGCCGGGGAACAGCGCCATCAGTTTGCCGAGCCGATCGTGGACCGCTTCTTCCTGCGCCGCGCTGCTGTGACCAATCCGAACTACCGTCATCAACTGATCGGGTGATCCGATCACGTACTGCCCATGTTCGCCGATGCAGGCGAACATGGTGCGCGGGGCTGATCCCGGATAGAGCCTTGAATTGTCGCTGGCTCGGTTCAACCACACCCCCGCGCCGTACCCGGCTTCGCGCGGAGATGGCGTCAGCATGAATTGAATCCAGCGACGGGGCAGGATCTGTGCGCCGCCGATCGATCCGGTGTGGCGCAGGAACTCACCCAGCTTTGCCCAGTCTCTCGCGGTGGATTGGATCATGCCCGATCCGATCATCGTCCCGGCCCGATCATATCCCACCACCGTGGAGCCCATGCCAATCGGGATCAGGACGCGGTTCTTGAGATAGTCACCCACAGCTACCCGTCGCCGCGAAGGATCACGATCCGGCGATAACACCCGCGCGGCAAGGTCGGACAGAATAACCGCGCTGCCGGTCGACGGTTCGAACAGCTTCCCCGCCGGTGCTTCGAGCGGCTGGGCTTCCGCATAGGCGGCCATATCGTCCCGGCCATCGAGGAACAGCATCCGCATGCGGTCGGATTCGCCGGAAAGCCTGCCCGTTCCGATGGATCCGCCTTCCGAATGACGCAGGCCGGAGCGCATTTGCAACAGTTGCTTGAGCGTCACCATCCCGCGCGGATCGCCGGGGCGCTGCCATTCGGGAACAGGCGCCGATTCGTTCAGGCGCAACCGGCCATCGCTCACCAGCTGGCCGATCATCAGTGCCGTGACGCACTGCCCGGCGCTCCACCCTGCCAAAGGAGTTTGGGCGGTGATCCCCTCGCCGTAGGTTTCAACGATCACCGAACCGCGCTTCATGATCAGCAACGCGTCGGTGCGGCCTACTGCTTCCTCGTCCAGCACGGCGTCGATCGCCCGGCCCAGCGCGGTTCGGGGCGCGCCGCCAGCATCGCGGATGGCGGCCTGGGCTTTGTCGCTGGGCGGCGGTGGCCCCTCAGTCTCCGACTTTCCACAGCTTGTCAGGCTCGTCAGGGCGAGGACTGGAAGCGCAAGCATGGCGAGGATATGGGAGAGGCGGCGCACCGGCATGACGCGCGGTGTGATGTGCGAGGCGCTGAAGAATGGCAACAGCCGGGAAATCCGGAATCGGGGACAAGGCAGACGCCGGATGGTCTACGACCACTCCCGGCAGCTACCCGACTCGCCAACCGTCTCGCTGGAAGCGCAATCTGGTGATCGTGTTGTTGCTTGCGCTTGGAGCATGGGTCGCCTGGGCATGGCAGGGACTGCGCGAGGAAGCCACGGTTGGCGCGGCCTACGGTGCGCAGGTGGGTTGCATCTGCCGTTATGTATCCGGGCGATCGCTTGCCGCGTGCGAAGGCGACGCAAAAGTCGCGGGCCTTGGCGGGATAGGAGCACGGGTCTCGCTAACAGAGGATCCGGCCCGTCGCACGATTACCGGTTCAATTCCCCTGTTGGCCCGTCAGACGGCAGATTTTCAGCCTGAACGGGGCTGTCAGCTCGAACCCTGGACCGACTGACGGTCAGGTAAACCGATCTCAGATCGCGCTCTGCGTCGAATCGATCCAGCCGCCGCCTATAACCCGCTCGCCAGCGTAGATCACTGCCGCCTGCCCCGGGGCGACACCGTATTCCGGGGTATCG
Organism: Novosphingobium sp. BL-S-24; assembly: GCF_055521575.1. Lineage (NCBI taxonomy): Bacteria > Pseudomonadati > Pseudomonadota > Alphaproteobacteria > Sphingomonadales > Sphingomonadaceae > Novosphingobium > Novosphingobium sp. BL-S-24. Next base: position 1,699,169 of record NZ_CM145488.1, read on the forward strand.
AACCTGATCGTCGTGGCAACGCCATCGCCAAGCGCACCTTCCAGCGTGACGGGCACAGGCTTGGCCAGTGAGCGCACTTTGGCCGTCAGCGGCCCATCGGGCAGCGGACCGATGCGATTGGTTTCCACCACCCGCGCCGATGCCGTCGCCAGAAGCCGCCTTGGCCCAACCCGGACCTGGCGGGTGTCCGCATCGATGCCGGTAACGTACAGCGGTTCGGGTTGGCCGCCGATCTCCAGACCACGCCGCTGTCCTACGGTGTAGTGAATGACGCCGCGATGAGCGCCAAGCACTGCCCCGCTCTCGGCGTGGACGATGTCACCGGGCGCCTCGCCTTCGGGCCGCACGGCGCGGATGACCTTGGCGTAGTCCCCATCGGGCACAAAACAGATGTCCTGGCTATCAGGCTTGGCCGCGTTGCGCAGTCCGGCCGCCTCGGCCAGCCGACGTGTCTCGGTCTTGGGCAAGCCACCCAGCGGAAAGCGCAGGAAGTCCAGCTGCGCTTCGGTGGTGCCATACAAGAAATAGCTCTGGTCGCGGGCGGGGTCGGCGGCGCGATGCAGTTCGGCCCCCGCCACGCCCATCACCCGGCGAACGTAATGCCCGGTCGCCAGGCAATCGGCGCCGAGTTCGCGGGCCATAGCCAGCAGGTCGGTGAATTTCGGACCCATGTTGCAGCGGATGCATGGAATCGGGGTTCGTCCTGCCAGATAGTCATCGGCAAAGCGCTCGACCACGTCTTCGCGAAATGCGCTTTCGTGATCGAAGACGTAGTGTGCGATGCCCAGACGATCGGCGACCGCCCGGGCATCCCGGATGTCGTCGCCAGCACAGCAGGCGCCCTTACGGCCCGTCGCAGCGCCATAGTCGTAAAGCTGGAGCGTGACCCCGATCACTTCCGCGCCGCTGGCAGCCGCCAGCGCGGCTACCACGGAGCTGTCCACCCCGCCCGACATGGCGACCACGATGCGCCGCGCACTGAGCGGGCCGGAAAGCTGGAACAGGTCGGCAGCATCGAGGCCGGACAGGAGATCGGTGGAAACAGTCATTACCTGCGCGCCATACAGCTTTCAGCCCCGGATTCCTACCGGCAGTCTTTTCGGCCGGGGAACTGCGTCCCTCTCCGTTCATGAAGAATCGGTAAACCGCGCCTTTACGATCCCTTGACCATGATCAGGTATAGACCGTTCATGGACATCGCACGAAACTATATAGCCCCGGAAACAGGGGATGCGCCGGGTCGCGCAAGTGACGAGGTCGCGAACCTGGAATTGCCGACCGATCTTCAGCAGATCGACTGGCAAGCGCTTCGTTCGCGCCTCTTCGCTGCGCAAGGTTCGGCGGGTACGCAAGGCGCGGATCTGGCGGCCACTCGGTTACGGTTGAGGGGCAGCTTCGATGGCTGCGCAGCGTCGACCCTCGATACTTACCAAACTTCCTTAAACGCCATTAACCCTGATAGTTCAAGCAATGGCAAGCCGCTTCAGGGCAATACGAAGCCTGTCGCTGACGTAAACGCCAGCGATGAGCGAGGGTGACATGATCGAGAACCAGAAAATCCGTCCAGCACAGGTCATTGGCCCTCTCGGTGAACCGCTGACGGTCGATTCCTTGCCGCCACCAAATACCACTCGGTGGGTTGTGCGTCGAAAAGCGGAAGTCGTTGCAGCGGTTAACGGCGGCCTGCTTTCGATCGACGAAGTGTGCGATCGCTATTGCCTAACCTTGGAAGAATTCGCTTCATGGCAACGGGCTGTGGATCGCTCCGGGATGCAGGGATTGCGTGTGACCAGAATTCAACATTATCGCGATTTGTACGAACGCCAACAAAAGTTCTGAAAACGCGAACGCGCACCGACATCGACTATGCGGTCGTGAGCACAAGTTCACGGCCGCTTTTCTATTCCAATCAGCAATAAAATAATGGTGAAAGTCGCTAACGCGCAATCATGTCGTTGGTCGATGCAGAACGCCCGTGGGCTGACGGACGATTGCCACTTATTGGCCCCGGGTCTATGGATTGTCGCGGTTGGGCCACATTGATGCACCGCTTCTCGATGAACGGCGCATTCCGTGCGGCGGGAGGAAAACGCGCCGCCCAAGACGTGCGTGTGTGCTGCGGTGACTGATGAACTACGACGGCAAAATTGAGCGAGGCCAGACCCATAGCAGCGAGCCTGTGGTTGTCGATGCAGAGGGTGACCCGGTGATCCCGGAGGCGCTACAGGGCGCGGCATCGCGTCGCCGGCTCGCCGTGATCGGTCTGATCGTGTTTGCCATCGTCGTTGTGGTCTGGTTCTTCATTCGCAGCGAAGAAGCGACTCCGGCAAACACCGGTGACGCCCAGGTCCCGGTTGTTTCCGTAGTGGTGCCCGGACGTTCGACGGTGGCCGGGGAAATTTCCACGACCGGAGCGCTTGCTGCAAGGCGGCCGATGCCAGTGGGATCGGTCGGCGAAGGCGGCGAAGTGCGCGAGATACGCGTCGATGCCGGCGACTGGGTTGAACAGGGCCAGGTTCTGGCGGTGATCGATCGGTCGGTGCAGACCCAGTCCGCCGCGAGCCAGGCCGCCCAGGTGGAAGTGGCTCGCGCCGACGCGCGCATCGCCCAATCCAATCTCGATCGCGGACTGAAGCTGGTGGATCGGGGATTCATCTCCAAGGCGGACATCGATCAACTCACGGCCACACGCGATGCCGCCGTGGCACGAGTGAAAGTGGCGCAAGCGACGCTTGGGCAATTACGGGCGCAGAATGCCCGCCTCAATATCATCGCGCCCGCCGCCGGGTTAGTACTGGAACGCGCTGTTGAGCTTGGGCAGGTCGTTGGATCGGGCAGCGGTGTTCTGTTTCGACTGGCCAAAGGCGGGGAGATGGAATTGCTCGCCACTCTTTCGGAAGGCGATTTGGCTGCGCTGTCGATCGGCGTCGAGGCGAAAGTCACGCCGGTCGGGCAACCAAGAACCTTCATCGGTCAGCTCTGGCAGCTGTCGCCCGTCATCGATCCAAACACCCGCCAGGGCACGGCCCGGATAGCGCTCCCGTACGACAAGGCGCTGCGTCCTGGTGGCTTCGCCAGCGCAGTGATCAAAAGTGGCGCGGTTGTGGCGCCCATGCTGCCGGAATCTGCGATCCAGAGCGATGCGAAGGGCTCGTTCGTCTACGTCATCGATGCCAGGAACATCGCCCATCGCAAAGCCGTGAAGACAGGCATGGTCACCGACAAGGGCATCACTGTCGCCTCCGGCCTGACTGGCACCGAAAAGGTCGTGCTGCGGGCAGGTGGTTTTCTCAACGATGGTGACACGGTCAAGGCGCGACTTGTCACTGCCGGCAACTGACGGACGGCTTCAGCCCCATGCGTAACATCTCGGCCTGGTCGATCCGCAACCCGATCATCCCGATCGTTTTCTTCATCGGTTTGATGATTGCGGGCATCGTTTCGTTCATCCGTATGGACGTGAACAACATGCCGGATGTCGAACTTCCGGCAGTGCGGGTCAGTGTATCCCAGCCCGGCGCTGCTCCGACAGAAATCGAAACCCAGATCACGCAAATCATCGAGGGCTCTGTTCGCTCCATACCGGGCGTAGATGAGTTGCAATCCACTGCATCGGAAGGGCGATCGACCACCATCGTTTCCTTTACTGTCGGCACCAACCCGGATGTGGCGACCAATCAGGTCAAGAACGCAATTGATCAGGTCCGCGGCGAACTGCCCGATGGCATCCTGGAACCACAGGTTGCCAAGATTGAAGCGGGCGGTGGTGGGTCGCTCGCGTATTTCGCGGTCGCTGCCGACGATATGACGATCGAGCAGCTGAGCTGGTTTGTCGATGACACCATCTCAAAGTCCCTACTGTCCGTCCCTGGCATGGCGACGGTGAGCCGTGACGGAGGCGTCACGCGTGAAATCCGCGTTGTCGTCGATCCCCATCGCATGATTTCGCTTGGGGTGAGTGCCGCTGAGGTCAACAATATCCTGCGTCAGGTGAACGTGGACGCGGCGGGTGGCCAGGCGGAAATCGCTGGGTCCCGTCAGTCGGTCCGTGTACTGGGCAACGCGCAGGATGCCTACGCCCTGTCGCAGACACGGATCAATCTTGGAAACGGTCGCCAGATCAAGCTGGCGGACATCGCCAACGTCTTCGACGGTTACAGCGACCGCACCGACGTGGCGCGTGTTGAAGGGCGCGAGGTCGTGACGTTCGGCTTCGAACGCGCTCGCGGCGCTTCGGACGTGACCGTCTATGACGAGGCTGCCAAGAAGCTCGACGAAATTCGCAAGGCCAATCCCAACGTTCACATCACCCGATTATTCTCTCAGGTCGATTACACGCGCGGTCAGTACACCAGTTCGATGGAGGCCTTGGTCGAGGGTGCGGTATTGGCGATCGTCATCGTCTACCTTTTCCTGAGGGACTGGCGCGCCACGATGATTTCCGCCTTGGCTATCCCCCTTTCGGCGATCCCCACGTTCTGGTTCATGGACCTGTTGGGCTTTTCGCTGAACTTCCTATCGCTGCTCGCCCTTAGCTTGGTTGCCGGCGTTCTTGTCGATGACGCCATTGTCGAGATCGAGAACATCGTCCGACATATGCGAATGGGCAAATCCGCCTATCAGGCATCGATCGACGCCGCAGACGAGATCGGCCTGGCGGTCGTTGCCACCACGTTCTCGATTGTCGCGGTGTTCCTGCCGGTAGGTCTTATGCCGGGCATCCCCGGGCAGTTCTTCAAGGCGTTCGGCCTTACTGTAGTTGCTGCCGTCCTGATGAGCCTTGCCGTGGCGCGTATCATCACGCCGATGGTCGCCGCATACTTCCTCAAAGCCCACGGACATGCCGAACATGGCGGTGGCCGAGCGATGGATTTCTACATGAAAATCCTCGCCTGGACGCTCGATAGCCGCGAAGCTCAACACCGCAAGGCCGCTCTCGTGCCCCAACCGCGCGCGTGGTGGTACGCCATCGCTGCCGCCGTGGCATTCATCGCCTGCATTGCAGCGGGGCTTGCTTCAGCCACGCTCCTCTTTTCGATCATTCAGGGCTTCCTGACCAAGGTGGGGCTGGCCAAGTCTGCCTTCGTACTGGCGGCAGTGCTGGCGCCGCTTGGAATTCCCGTTGCGATATGGGCTCTCGGCAAGGGCCTGCGCGTTGTGTCGGCTGGGGCGTTCGGTCGCTGGTACCGCTATTTTACCGACCGCGTGATCGCGCGCATGCATGACCACCGCTTCTATGCCTTCTGCGCCAGTATCTACGCGCTTATAGTAACGTTCGCGCTGCTTGCCGGGCTGCCTCAGCAGTTCCAGCCCAATACGAACAACGATACCAGCGAGGTGAAGATCGAGATGGTGCCGGGCACCACGCTCGAACAAAGCGCCGATGTCACGGGGCGCGTCACCCGCATGCTGGAGAAGCAGCCGGAAGTCGACCGGGTGCTTGAGTTTTCCGGAGAAGGCTCTGGCACCCTTTATATCGCGTTGAAGCCCGCGAAAGAGCGTGAAGCCACCAGCATCGAGTTTGAACGGCGCCTCGCGCCCAGCTTGCAAGACATTCCCGATGCGCGCGTGACATTTGCCACGCAGTCGGGCGGTTTCGGTAGCGGGCGCGATATTTCCGTGATGCTTTCCGGCAGCGATTCGGAATTGCTCAACAAGACAGCGCAAACGCTGGTCGAACAGATGCGCTCGGTCCCCGGAGTCGTCGCCCCTCGCATCGCCGCGGATCTGCAGCGTCCGGAACTCGTCATCGTTCCCCGGCTCGATCTGGCAGCGCAGCTGGGCGTGACGACGGGCGCGCTGAGCCAGACGATCCGCATCGCCACCTTGGGCGAAATTGATCAGAACACCGCCAAGTTCTCCCTCAGCGATCGCCAGATCCCGATCCGCGTCCTGCTGGACCGCACCTCACGCCGGGATTTTTCGACGATCGAGAACTTGCCGGTCGCCACCGCGAATGGCGGATCGGTTCCGCTAAGCCGAGTGGCGGAAATTCGTTTTGGCGCAGGCCCCACCCAGATCCAGCGCTATAACCAGTCCCGCCGCATTTTCGTGGGTGCAGACCTTGGCGAAGGCCAGATCAAAGGCCCAGCGATGGCCGCGATCCAGAAGCTGCCCATCATGAGAAACCTGCCAACTGGGGTCTCGAACGCTCCGGTGGGTGAAGATAAGTGGCAAGGCGAGATGATCGCCAACTTCATGATCGCTGTCGTCAGTGGCATCTTCCTGGTGTTTGCGGTGCTTGTGCTGCTCTACAAGCGGTTCGTGTCCCCACTGGTGAACATGGCTTCTCTGCTGTTGGCACCGTTGGGCGGGATGCTTGCATTGACCGTGGCAGGGCAGCCGATTTCGATGCCCGTGTACATCGGCATCCTCATGTTGCTCGGCATTGTCGCCAAGAACTCGATCCTCCTCATCGATTTCGCGATCGAGGAAATGGCGAAAGGGGTGAACAAGCTCGACGCCATCATGGACGCAGGCCACAAACGCGCCCAGCCGATTGTCATGACCACAGTGGCCATGACCGCAGGCATGGTGCCCACCGCGCTCTCCCTGTCCGGTGACGGCGCATTCCGTGCGCCCATGGGCGTGACGGTGATCGGGGGGCTAGTGCTATCCACCCTGCTCACTTTGGTCATCGTCCCGGCAGCCTTCAGCCTTGCCGATGGTTTCGAGAAACGGATCGGGCCTAAACTGCGCAAATCCTTGCTTACCTACGACCCGAGCCACGCCGAAGACGATCGTAAGGGGCCTGAACATCGAGGCGAAAGCCCGTATCCGGCCGAGTAAGGAAAGGGATACGTTGCCGCCAGCAGGACCCGGTTCGCCACCCGTCGTGCTGAATGGCCCGGTGCAGGATAAGGCGCGTCGCATGCGGCTCTTTGCCACCGGGCTGCTGCTGGCGATGGCGATCGCCTTCATACTGCTGCGCCGCTTCGGCGGCGATAGCGTGGGTTGGGGCTATGCCATCGCGTTTACCGAAGCGGCCATGGTCGGCGGCTTGGCGGACTGGTTTGCGGTGACCGCCCTGTTTCGTCGCCCCTTGGGCCTGCCGATACCACACACCGCGATCATCCCCGAAAACAAAAACCGCATAGCTGACTCGATGGCAGCGTTTTTGCGCGACAATTTCCTGACTCCGCAAGTGGTCGCCCGGCGCGTGAATGCCTTCAATTTCGCGGGCGCCGCTGGCGGTTTTCTGTCCGATCCCGGGCGTGGGGGCGAATCGCGCCTCAGAGCCGGGGCGGCAAACCTGCTGGCTGACGTGCTAGAATCGCTTGATCCCGAACGGCTGGGAAATCAGGTCCGCGCCGGACTTGCCCGACAGCTTGAGCGGATCGAGATCGCACCGCTGCTTGGCCAGATCCTGTCATCCGCCATTGCCGATCGCCGCCACCTGCCGCTGATCGACAGCGCGATCCGTTGGGCCGGTGAAGCGCTGGAGGCAAACGAAGACTTGGTCAGAAACATGATTCGCGAACGCGCAAACGGCCTGTTGCGCTTCACCGGTCTGGATAGCCGCATCGCCAATTCGGTGCTGGACGGTCTGTACAAGCTGCTTGCCGAGATGATCGTCCAGCCCGACCACCCCCTGAAAGCCAAAGTCGAACAGATGCTGGAGAGCCTGGCCTACGACCTTGTGCATGACGAAGTGCTGCGCTCTCGAGTTGAGAACGCCAAACGGGACCTTATCGCCAACCCCGCGGTGAGCCGGTGGTGGCAGGGTGTATGGGAACACCTCCGCCACAAACTGATCGCTGCTGCCCGCGATCCAAATACCGCGCTGGGCGGGCAACTGACCACGATGCTGGCCGAACTTGGCGACGCTTTGCGGCTCGACACAAGGCTGCAGGCCCAGATCAATCGCTTTGCGCGTCGCACTATGGTGGGGGTGACCGCCCGCTATGGCGGGGAAATCGTCCGCCTCGTATCTGAGACGGTAAAGCGCTGGGATGCCCGTACGGTAAGCGATCGGATCGAGGGAGCGGTCGGACGCGACCTTCAATTCATTCGCATCAACGGGACACTCGTCGGCGGCTTGTTCGGTTTGTGCATCCATACTATCGACCGCCTGCTGTGAATGATGCTCCCTTCCTCCAGACCGATAGGTTCGACTTGTGGCGTCCCGCTGCGACTGACCTGGACGGGATGTGCCGGCTTTTGTCTGACATGGAAACCCGGCGTTATCTGGGTTCTTTTCGCGCAGGTCCTCAGCGCCAGTTCGAGCGCCTTATGCGCAATGCCGGATCCTGGATGCTTCATGGATATGGCAATTTCGCTGTTCGTGAACGCGGCGCAAGCGCGCTGATCGCGAGTTGCGGGGTGTTTCATTCGTGGCGGGGATTTGGCGCAGACCTGGGCATGGACGACGTTCCCGAGGCAGGCTGGATCGTCCGCCGCGACTGGGTTGGCAAAGGCGTCGCAAAGGAAGTCATGGACGCGGTATTTAACTGGTTCGACCGCACCCACGGCCCTTGTCGCATTGCCTGCATGATCGAAGAAGGAAACACCGCGTCACAGCGGGTAGCCGCGATATTCGGCTTCAAACACTACGCACACCATTGCGACGATGACGGCATCAAGCTCAATCTGCTCGAGCGGTTACCAGCGTTGCGCTGACACCTCTTGCGCCACCCGGCCGATGGTTCATAACGGACTGTAGATCACACGAAAAACCCCCGGACTCTCATCCGGGGGCCATTTCTTCGCCCGATCAATAACTGATCAGAGTTTGCCAGTCAGTTCAGGCACAGCCGTGAACAAATCGGCCACAAGCCCAAGGTCGGCAACCTGGAAAATCGGCGCGTCTTCGTCCTTGTTGATCGCGATGATCGTCTTGGAGTCCTTCATCCCGGCCAAGTGCTGGATCGCGCCTGAAATGCCGACGGCAATGTACACTTCCGGAGCAACGATCTTGCCGGTCTGGCCCACCTGGTAGTCGTTCGGCACGTAACCCGCATCAACCGCTGCGCGGCTGGCACCGACAGCTGCACCGAGCTTGTCTGCAAGCGGCAGGATCGTGGCTTCGAACGTTTCCGAATCCTTGAGCGCGCGCCCGCCGGAAACGATGATCTTCGCGCTTGTCAGTTCCGGGCGCTCCGACTTAGCGAGTTCGGCGCCGACGAAGCTGGACAGTCCGGCATCACCCGCACCTGAAACGTCCTCGACTACGCCCGAACCACCGGTTGCTGCGGCCTTTTCGAACGCAGTGCCGCGAACCGTCAGCACCAGCTTGGCATCGCTCGATTCGACCGTGGCGATGGCATTGCCCGCGTAGATCGGACGCGTGAAGGTCTTCTCGCCCTCGATCGAAAGAATATCCGAGATCTGCATCACGTCCAGCAGAGCAGCAACGCGCGGAGCGATGTTCTTGCCGGTCGTGGTCGCCGGGGCGACGAATGCATCGTGATCGCCCATCAGATCAACGATCAAGGGAGCAACGTTCTCCGGCAGCCCGTGCTCGAAGGCGTCGTCATCAGCCAAGTGGACTTTGCCCACCCCCGAAATCTGCGCCGCAGCATCGGCTACGGCACGGCAGCCCGAACCGGCGACCAGCAGGTGCACTTCGCCCAGCTTTGCCGCTGCGGTAACAACGGCCAGGGTAGCGTCCTTGACCGACGCATTGTCGTGTTCAACCCAAACAAGCGTCTTCATCAGGCGACTCCCATTTCCTTGAGCTTGGCCACCAGCGCATCGACGTCGGCCACCTTGACACCGGCCGAGCGCACAGGCGGTTCAGACACCTTCAGCGTCTTGAGGCGCGGCGCGATTTCTACACCGTAGTCAGCGGGCGACTTCACATCGAGCTGCTTCTTCTTGGCCTTCATGATGTTCGGCAGCGAGGCATAGCGCGGCTCGTTCAGCCGAAGATCGGTGGTGACGATTGCGGGGAGCGACAGCTTCACCGTCTCCAGTCCGCCATCGACTTCACGGGTCACTGCCACGCTTTCGCCATCGATCTCCACCTTGCTGGCGAACGTCCCCTGGGGACGGCCAAGCAATGCGGCAAGCATCTGGCCGGTCTGGTTGGAATCGTCGTCGATCGCCTGCTTGCCCAGAATGACCAGGCCAGGGTTTTCTTCGCCCACGATAGCCTTGAGAATCTTGGCGACGGCCAGAGGTTCGACTTCGGCATCGGTTTCGACCAGGATTGCTCGGTCCGCACCCATTGCAAGGGCGGTGCGCAGCGTTTCCTGTGCTTTCGTCGGTCCAACCGAGATCGCGATGATCTCTTCTGCCTTGCCCGCTTCCTTCAGGCGGATAGCTTCCTCGACCGCAATTTCATCGAAGGGATTCATGCTCATCTTGACGTTGGCAAGGTCAACACCGGTGCCATCCGCCTTGACGCGCGGCTTTACGTTGTAATCGATAACCCGCTTAACGGGCACGAGGATCTTCATTGATCTGTCCTCTCAACTCAGCACGGAAAAATTTAACCGCGCGATTAAACTCTAGCGATTGCTATCGCGGTCGCTGCCCATCCCGTCAAGCCCTGCCGCGATTTGACAGGCTTCAGCGTATGGCGGGAAGATTACATGCACAAACGGCGAAGGTCGCGAAACCTCCGCCGTTTGATTATCTCATCAAATCATCCACGCGATGGTGTTCCCGATGATCAGGCCGCGTTCTTGACCTCGGCGACGATCTTCTTGGCGGCATCGCCCAGATCGTTGGCGGGGACGATCGGCAGGCCCGAGTTGGCCAGGATGTCCTTGCCCTGCTGGACGTTGGTGCCTTCGAGGCGGACGACGAGAGGAACCTGCAGGTTCACTTCCTTTGCCGCAGCAACGATGCCCTCAGCGATGACGTCACACTTCATGATGCCGCCGAAGATGTTGACCAGGATGCCCTTCACGGCTGGGTCGGCAAGAATGATCTTGAACGCTGCAGTGACCTTTTCCTTGTTGGCGCCGCCGCCAACGTCGAGGAAGTTGGCCGGGAACATGCCGTTCAGCTTGATGATGTCCATTGTGGCCATGGCCAGGCCCGCGCCGTTGACCATGCAGCCGATGTCGCCATCGAGCTTGATGTAGGCAAGGTCGTACTTCGATGCCTCGACTTCGGCAGGATCTTCCTCGGTCTCGTCGCGCAGTTCCTGGACGTCGGGGTGACGGTAGAGCGCGTTCGAATCGAAGCTCATCTTGGTGTCGAGGACGAGCAGGTTGCCGTCCTTGGTTTCCACCAAAGGATTGATTTCGAGCATATCGCAGTCGAGCGCGACGAACGCCTCGTACAACTGCTTGGAGACCTTCTGCGCCTGCTTATTGAGATCGCCCGTCAGCTTGAGAGCGAAGGCGACCGCGCGGCCATGGTGCGGCTGGAAGCCCGATGCGGTGTCGACGGTGATCGTCGTGATCCGCTCCGGCGTCGAGTGGGCAACTTCCTCGATGTCCATGCCACCCTCAGTCGACACGATCATCGCGACTCGGCTCGTGGCGCGATCGACGACCATCGAAAGGTAGTATTCCTTGGCGATATCAACGCCGTCGGTCACGTACAGGCGGTTCACCTGCTTGCCGGCATCGCCTGTCTGGATGGTGACGAGCGTATTGCCGAGCATCTCCTTAGCGAAGGATTCGACTTCCTCGATCGACTTGGCGAGACGCACACCGCCCTTGGCATCGGTGCCCAGTTCCTTGAACTTGCCCTTGCCACGGCCACCGGCGTGGATCTGCGCCTTCACGACATAAAGCGGCCCGGGGAGCTGCTTGGCGGCGGCGACCGCTTCCTCTACAGTCAGCGCTGCAATCCCGGCTGGGATACCCACGCCATACTTTGCGAGCAGTTCCTTGGCCTGATATTCGTGAATGTTCATCGCTCAAATCGCTTTCTGCTGGAGGTCCCGGGAAGGCGCCGTAGCCATACGTTCGCCTGCCGCCTAAGCACATCCGGCCTCGCTTGAAAAGGGCCGTATCCTGCCCAAACTGATAGCAGCAGAACAAATTGCACTTGGGTAATTGATAAGAAGACGCAATATCAATGATTGATCGTGATAAGCTGAGCAATATCGTCCGCGAGGCCGGGCGCATCGCCCTAGCGGGCTGGCCGGGCGATGGGCACGCATTGGAGTCGTGGGAGAAGACCCCCGGCAGTCCGGTATGCACTGCGGATCTGGCGGTGGATGAATATCTGAAGCGGGAACTGCATGCCCTGCTCCCTGCGGCGGGCTGGCTTTCCGAAGAGACGATCGACACGCGCCATCGCCAGACCACCGATCTGGTCTGGCTGGTTGATCCGATCGACGGCACCCGGGACTTCATTCGTGGTCGCACGGGCTGGGCCGTATCGGTGGCTCTGGTGAACACCGGGCGCCCGCTTCTAGGTTATCTTTTCGCCCCTGTCCGGCGGCGCGAGGAAGGGGGAGAGTTCTGGTTTGCCGAGGCAGGCAAGGGCGCTTGGCTCAACGATCGCCCGCTGATCGCCAGCCGACGCGAATCGCTGTCGGGCGCGCGAGTGCCTGCGCAGAAGCTGGCGAAGGAAGATGCCGACCTTCTTTTGGTCGATCAGCCGAACTCAATCGCCCTTCGCATGGCGATGGTCGCCGACAATCAGGCTGACCTGCTGACTACCCTGCGCTGGGGCTATGAGTGGGACATCGCCGCTGCCGGGCTGATCGCTCGCGAAGCAGGCGCAGTGGTGACGGACGCGTTCGGCCAGCCGCTGAACTATAACAAGCATGATCCGCGCGCATTCGGTGTGATGGTGGCCTCAGCGGGAATTCATGCCGCCGCCGTGGAGCGGCTGGCCGAACGGGCGGTACGCTTCTCGGCATAGATCACTGACGCAACGCCTCTTTAATTCAAGATGCCGCATCGCCTTCGTCAGCCGCGTAGTCGAAGTTCAGATTCTCACCCTTCCATGACGGGTTCTTTTCAATCTGTTCAATGGCCGTTCGAGCGAATTCGCTCGTCTTGCCTCCGTGCGGATTAAACGCAACGGGAAGCAGCACAGTTCGCGCTTCCTTTTGTCGATCCACCTGAATTAGCGCCTGGGCGAGGTTCATCCGCAAGCCAAGATCGAAAGGCGCCAGTTGTACCGCGCGGACCATGCCATCCATCGCCAGGGATGGCGGCTTGATCCCCTGCTCGGCAAAGCTGCGATAGAAATAGATCAGCGGCAGCGGGTGATCGTTCTCGATCTTATTGAGCGCGATGAACGGCTCTCTCGCTTTGCGGTACGCCAGTTTTTGATCATCGGCCGCAGCGGCAATGCGAAACAGCGACAGACCTTTCTGGACATAGGCGTTGGTCTGAGTGGGATCTGCTGAGATGGCTTTATCTGCAGCGGCGACGGCTTCCTTATCGTTGCCGGCGTCGTGCTCGCATTCCGCTAGCGCTGCCAGCACTGCGGGATCCGCAGGATAACGCGACGCAACCGCCCGCGCTTCCACCAACAGCGTGTTCGCCTGTTCGACAGAGCCAATTCCGTTCTTGGACCGGATGCGGACGGGCATCATCGCTGCCTCTCCCACGGGGAGAGTCCTGATCCGCACTGCCCCGACCGGGACGACTTCCGCGGATAGTCGCAGCGCATTGATCCTACGTTTCACCAGATAGCGATCAAGGTCCTTCTCCAGCACGCCGAAGTCCCCAAACGCCTCTGCGCCTGCCTCGCGCTGCCCTTTGCCGGTGCGCAGCAGATCGACGTAGCGGGCGAGCTGCCCTTTGCGCGCCGTGTCAAACGTCAGATAGTGGTACAGGAGCCAGCTTTTCCCGTAGAACGCGTCGTACGATTTTTGCTTGTGTTTCTCATACTCGGCCGGGTCGAGAAGGTCCGCCGCCTTCACATCGCGCTCGGCAAACAATTCGTAGGCGCGATGCTGCGCGGGACGACCCAGCCACAACCCACCATCGGCCTCGAACTTGGCCGATGCGAAGAATTCTGCCGCTCCTTCGCTGAACCAGCGCGGCATGGGAGCTGCACTGGCCGAAATCAGGAAGTGGTGTGCATACTCATGCAAAAGCACCACCATCGACCAGTTGTCTTCTCCGCCGCCACTATTGATGGTCGGCACGATCGCCAGCGAGCCTCCGGCGCGCGGGACATAATATCCGCCGATGTACTTGTTGTCCCCGCCGTGCAACGTGCGCACCTCACGCTGATTGCGCACGACATAGACAGTCATCCGATTGGACGGGCTGGGCGCCGCAGACTTTGAGTTGAGCAGCATAGCCATACCGGCATGAAAGCGTTCAAGCTGCTGAGCGAAGCGGGTGACATCGCGCTCCGTATCGTCGGCATAAATGACGAAGTGCTCGCTCGATGCCTCTAGCCAAGCCGCCTGCGCAACGCCCGGCCACACCAGCGCAAGCAGAACCGCTGCTAATCTGAAACGCATCATACCCCCCGATATGTTCGAGCAAACATTATCGCAGATCAAGGGCGATGCAAGTCGGATCCTCGCTTGTTTTCAAACAGAAAGGGCCGATGCATGTCGCACCGGCCCTCCCCTAAGTACAAAATCGAATTGGAGACCGTTACCGGGCGGAGTTCACATCGTCCTTGGTGACCGGAGTGATCTTGATTTCCACGCGACGGTTGAGAGCGCGGCCTTCTGCAGTGTTGTTATCCGCAACCGGATAATTCTTACCCATCCCCTGAGTCTGGATGCGCGAGGAGGAAACTCCGCGCGAAATCAGATAGCGGCCCACGGCGTCGGCCCGGCGCTTGGACAAGTCCTGGTTGTACGCTGCAGAGCCGGTGGAATCGGTATGACCGTACACGTCGATCAGGCTGTCCGGATACTGGATCATCGACTGCGAAACTTTGTCGAGCGCGGCCTGGAACGAAGGGCTGACAACCGTCGAATCCACCGCGAACGTCACGTCGGGCAGGTTCAGAAGAATGCCGTCGCCCTGCTGGCTGACATCGATGCCCGACCCGGCGGTCTGTTCCTTCAGTTCCTTGATCTGCTTGTCCATCTGGTAACCGACGACGCCGCCGGCCACGCCGCCGATGCCCGCACCGACGATCCGCGCAGTCTTGCCGCCGATCACGCTGCCCAGAAGATAGCCGAGGCCCGCACCGCCCGCACCGCCGATTGCCGTGCGAGAAACCTTGCGTTCACCGGTGTTCGGGTCCGTGACGCACGCAGAAACGGTGACCAATGCAAGCACGGCTGCCGCCGATGTGACGAGGCGCGACTTCTTCATCTTGAACCCTCCTATTGATGTGCCCTTGGGAACTGGCAGGCATCTGTGTGCGATAGTGATCGTGAATGCACAATGTCCGATGCCCGCTCAACCCATGTCCCCCGCCGAGGTTCCCCGACGATGTCCTTGATGACATTGCATTGCGATGCGTCACAGGCGCTTCGCTATTGCCGCAATCTCTGCTAGCGATCAGCCATTGTGACGCCCTTTCCCTGGACTGACCTCCTCATCATCGCCGGCCTGATCCTGATCAATGGCCTGTTCTCGATGTCCGAACTGGCCATCGTCTCCGCCCGCGCGCCTAGGCTTCGTGCTTTGGCCGACAAGGGAGGCAAGGCGGCCAAGACCGCACTTGAACTTGCCGCAGACCCGGGCCGATTCCTCTCCACCGTCCAGATCGGCATCACCCTGATCGGCATCATCGCGGGCGCTTACTCGGGCTCGAGCCTGGGCGGCCCGGTGGGTGAGCGTCTGGCCGCGTTGGGCCTGCCGACCCGCTTCGCGGCGGAAGTCGGCTTCGCGCTGGTCATCATGGCGACGACGTATTTCAGCGTAGTGGTCGGCGAACTGGTGCCAAAGCAACTGGCGCTGCGCATGGCCGAGCCGGTTGCCCTGATCATGGCCCGCCCGATGAGCCTGCTCGCCACGATCATGGGCCCGTTCGTGTGGTTGCTGGATAACTCCTCGGCCCTGATCCTGCGCCTGTTCTCGATACGGCGCGGCGATTCGGAGCAGCTTACCGCCGAGGAACTCCACATGATCTTCGCCGAGGCCACGCGGTCGGGGGTGATCGAGGAAGAAGAACGGGCGATGATGACCGGCATCATGCGGCTTGCCGACCGCCCGGTCCGCGAACTGATGACCCCGCGTAACCAGATCGACTGGATCGACGTGGACGCTGACGAGGCGCAGCTTCGCGCCAAGATCGAGGCGTCGCCTCACTCGCTGCTGCCGGTGGCGGGCGAAGGCGCGCCGGACAATGTGGTCGGCATCCTCAAGGTACGCGAAGTGCTGGCATGCCTGGTCGCCGGTCGCCCTGTCGATGTGCGTGCGATGATGCGCAAGGCCGAAGTCATCCCCGATCAGCTCGATGCGATGGATGCACTGCGCAAACTGCAGACCGCCGAAGTGGCGATGGCGGTCGTCCATGATGAATATGGCCATCTGGAAGGTCTGGTCACGCCGTCCGATGTGCTGTCGGCGCTCGCGGGCAATTTCGTCGCGCATCAGGATGAAGGTGACGAGCCACTGATAGTCGAGCGGGACGATGGGTCGCTGTTGGTGTCTGGCGCGATGCCCGCTGATTCGCTGGCCGATCGTCTGGGCATCACCCTGCCCGACGACCGCGAGTTTGCGACCCTGGCGGGTTACGTCCTGGCCGTACTCCGCAAGGTCCCGCGCGAGGGTGAGCATTTCGATGAACAGGGCTGGCGCTTCGAGGTCATCGACATGGACGGCCTGAAGATCGACAAGATCCTGGTCAGCGTGCTCGATGATCCCGACGCGGACGACGGCGTCACCGGCGACGGCTAAGGCCTAGTCCTGTGCGAGCAGCAGGCTGACCATCAGCGCCAGACGGCTCGCATCGTCGCGGGCGTGATGCTGTTGCGGGAGGCGGCGCTTCGCCTCATCCAGTGCGATCACGACCTGCGGGCGGGTGAAGCCCTGCTGCTCCAAAAACTCGCCCAGATAGCGAACGGGAAAAGGGAGAGCCGCGCCTGCCGCCTGACAGAGGACTTCCAGCCAGTGCTCGTCCAGATCGGCATCGGCATAGACGTCGCACCCGGCGACGAACGCTGCCATCTCGGTCACGACCTGCGCCGCCGGAGCGCCATGCCTTTCCAGCATGTCGCGACTGATCCCGTGCAGCGCTTCCGCTTCCGGGGACCAGTCCCAATGCCGCCACGCGTCAGCGGGGCGGATCAGCCAGGACCGGCTTGACCCATCGATCCGCGCCACTGCGACCTCGATGGGAAATGACTGTCCGTACTCGGGCAGACAGCTCGCTTCGAAGTCGATCAGCGCAGGGCAGTTCAAGCCGGTATCCTTGTCTATATTCAGCTCATGCGCTGGGCGACGAAGTCAGCCAGATCGCATTCGGGCCGCGCGCCGTAGTGAGAGATGATCTCACTGGCGCAGATTGACCCCATCAGCAGCGAATCCTGCAGGCTCTTGCCCCGGACATGGCCATAGAGGAAACCGGCGGCGAACAGATCGCCCGCCCCCGTAGTGTCCATCACCCGGTCGATAGGCTGTGCGGCCACCTCCGCACGCTCCGCCCCCGCGATCGCCACCGCGCCATCGGCGCCGCGCGTTACCACCAGCACCGGAACCTTGGCGCTCAGCATGGTGATGCCGTCTTCGAACGACGATTTGCCAGTCAGCGAGGCCATTTCATGTTCGTTGCAGAACAGCAGGTCGATCGCCCCGTCATTGATCAACGTCAGGAAATCGGGGCGGTGCCGGTCGATGATGAACGATTCCGAAGGGCTGAAGGCGATCTTGCGGCCGGCGGCGCGTGCGGCGGCGATGGCTTTGCGCATCGCCTCGCGCGGTTCTTCCGGATCCCACAGATAGCCTTCGAGATACAGCACGGCGGCATCGGCGATCGCGGATTCGTCCACCATGTCGGCTGAAAGCAGGTGCGACGCGCCGAGGAAGGTGTTCATCGTGCGCTGGCCGTCCGGCGTCACAAAGATCAGGCAACGCGCAGTCGGCGTCTCACCCGCGCGCGGTGGCACCGTGAAAGTAATGCCTGCGGCCTGGATGTCATGAGTGAAAACCTCGCCCAGCTGATCGTCCGCGACCTGTCCGACGAAGCCACATTTCGCGCCCAGTGCGGCAAGCCCCGCCAGCGTGTTGGCCGCCGAACCACCGGATACTTCGCGGGCAGGCCCCATCGCGGCGTAGAGGCTGGTTGCCTGATCAGCGTCGATCAGCTGCATGCCGCCATGGGTCAGACCCAGTTCGTCGATCAGTGTATCGGGGCAGTTCGCGATAACGTCGATGATGGCATTGCCGATGGCGATGACGTCCAGACTGGGTTGCGTCATGGAAGCGGGAGATCCTTGCAAGATGTTCGAGGAATAAGCGGTATCCCCCGCGCCTAGCGTGCGCCCTGCCGCTCGGCAAGCGCCGCCCGGATGAAGGGCGTTGACTCCGCCGATGCGCCGGGCAATGCCTCGCGCCGATCATGACACCCAATTCACTGATGCACGTCACCCGCCGGATCCGCTCACCGCTTGTCGCCATGGCTCTGGCGCTTGGTCTTTCCGCTTGCGCCAGCACCGGCGGCGGGGTTGCCAGCGCCCCTTCCACCGTAAAGCGCGGTACGGGTATCCCTGCGGTGCGCCAGCCGATGCGCGCCGCACCGCGCGAAGCGCAGCTGCAGATGGCGCCTGGTCTGGAAGGTGTGATCGGCGCGAACCAGGGGCAGCTGGTGCGCCTGTTTGGGGAGCCCAGGCTGGACGTCTGGGAAGGCGATGCGCGCAAGCTGCAGTTTACCGGCACCGCGTGCGTGCTGGATGTGTTCCTCTACCCTAGCGCATCGTCCAAGGAGCCGCACGCCAGCTACGTCGATGCTCGCCGTTCGTCGGATGGGCAGAATGTGGATCGAGGGGCCTGCGTGAAAGCGCTGAAGGCCCGGCAGTAGGCGTCGACCTAGTCCGTTACCCTGATCGGCGGCAGCACGTCCTTGCCGGCCGCCCCGGCCTCATCCACCAGCCCTTCCGGATCGGTGTGGATCAGGATTTCGGTATCCGGGAAATCCCGGTGCAGCGCAGCTTCCAGATCGTCGATCACCCGGTGTGCCTGCCGCACGGTCATGTCGGCATCCACCCAAATGTGAAACTGCACGAAATCCCGGTTACCCGACGTCCGGGTGCGAAAATCGTGTGCGCCGGTGATCTCCGGGTGGCTTGCGACCACTTCAAGAAAACGCTGCTTCTTTTCCGCTGGCCATTCATGATCCATCAGCTGGTCAAGCACCTGGCGTGACGCGCCCCATGCTCCCCATGCCAGCCAGCCGGCGATGATCAGGCCGAACAAGGGGTCCGCCCCGTGCACGCCAAGGTACTGGTCCAGCACCAAGGCAGCAATCACTGCCAGATTCAGCATCAGGTCCGACTGGTAATGAACGCTGTCGGTAGAGATCGCGAGACTGCCGGTCCGGCGAATCACATAGCGCTGCCAGCCGATCAGTGCGAACGTGACTGCGATTGCGGCGACGGACACCCAGATGCCCTCTTGCGCCGCCCGTACCCGTTGGCCGACCGCATACTGCTCTATCGCCCGCCCGGCGATGCCGATGGCGGAGATGGAGATCAGGACGATCTGGAATAGCGCGGCAATCGCCTCTGCCTTGCCATGGCCAAAGCGGTGCTTGTCATCCGCAGGCTGGGCGGCGATCCACACGCCCACCAGCGTGCCGACGCTGGCGACAAGGTCCAGGGCGGTGTCGGCAAGGCTGCCCAGCATCGCCGTGGAGCCGGTCATCCACGCGGCGTAACCCTTGATCGCCAGCAACAGCGTCGCCGCCGCGATGCTTGCAAACGCAGCGTGGCGGTTAAGCCGCCCGGCATCGGTGACGGCGCTGGTGCTCACGGATAGAGCAGGCAACTGGCCCAGCCATTGGCGTCGCGTTCGAACCGACGACGTTCGTGGAGACGATAGGGCCGATCCTGCCAGAACTCGATCGCCAACGGCCGTACTCGCCAGCCGCCCCAATGGGCAGGGCGCTCCACTTCGCCGCCGTCGAACCTGTCCCGCATCTCTTCATAGCGGGCGAGAAAGGTCGCGCGCGAATCGAGCGGTGCGGATTGATCAGAGGCCACCGCGCCCAATTGCGAGTCACGGGCGCGCGAATGGAAATAAGCATCCGCCTCAGCATCGCTGACGGGCGACAGCAAGCCTTCGATGCGAATCTGGCGGCGCAGGCTCTTCCAGTGAAACAGCAGCGAAACCTGCGGGTTGGCCGCGATCTCTCGACCCTTGCGACTGCGGCCGTTGGTATAGAACACAAAACCTTCCGGGCCATAGTCCTTCAACAGCACCATGCGGACGGACGGAATGCCATCGGGCGTGGCGGTTGCCAGTGCCATGGCATTGGAATCGTTGATTTCCGTTCCACGCGCTTCGTCGTACCACGCGGTAAACAGTGCAATGGGATCGCCGTGAGGGATCACGTCTTGAGAATGCTCAACATCGAAGGCGCTGGAGTCGGTCACGATCGGCATGGTCCTGTGTGTTGAAACCCCGGTGTGCGGGGCGGCATACGAACGTAACGCGCGACGTACGAAAGGATTGCATGACCCGCAAGCGATCTGACGCTTGTCCAAAAGCGAGTCGCAACCTAGCTAGGCATGCATCATGGCAGCAGATCCTTACACAACACTCGGCGTATCACGCGGTGCGAGCGAAAAAGACATCAAGTCCGCGTATCGCAAGCTGGCAAAGGAACTCCATCCCGACACCAATAAAGACAACCCGCAGGCCGCTGCGCGCTTCAGCGATGTGACCCGCGCGTATGACCTGCTTTCGGACAAGGCGAAGCGCGCCCAGTTCGATCGGGGTGAGATCGATGCGGAGGGAAACCCCGCGCACCCGTTTGGCGGAGCGGGCGGGTTCGGTGGCGGCAGCTATGGTGGTGGTCCGGGTGGCCAGCGCGGCTTCGGCGGCGGTTTCGGGAATGACGAGGGCATCGACCTGGAAGACCTGTTCGGCGGGATCTTCGGCGGTGGCGGTCGCGGCGGTCCCGGAATGGGCGGAGGCATGGGTGGAGGCCGTTCGCGCGCCGCGCCGCGTGGAGCCAGCGTGAACTATCGCCTTGCCGTGCCGCTGCCGGATGCAGCGGAACTCAAGGCGCAGCGCATCACCCTGTCCGATGGCAAGACCATCGACCTGAAACTTCCGGCCGGGCTTGAGGATGGCACTCAGATGCGCCTGTCCGGCAAGGGAGACGCAGGGCCGGGCGGCGCTGGCGATGCCCTAGTGACGATCCAGATCATGCCGCACGCCTTTTTCCGGCAGGACGGGGATGACTTGCGGCTCGACTTGCCGATCACCCTGGACGAGGCGCTGAACGGCGCGAAAGTCAAAGCGCCCACCGCCTCTGGCGCCGTCATGCTCTCCGTTCCAGCCAGCGCCAGTTCGGGCAAGGTTCTGCGTCTGAAAGGACGCGGGATGACGCGCAAGGACGGCAGCCGTGGCGATCAGCTGATCACACTCCAGATCGTGTTGCCCGAAGCGGACGAGGACTTGGCCGCTCGCCTGTCAGACTGGCGGGATGAACGCGACGTGCGCGGTAAACTTGGCGTCTGACGCGGGTGCCACGCCCGCCGTTCCATCCGGAACGAGCCGCAGGATCGTGAACGGCGGCGCCCATCAGCACGAGGCGCTGCGCCACCGGATCAAGCGCAAGGCCGGCCCGGGCACACGGTTTTTCCGCGTGCTGATGCGGGTGATGGGCGGCACGTGGGACGATGGCTTCATTCACGCGGGCAATCTGGCCTACATGACGCTGCTCGCGCTTTTCCCGTTTTTCATCGCGCTCGCCGCAATCCTGTCGGTTCTGGGTGAGCAGGACCAAATGGGCGCATCGATCGAAGCGATCCTCCGCTCTCTACCCTCTCGCGTAGGCGATGTGCTGCGGCCGGTTGCGCATGACGTCGCCGCTGCCCGTCATGGCTGGCTGTTGTGGATCGGCGGTTTTCTGGGCGTCTGGACCGCAGGCAGCCTGGTTGAGACGATCCGGGATATTCTTCACCGGGCCTATGATGTGAAGAAGCGCCCTCGATTCTGGAGATCCCGTCTGGTTTCCAGCGCGACGATCTTTGGGTCGGTGCTGTTGCTCCTCATTTCCTTGTCGTCGCAGGTGCTGATTTCCGCCGCGCAGACGATCATCTCGGCGCTGTTTCCGGGCTTGAACACGATGTCGGAGCAGATCGCCCTTTCCAGTGCAATGAGCGCGGGAGGCATTTTCCTGTCGATCTATCTGCTGTTCTATCTGCTCACGCCGTCGGAATACCAGAAGCGGCGCTACCGCAAATGGCCCGGCCCGGCCTTAGTGACAGTATGGTGGCTGCTGGTTGCCTATTCGCTTCCCAAGGTCCTGCAGAGCTTTCTCAACTACGATCTTACGTACGGCAGCCTGGCCGGGGTGATGATCGCGCTTTTCTTTTTCTGGCTTGTCGGACTAGGGATGGTCGTAGGCGCCGAACTCAACGCGGCGTTGGCGGTGGCACCCGAAGCGCCGGACACGCCCGATACCCCCGCCACGGCCCCCGGGCCTAACGACAAAAATGTTACAGGAAGAAACGAATGACCGGTCTGATGCACGGTAAACGCGGCCTGATCATGGGCCTTGCAAATGACAAGTCGCTGGCCTGGGGAATTGCCAAGAAACTGCACGAGCAGGGCGCGGAGCTTGCCTTTTCCTATCAGGGGGAAGCATTGGCCAAGCGGGTAAGGCCGCTGGCGGAAAGCCTGGGCAGCGATTTCCTGATCGATTGCGACGTATCGAACATGGAAGCGCTGGACACCGCGTTCGCCCAGATCGAGCAGCGCTGGGGCAAGATCGATTTTCTGGTCCACGCCATCGGCTTTTCGGACAAGAACGAATTGCGCGGAAAGTATGTCGACACCAGCCTCGACAACTTCCTGATGACCATGAACATCTCCGCTTATTCGCTGGTCGCCGTCACCCGGCGCGCCCTGCCGATGATGTCGGAAGGCGGATCAATCGTCACGCTGACGTACTACGGCGCTGAAAAGGTCGTGCCGCACTACAACGTCATGGGCGTGGCGAAGGCGGCGCTGGAAGCCTCGGTGAAGTACCTGGCCAACGATCTGGGTCCGCAAGGCATCCGCGTGAATGCGATCTCCGCCGGGCCTATCAAAACACTGGCCGCCAGCGGCATCGGCGACTTCCGCTACATCCTGAAGTGGAACGAGCTGAACGCCCCGCTGCGCCGCAACGTGTCGATCGAGGATGTGGGCGGCGCTGGGCTGTACCTGCTGTCCGACCTCTCGTCAGGCGTGACCGGCGAAACCCATCATGTGGACTGCGGCTATCACGTCGTCGGCATGAAGCAGGAAGACGCGCCGGACATTGCGCTGACCTGATTCGCTCCGATTAGAAATAAAACAGCCGGGGTGGTGACGCCCCGGCGTTTTTGTGACCGGAACCCTATGCCTTGTTTGGCGCGATCACTTCAACCTTCACCTTTTCCGGGGTGTAGGCTTTGACGAACAGCTGCCAGGACGACAGCGCCAAAACCCCTGCCAGCAGCGGTTGCAGCACCCGGTCCGGGGCGCGAGAGGATAGATAGCTTCCCACCACCACACCGGGGATCGAGCCGATCAGGAGATTGGTCAGCAGTCGCCCGTTCACGTCCCCCATGATCCAGTGCCCTGTTCCGGCAATCAGCGCCAGAGGCACGGCATGGGCGATGTCCGATCCGACGATCCGGGACATCTGCAGCTTCGGATACAGCATCAGCAGCACCGTCACTCCGATCGCCCCCGCACCGACGGACGAGATCGAAACCGCGACCCCGATGAGCGCGCCAAGCGCGATGGTGCCGCCGGTGATCTGGGCCGCCGAACGGACCTGGGCGAAATCACTGGCATGACGAAACAGCCACTTACGACCAATTACCGCCAGCGATGTCAGCGCCAGCAGGGTGGCGAGCGAGACGAGGATGACATGCTCCGTCGACTTTCCGACTTTGCCGACGGCTGCCATCACGGCCAAGGTTATCAAGGCAGACGGGATACTGCCAAGGGCCAGCCGTTTGACGATGGGCCATTCCACCGTTTCGCGCGATCCGTGGACGGCAGACCCGGCAATCTTGGTGATCGCCGCAAACAGGAGGTCGGTGCCGACCGCCGTCTTGGCACTAACGCCGAACAGCAGCACCAGCAGCGGCGTCATCAGCGATCCGCCGCCAACCCCCGTCAGCCCCACCAGTGTCCCGACCAGCAGACCAGCTATGGCGTGAAAAATATCGATCGATCCCGTCACGCCCATCGCGCGTACTCGTCCCCGCTAAACCCGATGGGACCGTGTGCGGTTAATTGCCCGATCAACGCAAGAGCATTACCGATTTCAACCGATGAAGTCGGGCTTCGTGGGCCTGGTCGTGCGTCTACTTGGCAGGCGGCTGGGTGCTGGCTCCGGCGGCCTTGTCCTGTGCCGCTTCCTGGCGCTGGCGCTGGTCGAAATAGGCCTTTTCCGCCTCTTCGACCCGGGCCTGCTGGGCAGCGGCATCCTCGTCGATTGTAGACAGCCGCTTTTCGCGCTCAGCCGCAATCAATTCGCCGAAACGGACGTCGGACCCTTCCTTGCGTTCGGCGGCCGCGCGGTCGATCAGCTGCTGCGTACAGCCCAGCGATCCACCCGCGCCGACTGGTGAACAGCTGAGGTTGCCGAAGGCGCCCACCGTTTCATACGCCTGGACCTTGTTCGCCCACGCTTCCGACTGGGGGGAATCGATGCCGCGCAGCGGTTCGGGGATGCGGTAACGCTCGCCTTCATTCCTACGCACGCAAATCACCAGTTCGCTGTCGCTGGAGGGGGGGCACGCATCGTCGCCATAGATGATCAGCTGGTTCACCTTTTCGCCGTCCGTGTTCACGCCTTCTGGCAGCGGGATGCTCTGCTGGGCAAACGCAGGCGTTGCGGCCAGCGCCAGGGCGGCCAGAGCGGATGCGGTGAAAAGGCGGATCATCACGGTGACTCCAATGGTCGATATTCGTCTTGCTACGTCGCTGTCGCTAGGTGGCGCGGTCACGCCGCACATAAAAAGCTAACCCGCGAACATTCAGATACGTTCCGAAAGCTTGATCGCCACTCGGCAGCCCATGCGGATTGCCTGAAACAGCAGCGGATAGGCGGGTGCTTTTTCCGCCCCTGCCGCCAATGCGGCATCGCGATGTTCGCGCTCGTCATCACGAAACTCGCGGATCACCGCGCCCAGTTCGGGATCGTCATCACCCAGATCGTCGATCTGCTGAGTGTAGTGCCGGTCGATCTCCGTCTCGATGGCGGCGGTGCAGGCCATTGCGGCTTCCGGGCCGATCAGCGCGGTTGCCGCGCCCAGCGCATAGCCCGCTGCCGACCACACCGGTTGCAACAGGGTAGGCCGCACGCCCCGCTGCGCCATCATCGCATCGAACTTGGCGCGATGATCCGCCTCCTGCGCCGCCATCCCGGCAATCTCGGTAGAGTGCGGTGCGCGCGTGCCCATGACCGCCAATTGCCCGGCATAGATCCGCGTGGCACCATACTCACCCGCCTGATCGACGCGAAGAAACCGATCACTGCGGCGCGATACCGATGTGCTCATCGTGCGATCCTTTCAGGGGAATTGCCTTTGCGGGCCACAAGGCCGAGGACGATCAACGCACCCACGGTCGATACGATGAAATTCCAGCCCGCCAGCGAAATCCCGAAAAGGCTCCACGGCGCGACGTCACAGCGGATGACCGGAGCGCGCATGATCGCGTCCAGCGGATCGCCCCCCGCGGCGAGCGGGCTGGCGGTGCAGGCGGTGATGCCTTCCCACCAGCCATATTCGACCCCGGCGTGGAACCCGCCGATCAGCCCCGACACCAGTATCGCGAAGGCCGCCACCGCCACCAGCGGGCGCACCGGCCGCCAGAAGAAGGATAGCGCCGCCAGCACGATCGCGATCATGTGCGGATAGCGCTGCCACCAGCACATTTCGCACGGATACAGCCCGAAGCCGTACTGGCTGATCCAGGCGCCCCCCAGCAACGCCACCGGAATGACAAGGGCAAGCCATCGGGCGGTACGCAATGCCGCCGTCACCGCAACCGCCATGGCCCGGCCCTATCGCTTGGCCGCAGCGGCTAGCGCGGGTTTGCCGGCGGTGCGCTGCAACGTGCTGATCGCGTAATGCAGCTGGAAGTCCTTGATGCCCTGCTTCTCCAGTTCGGCAGCCGTCATCTTGAAGCGCGGATCGTCCTTCTTGTCGGTTTCCAGATCCTTGTCCTTCAACGACGCCTCGTTGATCAGATGGCCACGCAAATCCGATTCACGCACCGCCCGTTCGGCGCGGGCACGGGCATCCGGGTCGGACAGCTGCGGCACCTTGATGTCGGGGACGATGCCGCCTTCCTGCACCGAATGGCCCGAAGGGGTGAAGTACCGCGCGGTGGTCAGCTTCACTGCGCTGTTGTTGTCCAGCGGCAGGAACGTCTGGACCGAACCCTTGCCGAACGTGCGTTCGCCCATAATCACTGCGCGATGCTGATCCTGCAGCGCGCCGGCGACGATCTCGGACGCCGACGCGGAACCGGCATCGACCAGCACGACGATCGGCAGGCCCTTCGCGGCGTCTCCCTTGAAGATCGATTCGGCGTGATAGAACTGGTTCTCGTTGGCATTGCGCCCACGCTGCGAGACGATATCCCCCTTGTCCAGGAACAGGTCCGACAGCGCCACCGCTTCATCCAGCGAGCCACCGGGATTGGAGCGCAGATCAAGCACGAGGCCGGACAGCTTTCCACCCGTCAGCGCGGCTTTCTTCTTAAGATCAGCCAGCGCGGTGTTCACATCGTTGCCGACATCGCGCGAGAATTCGTTGACGGAGATAACGCCGACGTTGTCCTTCAGCTCCGACGTCACCGGCTCAAGCTCGATCACGCCCCGCGTCACGGTGACGTCGAACGGCGCGTCGCGACCCTGTCGGAAGATCGTCAGACGGATCGACGTTCCCGCCGCGCCGCGCATCTTCGACACGGCTTCATCCAGATCACGCTCGTAATACAGCACGCCGTCCAGATGGGTGATGTAGTCACCCGCCTTCAGGCCCGCCTTTTCAGCCGGGCTGCCCTTGAACGGCGAGATGATCTTCACTGCGCCTTCATCCTCGATCACCGAGAGGCCGAGGCCGGTGTACTTCCCGTCGATCATCGTCTCCAACCGCTGCAGCGATGGGCCGTCGAGGTAGTTGGAGTGCGGGTCGAGACTGGCCAGCATGCCGTCGATCGCGCCCTTCAGCAGCTTGTCGTCATCTACCTTGTCGACATAGTTGTCCTTGACGATCTGGTAGATAGTGAAAAGCTTGTCGAATTCGTGGCTTGCGCGGGTATCAACCGCGGAGAGGCCCGACGTCGCGACGGGCAGCACCGCAACGGCGGATACCAGCAGCGCAGCGCGAAGGAACGGGACGATCTTCATCGGGCAGTAAGCCTCTTTCAGCAGTTGCCGGCTCATGAGCCGGGTGAGTGTGGGCATAGTATCGCCCGAATGCGGTGAATGCCAGCATAACGGCGATGGATTGCTGTAGAAGTAAGCGGTTGAGGCGAAGTTCCGCACCCGACGACAGTTCAGCTACAGGGAGCGGACATAGGGCAGCGGGTTGACCGGCTTTCCGTCCCGCCGCAGCTCCACCATCACCCGGGGATCGCGCGCACCGGCAACGCCGATGGGCGAACCGGCAACTACCGTGGCGCCGACCCGAACATCCAGCCGCGCAAGGCCGGTGACCAGCGAGGTCCATCCGCCATCATGCTCGATGATGATGATCCGGTCATAGCCCTGATACGGCCCGGCAAAGGCAATGCGTCCCGCCGCGGGGGCGACTGCCTGGGCTGTCGGCCGCGGGGCCAGCACCAGACCGATGGACCGCGCCTGACCCGTCGCCTGTTCCCCAAACCCGGTGACGAGACGCCCGCTGACGGGCAGCATGTATGTCGCCAGACCCCTAGGCGCTTGGGCAGGTCGGGACGTATCGGCCACCCGCGCATCTTCAGGCCGGGCCGGGCGCGCGATGGGGCCGGGCAAAGCGGCCAGTTGCTTGCGCAGTTGGCCCTGTCGTCCCACTTCGACCACCAGATCACCCAGATCGCGGGCCTTTTCCGCCAGCGCCAGCGCCCGGTCGTTTTCCCGCGCGGCGATGCCGGTCGCTTCCCGGCTATCCAGCCGCTGCTGCGTTTCCAGAGCGGCGAGCAGGCGCCGCCTTTCCCGCAAGTCCTGCTCCTCGCTCGCCAATCCCGTTGCAGCGGTCTGCGCCTGCCCCTCCAGCTCCCGCGCTCGTCCAATGGCGGTGCGCAGCGAAGCGGTCCGCTTTTCGACCTCGGGCAGCATCGTATCCAGCATCGCCCGCATGTAGACGGCATCGCGCACCGATCCCGGGCGCAGCAGCGCCAGCAGCAGGGGGCGGCGTGACAGACGCTGTAGCGATCCGATCAGACGCGCCAGAGGCCCCTGCCGCTCGGCCAGATCGGCACGCAGGCTGTTTTGCAGCGAGGAGATCAGCCGCAACTGGGCGCGGCGGGCGGCGATCGCCGCTTCGGTTTCCTGAATGCGCGCTGCCACGGCGGCGGCGTCTCGCGCCGTGCGATCCGCCTGCTGGCTGACCTGCCGGGCCCGCTGTTCGAGCTTCTCCGCCCTTCCCCGCGCCGCTGCTCCTTCGCGCCGGGCCGCCAGCATATCGTCCCGTGCCTTTCGCGCGTCGACACCCGGATCGATGACCGCGATCGGATCGGCCTGCGTCATCGCCTGAGTGGCCAGCACGGCAGCACCTGACGCGGCGATGATCAAAAGGGAGCGAGCCGTGGATTTCACAGGCAGAGTGCCTAGGCGAACGCGGTCATGGCGGAAAGCCCCGAGATGCCGCTCGTCAGCCGAAGTCAGCCGGATCGGTGATAGGGATGCCCCGCCAGGATCGCGGTCGCGCGCCACAGCTGCTCCGCCAGCATCGCGCGGGCCATCAGGTGCGGCCAGGTCATCCGACCAAAGCACAGGAGGTGATCGGCCTCAGCGCGGGCTTCCTCTCCGTGCCCGTCAGCAGCGCCGATCAGGAACCGGCATTCGCGAACGCCATCGTCCCGCCAGCGACCGAGCAGAGCGGCGAACTCTTCCGATGTCATGGGTTTGCCCCGCTCGTCCAGCAAGACCTCCCGGCTGGGGGTCTGCGACGGCGGCGGGATCTTGCCGCCGATGTCAGGCAGCTCGGAATGGCGGAACGGCCAGGTGATCCGCTTGGCATAGCGATCCAGCAGCTCACCCTCGGGCGAGCGGGCGATCTTGCCGCGCGCGATGATATGAAGCAGCATGATCGCTTGACGCCAGAGCCCGTTACGCGCCCCGGCGCATGATTCCTTTCGCAAGGCGCCCGACCGCCGTCGCGACCGGGGCTGATCCTCTCACTCTATCGCGTGCGCTGATCCAGATGGATCAGGCGGCGCCGGAAGGCCCGTCGAAGCCCCACATCCGCTCGAGATTGTAGAAGCTGCGCACTTCGGGGCGGAACAGGTGGACCACCACGCTGCCGGCATCCACCAGCACCCAGTCCGCTGCGGGCAGACCTTCGATGCGCGGGCTGCCGTGGCCGCCCTGCTTGAGCCGTTCACCCAGCTTCTGCGCCATGGCGGCGACCTGACGGGTGGAACGGCCGGAACCGATCACCATGAAATCGGCGATGCTGGATTTGCCATCGAGGTCGATGGTCACGAGTTCCTGCACCTGATCGTCTTCCAGAGACTGGAGGACGAGCGCCAGCAACGGATCGTCGCTCTGTACCGCTGGCGGGGGCGTGGCGCCGGTTGAGGCCGGCTGTATCTGTGCCTGTGGCATCTTAGTTGGTGTCTGCTCCTTTCAGGGATCGGCCGAACGTGATGGAAACCACCACGCCTGAACCGATCATATGCTTGGTAAGCCGGGTGTGCAGGATAAGGGCCGCTCGGCCTGTCACGCTGCAATTCCGGGAATGGGGCGGTACGTGACTGCATCCCGCGAAAGTCCCGTGCCGAACTTTCGTGCCCAGTCCGGATCGGCCTGGCGTATCGCCGTTGCCGACCGCGTATCGGGGTCGAATCGCAATGTCACCAGCGCGGGTGCGCTCCACCTTTCCGGACTGCGAAGGCTGGCGATGGGCTTCCGGTAGCGGCCCAGCCAGGCCATCGCGGGGCTCGCGAGGGCAGCGCCATCATACCCCGGACGGGCGATTACCGCAATCGGCATGAGTCGCGCCATCGTCCGCCAGTCTTTCCAGCGGTGCAACTGGGCGAGATTGTCCGCTCCCATCAGCCAGACGAAGCGCCGGGCGGGGTAGCGGCGCAGCAACTGGCGCAGGGTATCGACGGTATAGCGCGTCCCCAGTTCGCGCTCGATCGCCGTGGGCCGGATACGCGCTCGCCTGGCCATGCGCAGGGCCGATGCCACTCTTGCCGGAAGGGGTGCCATGCCTGCGGTGGGCT
This sequence comes from Novosphingobium sp. BL-S-24, assembly GCF_055521575.1. Taxonomy (NCBI): domain Bacteria; kingdom Pseudomonadati; phylum Pseudomonadota; class Alphaproteobacteria; order Sphingomonadales; family Sphingomonadaceae; genus Novosphingobium; species Novosphingobium sp. BL-S-24. Next base: position 1,729,549 of record NZ_CM145488.1, read on the forward strand.
TCAGGGGATTGCCGGGCGAAACCAGCCACCACACTTCGTCCAGCGCCAGCGCGTCCAGCGCGAACAGGGTGATTCGCCGATGGCCGCCATGCGCCGGGTTGAAGCTGCCGCCAAGCAACCCGGTAACCGGGCCGCGACGGGCATTGCCGCTTTCGTAGATCAGGGCCGCGCCTGCCCGGAACCGCGCACCTGCCACTTGTAGGTCGTCAGCCCCTCAAGCGCGACGGGGCCACGCGCGTGCAGACGACCCGTGGCGATCCCGATTTCCGCGCCAAGGCCGAACTCGCCTCCGTCGGCAAACTGGCTCGAAGCGTTCACCATGACGATCGCGCTGTCCACTTCGTCGAGGAAACGTTCGGCTACCGTGGCGTCCTCCGTCACGATCGCGTCGGTGTGGTGCGACGAGTGCGCAGCGATATGGTCAAGCGCGCGCTCAATGCCGTCCACGACCGCGACGGACAGCACCGCATCGAGGTATTCGGTGTCCCAGTCCTCGTCAGCCGCTGCGCCTATGCGGGGATCGAGCGCCTGGGCGCGGGCATCGCCGCGCAACTCGCACCCGGCATCCAGCAGTGCCGCCACGACCGATTCGCTGCCCGCGAACTGCGTGTCGAGCAGCAGGGTTTCCATCGCGCCGCAGATCCCCGTGCGCCGCATCTTGGCGTTGAGCGCCAGATCGCGCGCCATGTCCGGGTCGGCGGCAGCATGAACATAAGTATGGCAAATGCCGTCCAGATGAGCGAGCACCGGCACGCGCGCATCCGCTTGAACGCGCGCAACAAGGCTTTTGCCCCCCCGCGGCACGATCATGTCGATCAACCCTGCCGCCGTCAGCATCGCCCCCACTACGGCGCGGTCCTGCGTGGGAATCAGCTGGATGGCGCTGGACGGAATGCCCTTGCTTTCCAGCCCCGTCGAGAAGGCGGCGCGGATCGCGCGATTGGAATGGAGCGCCTCGCTGCCGCCACGCAGCAACACCGCATTGCCTGAACGCAAGCATAGCGCCGCTGCATCGGCCGTTACGTTGGGGCGGCTTTCATAGATGATGCCGATCAGCCCAATGGGAATCCGAACGCGCGACAGCTTCAGGCCATTGGGACGCTCGCTTGATGAAATGACGTCCCCGACCGGATCGGGAAGGTCCGCCACCTGATCCACCGCGTCCGCCATGGCGGCAAGGCGCTTGTCGTCCAGCCGCAGCCGATCGAGCAGCGCGCCGGAAAGGCCCTTCGCCTCGCCCGCCGCAATGTCCTGCGCGTTGGCCGACAGGATCGCGTCCTTTGAATCGCGCAGGGCGGCAGCGGCGGCGTGCAACGCGTCCGCCTTGGCAGCATCGCTCAGGCGCGCAAGGATAAGCTGCGCCGCCCGGCCGTCGATCGCCATCTGCTCTACCAGGGCATCTGGCGTCAGGGTCTGCACATCGGGGGACAGGGTGCTTTGGATGTTCATGATGCTGCGCCTAGCATCGAAGCGCTGCGCTGTCACCGATGCCCCAGATGCTCGTCATGCAAATGTATCCCTCAATTCATCTTATTGAAATTACGCCCTACCCCGAATCGGCAAGCGTTTGCGGCAAGCGGATTCGCGTAGTCGTCATGCCACTGCTAGCTGCCCGCCTCGGGACAAAGACAAAGACTTTTTAGCGGGGTCGTTTTGCTATCTAATTCTGCCGGGGTGCTTTTGAAGCGCCTACGGACTGCGTTTCCCGATCGCGAATTCATGATGCGGTCGCGGGGGGAAGTCCGAACCGTTCGCGTATCATCGCGTCATCAGAAAATTGCTGCCGGTATCGTTCTGGGCGTCATGGGGGGATGGTGCGCGTCGATCGCCGCCCTGACCGTGTCTCAAGTATCCTCTGGTGAGACGCGAGCCGAACTGGCTCAGCGCGAAGCGAAGGTCGCCCACGCCGAGGCACGTGTGGAGCGCTATCACCAGCGCGTCGACGATCTTGCGTCCAAGCTGGCCCGGCGGCAGGAATTCATCGAGCAGATGGTGGATGCGCATATCCGCGATGATGCCGAACAGCCTGATGCCGGTGGTCGGGGGCAGAAGATCAGCGCCGCCACCCTGCCCGCCAATGACCTGCGTTCCATCGAATCGGCACAACTTGCGCTGGTCGAAAGGCTGACAGCCTATGCGGACCACCGTAGCAAGTCCGCGACCGAAGCCATTCGCAAGCTGGGTCTCAACCCCCGCGCCATCGCGTCATCCTCACGAATGGCGGAAGGTGGTCCGCTCGTTAAGCTGGCGACCGCGGGAGACGGCAGCGTCGATCCCCGCTTCCGCCGCATGGGCCAGAGCCTGGCGCGGATGGATGCGCTGGAAAACGGCCTCTCCTCGATTCCGCAGGTCAGCCCGGCCCATGTCGCCTACGTATCGTCCAGCTATGGCTACCGGTCGGACCCGTTCACCGGCGCTGCGGCGTTTCATGCCGGGCTTGATTTTCCCGGCCCGATGGGATCGCCTATCTACGCCGCCGCCAAAGGCAAAGTGACGTTCGTCGGCCAGAAGCCCGGATACGGCAACTGCGTGGAGATCACGCACGGCAACGGCCTGATGACCCGATATGGCCACTTGTCCGGTTTCCACGCCCGCGTCGGCGAAGAAGTCGATGCTGGTGCGCGGATCGCCGCCATGGGCAGCACGGGCCGATCAACCGGCTCGCACCTCCACTTCGAAGTTCGGGTGAACGATCGCCCGGTCAACCCGCGCCCGTTCCTCGAAGCTGCGAGCGCCGCAATGCGTGACAATCACGCACATTCGGCCCATTGATGTCCCACAAGAAGGAAAGATGCTGACATGGCCAAGGCCTTCATTAGCTCCCGCGCTGTAAACAGCGGCTCCAGCTTTTCGATGCTCGGCGCCGACACGTCGGTCACCGGCAACATTCAGGCGAACACCGACCTGCATGTCGATGGCAGCGTCGATGGAGACATCACCTGCAAGTCGCTCGTCCAGGGCGAAAGCAGCGAAATAGCCGGAGCGGTTCGCGCCGAATCGGTACGGATTGCCGGCCTCGTTCGCGGATCGGTCACGGCGCGCGAGGTCGTGATCCTCAAGACCGCCCGTATCGAAGGCGACGTGTCCTACGACGCGCTGACCATCGAACAGGGTGCGCGGCTTGACGGACGCCTCAGCCCAAGCGGCAGCCACACCGCCCCCTCCATCGCCCGTCTCCCCTCGGCAGGGACCGAGCTGATCGCTTCCGCCGCAGAATAACCTGCGGCCAAAAGCAAGAAAAAGGCGCTGCGGCATCGAGCCGAAGCGCCTTTTTCTTTGTCTGTTTGACCGAAGCCGACCGGACGCTCAGCTGGCGAGCGTCCGGTATCTCGCGCTTACTGGCCGCGCTCTTGCGCTTCAGCAGCGCGCTTGGCTTCGAGCCAGGCTGCCACTTCAGCCTCCTGCGCCGCTTCGCTGGCAGCCTGCACGGCAGCCTGGCGCTCGGCACGCAGTTCCTCGATCAGCGCGTCACGATCGTCGGTCAGGCGCTCATCCTGACGGCCATCGTCTTCGATGCCGGCCTTCTTGGCCGCCTTGGCGACGAGGGCGTCCAGCTCGCGCTGCGAACATAGGCCAAGTGTGACCGGGTCCTTCGGCGTGATGCTGTTGATGTTCCAATGCGAGCGATCACGAATCGCCGCGATCGTGTTGCGCGTGGTGCCGATCAGCTTACCGATCTGCGCGTCCGACACTTCCGGGTGGTTGCGCAGGATCCAGGCGATGCCGTCCGGCTTGTCCTGACGCTTGGACACCGGGGTATAGCGCGGGCCTTTGGTGCGATTGGTGGTAACCGGCACCTTGTGCATCCGCAGCTTGTATTCGGGGTTGGCCTGACCCTTCTCGATCTCTTCCATGGTCAGCTCGCCCGAGCGGACGGGATCGCGGCCCGTGTATTTGCTGGACGCAAGATCGTCGGCCATGGCCTGAACTTCGAGCATGTGCAGGCCGCAGAACTCGGCGATCTGCTCAAACGTCAGGGCGGTGGTGTCGACCAACCAGGAAGCGGTAGCGTGAGGCATCAGCGGAGTGGGCTGACTCATGTCTTATCTCCGGCACAAACAATAAGGGCCGCCCCTGCGGGACGGCCGTACCGTTCGGATTTAGGCGATCTTGACGGGTTCGGCAAGTAAAAGCGTCCACCCTATGTTCAGACGTTTCACGTGGAACCTTACAGCGTTTTGCGGGTCAGACCTCAAGGACGATCTTGCCGATATGATCGCCCGCTTCCATGCGCTCATGCGCAGCCGATGCCTGAGCCAGCGGAAACCGCGCGTCCATTATCGGACGCAATTGCCCGTGCTCCACCAAGGGCCATGCGCAATCGAGGATTTCCTGCGCGAGCAGCGTCTTGAACTCGTTCGAGCGTGGGCGCAGCGTCGATCCGGTCAGCGTAAGGCGGCGAGTCATGATCACGGCCATGTTGATCTCTGCTTTGGTTCCGCCCTGCACGGCAATGGTCACGTGCCGCCCGTTGAGCGCGAGGCACTTCATGTTGCGGGCGACATAATCCCCCGCGACCATGTCGAGCAGGACATCGACACCCTTGCCATCGGTGATCCGGGCGATTTCTTCGACGAAATCGGTAGCACGATAGTCGATGGCGTGGTGGGCGCCGATCCGTAGCGCCGCCTCGCATTTGTCGGGCGACCCGCACGTGACGATCACCGTCAGCCCGAAATGTCGGCCCAGCATCGTCGCCATCGTGCCGATGCCGCTGGTGCCGCCATGGACAAGGATCGTCTCCCCCTCTCGCGCATGGCCGCGTTCGAAGACGTTGTGCCATACGGTGAACAGCGTCTCCGGCAAGGCAGCCGCCTGATCCAGCGGCAGCCCCTCCGGCACCGGCAGGCAGTGCCCGGCCATCGCCAAGCAATACTGCGCATAGCCGCCACCCGAAACCAGCGCGCAGACCTGCTGGCCCACAACCAGCTCGCTGACGCCCTCCCCCAACGCCACGATCGTGCCGGAAATCTCCAGCCCCGGAATGGGCGAGGCACCCGGCGGCGGCGGATAATTGCCCTTGCGCTGCACCACGTCGGGACGGTTGACTCCCGCGAACGCCACTTTCACCAGCACCTGCCCCGGACCGGGACTGGGCACGTCGACCGTTTCCGGGCGGAGAACTTCTGGCCCGCCGGGTTCGTCGAAGCCGACGGCCGTCATGGTGGCGGGCAATGTGGCGTGAATACCGTCAGCTAACATGGCTGCAGTGTTGCCACACCGCCGGAGGTTAAGGAACACACTTTCTTGCCCCGCGCACGGCCCATTGACAGCAACGGTTTCGAGTCCGATGCTGCACCGCAATGGACGATGATGATCGACCTTCGCTGCGTCCGTCCGAAGGAAACTTCGGCGCCGCCAGCCTTCTCGCCAGCGAAAGCCTGGAACGCTATTCGCTGGACGAACTCGATGCACGGGTAAGTCTGCTGGAGGCCGAGATCATCAGGGTGCGCGACCATCGCGACAAGTCCTCGGCCCACCGATTGGCGGCCGACGCATCGTTCAGGCCGCGATCATCTTGAGCCGCGCAGCTTCGATCCGGCCCCGATGGCGGCAACCGAATCCAAGCAACCTCGCAAGGCTCCTGATCGTTCCTATATCAAAGCTAAACCAATCGATGCCAAGCTCCTCACAGGCCAAGCTCCCCACAGGAGAGTCGTCCCTCACAATGAAGGTCGCATAAATGCCCAGTTTCGCCCAAAGCCTTGAAAAGACCTTGCACTCGGCTCTCTCTCACGCGTCTGAGCGGAGCCACGAGTATGCGACGCTCGAGCATCTCCTGCTCGCGCTGATCGATGATACCGACGCGGCCCAGGTCATGCAGGCTTGCGGCGTCGATCTGGGAGACCTTGGCGACGTGGTGCGCCAGTACCTCGACCAGGAATACCAGTCGCTCAAGACCGAGGAAAAAGGCGATCCCGCCCCCACCGCCGGGTTCCAGCGGGTGATCCAGCGCGCCATTCTGCACGTCCAGTCGTCGGGCAAGGACACCGTTACCGGCGCGAACGTGCTTGTCGCCCTGTTCTCCGAGCGGGACAGCTACGCCGTCTACTTCCTGCAGCAGCAGGATATGAGCCGCCTCGATGCCGTCAGCTTCATCAGCCACGGTATCGGCAAGGGTGGCAAGCGGATCGAGGATCGCAGCCCGAAGGGTTCGTCCGAAGACAGCGCGCCCACGCCCGAGGACAAGAACGACGCGAAAGCCAACGCCGGCAACAAGAAGGATTCGGCGCTTGACCAGTTCACCGTCAACCTCAACGAAAAGGCGCTGGGCGGTAAAGTCGATCCGCTGATTGGGCGCGGCCCGGAAGTGGATCGTACGATCCAGATCCTGTGCCGCCGGTCCAAGAACAACCCGCTTTATGTCGGTGATCCCGGCGTCGGAAAGACCGCGATCGCCGAAGGTCTGGCCCGCAAGATCGTCGAGGGCGAAGTCCCCGAAGTGCTGGCCGAAGCGGTGATCTATTCGCTCGACATGGGCAGTCTGCTGGCGGGCACTCGCTATCGCGGCGATTTCGAGGAACGCCTGAAGCAGGTTGTCTCCGAACTCGAAAAGATGCCGCACGCGGTCCTGTTCATCGACGAGATCCACACCGTGATCGGTGCCGGCGCGACCAGCGGCGGGGCGATGGACGCGTCCAACCTGCTCAAGCCTGCGCTGTCTGGCGGCACCATCCGCTGCATCGGGTCGACCACTTACAAGGAGTTCCGCAACCACTTCGAAAAGGACCGCGCCCTGCTGCGCCGGTTCCAGAAGATCGACGTGAACGAGCCGACCATCGAGGATACGATCAAGATCCTGCGTGGCCTGCGCACCGCGTTCGAGGAACACCACAAGGTCAAGTACACGCCCGACGCGATCAAGACCGCGGTCGAACTCTCGGCCCGGTACATCAACGACCGCAAGCTGCCCGACAAGGCGATCGACGTGATCGACGAAGTGGGCGCAATGCAGATGCTGGTGCCGCCCAGCCGCCGCAAGAAGACGATCACCGCGCGCGAGATCGAGCAGGTCATCGCGACGATGGCGCGCATCCCGCCCAAGTCCGTCAGCTCCGACGACAAGAAGGCGCTCGGCAATCTTGAGCGTGATCTCAAGCGGGTGGTCTTCGGTCAGGACAAGGCGATCGAGCTGCTGTCCACCGCGATGAAGCTCAGCCGCGCGGGCCTGCGCGATCCGGACAAGCCGATCGGCTCGTTCCTGTTCAGCGGCCCCACCGGCGTTGGCAAGACCGAAGTCGCCCGCCAGCTCGCCACCATCATGGGCATCGAGCTGAAGCGCTTCGACATGTCCGAGTATATGGAGCGTCACTCGATCAGCCGTCTGATCGGTGCCCCTCCGGGCTATGTCGGGTTCGACCAGGGCGGCCTGCTGACCGACGCGATCGACCAGAACCCGCACTGCGTCCTCCTTCTCGACGAGATCGAAAAGGCGCATCCCGATCTGTTCAACATCCTGCTGCAGGTGATGGACAACGGCCGCCTGACCGATCACCACGGCAAGACGGTGGACTTCCGCAACGTGGTCCTGATCATGACCACTAACGCGGGCGCGTCGGACATGGCCAAGCAGGGCATCGGCTTTGGCGACACCTCAAAGGCCGACGCTGGCGAGGAAGCCGTGAAGCAGATGTTCACGCCGGAATTCCGCAACCGTCTGGATGCGATCGTGCCCTTCGCCTATCTCGCCAAGGACACCATCAGCCGCGTGGTCGACAAGTTCATCCTCCAGCTGGAACTGCAGCTGGCCGACCAGAACGTCCACATCCAGTTCGATTCGGATGCCCGCACCTGGCTGGGCGATCGCGGCTACGACAAGCTCTATGGCGCCCGTCCGATGGGCCGCGTCATTCAGGAGAAGGTCAAGCAGCCGCTCGCCGAAGAACTGCTGTTCGGCAAGCTGGCTCATGGCGGCGAGGTCCATGTCTCGGTCAAGGAAGACGCGCTCAATTTCGAATTGACGCCGTCTGCCCCCAAGATGCCCAAGTCGAAGAAAAAGGAACCGGCCAAGCGGGCAAGGAAGCCCGGTACCCAGCCGGAAACCAGCTCGGACGACTGACGCCTTGAACTAATGGGCGCAGTGGGGCGGGAACCGCAGGGTTTCCGCCCCATTGTGTTGTGATGGCCCGTGATTTCTCCTGGATACGACCCGAACCATGGGGGATTCACGTCGTTCCGGCAGACTGCTGGATAGATCCCTCCCGACCGGTCGATCGTGCGCTTGTGACCCACGGCCATGCCGACCATGCTCGCGGCGGCCATGGGGAAACGTTCGCTACCCCTGAAACGCTGGCGATCATGAAACTGCGCTATTCCACGGAGGAAGGCGCGACGCCGGTTCCTTATGGCGATCGGGTCGCCCTGCCCGGTGACGTTTACGCAACGTGGATCCCGGCGGGCCATGTACTCGGCTCCGCGCAGATCCTGCTGGAACACGCGGGCGAGCGGATTATCGTCACGGGGGATTTCAAGCGCCGCGCTGATCCCACCTGCCCGCCGTTCGAAGTGACGCCTTGCGACGTGCTGATCACTGAAGCCACGTTCGGGCTTCCCGTATTTCGGCATCCACCGGTCGAGCAGGAAATCGGCAAGCTTCTTACCGCGCTGGCTGCCAATCCCGAGCGCAGCGTGCTCGTCGGCGCCTACGCCCTAGGCAAAGCGCAGCGGCTGATCGCGGAACTGCGACGCGCCGGACACACCGACACTATCTGGCTGCATGGCGCGATGGAGCGCATGTGCCGCCTCTACGAAGATTGGGGCATCGATCTGGGCGACCTTCGCCTGGTTTCCGAAGCGGCCAAGGGCGAGATCGCCGGCAGCATCGTGGTGGCGCCGCCGTCCGCCCTCAACGATCGCTGGAGCCGCCGATTGCCTGAACCGATCACGGCGATGGCGTCGGGATGGATGCGCGTTCGCCAGCGGGCGCGCCAGCGGATGGTGGAACTGCCGCTGATCATCTCCGACCACGCGGACTGGGATGAACTGACCCAAACGGTGCAGGACGTGAACCCGGCGGAAACGTGGATCACGCACGGTCGGGAAGAGGCGATGCTGCGCTGGTGCGAACTGAACCAGCGCAAGGCGCGGGCGTTGGCGCTGGTTGGGTATGAGGACGAGGATGACTAAGCGGAATCACGCGGAGGCGCAAAGGGATCGCTTTGCGCCGCAGGCACATCCTTTATTCAAGCCATCCGCTTCGTCGCGGCTCTTGATGGACAAAGCGGCTTCGACGCAGGCACGACCCCTTCGCGCCTTTGCGCCTTTGCGCGAATCTCCTGCCTGTCTCCTGCCCTTCTCCGCATCCCCGCGCCTTCGCGTGACCCCCTGAATGGAAGAATTCGCCGCCCTCATCGACGCGCTTGTCTATACCCGCAGCCGCAATGCCAAGCTGAAACTGCTGGCCGACTATTTGCGCGATACGCCCGACCCCGATCGCGGCTGGGCATTGGCGGCGCTTACCGATGGGCTGGATTTTCCGGCGGTCAAAAGCTCCACGATCCGCAATCTGCTAATCGAACGGGTCGATCCTGTGCTTTGGACGCTAAGCCGGGATTACGTCGGCGATTCGGCGGAAACGGCCAGTCTGCTGTGGCCCGAGCCGCCCCATCCCCCTTCTCCGCGGACGGTTTCCGAAGCGGTCGATGCCCTGTCTCGCATGACCCGCGCCAACGTGATGACGGACCTTCCCCGGATGCTCGACCGGCTCGATGCCGAAGGGCGCTATGCCCTGCTCAAGCTGGCGACCGGGGCGATGCGGATCGGCATTTCCGCCCGGCTGGCGAAGACGGCGTTTGCACAAGCCTTCGACGTCGCGGTGGAAGACGTGGAGGAACACTGGCACGGCCAGACGCCTCCGTATGCCGCCCTGTTCGACTGGGCAGCGAATGGCGCGGAGGCCCCGAGTTCGGAGAATCTGCCGCTCTTCCGTCCCTTCATGCTGGCGCACGGACTGGAGGAGACAGTCGTCGATCTTGCCGACTACGCGGCCGAGTGGAAATGGGACGGTATCCGCGTGCAAGTCGTCCGCGCAGGCGGCGAGACGCGGGTCTATTCGCGATCGGGGGACGACATATCGGCGACCTTCCCCGAAATCGCCGAAGCCCTGACGATCGATGCCGTGCTGGATGGGGAATTGCTGGTGCGTGGCGTCCATCAAGGTGGTGAGACGGGCGGCGCAGCCAGCTTCAATGCCCTGCAACAGAGGCTGGGCCGCAAGACCGTCAGCAAGAAGATGCGGGAGGAATACCCGGCATTCGTGCGACTGTACGACGCGTTGATCATAGAGAGTGCCGATCTGCGGGCTTTACCATGGACGGATCGACGCGAGCGGTTGGAGGCGCTGATGGCCCGCCTCGACCCCGTGCGGTTCGACATCAGCGCCGTCATTCCCGCCGCCGACTTTGCCGAGTTGTCCGAGATACGCGGCCGGGCGCGCGATGATGCGATCGAGGGCGTGATGCTCAAGCGTCGCGACAGCCCTTATGTCGCCGGGCGCAAGACGGGGCTGTGGTACAAGTGGAAACGCGATCCACTCGTGATCGATTGCGTGTTGATGTACGCCCAGCGCGGGTCTGGAAAGCGCAGTTCGTTCTACTCGGATTACACCTTCGGCTGTTGGGACGGCGATCCCGATGCCGGGGCGGAGTTGCTACCAGTGGGGAAAGCGTACTTCGGCTTCACGGATGAAGAGCTGAAGTGGCTGGATCGTTACGTGCGTAACCATACCACCAACCGTTTCGGCCCGGTGCGGGAGACGGACCGGACGCTGGTTTTCGAGGTGGCGTTCGATTCCGTGCATTCCAGCAAGCGCCACAAGTCCGGGGTCGCAATGCGCTTCCCCCGCATCAGCCGCATCCGTGCCGACAAGCCTGCGCATGAGGCAGATCGCATCGATGCCCTGCGCGCGCTGATCAGGGATTGATTGCAAAGGTTCCACGTGGAACTTTTGCGATCCTACGTGTTCTGCGCGAGCACTTGCGCATGCCTGCGACCGTTCTCGACGTAACTGCGTACGCCAGCCTGATTGGCCGCCACCGCCGCGTCGTCGAGATCGCGCATATATTTCGCGGGCCGACCGATCCATAGCTGGCGCGCGCCGATGCGTTTGCCGGTCAGTTGAGCGCCAGCCGCCAGCATTCCATCAGATTCGATATAGCTGCCATCCATCACGATGGCCCCCAAGCCGACGAAGGCGCGGTCTTCCAAAATGCAGCCGTGCACCATGGCTATATGCCCGATCAGAACGTCTTCTCCGATGATCGTCGGGTATCCTTCCGGTCGCGACGGTTTGGGGCTGTCACAATGGACGATACTGCCGTCTTGGATGTTGCTGCGCGCGCCGATGACGATGCGGTTCACGTCGGCCCGGATCACGCAGTTATACCAGATGCTGACGTCTGGACCGATCTCCACGTCGCCGATGATTCGGCACCCCGGCGCGATGAAGGCGCTGGAATGGATGCGGGGGGCCTTGCCGTTGATGGCGGCGATGGTGATGTCGGTGCGTTGGTCGATCATGGGTTTCCCGTCAGCTTGCTCCAGCGCACGTAAGGGAGAATGGACGAGTGATCGTCCGTCCAAGGCGCCGCCGCGCGTTCCTGCAGCACCTCCCATGGCGTATCCGGCGTGCGGCGCGCAAGAGCGTCGAGCATCGTGCGGTCACGCGAAAGCGCAATCCAACGGGACGGTGTGTACCGGGTTTCATCGTCCGGCACGTCCAGCCGCGATACCGCCGCCAAGCCGCCAGCCTGCGCGTTGGAGCCGATCACCGGGCCGAGGTCGATGTAGCGGTTTGAGATATGCAGCAGCATGATCCCGCGCGGCGTCAACGCCCGCTTGTACACCGCCATCGCCTCGGTTGTCAGCAGGTGCATCGGGATCGCGTCGGAGGTGAAAGCGTCAATCACCAGCACGTCGAACGACTGCGCGGGCAGTTCCGCCAGCTTGATGCGCGCGTCGCCGATGATGACGGGAGCGCCCGGCGTGCAGTCGCGCAGGAACGTGAACTTTCCGCTGGTCGAAAATTGCAGGACCAGCGGGTCGATCTCGAAGAAAGTCCACCGCTGCCCGGGCTGCGCGCGGCAGGCGAGCGAGCCGGTGCCCAGCCCTACTACGCCGATTCGCGCCTTTGGCCCCAGAAGTGCGGGCGTAGCGGCCAGGGCAAGGCCCACACCAGACGTCGGGCCGTAATACGTCAGCGCATCGTGGGCGTGCGCGGGGTCGAGCGACTGCTGGCCGTGCAACGTCGTGCCATGTGCCAGCGTGCGCAGCTTCTCATCCGGTCGGTCGCGCAGGGTGTACACGCCGAAATAGCTGCGGGTCCGCTCGCCCGCCAGGCTGACCCTGATCGTGCCATAGCCCCCCTGCCCGATCATGCCGATGACCAGAACCGCGACGAACGCCCAGCGCCACGCCATGACGACGATGCCCACGCCGACGAGGAACACCGTCAGCATCACCCCGGCCAGGTCCGAGCCGTATCCCAATGACACCTCGGTCAATTTCCAGCCGAGCAGCAGGGCAAACAGCACCAGCAGGATCAGCGCGAGGCGCGCCATGCCCGGCTCCACGCCATCCGAACTGCTCCAGTTCAGCAGCGGTCGCAGCGGGATCAGCATCGCAGCGGCGAGAACCAGCAGCGGATGCTCCCACGCCCAATCGAACACAATCGGCGCGACTAGCGCAGTGAACAGGCCGCCCAGCGCCCCGCCCGCCGACATGACTAGGTAGAACCGCGTCAGCTGCGATGCTCCGGGGCGCAGATCGTACAGCCGCCCATGCAGCGCCGTCGCCACGCAGAACAGCATCAGGCACGTGCCGCCGCCAAGCCACGCGGTGGCTGACCCGTTTGACAGCATCGCGTAGCTGCCGGCAAAAAGCAGGACCACGGGCGTGACCCGCGTGACCGCCCCGACCGCCCCCCGCCGATTGGCGAAGGCAACCACGAAGCTCAGCAGATACAGCCCCAGCGGGATCACCCAGAGCAGCGGCATCGCGAAGATATCAGTGGTCAGATGCGTCGTGGTGGACAGCATGAGGCCGGACGGCACCGCCGATAACAGCAGCCACAGCACGATAGTCCGCCAGCCGATCGGCTCCGCCTCCGCCGGGTCCGCGATGGCCACGCGATCGGGCGCAGCGCGGCGGCTTAGCCCCGCGAGCGCCACCAGCACGACGAGCAGGACAAAGCCGCCACTCCACAGCCAGCTTTGCTGTCGCAGGCTAAGCCACGGTTCCACCAGCAGCGGATAAGCCAGCAATCCGGCAAAACTGCCGAGGTTCGATGCGGCGTAGAGCGCCCACGGTGCCCCCGCCTGCGGATCGGCGGCGAACCAGCGCTGCATCAGCGGCGCCTGCGCCGATACTACGAAGAAGATCGGGCCAATGCTCAGGCCCAGGAACAGCGGCACCCATAGTGCTTCGGACACTCCGGGCATCGCGTGCAGCGAAACCAGGCCAACTGGCAGCGTCAGCCCGGCCAGCACCAGCAGGCCCAGATGCACCGCCGCCTGCCGCCGCAAGGTGAACCGCCCGAGCGCGTGCGCGTAGGCATATCCGGCCAGTAGCAGCGCCTGATAGACCAGCATCGCGCTGTTCCAGACGTTGGGCGCACCGCCAAGCTGCGGCAGCGCCATGCGCGCCACCATGGGCTGGACCATGAACAGCAGGAAACTGCCGACCAGGATCGTCGCCACGAACAGGCCGCGACGGACGGGCATGGCCCCGGCGACATGCCCTGCGGCGGTGTCAGCCATTGAGAAGGCGCGCGGCGTGCGCGGCGTGATAGGTCAGCACGCCGGAACAGCCCGCCCGCTTGAACGCCATCAGCGTTTCCAGGACCATCGTATCGCGATCGGCAGCCCCAGCCGCGACCGCATGTTCGATCATCGCGTACTCGCCCGACACCTGATAGGCGAATACCGGCACTTCGAAGCGTTCCTTCACCCGGCGCACGATGTCGAGGTACGGCAGGCCCGGCTTCACCATCACGGTGTCCGCACCCTCGGCCAGATCCATCGCCACTTCGCGCAGGGCTTCTTCACTATTGCCGGGGTCCATCTGATAGGACTTCTTGTCCCCCTTCAGCAGCCCGCGCGAACCTACCGCATCGCGGAACGGGCCGTAGAAGGCAGAGGCATACTTGGCGGCGTAGCTCATGATCTGGACATTGACGTGCCCGGCATCCTCCAGCGCATCGCGGATCGCGCCGATCCGGCCGTCCATCATGTCGGACGGGGCGATGATGTCGGCCCCCGCCGCTGCCTGGTTGAGCGACTGACCGACCAATGCCTCCACGGTCTGGTCGTTGAGGACATAGCCCCCCTCGTCGATCAGACCGTCCTGCCCGTGGCTGGTGTAAGGATCGAGCGCCACGTCCGTCAGCAAGCCGATCCGATCGCCCAACGCATCGCGTACGGCGCGGATGGCTCGGCACATCAGGTTGTCGGGGTTAACAGCTTCTGCCCCATCCTCGCTACGGCGATCGGCCTGGGTATGCGGAAAAAGCGCGAGGCAGGGGATGCCAAGGTCCACCGCCTCGCGCGCACGGGCGACGATGCCGTCCACCGACCAGCGTGATACCCCCGGCAGCGCGGCGATAGGCTGCTCCACCCCGTCACCGTCGGTCACGAACAGCGGCCAGATCAGGTCGGCAGGCGTCAGCACGGTTTCGCGGTGGAGCGCCCGGCTCCAGGCAGTGGCGCGCACGCGGCGCAGGCGGGTATGGGGGTAAGTGCCGGTCATGCCCGGCTGCTTGCCGGAAAAAGGGCGCCTGTTCAATGACGGCCCGCGTCCGACACCGACCGGTCAGACGATCAGGAGGGGGCGGGAGCCAGTTTGTCGATCTCATGGATCACCGCCGCCGTCTCTGCAGTGTCGGGCGCGATGGCGCCCAGCGCTGCACCCGGAGTGATCCCCATGAGCGACCGCAAGCGCGCCTGAAACGCGTCGCGCTCCTGCCCGTCGATCTGCGGTCGGGAGACGATGGCGATCCCGGCGGGATTGACTGTGCGTCCGCCGCGGTAGGCCTCGAAATGCAGGTGCGGCCCGGTCGACAGACCAGTGGACCCGACATAGCCGATCACCTGCCCCGCGCGGACGCGCGTGCCGTTGCTGACGGCGATGCGGCTCATGTGGCCATAGCCGGTATCAAGCCCGCCACCGTGCTGCAGCCGTACATAATTGCCGTGACCCCCGTGTCGCCCGGCGAACGCTACCGTGCCGTCCGCCACCGCATAGATGGGGGAGCCATAAGGCGCGCCGAAATCGATGCCTGCGTGCATCCGCACATAGCCCAGGATGGGATGCCTCCGCGCGCCGTAGCCCGACGTGATGTGTCCGGCCACCGGCTGCCCGATCGGCACGCTGCGCGCCTGACCGATCGCCCCGGCGGCGAACATCTGGCCGTCACTGCCCCAGCGCACCAGTTGCAGGGCGGGCTTGCCGCCGCGTTCGACCCCCGCGTAAAGCAGGTCGCCCACCTGACGCTCCCCCTTGGCGGAGCGTTTGTAGGATACGATCATGTCGAACCGGTCGTTCGCGCCAAGATCGCTTTCCAGGCTGACGTATTTATCCAGCGCGCGAAGATAGGACTGGATCGCCGCGATCGGCGCACCGGCGTTGCGGGCCGAGCGGTAGAGGCTGGACCCCACTGTGCCGCGAATGCGCAAGGGGGTATCGTCCACCCGGATCGGGCGGCGCACCAGCCCCAGCCCGCCACCGCTGCGCGCGATCGACAGGTCCAGGTCGAACCGGGCGCGGAAATCGAGCGATTCGAGGGTGCGGGATTCGCCAGCGGCGGCCCGCTTGCCCAGCGTGATGTCAAATTCGGTGCCCGGACGGATCGCGCTGACCGGCACCGCCTGGCTGATCAGCTGCGCCACGCGGGCGACGTCGCCCGTGCCCAGACCTGCCCGTTCGAGCATATGCGCCAGCGTATCACCTTCCCCCAACGTAGAGACGAGCTGGATCGAAGGGCGTTCCGGCACGCCGGTCAGGCGGCGGACAAGCGGCGTTGCGCCCATCTGCCTGCCGCTATGCGCGCCCATGGTCAGCGGGGCGATCTGCTGGCTGCGGAATTCGTCGCGCGCCTGTGCGTCCAGCGGCATTCCGGTGGCAGCCTCCAGCGCGGCGAAATCGGGGCACAGCGCCAGCGCAGCAACGCCAAGGCCCAGCATCGTCGCCAGCCCGCGCAGCCATTTGCCACTGCCGATGTCGGTGGCCAGATCGGGCTCGAGATCGACCCGCGCGCACCAGGTCTCGATGACCCCGCGAATCTGCTGCCAGCGCCCCTCGGGCTGCGGGGAAAGTTCGAGCGGTGCTCTGAACGGGGCCGGAAACGCGACGACCACTGACGATTCGCGCCGCTCGCCATCCGGCCTTGCGCGGCCGAACGACGCTGGCACCTTTGCCGGCACATGGTCGAAATTGTCGGCACGATCGTGGAGATCGCGCTTCAGCGTCCTGATCAAGCGGCCCGTTCCTTTGGCAACCCTGTCCACACCTTCGATTTGCCCCGGAGGTCGGGGCGCTGGACATTTCCTTGCCATCTCAAGGTTAAAGCCAGCCTAAGATTGTGGATTAGAGCCCGTAGTTTCGCCTCCCCGTCTCTTGCGAGCGGCGGGATGCGGTGCCACATTCATCAATGTAATGGTCCACCATCGTCACGACCCGGCCCGCAACGACGCCCACGACGGGGTGAAGGCCGTTCTGGGGCCGACGAACACCGGCAAGACCCACCTCGCCATCGAACGGCTTTGCGCGCACTCCAGCGGCATGATCGGCTTCCCGCTGCGGCTGCTGGCGCGGGAGGTTTATGATCGCGTCGTCAAGATCAAGGGTGAGAAGAGCGTCGCCCTCATCACCGGCGAGGAGCGGATCGAACCAAAGGACGCGCGCTACCTGCTGTGCACCGCCGAAGCGATGCCGGTGACCGAGCGATCAATGGCCTTCGTCGCCATCGACGAAGCGCAACTGGCCGCGGACCGTGAACGCGGGCACGTCTTTACCGACCGTTTGCTGCACGCACGCGGCCGGGAGGAGACGATGATCCTCGGTTCCTCCACCATCGAACCGCTTGTGCGCGCGCTGGTGCCCAAGGCGGAGATCGTCACCCGCCCGCGCTTTTCGACGCTGACCCACGCTGGCGCCAAGAAACTCAGCCGCATCCCCCCGCGCAGCGCGATCGTCGCGTTTTCGGCCGAGCAGGTCTACGCCATTGCCGAAATGCTGCGCCGTTTCCGGGGCGGCGCGGCGGTGGTGATGGGCGCGCTTTCCCCACAGACGCGCAACGCGCAGGTGGCGCTGTACCAGTCCGGCGAGGTGGACTATCTCGTCGCCACCGACGCGATCGGCATGGGCCTGAACCTCGATGTCGAGCATGTCGCCTTTGCCGGCCTCTCCAAGTACGACGGCCAGCGCCATCGCCGCCTGACGACAGCCGAAATGGCCCAGATCGCCGGTCGCGCCGGTCGCCACCAGAAGGACGGCACTTTCGGCACGCTGACCGGCTCCGGCGGCCACGATTCCGAATTCGACGACGAGGAAGTTTACGCGATCGAGGAGCATCGCTTCGCTCCGCTGACCAAGCTGTTCTGGCGCGAACCGGAACCCCGCTTCGACAATCTCGGCACCCTGATCGCCGATCTGGAAACGCGGCCCGATCGCCCGGAACTCGCGCCCGCCCCCGAAGCGATCGACCTTGCCGTGCTGAAACGGCTGACCGACGATGCCGCAATCGCCGATACCGTGCGCGGCATGGGCCAGGTCCGCCGTTTCTGGGAAGTGTGCCGCCTGCCCGACTTCCGCCAGCAGGGCGTGGAAACGCATTCCCGCTTCATCGCGCGGCTGTGGCAGGATCTCAAGCAGGGTGAACTCGGCGCCGATTTCGTCGCTGCGCAGATCGCCCAGCTCGACCGGACCGGCGGCGATATCGACACGCTGCAGGGTCGCATCGCGGCGATCCGGTCGTGGGCCTACATCGCCCAGCGGCCCGACTGGGTGCTGGCGCGGGACGAGATGGCCGCCCGCGCCCGCGCCGTCGAAGCCCGCCTGTCGGACGCGCTGCACGGCAAACTGACCGAACGCTTCATCAATCGCCGCACCGCCGTGCTGATGAAGAAACTGGGGCCGGACGCTGCGCTTCTTTCGGTCCGCCTCGAAGACGAGGAAGTGCTGGTCGAGGGCGAGCATATCGGCTCGCTGCGCGGCTTTGCCTTCCAGGTCGATCCCGGCGCTAGATTGTCGGACCGCAAGCTGCTGCTGGCCGCAGCCGAGCGCCACTTGTCCGCGCTGCTGCAACGGCGCGCCGACGGTCTGGTGGAGGACATTCACACCGGCGCGGCGGAAATCGCGCTGGAGGACGGTGCGCTGGTGTGGGACGGGCATCGCCTGGCGACCCTCGCGCCCGGGCGTTCGCTCCTCACGCCGCTGCTGATTCCCGATCGCACGCTGGACGGTGTTCCGGCCGCGTCCCGCAAAGTGCTGGTCGCCGCTTTGGAGGCGTGGTTGGAAACCGCTCTCGCCCCGCTCGCACCGCTGCTCAAGCTGGACGAGGCGAGCCGCGCGCCCGATGCCGGGCCGGACCTTCGTGCCCTACTGATCCATCTGGTTGATCGCGGCGGAATGGTCGCGCGGGATGGGACGGCAGTTGACAGGCTGGACAAAGGGCGGCGCACGATGCTGGCGCGTCTCGGGGTCCGCGTCGGCGCGCTGGACCTGTTCGTCCCGGCGATGTTGCGGCCCCAGGCCATCGATCTATGGCGCCAGCTGGCGGCCATCGCCGGAAAACCTGCCGCCGAACCCGCCGATCCCAAAATGGCCCCCGCCCTTCCCGCCGGAAACCGCCGATCGCCGCCGGGGTATCGCCACCTTGGCAAGCAACTGCTCCGTGTCGACATGGCGGAAAAGCTGCTGCGTGAGGCGCATGACGAACGCGGCCGGCAGCGGGCCGCCGCGCGCGCCGGCTTTGCGCTCAGCCCGGCTCGCGCTGTGTCGATGGGACTGACGACATCCAGCTACGCCCGGCTGCTGCGGTTGGGCGGATTCCAGCCGATCCTGCCCCGCGCCCTTTCCGAGGAAGCGCATGGCCCCCCCGCCCCGGTGCGCTGGCGCTGGCGTCCACCCCGGCGCATGGCCGAAGCGGAAGTTGCCGCACCGGTACGCCGCGATGGCGCCTTCGCCGTGCTTGCAGACATGGTGCGGTGATGCGGGTGGAATCTTGGCCGTGAGAGTGGACAAGCTCCTGTGGTTCCTGCGCCTCGCCAAGACGCGCCGCGTGGCGCAGGCGATGGCGGAAGAGGGCCATATCCGGCTTAACGGCAGACGCATCGACCGCGCGCATCAAAAGATCAGTCCCGGCGATATCCTCACCGTTCCGATCGCGGCGGGCGTCAAAGTGATCGAGGTTCTGGCGCTTCCGGTGCGCCGCGGTCCGGCCAGCGAAGCGCAAGGCTGTTACAGAGTGCTTGACGGCAGGCCAGTCGATCCCATAGCAGCGAACCATGCCAACGGTGCCTGAAGGAAGGATTGCACACTCATGACGTACGTCGTTACCGACGCCTGCATCAGGTGCAAGTATATGGATTGCGTGGAAGTCTGCCCAGTGGACTGCTTCTACGAGGGCGAGAACATGCTCGTCATCAATCCCAGCGAATGCATCGACTGCGGCGTGTGCGAACCGGAATGCCCGGCCGAAGCGATCCTGCCCGATACGGACAGCGGACTGGAGCAGTGGCTGGAACTGAACACGAAGTTCTCTGCCGAATGGCCGAACATCACCTCCAAGAAGGACGCGCCCGATGACGCGGACGACATGAAGGGTGTTGAGGGTAAGTTCGACAAGTACTTCTCGCCGGAGCCCGGCGAAGGAGACTGATCCATTGATCACGCCAGCCGTGATCGAGCCCCTTCCCGAATGATCGCAAAACAAGCGCCAAGGGCACGAAACGAAAAGGTTTCAGTGCCTCTGGCGTTTTTTGCGTTTAGGTGCTATATAATCGGATAACTGCCCGGGTCTTCTGCCCGTTCGGCAGGCATTTTCATTGCGAGGCAGGGTTCGAAACAGACGGCTGGGAGAGAAATCTAACCGGGCGGTGGTTGCTTTCACGCACTCCTCAGTCGCATCCCGCGTTCTCTCGCACACCGTCGCTCCGAACCCTTGCAGGTGAAAGGATTATACATGGCAACCAGGGCCGATGCCTTCGATGTGGGTGATTACGTTGTTTATCCCAAGCACGGTGTAGGCCGTGTCATCGAGCTGCAGAAGCAGGAAATTGCCGGGATGCAACTCGAGCTTTATGTTCTGCGCTTCGAAAAAGAGCGCATGACTCTGCGCGTTCCCGTCAACAAGGTCGAATCGATCGGCATGCGTAAGCTGTCGTCGGACAAGACCCTGCGCGAAGCTCTCGATACGCTTAAGGGCAAGCCCAAGGTGAAGCGCACCATGTGGTCGCGCCGTGCGCAGGAATACGAAGCGAAGATCAATTCCGGCGATCTTGTCTCGATCGCCGAAGTGACGCGCGACCTGTTCCGCGCTGATGACCAGCCCGAGCAGAGCTATTCCGAGCGCCAGATTTTTGAGGCTGCTTCCTCGCGTCTTGCGCGCGAATTGGCCGCGATGGAAAAGACTGACGAGCCTGGCGCATTGAAGAAGATCCTTGCGATCCTCAACGAGCATGCGCCCAAGTATTACGACGCGCCGGAAACGGCAGCCTGACCTGTTCCACGTGAAACAGTGCCGGGCGTCAGCTTGGTTTGAAAGGCCGCTTCCTCCCGGGGGAGCGGCCTTTTTCACAACTGGGTGCGAAGGGTTTGACCAAGGCCGTTCACGCCATCGTCATTCCGATCATGTGAGATCGCCATCATGAACAAACGCCTTTCCCTGACGCTGGCACTAGCGGCGATGCCGCTGTTATCCGGCTGCCTTAGCACTGCCGCAAGTGTGATCACCGCTCCGGTTCGGGTCGCGGGCAAGGCCGTCGACTGGACAACGACCAGCCAGTCCGAAGCCGACGAAAAGCGCGGGCGGCGAGTCCGCAAGCAGGAAGAGCAACTCGGCAAGCTGGACCGCCAATACCAAAAGCATCTTCGCAACTGCCGTGGCGGCGATGAGCGCGCCTGCGATCAGGCGCGCGACGTCTACAACCAGATGCAGGACATCAACCCGGGTATGCGCTACCGGGAACCGTAGGCAGCGCTACGCCGCCGCGCGTCGCAACCGGTCGTTGATCGCTGCGCCCACATCGGTGTCGGGCAACGGCGCCACCGCGATGCGCGACTGCGGCGCGGCGGCGGCTTCATGCAACAATGCATAGAGCCGCGCCGCTGCTTCGGCGAGATCGCCCACGGCCGACAATGTCACATGCCCCGCGACATCGCCGAAACCAATGTGAAATTCGTCGTCATCAGCCTTCAGCGCATTCAGCCGGACCGGCTTTCCCGGTGCATAATGACTGGCCGACTGTCCTGGCGCCTCGATTGCTCGCGATAAAACAGGATCGCTGGGGACGCCCAACACCGCCTCGATCCGCGCCTCGGCAATCGGTCCGGGCCGCAGTATCTGCCAGCGCCCATCATCACGCAACGCAACGATCGTCGATTCCAGACCCGCGTCGCACGCGCCGCCATCAATTACCGCATGCACTTTATCAACAAGCGATGCGACAACATGCTCGGCTGTGGTGGGACTGACCCCCCCACTGCGATTTGCTGACGGTGCCGCGAGCGACAATCCGCTAGCCCGTAGCACCGCCTGCATCACCGGATGCGCCGGACACCGCAAGGCCACCGTCGATAAGCCAGCGGTCACCGCCGGCGCCAGCTTCGCCCCTGCCTTTAGCGGTAATACGAGTGTCAGCGCACCGGGCCAGAATGCCTCGGCCAATGTGATTGCCCGGGCATCAAACTCCGCCAGTTCCTGCGCTTGCGTCAAGCTGGCGACGTGCACGATCAGCGGATTGAAACTGGGCCGCCCCTTCGCCCGATAGATGGCGGCCACCGCAGCATCGCTGTCCGATCGCGCCGCCAGACCGTAGACCGTTTCGGTCGGCACCGCGACAACCGCGCCATCAGTGAGCAGTGCCGCCGCAGACGCAATCCCATCCGGTGTGGCGGTCAGCATGGAAGGGCGACTGGCATGGTCCATCCCCCGCCGCTATAGCGCCCGGCAATGAAAGCCAAGAGAGATCACCGTTGACCGCCGCAGACGCAAACGCTGGAGACCAGGTAGCCACCTTGAATCGCATCGCCGAGGCCCTGGAAAGGCTCGTCCCTAACTCGGCAGCCCCCACCGATTGGCTGGCCCATCCGGCGTACGTCTGGACCGGCAGGGAAGCCCGCCCCGTACACCGTCTGGATGCCCCGTCGCTGGATCTTCTGCGCGGCATCGATCCGCAAAAGGAACGGATCGTCACCAACGTCCAGCGCCTGGCGGCAGGCCACGCCGCCCACGACATGCTCTTGTGGGGATCACGTGGCATGGGCAAGTCCGCCGTCCTGCGCGCTGCAGTCAAGGCCGCCGACCAGGGTCTCCCCGGACGCATCGCTTTGGTTCAGGTCGCGCAAGAGGCCCTTTCCGGCGTGACCAGCCTTTTCGCCACGCTAGGCCTGATTAATCGCAGCTTTCTGGTGTTCATCGACGATCTTGGGTTCGAAGACAGCGACGGTGCCGGTCCACGTATCCTGCGGTCCTGGCTCGAAGGAGGCGTGGAAGCGCGCCCTGCCAATGTCCGCCTTGCCGTGACTTCCAATCGGCGGGCCATCGTCAGTCGCTCGATGTCGGAGCAGGACGATCCCATCAACACGCGGGACATCGTTGACGAAAAGCTGGCACTTGCCGACCGGTTCGGCCTCTCGATCGGCTTTCACAACTGCGATCAGGACGCTTACTTGGCAATCATCGCCGGTTACGCCAAGGAATTCGGTCTGCCTTGGGAAGCCTCCGACGCGCTGGAATGGTCGCGCAGGCGTGGCGCTCGATCCGGCCGCGTGGCGTGGCAATATGTCACCGAACTCGCCGGGCGCGCCGGGAAAGCAATCTGAGCCACTTACGGCAGCAGCTTGTCATCCTCCTTGCGGAAACCGCCGGTCATCGTTGGCGGGAGCGCCCCAGGCTGCGTCGGATCCTTGATTTCCTCAAGCGGTTTCATGTGCTCCGTCACGACCGGCTTGATCGCTGCTGAAGGTTGAGAGCCCGGCGCATTGATACGCCAGATAATGCCTGCCGTATCATCACTGACCAGCAGCGATCCGGTCTTGTCCCAGGCGAGCCATGTCGGCCTGCCATGGGTGTCGCCATCAGCCTTCAGGAAGCCTGACAGCACCGGCTGGGGCTTGACGTCCTTGGGGTTGCCGTTCGCGTCGAAGGGGACGAACACCACGTCGTATCCCGCAGCAGGACGGCGGTTCCACGACCCGTGCCGAGCGATGAACACACCGTTTTCGAAGCCCTTCCCCATCCGGTTGCCGCCGTTGGCGAAGGTCAAGCCAAGCACCGCAGTATGCGCGCCCATCGCGTATTCAGGCTTGCGGGTATATTCGAGCATGTACGTCTGCATCGGCCACTGCACGCGCTCGTCAAAGGTCGTTTTCCAGTAGACCCACGGCCAGCCGTACTGCGCCCCAACCGGCACGTTGGTCAGGTAATCGGGCACCAGGTCCGGTCCCAGCATATCGCGTTCCTGCACGGTCGCCCACATTTCGCCGGTCGACGGATTCCACCCCATCCCGTTGGGATTGCGCATGCCGACAGCGTACTGACGACGCCGCGCCGTCTTGGTGTCGATCTCCCAGATCATCGCGCGACCTGTCTCAGCCTCAAGGCCATTGTCGGCAATGTTGCTGGCCGAACCAACCGCGACGTAGAGATGAGCGCCATCGTCGCTGAGCAGCAGGTTGCGCATCCAGTGATTGCCGCCCGCCGGCAGGTCCATCATGGTGCGCAGAGGCTTGCCTTCCAGCGTCGTCTGGCCGGGCGTGAACGCGAATTCCAGGACTTTGTCGTGATTGGCGATGTACAGTTTGCCATCGCGATAGGCCATTCCAGACGGCGAATGCATGTCGGCGGAGCGGAACGTCTGCTTGATCTCAGCTTTGCCATCTCCATCGGCATCTCGCAGCAGCACGATGCGATCCGGCGAAGGTTCGCCGGCCCCCACACGGCTCATCATCATGCCCATTATGGTGCCGACGATGCCGCTGGGCTTATTGCCAGCCGGAGCATTGGTTTCGGCGACCAGCACATCGCCGTTTGGCAGTGTGAGCATCGTCCGGGGATGATCGAGGCCTTCAGCAAACCGGACCACGGCCAGTCCCGGCGCAGCCTTGGGCGCTTCGCTAGACGCCCAGCCGACAGGTTTTGCCAACGCGATGCTCGGTATCCACTGCGAGTCGGGCTCGACCAGAACCGGGTTTTTGCCTGTGGTGGCGTCGCTCGGCAGATCGGACGAATTGGCGTGCAGGCCCCAATAAATCAGTCCGGCACCGGCCAGGACGACGATGGTGGAAGCGATGGCGGTTTTCTTGAGAATAGGGTGCATGGAGACGAGATAAGCTGACGCTGCCTAGCCGACAACCGGCAGTTGAGCTATTGCGCTCCAATGTATGATTTTGCTGCTGATACGAACCTCTCCAAATCCGAATTGTATGGGGAACTCGCTCGTGCCGGACAGGCTCTCGTTGACGGGGAACCGGACGCGGTAGCCAACATGGCCAACATCGCTGCTGTGATCTGGCAACTATTGCCGGATCTTAATTGGGCGGGCTTCTACCGGGTTATCGAGGATGAACTCGTCCTTGGACCCTTCGTCGGAAAGCCGGCCTGCATCCGCATCCCCATGGGCGTTGGAGTGTGTGGAACCGCTGCAGCGACAGGCGAGCCGCAGATCGTTGCAGACGTGCATGCGTTCCCGGGTCACATCGCCTGCGACGCGGCCAGTCGTTCGGAACTGGTGATCCCCATCTTCAAGGGTGGCAAAGTGATCGCCGTCATCGATCTCGATAGCCCCATCCCCGCTCGCTTCAACCATGAGGATGCAGAAGGAATGCGCAACTTGGCCGAGATCGTCGCCTCCGCGATCTGAGACGGGATCGGCGGCCTGCCTCGATTCGGGACGCTGCTGCTTACGGTAGTATGAGGCTTGGTATTTCGCGCAACACGATGCTAAATTTCGCGTTAACTGACGGGGCTAACACGCCTCTTCGCGAAAGGTTCTTCGTTCATGCGCCGCCATTTGTGTATTGCTTCCGCCGCTGTGATTCTGTTGTCGGCAGCACCGGCCTTCGCGCAGGCGGACTATTCGGCCCCTGACTACGACTCTCAGGACTATGATAACGGCGCACCGGACGATTACCGCGACTATAACGATGATGCGAGGCAGGCTTGGCTACAGGACTGCCGAGAGCGAGTTGCTCAGCGCGACAACGGCGTAGGCGGCGCGCTTATTGGTGGTGCGGTAGGTGGCTTAGCTGGAAATCGTATAGCTGGTCGCGGCAATAGAGCCGTAGGCACGATCGGTGGCGCGGCCGTCGGGGCGGTAGCCGGAGCTGCAATCGATCAGGCGGAGGATCGCGGGCAAGACCGGGATGAGTGCGAGGCTTATCTCGACGATTATTACGCCCGGTATTACTCATCGGACGCCCAGGCAGGATATGATGGCTATCGCCAATACCCCTCTCAGGGGTACTATCCCCCGGACGGGTACGCCCCGGCTTACCCCTACGGATACGCTGGCCAAGCCGTGACATCTGCTGAACCACGGTGCACCGAGACGGTCGAATACGTGTACGAAGACGTTCCGGTGCGACCGGCACGGCGTGTCATCCCACGCCGCCCGACCGATAAGCGGGTCAGGATCGCTCCCGACAAGCGCGTTCCGCTGAACTGAACCTAATTGTATCTGAGCGCGTCAGGACGTCAGATAGCGCCACCCGTCAACCGCTGACAAATGAGGTCAAGCTGATCGAGCGTGGCATAGCGAACGGTGACCGATCCTGTTGTCGGATCGACATCAGCGTTGATTCGTACCGGCATGCCCAGAAATTCTTCAAGCTGGCCCTGCACCGCCAGAATGTCGGCATCCTCGGCTGCATTGCGCGCGATCCGGGCGCGACGAGGGGCGGAGTCCCCACGTTGCCGCTTGCGCACGAGCTTCTCGATCTCGCGCACCGACATCTGTTTGCCAACGGCGGCCTCTGCAATGGTCTCGGCATCATCGCACCCGATCAATGCGCGGGCGTGTCCCATTGAGAGCTGGCCCTTCTCCACGCGCGTAATCACGCCTTCGGGCAACGAAAGCAATCGCTGGAAGTTGGCGACGTGGCTGCGGCTCTTGTCGACCATGCGGGCAATCTCGGCCTGCGTCATGCCCTCCAGTTCGGAGAGACGATTGTACGCTCTTGCTTCTTCGATTGGGTTCAGGTCTTCCCGCTGCAGGTTTTCGATCAGCGCCAGTGCCATGACTTCGCGGTCCGACAATTCGCGAACCAGCGCCGGGATTTCATGCAGCTGCGCCTTCTGCGCAGCGCGCCAGCGGCGTTCGCCAGCAACCAACTGATACCGCCCGTTGTCCAAAGGACGCACGATGATCGGCTGTATGACCCCGCGCTGCCCAATCGACGCAGCGAGTTCATCCAGCGCAGCCTCGTCGAAAACTCGCCTTGGTTGCTGAGGATCGGGTTGGATTTCGGCGATGTTCAAGACAGCCAGCCCGCCAGATCGCGACACCTTGCCTTGCCCCCCGCCCGGCTGAGCTACAGGTTCTTCGCGCCGTGTTTCGCCAAGCAGTGCTCCGAGGCCGCGTCCCAACCCCTTCGGCTTTTGCTTGTTCCCAGCTGCCAGACTGGCGGACGGAACACTAAAGCGGATGATGGGATCGTCGTTCATGCCGCTATCCTTTTTTCGGGCAGGCGGGTGATCAGTTCGCGCGACAAGGCCATGTAGGCACGACTACCGGCGCAGGCATGATCATAGATAAGAGCCGGCACACCGTGGCTCGGCGCTTCGGATAGGCGAACATTGCGCGGAATGACAGTCTCGAAGACCAGGTTGCCCAGAACCGAACGGACGTCGTCTGATACCTGTTCGGTAAGTCGATTACGTCGATCGAACATGGTAAGGGCTATGCCGATGATGCCAAGATCGGGATTGAAGCGTTGCTGTACCCGCTCAACAGTCTGCAACAATTGGCTGAGCCCTTCGAGCGCGAAGAATTCGCACTGCAGTGGAACCAAAAGCGTATCGGCCGCCGTGAGCGCATTGAGAGTCAGAAGCCCCAGCGAGGGCGGGCAATCGATCAGGCAAACATCGTAGCCCAATTCAGGTCCCAACGTCCGCTGCAGCCGATGAGCACGATCGTCCGCGTTGACGAGTTCAACCTCCGCG
Source organism: Novosphingobium sp. BL-S-24 (assembly GCF_055521575.1). NCBI lineage: Bacteria > Pseudomonadati > Pseudomonadota > Alphaproteobacteria > Sphingomonadales > Sphingomonadaceae > Novosphingobium > Novosphingobium sp. BL-S-24. The sequence continues at coordinate 1,756,925 of NZ_CM145488.1, forward strand.
CCCGATAGATCGACAGTGGCAGGCAGGAGATCCAGTCCCGGAATTTTTGTGGGCATGACACATTGGGCGACGGGGACCCGATCGACCAGCACATCATAGGACGACGCCTCCCGATCGGACGCCGATACCCCTATCCCGGTCGACGCATTGCCCTGAGGGTCTATGTCGATCAGCAGGGTCTTCCACCCGGTAGCCGCCAAGGCAGTGGCCACATTGATCGCCGTCGTCGTCTTGCCGACGCCGCCCTTTTGATTGGCAATGGCGATGCGAATCACCTGGCTTTACCTTTCCTGTCGATCAGCGTTCCGACGATGATGCCCGCTTCTTGGTCGGTCATCGATTGTTCCACGTGGAACGTGTGCCGCCACTGAGTAACCGCTGCCAATTCTTGACGTGCAGACCGGCCTTTCGGCAACAGCCAGACGGTGTCACCTGTGGAAAATCGGGCAGAAAGATCTAAAAGTTTGTCCAAAGGCGCAAAAGCACGCGCTGATATAACTGACGCGGAGATGTCTTCCACGTGCTCGAGCCGCTTGCCGATCACTCTGGCATTAGCAAGCCGGAGCTCCTCGGATGCCCGCGTCAGCCACTCGATACGACGACCTCGCGACTCAATCAGCAGCACCTCAGTATCTGGGCGCAATGCCGCGACCACGAGACCGGGAAAGCCTGCGCCGGTGCCAAGATCAATCCAAGGCCGCGGTGTTTCACGTGGAACAAATTGGAGGAGCTGCGCACTATCAAGAATGTGGCGGGTCCAAACATGCTCGATACTGGCGGCCGCAACCAGGTTCTGCCGTTGATTTTCTTCCGCCAAAAGACGCACGAGAAGCTCTAGTCGAGAAATACCATCGGTGTTCTGGCCTTCAATTGAGGCTATCCATGCGCGTGCGGCTTCTGCTTCATCGATCACAACTCCGGTCATCAGGCGGCCTTTCGGCGCGCATGAATCAGGAGTGCCGCCAGAGCCGCCGGGGTAATGCCAGGTAGACGTCCAGCAGCCGCAAGAGTGGCAGGCTTGGCCTTGATCAGTCGCTCAGTCATTTCACGTGATAAGCCGGGAATAGCCGCATAAGGAAACGAGTCACCGAGCGGAAGCTTCTCTCCTGCCCGCAGATCGCGCAACTCCCGATCCTGGCGATCGAGATAAGGCGCATACGCAGCGTCCTCGGCAAGTTCCTCGACCAGCGCGTTATCATTCAAGAGTTCAGACGGCATCCATGGTGCGATGGCGTCCACGTCCACACCGCTGAAACGCAGCCAATCGCGCAGAGGCAATTTGCCGGCATCATGGCGGACCGGCAAACCTGCCGAGCACAGTTCGGTGGCGGACACCACGGAATCGAGCGCTGCGTCGAGTTCCCGTTTGCGATCTTCTCGGCGCGCAAACCAATCGTGACGGAGCTTACTCACCGCACCCACCTCTATGGCGATCGGAGTCAGCCGCGTTGACGAATTGTTTGCTCGCAGACGGAGGCGATATTCAGCCCGCGCCGTTAGCATTCGGTACGGCTCGCTCACTCCATGCAGCGTCAGGTCGTCGATCATGACCGCCATGTAGCTATTGGCACGATCGAGCTCGGGCGCCGGTCGTCCAAGGACGTTCGACGCAGCGTAAAGACCGGCCATCAGCCCCTGCGCAGCCGCCTCTTCATAGCCAGTGGTGCCATTAATCTGACCTGCACAGTATAGGCCAGGGATATCCCGCAGTTCGAGCGATGTGCGTAATGCGCGAGGATCAACGTAATCGTACTCCACCGCATAACCTGGAACGACCATCTCCACCTGTTCAAGGCCATCCATCGTGCGGAGCATATCCAATTGCACGTCGGCAGGTAGCGAGGTGCTTATGCCGTTGGGATAGACGAGGTGGGTGCTCAGCCCTTCCGGCTCGAGAAAGACCTGATGCCCATCGCGATCCGCAAAGCGATGGATCTTGTCTTCGATCGACGGGCAATAGCGAGGACCTTGAGCCCCAATGGCACCTGAAAACAGAGGCGAGCGATGGAGGTTTGCCCGGATCACATCGTGACTGCGAAAGTTGGTCCGCGTTATCGCGCAAAAGACCTGAGGCACCACCCTGCCCTCGCCCATGGCCGACATGGTCCAGTTCTCAGCATCGGAAGGCTGTTGATCAAGTCGACACCAATCGATGGTTCGTCCATCGAGCCTGGGCGGTGTTCCGGTCTTTAATCGCGCCATCGGCAGCGCGGCATGACGCATCTGGCCCGCTAGCTTCTGTGCTGAGGCCTCGCCGATCCTACCGCCCGTCAGGCGTTCTTCGCCACGAAACAGCGTGCCCCCAAGGAACGTGCCGGTGCACAGAACGATCGCTCGTGCAGACAGGCGAGTGCCATCCGCCAGATCAACGCCCACTGCTCTGCCACCCTCTAGGACAAGTGCAGCAGCTTCGCCGGCTATTTGGGTTAGGTCACCCTGCTCTTGAAGCAAACGCTGCACGGCAGCTTTGAAAAGCTGACGATCCGCCTGAACACGCGGGCCTTGGACTGCACTTCCTTTGGACCGGTTCAGCATCCGGTAATGGATGGCTGCAGCATCGGCAGCTCGTGCAATGAGGCCATCGAATGCATCCACTTCACGGACCAAGTGGCCTTTACCGAGTCCGCCGATCGCGGGATTGCAACTCATTGCGCCGATCGCATCGAGGTCAAAGCTTATGAGGCCGACCTTGGCGCCCATCCGAGCGGCGACAGCAGCCGCTTCACAGCCAGCGTGACCGCCGCCGATGACAATTACATCATATGAATGCATTGCTGCGCTTTATCGCGAAATTCGCCAACGGTCAAAGAGGCTGAGATGTTGTTACACGTGGAACATCCACTCACTTGCCGATGCAGAACCGGCCAAAAAGGGCATCAAGCATATGTTCTGTTGTCGAACGACCGACGAGAGTGTCGAACGCCACGCGTGATCGTCGGAGGCACTCCGCCGCCAGCAACGGATCGGTGACAATTCGCATGTCGTCCAAAGCTTCGTACGCTTGCGCAATCTGACTGCGCTGACGGTGATTAAGCGCGGCAATTCCAGGGCGCGGCATAGCACTGCGAGCCGTCTGCACTAAATCCAGCCTAAGATCGGACATCCCTTCCCCGTTGATGGCCGACACCCGGTGCCGGGAATCCCCGTTTGGTATTTCACGTCGATCACTTTGCGCAGCGATCACCCAAGTCAGTGTCGCTTGGTGGTCCCACTCCTCGCCACCAAGCCACAGGACGAGATCGGCATCGTCAACCGCACCACGTGCCCTCTCGATCCCGATTGCCTCGATCATATCATCGGTGCCTGATCGCAAACCGGCAGTGTCCACGAACACGAAAGGAATACCTTCGATCGCGACCGCCCGGGTGAGGAGGTCGCGTGTCGTGCCTGCGACCGACGCTGTAATAGCAGCTTCGTCTTCTACCAAGGCATTGAACAAAGTGCTTTTGCCCGCATTGGGAGGCCCTGCCAGCACCACCCGAAAGCCGTCCTTCAGCATTTCCGCTCGGGGACGAGCCAGCCATTCCTCCAGCTCGCCGATCAATTCTTCGATGGTTGGGAGGAAGTCGTGCGGGAGATCAGACACGTCATCTTCGTCTCCGAAATCAAGCACAGCTTCAACGGAGGCAGAGGCGGTGAGCACGCGGTCACGCCAGCTCTCCACTTGTTTGGAAAAGGCCCCGCCCGCCATGGCGATGGCACTGCGGCGCTGCAGTTCCGTTTCCGCCGATAGGAGATCGGCGAGCCCTTCTGCCTCTGCCAGATCAATCCGTCCGTTGACGAAAGCGCGTCGGGTAAATTCCCCGGCCTCCGCACGGCGAAGTCCATCCATGCCAGAAATTGCGACTTCCACCGCGGATACCACGGCGCGCCCACCGTGCAGGTGAAGCTCTACCAAATCCTCGCCCGTCGCCGTATTCGGGCCTGGAAACCAAAGCACCAACGCCTGATCCAGAACGACATTCGACGTTGATCTCAACGTGCGAAAACTGGCGCGACGAGGTTCCGGCAAGGCACCGGCCAGCAATTTCAGGACATCGCCAGCCTTGCGACCGCTGATGCGCATGACGGCAATGGCCGCAGGAGGCGCACCGCTGGAGACGGCAAAAATAGTGTCGATCATGATCAGTCGGCGATAGTCGATATCATCGAATTCAGTCGACTCAGTCTCCGGCCTTCTTGGGTTTAGTCGCGCCGCTCATCGCCATCGCGGCCCCATTCTCGAGGAACTGCTGAAACATCTTCAGACCGATCTGGCCCATCGGGGCGATCTGCTTGGTGAGTTCGTTCAGTTGATCGAAATTGCCTGTGCCCTTCAGCGCGTTTGTAAGGGCATCCACGTAAACATCGTTCGCTTTGGTGACGTCCGGAAGGCCGAGAAATCTGCGCGCTTCCTCCGGGGTGCATTCGACTTCGACATTGACCTTCATCGCGGCCTCCCGTTGGAATTTTCTCTTCGAGACTGACACATGCGCTTGGCAAAGTCCATTGCAAGTGCCTAACTCCCCCCACACCCGACCCCTTCCTGGAGAGCATGCGATGTCGACCAACACACAGATCACTACCCTGGATGGGGAAGGCACGATCCCGGCGTATGTAGTCAAACCCCAAGGGACACCGCGCGGGGCGATCATCGTGCAGCAGGAGATTTTCGGGGTCGATGAAGGCATCCGCAAAAAAGCGCAGGACTGGGCAGACAAAGGCTACCTCGCCGTTGCCCCCGATACCTTCTGGCGGCAGCAACCCGGCGTCGAACTGAGTCCGTACAAGGACGAGGATTTCCAGAAAGCCGTCACCTTCATGTCGCACCATGATTTCGATCTCGGCATTCGCGATCTCGAGGCGGTGATCCATTGGATCCGTCGGGAGCAAGGCGTCCCAAAAGTTGGGCTGGTCGGTTTTTGCATGGGCGGCCGCATCGCGTACATGACAGCCACCCGCACCGATATCGATGCGTCAGTGGGCTACTACGGCGTCATGATCGACCAGATGCTGGGCGAAAAGAACGCTATCGCCCGTCCACTGATGCTGCACATTCCTACCGCTGATCACTTCGTCGATGAAGCCGCTCAGAAGGCCATCCATGACGGGCTGGACGATCATCCACGTGTGACCCTCCACGATTATGTCGGTCTGGATCACGGATTTGCGGCGGAGATAGGCGAACGTCGCGATGAGGCCGGAGCACAGCTTGCAGACGGCCGCACCGAGGCGTTCTTTGCCCAGCATGTCGGCTGATCGCTGATGACCAGCGGATATCGAATGATCGTGCGCCAGCATGGCGGGCCAGAGGTGATCGAACGGGAGGACCTTGTCGTCCCATCTCCCGGCCCCGGCGAAGTTGTCATCGAAACAGAAGCGATTGGCCTCAACTTCATCGACACCTATTATCGCAAGGGGCTGTATCCCGATGCCTTGCCGATCACTTTGGGGTCGGAGTCGGTGGGACGGATTATCGCTGTCGGAGCGGACGTCGGCGATTTTTCCATCGGTGACCGGATAGGCACGACCCAGAACGGTGGAGCTTATGCTACGCACCGGGCCATCGACACCACCAAGGCTATCCGCATCCCGGAAAGCGTCACCCCTGAAATCGCTGCGGCGAGCATGCTTAAGGGGCTGACCGCTTGTTACCTCGCCGAAGAGACCTATCCGGCCAAGGCAGGCGACGTCGCCTTGGTTCATTCTGCCGCTGGTGGAGTTGGATCGTTCCTCGTTCCCTGGCTCCTCGACAAGGGGGTTACGGTGATTGCTCATTCAGGATCGCCGGAAAAGGCAGCGCACGTTCCGGGTGACCATTCCCTGTCCTGTCCATTGGAGGAGCTGCCTGGGAAAGTGCGCGAGATAACCGACGGCGCGATGTGCGATGTTGTTTACGACGGTGTCGGGGCGTCTGCCTGGAGCGCCTCGCTCGCTTGCCTCGCCAAGCGTGGGCTTATGGTCAGCTACGGTAACGCCTCCGGTCCGGTGCCTCCTGTCGGGGTGCTCGACCTGATGCGCGCTGGGTCGATATTTCTGACCCGTCCGACATTGGCTGACTACATCGCCAAGCCTGAAGATCTGACGAGAAACGCCAGCAAACTGTTCGACAGGATCAGCTCCGGCATCCTGACGCCAAAGATCGGGCAAAGGTTTGCGCTGTCCGATGCAGCGGCAGCACATGAGGCATTGGAAGCCCGCAAAACGACGGGATCGACGGTGCTGATCCCTTAACGAAAAAGGGCGCCAAGGCTGTATGCCTCGGCGCCCTTTTTCTGCAGTCCCTTAGAAGAGGGAGACGATCCCCAGTTGAGGATCGACCCAACCCTCGTAGATCATCTTACCGGCGACGTAGACGATCACCGCCAAACCAACCCAGCCAATCCATTTGAATCGCTCGATGTAGCGAGCGATAAAGTTGGCCGCCAAACCCATCATCGCGACGGCCACGATCAGCCCGACAATGAGAATACCGGGATGGTCGCGCGCTGCTCCGGCGACACCAAGCACGTTGTCGATCGACATCGAAACATCCGCCACCGCGACCGAGATGGCCGCCGACGCGAACGACTTGGAGGGCTTCAGGCCTGAATTCTCATCGCCCTCGACCTCTGGTGAGCCAGGGGAATTGGGAACAGGACTGTGATGCAGCTCGCGGTACATCTTCCAGGCGACCCACAGCAGCAGAAGGCCGCCTGCGAAGACCAGGCCTACGATGCCCAACAACCAGGTGACGACCAGCGCGAAGCCGATGCGCAGCACCAGCGCTGCGATCACCCCGATGGCGATCACCTTCTTGCGCTGATCGGCCGGAAGACCTGCAGCCAGAGCGCCGACGACAATCGCATTGTCGCCCGCCAGAACCACGTCGATCATCAGGACCTGCAGGAACGCAGACATCGCCGCCGGCGTCCCGATGTTCGAGAAATCGGTGACGATATGGTCCCAAATCACCGCCGGGCTCTGAATGGCAGGAGCCGCGGCGGCAAGTATCGATAGGATATCCAAGGTAGGTGCCCCCTGCCCTTCTTACTGGTTCATCGTCGAGAAGAAGTCCTCGTTCGTCTTGGAGTCTTTCATCTTGTCGAGTAGGAACTCCATCGCATCGACGGTGCCCATCTGCATGAGGATGCGGCGCAGGACCCACATCTTCGAAAGCTGATCGCGCGGGACCAGCAATTCTTCCTTGCGGGTGCCCGACTTGCCGACATCCAGCGCTGGGAAGATGCGCTTGTCCGCGACCTTGCGATCAAGGACGATTTCCGAGTTACCGGTGCCCTTGAACTCTTCAAAAATTACTTCGTCCATGCGGCTGCCGGTATCGATCAGGGCCGTCGCGATGATCGACAGCGATCCGCCTTCCTCGATGTTGCGCGCCGCGCCGAAGAAGCGCTTGGGACGCTGCAGAGCGTTGGCATCGACGCCGCCGGTGAGGACCTTGCCCGAGCTTGGCACCACGGTGTTGTAGGCGCGGCCCAGGCGGGTGATGGAATCGAGCAGGATCACGACATCGCGCTTGTGCTCGACCAGACGCTTTGCCTTTTCGATCACCATTTCGGCGACCTGGACGTGGCGCTGTGCAGGCTCGTCGAAAGTCGAGGAAATAACCTCGCCTTTCACGCTGCGCTGCATGTCGGTGACTTCTTCCGGACGCTCGTCGACGAGCAGCACCAGCAGGAACACCTCGGGATGATTGTCGGTGATGGCTTTGGCCATGTTCTGCAGCAGCACCGTCTTACCGGTGCGGGGCGGCGCGACGATCAGCGCGCGCTGGCCCTTGCCCTGCGGTGAGATCAGATCGATCACGCGGGCCGACTTATCCTTGACGGTGGGGTCCAGGCAATCGAGCTTGAGGCGGCTGTCCGGGTAGAGCGGCGTCAGGTTATCGAAGTTCACGCGGTGGCGCACGACGTCGGGATCGTCAAAATTGACGCTGATCAGCTTGGTGATGGCAAAGTACCGCTCACCATCCTTGGGAGCGCGAATTTCGCCTTCGACGGTGTCACCTGTGCGCAGACCCCATTTGCGGACCTGATTGGGCGAGACGTAAATGTCGTCTGGTCCAGCAAGATAGTTGGCTTCCGGGCTGCGCAGGAAGCCAAAGCCATCGGTCAGTACTTCGATCGTGCCCTGCCCGACGATTTCCTCGCCATCCTCGGCCACTTCCTTGAGGATTGCGAACATGAGGTCCTGCCGGCGCATGGTGGACGCGCCTTCGACGCCGAGTTCCTCGGCCATTTCGACCAGTTCGGCCGATGATTTCTTCTTGAGTTCTTTAAGATGCATTGTGTCGTGTTTCCGAATGGAACGAGGGTGTCGGCCGGCGGATCGATGGGCTTGGGGAAAGCAAATCCGGGCACGCGAACGAACGTCGCGTCCCTGTGCCGGAACGCTGCTGGAATAATCGCTGTATGCGCGCTGGTCAACGGATCAATCCATGGAGTGGATCAAGCCAACGTCCAGCCGTTGTGGCAGCGTTAGAACGGTTTGATGACGACCAGCACCACGATGATCGCGGCGGCGATGCCGGGAACCTCGTTCAGGAGGCGCAGCTTCTTGCCGGTCAGCGGGCGCTCACCTCGTGCCAGCTTTTTCGAATAGGCGACCATCCAGCCATGATAGCCGGAAAGGCCCAGCACGAAGAGTAGCTTGGCGTGCAGCCAGCCCTCGCTCCATGCGCCGATCGCCGTCGCGGTAAGGATGCCCAGGACCCATGTCAGGATCATCGCCGGGGTCAGGATGATCTTGCGCAGCTTGGCCTCACGCTCGATCCAGCGCGCTTCCTCTAGCGAACCGCCCTCCGCCTCCTGATGGTAAACGAAATAGCGCGGCAGCATGAACAGCCCGGCCATCCAGAAGATCACGAAGATGATGTGGCCGGCTTTCAGCCACAGGTACGTGGTGGACAATATCTGCTCCATGAAACCTCTTGAGCGTCCTTATCGCTGCCTTCAGGTCGTTACCGCGACCATCCCCGCACCGTCGCCAGCAGGCGCTCGACATTGGGGATCGGCGTGTGCTGGCCGATACCATGACCCAGGTTGAATACGTGCGGCCGATCCGCGAAAGCATCAAGCACTCTCAACGCATCTCGTTCCAGCGCCTCGCCGCCAGCTAACAGCAGAAGAGGGTCGAGGTTACCCTGTACCGGCATTCCCTGCGGAAGTTCACGCGCAGCCCATAGGGGGTCTATCGTCTCATCCACCCCGACTGCATCGACTCCGGTTTCCCGGGCATAGGCGGGCAATTTCTCTCCCGATCCCTTGGGAAAGCCGATGATCGGGGTGTCCGGATGACGCGCTTTTACCGCTGCGACGATCGCCGCGTTGGGCGCGATGACCCACCGTTCGAACTGAGCGGGGCTAAGCGTGCCGGCCCATGAATCGAACAACTGCACGGCCTCTGCGCCCGCCTCCATCTGACCGCACAAGTATTCCACAGTCACCGACGTCACGGCATCGATGATCGCCTGGAACGCCGCCGGGTCGCGGTAGGCCATTGCCCGAGTGTCGTGCTGGTCGCGGCTACCCTCACCCGCGACCATGTACGTCGCCACGGTCCACGGGGAGCCTGCGAAACCGAGCATGGTTTTATCCACAGCCAGCCCAGCGCGCACTTTCCGCACTGTATCATAGATCGGCGACAGGCGTTCGGGGACAGCGGACAAACCGGAAAGCGCGTGGTCGACAAGGCGCGGCGAAAGCTTTGGCCCCTCACCGGCGGTAAATTGAAGATCCTGGCCCATGGCAAAAGGCACGATCAGAATGTCCGAGAACAGGATCGCGCCATCGAAGCCGAAACGTCTGATCGGCTGGAGCGTTATCTCCGCAGCGGCATCGGTATCGTACACGAGCGCAAGGAATCCACCCTTCTCGGCCCGAAGTTCGCGATACTCGGGCAGATAGCGGCCAGCCTGACGCATGAGCCAGATCGGGCGGCTGGCAGAGTTGGTGCCGCGCAGGGTGTCGAGAAGCAGTCCGGGCATCGCGTTTTTCGGTCCGATCAAAAAAATATAGAAATTTTATATAAGGATGATGGAGTCTGTTGGTCCTGTGGATATCGGGGACGAGCGCGCCTTGCCCGATTTGTACCCGGTTGAACAGAGCGGACCTTGCGATGCGACTCTGCGGACCGAGTGAGTCAACGAAAGCTTGTTCGCCTTGTCCACAGGGTGTGGAGGGAGGCAGTCGCCCTGTCCAGAAGCTGACTCGTTGAAAGCCGGTAGTGGGCAGCGTTTGGGGGTTACGAGTTGTCACCGGGGCAGTCCCGTGGTTTATGCCGGAACATATCCACAAGCGGTGCCGCCGAACGCAGGGGGCCGAACAAGGGCCGGGCAAAGCCGAACATGGCACGATTTCACTTGCATCTGTTGTCCGATTCCACCGGCGAGACCCTGGAGATGATCGCCAAGGCAGCGCTTGCGCAGTTCGACGATTCCGATGTCCTGCGCCACTTCTGGCCGATGGTCCGGTCACAGCAGCATCTCGACCGGATCATGGGCGAAATTGCGGCCAATCCCGGACTGGTGTTCTTCACCCTCGTCAACGAAGAAACCCGCGGACGGCTTGAAGAGCGCTGCCAGGCACTGGGTCTTCCGGCGATCGCAGTCCTCGATGGGGTAACCGATGCGCTGGAGGCGTTGCTGGGGCAGGAAGCCAAGGGTCGTCCTGGTCGCCAGCACCGCCTCGACGATGCCTACTTCGCCCGTGTTGATGCCATCCAGTTCACCATCGCTCATGATGACGGCATCTTGTGGGAAGAATGGGAGGAGGCCGATATCCTGCTGGCCGGGGTATCGCGGACCAGCAAGACGCCAACCTCGATCTATCTGGCGAACCGGGGGTATAAAGTCGCCAACATCCCCATCGTGGTCGAAAGTCCGCCGCCGCCCGGCCTGTTTGGCTTAAGGAGACCATTGGTGGTTGGGCTCACAACCGCCCCTGATCGCTTGATTCAGATACGCCGCAATCGGCTGTTGTCGCTGAGCCAGTCGCCGGACACGGACTATGTCGATAACGACAAGGTGGAGCGCGAACTGAAATACGCCCGGCGGATGTTCGCCGATAACTCGTGGCCGGTGATCGACGTTACCCGTAGATCCATTGAGGAAACGGCGGCGGCCATCATCAATCTATACAATGAGCGCAAGGCCTCCGGCACCACAGGTCAGGTCGGCCCCAAACCTATCTGATGTACCGGATCAAAGGATCTCGTCGACACTATGATTATCCTGGCTTCCAAAAGCGCTTCACGCTGCGCCATGCTCGAAGCGGCAGGCATCGAATTCAGGGCTAAGCCAGCTGACATTGACGAGCGATCAATAGAGGCGATGATGGCAGGCACCGACCCATCGCAAATAGCAGCGACGCTGGCAGTCGAAAAAGCAGTGAATGTTTCACGTGAAACACCTGACCACCTCGTGCTCGGTAGTGACTCGTTAGTGGTCTGCGACGGGCGGCGCTTCGACAAACCAGGTAGTCGCGATCAAGCGCATGAGCACCTTCGCTTCTTTTCGGGTAAGGTAATGGAATTGCACAGCGCCGCAGCCCTGGTTCAGGACGGCCAAATGCTGTGGTCGGATAGCGACGTCGCGCGTTTGTCGGTTACCTCACTGTCAGACGCTTTTATCGAAAGTTATCTCGATGCCGAATGGCCCGAAGTCGCGGGATGTGTCGGTGTATTTCGGATCGAAGGACGTGGCGTGCAATTGTTTGATCGGATTGAGGGCGATTATTTCACGATCCTTGGAATGCCATTGCTCAAGGTCCAGTCTGCCCTGCGTCATCATGGGATGATGGCACGATGAGCGTTCCTTACGCGGAAGTGATCGGCGATCCGATCGCCCAGTCGAAATCACCCGCGATCCATAATTTCTGGCTGGCGGCTCTGGGCATCGAAGGGCGGTACGATCATCGACAAGTCACGATAGAAAGCCTGCCGGAATACGTCGCTGACCGCCGCAGCGATCCGGATTGGCAAGGTTGCAACGTCACCATGCCGCACAAACTGGCGGTGATTCCCTTGCTTGACCGGATCGATCCCCTTGCTGCCCGCATCGGAGCGGTAAACACGGTTGTGCGCGAAATTGATGGCACGCTAACCGGCTACAATACCGATGCGCCCGGGTTTCTCGAACCTCTTCGCGATGAACTGGACAATGTGCACTTATTCCGAATGGCGCGCGTGCTTGGCACCGGGGGAGCCGCGCGAGCGATCATAGCTGCTTTGGCGGACGCGAAGTTCGTCATTGTGCTGGCGGGTCGAGATCCCGCCAAGGCGCGTGCGATGCTGGATGAACTGGCCCCTGATGGCGAGCACCATGCGATCGGTTCGGATTACTTCGTGGAACCGACGGATTTTGCTTTTGACGATCGTGAACAGTGTCTGGATCTGGTGGTGAACGCCAGCCCACTGGGTATGGTCGGTAACCCAGACCTTCTTTTCGATTTCAGCCACGCACCACCCCGCAGCGTTGTCTATGACATCGTGACCAACCCGCTCGACACTGACTTTCTGAAACGCGCACGAGCAAACGGGTTCGACACGGTCGATGGTCTTTCGATGCTGATCGGTCAGGCCGACGAAGCATTTTTCCGGTTCTTTGGTGCTAAGCCGCCACGGGATCAGGATCGGGCTTTGCGCACCTTGATAACCTCATGAGCGCTCGACCATCGATACTTGGACTTACCGGCTCGATCGGCATGGGGAAGTCCGCTGTCGCCGAAATGTTGCGGAATCTGGGCGTCCCTGTGTTCGATGCGGATGCCGCGGTGCATCTTTTGCAGGGGCCGGGCGGCGACCTGCTCCCCGAAATCGAGGCGGCTTTTCCCGGCACGACGGGGCCGCAGGGAGTCGACCGACCCAAGCTCGGCGCTGCCGTATTCGGGGACAAGGATAAGCTGGCCCGGCTCGAGCAGATCGTCCATCCTGCAGTCGCTAGAATGCGGGCGGACTTTCTGGAGGACCATCGCGCTGCGCCATTGGTCGTCTTCGACATACCTCTTTTGTTTGAGCGAGGCGGCGAGCACGCCTTGGATGCAGTCGCCGTGGTATCGGCGCCAGCTGATGTCCAGCGGACACGAGTGCTCGCGCGGCCCGGTATGACCGCCGAGAAGTTCGAACAGATCCTGGCGCTTCAGTTGCCCGACGCGGATAAGCGCGCCCGAGCGGACTTCATCATCAATACGGGGACGACGCTGGACGAAACGCGGGAACAGGTAGCCGGGATTGTGCGGACGTTGACCCGTTTGTAATATTGCATGTCGAGGCCTTGCGCTTGTCCGCAGGCAGGCAGATATGGATAGGAATGCGAGAGATTATCTTCGACACCGAGACCACCGGATTTGATCCCAGGAACGGAGATCGGATGGTCGAAATCGGTTGTATCGAGATGGTCAATCGGGTGGTGACCGGTCGTACGTACCACGCTTATTTCAATCCCGAGCGGTTCATGCCCGCAGAGGCTGAAGCGGTTCACGGATTGTCGGACGCGTTCCTGGCGGACAAGCCACTCTTTTCGGCGCACGCGCACGAATTCCTCGAATTTATCGCCGACAGTCCGATGGTGGCCCATAACGCCGGGTTCGACTTCAACTTCATCAATCATGAGTTGTCGGCATGCGGGCACCCGATCGTCACGCTCGACCGGATGGTAGATACTGTGGCCTTGGCCAAGGCCCGTCATCCCGGTACAAAGCTTTCGCTCGATGCGTTGTGCACTCGCTACGGCATCGATCGCAGCCATCGAACCAAGCACGGCGCATTGTTGGATGCCGAATTGCTCGCACAGGTTTACGTCGAATTACGTGGTGGTCGCCAGATTGGTCTCGAATTGGTCGCCGAAACCACAGCAATCGTGACGGAAATCAAGGTCCTCAGTACGAAGGACCGTATCTTCCGTCAGCCGCGTCCCCACGCGGCCACCGAAGAGGAACTTGTAGCTCACGCAGCGTTTCTCAAATCGGTCGATACCCCGCTCTGGGGTGCTTGAACTCAAAACAAAGGAGAATACGCCCATGGATATTCGCGTCTCCGGTCACCAGGTCGATACTGGCGAGGCCCTTCAGGCCCATGCCAACGAACGATTGACGGCGATCATCGAGAAGTATTTCAGCCGGGCGCTGTCCTCGCATGTCACCTTCAGCAAGGCTCCCGCAGGCGCCTTCCGTTGCGACATCATCACCCATGTGATGCAGAATTTGGTTCTCAAGGGCACCGGCGTTGCGCAGGATGCGCATGTATCGTTCGATCAGTCCGCCGAGAAGATCGACAAGCAGCTGCGTCGTTACAAGCGCCGGCTGAATGATCGCCACGAGCAGGCCGCTCACGCCAGTGCGGTGGAAGAAGCGGCTTATGTCATCTTCGAAGAATCGCAGGTGGACCGCGAGGACGAGGCCGAAATCGACGCACCTGTGGTGATCGCCGAGACCCGGGTGGATGTGCCGGAAGCTACCGTGTCCGACGCGGTGATGATGCTGGATCTTCGCAACACGACGGCTCTGCTTTTCAAAAACGCTGGCACCGGCCGACATAATATGGTCTACCGCCGCGGCGATGGGTCGATTGGCTGGGTCGAGCCCCACTGACGCGCGCTGGCGCACCGCTTCCTATCGTTGGAGAGGAAGAAAGCCCCCGGTCTATCCGGGGGTTTTATGGTTTTTCAACATTGGAAATTGAGCAAATCTTGACGTTAGACGTGACATGACCAGTCTGTTTGCACTGCTCCCTGACGCGGTTGTTACTGTGTCCGCCGATAGCAAAGCGCTTATCCTCGATCGCTTGGCGCGGCAGTTTGCCGACGTCTACGGGCTTGATCACAAGACTGTCTTGACCCGCGTTGAAGAGCGCGAACAGCTGGGCAGCACGGGTTTTGGGCGGCGTATCGCCATTCCACATGCCCGGATTACCGGTCTCGCGCGCCCGGTCGCCGTTTTTCTGCGGCTTGAAGCACCCGTTGATTTTGATTCGGCAGATGGAATGCCGGTTGATCTGGTTTTTGGGCTGTTGTCTCCGGATGGCGCTGGTGCGACGCATCTGCACGCCTTGGCCGCCATCTCCAGAATGATGCGCGATGAACGCATGCGCGAAGCCTTGCTGGCCGCGCCGGGATCAGAAGCTCTCTATGGATTGCTAAGCAACGTCATAGACCGCGATGCCGCATGACCGTGTGACGCCAGATGCGACGGCGGGTGCGTCCCTCCACTGGCGGGCTTTGGAAAGCCTTTATACGTCCGCGCCGATCAATCAGTTGTTCCAGTCCCGCATGGAAATAACGGGCGAAGGGCTATCGCGAATAACATTCGATGTCGCTCCGAACAGTTTTCACGCTGCGGGCGCCGCTCACGGCACGATCTATTTCAAGATGCTGGACGACGCCGCCTTTTACGCCGCCAACACCCACGTCACCGACCGATTTCTGCTGACGACATCCTTCAACATGCACCTCAGCAAACCAATCAAAGGTGGTCGGATCGTGGCGGAAGGACGTTGGGTGAGCGGTCGCCGCCGAGTCCTCGTCGCCGAATCATGGCTAATTGACGAGGAGGGTGACGAATGCGGTCGAGGAACTGGCACCTTCATGCGGTCACGAATCGCGCTCTCCAGTTTGCCGGGCTATTCCTTCGAGACTGGCGGGAACTGATCGGATGGACGAGCGCCTGCCCGCGCACCTCGAAGTTTCTGCAATGCTGCGGCGCGTCAATTCCGCGGGAGGGTTCGGCGTCATTGCATCCAAGGGCGAAGCGGACGCAGGGACTATCCTGCTGGTATTGAACCATAATGGGGCAGACTTGCGCTTGGTGGAACGGATGCCGCAAAGCGATGGAATCAGGTGCTGGCAGGTATCAAAACGCGAAAACGTCGACGAACCTGGCGTTTTCCAGGAATATTTACAGCGTCGGAAGGCTCAGGACCCCGATCTGTGGATCGTGGAACTCGACATCGCGAACGCCGAACGCTTCATCTGAAGACGGCGGGAGTCCGCTTGACTTGCAAGCTATGCAAGGTAAACGCGCCTTCGCAAGCGCGAAAGCGGCTAGGGCAACGCTACGGTTGGCCAGCTAGCACGCAGACGGGGAATCGTCGGCAGGCTCTAACGGAATAAGAACGCCCCTCAGGGGATTTCCGTTCCAGCCTGTGTCGGATCGGTTAACCGCCCTTGATATGATTTGATGCGAAGCAAGTTTCAGCTGGCTAGCGCCACAGCGCTGGCCGCAACGGTATTGACCGTACTATTGAGCGCCAACGGATCAGGTGCTGCAGCGTCGGATTGGGTTCCGACCCTGACCGTACCAGCTCCAGCGGAGCCGCACTTCGTATCGAACCCCGTCGTGCAAGCCATCCCGCAAGATGATGTCAATGACGACGACGGCGACGAGGCCCCCGATGCCGAGACGCTGAAGGAACTGGTTTCCCTGCAGGACATTCCATCGGAAATGACCCAGGAAATGCGTTGCCTAGCCGGAGCAGTTTACTTCGAGGCTCGTGGTGAAACCCTTGAAGGCCAACTTGCGGTCGGGCGCGTAATCGTCAATCGCACCAAGTCCGGCCGTTTCCCCAGCAGCTACTGCGGGGTTGTTTACCAGCCGTCCCAGTTCTCGTTTGTACGCGGTAAGTCGATGCCGTTCGTGCGCGAGGCATCAGACAGCTGGCGACAGGCAGTCGCCATCGCCAAGATCGCTGATGAAGGAAGCTGGAAAAGCAAGGCCAAGGGCGCCCTGTTCTTCCACGCAACGCGCGTTTCGCCCAAATGGCGTCTTACCCGCCTCGCTCGGGTTGATAACCACGTCTTCTATCGCTGATATTGCCTGCTGATCGCCGCCAGCGGCGTCTCAGGGGGCCAGCTCTACCCAAACCGGCGCGTGATCGCTGGCTTTTTCACGACCACGATGCTCCTTATCGACCCCGCAAGCGACCAAGCGGTCCGCCAGTTCTGGCGATAGCAGTGAATGGTCAATCCGGAACCCGTGATCCCGCTGCCAGGCACCGGCCTGGTAATCCCAGAACGTCCACACGCCCCCCCTTGGATTGTGCGTGGCTAGGGCATCGGTCCAGCCATCACCGAGCAGCCGGAAATAGGCATCGCGCGATGACGGTTGCATCAGCGCATCGGCAGCCATTGCAGGAGGCGACCAAACGTCGCGATCAGTGGGGACGACGTTGTAGTCTCCCGTTACGATCGCAGGCACCTCTTCGGCTCTGATCGCTGCCATGCGCTTGCGTAGCCGCTCCATCCAGCGCAGCTTGTAATCGAACTTCGGCCCCGGCACTGGATTGCCGTTAGGCAGGTAGATACACACTACCCTCACCCCAAAGACCTGCGCTTCCAGATAGCGCGAGTGCTCGTCTTCAGGCTCCCCCTCAAGGCCGCGCTGGACCTCTATGGGCTGCTCACCATCGGCAAGGATAGCGACGCCGTTGAAGCCCTTCTGCCCGTGCCACAGTCCCCTGTAGCCCAGCTTTTCGAACTCGGCGATCGGGAAGCCCTCGTCCTGGCTTTTGATTTCCTGCAGGCAGGCAACGGCAGGGCGCGTTTCATCGAGCCATTCAAGCAGCCTCGGCAGCCGCGCCTTCACGCCGTTAATATTGAACGTCGAAATTCTCATACCGAGAAGCTGGACCCACAGCCGCATCCCGCCGCTGCGTTGGGATTTTCCACCTTGAAAGCGGCTCCGCCCAACGACTCGACAAAATCGACGACACAGCCGGAAACTAGGTCCAGGCTGACAGCGTCGACAATCAGTTGAACGCCGTCCGTCTCCGTCACGCTGTCTTCCGCGTCGGGCGCATCAGCCAAACCGAATTTGTATTGGAAGCCCGAACAGCCACCGCCCTCCACTGCGAGGCGCAGGATTGCGGGCTTGCTTTGCTTGCTGGCGATGGCCGCAACGCGCGCGGCGGCAGATGGGCTGAGTGTCAGGCTGTTGTGGTCCATGCACCCGATGTAGGCGCACGTGCCGGTCGCGGCAAGGCGCTCGCCGGACCGGCTTGGCCTCCGATTAGGCCATTTGAATGTAGTCGCGCATTGCCGCCGCTTCATGCTCAATCTTGTCGATGCGGTATTTCACCAGATCGCCGATCGACACGAAGGCCACCATCCTTCCATTTTCGACCACTGGCAGGTGGCGGATGCGACGCCGGGTGATGAGGGAAAGCGCCGCCATCACCGAGGTGCCCGGCTCTACGGTGACCGGTGGGGCGGTCATGATCTGGCCTACTTCGGTATCCAGGATGCTCTCCCCGGAATCATGGAGGCGGTAGATAACGTCTCGTTCGGAAAAGATGCCGACGATCTGGCCATCCTGCATGACCGGGACGGCACCGATCCTCCGATCAGCGAGGAGAGCGACGGCGTCGCGCACCTTGGTGGCGACATCGCACGTAACAACGCTATCCCGGCCTTCGATAATTCGACCAATCGTCATGACCCTGCTCTCCCTCTTGTCGCGGCATCCTGCTGTTCGAACAATGAGATCAGAGGATATCACAGGGCAAAACGAAGCGCCACTTGGGTCGCGATCCGGCCATCGAACGGAAATATCGGCGATGACGCTTGCGGGCGAAGCGCCGGGGCATCAGATAGGGCGCATGATACCCAGGTCTCCCCTTGATGATCCTGAAAAGGCGTCCCACGCTTGGGCGCGCTTTCTTCGGATCATGCGCTGGATGATGTCGATCACGATCGGTCTGGTGATCGGGTCCGTGTTGTTGCTCTATCGATCCAACGGAATGGTATCGATCCATTTCTATATCGCCACCGCTCTGGGTGTCGGCTTTACGATGTTGCTGGCGTCAGCGTTGATGGGCCTGGTTTTCTTGTCCAGCGGGACCGGACATGACGAATCAATTATTGATCCGCTGGAAGATGATGACGCTTAGTTCTTACCGCCGCTGAAGGCGAAAAGCCTCGACCGGTTGCCCGCCGATCAGGTGTTGCTGGATAATGCTCTCCAGTACTTCTTCCGTGCACGAATGATACCAGACATCATCCGGCCATACGACGGCGATCGGACCCGCATGGCAGATGCGCAGGCAATCCGCCTTGGTCCGGGCCACGCCGCCGCCTTTCGAAGTCTTAGGTCCATCGAGACCCAATTGTTTGAGGCGCTTCTTTAGATATTTCCAGGCGGCCTGTCCCTGCTCGAGGGAGCAGCATTCGCCCTTCTGCGGCTCGGCGCACAGAAAGATGTGCCGCTCAACCGCATCACTGCCGTTTTTGACGAAAGCGTCCTGGGCTTTTTCAACCGCTCGGCTCACGCGGGAGTGCTCGATGATGGAGCAATGACCGGAAGTGTTTCTTGGATCGGTTCGTGCATGCGCTGGAAAGTAGGAAGCGACGCTCGGTTGTCCAGCACCGACGCCTGACGCGTTACACTTTCTTGCCGACGATCCGGGCGATTTCCGCTGCCACCAATCTTTCGACCATGGGCGGCAGATTTTTGTCCAGCCATTCCGCTAGCGCTGGGCGCAGCAATTCGCGGGTCATCGCCTCCAGCGAGGTTTCGCCGGAGCGCACGATCTGGGGTTGAGCGCCGGGTTCGGAGATCATGGCCAGCGCCGCCAGCGATTCGCGCATCGAATTGCGGACCTGTGACTGCACGAGCGGGCTTTCGTCCGGTTCTGCGCTCTCGTCTTCGTTCTGCGGGGGCAATTGGGCTGCCTCTGCAAGATCGAACACGTCGTCATCGTCGATCGCGGACCTATCTTCCGGCAACGGATCGGATTTGGCGGTACGGGTGAAACCACGAACGTCCAGACGGGCGTCGCGGGCAATGACCTGCTTGATCGACTGCAGGATTTCCTCGACCGAAGGTTCACCGTTCTGACGCATCTTGACCAAATCCCCCTGAGCGCGCCCTGTTCCCGCGCCGATCCTTACCGCCTTATTCATCAAGCACGCCGGTTTCCATCCCGAATCGAGATCAAGGCTGCTGAGATGGCGAAATCTCACCATTCTGCACGGGGGTGTCAACGGTTCGGGTAGACCGCGCGACCGGGTCAGGGTCGTCGTCGAAGTCGAAAAATTTGCCTTTGACCCGGCGATAATTTACGTCCGGATCGTACAGGATACCCCCATCCAGATTTAGGTCGCGAGCCTCGGCCCTTCCCATCGCGGCAAGCAGAGTGAAGCCGGCGACGTAGGAGTTACGCCGGGCCGTCACCAGCTGCACCTGTGCGTTGAGAAGCTCCTGCTCGGCATTCAGGATATCAAGGATCGTGCGGTTGCCGACTGAGTTTTCGGCGCGCACGCCTTCCAAGCTCAAGGACGCGGCATCGACCGCCACTTGTGAGGAGCGGATCAGATCGTTGGAGGCTATCCACGATGTGTAGGCGGAGCGGACTTGCGCGATGACATCGCGTTCGGTGGCGATTTCCTGCTCCAGCGACGCGGAAGCCGTTGCCTGAGCCTGTCTGCGCTGGGCTGCGGGCAAACCACCCTGAAAAAGCGGGATCGAAAGCTGGGCTCCTGCCTGAGCGGCTGAGTCCTGCTGAGATACGCCGGCACCTGGGATGCCGCGCGCCAAGGTGTTAAAATAGTTGTTGTAGCTACCTTGCCCGAACAATCGGACGGTGGGCAATCGGCTGGAGCCGGCAACGTCAATATCCTTTTCCGCCGCGCGCGTTCTTTCTCTCGCGCCGATAAGATCGGGATTTGAATCGAGCGCGATTGATGCCGCTTCTTCAGCGCTGGCCGGAAGATTGGGCAATGGCGGCGGTGCTTCCAGCGTTTGCGGTGCTCTGCCGACAAGCCGGATGTACGTTTCCCGCGCAGCTGCCAGATTGGCTTCAGCCGTCCGCAGGTCGCTCTGAGCGATCGCAAGGCGCGATTGCGACTGGGCTACGTCCGTGCGGGTCAGGTTGCCAATCTCGAAACGGTCTCCGGTCGCCTGCAGGTTGGTCTGCAACACGCTGACATTCTTGCGGTTGAGGCCGACGATTGCTTCGGTCCGGATCACATCCATGTAGGCGGCGACGACATTCGAAAACAGCGAACTCTCGGTGCCGCGCAGGTCCGCCTGCCCGGCTTCGACGCGGATCTTGGCGGCTTTGACCCGGTTCTTCACCCCGCCGCCCGAGTAGATCGGCACACCGAGATCCGCCCCGCCGCTGAACACGCGCGATGGAGCGTTGAACGAATTCTCGCTCTGCTTGAGATATTCCGTGTACGTTCCGGTCACGCTGGCAGATGGCAGCCCGGGCGCGCGAGCAATCGGCACGCCCTCGTCCGTCGCCCGTTGCTGCGCGCGGGCAGCTTCCAGCGTCGGGTTGGTCTGATAGGCCATGACCAGCGCGTCACGCAGAGTGTCAGCCGATACAGGCTGACCGATCGTCCAAAGCAGACTTCCCCCCACGAACAACCCGGCACGCAGCGCGAACCGGGACATGCTCAGAAACTCCAGCGTTTGGGTGCTGCAAATTCCGGAAGGACGGGTACTCCCATTTCGGCGAGCGGCAGCAGAGAAACCTTGCCGGCAGCCTTGGTGCCAACGGCAAGCCGGGCGACGCCGCGCACGATTAAGCCCGCGACGATGTGTCCGCCATCCTGCAGGCGCTCTGCAAGTGCGTCCGGCAAAACTTCGATCGCGCCGTCGATGACGATCAGGGTGTAGTCGCCTTCTCCCGCTTCGTTTGCATCAGCGGGAGCTACCGAATCGACCGATCGGCTAAGCTGGCGGAGCAGGGCAGCGAGATAGCCGTTGCCATCGCCAACGAGCAGCACACGGTCCGCATCAGAAGGCGCAGCCTCGGCGAGCATGCGCCCGTGGACCAAGGGTGCGGCCAGGAAACGACCGCCGCCCAGTGCAATCGCGCGATCGATATACGCCGCGTCGCGCATTGCGGCGGGGACGAAGTCTTCGCGCGCAACCGTGGACATCGCTTCAAGAACCCATGGTTCATTGACGCCGCTGGTGCGCAGCTGGCTGGTGATCATCGCGCGGCGCGCATCAGAGATAGCGGCGTTGGCAGCATTGGAGCCGGCAGGCGCCGACCGATCCTCGGTCAAGGTCATCAGGTGCAGTTCCCTCACTCGTTCGCGGCGGTTCATCATCGAACCCACTCACGAAGGCGGCACATAAGGCGGCCTTCTAGGCGAAGCACCCGATCAGGCCAAGCCATTTGCGAATACGCTGGTCGATCAGTTCAAGCACTTTGACGATGGACGCCCCGCGCCCTATGGGACCGGCAAAATCACGTTGTCCGCCAGAACGGGAGCGCACATTCCATGACAGAAATGGTGACCATCCGCGAAGAACACCTGATCGAGTCGGTCGCCGACGCGCTTCAGTACATCAGCTATTACCACCCGATGGATTATATTCGCGCGCTGGGTGACGCCTATGAGGCGGAGCAAGGCCCTGCGGCCAAGGATGCCATCGCCCAGATCCTGACGAACAGCCGCATGTGCGCGGAAGGGCATCGCCCGATCTGTCAGGATACCGGCATCGTCAACGTGTTCATCGAGTGGGGCCAGAACTGCCGCCTCGAATCAGAGCGTTCGCTTCAGGACGTGGTCGACGACGGCGTGCGCCGGGCGTATAATCACCCGGAGAACAAGCTGCGCGCGTCGGTGCTTGCCGACCCTGCCTTCACGCGCCGCAACACCAAGGACAACACCCCCTGCGTCCTCTCGGTGACGATGGTGCCGGGATCGAAGATTTCGGTCGATGTCGCGGCCAAGGGCGGCGGCTCTGAAAACAAGTCCAAGTTCAAGATGATGAATCCCAGCGATTCCATCGTCGACTGGGTGGTCGAAATGCTGCCCCAGATGGGCGCAGGCTGGTGCCCGCCGGGCATGCTCGGCATCGGCATTGGCGGCACGGCGGAACATTGCGTCAAGCTTGCCAAGCAAAGCCTGATGGAACCGATCGACATGGCCCAGCTCAAGCAGCGTGGACCGCAGAACGATATCGAGGCGCTGCGCATCGAGATCTTCGACAAGGTCAACGCACTGGGCATCGGTGCCCAGGGCCTTGGCGGCCTTGCGACCATTCTCGACGTTAAGATCCTTGACTGGCCCTGCCACGCAGCAGGCAAGCCCGTCGCGATGATCCCGAATTGCGCGGCAACCCGGCATGCGCACTTCACGCTCGACGGTTCGGGCCCCAGCTATCTCGAAACGCCGAATCTCGACGAATGGCCGCAGGTCGAGTGGAAGCCGAGCAAGGAAGCGAAGAAGGTCAATCTGGACACGCTGACGTCCGAGGAAGTGCAAAGCTGGAAGCAAGGCGACCGCCTGCTCCTTAACGGCAAGATGCTGACCGGGCGCGACGCCGCGCACAAGCGCATTTCCGACATGCTGGCAAAGGGTGAGGAACTGCCGGTCGATTTCAAGGGGCGGGTGATCTACTACGTCGGCCCGGTCGATCCGGTGCGCGACGAAGTGGTCGGCCCCGCTGGCCCGACAACGGCAACGCGCATGGACAAGTTCTCCGACACAATGCTCGAACTTGGCCTGCTGGCCAGCGTCGGGAAGTCGGAGCGCGGACCTGCAGCCACGAAATCGATCGCCGGGCACAAGTCTGCCTATCTGATGGCAGTCGGCGGCGCGGCCTATCTGGTGGCGCGTGCGATCAAGGAAGCCAAAGTGGTCGGGTTCGCGGACCTTGGTATGGAAGCGATCTACGAGTTCACGGTGCAGGACATGCCGGTGACAGTCGCAGTGGATAGCGAGGGCAACAATGTCCACACGCTGGCGCCGCAGCATTGGAAGGACAAGATCGCCCGGGAAGGCCTCCTGGTTGACTGATCGGAAATGAAAAGGCCCGGGAGAATGTCCCGGGCCTTTTTCGCTCAATGGACCGGAGGATCGACCGGCGGAACCGTCGCTACCGGCGAAACGGGTTCTTCCGGTGAACGCGGCGGCAGGGCGTTTTCCGGCACCCGGTCTATCTGCATTCTGGGCGTTGGCACTTGCGCCAGATTGCGCGCCGTGACTTTGACCTCATCGCCATCGATCACGATTTCGTTGAAGCTGGGCGGCGTGGATCGGATGCGCAGCGACAACGTCCCTGCACCGATCATGCGCAAGGGGCCGGCCGGCGTCTGCTCGATCATGTCGAACGGATCGTGGATATGCCCGGTCATGATCCCCAGTACCTTGCGGCTGGCGAGGACTTCCATCGTCCTCGTGCCATTGATCGTCAGCAGTTTGCCGTCGGCACGACGCTCGGTCAGTGGATGGTGGGCTGCGATCAGGACGCGGGTCCCCTCCGGCAGCGCATCAATGGCCGCCAAGGTGTGCGACAGCGCTCGTTCGGTCACCCAGCCGTTAGACCACGGGAAACGCTGCCACTGGGCCCGAGTGGTGGTACGTAGGGGAACGATGGCAAGATTGGGCAGATCGAGCTGCGTTTCCAGGATTCGTTCGATCGCTTTGAAGCGTTTATAGGGCGCAAAGAACCGGGCGTAGAGGTTGAAGTACGGAATGTCGTGATTGCCGACTTCCACCGTTACAGGGACGTTCAACGCCGTAATCCACTCACAAGCAGCGCGAAATTCGGGATGGCGTGCCCGCATGGTCAGGTCGCCGGTGATAGCGACAGCGTCTGGCTTCTCCTGCTCTATGCAGGCTTTCACCCATTCAAGCGCGCGCTTGTCTTCGAGTCCGAAATGAATGTCGCTCAGTTGGAACAGCCGCAACGGACCGCCTTGCATCGATGCGGCTTTGCCATGCATTACCCGTCAAACTCCTTCGTTGTGACCAGATCGACCTCGCAGGGACCCAGTTCGAATATCTCTTCTGCGGAACCGTCGAAAGGCTCTCCGTCGATCAGCAGGCCCATAGGTTCGTTTGTCGGACAGACCAGCCGGATTTTTGGATGCAGTCCCAATTCATCATGGGGGCCGTCCCTGAAATCCCGGTTGAGCAAGGCGATGCCCTGCCCTGCGAAATCGGTTAGCGATTCAGCGTAGTAGCCGTTCGCTTCGATGCCGTTGTCCTGCGGGACAATAGTAATGGCAGAATAGCCTTCGTCCCGCCCGCAATCGGCTTCGGCGCAAACGACCTTGGGGCCGCTGGTCGACTGGCTGATCGCTTCGCGAGCGGTTGAGACGAATTCCAGGATGTTCATTTCCCGCATCGCCTCGCGGACTTCGTTCCAGACCGTTCCCGGCCCGGCCAAAGCGCCTGTCAGCCCGATACCGTGGCGTGTATGGAGAACGGAAGGGCGCGAGGTTCGCAGCGGTTGAGCCCCGACTTTGGCGATGATCTCCTCGGCGCTTACTTCACCGTGGAGACGTTTGGACAGCATGTTCATCGTGCCGCCTGGCAGCACAAGCACGGCCCCTCCCCATCCCCATGCGGTGGTGACTACCGAATGAGTAGTTCCGTCGCCCGCAAAGACGGTAAGAATATCGACGCCTCGCTGGTCCAGTTCCTCTGGTTTGGGAGCCGGATCATCGGGAAAGCGAACGATCCGGTCCAGCTTCAGCCCGGCATCCGCAAACGCATCTGTGAGTGCGTCCACCGTCGCATCGTCGTTGCTGCCGCTGGCGGGGTTGCACACCAGCCAAACAGTCCGTTCGTGGTCATTGTTCATCATGCGCCAGAAAGCCCCCGGATCGATCGCAGGTTCCCGTCAAAGTCGACGGCCAAAGATAAGCCACGCGGAAAGCCCGTTCAGTCCGGTGTAGAGCGCGTAAATCCAGGTCCACCCCATCGATCCGGCCGCCGCCATGATCATGGCGCCTAACAGCATGACGAACTCGACGATCAGGCTCAACCGGCCGCCCAGTGACTGGAAAAACCAGGGGACCTGCGAAAGCATGGGATGCCCGCTTTCGATCAACGCCTTGTGGGCGGCGAAATTGAACACACCGAAGCAGAACACGAAAATGACGGGCAGCATGGGAGGTAAACCCCAATGATGCGGACACGTTGCGCCAACCGGGCGAATCCGCGACGTTTGAAACATCCTGCTGTTTGTCGGACGGGAAAAGGCGTTCGTCCCGGCGATTATACCTTCATCGACATGAAATGAACGACAGTCGACCTTCACATGCAATGGCTGTCTGCCCGGTGCACTTCACACTCATCGAGCCGAACGGAGGACACTTCCCCAAGGCTCACACTTGAGGAGGATGTACCATGTTCAAGACCAACGCCATCATTGCCGCCGCCCTTTGCACCGTGGGCCTGTTTGCCGCCCCCACCGCGTTCGCCGGAACCATGGAAGTGCACTATAAGGACCTCGACCTGACCACGGTAGCCGGTCAGAAGGCGCTCGACCGCCGGATCACGTTCGCCGCCCGCCGGGTTTGCGGGTACGATCAGCTGACCAGCGGCTCGCGCCTGCCCGATGCCGATGCTATTCGCTGCGTCAAGCAAGCTGTTACGCAAGCCCAAGACCATGTCGCGCTGGCAATCGGCAAAGCAAGCGACAATCGCCTCGGCGGCTGATCGCTTGCCCATCCCGTTCTCATCCAGGTCCCAAAAGAGAAAAGACCCGGAAATCACCTGATGGCGGGCTTAGCGGCCCGCCATTTTCTTTACGGCCGGAAGATAGGTGCGACCGATCCGCAGGGCCTGGCCATCGACGGTCTCCGCGCACCACACCCCGAGTCCCTCATGCCGCAAACCCGAAACATGGCTGCGCTGCAGGATGCAACTGCGGTGGATGCGGATGAAACGCGCTGGATCGAGCCGTTCCTCCAAACCGGTGATCGTCTGCAACAGCAGGTAACTCTGATCACGAACATACAAGCGGACGTAGTCACGCTCAGCATCGATCCGGTGCACTTCGGCGGAGGCAATCCGCACCAGTTCTGATCGGTGCGGCACCCAGAACTCTTCAAGCCAGCGACTGGATGGTGCCACGGCGCGGTCCGTCCGGCGTGAGAGAACGCGGTCTACAGCCCGCTGCAGACGATCGGGCGCCACCGGCTTCAATACGTAGTCCACCGCATCGAGATCGAACGCCTCGACCGCGAACTCATCGTGAGCCGTGACGAAGATGACGGCGGGGGCGCTGGTTTGCGCACTCAGCCGCCGGGCGACCGTGAGCCCGTCCGTGTCCGGCATCGTCAGATCGAGCAGCACAAGGTCCGGCGTCAGCGCATCGATCAGGCGCAAGGCCGCTTGCCCGTCGCTGGCGGTTCCGACTACCGAAACGCCCTCCATTCGGGCGCAGATGACCTGCATGCGCTCTACCGCTAGCGGCTCATCGTCAACGATCAGGGTACGCAGCGGCCCGCTCGAGCCTTCAGTCACGCGGCGCCTCCAGCGGCATGCGCAGGACAGTGGCAAAGCCGCCTTCGGGCTTGCTGCCATAGCTGATCGTCCCGGCTGATCCATACCGAGCCCGGAGCCGGTCCCGCACGTTGGCAAGGCCTATGCCGCATCCGTGTGTTTTCATGCTTTGCGCATCCTCCCGTTTGCCCGGCCCGTCGTCTTCCACGGTGATGACCATCTGACCACCCTCTCTGCGTGCATCGATTGATACGGTAACCGGGCGTTGGGTGGTAGCCACGGCGTATTTTACCGAGTTTTCGACGAGCGGCTGCAAAATCATTCCGGGCACTGTCGCATGCCGCAGCGCTTCGTCGACGTCGATATGAGTGAGCAGGCGGTCAGGAAAGCGCACCGTCTCGATAGCGAAGTACAGTCGCTGAAGTTCGATCTCGTCAACCAGCGGAATGTCGTTGGTGGTGTCGCCTGAAAGGGTGCGACGATAGAATGTCGAGAGCGTCTGGATCATTTCCTCAGCCGCATCCTGTCGCCCCGTCATCACCAGTGCCGACAGTGAGTTGAGCGTATTGAACAGGAAGTGCGGGTTCACTTGATAGCGCAGTGACCGCAGTTCGGCTGCTTCCGCCGCGCGTCGATATTCACCTTCCCGACGTTCGGCAGCCCGAGCTTCCTCCGCTTTTGCCAACGCGAAATAAAGTGCCGCCCACGCAAGGACAAGGAAGTACCGGCCGAAAGCGGTATCAGCGATACCGGCCCACCGTCCCATGCCTTCGCTTTCCTCAACCGTCTTGCGTGTATGGATGGTGATGGCCGAGCGCTGTTCCGTGCGAGGCGCTATTTCCGGCGGCTCAGGGACTGACGGGGCAGAGCTGCCTGCCTGCGGAGGTTTGGGCGGCGCAGGAGGCTTTGGGAGATTGGGCAGATCGACCAGTATATTGCCTGCTTCGTCCCGCGTGATCCGCACGTTCCCGGTGTTTATCTCTGCTTCCTGACTCCCGGGTTCCTGGCCGATAGAGGTCTCGATATCGGCGAACACTGCGTCGTTGACCAGGCTCAGAACGAGAGATAACGGCAATGCCCCGGCGAGAACGGTGACCAACCGCGCCCATCCGGACTTGCGATCCAGCAACTGAAGCAACGGCCAGGCTGCTGCCATGACCAGCATCGATACGATGCAGATGGTAAGTCTGCGCGAGATAATGGGCCATGCGAGATCGAACCCCATCACAACGCCGCGAAGCGTGGCAACGATGAAATAGCACGCCCATAACGCCGCCAGAGACAGCAATACCAGATGAGGCGGAACGCGAGGGCGGGAAATGGGGGCAGTCATTGGTGACAACCTACCCCAGTTCCTCCCCCCTACGCCAGTTTGTCTGTCGGCAATTGTATGCCGTTGATCGAGCACACCTCAGCGTTTCACGTGGAACACCTGCCTTGTAGCGCGCCCAATCAACTGCCGCCCATCAATAGTCGTGATCGACATTCCCGATGCCGTTCAGCTTCGTACGCAAAACGGCTGGCTTGCGTACAAGCGTCACATTGCCCGCGCCATTGATCTCGACATCGACAGTTCCAGTCGCGCCCAGTGTCACGTCACCCACGCCATCCAACCGGACAGTCGCATCCCGGCCTTCCAGCTTGCCCAGATCGAGGCTTCCTGCGCCGGCAGAGGTAACCGCGATGCGGTTGACCTTGCCCGAAGCGTCAAGATCAATCGCCCCTCGGGAATTGAGCTTCAGGGCTTCCTGATCCAGCCCGGTCATCGTCACGTCACCGGGTGCGTCCAGATCGAGTCCGGCAATCTCCGGTGCGGTGATGCGTACCTTAACCCCATGACGAATATTTCGTGACCCAGAGACGGACAGCCTGCCGTTTTCCCACGTTAGCCGATCGACGACATCGGACGGGCCAGTGACGGTCATCTCGGTCTTGTCTCCGCGCGTAAATACGAGTTCCACCGGGATTTCCATAGCAAGCTGGCTACCCGAGACGATGGCGAAATTGCGGGTCTTGCGGGGACCATTGCCCTCGTCATCGTCGAAATGCCAATTCCATCCGTCCCGCTCGTGAATCTCCCGGCTGAAGCGTTCCCCGCCGATGATCCACGCCGTTCCGAACGCGACGATCGAGAGGATCACGCCGCTGGCGAATACGATGAGCAGTTTCCTGAGCATCTTGTCTTCCTTCCTCTTCGAATGTTTCAGTTATCGGTGTGAATAGCCGGTTGGATCACGCGATAATGCAAGCGGCCGAACCACATCAGGGCATTGACGATCCAGATGCTGACCAGCGTCAGCAATGCACCTGCCGCGACTGCCGCGCTCATCAAGCCAAGTCCTCCCAGGATCGCGACGAGGACGCCCCCCGGGAAGCCGCTGAACGGCCCGGCAATTAGAATGAACCCGCCAGCGATGAAGACGCCGATCGTCGCAATGAAAAGACCTAGCATGACACCAAGCACCGGCAGGACGATCGGAAGCAGAATGAGGATGTCGATTGTCGCGAGGCCCATGAAAGCAAGGATGGCGCTCCATGCTGACGACGGCGTACCTTCGCTCTTCCAGTTACGAAAACCGGCCTCGAAGCGAAGTTCGCGGGCAAGGCGTGACGGGTTGCCCAAGGCGTCTGCCACCTCCTCCTCGTTGCGACCCTCGGCGATGCCAGCGGCGAAATGCTCCTCATAATCGGAGACGATATCGTCCACGTCGCTTTGTGGCATGCCCTTGAGGCCCGCTCTCAGGCGCTTGATGAATTCGTTACGCTTCATGGCGGGGTTCCCCTTCCTGCACTGGCGCTTTATCTGTGGATGCGGTGTCGGCGGCGTCGATCAGCCCGTCGACAGCGGCGGTGAAGCCGCGCCATTCGCTGACCTGGTCAGCCAGGCGGGCACGTCCGGTTTCGGTGATCTTGTAATACTTGCGTGAAGGACCGGATGGCGACTCCTCAAGATAGGTCGCCACCAATCCCTCAGACTGCATGCGTCGCATCAGAGGGTAGATGGTGCCCTCACCCATATCGACGGCGTCGGCCAGTCGGCTGGCTATTTCGTATGCGTAACTGTCTCCTCGAGACAGCAGGGCAAGGACGCACAGTCCCAGCACCCCTTTTTTCAACTGGATTTCGATTTCGGACATCGAATCATCTCTCCTGCGAATGATGATGATCTAACGCATGGTACTGTTCAATGCAAGATAGCTTGTAGAGGAAGATACTGCTCGGTGCATGCTACCTGTTTATGTGTGGTTAAGCGCAATAGGCGTGCATCATGCCGAACTGCGCGGACAACGGTGCGCCTCTGTCGCGCCTTGAGTACGTTTCACCGTCTGTGGGTGTTTTTTCGAGTTCAATTCAGATGCGAGAAAGGGTTCGGTGCGCTTCATCCGCATCTGCCCACTGAGTTGCACTCGGCCAGCTATGAAACCCGCCGGAGTTCTCAGGCGTTACGAGAAGCAAATAGACAGGAACGAATAATGGCAAGCGAATGCACGGCCTATCGCGATATCAAGGGCGGCCTTCACAGCAGTCCAGAGAAGGCTACCCTCGAAGATCTCGCTGGTGTTCTCGGGCGGGTCGGTGATGAAGGCGGGATGACCGCTGGCGTAGCACGCATGATCTTCGATAAACGTGCTGAGATCGAACGCGTTTTTGCCGAGCACGATGCCATGATCACGGCCCGTGGCGAAGATCCCGTCCATCATGACGGCGATCAAAACGGTCCGCCCATCCACGTTGTACGGTGATTAAACCAAGATAATTTCTGCGTGAAAGCCGGTTGGATGCCTCGGCTACATCCTCGCATGGTTACTTGACCAACATGCACGTATTGGGGGCCGTCGCTCCAGCCACACAGGGGGATGGTGGTAAGCGACCCTCGTGATCAATGGTGGTGCACCCGACAGGATTCGAACCTGTGGCCTCTGCCTTCGGAGGGCAGCGCTCTATCCAGCTGAGCTACGGGTGCAGACGAGCGCCGGTTAGCAGAGGGTGGCAGACCTTGCCAGCGCCAATTTTTCACAATCTGGTCTGACGTGATTTCCTGAACCAGGATCGGATTGTCCGTTCGACGCAAACACCTCACAAACAGATTGATAGTTCCCTGTATGTTCTTATGGTGGTGGCATGCTGGACGTCGATTCTCGCCCTCTGCTTCGGACCGCGCCGGACGTGGCCCGGGGAATATCTCGGCTTTTCGCCCGTAATGACATCTGGTGTATTCCGGAAATGTCGCTGCGGTGTGGACGGCGGGCAGACCTTATGGGCGTGGATGCCAAAGGTCATGTCATCATCGTAGAGATAAAGGTGTCGCGCGCCGACTTACTCGGCGATGGCAAGTGGACCGACTATCTTGATTATTGCGATCGCTTCTATTGGGGGCTGGCTCCATCACTGGATCTTGCGCCTCTCGAAAGTGATGCATTTCTTCCCGATCGGTGCGGCATCATCGTGGCCGATGGGTATGATGCGGAAATTCTTCGTCCCGCCCCTTTGCACCAATTAGCCCCGGCCCGCAGAAAGGTCGAAACGGAGCGCCTCGCTCGCGCTTCATTGCGCCGCTTGGTGACAATGGCGGATCCCTATACGCAGCAATGGGGTGCTGAATGCTGATTTCGAATTCGGTTGGGCAGCGGAAGCAAGTCACCGATACGTAATTATCTTGCGCTTTGCTGCAATGCACACTATCTGGCGTGTCAGCAATCGGCGCGTGGGGTCTGATCTCCACCGCAATCCGTGAGCAGCGTGAGGCTAAGGCACGTGTGTGCCAAAGCCGGCCCGGATGAACGATTGTCACCAATTCCAAGCTTCCTTCCTCACGCAGGGTCGCCCGTAACGACACCTTGCCGTGCGCGCGCTCCTGATCGAAAGCCATGTCTTTTCGAAGGTGCTCGCCCCCGTGCACTTTTGAAAGTGACTTGATGTCCTATTTCTCTGAACTTGGCCTTGCCGAGCCCATTCTCCGCGCGCTCGAGGTCAAGGGCTACACCGATCCGTCGCCTATCCAGCGCAAGGCGATCCCCTCGCTGCTCGAAGGGCGCGATCTGCTTGGCATCGCGCAGACCGGCACCGGCAAGACCGCCGCATTCTCCCTCCCCTCGCTGCACCGCCTTTCCAGCGATCCGAAGCCGCGCCAGAACGCCGGATGCCGGATGCTGGTGCTGTCGCCCACGCGTGAACTGGCGGCGCAGATCGCCGACAACATGCGCGGCTATGCCAAGTTCCTGAACCTTACCGTTCAGTGCATCTTCGGCGGCGTTCCGGTTGGCAAGCAGGCCCGTGCGCTTGAGCGCGGCTGTGACATTCTGGTGGCAACGCCGGGCCGTCTTCTGGATTTGATCGATCAGCGCGCGCTGACACTCAAGCATGTCGAGATCTTCGTGCTCGACGAAGCCGACCAGATGATGGACCTTGGCTTCATCGTTCCGCTGAAGCGCGTAGCCGCATTGCTGCCCAATGGTCGCCAGAGCCTGTTCTTCTCGGCAACCATGCCGCAGGCCATCGCTGAGTTGGGTCGGCAGTTCATCAACAACCCGGTCAAAGTTGAAGTCGCGCCGCAATCGACGACGGCGGAGCGCGTCGAACAGTATGCGACGATGATCAACCAAGCTGAAAAGCAGGCCTTGCTGACGCTGAGCCTGCGCGCCGGACTGGCAGACGATGCTGCCGAGAACGCCGATCATGGCGCGATTGATCGTGCTCTGGTGTTTACCCGTACCAAGCACGGGGCCGACCGCGTCGTGCGCCATCTGGTGGCTGCCGGTATCCCTGCCGCAGCGATCCACGGCAACAAGAGCCAGGCGCAGCGCACCGCCGCTCTCGGCGGCTTCCGCCAGGGCAACATCCGGGTTTTGGTCGCCACCGACATCGCCGCTCGCGGCATCGATGTCAGCGGTGTGAGCCACGTCTACAACTTCGAAATTCCGAACGTCGCCGAGCAGTATGTGCACCGCATCGGTCGCACGGCCCGTGCCGGTGCCGATGGTGTGGCAATCAGCTACGTCGCGCCGGACGAGAAGCCTTATATCCGCGATATTGAGCGGCTTACGCGGATCAAGCTGGAGCCTCTGGCGCTGCCGGAAGATTTCCAGAAGCAGGCGGCGCGTCTGCCCGCCCCCGCCCGCGTCGCACCTGCTCAGCCGCAGGGCGATCGTCGTCAAGGCGGCGGTCGCAGTGGCCAAGGCGGCGGCAATCGTGATCGCCAACCCCGTCGCGACGGCCAGCGCAGCGAAGGTCCGCGCGATGCCGCTGCAACCGGTGAAGGCGGAGAGCGCAAGCGCCGCTTCCGTCCGCGTGGTCCCAAAGGTTTGGGCGCGCACAAAGGTGCGGTTCGCCGCGCGGGCTGATACCAGCATCATCCGTTAGCAGGAGCGCCCGGGCCAGTGGTCCGGGCGTTTGTGTATGCGCCATGCTGTCTGCTTCGTTTTCTCTTCCCCTGACGCTTCGCAAGGCTTAGTTGGGCGCCCATGGCGTTTGGCGCTCCTTTTCTTGCGGTACTAGCGTCAGCGCTGGCGATGGCTGCAATTGTTGCTGTACGCTATTTGGCTACATCGGGACTGTTTGCCTGGATCACTGGCAAAGTACGGCCTGGCCATTATGTCGGCCTGGACCGCCAGATTCGTCAGGAGATCGGCTGGTCGCTGCTCTCTGCCCTGATTTACGGCCTTCCGGCTGGCGTCGTTGCGTGGGGATGGCGCGAACATGGCTGGACGCGCATCTACACCGATACGGCGGAATGGCCGCTATGGTGGTTGCCTGCCTCCGTCCTGGTCTATCTCCTGCTTCACGATACCTGGTTTTACTGGACGCACCGCTGGATGCATCGACCCAGGATATTCCGTATGGCCCACGCGGTGCACCATGCCAGCAAGCCGCCAACGGCCTGGGCGGCAATGAGCTTTCATCCGATTGAAGCCGTTACCGGCGCGGTCGTCATTCCGGCGCTGGTTTTTGTTGTCCCCGTTCATGTAGCCGCATTGGGCGTGGTGCTACTGACGATGACGATTATGGGCATCACCAATCACATGGGATGGGAAATGTTTCCGAAGGCTCTGGTCAAATCACGACTGGGGCGCTGGCTGATCACCGCCAGCCATCACAACCGGCACCACGAAAGTTACAAATGCAACTACGGCCTCTACTTCCGGCACTGGGATCGTCTCTGCGGCACCGACCGTGGGTTGTCTTCGTTCTGATGGCGGGTCTGTTGTCTACGGGGCCAGTGGACGCCCAGCCCACGGACGGCACGCCGGTCACCGTGGAGGTTACCGGACTGCGATCGGAAAAAGGCCAGGTGCTGGCTTGCCTGACGACGCGCGCGGACGCTTTTCCGGATTGCGACAAGGATCCTCAGGCTCGCAAACTGAAAGTGCCGGCGGCAAGTGAAGTCCATCTGGATTTTGGCGTCGTCCCGCCCGGACACTATGCGGTGTCGCTGGTGCATGATGAAAACGGCAACGGAAAGCTAGATACCCGCCTCATGATCCCGCGAGAGGGTTATGGATTTTCCCGTGATGCCGCCGTCCGCATGGGGCCGCCGAAGTTCGAGCATGCCGCTTTTGCAGTCGCCAGTGAGGCCGTGCATCTGACGATACGGATGCGCTACCTGCTGTAGCGGTCTTGCCACGGTCATTGCCGCCCCCTACCCCGGTGGCGTGAAAAGGGCAGAGGACGGCACCGAGAGCACCACGCAAAAGATGGTGGAGGCCACGACGGCCGGGCTGGTGGCGCAGCCGCGTAACGGCGCGTTCTCGCCGTTTCGATACCCGATCTTTCGGGCGATCTGGATCGCCAACCTGTTTTCCAATCTTGGCGGAACGATGCAGGGCGTCGGCGCGGCCTGGTTGATGACCGAACTGACCCCGTCGCACCAGTTGGTCGCCCTGGTGCAGGCATCGGCCACAGTGCCGATCATGCTGTTCGGGGTGTTCGCCGGGGCGATTGCCGATAACTATGACCGTCGGCTTGTCATGCTGACCGCGCAAGTGGGAATGCTGGTCGTTTCGGCCGCTTTGGCCGCCCTCGCCTACGCTCATATGCTCACGCCCGGACTGCTGCTGGCTTTCACGCTCAGCGTCGGGATCGGCACGGCGCTCAATTCTCCGGCATGGCAGGCTTCCGTGCGGCAGCAGGTCGATCCGGCCGAGCTGCCACAGGCGATTGCGCTGAATTCCATTTCGTTCAACATCGCGCGCTCCATCGGTCCGGCTCTGGGCGGTATCCTCATTTCGGTATGGGATGTGTCGTTCGCATTCGCCGTCAATGCGATCAGTTACGTCGGCTTGATCGGCGTTCTGCTCTGGTGGAAACCGCCGGTGCGACCGGTCGAGCGGCGGCCGATCCTGCCCGCCGTCGCGGTGGGACTTCGCTATTGCGCAGGCAACCGTCCTTTGCGTCGGTTGCTGATCCGCGGACTGGCTCTGGGCTTTAGCCTTGCTGCATACCAATCCCTGCTGCCGGCGGTGGTAAGCGGGAAAGTGGGAGGAACCGAACTGGATTATGGCCTTATGCTTGGCCTTTTCGGGATCGGTTCGATTACAGCGGCGCCATTCACCGGTTCCTTACGGAAAAAACTCGGACTGGAGGGTATCCTGTCGCTGGGGGCGGCCATGTTCGTATTCTCTATGTCGCTGGTCGCTGAGGTGGGGAACATTCTGTATGCCTTACCGGGAGCTTTCGTCGCGGGCGTTGCCTGGGTGCTGATCCTGACCACGATCAATACCGCAGTGCAGTTGCGATCGCCCGATGCGATTCTGGGGCGGTGCCTGTCCATCTATCAGGCGGTCACCTTTGGCGGGATGGCGCTGGGTTCCTGGGTCTGGGGTGCAGTCGCCGATCACACCAGCTTGTCCGCCGCGCTCCATGCCGGTTCGGCGTTCCTTGTCGTGTCGTTTCTTCTGCTGCGTATAATTGCCCCGCTTCCCGTGCTGGGAGAAGGCGTGATCCGTCAAAAGTAAACCAGCGCTGATGCAGCCGCGCGACTTAAAGGTTAATTCACCATGTTGCGCCAGAAGGGATGTCGAACAGGGTGAGTCGGGATTTCGACATGGATACATCGCGCGGCGAAATCTTGGATCAGGACGCATCCGAATTGGACAGTGCTGCCGATACCGCGCCGAGGGTCGCGAATGACGAGCGCCGCCTGCAGGTGCGGGCGTACAATTTCTGGGCCGGCTTGCTGGGCAATCGCACCTTTCCGGACATTGCCGATCTCGAGCCTGAGTCCCTGTCCGATTTCGGACCCCGCAGTGTCCTTCTCGATTTCACGGCTGAAGACGACATCGTCAATCCGGTGATCTCGTATCTGGGTGATGTTTTGGCGAAAGAGTGTGGAGGTGGCGAAGCGATTCGGCGCGTTGCCGACGTCCCGAGCCGCTCGCTTCTTTCTCGTATAACCGACCATTACATGCAAATCCTCGGGAACGAGGCGCCGATCGGGTTTGAGGCGGAATTCGTCAACAACGCAGGCGTCACGATCCTGTATCGCGGCATTCTGCTGCCGTTCTCCCGCAGTGGTGACCGGATCGAATTCATTTACGGGGTCATCAACTGGAAGGAACGTGCCGAGCCTGCCCAGAAACCTGCAGGTGACGCCGGCCTTGCGCAGTCTGCACCTCGCGATTCCCGACCAGCGATGTTGCGCGGCCTGGATCCACTGACGGAGTGGGCGGACGGCCCGGCGGAATTTGGGCAGCCGCCGCTTCAGGGGTATTCGCCGGTCGAACTGCCGCTTCCCGGTTTTGCGATGGAGGCCGAGCCTACGTCGTTCGAGGTAGAGGAAATGGGTCTGGCCGACTGGCTGGCATCGGCGCGCGAGCTTGCGATGCAGGCCACCAGCAGCGAGGAGCGTTCGCATCAGGCGCTGTATGCCGCAATCGGTCGTGCCTATGACTTCGCTCTCGTGGCGGCAGAATATCCCGAGGATACGGCCGAACTCGTGGAAGATGCGGGCCTGAAAATGCAAAGCCGCGCGCCTTTGTTGCCGCTGGTTAAACTTGTGTTCGGCAGTGATTACGACAAGACGCGCCTCACCGAATTCGCGACCGCGATTGCTCATGGTCGCCGGATCGGCCTGACAAGCGGGATGCTGGCCGATCATCTCGACAACACGCCCGGCGGCCTCAAGGCGATTCTGCGTGAGGAACGTCGGCTTCGTCGGGAGGAAGATGGCAGAAGCAATGCCCCTGCAAAAGCGCGCGAGCGGCTGGTCGACGGATTG
The DNA here is from genome assembly GCF_055521575.1 of Novosphingobium sp. BL-S-24. Lineage (NCBI taxonomy): Bacteria > Pseudomonadati > Pseudomonadota > Alphaproteobacteria > Sphingomonadales > Sphingomonadaceae > Novosphingobium > Novosphingobium sp. BL-S-24. Next base: position 1,794,304 of record NZ_CM145488.1, read on the forward strand.
CGGGCGATCGAGGCGCGTCCGCTCGATGCGGTGGCGATGGACGGCGAAGAATTCTCGCTGCTGGTGGCACGTCGGACGGAAAGCGGTGAAGTGGTTCTGCTGGGCGAAGTTAGTGGTGACGATGCGCTGTTCCAACGCGCGGCCCGCCATCTGCTTGGGTGACTTCATCGTCGGGGGTTCCCACGGGCACGGCGGACCTTTAGACTGGGGCTTGTCAGACCAACGCTTCATCGCCGATTAAGCCCGCACAGTCCTCAAGGAAAGCAATGCCGAAGCTGCGAATTTCCGCGCTATTGCCGCCTTTGCTCGCCCTGCTCGGCTTGACCTTGGCGGTGCCTGCCGCTGCCCAATCCATTCTGCGCGACGCGGAAACAGAGGCGCTGCTGCACGATATCGCCGCGCCCGTGGTCAAGGCTTCGGGGCTTGGCGTGAACAATGTCGATATCGTCCTGGTCAATGACGATTCGGTGAATGCTTTCGTCGCTGGTGGGCAGGCGGTCTACGTCAATGCAGGCCTCATCAACGAGGCTGATACAGCTGCCGAAGTGCAGGGCGTTATCGCTCACGAGCTGGGCCATATCACCGGCGGACACGCGGTTCTCAACATCGGTGGGCAATCGGCGACGAACATCTCGCTCCTATCGCTCCTTCTCGGCGCTGCTGCGGCGGCCGCCGGTGGCGGTGAGGCAGCGATGGGCGTTCTGATGGCGGGTCAGCAGGCGGCGATGGGCAAATTCCTTGCCTACAACCGATCGCAGGAAGCATCGGCCGATGCGGCAGGTGCTCAGTATCTGTCTTCGGCAGGAATCAGCGGGCGCGGGTCTCTGGCCTTCTTCAAGAAATTGCAGAACCTTGAATTTCGCTACGGTTATCGCGCCAAGGACGGAGACGAGTTCTATTCCAGCCACCCGCTGACCGGCGATCGCATCACCACATTGCAGGACACCTACGAACGGGATCCGGCATGGACCAAACCGGATGACGCATCACTGCAAAAACGGTTCATGCGCGCCAAGGCCAAGCTGTATGGCTTTCTGGCGACCCCGCGTGAGGTGATGCTGAAGTATCCGCTGACGGACCAGTCCGTCCCGGCGCGCTATGCCCGCGCCTATGCCTATCACCGCGAATCCCAGTTCGATCTGGCGCGAGCCGAAACCGAAGCGCTGATCGCCAGCGATCCCAACGATCCCTACTTCCTCGAGCTCGACGGGCAGATCCTTCTGGAAGGCGGCAAGCCTGCCGAAGCCATGGTGCCGCTGCGTAAGGCGACAGAGCTTTCCGGCAATTCGCCCTTGATCGCCACCCTGTTCGGCCATGCCCTGATCGCCACCGAAGACCCTGCCAATTTCCGCGAGGCTCAGGGTGTTCTCAAGACCGCCGTTGCGCGGGATCGGGAGAATCCCTTCGCCTGGTATCAGTTGGGGGTTATCTATGCCGCCAATGGCGACATGCCGCGCGCCTATTTGGCCAGTGCGGAACAGCAGGTCCTTTCGGGACGCATGGAGGAGGCGCTGCGCAGTGCGCAGGCTGCCGTCGCCGGGCTTCCCAAAGAATCGCCCGACTGGCTGCGCGCACAGGATATCGAGATGCAGGCCCGCGCCGAACTGGAAAAGAACAAGAAGCGTCGCTAGGCGACGTGGACACGTTCCGCAGCACAATCGACAGGATAGACATGGGCAATGCCACGAAGTTCGCACTGATTGCCGGAGCCGTAGCGCTAGTCGGCGTTGGCGGCTGGTATGGCGGCCGGGCGGCGGTGGAGCATGTCGTCCATGACTACATCCTTTCTCATCCCGAAATCTTGCCGCAGGCGATGGACAACCTGCAGAAGAAGCAGTCAGCCCAGCAGTTGGCGGGCGTTCGCCAGACGGTGGAAACGCCCTTCCCCGGAGCGGTGCTGGGCAACCCGGCAGGCAAGGTCACGCTGGTGGAGTTCACGGATTTCGCGTGCGGTTACTGCCGCCAGAGCCTGGCTGACGTGGCAGGGCTGATCCAGAAGAACCCGGACCTGCGCATCGTCATCCGTGAACTGCCGATCATCAGCCCGCATAGCCCTGCTGCCGCCCGGATGGCCCTCGCTGCGGCAGAGCAGGGCAAGTACCCGGTGTTCCATGACGCAATGTTCGCCGCCGGACAGGTCGATCCTGTAGCCATAGACGCGGCTGCTTCGAAAGCCGGTCTGGACATGGACCGTGCGCGCCGCATAGCCGCCAGTCCGACCGTCGAAGCAGAACTGAGCCGTAACCTGCAACTCGCTCAGCGGCTCGGGTTTTCCGGCACGCCAAGCTGGATCGCCGGAGACCGGTTGATCGCGGGAGCCGTCGGCATCGATCAGTTGTCGGAAGCGGTGAAGGCGGCGCGCGGAAGTTGACAACTTTGCCAGGCCGCATTCCCGACATTTCGGCTTTTGAACAATATCGGCTAGGATAAGCGCATGAGCGTCCTGCCCATTCAGCCGATCCCGTTCTTCGCCGACAAGGACAAGGCCTTCTGGCGCCTGCAATTTGTGGGATGGGGCGGTGCGCTGGTCCTGCGCACGATGTCGGCGATCGCCAACGATCTGCCGCTCGCCTCGCTGGTTCTGGTCCTGATCGCCACGATCACCGGGTTCTCGGTATCGCTGGTGCTGTCGGTCATCTTCCGCGCCCTGATAAAGCGGCGGGCGCTGGTGACCTGGGGCATGACCCTGCTGATCCTGCCGCTGGCGGTGGGTTTGCATGCGTTCATCGATGCGTGGGTGGTGTCGCTGTGGCGGACAGAGGGCGACACCAGTTTTACCCTCCTGTTCCTCGGCGTTTTCTACCTCGATGCGACGCTGCTCGGGGCGTGGACTGCGCTCTACTACATGGTCAATTTCTACCTTCAGGTAGAAGAACAGAACGACCAGCTGATCCGGCTGGAAAACCAGGCGACCAGCGCACAGCTGGCGATGTTGCGCTATCAGCTCAACCCGCACTTCCTGTTCAATACCCTGAACTCGATCTCGACCCTTGTGCTGCTCAAGCAGACTGAGCCTGCCAACGCGATGCTCAGCCGGCTGTCATCGTTCCTGCGATACACGCTGGTGAACAAGCCTTCCGCTCGCGTCACCGTGGCGCAGGAGGTGGAAACCCTGCAGCTATACCTCGACATCGAGCGGATGCGATTTGAAGAGCGTTTGCGCACTACGTTCGAGATAGATCCGGCCACCGAGACGGCCCTGCTTCCTTCCCTGCTGTTGCAGCCGCTGGTCGAAAACGCGATCAAGTATGCGGTGAGCCAGCAGGAAGCCGGGGCAGAGATCAACGTGTCGTCGCAACTCGTCGGTTCGATGCTTCGGATCACCGTCTCCGATACCGGCCCCGGCTTGCAAAGCTCCACGACTGACAACAGGTTGTCGGGCATGACCTACGATGGAGGGGAACCGGTATCGACCGGTGTGGGATTGGCCAATATCCGCGATCGCCTGTCGCAGGCATACGGCGAACAACACCGCTTCGAAACTGTGGAGCCGCTGGAAGGCGGTTTCGCAGTCGTTATCGAGATCCCCGTCGAGCGCCGCGAAACCAACGAGGACATTGCCGAACCCGCGCGCCAGCCCGTTTCGCTGGCGCGATGAAACAATTTTGGGCTGCGCACGTTTGCCGGTCCGGAGATAAGCACACATGACCATCCGCACGATCCTTGTCGACGACGAAAAGCTCGCCATCCAGGGGCTGCAATTGCGGCTCGAAAAGTACCCTGATGTCGAGATCATCGATACCTGCGCAAATGGTCGTGAAGCCATCCGCAAGATCAAGACGGAAAAGCCCGACCTCGTCTTTCTCGACATCCAGATGCCCGGCTTCGACGGATTCTCGGTAGTGAAGGGCGTGATGGAGATCGAACCACCTCTGTTCGTCTTCGTCACGGCCTATCAGGAACACGCCGTCCGGGCGTTCGAAGCGAATGCCGTCAACTATCTCATGAAGCCGGTGGACGAGAGCAAGCTGGACGATACGCTTGCGCGCGTTCGTCAGCGTCTATCGGAAAAGCGATCATCGGAAGAAGCTGAGAAGCTCAAGACCGTGTTGGCCGAAGTTGCGCCCGATGCGGTCGATCACATGCCGGAAGAAGGCGATCCAAACGCCGATCGCTATGAAAAGCTGATCAACATCAAGGATCGCGGCCAGATTTTCCGCATCGATGTCGATTCGATCGAGCATATCGAGGCGGCGGGGGATTACATGTGTATCCGCACCGCCGACAATTCGCTGATCCTGCGTGAAACGATGAAGGACCTTGAGCGCCGGCTGGACCCCCGCGTGTTCCAGCGCGTCCATCGGTCCACCATCGTCAATCTCAACCAGGTCCGTCAGGTGAAGCCGCACACTAATGGCGAGTGTTTCCTGGTTCTCGACTCCGGCGCGCAGGTTAAGGTGTCGCGCTCTTATCGCGATGTGATCGCGCGGTTCGTCCACTGATTGGATGATTGTGGAGGGCGCGGAACGGCGCCCTCTCGACATTGGGTTGTGAAAGCGCAACAGACGGCGCCATGACTTCTTTCATGATCACCGGTTTCGACCTGACCGCCTTTGTCGATGCAACGCTCGACGAGGATCTTGGCGTCGGGTTGCCCGGCGGCGGTCATGACGTGACCTCGGAAAGCGTGATCGATGACACGGCGCGTTTCTCTGGCGTCATGGACTCGCGCGATGCCATCACGGTTGCGGGTCTACCAATCGCTGCGGCGTTTTTTCGCAAGCTCGATCCGGCGATGGAAATCGAGATATTGGTGGCGGAAGGCACGCAGGTCACGCCGGGTACGCATCTCATGCGCCTCACCGGCAATGCCCGCGCCATGCTTACCGCCGAACGCAGCGCGCTGAACACCGTCCAGCATCTCTCGGGCATCGCCACGATGACACGCCAGTATGTTGATGCCATGGGCGGCAATGCAACGCTGCTGGATACGCGCAAGACCATTCCCGGGCTGCGTCACCTCGAGAAGTACGCGACGCGGCAGGGCGGTGCCCGCAACCACCGAATGGGCCTGTGGGACGCGGCGATGATAAAGGACAATCACGTCCTCGTCGCCGGTGGCGTCGGCCCGGCAGTGGCCCGAGCGCGTGAGGCGGGCGTTGCCCAGATCATCTGCGAGGTCGATCGTCTCGACCAGATCGAACCGGCGATAGAGGCAGGCGCTCATCATCTGCTGCTAGACAACATGGGGCCGGATATGTTGCGCGAGGCGGTGGCAATCGTAGGCGGGCGCGTCCCGACCGAGGCGTCCGGGGGGGTCAACCTGTCGACAATCGCCGCAATCGCGGCAACCGGCGTCACCTATGTGTCGGTCGGCCGCCTTACCCAGAGCGCGCCTGCCGCCGACATTGGACTGGACTTCACGCCGCTGTGAGGATCGCGGCGCTGCTGTTCACGGGTTTGGCCGTGCTGCCCGGCCCTGCCCTCGCCCAGGCGTACCAGTGCAGAATTCCGCGTCAGATCGAGCCTGTTCGTTCTATCAGGCCCGATGGCCCGGTGCGGCGAACGCCGATTTCCGGCTATACACTGGCGGCAAGCTGGTCTCCCAACTACTGCAAGATGCAGCGTGACACGCGGTCGATGCAGTGCGCCAAGGAGAATGGCCGATTTGGCTTTATCCTGCACGGCCTGTGGCCCGAGGCGTCGGGGGGACCTTCGCCGCAGTGGTGCGCCACCCAGACGTTGCCCTCGCCAAAAATCCTTAGGGACCATCTGTGCATGACCCCCTCACCGAACCTGCTTGCACATGAATGGGCGAAGCACGGCAGTTGCATGGTCAAATCGCCCGCAAAATACTTTCGCGTCAGCGCGATTTTGTGGCGCTCCATTCAATGGCCGGATGCCGACCGCCTTTCCCGAAAGCGTGACCTGACGGCGGGGGATTTCAGAGACAATTTCGTCACCGCGAACCGGGGTTGGCCGCGTAGGGCGATCGGGCTTGATGTCAGCCGCACGGGTTGGTTGCGCGAAGTTCGGCTGTGTTACCGCAAGGATTTTCGGCCAAGTGCCTGCGATGCCCGCCAGTTCGGACCTGCAGATACCGCCTCCCTCAAGATATGGCGCGGCTTGTAAAACGGATGGGTGATCGAGGGGCGCTACCGTCGTTCGCGGAAGAATCCGCGCAGCAGGGCCGCCGATTCGGCTTCGCCCATCCCGGTATAGACCTCCGGACGGTGCAGGCATTGAGCATGATCGAAAACCCGTGCGCCGTGCTCGACCGCGCCACCCTTCGGATCGGAAGCGGCATAGTAAAGCCTTGAAATCCGGGCGTGGGCGATGGCTCCCGCACACATGGCGCAGGGTTCCAGCGTGACCCATAGTTCGCAGCCCTCCAGGCGCTCATTGCCCAGAATCCTAGCCGCCGTGCGAATCGCTTCGATCTCGGCGTGGCTGGTGGGATCGTGGCGGGCTCGGGGGGCGTTGCGTCCAGAGGCGATCAGGCGACCATCCTTCACGATCACCGCCCCGATCGGAACTTCGCCTGATTCGGCGGCTTCACGGGCTTGCGCCAGCGCCAGAGCCATGTATTCGGGAAGCGGCCAACGAGTCATGGGTTTGCGCTAGCCGCTGAAAAACCTGTGTGCAACTTGACCTTGCACAGGGGAATCGCTAATGGCGCGCCTTCCCGTTTCTACGGCAACAGATCTTTTTTCGAGCGAGAGTGAACATGTCCCGCATTTGCGAACTGACTGGCAAGGGCCGCCAGGTCGGCTGCAACGTCAGCCACGCCAACAACAAGACCAAGCGCGTCTTCCTGCCCAACCTCCAGAACGTTACGCTTCTGTCGGATGGCCTTGAGCGCAGCTTCAAGTTCCGCGTTTCGACCCACGGTCTGCGTTCCGTCGAGCACAACGGTGGTCTCGACAACTGGCTGCTTAAGACGTCGGACACCAAGCTCTCGCCGCGCGCCGTCAAGGTGAAGCGCGAGCTGAAGAAGCAGCAGGCAGCCTGATCGCGGCGCTCTCCTGACGGGGAGCGTTTCACGGCTGAGCGCTCAAAACAGCGTGCGAGGTTCTTCCTCGCGCGCTGTTTTGCGTGAAGTGCCGTAAGTCAGCGCGGCCATGGAAGGTCGTCGAGATCGGTCGTCAGCTTCCACAACAAGGTGCGTTGCAGGACGCGCATGTTGTTGTCGTCGGACATCAGCCAGACGGACACCCGTCCTTGCTTACCCGGCACGACTGCCATCGCTTCGAAGTTGTCGACCGGCAGGATCGACGCCAGCGACGCGAGTGGTGTGGAGCGCCAGACCTGTCCCGGGCGTACTTGGGCGGTATCGGCGATGACGATTCGGCCTGCAAAGCGCATCGGCAGCGGCCACAGCAAGCGTCGCATCAGGATCAGCGCGCGGCCATCGGGCAACAGAGCCATGTCGACCACCGAGAAGTGATCGGGCCCATCGAAGCGGAACGCCTGCCCCCTGCCCCCTTTTGTGGGGTCGCTCGAAAATAGCACGGCTTCGTGCTGGCGAGGCTCACGCCATGACGGGGGCATTTCCTGAATCGCGATGAAGCGGCCATCGGGCAGACGCACCATTGCCTCCGCTCCGGTGTTTGATCCCCAACCCGCCATAAGCCGGGGGGAAGCGGACTTCTCCTCTTTCAGCTTGGGTGACAGGCGCACGATCCGGTTGCTGCCTTCCAGCGCGACCCAGAAGTTCTCGGAGACAGGATCGTGCGTGACCGACTCGACATCGTGGCCGTCCTTGTCCTGCTCCCGTTCCTTGAATGCGATCGTCCTGACTTGCGGAGATGATCCGGACTTCGCGCCCGGGGGATCGAACGTCAGCACATGGCCTGCGTCATTGAACGCCATCAGTTGGCCGTCGTTACGCGCCACTATCCCGGAAAAGCCAAAGACCCGCGCAGCATCGGATTGCAGCTGCCAGGCGCCTTCCAGCGCGAATGGGCCGAGATAGCGCCGGAGCATTGCCGGCGATGGCATCGCGGTTCGCGTGAACTTTAGCTGGGGCGATGCGGGATCGGGGCGCTGCGGTACGGCATCGTGAGCGAACGTGAGCCACAGAAGCGCAGGGGCAACGAGAATGAGAGCGATGCGGCGGCGCACCGCGTCTGCATAGGTGAATTCAATGGGTTGGCAAGCGCCTGTGTCGGCTCAGTTCATTGGACCTGTGAACAGCAGGGGATCAAGCCGCGCATCGTTCCATTTGATCGACCAATGCAGATGCGGCCCGGTCGCTCGCCCGGTTGCACCGATCCGCCCGATGACCTGACCCTGCTTCACATGCTCACCCTCCTTCACGAGGATCTGCGAGCAATGGAGGAAGGCGCTGTTGAGGCCCAACCCGTGGTCCAGCATCAGCAGATTGCCTTCCAGCGTGAACGGTCTTTCCGCCGCCAGGATCACGACGCCGTCCGCCGGAGCGACAAACGGCGCGCCGCTGCCTCCGGTGCTGATGTCCAGGCCCGAGTGATAGGCGCCTGGTTCGCCCCGGTACACACGCTGAGAACCGAACAGCCCGGAAATGCGGCCTTTGGCTGGCCATATGAAACCCTGCCGCCATCCTTGCGCATCGGAGACGACGTTGCGAGCTGCAGCGATGCGAGCAAGCTCCGGTCGGCGAAGAGCCAGAAAAGCGTCGGACGGGCCGCCGGGACTGCGGGCAATATTGACGTTCTCGATCCGCCAGGCACGCGGCGCGATGGCGATGCGCTGCTCGCCGATCGAGCCGTTGGAGAGGACTGTCCGCAGTACCGCCTGAGCGCTGGCATCCCGATCGAAGGCCGCGAACCAGCTTCCGTCGGCAGCCACCTTCACCGGCGTTCCGTCGAGCGACAATGTCCGCATGCCGCGCGGCAAGGTTCCGCGTATCCAGCCGCCCTGCGTGAGTTCGCCGCTGAACGGAAGCGTCACCGGTTTCGGTGCAGCGGCCGGGGCCGATGGTGCGGTTCCGGCGCGCACAGCCGCGCGGATGACCGCAGGAGTCGCCGCTATCGCGACAGCGGCCCCAATGACCAACAGCGTCAGGCTTCGCCCACGCCCAATCATCATGGGATCAGGCTTGGCCGAGAAGGCGCTTGGTAGCAATTTCGGGCGAAGCGTAGGCTTCCTGGCGATCCACGCTCCAATAGCGGAGCGCTTCAAGCGCGATCGTCTCGCCGGTGACGGCACAGTTGACGTAGTGGCCGTTGCTCAGGACGCGAAAACCATTGGGGCCATAGGCGAGCTTGGCGGGACGATCGGCAGAAGACATCAGCATGGTGTCACCTTAGCAGAGCATCACGATCCGAACAAATCGTCCTGTCGGGGAGTAATCGCAGCTGGCCTTGCCTGTTTGCGCGGAGATGCGGTGGCGCTGGCGGGCTCGTCACCGCTGGCTGTCGTCACCGGCAGATCGCCATCACCGAACTGTACGATCAGATTCACCTCACTGCACGCAGCCGCTCGATTGGTAAGCGCGCGGCCGTCCGCCGATTTCACCAACGCATAGCCGCGTTGTAAAGGCAGATGGGGATCCAGCTGCGTCAGAACCCGCGCCCACGGCGCAAAGGTATGTTGCGCGTGATCCAGACGCTGGGTCAGGAGCCGCGCCGTCAGTCCGGTTCGCTCCAGATCCTTGGTGGCTGACTGGAGACGGTGGCGTAGCAGCGGCAGGGAAAGCTTCCCCGCGACCTGATGCAACGCCTCGCGCTTGGTCGATGCTTCGTCCCGCAGGCCGCGTCGTAGCCGTTCCGACAATTCATCCAGACGTTGGGCCTTGGCGGCAAGGATCGCATCGGGCTTGGGCAGTCGCTGGCTGCGCGCCTCAAGCCGCTCACGCCCCAACGTCACCGGACGCAGCGCGCAGCGGCGTTTGCGCAGGCCCAGCTCATCGAGTTGCGCGGCGAGTTCCGCGCGTACCGGCACGGCCATCTCGGCCGCGGCTGTAGGGGTGGGCGCACGACGGTCTGCAGCGTAATCGCACAGCGTCGTATCCGTCTCATGGCCGACTGCCGAGATGACGGGAATAGTCGATTCGGCTACGGCGCGAACGACGATTTCCTCGTTGAAGCTCCAGAGGTCTTCGATAGACCCACCGCCGCGCGCAACGATCACCAGATCCGGTCGCGGCACCGGTCCACCCGGCTGGATCGCCGAAAAACCGCGCACCGCATTCGCGACCTGCGCCGCCGCGCCTTCGCCCTGCACCAGCACAGGCCAGACGAGCACGCGACTCGGGAAGCGGTCCGCCAGACGGTGAAGTATGTCGCGAATGACCGCTCCGGTTGGCGAGGTCACGACACCGATAACACGCGGTAGAAATGGCAATGCCCGTTTGCGCTCGGGTGAAAACAACCCTTCGGTGGCCAATCTTGCCCGCAGCTTTTCCAGAAGCGCCAGCAGCGCGCCCTCACCGGCGATTTCCATCGACTCGATAACGACCTGGTACTTGGACCGGCCGGGGTAAGTCGTCAGCTTGCCCGTGGCGATCACTTCGATGCCGTCTTCGGGCCGGAAAGCCAGCCTCTGTGCGCCGCCCTTCCACATCACCCCGTCGATGACCGCCTTGTCATCCTTGAGCGCGCAATAGAGGTGGCCCGAGGCGGCGCGCTTGACGCCCGAAAGCTCTCCGCGAAGCCGCACGAAGCCGAACCGATCCTCGACCGTGCGCTTGAGCAGATTGGAAATCTCGCTGATCGAAAGCGGCGCGGCGTTGTCCCCGGCGGTGTCCTTCGCTACCAGCCCCCCCGGACGATCGTCGGCGGTCTCGTCGGCATCGAAGAACGAATTGGAAGGCACGGGTAATGAACATCCTGCTATTGGGCTCGGGCGGCCGCGAACATGCGCTGGCCTGGAAGCTGGCGCAATCCCCGCTCTGCGATACCCTGTGGGCCGCGCCCGGCAATCCCGGGATCGCAGACGTAGCGACCTGCATTGCACTCGATGCGACGGATCATGCCGCCGTGCTGGAATTCTGTGAGACCAACGTGATCGGCCTCATCGTGATCGGCCCGGAAGCGCCGCTTGTCGACGGCTTGGCCGATTCGCTTCGAGGCCAAGGCTTCGCCGTGTTCGGACCGAGCAAGGCCGCAGCGCAGCTGGAGGGGTCGAAGGGGTTCACCAAGGACCTCTGCGCCCGCGCCAACATTCCGACGGGCGGGTACGAGCGTGTGTCCAATCAGGCTGACGCGCTGGCCGCGCTGGCGAAGTTCGGCGCGCCGGTGGTCATCAAGGCGGATGGGCTGGCAGCGGGGAAGGGCGTGACCGTGGCGATGACGATGGTCGAAGCCGAAGACGCGGTGCGCGATATCTTTGCCGGACGTTTCGGCGAAGCCGGAGCCGAGGCCGTGATCGAGGAGTTCCTGGAAGGCGAGGAAGCCAGCTTCTTTGCCCTGACGGACGGCAGCACGATCGTGCCTTTCGCCTCCGCGCAGGACCACAAGCGCGTGGGCGATGGCGATACCGGCCCCAACACCGGCGGCATGGGAGCCTATAGCCCCGCCAAGGTGCTGACGCCTGAGTTGCAGGCGCAGGCGATGACCCGGATCATCGCTCCCACCGTCCGCACGCTGACTAATGAAGGCAGGCCTTATTCCGGCGTCCTGTTCCTGGGCCTGATGCTGACCGCCAAGGGACCGGAACTGATCGAATATAACTGCCGCTTTGGCGACCCGGAATGCCAGGTCATGCTGATGCGGCTGGAATCGGATCTGGTGGAACTGCTGCACGCCTGCGCCGAGAGTCGGCTGGCAGCCATCGAGCCGCCGCGCTTTTCCGATGACGTGGCGCTGACGGTGGTGATAGCGGCGGACGGTTATCCGGGAACGCCTGCAAAGGGCGGGGCGATCGGCAATCTTGCCATGGCAGAGCAGCAGGGCGCCAAGGTGTTCCACGCCGGAACCGCGATCAGCGATGGCCAGCTGGTGGCCAGTGGTGGCCGGGTGCTGAGCGTCACTGCCCGTGCTCGCACTGTGACGGAGGCGCAGTCCAAAGCGTACGCAGCCGTGGATGCCATCGACTTTCCGAGCGGGTTCAGCCGCCGTGACATCGGCTGGCGAGAGGTTGCGCGCGAAAAGGCGCTAGCCTGATTGTGCTGAAACACGCCGATCCGATCCTGAAGGTCTCGCTCGCTGTGGCTCTGCTGCTGGCGGGTGGGGGCGTTGGGTATTACTACGGCATCTACCTCCCGGCGCAGGACCTTCATCGGCAAACGCAGGAAATGACGGCGCGGCAATCGCAGGCCCAGGCGCAGGCGCGTGAACTGGCCCAGCGCGCAAGGCGCGAAGCGGCGGCGCAGGCGCAGTACCAGCAATGCGTGGATTTTGCTGAGGTCTCCTACCGACAGCGCTGGACGCAGACCTGTCAATCGATGCACGATGCCGATCAGGCTGCGTTCGAGGATTGCGCCGACGATTTCTTCAGCACGAAGCGAGGGTGCCTGACCAAGCATCCGATCCGTCCGGCCCGTGATTGCGCTTTGCCTTCGCAGGCAGCTCAAAGCCTGTCAGACGCGCGCAACCAGCGACGGGCCCAGTGTCTGGGCCAACTGGAAGCCGCTCAGCAGGGACGGCCAACGAGCCCCGCCGCGGATGCAGCGCTCTAGCTGCTCATGAAAAAGGCCGGACAATTGCCCGGCCTTCCAGCTTTTCAGGATCGGACGATCAGCCGCCGATGGCGGTCTGCGCATCGCGGCCGTCGCCTTCCGGGGCGGACAGGATCGCGCGAGTGATCTGGCCCTTGGCGACGGAATACGTTGCCGGGTCGCCTACTGTGGAACGGATCGAGGGGTCTGACGTGCCAGCAAGGCTGAGCGTCGTTTTTTCGATGTCGCTGCGGGCTTGCGGACCGCCGAACAGGGCGTCCAGCGTCTGCTGCTGCAGCGATTCGTCGGCAGGGCGCGGCTGGCCTTCCTTGGGCGGGCTGAGCGAGAAGTCTGGTGGAACCACCAGCGGCGTCTGCCGCTGAACCGCGAATTCGTCAGGACGATTGCGGTTGAACAGGCCGGTGCTGCCGCACGCGGAAAGCAGGATCGCCCCGGTCGTGACGGAAAGGAGGGCAGCCGATTTCTTCATGCGCATCAATTCAACTCGCATTCTTTTGAGCTTCTGGGGCGGAATCCGCCGCTGCATCGGGCTTGTCGCGCGAAAGCAGGGATCGGGCAAGGATAATCAGGACGCCGATGGTGATCGCCGCGTCGGCCAGATTGAAAATGAGGAACGGGCGAAAATTACCGAAGTGCAGGTCGGCATAATCGATCACGTAACCCACCGCGAAGCGATCGCGGATATTGCCTGCCGCGCCGCCAAGCACCATGCCCAGCGCCGCAATTTCAGGCAGCTTGCGTTCGCGCAGCAGCCACCCGAAGACGAACGCGGCGATCGCGCCGGTCATCGCCACCAGCCCCCAACGCGCTTCGGGAGAGCCGGCGGTAAACAGGCCGAGCGAAACCCCGAAGTTTTGCGTCCACGTCAGATTGAAGAACGGCAGGATGTAGACCTGGCCGATCCGGTCCAGATCGACGGTGTCCACGACCCAATCCTTGATCCCGACGTCGATGGCAAACACGATCGCCGCGATCAGCAGGCCAATCAGGCGCTTGCGCCATACAGTCACGCTGCGGTTTCCACGTGCGCCACGGCATCTTCGCAACGCGCGCACAAGTCACCGTCCTCCGCCACTTCGGGCAGATGGCGCCAGCAGCGGCCGCACTTGTGGTCATGGGATGGAGTGACGCTCACCGTTTCGCCCTGCTCGCGCGTGACTTTCCCGGTGATGAACAGTTCGGCCAGATCCGCTTCCGGGGCGGAAGCGGGCACGATGACTTCGGCAGCGAGGCTGGAGCCGATGACCTTTTCGCGGCGAAGCGGCTCGATCGCCTCGGTCACTTGCTGGCGCAAGCTGCGCAAGGTCGCCCAGCGATCGAGGTCGGCTTCGGCGGCAGGCACTTCCGGCCATTCCAGCAGATGCACGCTTCCGGCGTCCGGGTAGCGCGAGGCCCAGGTTTCTTCCGCCGTGAACACGATCACCGGCGCAGCGTAGCGGATCAGAGCGTGGAACAGCGTATCCAGCACGGTGCGATAGGCGCGGCGCTTGGGGTCGCCGGGTGCATCGCAATAGAGGCAGTCCTTGCGGATATCGAAGAAGAAGGCCGACAGATCCTCGTTGCAGAAATCGAGGAGGGCGCGGACATACGTATTGAAGTCGAAGCTATCGACTGCGGTGCGAAGCGTCGTGTCCAGCTTGCCCAGCAGCGCCAGAACATAGCGTTCCAGTTCCGGCATCTGCGCCACGTCGACCCGCTCGGCCTCGTCGAAACCGTCGAGTGCGCCCAGCAGATAGCGCAAGGTGTTCCGCAACTTGCGATACTGGTCGGCCACGCCTTTCAGGATCTCGTCGCCGATGCGATGGTCTTCGGTGAAATCGACCGATAGCGCCCAAAGACGGATGATGTCCGCCCCGTTGGTTTCCATCACCTTGAGCGGGCTGACCGTATTGCCCAGCGACTTGGACATCTTCATGCCCTTGGCGTCCATGGTGAAGCCGTGGGTCAGCACCGTCTTGTACGGCGCATGGCCGCGCGTGGCGCACGATTCGAGCAGCGAGGACTGGAACCAGCCGCGATGCTGGTCCGACCCCTCGAGGTACAGGTCCGCCTTGGGTCCAACGTAGCCTTCGGGCCGCAGAAGATCAGGCCAGCGGCCCGATTCCAGCACGAACGCATGGGTCGAACCGGAATCGAACCACACGTCCAGAATGTCAGCGACCCGCTCGAAATCGTCGGCATCGTAGTCCGGGCCAAGGAGATCCTGTGCCGCTTCATCCGACCAGGCATCAACACCGCGTTCCAGTACGGCGGCGACGATACGCTCGTTTACCGCTTCGTCGACGAGATATTCGCCGGTCTTGCGGTCCACGAATAGCGTGATGGGCACGCCCCATGCGCGTTGGCGGGAAAGGACCCAGTCGGGCCGACCTTCGACCATCGCACCGATGCGGTTGCGGCCCTTGTCGGGAACGAAGCGCGTTTGCGCGATCGCTTCCAGTGCGGCAGCGCGCAGGGTGGGGGCGGCGTCGAGCTGTTCCTCGACCGGGTTTACCGCGCCGCCTTCGCCTTCCCAGCGGTTCTCAGCCTTGGTCTTGGGCGAGATGTGGGTCATCGGCTTGTCCATCGGCACGAACCATTGCGGCGTGCAGCGATAGATCACCTTGGCCTTGGAGCGCCACGAGTGCGGATAGCTGTGCTTGTAGTCAGCCGACGCCGCCAGCAGCGCACCAGCTTCGCGCAAGTCGCTGCAGATCGGGCCTTCGGGTGCATTGAACTTGGGGTTGATGACCGATCCCTGTCCGGCCAGCCACTGCCAGTCCTCGCGATACTTGCCGTCAGCTTCGACCGCGAACTTGGGGTTGATGCCGTGGGCCTTGCACAGATCGAAGTCGTCCTCGCCATGATCGGGCGCCATGTGGACGAGGCCGGTGCCGCTTTCGGTCGTGACGAAATCGCCGGGCAGCAGGGGACGAGGTTCGGCAAAGAAGCCGCCGAGCGCGTGCATCGGATGGCGCGCTATGGTTCCGGCGAGGTCGAAGCCTCGAAATTCACGAATTGTATGCGGCGTGAGGACAATTGTTCCGGCACCTTCAGATGCCAAAATACTAGTCAAGTATGCTGAGACGCGCCGGGCAAACTCGTCAATGAGCTGTTTCGAAATGATGAAACGACGAGCCATCAACGACGCAAGGATCGGTAAATCCCCAGGCGACGTTTGCGGCCCCCAGCCCACGGTGCCGACACCAAACCCAATTAATTCGTACTCAACCTCCGGCCCATAAGCCAAAGCCTGGTTCACCGGAATCGTCCACGGCGTAGTCGTCCAGATCACCGCATGCGCGCCGACCAGTTCGGGGATCGGCGACTCAACGATCTCGAACGCCACGTCGATCTGGGTCGAGGTGATGTCCTCGTATTCGACTTCGGCTTCGGCAAGCGCGGTCTTTTCGACCGGGCTCCACATTACCGGCTTGGCGCCGCGATAGAGCATGCCGCTTTCAGCGAATTTCAGCAGTTCGCCAACGATGGTGGCTTCGGCTTGGAAATCCATCGTCAGGTACGGGTTATCCCAGTCCCCATTGATGCCAAGGCGCTTTAACTGTTCGCGCTGCACGTTCACCCAGTTGCGGGCATAGGCGCGGCATTCGGCGCGAAATTCCTCGGCGGGAACCTCGTCCTTGTTCTTTTTCTTCTTGCGGTATTCTTCCTCGACCTTCCACTCGATGGGCAGGCCATGGCAATCCCAGCCGGGCACATAAGGGGCGTCCTTGCCGAGCAGGATATGGGTGCGCACCACCATGTCCTTCAGGATATGGTTCAGCGCGTGGCCGATGTGCATGTCGCCATTGGCGTAGGGCGGGCCATCGTGAAGAATGAACTTTTCGCGGCCAGCGCGCGCTTCGCGGGTCTTGCGATAGATGTCGTCCGCCTGCCAGCGCGCCAGAATGCCCGGCTCCTTATGGGGCAGCCCTGCCTTCATCGGAAAATCGGTCTTCGGCAGGAAGACGGTCGATCGCCAGTCTGCCTTGGGTGATGCGTCGCGCGGTTCGGTCATAACGGGACGCGCACTAGAACAAATGCGCAAGTCTTGGAAGGGCGCGTGAGGCCTATCGGCAGCGGCGATCGCGGGCGGCTGCGGCCTACTGGCGCACCGGGTCCGTCAGCCGCGCCATGATGGACGCGACGTAAGCGCGCGTCTCGCGGATATTGGGGATGCCGCCGGCCTTGATGACACGGCCCGGCCCGGCGTTGTACGCGGCCAGCGCCCGCTCGATATCGCCGCCAAAGGCATCGAGCTGCATCCGCAGATAGCGCGCGCCGCCTTCCAGGTTGGACATTGGATCGGCGGAGTTGATGCCCATCTGCGCGGCGGTGCCCGGCATCAGCTGGGCAAGACCGCGAGCGCCGACCGGCGACACGGCCCGTTCGTTCCAGCGGCTTTCCTGCCACACCACCGCTTCGAGCAGGGCAGGGCTGATGTCGTATTTCGCGGCAAGGACAGCCACCCGCTGGCGCCAGCGGTCAGGCCCGGCGGCGTCCAGCGCATCGGTGATCGACTGCGGATGAAGATCGCCATCGACGACCAACGGCGCTTCGGCGACCTGCCCGACGGATGCAGCATCAATCGCGACCGAGCGGGCAGGGCCACCGGCGACCCATTGCGCGCCATCATCGCCGATCTGCATGACATCGGCGTGCGCGATCCCGGGCATGGCCATACCCAGCAGCGCCACGATCACGCCAGTTGCACCGATCCGCTTCACTGATTCGCTTCCCTCACCATCCGCAGATGCCCCTATCGCATCCTCGCCCTGATTTACAGTTAACGTATCGCGATGAAGGGCAGGGCGGATGCATGCTCAGTTGATCCCCAGCGCCGTGCGGATGGCGCGCCAGGACAGCAGCTTGAAGTTCTGTGCCTTGGGCGCGTTGTCGCCATCCTGCGCGACGAACAACCCTTCGGGATAGGTAGGGCCGAAATCGCCGAGCATCACTTCGATACCGTCGGTATCGCTGGTGCCGCCAAGCGCGCCGCCGTTGATGCGGAAGCGGCCGGTTGCTTGTCCGGTCGCCAGATCGAACAGGGCGTACGCGTTGTCGCCTTGGCTGGAGGCGATCAGCATGGCGCGCCCGTTCGTCTGGCAGGCGATGGCTAGACCTTCGATATCGTCCACAAGTCCATCAGCCTCACCGACTTTCTTGAACGATTGCGCGATAAGGGCGGGGGCGGAAAGCGGAACCTTCCAGATCGCCACATCCTCTTCGGCGACGTAGAGCGTGTCCGTCACGTCATCGACCACGCAGCCTTCGGACTGGGTGGCGAACTTTACGTCGCGCATATGCTGGGCGGTGACGCGACCGGCGTTTTCCACCAAGCGGCTTTCGGTGACGGTCCCGTCCTTGAGCACGACATAGGCCCGCGCCAGCTCTCCAGCAGCAAGCGGAGCGCCCATGCAGAAGCCGTAGGCCTCCGCCGGGGCGTGGCCGGGCTTCAGGAATGTCTCGGAACCCAGAGCCGTCAGTTTGCCGGTGGTCCCATCAAGCGTGAACAGGGCGATGCGTGGTTCGGCCCTGTCGGTACGATCGCTGGCGGCCACAAGGATGCGGTTCGATCCGTCCGCCATGCGTACTTCACGAAGGTCGACGTTGTTGAGCGCACCTGCTGCGGCGAAATCGCGCACCTGTCCGTCCAGCCCGTAGACGTACAGGCCGGCCTTCTTGTCGGTGCCAAGAACCAGGCTGGCCGCCGGATTGGCGGCATTGCGCCAGATCGCCGGGTCATCCGCGGCGTCGGCATTGCCGGTGCCGACGGGCACGGTTTCCCCCTCGGCCGGAATGTCGGTGGCGGCATAGCGAGGGCGGGGGGCCTCGCTGGTGCCGGTGGTGGCGCAACCGGCCAGCAGCAGAGCGGCCGACCCGGCGAGCAGGAACGTGCGCAAGGTCATCAGAACGTCACCCGCGCGCCGAACTTCACGGTCGATCCATATTCCTCGTACTGGAGCAGGCGCTGCGCTCCGGCGAAGTTCTGGTACGCGTAATACTTGGCGTTGTTGACGTTCACCCAGTCGGCGAACAGGCGGATGTTTTCAGTCAGCTTGTACTTGGCGGAAAGGTCCAGCTGGAAGTGCTGGTTGACGATGCGATCCATGTCGGCCGATTCGGCTACCTCATCGAGGTACTTATCGCGGAACGTGCCGGCGGCGCGCAGGCTGATCGGACCCTTCTCGTACCCGAGCACGACGTTGAAGGTGTTCTTTGATGCGTTGGGCAGGTTGATCCGGCGAGCGACACCGTCATCGTCCAGCACGGTGCCGCGAGCGTAGGTGTAGGTGTAGTTCAACTGGGTCAGCAAGCCGTCGAAAGGAGATGGCAGCATCGAGAAGACCTGGCTGTAGCTGAGTTCCACACCTGCGATCTCTGCCTTGCCGCCGTTCACCGGAATACGCAGTTCCGTGTAAGGCACGCCGTTGAACACGCCTTCCTCGGTCGAAAATGCGCTGTAAGTGTAGTCCTTGATCGACTTGTAGAACGTGCCGACGGTGAGCGCGCTGTTGTTGGCGAAGTAGTATTCGAACCCGGCATCCATGTTCCATGCCTGATACGGGCGCAGGGCAGGGTTGCCGAATTCTGCTTCACCATCCTCGTTGATCGAGTAGCGCGGCGCCAACTGGCCCAGCTTGGGGCGAACCACGGTCTTGTATCCGGCCAGGCGGGCCACCAGGTTCTGCTGCGGGCTGTAACGCACCGTCAGGCTGGGCAGCCAGTTGGTGTAGTTGCGGCTGTAAGTAACCGGCGACACGGCAATGTCGCCGTCTTCCGGAACGACCACGAGGTTGCCGCTCATTTCGTTATGGGTGCGCTCGACACGGACACCGGCGATCACGCGAACCGTGGCCGAATCCCACCGTCCCAGCAGATAGCCGGCGGTGATGTCTTCCCTGACCGTGTAGTCGCTCACCGAGCTATCGATAAGGCTGTCCTCGGGGTTCAATTCGAACCCTGCGGCGTTGGCGAGATAGAAATCGGCGGATCCGCGCTTGTTGGCGACCGGACCTATATCGGCCAGACGATAGGTCTGCGTGCCGAGCAAGTCAGCCAACGTGAAATCACCGTCGAAGTCGTCGAAGCGGCTCATCGTGAAGTTGTATGACTTTTTGCGCCAGCGTGCCTTCACGCCGCCCTGGATGGTAAAATCACCATCGGAGCCAGCGAATGTGCGGGCGAGGTCTGCCTTGGCGGCCCACTCGCGGTCCTGGCTGTCGGACAGCGTCGTCAGTTCAAGGCGGTCGAAGCCGTAGTTAAGCGGATTGTTCAGTGCCGCCCCGCCGCTGGCAGCGGAATAGGTCGGGAAATAGCGGCCCGAATTGTCGATATCGACAGCGACACCAGAATCGTTCTCGAATTCGGCGGCAAAGCGCATCGGATCGAGCGAGAACGTCTCTTTCTCCGTCGATTTGGCGTAGCTGGCCTGCCAGTTGAACTTCCATGTGCCGGTATCGGTATCGCTGCCGATCGAGACGGAGCGGATGCGCTGGCGCTCGAAGCGATCCTTGTGATCACGCTCGACAGTCAGATTGTCGCCGTCGTCAAGAGCGGCAGTATCGAAGCGCACGTTTGACCCGATCGACGCGCTGGCCTCCCCGAAATCGCCAAAGTCGAACGTGGTGCGGCGGCGATATTCGTGGTCGTCAAATTGCGACCAGTTGCCGCGAACATAAGCCTTGGTAGTGTCCGACACGCGCCAGTCGAACGACAGCGCTGCATTGATGCGGGTACGCTCGACATCGTAATCGCGGTATTCCAGCGTTTCGCCGTAGACCGCGCCGTTATCGTCCTGCGTCCAGTCGGCCATCTCGACGTTGTCGGTTTCGAACTTGCGCTTGTAATAGCTGACCGACCCCGCAATGCCGAAATCATCGCCCAGTTTCTGGGTGAAATCGAACGCGCCCTTGGGCGTCAGTTTGTTGGAATAATCGTTCCAGCTGCCCTCGGCACTGACGGAATAGCGGTTCTTCTTGGTATCGAACGCGCTGGTGGTGTGGATCTCCACCGACGCGCCGATGAAGTCGCCATCCATGTCAGGCGTGAAGCTCTTCTTCACTTCGATCGATTCGATGGTGTCAGATGAAATCACGTCTAGCGCGACGGAGCGGGCTTCCGATTCGGGCGCGGGCAGGCGCACGCCGT
This sequence comes from Novosphingobium sp. BL-S-24, assembly GCF_055521575.1. Classification (NCBI taxonomy): domain Bacteria; kingdom Pseudomonadati; phylum Pseudomonadota; class Alphaproteobacteria; order Sphingomonadales; family Sphingomonadaceae; genus Novosphingobium; species Novosphingobium sp. BL-S-24. The sequence continues at coordinate 1,814,975 of NZ_CM145488.1, forward strand.
TGACCGACGTACCGTTAAGGTCGGGGTCAAGGCCGCGCACCGAAACATAGCGGCCTTCGCCCTGATCGTTCAGGATGTTGAGGCCGGGCAGGCGGCGCAGCGATTCCGCTACGTTCTGGTCGGGAAACTGGCCGACCGCGTCGCGGGTGAGCACCGATTCGACGCCGTCTGCAGCTTTCTGGCGCGACAGGGCGCTGGTGAGGTTGGCGGTCTGCCCCGTGACGAGGATGTCTCCGCCACCGATTGCGGGTAGATCGAAATCGCCGGTCACCCCGCCCTTGGCGGGAACGGTGATGCTCTGCGTGGTGATTTCCGCACCGACGTAGCGCGCTTCGATGGTGTAGGTCCCGGCGGGAACGTCGCCGATCACATAGCTGCCGCCACGGTCGGTTTCAGCCACGCGATTGAGTTCGACGATGCGAACGGCTGCGGACTGAAGCCCGCGCGATCCGGTGGCGTCGTTGACGTGACCGGTAATTTCACCGGCCTGTGCGATGGTGGCGAACGAGGCAGAGGCAAGCAGCCCCGTCAGGAGCTGGATCGAACGTGTCATGTGCGAGAGTATTCCCTGTGGCGACGTTATGTCTTGCAGGGGCCCCTACGGTCGTTTGATGACAGTCAAATGTGATTGCGAAGACAGTTTGATGACGGCCATGAATGGTGTCAGCATCGTGCTAGAGATACATGGAATAGGCCGCAAACAGCCTTGGACACTCAATCGGAACGGTGAGAAGGGAGGGGAATGGTGCTGCTAGGGAGGATTGAACTCCCGACCTCACCCTTACCAAGGGTGCGCTCTACCACTGAGCTACAGCAGCGCCGTTCCGGCCCCGGCAAGCGGGGCGCCATCGTTATGGCCCGGTCACCCGGGGCAGGGGGGCGCTATTGTCTGCGGCCGCGCCGATTGTCAAGCGCGGGTTGCGCTTTGCCATGCAAGACGGCATCTCCACCGCGATGCCCGATGACGACACGAACCCGCAAGGGGAGGCCAAACCCGCCGAAAAGCTTAGCCGTGAGGAGCGGCTGGCGTTGAAGCTGCGTGAAAACCTGCGCCGCAGGAAGGCACAGGCGCGGGCGTCGTCCACGGGAGAGAATGCGCGATCGACAATGGAGACCGACGCCGAATCAGGCAGGCTTCCCAAAACGCCCTCGGAAAGCTAGGGGCAGCGCCAGACTGCAATCGGTCCAGTCCTGTCGAATTGGGAGCTACGCCTTGCCTCGCCTGATCCTTCTCCGCCACGGCCAGAGCCAGTGGAACCTAGAGAACCGCTTCACCGGCTGGTGGGATGTGGACGTAACCGAAAAGGGCGAGGCTGAGGCCCGCGCCGCCGGTGCTCTCCTGAAAGACAAGGGCCTGCTTCCCGATGTCGCTTTTACCTCGCTCCAGACCCGCGCGATCAAGACGCTGCATTTTGCGCTGGAAGCGGCTGGTGTGCTGTGGATTCCCGAAACCAAGGACTGGCGCCTGAACGAGCGTCACTATGGCGGCCTCACCGGGCTGGACAAGGCTGAGACCGCCGCCAAGCATGGCGATGATCAGGTCAAGATCTGGCGCCGCAGCTTCGACATTCCGCCCCCGGTGCTGGAGCGCGGCAGCGAGTTCGATCTGTCGAGCGACGCGCGCTACGCCGGCATCGACGTGCCGATGACCGAGAGCCTCAAGGACACCATTGCCCGCGTCCTGCCGTATTACGAAGGCTCTATCGTCCCGCACCTGAAGACGGGCGCTACCGTTCTGGTCGCCGCGCACGGCAATTCGCTGCGCGCGCTGGTCAAGCATTTGTCCGGCATTTCGGATGACGAGATCACTGGCCTTGAAATTCCGACCGGCCAGCCGATCGTCTACGATCTGGCGGACGATCTCGCCGTGCTCGACCGATATTACCTCTCGGAGCGTTGATCGATGGCTGACGCCGTGCCCGTAGCGATCGTCATGGGCAGCCAGTCCGATTGGCCGACCATGATCAAGGCTGCCGAGATGCTCGACAAGCTTGGGGTCGCCTACGACGCGCGAATCGTCTCAGCCCACCGTACGCCCGAACGTCTGGTCGATTTCGCCAAGGGCGCTGCGGCGGAGGGCTTCAAGGTGATCATCGCCGGGGCCGGGGGCGCGGCTCACCTGCCCGGCATGGTCGCCTCGATGACGCACCTGCCGGTACTGGGCGTGCCGGTTCAATCCAAGGCGTTGTCCGGGCAGGACAGTCTGCTGTCGATCGTGCAGATGCCGGCGGGGATCCCCGTCGGTACGCTGGCCATCGGTGAAGCGGGAGCGGCCAACGCGGGCCTGTTGGCAGCCTCGATCCTGGCAACCTCGGACGATGCGCTGGCTGATCGTCTCAAGGATTTCCGCGCGGCGCAGACGGCAGGCGTGGCGGAACGCCCGGCCTGACATTTTGACACGGACCAAGGCATCATGATCCCCCCCGGCGAGACGATCGGCATTCTAGGTGGCGGCCAGTTAGGTCGAATGATTGCGATGGCGGCGGCGCAACTTGGCTATCGCTGCCACGTCTACGCGCCGGAGCCTGATTCCATCGCCGCCGACGTCTGCGCGCAGTTCACCTGCGCTGAGTGGGACAATGCCGAGGCCATGGCCCGCTTCGCTGCGGATTGCGCGGTTATCACGTACGAGTTCGAGAACGTGCCGGTAGCGCCTTTGGGGGCACTGGGGGAAACGCCGCTGCTGGCGCATGCCCGTGCGCTGGAAACCGCGCAGGATCGCCTGAACGAAAAGCGTTTCGTCACCGATCTCGGCGGTCGCCCTGCCCCTTTTGCCGCTGTGGACAGCGCTGCCGATCTGGCCTCTGCCATCGCTGGGATCGGAACGCCTGGCATCCTCAAGACGCGGCGCGACGGCTATGATGGCAAAGGTCAGTGGCGCCTCATGTCACCGCAGGATGCTGATGGCCTGGTCCTCCCGGAAACCGCGCTGATCTACGAAGGGTTCGTCACGTTCTTCGCTGAGTTTTCGGTGATCCTGTGTCGCGGTGCGGATGGCGATATCCGGTTTTTCGATTCCGCCCACAACATCCATGAGGGCGGCATTCTGTCGATGAGCACGTTGCCAGCACCCGATGCCTTGTTGGCGCAAGTGCCTGTAGCCCGCGAACTGGCGGCGAAAGTGGCCAAGAGCCTCGACTACGTCGGCGTGCTGACGCTCGAATTCTTTGCAACCGAGGACGGCCCGGTGTTCAACGAGATGGCCCCTCGCGTTCATAACTCAGGGCACTGGACCATCGAGGGCGCGATCACCAGCCAGTTTGAAAACCACGTTCGGGCGATCTGTGGTCTGCCCCTGGGCGGCACCGGACTTGCCGCACGGGGCGTGGAAATGCGCAACCTGATCGGCGATGAGGTGTACGACTGGCCAGCCATCCTCGCCGATCCGGCCAACCATCTGCACCTTTATGGCAAGGCCGCTGCGAGACCAGGCCGCAAGATGGGGCATGTCACCCGTCTGATGCTGGACTGACGGGGACAAGCCGAGTGGCGCAGGAAATTGTCCTCATCTACGCTCGCGCGGCTAACGGCGTCATTGGCCGGGACGGTGCCTTGCCTTGGCGGCTGCCTGCCGATCTGAAACGGTTCAAGGCGATGACAATGGGCAAGCCCATGATCATGGGCCGCAAGACTTTCGAAAGCTTTCCGGCGCCGCTTCCGGGCAGGCGGCACATCGTCCTGACTCGCGATCGCGATTGGGAAGCTGCGGGGGCCGAAGTAGCTCATTCGATCGAAGAGGCGCTGGCGATGGCCGGTGACGGGGAAGTGGCGATCATCGGCGGCGCACAAACGTACGCATTGCTTATGGACCGAGCCGACCGCATCGAACTTACCGAAATTCACGAGGACTTCGACGGAGATACTCGGGTGCCTGCGCTTGGACATGAATGGCACGAGGTTTCCCGCGACGAACACCCCGTCGCGGGATCATTTCCCGCGCACGCTTTCGTGACGCTCAAGCGCGCCCTATAGCCTTCCACACCCATGATTCGCCTTACCAACCAATCGCCATTTCCCGATGCGCTGCGCGGTGCCGTGCTGGCGTTGGGCAATTTCGACGGGTTCCACCAGGGCCATCAGGCCGTGGTTGGAGAAGCAATACGCTGGGCGCGCGAACTGGGTCGCCCGGCCATCGTCGCGACGTTCGATCCGCATCCGGTGCGCTATTTCAAACCGGATGCGGAGCCTTTCCGCCTGACCACTCTGGACCAGCGCGAGGAATTGTTCGCGGCGGCTGGGGCGGATGCCATGCTGCTCCTGCACTTCGATGCCGACATGGCGGCCATGCCGGCCGACGCCTGGATCGAGGAGATGCTGGTGCGGCACATCGGCGCCGTAGGCGTCGTTACCGGTGAAGATTTCACGTTTGGTCAGGCGCGCGGCGGCAACCCGCAAGTCCTGCGCGACGTAGGTGCAAGGCATGGCTTGGAAGGCCGCACCGTGGGGCCGGTCAGCGATGAGGGCGGCATCGTATCGTCCAGCCGCATCCGCTACGCGCTGAAAACCGGCGATTGCGAGACCGCAGCGCGCTTGCTTACCCGGCCTTTTGCGATCCGGGGCAAGGTCCAGCACGGCGACAAGCTGGGTCGCACGATCGGCTATCCCACCGCCAATCTTGATATGGGCCGGTATCTGCGCCCGCTCTACGGTATTTACGCTATCACGGGGCGTCTGCCCGATGGTCGCGTGGTTCAGGGGGCCGCGAACATCGGCATCCGCCCGACGTTCGATCCACCCAAGGAATTGCTCGAACCCTATTTCTTCGATTTCAGCGGTGATCTGTACGGTCAGGAAATCGAAGTGGCGTTTCATCACTTCCTGCGACCCGAAGCGAAGTTCGATTCGCTCGATGCGTTAACTGCGCAGATGGCGCTTGATTGCGATCAGGCCCGCGAGCTTCTTTCCCGCGACGCCTGAGCGCCTGCCAATGAAAAAGCGCGCCACCAGCATGGTGACGCGCTTTCGTTAGTTTGGGTGAAGGGGCTGAATCAGCCCAGCATCTTCTTCACCATTGCCCGCACGTCATCGCCAAGGTCCGGACGGTCCAGTGCAATGGCCAGTGTCGCCTCGACGAAGCCGAGCTTCGATCCGCAGTCAAACCGGCGCCCGGCAAACGTGACGGCGTGGAAAGGCTGCTCGCCGATCAGCTTGGCCATCGAATCGGTCAGCTGGATTTCACCGCCAGCGCCTTTGCCCTGGGTTTCCAGCAGGCCCATGATTTCAGGCTGCAGGATGTAGCGACCCGAAACGATCTTGTTCGATGGTGCTTCGGCGACCTTCGGCTTTTCGACCAGGCCCTTCACCTCGGTCAGGGCGCCGTTTGATGCGCCGGGGTCGATCACGCCATAGCTCGATACTTCGTCCATCGGCACTTCGAGGACCGAGACGAGGTTGCCGCCCACTTCGTTGTACGCTTCCACCATCTGCGCCATGCAGCCGGGCGAACCGTACATCAGCTCGTCCGGCAGGAAGATCGCGAAGGGCTCGTTTCCGATCACCGCCCGCGCGCACCATACTGCATGGCCGAGGCCCAGCGGCACCTGTTGACGGACAGTGACAAGATTGCCGGGCTGGATGCGTGTCGGCTCAAGCGGATCAAGCGACTTGCCCCGCCCGGTCATCGTCGCTTCCAGTTCGTAGGCAGTATCGAAATGTTCGACGATCGCGGTCTTGCCGCGTCCGGTGACGAACACGAATTCCTCGATCCCAGCCTCGCGCGCTTCGTCAACCGCGTACTGAATCAGCGGGCGGTCAACGACCGGGAGCAGTTCCTTTGGAATCGCCTTGGTGGCGGGAAGGAAGCGGGTGCCAAGACCTGCGACGGGAAATACGGCCTTGCGGACGGGCTTGCGGAAGTTCGTTTCACTCATGGAAATGGTTCGTGCCTCGCTCGTATTGCAACATCGTTAAAGCCGGTTGATCATTCTGACGCAACCCGGGCCAGGTTAACTCTTGGAAGGCCCCGATCAACTCCTGGCCGGATGGTAAATCCCCCGGCCATGCCCAAGGGTTCCCATTGGCCCCGTTGCTCGTCGCGCGATACCCGCTAAAGGACGGAAATGGACAAGATCATTATCGAGGGCGGCAAGCGCCTTTCCGGCACCATCCCCGTTTCCGGCGCCAAGAATGCCGCGCTCACTCTGGTTCCCTGCGCGTTGCTCACGGAAGAACCGCTGACCTTGCGCAATCTGCCGCGCCTCGCTGACATCGACGGTTTTCAGCACCTGATGAACCAATTCGGCATCTCGACGGCGATCGCCGGCAACCGGCCGGAGGATTTCGGCCGGGTGATGACATTGCAGGCAACGCGGATCACCAGTTCGGTCGCCCCCTATGACCTGGTGCGCAAGATGCGCGCGTCGATCCTGGTGCTTGGCCCGATGCTGGCGCGCATGGGTGAGGCCACCGTGTCGCTTCCGGGCGGCTGCGCGATCGGCAACCGACCCATCGACCTGCACCTGAAAGCGATCGAGGCGCTGGGCGCGCGGATCGAAATGGCTGCCGGTTACGTAAAGGCCGTGGCTCCCGACGGCGGATTACCGGGCGGGCGTTACTCCTTCCCGGTCGTGTCCGTCGGCGCGACAGAGAACGCGCTGATGACCGCCGTTCTGTGCAACGGTAAATCCACATTGCACAATGCCGCTCGCGAGCCTGAGATCGTTGACTTGTGCAACCTGCTCGTGGCGATGGGCGCGCAGATCGAAGGGATAGGCACGTCCGACCTGACGATCCATGGCGTGCCCCGCCTGCATGGTGCGACGTACATGGTCATGCCTGACCGCATCGAAGCCGGGTCCTATGCCTGTGCGGCGGCGATCACCGGTGGCGACGTGCTGCTGAAAGGCGCGCGGATCGAGGACATGGAGGCCACCGTTCAGGCGCTGCGCGATGCAGGCGTCCATGTTGAGCCGCGTGCCGATGGCCTGTACGTGGCGGCAGATGGCCCGCTTCGCCCGGTTACGCTGTCCACCGCGCCCTATCCGGGGTTTGCGACCGACATGCAGGCGCAGTTGATGGCGCTGCTGTGCCGGGCGGAAGGGTCCAGCGTCCTGACCGAGACGATCTTCGAGAACCGCTACATGCACGTCCCTGAACTGAATCGCATGGGCGCGCGGATCGAAACGAAGGGTCGCACCGCCATCGTTCATGGCGTGCCGGGCCTGACCGGGGCGGACGTGATGGCGACCGATCTGCGTGCATCCATGAGCCTCGTCATCGCCGGTCTTGCAGCGCAGGGGCAGACGCAAGTTCATCGCCTCTATCACCTCGATCGCGGGTACGAGCGTCTCGAAGAGAAACTGGCACTGGTCGGTGCGCAGATCGAGCGCGTGGGCGACTGATCCAAACTTAAAATAGCGGAGAGAAACCTTACGGCTTCGTGGCGCGTTGGAGTTCTGATAATTCAGAGAGGAGATCCGACATGGGCCTTATCAAGTTGGCTGCTGCCGGCGCCGTAGGATATGCGCTGTACAAATACGCGAACAAGGACAAGCTGGAGGCCGTACTGGCTGACGGGGATCGCCCTAACGTCCGTGGCTCTGGCCCGGATCATATGACGAACCCGCCGAAGTCCTGGAGCAAGACGGACGAAGCGATCGATGAAAGCTTCCCGGCCAGCGATCCGCCGTCCACTTACTAACCATCGCTCTCTTGAAAAAGGCAGGACGCCCGTTGCGGCTTCCTGCCTTTTTCATTGTGCCAACCACCCCGGTCGGCTGGAACAATCCTCGACTCAAGCCGTTGAAAGATAGGCGGAACCGGCATGATGCCGGGCAGATGGGCAAAGGAGGAACCGGTGGCGGTCCATTTCGTGGCAGACCTGCATTTCAATGGGGACTGCGCACGTCATGCCCACCCCCATGGTTTTGCGGACAGTGCCGAGATGACCCGCCGGATTTGTGACGTCTGGCGCAGCCGGGTTGACGCCGACGACGTGGTTTGGATCGTCGGCAATGTGGGCAACGCCGTCCACCTCGCTGACTTGCCCGGCATCAAGCATCTGGTTCGGGGAGGGTATGATCCACAAGCATGGAATTGCCTTTCGACCCGCCGGTACGCCAGCGTCAGCGAATACGCTCGCATAGATCTGCCGCACGGGTCACTTTACCTGACTAGCAACCCCATGATCGCGCCATTTGATGATGGGATCAGCGTGCTGCATGGGCAAACCGACCCTGAATGGGTCTATGATGGACATTACTGTGTATCGGCTTCGCTGACGGGGTGGGGGCCGATCCGTTTCGAGGATCTCACCTCACTATCGCGCGACGTGCGCCAGGCAGCCTGACCGTCATAGTCTGTCCCGGGTTGCCAGCCAGACCCGGATTGCTCCTGCCAGCCCCGGCGGATAGTCTGCTTCCAGACGCTCCGCATCGATCCGTGCGACGAGTGCATTCACGGGGACACCCTCTTTCGTCGCGTGTTGTTTCAGTAACTCCCAGAAAATCGGCTCAAGACTGATGGAAGTCTTATGACCAGCGATTTCTACCGAAATCTTGATGGGAGGGTGATAGGGTGTTTCCATTGCCCGCAATGGTACGCAAGCAGGCTCTATCGCGAAAGGCCGATCCAGACCTATTTAAGCCGCAACGGAAGTCCCGCGGCAATGAACTGCACCTCGTCCGCAATCGCCGCAACGGTCTGATTGAGGCGACCCGCCTCATCCCTGAAACGCCGGGAGAGTGCGTTGTCCGGCACGATCCCCAGGCCCACTTCGTTCGATACGAGAATGAGGGGGCGGTGGCATCGATTGATGGTATCGATCAGTCGCGATACCGCAGGGGCAATGTCCAAATCGCCTAGCATTAGGTTGGTCACCCACAGGGTCAGACAATCAACCAATATGGCATCGGAAACATCGGCCGCCCGATCAATGGCGGAGCTCAGATCAAGCGGCTCTTCGATCGTCGTCCAGCGCGGGCCACGATGTTCACGATGACGGTCGATGCGGACGACCATTTCTTCGTCGAATGCCTGCGCGGTGGCGATATATGTCAACCTTCCAAGCAGAGCCTCGGCACGTGCCTGCGCGTAGCGGCTTTTGCCCGATCGAGCGCCGCCAAGAACCAGCAGGCTGCCGGTCATCGGCTTTGTCCTGCAAGGCAGAGCAAGCCATCGATATCGAGATGGGTTTCCATCGCCTGGGCAAGCGCATCAAGCGCCGCATCGATGCGCAGATCATGATCTACGCCATCGGAACAGGTGCCCATCCAGTTCAGCAAGGATCCGCGAAGGCCTGGCTTGGAGAACAGGCCGTGGCAATAGGTCCCCAGCACATAGCCGTCAGGGCTTTGCGCGCCGTCGTTGTGTCCGCCGTCAAGGCTGGCGAAAGGGCGGGCCGCATCCGCGCCAGATGTCACGCCCATGTGCATTTCATACCCCGTGAACGATGCGCCCATGGCTGCACCCTGCACCGCGCGCAGTTCCTTGCGGCTGCCAAGAACGGTTTCAATGTCCAGCAGGCCAAGCCCCGGCACAGAACTCGGCTGCCCTTCGATCCCATCCGGGTCGGCAATTCTGCCCCCCAGCATCTGATACCCACCGCAAATCCCCAATATCCTGCCCCCCCGCCGGCGATGCGCCAGAACATCGATGTCCCAACCTTGAGCGCGCATAAATGCCAGATCGGCAATCGTCGCCTTCGATCCCGGGAGCACGATCAAGGTGGCCTCGGCAGGTATCGCGGTCCCCGGCGGGATCATAGCCACTTCGACGCCCGGCTCTTGGCGCAAGGGATCCAGATCATCGAAATTGGCGATGCGCGGCAAGATAGGACAGGCTACAAGCAGCTTTCCCGGTCTGGTGCCCAATCCCCGTTCCAGCACGACGGCATCTTCGCTTGGAAGCTGAGCAACAGCAGAAACCCAGGGCAACACCCCAAAGCCGCGCCAACCGGACATGCGCTCAATCGCGGCATAGCCATCTGCGAACAGAGTGGGATTGCCGCGAAACTTGTTGATGATGAAGCCGCGGATCATCGCCGCGTCGCCAGCGTCGATCACCGCGCGCGTTCCGACGATTGCCGCGATCACGCCGCCTCGATCGATGTCGCCCGCCAGCACGACGGGCACGTTCGCTTCGCGGGCAAAGCCCATGTTGGCGATGTCTCCATCGCGAAGGTTGATCTCTGCGGGCGAGCCGGCTCCTTCGACGATGACCAGATCGCACCGGTTTTCCAGCCGACGATAGCTGGCGAGTACTTCGGGCAAAAGCGGGCGGCGCGCCTCACGGAAATTAGCGGCGCCAATCGTTCCGCGTACTTGCCCATGGACGATCAGTTGCGAAGTACGGTCTGCCTGTGGCTTGAGAAGCACCGGATTCATGTCCACGTGCAGTGGAGCCCGCGCAGCTAGCGCCTGCAGCGCTTGTGCCCGGCCGATCTCCCCACCCTCCGGGGTCACCGCTGCATTGTTGGACATGTTCTGTGGTTTGAAGGGAAGCACCTTCATCCCGCGATTGGCAGCGGCGCGGCATAGCCCGGCTACGAGGATTGACTTGCCTACATCCGAGCCAGTACCCTGCAGCATCAAACCGGCCATGCGATTGCCACTCCCAATGCAACAGCCGCAAGTAAACCACAGGCCGCTCGATAGATATGCAGCGCTCGCCGCAAGTCGGCGGGATCGCAATCGCGCAGATCCTTGCCTATCCACGGCTTGTCATTCACGATACCCTCGTAGGCGATCGGACCAGCCAGCCTGACGCCCAATGCCCCCGCCATTGCCGCTTCTGGCCACCCGGCGTTGGGGGAGGCATGGGACGCGTGATCGCGCAGCAGAGTGCGCCATCCACCTGCTCCGGCGATGCAAAGCAGGAGCGCGGAAAGCCTGGCAGGCACCAGCATTACCAGATCGTCCATCCGTGCCGCAGCCCATCCATAAGCTCTATATGGTTCTTCACGGTGCCCGATCATGCTGTCGGCGGTATTGATGGCTTTAAGGACCCATACGCCGGGAAATCCGAAGACCACCAGCCAGAACAGCGGGGCAACCACGCCATCGCTGAAGCTTTCAGCCAGACTTTCGATTGCCGCGCGGGTGATGCCCTGCTCGTCCAAAGAGCCAGTGTCGCGGCCGACAATCATGGAAACGGATTGACGGGCGGCCCCAAGATTGCCGTTATGCAATGCTTTCCACACGGGCCTGACGTGATCGTCCAGACTCCGCGCGGCGATCGCGGGCCATGACAGGATGGCAATCGGCACCCATGCCCAATCCCCCGCCCAGCGTCGTATCACAGTTTCGATGGTCATGGTGATGAACAGGGTCAGCCCGATCAGCAGACCCATCGCCGCCAATCCGGCAAGACGCCGACGCCGGTCCGACCATTCCACGCGGTTAAATTGCCTATCATTCGCCGCGATCAGTTTGGCGAACAGTCCCACTGGATGCCCGGTGGCAGCATGCAGCCTGCTGGGCCATCCAATCGCGCTTTCGATGGCCAGCCCCAGGAACGCGATCGGATCAGCCACGACGCTTCCACTCGTCCAGCGCCCGGTTCAGGCGTTCGAGCGCAGCGGGATCGTCTGGAACTCCCAGCCGCAGGGCTGACGAATTGGCGGTAAACGGTCTTGCAAGGATGCGCGCCCGGGCAAGATGTTCGAAAAGATTGCGCGCGTGGCGAACCTTTACATAGCGAAACAACGGGCACTCGCCTTGCGCTTCAAGCCCATGCGCGTTCAGCACGGCGTCAAGGCGATCGGCTCTGGCCGGCAGTTCGACGCGGGTGCGATCAATCCACTCTTGGTCCGCGTAGGCCGCGCTGCCGATGGTCAGGGCGGCGGCATGGAGCGGCCACGCCCCCAGCTTGCCGCGTATGCCCGAAACGATCGCCGGCGGGGCAATCAGGAACCCCAGCCGCAAACCGGCGAGCCCGAAGAATTTACCAAACGACCGGAGAACAATCAGTCTGCGGCCAGGTCCAACATGGCCCGCTACGCTTATCTGTGGGTGGCAATCGGCAAAGGCTTCGTCGACGATCAACCATCCGTTTGCCGCGCCAATGCCCCGCGACCAATTCATGATCTCATCGGCGGAGTATACCTTGCCGTCCGGATTATTGAGGTTGGCAACGACGACGGTTTCACCGTCTTCCACCGAGCCACCAAACGCGATCGGGCGGGAATTCGCAAACGCTTCTGAATGGGTGCGATAGGCCGGGGTCAGTGAACGACCTCGCAGGCTGATCTCCGATGCTAGCAAACGAAGGCCGAACTCACTGCCCGGGACGGCGCACACGAAGTCCGGATCGGCGCTGAAATGACCAGCCGCTATCTGCTCCAATTTGGTCAGGGCCGTAGGAGCGGGAAGGGTGGTCCATTCCGGTGCCGGCACAATGTGCACCGGCCACGGGGTGGGGTTCAATCCGGTAGAGAGGTCCAGCCACGTGCTCGGGTCCCCGCCGAAATGCGCGGCCGCTTCGTTCAGGCGCCCGCCATGGTACTCGAACGCATCGTTCACCGGGCTATGACCAAGGCGATAAGCAGAGCCGTTTCGATCAATTCGATACCGGCGCCATGGCCGTCCCCCGAAATCCCGCCGAGCCGTGAAAGGAGCCACCACCTCCACAAAGGAACCAGCGCAAACACGACAAGCAGCGACGGCGCGAGCATGATCGCGCAGACGGTCGCCATGATCGACCAGATAACGAGATGGAAGAGGCGGATGTGGCTGCGAAAACTGCTGCCCAATCCGGCGTGCAGCGGGGGCATATACAAAGCCCAGGCAATCGGGGCGATGCGCGCCAGTATGGGAACGAGGAGAAGGGCGGACCAGCTGGATGATGGCAGAGAATGCAGCAGCAGCAGTTTGGTGAGCAATTGGATGACCAGCACTACTACCGCAAAGCTGCCGACATGCGGGTCTGCCATGACGGCAGAGAGCCGGTCTCTTCCTCGGTGCGCTGCGCCCATGCCGTCCGCCACATCTGCCAGGCCGTCCAGATGAAGTGCGCCGGTCATGGCGACCCATCCAATCAAACCAGCGAGCGCGGCAAGCCATGGATCATAAGCGTGGATGAGTGTCCATGGCAGCACGACGGCAGTACCCACTGCCACTCCGGCGACCGGGAACCATCGCATCGAGGCGGCGAACTCCTGCTCTGTCGCCTGCACGCGAGGGAACGGCAGGCGGGTCAGGAATTGCAGGGCGAGGATCACGCCCTTCATGTTCGCAGCCCTACGATCTGAGCCGCCTCGCCAGGCCAAACTCGAAGGCTGAGAACGCTGGAATAGGGGAAGTCGAAGGCCCAAGTCTGTAAATGTTCCATGTGGAACAAAACTGCGAGTGCTGCCCGCATTGCTCCACCATGCGTCAGGATCAAGGATGTGTTCGTGATGCGAGCAAGGGCACCGCCCACGCGATCGCATAGGTCGGACCAACGCTCTCCACCGGGAGGGGGACAATGCTGCGGGTCGTTCCAGAACGACGCGTGTGCCGCCGGATCGATTGCTTCGGGCGTCAGTCCTGTCCAGTTGCCAAAATCCAACTCTCGCCAGTCTGGATCGATGCGAGGAGAGATTCCGCGCTCACCGGCTATCCCATCAGCCGGTTTGGAGGCTCGGGAGAGGTCGGATGATACGACCTCGGCAAAGGTAAGATCGACACTGCGGGCAACACATAAGTCGATGCCGGCGGGCAAAGGCGGATCATCCCGATGCCCCAGCAGCAGCCCGGGATGTTGGGGGATGCCATGACGCATCAGATGGACCAGAATCCCGCTCATTGGCTGCTGGACACCGCCGCTTCTTCAAATGTCGCCATTTCGGAATGCGCCGCCAAGGCCGCGCGGACGATTGGCACCGCTAAGGCGGCACCCGTTCCTTCGCCCAGCCTGAGGCCAAGGTTCAGCAGGGGGGCGAGGGACAGGGTAGCCAGCAACCTTGCATGCCCCGCCTCCGCCGATGAATGCGCGGCCAGACAGTGGTCGGTAAATCGGGGATTATGCCGCACCAGCGGGGCAATCGCTGCACAGGCGATGAAACCGTCGAGAAGAACCGGGACCCGTGCCAACCGTGCCGCCAGAATAGCGCCAGCCATTGCCGCGATTTCACGACCGCCCAGATGGCGCAGTGTTTCGAAAGCATCGGTGCAATGGTTGCCATGCAGGTTCAACGCGGTGTCGATAGCGGCCACTTTACGTTGGAAGCCGGCATCGTCGATGCCAGTTCCGCGCCCCGCCCAGTCCGTCGCCGTCCCTCCTACCGCCTGAGCACACATCGCTGCGGCTGGGGTTGTGTTGCCTATCCCCATTTCACCGACGAGCAACAGCTGCGTGTCCGGCCGCAGGCACGCCGCGCCTTCGTTGAGCGCGGCGAGGCACTCTTCCGTCGTCATGGCCGGTGCCTGAGTGATGTCTTCGGTGGGATGATCGAGTTCCAGCGCGATGATGGACAGGTCGGCTCCGCATGCCCGCGTGAGCACGTTGATCGCTGCGCCCCCCTTCTCAAAGTTCGCGACCATCTGCGCGGTCACCTCACTGGGATAGGCGCTGACACCTTGGGCGACGACCCCATGATTTCCAGCAAACACTACCGCCTGTACCCGATCGACCCGGGGGCATTGCGCCCCCTGCCATCCGGCCATGAACACGGCGATGTCTTCCAACCGGCCGAGTGCGCCAGCCGGCTTGGTCAGTCGAGCTTGGCGCGCAAGGGCGGCCGCCCGGCTTTTCGGATCCGGCCCGGGGAGGACGGAAAGCGCGACAGAAAAGGCGGTGGCGTCGGCAAACCGGGTCATGTGCAGACAAAGCCCTCGGGCGGTGTCCGCGTGATGAAGTGCCCCTTCACGCCCTGCGGCCATTCGCGAAACGGCACTCGGCCTTCCTCGCTTGCTGCGTGCGCTACGGCGTATTCCAAGATTGCCCGAGCCGCATCGTGATCGGGGGCAAAGTCTCCGAGGACGTAACCGACTTTGCCCGGCGCCCGAATATGGACAGTGCATGATCGGGAGCAGGCGAACAGGCAGGGCATGGCCTGTACGGCCACGGCTTGCAGCGCCGGGTCCGCCTCCTGCACTTTTCGCAATGCATCGGCCAGCACCGCGCCGTCGCGGGGGGCATCGTCATTCCTGATCCTGCCATCCCCGCTGTATCGGCAGGTGCTGCAGACAACGACCGACGGCCCGGGGGCGACAGGTTCCAGCATCAAAAGCGGCTCCGCAGTCCGAGAGTTACAGTGCGGCCCAGCGTTCCGTATCCCGCTGCCGTTTCGTAATGCGTATCAGTCAGATTTTCGACGCGACCCTGGACGATCAGGCCATCGCTGACTTGCCATTGGCCACGCAAGTCGATCAGCCAGTAATCATCGAGCGTCGCCGTGCCGGTGGCGGCGTTGAAACTTTCGCCGGAGTAGCGTGCCGCGATCGAGGCGCGCAGACCTTGCGGCAGATCGATGCCCGCTTCCGCATTCGCCAGATGGCGGGGCACGCGTTGGAGCTGGCGCCCATAGGTAGCACCCGGAGTGCGATCTTCCGCCCTGATCCAGCTGTAGTTTCCGTTGGCGAACAGCACGCCAAGCCTGCCCGATGCAGACAGTTCGATGCCCTCCGCCTTGGCTGCCTTCACGTTGGCATAGTACCCCAGGCGCGAGGTCGAGGTGCCGGGTATGTAGCAGGCGGCGGGCAGTGTTCCCCGGACCGGACAGTTGGAGAAATCGATCAGATTGTCGGTATCACGATTGAACCAGGTGGCGGCGACATGAAGCACGTCGCCCAGATGCTGTTCCGCACCCACTTCCCAGCCATTGGCTTTTTCCGGAACAAGGTCCGCCGTGCCGTAAATGCTGAACGACTGATAGAGCGACGGTGCCTTGTAGCCCTCAGAATAACTGGCGCGCAGGATGGTG
The DNA here is from genome assembly GCF_055521575.1 of Novosphingobium sp. BL-S-24. NCBI lineage: Bacteria > Pseudomonadati > Pseudomonadota > Alphaproteobacteria > Sphingomonadales > Sphingomonadaceae > Novosphingobium > Novosphingobium sp. BL-S-24. The sequence continues at coordinate 1,830,816 of NZ_CM145488.1, forward strand.
GCGCCGTCATTGGGCGTGAATACGGCTCCTGCGCTGACCACGGTGTTGCTGCCGAAACGGGACTGGTCGGAATACCGTGCCCCCCCATTCAGCGTCAGCCCTCGAACCGGCGACACGCGCAACTCGCCGTATAGGCTATCGGTGTCCACGCTATTGGGGGTGAGCACATACGGCGTAGTGCTGTTGGAGGGCGACGCCGTCGTCATCCGCTGTTCTTCGCGCTCGGCACCGAATACGGCCTGTATGGTGTCAGAGAAAGTGTACGTACCCTGATATTCAAAGCGACGCACCCGGCCGTGGGCATCGAAGCTGATCTGCCTGATCCTGCGCGCGGGATCGTAGTTCTCGCGATCGGTCTCGCCCTGCAGAACAGCCAGCCGGTTTAACAGTCGCCCGTCGAAGAGCGCGAAGTTCAGGCCGGCATAGCCAGACCACTCCCGAGTGAGCCCGTAGGCGCGGGTATCGCCAGATGTCCCGTCGAAATCGTTGTTGGATTTCGACCAGTAGCCACGCAGGTCAAGACTGACGCCCGGGGCGATCCGGACGGTAACGGTGCCACTTGCACCGGAACGGGTGTAGCCATCCGCCTCTGTCCCATTCGACCGGGCGGAGATCCCGTCTGTCGTGAACCGTGAACCCGCGAGACGCCAGTCTACCGCCTCGGACGTGCCGCCGATCCCGGCGCGCGCCGATACGGTGTCGTGCGTGCCTGCCTCCAGGGCGAAGCTGCCCTCCAGCGGCTGGGTGGGGCGACGGGTGCGTACATTGATGACACCGCCGATCGCGTCGCTGCCCCACAGGATGGATTGAGGGCCACGCAGAATTTCAATCCGATCGATGTCATCGAGCAGGAGGTTGGAAAATCCGTAACCACCCGCCGTCGACGAAGGATCGGACAGGCGCATGCCGTCTATCACCATTACGCTTTGCCCGGCGTCGGCTCCGCGGATGCGTAGCGATGTGGTGGTGCCATAGCCGCCATTGCGCGACAGGCTGATGCCCGGAGTGCGCAGCAAGGCATCGGTAACGGCGACTGGTTGCAGCGCGACGATCGCCGGTTCATCCAGGATGGTGACCAGCGCGGAAACTCGCTCTGCGGCCACGGGGGTGCGCAGGGCGGACACGACGATGCGTTCTTCCGCTCCCTCTCCGCTGCCAGATATGTCGACGGCCATATCAGGGGCAGTTTCCGCCAGGGCGGGGGATGAGGCGAGGGCAAGCGCAAGGAAAGCGGGAATACGGGCGTGCAATGTATGATCCTTCAGCAGACGACATCGACGGCGAAAGGCGATGAGCCTCACGCTGTCAGGCTGTCGTCACGCTAGGAGTTCACACCCCCGTCCGTCCGGCACACCCTGTCCGGTCGAAGAACGACTGCGTCAGGCAGGTCTCCTGGCTCACGGGTCAGTGCCGGTTCGGCCGCCTTCTCAGAACCCGAAGGTTCCAATGGCGTGATGGCCGATGGCTCACCGCTTACAGTTGCAGGGGCAGCCCGGGCATCACACCCGCGTTCCCTTTTGATCCCCTTGCGGGGAACCTGTCGCGGCGCGGCAACTATCGTGCGATGCCGCCACGTGCAAGTACCCGATGCTTGCGCGCAAAAGTTAACGCGCATACTCGGCAGCGATGACGAACGGCCTCCACCATGATTGCCCGGCATTGCTGGTGACGGCACCCTCTTCCGGCCAGGGCAAGACGATGCTGACGGCTGCCTTGGCGCGGCACCATCGAAACACGGGACGCCGGGTGAAGGTGTTCAAATGCGGGCCGGACTTCCTGGACCCGATGATTCTGGAAGCCGCCTGTGGCGAGCGGGTCTATCAGCTGGACCTGTTCATGTGCGGCGAAGAACAATGCCGCGATATGCTGTACACGGCGGCGGGCGAGGCTGATCTCATCCTTATCGAAGGAGCGATGGGCCTGTTCGACGGCGATCCGTGTGCGGCAGACGTCGCGCAGCGGTTTGGCCTGCCCGTGCTCGCGATACTCGACGGATCGGCGATGGCGCAAACTTTCGGTGCGCTGGTGCATGGGCTTGCGACGTATCGTTCGGGGCTGGATCTTCACGCGGTGCTCGCCAACAAGGTCGGCACGCCGCGGCATGCGGAATTGCTCCGGCAGGGAATCCCTGACACCATCAACTGGTGGGGCACTGTGGCGCGCAACACTGAGAGTTCGCTGCCATCGCGGCATCTGGGACTGGTGCAGGCGAGCGAAGTGGCCGATCTCAATCGCCGGCTGGACCACCTTGCGGAGCTACTACCGGACGAAGCGCGGCAGCTTCCGCCGCCGGTCCGGTTTGCCCCATCTGCGGTAGACCCCGATGCGCAGAAGTCTCTGGAGGGCAGGCGCATTGCGATAGCGCGTGATGAGGCATTCGCTTTCATCTACCCCGCCAACGTCGATTGCCTTGTGCAATCGGGGGCCAGGTTGGAGTTCTTTTCCCCATTGGCTGACCACCATCTGCCGCCCTGCGATGCTGTCTGGCTGCCTGGAGGGTACCCGGAACTGCATCTGGATAGGTTGAGCGCCAACGCATCGATGATTGCCGCTATACGCGAGCATCATGAGCGAAACCTGCCGATCCTCGCCGAGTGTGGCGGTATGCTGTATACCTGCGAGGCGCTCACAGACTTGAGCGGATATAGCGCTCAGTTGCCGGGCATTTTCCCGGGCCGGGCAACGATGCAGCCTCGACTGGGGGCGCTTGGGATGCAGCAGGTAGCGCTGGAGGATGGGGTCATGACCGGCCACACATTCCATTACTCCTCGTTGGATACGCCTCTCACCCCGTTGGCCCGATCGATCACACCGGATGGCCGGGACGGAGAAGCGATCTACCGGCATGGCTCGCTGACGGCGAGCTACATGCACCTGTATTTCCCATCTGCCCCGCAGACAGCGGCGAGGCTATTCGGCAGTCAGGCTTCGACCACCGCGTGATCGTTCGACGGCGCGCGCGGTTCGGGATGGGGCAGGCGGGGCGTCTCGGTGATGCCGGGCTCGGGCACCTGGAAGAAACGGGCGGCTTCCGCCTTCGCTCCAAGCGCCTCGCTTGACGTCAAGCTGATCAGCCAAGGCGACAGAAGCAGCCCGATGATAATCGGGGAGAGCCACAAGGCGGTCGACGTATCCAGGAAGGCCGTCGCCGCCAAAGCAACGCCCAGCAACAGATGCTCGCGCAAGTCTGGCAAAACTTCACGGATGGGAATCCGGCGGGCGTTGCGCGATTGAGTGTTCCACCCCGCCGAAATGCCCAGCAGCAAGCCGAGTAGCGCCTTGGTTTGGGTTACCATCGTTACTGGAGCCATCAGCATGCCCAGCACGATCTCCAGCGGAACCGTCCGCAGAATGGCACCGGTTCCGCCGAAACTGCGGCGGCGATCACGATCGGCAAGCATCCAGATGGTGCCCATCAGCTTCGGGCCGAACAGCAGAACCACCGTAAGAGCTAAAACGCTGGGCGGAGCGAGCGTAACGAATCCGCCCCCCGTTCCCTGGGTGGCCACTTGGCCGATCATGGTAAGTATCAGCAGCAGCCACCCGGGTGAGGTCAGGTAAGCGGACGCTCCGATCAGCAGATGCAGGCGGCTGGTCCAGTGCAACCCTGCGGCGTCCAGAAGCTGGATATGCTGCAGGTTGCCCTGCATCCATCGACGATCACGAATGGCGAGGTCCACGATCGTGGGGGGGAATTCTTCATAGCTGCCGCCGATCATCACCATGTGGACAGCCCATCCCCGCCGCCTCAGCAGCGCAGATTCCAGCATGTCGTGGCTCAGGATATGACCGCCGAACGGGGCCTTCCCGGGCAATTCGGGAAGACCGCAGGATTCGGCGAAGGCGCGTGTGCGGACAATCGCATTATGGCCCCAGAAGTTCGACTCCGCCCCTGACCACCAGAGCAGCCCCGCGCTCGCGATCGGGCCGTACGCCTCGCTGGCGAACTGCATCCACCGCTGGAAAAGGGTTCGCGCGTTGGTGATCATCGGCACGGTCTGCAGCAAGCCGATCGACGGGCGCTCTTCCATGATCGATGCCATGCCGACGATCGTGTCGCCGCTCATCATCGAATCCGCGTCCAAGATCAGCATGCACTCGTAGGAGGAACCGAAACGGCGGACCCACTCGGCAATGTTGCCGGGCTTGCGGGCGGTGTTCTTTTCCCTGCGGCGATAATAGACTTTGATCGGCGCTTCGGCCGCCAGTTCCCGCCACGCCGCTTCCTCGCGCTTGCCGTGGAACGGATTGGAATCGCTGAGGATGAAGAAGTCGATCCAGGGCGCACCGCCCGAAGCCGCAATCGAGTGCGCCATCGCTCGGACGCGAGCGAAGACTTCCTCGACGCCTTCGTTATAGACCGGCATCAGCACCGCAGTGCGATGCCTGAGACTGGCGGCTGGGCTTGGAAGAGCGGTGAAGCCCGGGTGCTCCCCGGTGATCAGCTTCAGAAAACCGACCGTCGACGTGACAAACCCGAAAGCGATCCAGCAAAACAGCGGCACGAAAAAGAGCAGAAGCGCCACTTCCACCAGATCCAGGCCATCGCGCGACAGTTCCATGCGGACGGCGCTCGACGCGGCAAGGCCGATCACCGCCGTCAGCGCGATGAGCAGCAACCGCTTCACCAGCATGCCGTGCGGGCTGGTCAAAACCTCGATGGCGCCGGGCGGGTTGCCATACAGGTTCTGCACCGGCATCCCCAAAGGAGCTTCCGCCGGGAGCATCGGCAAGGGGACCGCTGGCCTTACAGTCACGCGTCGTCCCCCGCGCCAATCGCTTTGATCACGGTCTCGCTTAGCGCCGTATCACCACGCTTCAGGAAGAGGCGGAACTGGGCCTGGGTCAAATCCTTGGTCCTCACATCCAGCATGACGCGCCAGCGCGCATCTTTCCGGGCCAACGGATAAGCCGTGGCAGAGGAAATGGCTCCCTTGGGCAGATCGGTTTCCGCAACGACACCGCTATTGCGATCAAGCCCGGCCAGAGCAGGACCTTCAAAATCGAATACGAACTTGCGCACGCCGGCCACCGGCGGGGCACCGGGAATGCCGCCCGGACCGTCGTACAGATCGACACATCGCGACGCACGATCAGCTGTCGGATCGTTTGAAGTCCACGTCAGCTTATAGCCCAGATCGCGCCGTTCACCTGCCTTGGCCGGTCTGTCGCTCCGCCAGAACATGGCGATGTTATCCATCGTTTCGCTTTGGGTAGGCATTTCGTAAAGGCACACCGCGCCTGTTCCCCAATCGCCTTTCGGCTCCACCCACAGTGAGGGGCGGCGATCGTAGAAAACACCATCATCCTGATAGTGATCGAATTCCTGGTCGCGCTGCAGAAGGCCGAAGCCTTTGGGCGATACGGCGCGAAATGAATTGAGCGTCGCTGCGGAAGGATTTTCCAGCGGCCGCCAGATCCGCTCACCATCGCCTGACCAGATCGCCAACCCATCCGAATCGTGGATTTCCGGCCGCCAATCCCGCCGCGCTCTTGGGGGGCTGGATTGGTCGTACCAGAACATGCTCGACGCTGCAGCTACTCCCAGCTGTCGCACATTGCGCCGCATGAACAGAGCTGCTGTTACCTGCTGTGTGACGCTGTCCGATCCCTTGCGACAATCGAAAGCATATGCTCCGGTAAGGCTTGGCCCATCTAGCAGCGCATGAACGCGTACCGTGTCAGGTCCGGTCTGCTCGATCCAGAAATGAGTAAAGGCCGGAAATTCTTCCGTGCCATCAAGCCCGGTATCGATCGCCACCGCACGCGCCGACAGCCCATATTGATCGCGCCCGCCCGACGACCGGAAATAGTTGGCACCCTGAAAAGCCAGCCAATCGCTTTTTCCGGTATTGTCCATCACTCTGAACCCGGCGGCATCGGTGTTTTGATTGCCGACGAACAGTCCATCCGTATTGACGATGTCCCGCGCTTGACCGTTTTCGACGATGGCGATCGTCACCGGTTTGGGGGCCGTTTCACGCGTCGCCGGGAACAGGCGCACATTCCCAGCGATGGATTGAGCGGCTCCGTATGTCAGCCGGACTGCCGCATCATAGTCCGCTGCGGCATGAACCGAGTCGGGTACAGCGATGAAAGGCTTACCCGCCAGCGCCTTGGCCCGGGACACGAGGCGCTGCCACGAAAACGGCGACGCCGCACCCAGGCGACCTGCGGTTGCGGCGGCAAGACCACCCGGCGCGGCGGTGGCGGCTGCCAGCATTGCGAAAATCCTGACGGCCGTGCGGCGCGACATCTGCGCGTCATTAAGCAGAACGGCGAATCCTCTGGTTGTTCAAACGAGCCTCGCTGCGGATACGCACGAGTAGTCTCATTGTTGCAGCGCAAACCTGTCAGCTACCTGACTTGTCGGTTCTGCTCGTCCCATCCCGCCAACCGATGATCGCTCGGCTCCCTGGCTCAAGGTCATTGGCGAAGACCTCGGTGCGCTTGCCATCGCTGCCACCGACAGAGACGTACACCCTCCGCGGCTCGCCATCCTCGAGCACGTAAATGCGAGGACGCCGCCGACCTTGCTGCGGCATCGGCTCGAACACCAGCGCAGCATCCGGCACCAGCAAGACATTGCGCCGTTCAGAAAGCTCGATCTCCACCGTAGCCGCCATTCCTGGCCGTACTTTGGGGTCGGGGGTCTCGATCGTGAACACGGCCCGTGGCGGCGCTGACTGCGGCGGCGGGCTTACCCTGATCAGCGTCACTTTCGCCGATTGCGGCGTATCCGGCATCTGATCGAGCCGGACCTTCGCCATGGTGCCGGGCTTGATCGAAGATCCGGACTGCATGGACATCGGAACGTCGATTGTCATGGGGGAGAGTCCCGCCGCGATCGTGTAGAGCGGCTGGTTCAGGTTCACCACCTGGCCAGCCTGCACATGCCGGGTGACCAGCGTCCCCGAAATAGGTGCGCGCACTTCGGTTTCGGCTTGTAACGCCTGATTGTCCTTCAATTGACGCTGCGCTGCCTGAACTTCTGCCTGTGCGGCTTTGGCGGCGAGGTCGGCACGGCGGGCATCCGCCCTCGCTCGTTCAATCTCGTTGAGAGCCGGCGCTCGCCCGCCCGATCGCTTCCACACGCTTTCGAACCGTGCAAGCCGCGAACCTGTGTCCTGCGCATCGATCCGCGCTGCATCCAGCGTGGCCCTGGCAGCCGTCAGGCGCGAGCGATCGACGGCTACCGCACCGGCAACCTGCCCTGCCTCGATCCGCGCCAGCACTTCGCCCTTGGTCACTTCCCCGTTAGTCTTTGCGGAAATCCAGGCGATTCGCCCGGGGATCCCCGCGACGATCGGTTCCTCGCCGGAGCCGTGGACAATCCCGCGCTCCGAAACGAGGGGGATCAGGTTTCCGCGCTCCACGGGGGCGGAATAGTATGGCGAATCCTCTCCGGTCACGAAGCGAACGAAAAATATCATTGCCCCCAACGCAGCCATCGCCAGCAGCAGCAGGCTGAGCCAGTGCCGCATTACCCCACGCGGGGCTCCGCCAAGCAACGTATCGAGCGGGCTATGAGCGGTCTGTTCAGTCACAACCAGCCGTCACCGTAATGGTACCATCCTTGGCCAACGGGCTATCCGCGACGACGGGCTCCAGCCCTTGCTTCGCCCAGTCGGCGTCCTTGCCCGACCATACGTCCAGCGTCGTGGAAATCCGGCCTGCGCGCGCGTCAACCAATGCCAGTTGCACGGCGACGGCGGCGGCTTCAGCAACATAGAGCATCGCGAAAGACCCGGCGCCTTGCCGATACGCGCTGCGAGCATCTTTCACCGTCCGCTGTGCTTCGGCCAACGCCTGTGAAAGTCTTGCTTCCCTCAAGACAGCGTCCGCGAGTGAAGCCCGGCGGGGGTCTTGTGCGTCCGCGATGGTCACTGGATCGACCGCCGGATCGGGAAGCGATCCCGGCGCCCCCAATCGCGCGACAAGATCCTGCGGCGTATCACCGACCAGTCTGGCCAGCTCTTCCACCGCCCAATCCAGGCGGCCTTGGGCAAAGCCGAGCTCACCCTGGGCCGTCTCATCCTGCGACCGAGCAAGAGCGCCGTCGATGCCGGAAACCAGCCCAGCTTCACGACGGAACTGAGCCACTTCTGCGTTGTCCTTGTACTGGTCACGCAAACCCGTACGCAGCGCGATGTCTTGCTGGAGACGCCGAACATCGACGTATGCCAATGCGATCTGTCGGGCCAGCCTTGAACGGCGAACCGATACCCGCTCGATCCGTTGGTCTCGCGCACCAGGGTCTGGCAGCGCGCTTTTGTCGCCCAACAAACGGCCCAGTTTCGTGCCGATGCGGCCAGCATTCTCGGCCACTTCGCGATCATACTCGCGTAGGCTGGTGATACGACAGGCCACCTCCTGGCTCCGATCGAGGCCTTGCTGGATCAGTGTGGCCAGCACCGGGTCCCCCGCCTGACGCCACCACGCCGGTGGGGCAGGAGCAACTGGCGCAACGGGTACTGGTGAAGACGATGCAGCCTGGACGCCTCCTGATGCTTCGTTCCGGGCTGCACATCCTGTGGCGGCCAGGATCAGGCCCAGCATCCCGACCCTCAAAGGCCAGAGCGGCGTTTTGAACTTTGTAATCACCTGCAACGCGATAGCACCTGAGCCGAGTGAAGCAATCATGCTGCGAAAGCGAACGCGGAAGTGGCCCAACGGCTGCACGATGTTCAATGAATGCGATCGACGGCGCGGCTTACTTTTCGGCAGGAACGTCGAAAGGTAGAGAGTGTGACAGCGGTTGATTACGATTTTTTGAAAATCGGTATTGACCGACTCGTGGGCCTTCCTTAGAGGGCTGTTCACCGCAGCGGAGCACGGTTTACCGCCGCTGAGGTCGCCAAGCATTGACGGGCAACATGCTCTCCGAGGTTAAAGCCGGGGATGTCTGGTTGTCCGGGTTTTGTGTCTTGGTTGTGCTTTTTGACATTGTTGGTTTTAGATGAAGGGACATGTGGGCGACGGCGCCTGCTCCTGGGGCTTCAGGGCTCGGGGTGGCAGTTATTTAGTCGTGGCCTTTTGCATGTCCTAACGTAACCATACGTTTAGATATGTGCAGGGGTTATGAACCCTGAATTGATTTTACGTCAGGAGGCGGGTCGTTTGGCTCGTCCTGTTGTGAGATTGGACGCAAACTTGAGAGTTTGATCCTGGCTCAGAACGAACGC